>NZ_JACVXC010000009.1 GCF_014596935.1 Aestuariibaculum suncheonense | reverse complement strand
TGACAAATAGAGTTTGAATCTCTAGTTTTAAGGCTTTACAGCGCATGGCAAACGCTACGCTAGGCCATGCTTCTCTGCCCTTACTGCGCCTTAAAACTGATCTTGCTACGACATGAATCCTAGGTCGACATCTTGCTTGATCTACCCTGTAAGTTTTAAACAAATGGATTCCGTATCAAGTATGGAATGACAGTGGGGTGTGATTTGGGAAGCGTGGGGCGTGGGGCGTGAGACGTGAAGTGTGGGGTGTTGTCGGTTGTGGGGTGTTGTTGGTTGGAGAGATCCTGAACCAACACTTCGACTCAGCTCAGCATGACATATTCAGGATGACAGGATCTTGTTGAGCGTGAGGTGTAATCTATTTATACTACAAAGGTTGTTTGCCCCTACTAATATCAAATTTGCCTTCGCTGGAAATCGAAGATTCAATGTAGTCTATACTT
Source organism: Aestuariibaculum suncheonense (assembly GCF_014596935.1). Lineage (GTDB taxonomy): Bacteria > Bacteroidota > Bacteroidia > Flavobacteriales > Flavobacteriaceae > Aestuariibaculum > Aestuariibaculum suncheonense. Next base: position 33,364 of record NZ_JACVXC010000009.1, on the reverse strand, counting down.
GATTTGATTGGGGCAATAGGATTTTATTTTAATCTGTTCATTTTTATTCTTGCATGTCTATTGTTTTATTTAGAACTCATGATGTTCGTTTTTGTTCGTCCATGTCTATTGTTTTTTAAACTCATAATGTTCATTTTTTGCTTGACCAAAAAAGAACCAAAAAAGTCAAGTCAAAAAATAGGAAATTGCTAAAGCACCATGCGTTTTCGGAATTGCATGCTTGATGCTACGCATCGCAGTTTCATTCCTCCACTTATTATTTCTGATTTTTGACAGCCCTAATTTGGTAATGTGAGGCGTGAAACGTTGTGGATTATCGGTTGTAGGCTGTAAGTCTTAGGCTAATGGATTCCGCATCAGGTGCGGAATGACAGTGGGGTGGTGTTGGTTAGGGAGCCCCTAGGCCAACGCTTCGGTTAGACCTCAAACGATGTTTGCTCCTTTACTATCAAATGCTCAGTGTGACATATTCAGGATGACAGGAAATTATGAAACGTGATGTGAGACGATAAAGATGATCTCTCTATTGTACCGCAAACGGTGCTAGTTGCAATTCAATATAAATCCGCTCTTGTAAATGGAACGCCTTTATGAGAAAGATAGGATGAAGTTATCTGCTTCATCAATGTTAACATATCTTTTCATATAATTAACCTCCATTGCATTTACATTAATCCATACTTATCCATCTGTCATAATATTTCAAAATTAAACCCCTTAATTTAATTAAGGGGTTTATCATAGGCTACCAAGGAAACTCCTGCTTAGGGTTCGGTAATTTTAAATACTTGTATACTGCATTCGACAACATTGGTTTTGGGTAGAACCCTAATGATGCCAAATACTCATAGGCCGTTTTATAATCTCCCTTATAAGCATATGCGGAAGCTAAATACAACATCGACTCCTGTGTCGCTTTAAATTTCGCATTCTTCCTTGCAAAGTCTATAACCTTTTCGGCCTGCTTCATATCGACATCCTCCTGTAAAAAATATTTGCTTATGATTAAAGTATAATAATACTGTTTATAAAGAAATGGCATATCACTATACTTTTCAGTTAACTCAAACATTTTCTCGATACCTTTTGAATAGTTTTGCTCAAATAATAACTGCTCTAACTCAATAGACTCTAAAAAGACCTCTTTATATTCAAAGTTCATCTTTTTCATGTAAGCCATATGATTCTCTAAAGCCTCAGTATCATTTTTCATTCTGGCTACATAAGCGTTTCTTACCAAGCAGATATAAAGACGTTTCCATGCTTCAGGGTCATTATTAACCTCTACCATATAATACTTCCAATTATCGAGAAGAATATCGAAAAGCGGATTATCCTCTGCCTTACGCGTAAACATCACAAGGATGGCATAGGCTTCGATCGATTTTATTTCTTCCGCGGTAAGTCCTTCAAAAAACTCTACTGTTAAAGGAAATACCTTTTCAGGTTCCAGCTTATTCACATATCTCATGACATACTCGTTATACAATTTGAAATCGCGTTTTTGAGTATTCCATTTTTGCTCCGCCATTTTATAATCGGCCATAATATTACTCTTAAGCGCTTTATCAGATTGATTAAGTAATCCTAAAGGGTCTAAATAACCAGAATATTGATCTAACATATCCCCTTTTGAATCTAACCAAAATAGTGTTGGGAAAGCACTTGCTGAATATTTTTCAAAAAACGGACTTTCCGCTTCATTCTCGGCATCTAACTTAATTGCTATAAAATTTTCATTAAAGTATTTACCGACTGCCTCATCTGTAAACGTATTTTTAGACATTAGTTTACATGGGCCGCACCAGGTGGTATAAACATCTACGAAGATATTTTTATTTTCCGCCTTTGCTTTGCTCAATGCCTGTTCATAGGTTCCGTGAAAGAACTCAATGCCCTGAGCATTAACTATCATTCCTATTAACAACAGTAAATAGATTATTTTTGTTTTCTTAATCATTATATTTATTTAGTTTAATTTTTCGTCGAAGTCAATAATTCTATCGCCCAGACCAAACATGCTAGCAGATTCGGTAGCATTTAAACCACCTATAGTCCCAGCTTCCATGTATACGATTCCCGCCTGCCCTGAAGCTAGATTGCTATTGCGAACTGCTATTCTAAGCTCCGACACAAATGCACCATCTTTTCTGTAACGCACCATTTTTAACACATCGACAGCCATACCCTCGGCTTCAAAATCGCGGATAACAATTTCGGTTGGGTTTGCATCATTTGCATTTAAGGCATATAATTTTTTACCATCGCTGTACCACAATACACCTTTTAAGCCAACATCATCGGCTGCATAAACCGTAGCACCATATAAGCCCGGATAATCTCCGGCGGGTAATTCATATAACTCCTCCCCATGTAATTCCAAAGCTGGAGGCAGTACTTTAAAGCCATTTAAGAATTTCATCATAAAACGCTTAGACGGATCGTTAGCCCCCTCACAGATGGCATAATAATACAACCCACGATATCCTGTTGGCGTAATTCCTACTCCTTTATACAGCATTTTAACTCCCGTATTATTATAATCGAAACCAATTTTACTTCCTCCTGTAAACTGCGTTAATTCACCTTTATTGGCAGGTTCATGCTTTAAGAAACGACCATTTAAATTATCATACATAACTGGATAAGGGAAAGATTTCGAAAAATCATTCATGAAAAATGGAGCCAGATTATATTTACTTTCAATGGTGGCATCTGTTATTACTAATTCCGGTTTCCAATTCGGATCACCAGCATTCACAGCCCGATTATGTGCTTTTCCATTAACAATAAGATAATCGGTTAAATTAGCCGTGTAATAGTACGCAGTATTAAGCGTCGCAGCTGTTGGACTATTATAAAAAGCATCTCTGAACATCTTTTCCTTTTTGAATGTTATCGGATTCAATAAAACGCCACCATCTGCGTCATTTGAAAAAATGTAAACATTCTTTAAAGCCACTTTTAACGGTGATGGATTCACAAATTGAATTTTATTTGGGTTCGTCCCAAATGTTTCCCCTGGGTTAGCATTTGTAAATACATCAAATAAAACAGAACCATCCGGACGCACAAAGTTTACGTCGATATTTCCATTTGTTTCTGCTAAAAACATCATCCCTTGCGTTAGCTGTCCAAAAACCTCTGCAGACATTTTCTTTTTATAAACAATACCTGTATTCAAATCCTTAACACTATAAATAAGTGTATAGGCCTGACCAGGTGATGCACTAATAATAGCATTCATATTTTTTTCTCTGGAAATCGTATCGGCCACGAATTGCGTTGAAGCGGTATACATATACCAGCGATACTCCAAATCGTTTTCACTTTGACCAGATACAATAACTTCCGGTTCGATGGTCGCCGACTCCAGATAATTAAATTGATATGCCTCATCCAATCCTTTAATTTCTATCGCATTCAGGTCTTTAAAATCATGAACGGTATCGTCTGTCACACAACCAATAAGCAGCAGTGCAACCATAAGTGTATATAATATATTTTTCATTGTTTTTATTTAAAGGTTAAGCCATTTTTAAAATACTGACCATGGATAAATTCTATTGCCATTTTCGTCGTAAACTTCATTTTCAATAAAGTAAGTTACTGTCGCACGGCCCTGAGATTGCCAGTAGCCATAACCGTAACCAGCAGTAACCGATATAGCCTCACTTCTTAAATAAGGAAAATCGTGCCCCATAACAGTAATGGCCATATTATGTTTCACTTTGGAATATTCACCAAAATACAAATCCAGGAAATCATCCCAGTACGATGGTTTTATAATTTGATTTGTAATGTAAACCTTCAACTCTATTTTATCGGTATACCCTAAATTAAAATCGTTAGTTGGTAATAACTTCAAAGCAATAATACGATCTTCAGTTAACAGCGCAGGATCATCCTTATAAACCACCAACTCTAAATCTTCAGTAAATTTGTTGGCACTGAAGGTATATGTCTCATCAAGCGCTTTATAATGTATTCCCTCTTCAGCTGTGGTATTTTCCTGATCAATCATCACCTTAAAACTTCGATCCAGATCTGAAACATCTCCCATAATTTTAACAGGTATTTTAAGCGTATCTGAACTCGTTGTTTTACCTTTAAACGAGTAATAAACACTATCGGTCACATTAAAATATACTCCGTCTTTTTCATGATAAACAAACTCATCATTATCGCAACTGAACACCGCAGCCATGACCAAACCAAGTGTTATTATATTAAAAATTAGTTTTTTCATACTTTTCATTTTTTAAGCTTAAAACATAGATTAAAGGTTCCCAAATTCGATCTCTGAAGTTGGTATTGGAAATACATAAGAAGCTGAGTCAATCTCAACATCATCTAACAATCCAATAACATCAAAATTGTTTCGTTTGTAAAACCAGAACAGTTTTCCTTCACCTATAAATTCTTTTTTATACTCTTTGTATATTTCAGCATCCAGTTCCTCTCTTGTTACCCCAGTCTGCGCTTCAATACCTCGGCTTGCCGTAAACGTATTATAATAGTTTAATGCATTATCAAGATTAGCTTCTGCTTCGGCTGCAATTAAGTAGAGTTCACTTATTTTTAATAATGGTAGCGTGGTTGTGTTCGTATATTTCGCCAACGCTCGATCTCCTCCTTGCGATGGACCAAAAAACACATTTGCTCGTTGATCGATTGAACTCGCTCCATATGGTGTATAAATCGTTTCGATAATAGCTGCATCAATGGCAAGCCAGTCTCTTTGCTGACCGGAATAGGAAGCAGTAGAGAAATACAAATCCTGATATTCTACCAACTTAGAAACATTTAAACCAAAAATCGTTTCTGATTTTGCAGTGATATCATTAGGAATATTGGCAAAACTGAATAAGTCTACCGGAGACACAGAACCATCGGTTGTTCCAATTATTTCCTGTGCATAACCTAAAGCCTTTTCATTATCGCCTTCATAAATACTTACTAAAGATAATGTAGCCGTTGCTGCAAAATAATTCATTCTAAACTCACGATTCTCGAGCGCCCTTGGAACTAAATTATAATCAATAGTTTGATAATTTGGTCCGTAAGGGTCATTTTGCATCATTAAATCTCGTCCAAGCATTAAATCGTTTTTTATCTTACCTAGCACAGCATCAACCGATAATGCCTGTTGTGCTTCATTGGTGTATTTATCCATGTAAGGAATAGCAGGTTCATTAGCTCCTAGAACCGGAGCCTGGCCAAATAAACGCAGTAGATTAAAATGTAAATAAGCACGTAAGGCCATAGCTTCCCCTTTATACACCTCGTAAACTCCTTCAGAAAAATCAGCGGCATGATCGTCTATAAAAAGCAATATCGAATTTACATTAGCAATAGCCTGATAATGTTTAGACCAGATATTTGCAATGCGGTTTTCCTCCTTTAACTCATTGTAGTCGTAATCTACAGCGTTAATGAAATTATGATCAGAATTTGCTCTTACAGAAGGGTAATATTGCGCCAGAACATCTAAAAAAGAATAGGTCATATTATCACCATACAAAGCTTTTGTACTCATCAAGGTGTAAACCCCTAAAAATGCCTGATTAAAACCTGACTCATCTTGAAACAAATCTTCGGCCTTAACGTTAGATTTCGGAGATACATCGAAGTAATCACTACATGAATTTAACAGTAGTGTACATATTAATATTTGAAAGATTCTTATTTTCATTTAATTTTTTTTTTTAAAGTGAAACTTGCAGGTTGAACGAATAATAACGCGCAAAAGGATATGAAAGCCCTCGTTCTATGTTAGAGGTATTAACTCTAAATACATCGTTCGCTATCAAAGACATTCTTAATCTGTTAATTCCCCATTTATCAAGAATAGTATTATCAAAATTGTAAGACAGATTTAATGAAGACATTCTTAATTCATTATCCTTTTCAATAAATCTAGACGTTGGATATGTTTTACTGGTGTTACTAATCGCTTTAAAAAGCACTACATCACCAGGAGCTTTCCAACGGTCATACAATACTCTTTTATCGGCATTAGACCTTGGGTTTACATTTTCTACTTTGTCTACTAAAGTTTGGTTATAGGTATACCCCCCTAATCTGTATGAGAAATATGCTCCCAATTCAAAGTTTGAATATCTTAAGAAGGTTCCGAAGTTACCCTCAATATCCGGATCCTGAACCGCCATTGCTTTTTGGTCGGCAAAATTGTAATCGTTCGTTAAATTACCATTTCTATCAACGAAAATTTCATTCCCAGTTGCCGGATCGATCCCTTTAGATTCTACGGCCCAAATCGTGTTTATTGAACGTCCTTCCTCATACTTCACCAATGGTCTAGTTACCGGATTAGTAACATCGCCAGCTAATTCATCTTGTCTTTCGTTAAAGGCTGTTAAAGCTTCATTAATTTCCAACAGGCTATTTTTATTATGTAAAACATTTACAAAAACATCCCATTTTAATTTAGATTCTGCCGCATTTATTACAGCATATTTCATGCTTAATTCAATTCCTTTATTTCTAACTTTTCCTAAGTTTTCCGTGTAGGTAGGAAAACCAACAGATGGTGCCAAGGTTACATTGATTAGCTGATTTTTAGACACTTCATTGTAGTAATTAAAATTTCCCGTTAACTTATTGGAAAACAATGCAAAATCTAATCCTAAATTGAATTTATCGTTCTTCTGCCATTTTAAATCCGGGTTCCCTAAAGCTATAAGTAAAGCCCCCAGATCTCCATTGTAGGTTAAGCCGTCCAGAGCCGGATTATTATAATTATACATCATAAAAGACTGAAACGGATTGAATCGCGTCCCTCCGGTTTGACCATATGATGCTCTAACTTTTAACAGTTGTACAATGGTTTGATCTTGCAGGAAACTCTCCTTGTGTAAATTCCATCCAATACCGCCACTGAAGAAAGTTCCCCAACGATCGTTTGCTCCAAATAAAGAAGAGGCATCAGCTCTAACCGAAACATCGGCTACATAACGATTATCATAAGAATAATTCACGTTACCTACCAACCCTACAAGTCTTTGTAGCTGATAATCACCACCAGGACTACCACCAGTTTGATACTGGGTTCCCATACTAATGTGGTCTAAATTACTATTTGGGTAATTTTCACCAACAAAAGAATAAGAGTCTATTTTTGATTCAGAAATATTATAAATCCCTGTGGTGTTTAACAGGTGTTTTTCAGCGAATGTTTTGTTATAAGACAATACCAAGTTTCCATCGAATGAAACCGCATCCTCTCCTCCTTTTGTATATCGACCTTTAACAGATGAATTTGCAAAACTTGTATGATCTGCCGGTAAGAAATAATCTGAAGATCCTTTCTTTAAATTCAACCCGATACGACTCGTTAATCGAAGTGCATCATTTATATCCCATGAAAAAGAGAAATTATTTAAAAGGTTACTATACTCACTCTCATCTTTAATATTTAAAGTTGCATTGTATAAATAATTTGGCACCTGAGTTCCATCATTATAGGTATATAAGACCTCGTTTACATTACCATTTACGTCATACGGATAAAAATATGGGTTTTGATAGGTGTAGGTACTAAAATTACCGTATTTTGAATTTTTACTATTTACCTTATTAAACGATAAGGTATTCATAAATCTCAATTTATCTCTGTTGTGCTGCAGTTTAATAGAAATACCATTTCTATTTCTATTAGATCCTTTCATGGCACCAACTGTTTCATTATGGGTTAAGTTGAAAGCATACAGAAAATGATCGTCTCCGCCTTCAAGAAAAAGTGAATGCGAATTAGCCACTCCAAGTTCTCTTACAGGAATAGCAATCCAATCGGTATTTACACCTTTTTGAACCTGAGTTAAAAGTTCGTTATATTTTTCCTGATACTGCTCATTAACATTCACGTTAGGATGTGAATACAACCCTGCTAATCTTTCGTATTCCAGTTTTTCACTGGCATTCATTAAATTATAATCTGATAAATCGGCTGCCGTAAAATCGAGATTAGCATTATAGTAAATATTCAATTTTCCTGCTTTAGGCTTATTGGTTTCAATGACCACTACCCCATTTGCCGCTCTGGAACCATAAATTGCTGTTGCCGCAGCATCTCTAAGAACCGTAACATTTGCTACTCTATTCGGGTCCAAATCGAATATGATTTCAGCTGAAACTTCAAACCCATCTAGGATGAAAGTCGGCAGGTTAGGATTGTTTTGAAATTCAGAATTTAGATCGGTATTTATACTACTCCCCCCTCTAATTTCAAAATCAGGCAATCTGTTTGGATCACTACCAAAATCATTATTCTCTACCAATTTAAATGCAGGCACCGCTATTGATAGTGCTTTTAACACATTTTGACTGGATAAAGCCGTTAATTCTTTACCTGAAATAGTGGTTTGTGCACCTGTAAAACTTTCCGCTTTTCTTTCGTAGTAACCTGTAATTACAACTTCAGATAACTCAGAAACATCTGCATCTAAAACAACATTTAAAGCAGACTGGTCTTCCACTACAATTTCCTTTGAAGTATAACCGATGAAACTAAATACCAGAACATCATCTTTTGTGACCAACAGTTTAAACTTTCCGTCCATATCGGTCACCGTTCCGCTACTTTTCCCCTTAAGTAAAACATTAACCCCCATTAAAGGCATGCCTTCCTTATCTGAAACTGTACCAAACACACGAAATTGTTTTTCCTGAGCATCTAATATATCTTTAATAAGAATGGTATTATTTTCAGTTAATTCGTAAACGTAGTCATTATTTGTTAGAAACTGCCCAAGCAAATCCTTAACCGGAATTTCGCCTTTTTTCACATATACCTTCGGGGCATTGTTAAATAAATCTTCCTGATAAATAAACCTGTAATCTGTTTGATTTCTAATTAGTTTAAAAACCTCATCAACAGTTAAAGACTCACTAGCTTCAATTTTAATTTTTGCATTCTGAGAAATTAATTTCGCAGGATTAATTGCAAAGGAGCTAATGCATAATAAAAATGTGAGTAGCCTCATAATATTAATTAGCTGTTTTTTCCTCCAATGAGGAAATAAGTTAGTTTGTTTTTTTTCCATAAATTTGTTTTGGATTAGTTTGATTTTAAATTAATTCATTAAATATCAGGGGCGAAGATCGATTCCGGCAAGTTTCTTATCTTCGCTCCCTTTTTTATTTTAAAATGAGTGTTTTATCATATATTTCGTATGTATTTATAAATCCTAGATCTTTTATATTTTCAACAATTTCTTCTATATTTTGTTTTTTATCTAATACTCCATTAAAACGCGTATTTTCAATATCATCATTTTCAAATTCAACTTCCATATCATACCATCTGGCAAGTACTTTCATGATTTCTTTTAAAGGCTTGTGTTCGAAACTATAAATATTATCTCTCCAGGATATTTCGTTATAAACGTCTACACTATTAACCACCAAATCCTGATTTATCTTATTAAACGTTGCCATTTGGTTAGGTTCTAAAATTTCTTCTCGATCCTGAGATAATAATGCGATGCTACCTTCCACTAATGTTGTAAAAACTTTATCTTCATCGTAATACGCTTTAATATTAAACTCGGTTCCAAGTACTTTCACTTCCTGCTGCGGCGCAATAACTTTAAAAGCAGCCCCATCATGATTTGAGCTTGAAGACACATCAAAATAGGCTTCTCCATAAACAAGCTGTACTTCTCTTGTTTGGCCCTTAACAAAACTTGTCGGGTATTTTAGCTGACTGTCTGAGTTTAACCAAACCCTGGTTCCATCGGATAAAGCCACCTGAAACTCACCTCCTCTTGGAATTGTTAAGTAGTTATAAGTTGTAGCTGCTTCAGCTGATGCATCCTCTTTATAAATTAACGCCTCGCCGTTGCTGGTTAAATTCAGTGATTCGTAATTTTCAACTTCATCAAGACTTATACTGGTGCCATCCTGTAAGGTTAAAATAGCTTTGTTGCTTATTGGTTTTATATTGTTATTAACAATGACAGGTTGTGGTATTTGGTCTTCGGTATTTACAAAAGCAAAATATCCAATGGAAAGAAACACTAAAACAACGGCAGCATATTTAACTATGTTTTGTACCCTTGCTGAGTTCAAGAAACGTACTTTATCGGTTTTGTTAATCTTATTCCAAACTTCATCGTAAGCGCTCTGTTCATCTAAAGTTTCAAGCAATGTTGTTAAATCATAGTCATCGCGCACATATTGTTTAAATATGTTATAGTTCCTTTGGTCTTTTAACCAGATGCGCAACTCTTCTTTCTCAGAATCAGAAATGGAATGCGATAAAAATTTGTGTATTAATTTTTTCAACTTTTTTTAATGTTATATTTACACTCCAGACGTATTCAGTTTTTAAATACCCTTAAAAGAATTTTATTTTTTTTGAAAATAATCTTTATTTAATCTCTATTTAAAGCTATTATTGTCTCTACTTTAAGATATTTATTGCGTTTACAGCTATTTTCTTATAAAGATTTGTTTTTTAGAATTAACTCGAAATAATAACACAGATTGAATAAAAAGAGTCAGTAATAATGGAGGATTTAGCGTTAATAGAAGCTATTGCAAATGACGATCGTCATGCCTTTAACTCGTTATTTTCAAAATACTACCACCCTTTAGTTGTTTACATAACAACCTTTACTCGCGATGTGCCGTCTTCTGAAGACATTGTGCAACAAGTCTTTATTTCGCTTTGGGAAAAAAGACACAAGCTGGAAGGCTTAAAATCTGTAAAACCTTATTTATATAAAATCGCCTACAATACATTTATTGACCAATACCGAAAAACCAAAAATCAAGATTTATTTTTGGAAGAATTACGTCAGGATATTTTAAGAGCAGCTATAACTGAAAACAAAGACCAGCAAGAACGTCGGATTTTAAAACTAAAAAAACTCATTAATACATTGCCTCCAAAATGTAAAGAAATTTTAGAACTCAATAAACTTAGAGGCTTAAATTATAAAGAAATAGCTAAAAAACTAAATGTTTCTGAAAAGACCATAGAAGCCCAAATGCGTATCGCCTTCAAAAAAATCAGATTAGGATTTGAAGACGATAAATTATTATTACCGATTATTTTCAGAAAATTCTCCAAGAAAATCAAGCTTCAATTAGTTTATAAATTCAACAAATAGATTGTCTTGATTTTAATCTAAGATATACCCACCATTAAGGTCTTGTTTAAGTTTTCAGTTTCCAAATCTACAACACTCAAAAAATCAATGACCTTTTTCTTTTATATTATAACACGCAAAATAATAATTGACCTCCTCCCAATAAACTGTTCGTTTTTTTTCGGGGAAGTTTACAATACGAGAAATCTTTGAGACGTGAGGTGTGAGGTGTGAGGCTTTGTCTGTTATCGGTTGTGGGTTGTGGGTCTTAGATAGATAGATTCCGCATCAGGTACTGAATGACAGTGGGGTGTGATTTGGGAAGCGTGGAGCGTGAGACGTGAGATGTTAAGTCGTAGTTTACTGTTGCTGTTTTAAACAGATGGATTTACTTTTTTAGCTCACTAATCTATATTTTAATTTAGGGTGTTCATGAATCTCCTACGTCGATTTTCATCGCTAAAAAAAGTAACAAAAAAATCTAGACTTATGATTCTTTTCTTGAATCTCTAGTTTTAAACAAATGGATTCCACATCAGATGCGGAATGACAGTGGAGTGTGACCCTTCGACTGCGCTCAGGGTGACAATCGAATAAAGCATCGCTTCACTTAATGCATGAACTCTCCTAACAACACTCATTTATTTTTCTAAAACCGCTACAAATCCTCCTCTTGGAAGACATTCCACATTTAAAACACTGCCTTTTTTAACTTTCAAAACGACAACCTCAAATGACTTATCATCTTCACCATCTTTAATGAGCTTTATGTTATACTTACCCTTATCCAGAAAATTAAAATTAATTTGTAATGTTTGTTTTTCATCCTTTCCATTAATGCCTCCCAGATACCATTGGTTTCCTTTTTTGCGTGCTATGATAACGTTCTCTCCAGGATATCCCTCTACCAGTTTTGTATTATCCCAGGCAACCGGTACATTTTTCAGAAATTCCTTTGGCTCCTGTGGCAAATCATAATACGCCTGAGGTCTATCAGCAAAATGTTGAAAACCGGATTCAAAAACTACTGACAACGCTAATTCATGAGCATAAGATGTGATATGAGGATGCTGGGAATCGGAAAAAGTTACGGGTGTATAATCCATCGAACCAATAACATTTCTAGTGAATGGCAATGTTGCATTATGCACGGCAGCCTTGCTGGTCAGTACTGATTTATTGTTATACCATTCAGCTCCATAAACCGCCTCGGTAGTCATTACATTTGGATACGTACGCGCCCACCCTCTGGGCACCGTTGCGCCGTGAAAGTTTACCATTATCTGGTATTTTGCAGCATCCTTTAAAATATCGATATAATATTTCATCATATCCTGCTGATCTCCATTAAAAAAATCAACTTTAATACCATAAACCCCAATGTCTTTAAGCCAAGCTAATTCCTTATTTCTTTTTTCAGATGTTAACATACGGTCAACCGGAGTTGGCTCCAGCCATTCAGTACCTGAGTTATACCACATTAAAGGTTTGATGCCTTTACTATTGGCATCATTAACAGCAGCAACGATATCGCCACCATTTGTCATAACATCCCATTCCCAATCAATAAGCACATAAGGCCATTTCATTTCAACAGCTAAATCTGTGTATTCTACAACTTTTTGATAATCTTTAGACCCATGATTAAAAGCCCAATATATCCATGACACAGCACCTGGTTTAATCCAACTTGTTTCTTTTATTTTTACGGGTTCACTAACATCTGTAATTAAGGTAGATTCAACGACATCCGACAATTGCCCAATATTTAAGGCATGCCATTGGGAAGTCCACGGTAACGTGGTTTTCACCCCTTCCTGCTTAAAATCATTTCTAGCCGGAGGATAGGTTACTTTGTACTGATTTGGGTTTTTAATGTTTGTTAATCTGGCCGCACAATTATTTTCAGTAATATTTGCCTCTGACAGTAATACCCAAACCGGATTATTGTTGTTTATTTTAAACAGTGCCGGAAAGCCCCAAACTTGTTTATTATCTTCACCCTTTCCTGTATCTGAAAAAGGAAAAAAATCTTCATATGAATTATGGAATGGTTGTACCCAACGGTGGGTTGATTCAGGAATGGTATACGTGGTAGTTTCGTCGATAATCTCAGTTAATGCATCTGACTTTTCTGTAAATTCATAACGAAAAGCAACTCCATCATTATAAACTCTAAAAACAATATTCATTGGTTTATTGTTAGCATTTACATATTTAAACACCTTTTCATTAGCTAAATTTTCACACCATTTTCTTTTCCCAGAAATCATTTCATACTTCTCGTTTACTGGTTCAGACTCTGATTCTCCGACACATCTTAAATTACCCGAAAATTGCTGATCCTTACGCAAAATCCCTAAAGGTGAATTTGGTATAACTTCAGTATATCCGGATTTATTTTTATACAGAACTTTGAAATATACCTCTCCCAATACTTTTGCTCCAGCCTGATGCTCTACAATTACTTTAATCTTTTTATTTGGTGATACCATCTCCTGGGCATGTATTGAACATATTGCCAATATAAACAGAGATACTAACAGAAGGCTATATTTCATTTTGTTTGGGTATTTGTGTTATTAAAAAGTCATCTAAAATCCATTTGCATCAGGATATTATTTCCAGTGCACTGGCATAGGAGGCTTTTGGTTTAGCAGCAGGAAAGTATACTTCAAGAGCATCTGCATGTTGTTTAAATTTCAATTTTTCGCCTGTACTTACCAAGCTAATTTGTCTTATTTTTTTGGTGTAATACGGTGATGATTTCCCTAAACTTTTTATCACAGCTCTTCCATTTTCAGGCCAGTCCATAACAGTCGCATACAGTATTTTATCCTTTTGAGCAAAACGAATATCTGCCGCTGTATAAGGCTTTCCTTTGCCTTCGTTGAATCCCTGAGCAGTCAGTGCGCCGGCACTTTCTTGTTGCGGCCCTTCACCGAAAATTTTCCAGGGCCGTGTTCCGTATATACTCTTACCGTTCAGTGTCATCCAAACCCCAATTTCGGTAACAATTTCGCGTTCCAATTCATCAATAGTACCATCGCCACGAACAGGAATATTAAGCATCAAATTTCCATTTTTACTCACCACATCAATTAAAGTATGAATGACTGTTTTAGCCGATTTATAGTGTTTGCGATTATAAACTCCTCTATCGTAATGCCAATTTCCAATGCAGGTATCGGTTTGCCAGGGCAAGGGTTCTATGCTATTACTTTGGCCTCTTTCCACATCCCATACCATGGCTTTGCGTTGTTGCTCATCTAAAATTTTACCAGTTACCACGGTTTGCACGGTTTTGTGTTTCTGAAGGCTTTTATTGTATAAATAGGCTGCAATTCGCAGACCAGCATCACTAATCGGCCAAAATGGTAATGCCGTATCATCAAAATACACCATATCGGGATTGTATTTATCAATTAAATCAACCGTTCTATTGTAAAATTTTTCTATGTATTCCTGAGATGGTAATGACGCGCCATCTCCCCAATTCCACTGACTATGCACAGATGAATTTCCTGAAGGATTTTCACTTAGCGGATGATTTTGCGCATATAATTCCTGAGGGGCTAAACCCTCCCACCAGGTTCCCTTTCCATCCGCCTTAGTTAACTTTCCGTCGTAAGGCACACCTGCCAAAGCCCCGTTTTTATCGGCTCCCTGTGACGTATCAAACCAATTCCAGGCATGAGCCGCATGCACACTAACCGCAAATGGGAGTCCCGCTTTTCGGGCCGCCTTTTCCCAACCTGCAATAATATCTTTCTCAGGCCCGAGCTTAGTCGAATTCCAATTAGGCTGGTACTTACTATCATATAAATCCAGATTATCATGATGGTTGGCCATGGCCATAAAATATTTAGCACCGGCATCTTTATATAAATTCACCAACGCCTCCGGATTCCAGTTGTCGGCCTTCCATACCTTGATAATATCTTTAAAACCGAATTTAGAAGGATGTCCGTATTTTTCAACATGATATTTATACTGCCATGAGCCTTCCTCATACATTCCGCGTCCATACCAATCGCCTGCTTCGGGTTCACATTGCGGTCCCCAATGCGCCCACATTCCAAATTTAGCATCTCGAAACCAATCCGGAACTATATATTTTTCAAGGGAATCCCAACTAGGTTCAAAAGGTCCATTAGCCCTAATCGCTGCATTGCATATTTTATATTGCCCCCATATCGGTGACACATATAGTCCGGCTAATGCCGAAGCACCTAGTTTTAAAGCATTTCTTCTGTTCATTTGAAATTAGTTTAAAATTTATATTATGTATTTCCGACTTTGTACATCCATCTAAAAGTGTCACCCCATTTCGTTTTTATTGCTTGTTAAATAGGTTTTGTTGTGATTTTTATTTAAATACTTATCTTTAAAATACTATAAATTGTTTTTCTTACTGATTGTTTTGTAATGGCTTAAAACAAATGTAGTCTGACTTCGGATTATTTTTTTTATACAAATCCGATTTTTTTTTACACAAAACCGATTTTTATTCAAAGAAATGGCCCGAAATTCTTTTAAATATTCTTTTTCGTTATTACATATTGATTATGTTAAGCTTAATCATAATTGGAATTTTAATCATGTTATTAGTCCCTATTATCGTTTATATTATATAGATGCCGGTAAGGGTGAGGTCTCTGATAGTTTTGGGCGAATTACATTGGAACCCGGCTATTTATATCTGATTCCGAGTTTTACAATCTGCAATCTGCATTGCGATGATTTTTTAAGTCAGTATTTTATTCAATTTTTTGAAGAGTCTGCTGAAGGCATTTCTTTGTTTAGTCTGAATAGAAATGTGATAAAACTGCCTGCCAATGACATGGACGTCTACCTTATTAAAAGGATGCTTGACATTAATCCCGGTCGCGGTATAAACAGGTCTGATAACCCTAAAGTGTATGAAAAAGAGGCTTATTACAAAGAATATAAGTCGCTTAATGAGCGCATGAAACTTCATCAGGCGTTTGAAAACCAAGGCATCCTTTTTCAATTGATTTCCAGGTTTTTGAGTGATTCCAATTTTAAACACAAGAAACACCAAAAAATGCCTTCGAAAATCCTGGATAGTATGAGTTATATTCAAATGCATTTAAACCAAAATCTCACTGTTGCTGGTTTAGCAAAACGGGTCAACCAAAATCAGGATTATTTTTCGAAACAATTTTTCACACATACCGGACAAAGGCCCTTAAATTACATCCATCACAAACGAATAGAACGGGCTCAGAATCTCATTGTAACAACAGATAAAACTTTTCTGGAAATTGCCATAGATACCGGTTTTTCCAATTTACCCCATTTTTCTAAAATTTTCAAACAGATTGTAAGTTTAACACCGGGCGAATATAGAAGAGAACATGTGTTATTGCGATGACTTCAATTGGTATGATGAGCTAAAAATGTCCTCATTCAAGAAGGTTCGCATATAGAAAGGCCAGCATGTAAGGCCGGTCCTTTGATGATCCTCCGCTTCTGTACTCGGCTTTCCTTTGTAAACCGTTATTTACTTGCGATTGTGTTAACACTACAGGATGAAGTACTGTTGGTTTAGTATCGGTTTGAAGGGCACTACTGCTGGTTTAAACAGATGGATTTACTTCTTTAGTCTCCTTAGTTTTTTAGCTCACTAATCTATATTTTAATTTTTGGTGTTCATGAATCTCCTTACTTTTTTAGTTCACTAATCTATAATTTTAATTTAAGGGTTCTTGAAGCCCCTTACTTTTTTATTCACTAATCTATATTTTAATTTAGGGTGTTCATGAATCGCCTTACTTTTTTGCATTGCCCAAAAAAGTAACAAAAAAGTCTAGACTTATGTTTCCTTTCTTGAATCTCTAGCTTTAAGGCTTTACAGCGCATGGCAAACGCTTCGCTAGGCCATGCTTCTCTGCCCTTGCTGCGAAATGAATCCTAGGTCAAAGTATTGTTTGATGTAACATGTGAGTTTTAAACAAATGGATTCCGCATCAGGTACGGAATGACAATGGGTTGTGAAGCGTGAAACGTGAGGTGTCAGTTGTTCAGTCCCTTCTTGTAGTAATCATGCCCCTTTTTCGATTTGACGGTAAACGGTTTTACTCCTCTTAATATCAAATCTACCTACGCAGGAAATCGAAGATTCAATTTAGCCAACACTTGATTTGATTGGAGCAAGGGGTTTTATTTTAACGTGTTCATTTTGATTCGTATATGTCTATTGGCTTATTTAGAATGCAAGATGTTCGTTTTTGTTCGTCCATGTCTATTGTTTTATTTAGAACTCATGATGTTCTCTTTTTGCTTGACCAAAAAAGAACCAAAAAAGTCAAGTCAAAAAATAGGAAATTGCTAAAGCACCATGCGTTTTCGGAATTGCATGCTTGATGCTACGCATCGCAGTTTCATTCCTCCACTTATTATTTCTGATTTTTGACAGGCTTGGTTTGGTAATGTGAAACGTAAAACGTGAGTTGTAAGACGTTAGTTGTGGGTTGTCTAAAAATAAAAATAAAACTTTTAACTAAATATTACTGTCCGCGAAAGAAAATGACGGTGGTTAAGGTTTTTATCATGATGTTGAGATCCAGAAACAAGCTCCGGTGTTTGATGTAGTACAGATCGTATTGCAGCTTGAGTAAACTATCATCTATAGATGAGCCGTATCGTGTTTTTACCTGCGCCCAACCGGTAACGCCGGGTTTTATCATGTGGCGGGTTTCGTAAAAGGGCAGGACCTCCGATAATTGCTTAACAAAAAACGGACGCTCTGGTCTTGGGCCTATCAAACTCATGTCGCCCAACAGCACATTGATAAACTGCGGAATTTCATCTAATCTGGAATGTCTTAGAAAGCGTCCGAATGGTGTGATACGCCCATCATTTTTAACTGCCCAAACCGCTCCTGAATCTTCCGCGTTTTTTATCATGGTCCGGTATTTTATCATTTTAAAGACCCTGCCGTTCATGCCCACACGTTCCTGGGTATAAAACAAGGGGCCGCGGTTTCCAATAAGGTTTCCTAACACAATACAAGGCAGAAACACCAGACTCAACAGCATTCCAACCACAGCAATCACGATATCGAACACCCGCTGGAAAAATCGGTATAACCGGTTTTTATTATTTCGACTAAACGGAAAGTATTTATAAAAATCCTTACCCACAAACTGTACCGGTACCCTATAGGTCATATCCTCAAACACCTGGGTATACTCCCTTACCGGGAGTCCGGATTCCAGTAACGTAATTAAGGTCTGATACACATCGGGCGTAATGGTATCGGGTTTATAATTGACCACGACAATTTCCATGATTCCCTCGCGTTTCACCACCTCCAGGATCTCATGCGTCTGATACTCCTGCACCTCCTCCAGGGTTAACGAGGGTACGCGATCGGATTCGCAGTTGACAAAGCCTGAAATCTTATAATTCGGATCGGATTGTTTAAAAATATCGATCATGGCCTGCAGATTTGAAGTTTCCCCAACCACCAGGACCTTTTTAAAAAACCGGGGCGATACAATAAACGTGAGATACACATAGCGCCATAGTAACAAGGCAAAGAGTATGGCACAGTAAAAGTACAGAATCTGCAAACGGTTCCCGGGAAGTTCGGGCGTAAAAAAGGGGGTTAAAAAATAGAATAATACCGTTGTGGATACTGTAAACACAATACTGGTAAAAATTTTATCCAGTTTACTGGACTTCTGTAAATCGTAAAGTTCAAAAATGGTACCGAAAATACTTAGGTACAGTATGAGGACCAAAACCCAGCGCCAGCGTTCCTTAGATATTGTAAAATAGTCGAAGCTGAAACTACTACTCACAAAACAAAGTACAATTAACACCACGAGCACATCGACCAGACGCAATAAGACCTTGCGTTCTGAAATGTTAAAATGTACTCCCTCTTTGAACATTTTTATGCAACAATTGATTTGAGATGCTGTAAATATAGAAAGTTTATTGTATCAAAACCACTTTAAACTAACAAACTCTTCCACAAGTCTTTAACAATTTCCCAATCGTACTGTTCAACTTTTTTTCGTGCATTTCGTGTGATTTTTTTTGTCAAATCGGGATCCTTTTTAAGTCCCTGTATGGCCTCCACAAAAGGCTGAACGGCATCCGGTTCTACCAGAATACCATCTGTCTGGTCATTTATTATATAAGGCATCCCTCCTACATTGGTGGACACTACCGGTAAGCCTAATGCCATGGCTTCCAATACGCTCACCGGCATATTATCGAAATGCGTGGTGTTAATAAAGACATTACACTGCTGCGATAAGGTTATCCACTCTGCCTTTTCCAATTTTCCTGTAAATTTTACGGTTACCCCCTGTTTCTCAGCATATGCTTTAGCCTGCTGTAAGGTTCCGTCCTTATCGGGGCCCACCATGGTTAGGGTTGCTGATGCTCCCGTTGCCTGTAAGGCTTTTACAACAGCGATGGCCAACAATGGGTTGTAGGTTTTGTGGAATGCCCGCACCCAAAGCAGCTGTATCTCATCTATGGTGCGCTCTTTAAAAGCATAGGCCCCGAGGTTTATAGCGTTAGGAATATTAACTATGCTGGTATAGCCTTTAGATTCAAATGCGGTTTTCAGATATAATGATGGCGCCATATTGGCAAACGCATGATTAAATACAGCCTGACTCATTTTAGGATGTCGTTCCAGTCGTTCAGGCAAGTTGCCACCATGCAAGATGGGTATATACTTTATTTGCAAGCATCTGCATACCTGACTCACTGCAAAGGCATAGTAAAAATTAAGCGTGCTGTAGGTATCTATCAAAACATAGTCGGTAGTTCTTCGGCTTTTCCATACGGTAAACAGCATGTCTAAAAAGCGAAGTGTTTTATTCGATTTACCTGATGCATAGGTGACCCGATAGCCTTCGTTTTCCAGCAAAGGTCCCAACACATCGATTGACGTGACCGTCGCCCGGGCATTATTTAATTTGTTCCCTATGTAAACGAGGTTGGTCATGTTTAATATGTAATAAGCTTAAGGCATATATAAAGGCTGGTGCGGCAATACGCATGGACGAGTGGTTAATGGTTAAAAACCAGAAAAAGTAAAAGGAAAAAAACAAGACATTGCTTCGGTCTCCCAATCTTAAAACTAACGGCGTAAGCAGTAATATTGAAAACGCCAGTATTCCCAATAAACCATGCTCTGCTATGATCCGACTTACTTCGTTATGTGAAGCCACCTGAATGCCGGTTTCCTGAAACCTGATATCTTTAATACGCCCCACGCCAACCCCCAGAAACGGATGATTAAAAAATTCTTCTATTTCCTGCTGAAACAAATACACACGGCCGGTGGTAATATCTTCTTTTTCAACACCTCTTACATCCTCATTGGCATAGCGTTTATCAATCAATCCTCTGGTTTGAATGGATGAATACACCCAAGCCCCCAAAAGCATTCCTGCAAACAGCACTAAAGATGCCAGCATATGGCTTCGTTTGCTCTTATTCATGAATTTAAACTGAAAGAATAAAAAACAAGCCAGCATGACTGCCGTGGTCAATACCCCACCCCGACTGAATGTTACTACCGCTCGAAATGTAAACAGCAGCACAAAGAACAAATCGAGATATCTTAACCAGGATGTATTGCTAAAGACAAAAAATCTTACCGCCATAAAAAAGGCCCCCAAGCCCAGCACTGTGGCTACCTGGTTTGGCCCAAAGCCTCCCGATGTGGCAAAATTAGAGTCTGTACCTCTTACCACCTCTGACACATCCGGATTAAAACATATAATGTAAAACAGCAAACTTATTAGCGGATAGAGGGCTGCATTTAACATCCGCTCTAACTGCAATCTGGTTATACTCAGTCCAAAACAAAATAAGGCCGATATCCCCAGGCATACCGGACCACTTAAATTAAAGGCCACAGCCTTCCTAAGGTTCACACTTACATTTAAGGCATACATGGACACATAGATTCCCGGAATTAACAAGAGTAAATAAAACACATAAGGCATGGCATATAATCTGAAGCCTTTGTAAAACAGCCCCATGAGACTAAACAACATCACCAGATACTTACTGGCTTCATAGAAAAAGGTCCCATGATTCATTCTTAAAAACACCTCGGCTCCAACGATGTACGCACAGGCACATAATACTGCTATGCCCTTATCCTTTTTTGGCGCATTAAGAATCTTCAGCAGCCAATAGGCTACAGCTGATAAAAAATAAAACTTCGCCAGGCCTTCACTAAAATACACCAGTACTCCTATGATGATATGGAGCAATATTACAGATATGTGTTTATCCTTTATCCTCAAAGCTTTTATTTACAGATTGTAAAACGGTAAATATATAATTTCTTTTATAACCACATCAGGAGTTGTTCAAAACCTCCTTCCATATGCGTTGATTATAGTATTCGTATGAAAACCGGTTATAGACATGCGCCTCCCGGGATATCATTTTTTTGAAGGACTCAGGACTTAAACTTAAACACTGCCGGAGTTTTGTCTTTACTCCTGCTGTCGTTAACATTTCAATTAAAATGCCCTGTTCTCCGTTTTTAATATATTGCCCAATGGCCGAGACATTCGACACCACGGGGACACAGCCAAAATTTAAGGCCTCAGAAATGACCTTTGGAAAGCCTTCCGATCTGGAAGGCAAGACAATAAAATGGCTTTGTTTATAGATGCTATGCAATGCCTTTCTGGCTAATGTACCGTGGTACTTTAGCGATACACCAGACACCATCAAGTCCGCTTCGGAATACCCCTCCTTCATTTCTCCAACGATATGCACGGTTCCCAGCTTTGCTTTATCCGCTTCTGATAGCGCCTCCAGACTTTCGAGGAACATATCGATGCCTTTGGCCGTTTCCAGTCGTCCCACAAAACACAGGGCGATGCCGCTTTCAGGCAACACCTTTTCCCTGCGCACGCTTGCGCCGTCCTGAAGTTCCGGCTCTGTTATACAAGGGTTTTCAAAGGACAGGCAGTGGCTGGGCTGGTCTGCCCAGGTTCCGTTTATGGTGACCTTACGCTTTTGGTTTTTCAACAACCAACGTTGCCACTGGTAGGCTAAAGGCGCCTTTTCCTGTTTCCAGTTTCCGGCATATTTAAACCATACCTGCTTAGCCGTTAGCCCCATTACATAGGGAATGACATACACCCCCATTCCCGTAGGTGCTCTGAACTGCACATGTGTGCTCTCCTTTACGCTTTGCTTAATGATTTTTAATATTCCGGGGGCCTGCCAAATCACCTGACTTTTGCGACTCAGGGTTTTCCCGCCAACGGCAGGCAAGGCCACAAACTGAATGGCTGCTGAGGCATAAGGCAGGGCACTGGCCGGTGCCTTGGTATCGTACCAAACCGCCACATGCACAATTTTATCAAAGAGCTTCAACAGGTGATTGATTTCCGTTACGGTAGGCCCAAAGCCCACCAGTATGCCATCGGTATTCGTATAATGTTCGGTATGTGAAATGATGGTTAACTGTTTCATGGTAGTAAGGCGGTATATTGTTTCACTATACAACTCCAATCATGCGCTTTCGCCCATTGTTCTGCCCCGTTCCTATAGCTTTCTTTATTCTTTAAAATATCATCTATGAGTCCCTTTAAGGCTTGGTAATCGCCTATGTTTATAAGTCCTCCCGATTGTCCTCTTGAAATGGCCTCTTCTACTCCGCTACCATAGGCTCCAATGGCAGGAACTCCCAAAGCATTGGCTTCCAATATGGCTATTCCAAAACCTTCGACATCCCCCTTTTGTCCGGGTTTGCTGAGCATGATGAATATATCACTCTGCGCCAAGCCGCTTTTCAATTTATTTTGTTCCAATACCCCATGGCAGGTGAAGTGATTAGACACCCCTAAATCTTTGGCCAGGCGTTTAAGCTGCTCTGCTTCTGCATCTATGCCCACACAATGGTAATGTATTTCTGGAAAGTG
Organism: Aestuariibaculum suncheonense; assembly: GCF_014596935.1. Classification (GTDB taxonomy): domain Bacteria; phylum Bacteroidota; class Bacteroidia; order Flavobacteriales; family Flavobacteriaceae; genus Aestuariibaculum; species Aestuariibaculum suncheonense. Next base: position 10,296 of record NZ_JACVXC010000009.1, on the reverse strand, counting down.
TTTTAAAAGTTCAGGTACTAGTTTTAGCACCTCCTGCTGGCCCTTGCGTTCACTAATGCGACCTACCGTGATGAGTTTAGGCTCCCCCGATAATGTCACCGCTTCGCTTTTTATATTTTTCCAACTGGCACAGGCTATGCCGTTAGGCACCACCCTAACCTCTAAGCCTAAATGCCTTATAAATTGTTTTGTGTATGTGGAAACCGCAACCACTTTATCGAATTGCCTTAAGGCCTGCTCGACCAATAGCTTTGGTAATGCGGCCGGTAAATTCACTTCCGTGCCATGTACCACGGCCAGGCTAAACCGTTTTCTAAATATATTACAAAAGGCCACATTCCATAAAGCAAACTTGCCGGAGGCAAGCACGTAATCAGCCGATACCAATAACCGGAATACCTCAACCACTCTATTGATATACATCAGGGGCCGTAACGCCTGCTTTTTTATTCTGGATACTGAAAAAGGCAGGGTTTTATCGAATTCGGCTTCCACATGGCCATCTTGCGAGCGCTGATCGGCCACCACCGTTACCTTATAGCCTTCGTTACCCAGAGCATCAGCTACATGTAAGGCATGGTTACCTATACCTCCGGGCTGGGGTGGAAATTCTGAAGTGACTAAAAGGATTCTTTTCATATCACTAATTGCGAAGGCGTTACAAATTCTATTGACTGACCTGATGCCAACAATACATCCATGAAATTTAAAAAATGCTCTTTGGATTCTATCTTATTTTCCAGTGATAACATATAAGGATGTGCACTAATGGTATAGGTTTCATGATTTGTAGATAAAATATGATCTATAACTTTCTGATCGAAACCTGGATAATGGTTCTCTAAAATTAAAAATCCATGATAATTAAAAACTCGACCTGTAATATTTCTTTTTTTTGAAAACACGGCTTTTAATCTGTGTTTAAAAGACACCCGAACCCAACCATATTCATTTTTCTTCAGTAATTTTATTAACTGCTCATTATCACCCATCTTAAAAAAAGGATAAAGTCCCCTGTCTCCTAAACTAAATGCGCCACGCTTTATCCAGCTCATGGGTCTGTTGTGCGGCGGAACAAAACCTGTAACCCGTTGTCTTTCATTTATAGCTTCTTCTAAAACCTTTTTGCTTCGTCTTAAACTTTTATCAACCTGCCCCTGCTTAAATAAAGGAATCCATTCATGTTTCCAACCGTGCGAAGCTATCTCATGACCTTCCATAGAAATTTCTTCTATTAATTCCGGAACATTAAAAGGATACACGCCTTGTTCGGCAGAAAACCCTGTAACAGCAAAACAACAGATTATATTTCTTCTTTTTAGCTCCGTTAAAAGCCACCTCACATTACAGATTTCAGCTTCTAAATTCGAAAAATTAAAGTTATACGGATAGGTTGCATTTATCTGCCCTATGGGCCCATCAAAATCCCAGATTACTACAATTTTTTTCTTCACATTAATTAAATATTTTCATCAGAATCTAAAAGTGTATAATAAAACTTCTTCGTTTTAACAGCTCTCAAAATAGCTTCATTTGTTGTATATAATACAATTTGTGTTAATGTACGAAATCTAACAAAACCTAAAAAAGGTAATATTCCGGAAAGTTTCGAATTATTAGAAAAAAACTTGACTCTCAAAATAGGCGAAGCTTTATGTTTAGAATAAATAAAATGAATAATTTCAAAAAAAAACCTAACATTAGAACAATTAAAATCGGTTATATAATACACCTGTCCATTCATATAACCGGAAAAAAAATTATCAGCATTTTTTTTATAACAATCTATCCCTGAATAATAAGATTTAAAAGAAGAAAATCTCCAATTTAAAAAGGCTTTATTATAAGCACAATACATAAACTCATTCGAATCTCTTTTTATCAAACTCAAATACTCTTTACTACTGATTTTTTGAAATCCTGATTTTGGAAAGCATCGGATTAAAAATAAAAAAGGATTATAGCAATAATTCAACAGACTGCTATTTACTTTTTTCAACTTAAAAGCTTCGCCTATTTTTACGGGAAAAATAAATTTCCTTGGCCCAGGGACCAGTACATAACCATTCTTTAGCATTGACTTACTTGCCGCCGGACTAGGGTCGCTGCCTAAGGTAACAGAAGCCTTTTTATGGGCAAATTCATAGAGTTCATATGCGACGCCCTGTCCTCTGGCCGTTTTATCTACCATTAAATCGCATGCCCATTGCGCATCATAAATTTTTTCATCTACTTTTAAATGACAAGGTATGATTCCGAATTGGCCAATAACCTCCCCTTCTTTTTCTGCCAATAAAAATGATTCTAATGTAGCTTGGTCTTGCCCTCGAAATTTCCAATAGATATATTCAGGAGTAAATCGTCTCCTTTTTGTCCAGTATTTTTTAGCAAAACGCACATGACTGCTTTCTAAATCTTTACCATAAGGCTTTACTACCACCATATGCCTTTATTCATTTTATGCGTAGACAGCCTCCAAGATATCAAAACCTGAACTAAAACAAAAGGCAGAAATAAAGGAATTAAACAAAATGAAATTAATTTCAACACTCTACTATTTTTAAATTTATACGAGACTAAGGAAGGCATAATACCCTGAAGCACAAAATAAAGGGTTAATATTTTTCCAAAATAGGTTCTCGTTAAATACAATACACTAGGCACTGGTCTTGGTCCAAAAAGCTTTTTAGGTCGCCAACCATCCCAACTTCCCATTTGCCTCAGACCGCCTTGCTCTGCTTTTAAATGCATACGTTTCGCTTTAGGGTTCGATATATTTTTATAACCAGCAAGATAGCAACGCAGTCCGAATTCGCCATCGCCCATACGCTGGCCTTCAAACTGTCGATCGAAATAACCTACTTTTTCAAATATGCTTTTCTTTAGTAACACATTTCCGGTATCCAGTTGGTCGCTCCAGCGAAAATAACTGTAATGTTCCGGTATTTCTGCTCCCACTACACTTAAAGACACCCCACTTGACACATCGGCCTTAAAAAAATCCAAGGTTTTTAAATGCTGTTCTATCCAATTCACCTCCACCCTCGAATCATCATCATAAAGCAGAATGTAATCGCCTTTAGCTAATGCTATGGCTTCATTTCTTGCACGCCATAAGGCTTTTTCTTTTTGGTGCCAGTACTTCAGATCCAGATTCCATCCTAGATAAAACTCTTCTTTAAAATCATCGGTTTGATCAACAACAATCACTTCAAAATGCTTATAAGTCTGCCTCTCCAGATCTTTAAAAACATTTTTTAAATATTCGTAGCGGTTTAATGTTGGAATCACAATGGATACCAAGGGCCTTTTAATTATTAAATCGCTTGCAAAACTTTCATAGTCCTTGTAGGGAATATGATTTTTATACATTGCCAAACGTTTAATATGTTGTGTTTTAAAAAACGCCTTTAGCTCCTTAAGAGGATTATGAAATAAGGTCAGCCTAATAACCAATACATAAAACACCCAGGCTTTGTGGAAATATTTTCTTAAAAAGCAATACTCATCCTCTAAAGGTATATGTTCATCACGCCATATATCCATCCCCGTTTCACCTGTCGTTTGAATGCATCCCAGCTGAAACCCTCTCCATGCCAAATCTCGCCTTTGTGCTATATCACTAACAAAATTAGCATCTAAAGCCAAGTCAACACCATACTTATCTAATAACTCTTCAGAAGGAAAATAAGCATAATCAACTTCTGGTTTTAAATTAAAATACCAAATTGGTTTTATATACTTTAAAAAATGAAATATCATTTTATATCAATTAAATACTCTTGGAAACTGTTTTAAAAAAGCCTTTCATCGTCAATTTTTCTTCCCATAATTTTCTGTTGCTTTCAGATAACGACTTTAATCGTTCTGGATTTAATTGACTGTGAAAAGATACTACTTTTTCTACAATTTTATCTTGTTCACTGGAGTCTATCCAAACCACATGCTGTTTCCAGTCAATCTGGTCGCTTAAGGGTAAAAAGCCATCGGTATGTATGTATATTGGAATACGTCCCATCATTAAGGTTTCAAAAAAACGAACCGAAAAATTACCACCACCTCGAACACACAACACATAATGAGATTCGAGTAAATTATTATAAAACTCCAGGGTGGTTTGATGGGTATCTTTTCCCTTTGAAACACCTGCTCTGTAGCGTTTCCTTAATATAAATTGATCTGAAACCGCTTCAGATTTGCTCAATTGCTGTAACAACTTAGCTCTTAAATATGAGGTGGCCAGTAAGGCTTCCGGCTCATAAAAACTTAACCCTGTTTTACTCTTTATATTAAACCAGCTTTTTTTTATGATATCGAAACCCGCTTGTAATCTGGATGGATTTGCCTGTCCGCAAAAACCAACAAGCGGCTTGATTTTATATTTTTGGGGCAAATAATTTTCTGACAACTCATTTTTACACAAATAATCGCCAATAAACACCGGCATCCCTTTATGATTCAAATTTTTCTTTGACTTATAACCTCCTAACCGAAATACAAAAACATGATCGTAGTCCGGATGTTTTACACTATGGTCTCCTGACACAAAAGACCAGACCTGTTTATCAGCATTTTTGCAGTTTTCAATATAGTCTTGTGCTAATTTTAACTGCTTTGTTTTTACATAATAATTCCATGACATGGGTAAAACACAAACCTCTGCTTGATGAATCTCATTAACGATATTAAAATCCTTATTTGAAACGCCATACATCGCTATGCGTTGCAGATCTGTAAATTCTTTTCCTTTTAAAAAAGCGCGCAGCAAAGGAAAGGTTTCCGACCTGTAATTTTTATCATAATGAAAATCGGGGTAATGCACATTCATAAACCTAAGCGGTAAAAAATGCAACAAATGCTTGTTGCTGTTGCTCTATATTAAACTGTTGTTTAACTCTTCTAATAGCTAATTGTTGCATTTTTTGTTTTTCTGCCTCAGAAAGTCCAATCACATACTCTATCATGTTTGCCATAGCTACGGTGTCATTTGGTTTTACTAAAAAGCCTGTTTCTCCATCTTTGATATTTTCCTTAAGCCCCCCTGTATCAAATGCAATACTTATTTTTCCTAAACTTTGAGATTCCAGCACAGCATTACAAAACCCCTCTATCAAGCTGGTTTGAATATATAAATCGGTTTGACCTAAAACATCTAGTGTTTCTTTATGGTCTAGTTTACCTTTGAATTTTACTTTATTTTTCAATCCTAATTTGTAGCATTGGTATAGGTAACGTTCTTCATCCTGTGCTTGACCTCCTCCAATAATTTCCCAAATAAAATTGACTCCTCTCTGGTTTAATATATGAGCTGTTTCTAATAATAGGTCTACTCCTTTTATATAATGTAATCTTGCAATAGTAACCATTTTTAAAGGTGCTGATAATTCCCTTTCTCTCAAAACAGGAAGGTTTTTAATATTCACAGCTGGCGTAATTATTTGATAGTTTTTTGTTTCCGACAAACCTAAAGCATAAGCCCGCTGTAATAAATCGTTAGAAATACTATGCACTTTATCTACGTTTTTCCATAATAACTTATAAACCTCTTTATTTTTTAAGGGATATACATTAATATCATATCCTCTAAAACTCACCGCCATTTTAGCTTTTATCGCTTTAGCAACCAATTCGCGTTGTATGGCCATGGTCGCAAAACCAAAATGCAGCCAGTCGGCCTTAAGTTTTAACAAGGTCGCATTAATATAAACCTTTTCAATTATTCGTTTTAAAGTTGTTTTATTCTTGCGTTCCAGACGCACATAACGGATCACCTGCTTTATATGCGGCAACAGGCCAAGGCCTACAATAAGCATTGCCAGACTTTGTTTTATAAGCGATTTATACACCTTAGGATGTACCACATGTTTACAGTCTTTAAACCTATCTTTCGTTGCAGCCGTTACCAGTATTACTTTATAACCATTATCCTGCAACCCCCTTATTTTAGATTTAAAAAAGGTTTCTGAATACCCGGGAGGTACCGGCAATATTAAGGCAATGGTCATTTTTGGCATCATTTATTAAACATGTTCAACTTGGCGGTTAGATACCTTCTTTTCTAAAATATCCAGATATAAGGTCTCATGCCGCTTTATAAACAGCTTATAACTAAAGTGCTCTTCACAATAGGTCCTGAGTGCCTGGCCCAATTTACTATTTTGTTCTTTAGAACACTGCATTCTTACACGCAATTTTTCCACTAACTCCTCTACATTTCCTGCCTGAAATAACAAACCAGGAAACCCTCTCAACACATAATTTACACCTGCAATACCTGAACCTAATACCGGAACCCCCATACTCATGGCTTCTACCAAAGCCATAGGCATCCCTTCTCGTCTGCCTTCATTCAAGGTTGGTATTACATATACATTCGCCATTGCCAGATAGGGTCTTACATCGGGTTGTTTTCCTAAAAAATCTACCTGTTGCTCTACCCCAAGCGTTTTACATAATGCTTTTAAATTCTGGCCATAATCGCCGGTATCGTCGCCTAACACCATTAACTTCACTTTCGCGTCCTGCAGCTGGTGCAGGGCATTTATCAACACCTCTACCCCTTTTACAGGCACGAGATTTGCTACTGTAATGATACGAAATACAGCATCCTCAACCGGTGCTTCAGGGGCTAATACCTTTTTCGGCGCATAATAGCGCGTATCTATGCCCAGTGGTATTAGTTTTTGCTGTTTCTTCCAAGGGAAAAAATCATACATCTGATCGTTAATGGTGATGATGTAATGCGCCAGAAGACTTCTTATATGCCAGTGCTTATTCCCCCAGCTCATCGCCTTTTTGGTATATATCCATGGCACCCCGGCCAATCTTGCGGCAAGTGCCTCCGTCCAGTCACTGCTCCAGTGCCAGGAATGGATGATGTCGAACTGCTGTACTTTAAAAAAACGAATGAGAGGCTTTAATCGCTTTAATAACGCTGTATAGGGTCTGTAATTTACAGTCGTGTTGATTATATGTACTGGCATCCCTAAGGCCTCCACCTCTTTGAAAAATGCGCCTCTATCATGCTGGCAGGCGATATGTACCTCAAAGCGCTCGGGGTTTAGGCCTCTCACCAGATCATAAACCACTTTACCACTTCCTGCCGTATCAAAATTGGGGATGGTAAATAGGATTTTTATTTTCTTTTGATCTGCTGTCATAACATTTTAAATAGACCTAAACTTAAATATATAACTACTTTTTTTATTAATACTGAATTCTCGGTACCATTTTTAGCTTTTAAAAATCTCTTAAACCGATATTTTATTTAACTTTATTTTTATGCGTTTTAACAAGCTTTGTCTGAATCGGGTATCGAAAGGATACCTGAACACATAGAACAAAGACACAAAAACAAACCTCAAGCCACTCAAGTGATTCACTTCTTTTGACAGTTGCCCCCGCATGGCATAGTTAAAATCTTTTTTTGAAATCAACTCAGGATATTCATAGGCAAAACTTCGTAATAATTCTCTGGACCCCTTAAACATTTGCTCTGTTTTAGTCGTTACCGAGGTTCTATTCTGTCTTCTATCTAAACGTACCAAAACCTGATGCAAACCATAAACCCTGGATACTAAAGAAAACCGCAACACATAAGTCCAGTCTACCCCTATACTGGGATGGTGCTGGGTAAAATACAATCCATTTTCGATATGGACAGACTTTCTAAACATCATACAACTGTTAGCTACTTTTAGCTGCTTCCTGTAATTTAATAAAAACATGGCTTCGCCTTCCGGATACTGCCCGCCATGCACCAGTAATCCCGGAAACTGCATGGTAACGCGCTCACCGTCCCAAAACTCGGCAATCCCTGAAACCATACCTACTTTTGGTTGCTTGTCCAGCACAGCAACCTGTAAGGCCAGACGTTCCGGATAATAATAATCGTCCTGCTCGGCAATAGCGAGGTATTCCCCCTGTGTTTCAGTAACCAAACGATTCATAGTAGGCCCCAGCCCTCGGTTTGTTGTATTCTCTAAAATCCTCAAGACCTTAAACCGATTCCGGTATTGTTCTAAAATATCTTTAGAAGCATCTTTTGTGCCATCAATGCAAGCCAGAAGCTCGAAATCCTGATAGGTTTGGTTGACCAGACTATCGAGGGTTTCTTTTAAGGTACCGGCCCCGTTATACACCGGTAAAATAACAGATACTTTCATGTGCTAATATTTATTATTTTTAAGGACACATGGAACATCCTATTAACATTCCGTTGTATGATTAAGTCTGATCATGGATATTTAATGTTTTTTATTTAATACTTAAATCCATTTTACATTGATAACCAACAACTTAATTCGCGAATCAGAAATCGTGAAACGTGAATCGTCCCACTTCTCACACTTCACATCTCTCGCTTCATGTTTCACGTCTTACATTTCACCTTGTCTCCACACACTCAAAGTTAATAACATACTTAAGGGATGTGCATATTTCACCGCCTCTGCTCCGTTAAACTTATTATAAATATGTTGCACCGTATCTCCTCCAACAAACTCTAAAAACGCCTCATCAAACACATAATGTTTCAAAGTTTCATCATTGGTCTTTCCCAAAAATTGCAATTCCCAGTTACGTTGAATACATTTACGACCCATCAACTCACTCAAACTTCGTTTCAATTTATGTGTTACCCGACACGGTAAATTCCAAGGGGATTTATTTTTATGAAAATTATACAGATTATAGGGTTTTTGCGCCTGCCATGTGATTTTAGCCACCTCAGGATGACGCTGTTTTATATATTCTATTTGTAATTGGCGATTCGCCAAATATGCCTCGGGGAGTTCACAGATAAAACGACACATCTGGTCATCATAATACGGCAAATTAACGGGGTGCGCCTCCTGAAACACCGACAAATTAACACTGGTCCAGCGCGGTGCCCAATACATCGATTTAAACACTCTTACCTTCGCACTTTTGTTTTCAATATTAATGTCATCTAACAACTCCTGTAACCTTGCTTTTAAATAAGCTTCAAAACCACCATGCAATCCCCATTGTTCCCATAGCATACTCGCCAGAACCAATCCGCCAGGTTTGACGATTTTTTTATAAACGATATCTACAACCGACAAATCTTCCTCTGTTGTTTTAATACCGCTATCAAATAATACATCTCCCCAATGCCCTAAGCTAAATGCGCCCTGCATCTGCTTTAACTCGTTTAGAATCGCCATCTGTCGGGGATGCGTAAAATCGGAATAGCAATGATTTATCTGCGCGAGCTCTTCCATGTTTTTCCATAAATAGCCTTCCGGAATTTCAAAAGCATCAAACTTAAAGCCACAGGTATCAGCAATGGCTTTCCCTAAAGCATGCTCCTTATACCCCCCTTTAAAACTATATGAGTAACTTGTTACATCTACCTTCAAATAATCTAAAGCTACCGCCTGTGTCCTGCTGTCGAGTCCGCCAGAAAGTGGTAAAATAACCGGTTGATATAAGGACTGTTTTTTTACAATATCTTCAAACAAATCGGTATACTCATCGAGCGCCGATTTAAAGGAAATGGATCGTGGTGTGTGGTACCATTTAAAATACGATTGTTCAGAAACGACCTGCTTTTGAGCATCTAAGGTATATTGACGCCCAGATTGCAGCACCCGCTCGTCTTTATAAAATGCATCCTCTCCTAAAAAAAATCCCAACGCGACATACACACACAGGGCTTCTTTATGGATGTCATGAGTAACATCCTTGCGCTTGGCAAATTGTTGCGTTATGGGAATGATTGGTGTTTGTATATGATTCATGCAGGTTCGAAGATACTTAATTTTCATTTTATAAGCCCATAGTCATGACTTATTATCATTGATTTATTAAGTAAAATGTCCGGCTAAGCAGAGTCGAAGCCCGATTTTGAATACCCTGATGATGACTGGTAACAGATGAGGATAAAATTGAGACGTGAAACGTAAGTCGTGAGGTGTGAAACGGGAAACGTGAGGTGTGAAACGTTAGTCGTCTGTTGTCTGTTTTCGGTTGTGGGTTGTTGCGCTTAGATAAATGGATTCCGCATCAAGTGCGGAATGACAGTGGGGTGTGACCCTTCGACTGCGCTCAGGGTGACAAGGTGAGGTGTGAAGTCGTAGTTTGCTGTTGCTGTTTTAAACAAATGGATTTACTTTTTTAGCTCACTAATCTATATTTTAATTTAAGGGTTCTTGAAGCTCCTTACTTTTTTATTCACTAGTCTATATTTTAACTCAAGGTGTTCATGAATCTCCTACGTCGATTTTCATCGCTAAAAAAAGTAACTGGATCCTGAAACGAGTTCAGGATGAC
>NZ_JACVXC010000008.1 GCF_014596935.1 Aestuariibaculum suncheonense | reverse complement strand
GGTGGCTCAGTTTCATCAGCCGCGCTATGCTCACTTTAATCCGCTGTGGGTGGCTCAATATAGCCGGTTTTTGCACACTATTTCAATCTCAAAATAGCGGTTTTATTATTCCACCACCAGCATATCTACTGCTTCCATATTATGTTGACCAAGATGAAAGTTGGAGTAAAAGTTGGTCGTCTTTTAAATCTTTACAACAAATAAAAAGTTACAGAAATCAATGTATTTTTTATCATTCAGGTATTAGACCTAATAAGTATTACGAGACGAAAAAAGAAATTGACATTTATCTAAAAGCAATAGAAGATACTGACAAAGAACAAAAGCTGACTGGAAAAATCCTAGAAGATGTAAAGAACAAATTATCACAGACAAATTTCAATATTAATATTGACGAATTCAAAAAAGAAATAACGGCTCTTCTAACAGAATTGGAATCGTTGAAAAAGAAAGAAGAATCTTTAAAATCTGATTTACACGATTTATATCATTTAAAAGCATCTTATGATGCACAAATCAATATAGTTAAACAAGCAGTTTTAGAAAGTCATAAAGATTTGGAATTTGCATCGGAGAAACTGCCTGAAGTAATTGGTTGCCCAACTTGTGGAGCAGAATATGAAAATTCATTCGCAGAAAGATTCGAAATAGCCCAAGATGAACAAAAGAGCAAAGACTTGCTTTTAGAGTTAAAAAAGGAAGTCAAGGAAATTGAAGAGAAAATAGAATTTGAGAATAAAAAATTGAATTCTACTTTGAGTGAAGTAAATAAAATAGATAAAATTCTTCAAGAGAAAAAAGGCAATCTTAAACTGAAAGATGTTATTGAAAGTTTTGGTAAGAATCAGATAAAGTCAATTTTCTCTGAAAGATATAGTGAACTTCAAAAAACTCTCGTTGAGAATACTTTAGAAAAAGAAAAATTAGAGAAAAAACTGAAAGAATTTGAAAGTAAAAAAAGAAAAGATGAAATAGTAAGCTACTACAGAACTACATTAACTTCTTTTTAAAAAAAATTAGACGTTCATTCCTTGACAGAAGATGAATATAAACCAATAACATCAAAAATCGAATCAAAAGAGACTGGAAGTTCTAGACCAAGAGCTTTAATAGCTTATTATTTCACCTTTTTTCATTTAATGAAAAAGTTTTCTTCATCAACTTATTTTCCTTTAATTGTTGATTCGCCAAATCAAGAAGACCAAGACGTTGAACACATTGATAAAATAATGAAATTTATCCAAGAGAATCAACCGAAAGACAGTCAATTAATATTAGGAATTGCTGAAACTTATGGAGTTGATTTTAATTGTAAAACAATTACACTAAACGAAAAATATAGTTTACTGCAAAAATCCGAATATGACAATGTACACGAAGAAATGATTAATAAATTGAGTAAACTTTGGGAATAAATACTGTGCCCAATAACACCGTAATCGTTTCACAAGTCCGTGATTTTGCAAAAACAGGGGGAGCTAATTACTTCCCCTTTATATTTTACTTTTACTATATTTGATTAAAACAATAAAATATGATTTTAGGAGTATCTGAATGGTTAAGCACTAAACTAGGATGGAAAACATCGCATATCCGAATTGCTTTTATATTGTCTGTATTACTCTTTGGAGTTGGTATAGGGCTTTACCTAATTCTTTGGATAGTTAAAATGTTCTCTAAATAAGTACAAAAGGGGAAGCTAACCACTCCCCTTTAATTTTTTATTTTTCGCCTCTTAATCTCTCTTCAATAGAAATAAAGTTCCCCTCAGGGTAATTGTAACCTTCCTCATTTTACTTTGGAATACCTATAGTTTAAAATCTTTTGTTGTGATTTACTTGAAAACTAGATTAAAGGTATCCTATGGATGTTTATGGAATTTATGAATGAGTTTTGAACAGAAATAATTTCTGAAGACAAACTCAGTTTAAATAAGCTTATTTAAAAATTTAAATTTCAAGGATAAACAATCTAATAGATAGAAAATGTCCATATCAGACCTGAAGTAACACCTCCTTTGCCATCTTTTGAAACCACCTGCCAATAGTAGTTCTTTCCTGACTCTACTTGAACAATTAATGTCGGTCCGGTTTGATTTTCAGATATTAATGTTGACGGAGGAAAATAACTATCAAAATAAATATCATATGTAAGCATATCTGAGTCTGGATCTCTCCCACCCCACTTCAAATTAACTTCACTATTATCCAATTTACTATAATCGCCAGGACTAACTAACTCAGGAATATAAGGCAAATGATTTCTTACCCCAAAACCTTCGGTATAAAAGCTAAATACAGCAGAGTATTCACTCTCATTATTTTCACTATCAATTGCCTTTACTCTCCAGTAATACGTTGTATTAGGCTCTAATGAAAAAGTATGTTTATTGAAGGATATTCTTTTAGAATAATCTAATTTAGAAAACTTATTATCAGTCGATACTTCAAGCAAATAAGAAATCTCATCTCGATCATTATCTATTGAAGCATTCCATTGAAATTCAATAACATTCTCTAAACAAAGTAAATTATTAGCTGGAGAAACTAGCCCAGGAATTGAAGGTAAACTATTGGAAGGTTTATCTGAGCTACAAGAAAACAAGGAAATCAAGAATACTACTTTTACAAAGATTTTCATATTTATTGTTTAACTATTTTTAATATCTGAGGCTCATCTAAATAAACTTTCAGAAAATAAACGCCATCAAGAACATCTTTTATATCTAACACAACCTTATTGTTTTCAATGGAATAACGACTTCTAGAAATCAATTGTGATTGTACTGAATATAATTCAATATCAACTTCTTTTTTAGATGAAGCCAAATTAATTTCAAATTCTCCATCTGAAGGATTAGGGTATACAAATACCCCCTCTTTAAGCTGTATAATTTTTGACAATTCACCTTCACATATTTTACTTGTCTGTATTTCGATTAAATCACCATTAAGAACATCAACATAAAATGAATTGGAAAAGGTTTCTAAAATAGCTTCTTTATTCTTTATAACCTTATATGGAGCAGTACCTTTATCTACTTTAACCGATAATTTACCATTTTGATCAATCATTGTTTTACCAGAAATACTGACTCCAGGATCTAGAGTTATAGAGTAACATTGCTCATATGATTCCATTGGAACAGATATACATAAATCATATGTTCCTGGCTCAATATTTTCTATTGTTAAATTCGATGTAAAAGGGTAATTTTTTCCATTAAAACTTAAAACATAATCAATATTAGTATTCGCAGATATATTAACAATAGCATTATTCTTACCAATACAAGTCTCTCCAATACCTTCAATTTTAAAGTTATCGACTGGTAACTTAAAACATCCATAATTCCCAACCATATCAATGTAATAACTATTAGGGCATTTATCTTTATCATTAAAAACCCCATCATTATCATCGTCTATTTGACTACTTGAACAACCAGACGAATTAACAACTTCTCCAAAAGGTGTTTCTGGACATAAATCTAAATTATTCATCACTCCATCTTCATCATCATCCTTTTGACTTTCAGAACAACCAAAATTATCTACAGTTTCTCCTATAGAAGTGTTCTCACATAAGTCAATTGTATTTGCAATACCATCCTCATCATCATCTTTTGGTCCTAAATAACTATATTTATGCAAAATTCCTCTCGCCCAACTGTATTCATGATTAAGATAAACCTGATTACCCTGTTGACCTGTTAGTATTAGATTATTTTCTGAATCTAAACGAGCATAACCTAATGAACTTTCCATTTTAAATTGATCGACTAAATCACAATTTTTATTAATTACTTTCACTAAGTTATCATAGTAAGAATTTAATAAAATTACCTCTGACATTTCAACAACCTTAGAGTAATTATAATATATCTCATTACTTCTTGAAAACAAGGATAAATCTTCATTGAATATACTTGGTTGTCCTTCATTATTTGACCCCAAATCAATCATTGCGAAAATTTTACCATTGTTCAAAACCTTGAGAGTGTTATATCGGTCGTCAACATTAATATACTTGTATTGCTTATCTAAAGTAATTTTGTGAAATTTTCCATTTATTTGTCCCCAAGAAGACCCAAAATATAATTCACCCTTTTCGCCTATATCATAAGCACCAATGGCTCCATAGGTACCATAAATAGCTAAATTAACACTATAATACAGTTCAGAGTTTTTATAAATATCAATCCTCGGAGAAGTATCTCCATACGTATTGCTTCCTGTATACATATACAAATAAGAATAGCCTTCTGAAGATTTAAAACTATTTAACAATTCAAGTCCCTCTAAGACACTAGTCTTCAACAACTCTCCTGTAGAAGAATCAAAAGTATAAATCTCTGTATCATCATCATATGTTGCATCATTCCTTAAAGGTAATGAGGCTATCTGCACATTGTTATTTTCATCTAATAACACTTCTCGTCCTCTAAAACTTGGAACTTTAAAAAGAACATTACCTTCAGGAGATATTTTTATTAATTCAAATTGGTTGGGAGAATTATTTAAGTTTTTGACAGAAGAGTTAATGTATAAATTATTTTCAGAATCAATAACGCTAGATTTTTCTTCAATAAGGAAATTTGGTAATTCAATTTTCCAAATTAAATTTAAATTTTTGTCATATTTGTAAACCAGCTTTTTTAAAGGAGCCCTAGAACCCCCTATTTGCCAATTATCTGGACCTAATTTTTCTTCTGACAAGACAATATAATTATCATTATTATCTATTAATAATTTTTGTCCAAAGGCTTTCGATGTTCCTTCTCCAGAATACATAAAAGCATTATAGGTTTGAGTTTGACTCAACTTTTCAACCACAATATTTCTTTGTGCATAAAAATCTGAATTTGAATACATCTTATCATAAGTAGTTCCTGCAATTACTATTTCGTCATCACTAATTTTATTCAAATCCGTTATCTGATAAAATAAAGTTGGAGTAAAATCACTAATATGTACTAACTGATCACTTAACAAAGAAATATTATTGTTTTCATCAGTGATAAAAATTGAATTATCTGAATTTAAAAGACTTCCTTGAATTCCATTAGAGTCAATAGTTTTTGTTTCAAAATAACTACCTAAATCATCTATTTTTCTAAGGACTATTTTATTTACATCAGTATCTTCATATACAAAACAAAATTTATTATCCTGATTTATATAACTTCCTATGTATGCAATATTACCGAGAACATTTTTAGAATATTCAACTTGCCCTAATTTGTTAACTTTTGTATATGAAAATTCATTTGTATCACCTTGTAATTTGGGTTTTGTAACATAAAGATTTTCTTCAGCATCAACATCTAGCTCTAAAAAACCAACTACTTCAGTAAAATTTTCGGGAATAAAATTTAGCTGACTATTTAATAAATATTCTTCATCATACCCTACACCAATTTTTCTCAAATAATAATTGGGATAACCAGAACCTTGATCTTCTCTAATTAAAAGATAATATACTCCATTATTAAACTGGCAATGAATACCATTGTTTAACCTATTAATGTTATGCTCCTCTGTTATTAAACCATCACTATTTACATTAATGAATATTACATTAGTAGAACTATTTGTTGATTCATCAACTCTGACGACTGGAATATATACAATCTTCAAATTTTCATTTTCAAAAAAAGAATTAAAATACGCGTAATCATAATAATCTGAACCATCAATATTACCTATTGTTTTACTCCAAATTTCATTTCCGTCTGAATCGTATTTAACAACAAACAATTTCCCATTACTGTTAGATTGATTATAGCTACTTCTCCCTATAATTATTAAACTACCAGAACTATCCAAATAGCTTTTAAGAGGTAAATCATAAGATAAATTAGTTGCCAAAGAAAATTTTTTCTGCCAAATTAAATTTTGATTAATATCTAATTTAGAAGTAATTATATCTGTAAAAGAGCTATCTCTTTCCGTTGTACCAATGCTAAAAATTTCACCCTGACTATTTGAATGAAGAAAATAAGAAACATCTCTATTTGTATGTTTTTTTAATGCAAATGACTCTTTTAGATTGGGAAGAATATAATCTTGCGCAGATACAGTATAAACAACTAAATAAAAGAGAAAAAAAATGTTCTTCATTTAAAACAGAATAAAATCCCTATAAATATAACAGAATTTATTTACAACAATAAATTTAATTTGTTCCCACCACAAAGGAATTACAAGCATACTCCCAAACCTATTTTAATAATATGGACTGCATTATTATATCTAGTTCTCCTAATTGGTTCTTCAGAACCTAAATAAATGTGGTCATACTGAGCCTGGACAAAAAAGTCATCATTGATATTATATTTCAACCCCGGATTAATGTTTAATCCACTTTGAGTATTATTTAAACTCAAAGCTACTCCATAGTACCCTCCTATTTCTTCACTTCTTTCTTTAGTTCTAAAAATCATTGATGAGTATCCCCCTCTTAAAAAAGGATGAAATTTTACTATATTAAACTCTATAAATAATTTAGGTTGAATAACATATGATTTAATCTTTAAGTCTATAACTGATTCATCACTCTTTAAAAGACCTGCATTAAAGGCTAACCCTAAACCTAATGTTTTAGTTGAAAACAACTTATAATCAATACCTAAATCTACAACACCATTATAATACTTATTAATAAAATTATGATCAAATGGAATTGGAGAATTTATTCCTACAGAAAATTTTGAATCTTGTGCAACTGATTTAATAACTATAGATAAGAGAAAAAAGACAAAGCATATTTTTAGCTTCACAATAAAAAATAAATAGGTTAATTACGTAGGTAAAGTTTGCAAAAATAAAAAGTGTAAAGTGATATCCTAACCATCCTCCTCTAATTTTTTACTTAACCTTTCTATTTGTTCACTTACTTTACTCTTTACAACCTTCGCATAATGTTCTTACGTAATCGTAATTTTTGAGTGTCCTAATAACTCTGATACTATTTCAATAGGCACATCATTGTATAGAAGCACTGTAGTAGCAAAAGTTTTTCTAGCAATATGATGTGATATAATCTTTTCAATACCTACTATTTCACATATTTCCTTGATATAGGAGTTAAACTTTTGGTTTGAAATTTTAGGCAGTAAAGTTTCACGAGTATTACTTTTATACTTGTCTATAATTTGTTTTGGCTTTTCCAATAATGGCACTGAAAAGTCCTTGCCTGTCTTTTTCCTGTACATGCTAATCCACGTATTACCATCAAATCCTTTTATAAGATGTTCTTGTTTTAAACTACTCATTTCCGCATAAGCTAAACCTGTATAACAACAAAAAATAAACATATCCCTAACTTGCTCTAATCTGGTTTGAGCAAAGTTATGTTCCTCTACCTTCATTAGTTCCTCACTATTTAAATAAACTATCTCTTTCTTATACCTCTTAGCCTTATATAGAATAAATGGGTCTTTAGCCAAATACCCTTCTGAAATGGCTAATCTGATAATTTGCCTTACCCTCTGGATACACTTGTTAATGGTAACTTGCTTATGTTTCAACTCTGATTTACAGAAGAAATCCAAGTCATCTAAAAACTTTAAAGTTAGCTTGCTTAACAAAATATCATTACGCTTATAGGTCTTTTTTATGAAGCCTTTTATTAAAGTGTGCATACCTCTCCACTTTTGATAATATCTTGATGCATACTCTATGCCTACAAGTTTTTCCATTCTGTTATTATGCAACTCCATAACTTCTAGAAATGCCATATCCTTCTTAATCTTTTCTCCTTTGTAGATTGAGTAAATGTCATTTACATCAAATTGTTCTTCTTGAACTTGAAGTAATAAAAAAGCCTTATTAATCTTTTGACTAATAAGGCTTAATTGTGAATTGATAAATTCGTTTTCCTTGGTATCTGGAAAAGCTTTCTGTTTTTTACTATTCCAGTATTCTGGGTTAATAAAAATCCTGTAGAAATAGCTTTTCTCTTATTTAAATATGTTATTCTGCAAGTCAATGGAGCTAATCCTTTTTTGTTTATCCTTGATGCAGAAATAACAAATAATATCTTAAGTATATTAACTGACATATCTGTTGATTTAAAATTAATAATATTGAGTTTTAAACTTGCAACCCCTACTTTAAAAGTTGCAACCTTATTATATGCCTTTTTATGTATAAAAGGATTAAAACTTAGAATTTATAGGAAATTGAGGAAAGTATATACTCCTATTGTATTTAGGGGCTATAGCATAAAAAAAGCACCTCTAAAAAAGTGCTATAATTATCTAAAAAGTCGGGATGACAGGATTCGAACCTGCGACCACACGGCCCCCAGCCGTGTACGCTAACCGGACTGCGCCACATCCCGATTTGAAATTTTCTGCCAAAGAAAATACTTTTTAATAAATTTCAAAACACTTTAAAGTAAAAACACAAAAAAGCCGAAGTCATAACTTCAGCTTTTACATTGTCATTTTTATATTATGCTATAGCAGAAGCCTCAACAGTAGCCTCTTTAGCTGCTAAATAACGCTCTGCATCTAAAGCTGCCATACAACCTGTTCCAGCTGCTGTAATCGCCTGACGGTATACATGGTCGGCCGCATCACCACTTACAAATACACCCGGTACATTCGTTTTTGTTGTTCCCGGCGTATTAATAATGTAACCTGTTTCGTCTAACTTAATATAATCTTTAAAGATATCGGTATTTGGTTTATGCCCGATAGCTACGAAAAATCCGGTGGCTGGAATCTCTTGCTTTTCGTTGGTTTTATTATTTACCACACGCACTGCTGTTACCACTTGTCCGTCACCTATAACTTCATCGGTTTCTGTATTAAAAAGAATATCGATGTTTGGTGTGTTAGCCACACGCTCGGCCATGATTTTAGACGCTCTAAACTCATCACGTCTTACTAACATGGTTACCTTTTTACACAATTTTGACAAGTAATGCGCTTCTTCACAAGCTGAATCTCCTGCTCCTACAATCACCACTTCCTGATTTCTATAGAAAAAGCCATCACATACCGCACATGCCGACACACCGCCTCCTAACTTTAAATATTTTTGTTCAGATTCCAAACCTAAATATTTTGCTGAAGCTCCGGTTGATATGATTACCGTATCACAGTGAATTTCCTTTTCATCATTCACCCATACTTTATGAACATCGCCGGAGAAATCAACTTTAGTAATCCATCCGTCACGAATATCAGCTTCAAAACGTTGCGCCTGAGCCTGTAATTCCATCATCATTTCAGGTCCTGTAATCCCTTGAGGATAACCTGGAAAATTCTCAACTTCATTCGTGGTTGTTAACTGTCCACCTGGTTGTGTTCCCTGGTATAATACTGGACTCATATTAGCTCGTGCTGCATAGATCGCTGCAGTATATCCTGCAGGTCCCGAACCGATTATTAAGCACTTTACTCTTTCTATTGTATCTGACATAATTGCTACTAATTTTAATTAAAACAAAATTAGAATTTTTAATAGAAAACTAATACGAAAGTTATCAAAAGATATTATCAAGCCATAATTAGTTATTATCTTCATTCGCTTTCATCACATTTTTTTCGTAAATTGTAGTAATCTGACTAATAACCAAATAAGACAATTATGAAATCAATACTCTTACTTCTCTGTACTACAATTTTACTATCCTGCAATCAAAACCCCAAGGAGGAACTCCAAAAAGCAGAGTCCTCTAATAAACTTGACCTAAAAGGCACATGGAAAATGATTAGTTATTTGAATTATAGTGGAGATGGCTCTGTGGACACTATTAAAACTTCTGAAAACTTCATTCAAATGAAAATGTTTTCCGAGAAGAAATTTATGTGGAATAGATTTACTTCATACGATTCATCCGAATGGTTTGGAAGCGGAGATTATGTCTTTAAAAATGACACCTTAGTTGAACATACCGAATATGGTTCTGAAGCCTTACTTACTATTTTGGAAAAAGATAGTATACACAGATTGGATATTGTCTTTATTAACAAAGACTCCTATATGCAAACAGAAAAAGACAGCTTAGGAAATCCGATTTATGGAGAAATCTATCATAGAATAAAATAAAACAAAAAAGGTTGAACATGAGTTCAACCTTTTTCTTTTAGAAAATTTTACAATTATTTTCTAACAGATTTAATTATCTCTAAAGCAGCTTTAACATCCTGCTCTAACTTTGCGTAATCTTTATTTACAAGAATCTCTTTTGAAATTAATTGAGATCCCATACCAACACAAGTTACTCCTGCATCGAACCACCCTTTAAGATTCTCTTCAGTGGGAGCTACGCCACCTGTTGGCATAATGCTTGTCCATGGTTGAGGCCCTTTAATACCTTTTACGAATTTAGGTCCGTATAAATCCCCAGGGAATAACTTAACAATTTCACAACCTAATTCTTCGGCTCTTGCGATTTCAGTTAGACTTCCACAACCAGGTGACCATAATACCTTTTTACGGTTACAAGCAATAGCGATATCTTCTCTTAAAACTGGAGTCACGATAAAGTTTGCACCTAAAGCCATATATAATGAAGCCGCAGCTGCATCGGTTACCGAACCAACTCCCATAATCATTCCTGGAAGTTCCTTAATGGCGTATTTTGTTAATTCACCAAAGACTTCGTGAGCAAAATCTCCGCGTGCAGTAAACTCTAATAATCTAGCGCCACCATCGTAACACGCTTTTAATACTTTTTTACTTAACTCGATATCACTATTGAAGAATAAAGGAATCATTCCTGTTTCTTTCATAGCCTGAGCTACTTCTAATCTTGTATATTGTGCCATTTTTAAATATTTTATCGAGCTACTCTACCTGAAGCGTCACCACCCATTAATTTTTCAACTTCTGAAACAGTAACTAAGTTCGCATCCCCTTTAATTGTGTGTTTTAAACAAGATGCAGCAACAGCGAAATCTAAAGCGTTTTGATCATCTTCAGGGTATTTTAATAATCCGTAGATTAAACCTCCCATGAATGAATCTCCACCCCCTACTCTATCAACGATATCGGTAATTTGGTACTGACGAGTTTCAAACATTTTGTTTCCATCGTATAAAACACCAGCCCATGTATTATGAGAAGCAGAAATAGAACCACGTAACGTCGTAATTACCTTTTTAGCTCTTGGGAATTTCTCCATCATTTGTTTACAAACTGATAAGAACGCTTCAGCTTTTACATCGTGACCTTGAGTTTGTACTGTTAAACCATCTGGCTTGATACCAAAATGCATTTCAGCATCTTCTTCATTGCCTAATACAATATCACAGTAAGATGTTAACTCAGTCATTACAGCTTCTCTATGTGCCGCATCACAGTATTTCCATAATTTAGCACGGTAGTTTAAGTCTGTTGAAATAGTAATACCTTTTGCGCTAGCAACTTTAACCGCTTCTAAACAAGCATCGGCAGCACCTTGAGAAATCGCAGGTGTAATACCTGTCCAGTGAAACCACTCTACACCTTCAAAAACAGTATCCCAGTCAATCATTCCAGCTTCAATCTCAGCCATAGCAGAGTGCGCTCTATCGTAAACAACCTTACTACCTCTTGAAACAGCTCCAGTTTCTAAGAAATAAATTCCTAAACGGTCACCACCCCAGATAATTTTATCAACATTAACACCACGCTTACGCATCTCCATCATCGCACATTCTCCAATATCATTTTTTGGTAAACGTGTTACAAAATCAACTGAAACACCATAATTAGCTAATGAAACGGCAACATTAGATTCACCTCCACCATACACAACATCAAAGTTATCTGCTTGCGAAAATCTTTTAAATCCTTGAGGTGCTAAACGTAGCATGATCTCACCAAAAGTTACTACTTTACTCATTTTACTTAATAGTTATTAATTAATTGTTCTAAATTTAGTTAAACGTTTAAGCAGTGCTTATAAAAAAAAATTACTATTGTAATAATACTTATTTTGATTATACAAAGTATTACAGTAATTTTGCTTAAACGATTAAGCAAATATATAAAAAATTGACCAACAAAAAAAAAACTACCATAAAAGACATTGCTAATGTTTTAAACATTTCGCCGGCAGCAGTTTCTAAAGCCTTACACGACGATTCACGAATTAGTGATAAAACCAAAGAAGCCGTTAGAGAAGTCGCGAAAGAATTAAACTACCAGCCCAATCACCTTGCCAGTGCCTTACGCCGCGGGAAAAGTAATCTGGTGGGATTGATTGTACCTAGAACCAATAGCAACTTTTTTTCGTCTGTTATTCAGAATATCGAAGAAGTTTTAAACAAGAAAGGCTATAACATTATCATTACCCAATCGAACGAATCTTTTAAAAAAGAATGCAGTAATATAGATACTTTACTATTCACTCAAGTAGATGGTATTATCGCTTCGATGGCGAATGAAACGATTAATCTAGAATACTTTGAAAAAATCAAATCGAAAGGTATTCCTCTAATTCTTTTCGATCGTGGAGAAAATAATTTAAACGTTGATTATATAGGTATTAATGACTACGATAGTAGCCATATGATTGTTGAACATTTGGTGAAACAAGGTTGCAAGCGTATTGCCCATATTGGTGGTTACCGACACACCCGAATTTTCAACAATAGAATTCGTGGTTATATTGATGCTATTAAAAAACATAATCTTCCTCTTGAAGAGGATTTACTAGTTGAAAGTAGTCTGACAATTGAAGATGGGAGAGAAAAAATGAAACAACTTCTTGCCTTAAAAAAACCACCAGACGCAGTTTATGTCGCTGCCGACTACGCTGCTTTGGGCGCCTTACAAGTACTTGAAGAAGAAAACATTAAAGTCCCTGCAGACATCGCTCTTGTAGGATTTGGAAACGAACCTTTTACCGCTTTGGTAACCCCTTCTATAACGACCGTAAATCAGCATAGCGATGAAATAGGAAAACAAGCGGCCTTAACCTTTTTAGAGCGCGTAAAATCACCTAACAAAAAGCAAACCTTAAATAAATTTATTCTGGAAGCTGAACTGATTGTTAGAGAATCTTCAAATAAAAAAAGATAGCATAAAAATTCTTATTAATATATAAAAAAAATAAAAGCGGCCCAACCACGAGCCGCTTTCCCTAACAAAAAACCCAAAAAACCAAATAGGACAACCAATCCTACCGGTTCCTTGAAAATCAATTTTTCTTTTTCATATTATTAACTCTTTGTCTCTTTTGTTAGCCTGCTATTAATCAACTCTGGAAGGTTTCTCTTTCTTATTATCATTCACATCCTTCCTTTGAATTCATATGTAAGACATCCTTACCTAATTTTACCCTACCCTATATTTTAAAATTTATAAGAAATTGTTCCTTTTATAAAAAATGGCGTCCCCGGTGTAAAATGAATTTCCTCCACCGGTGCCGTTTCATTAAACAATCTCGATTCTGTAGCGAACTGTGTTTCATTCCATTCGGTATCGAATACATTTTCAATAATCACCCCTAAGGTGACTTTGTTAAAACTGTAATTCACATTCATATCGGTTACAAAATAACCTTTTGCTACAATGCTATTATCTTCATTCGCAGGTCTGTCATCTACATATCTATATCTCATCCCTCCTGAAAAACCATCTAAATTATCTACGGCTATTCCTCCTGCCCATGTAAAATCTGGTGCTAACGGAATATAATTTTCACCATCAGTGTCTTCAGTACTTCTGGCGTGAGTTATTGTGGCATCGGTATCAAAATACAACCAATCGGTTAACTGATAACGCAATCCTAAGTCGGCACCATAGCGTTCTGTTTTTCCGCTAGGTTCTACAATTCCGGCATCGCCCACATAAACAAACTCCTGCTCCAAAAACAAATACCATAATGCAGAATTCAAAATTAACTTAGGAAATGGTTTCCAAACACTTCCTAAATCGACGCCATAAGAACGTGGCAAAATATCTTTCCCCATCTGGCTTATCACCACGCGCGTGTCGTTCGAGTGAAATCCTAATCCCGATTTTAAATACACTTGTAAATTAGTTAAAGCATCGTAATAGAAATTTAGTTTAGGACTTACGATAGTTTTGTTTTCGGCCTTTGTGCTATAAGTATCTTGTAGCTCATCATTATACATAAACTTAAAATAATCCAGACGCAATGCAGGTGCTATTTTAAGCTTTCCAAAATCGAACTGAGCATTGGTAAACGCACTCATATTCGTTTGATTTAGGTCTCCCAATTGTATTTGCTCTAAAGTGGTTTTTCTGTTCAGAGTATGTGATAACTCTATATCATTTACAATATCGTGGCGCAAACTAACTCCTGATGTCATGGTTAATTCCACATCATCTAAAAGGAATTCGTGACTTAAAGCTGTATTAAACCCAAAAATATGTCGGTCTTCCTGCTGTTTTATTTGATCGCCATTAATCGGATCTTCTAAGAAAAAGGTAAAATTCGAATACAACTCAAATCCGTAATGTGAGTAAAAGGCATTACTCTTCAACATGGAATGATCGGAAACATGCTTATTAAATTCTACATTAAAATTTGTTCGTTGTGTATTTCCGCCTTCAGTATCATCAATAGCACCGAATCGCGTAATACTACCATCATCAACAGCACGCTGTGGAATTTGTCCTGAAGCATCCCAACGGCTTGTAAAATGCGATAACGTCACCGACACCTTATCATTATTTGGTGAATAGCTGGTAAATTTTCCAAATAGATTTAATCTGTTGAAATTTTGTGGGGATTCGTAAGGCCCATCGGTAGCTATATATTCAGTTGCGATATAAGCGTTTTTATCGGCATCATGTTCTAATAAATTGAACATTCCAAGTGTTCGTAAGGTGTTAAAATCGCCTACGGTTAATCCTATTGAACTTTCTTTTAAGTAATCTTTGGTTGAAAAATTGACGTATCCAGCGGTTGCGAAATCACCACGCTCGGCATAATACGATCCTTTTCCAAAATCAATTTTATTTACCGTTTCCGGAATGATAAAATGCAAATCACTATACCCCTGACCGTGCGCATGCGACACCATATTTACCGGCATACCATCAACAGAAAGTGAAACATCAGTTCCATGATCGATATCGAAACCACGTAAAAATATTTGTTCTGCTTTTCCGCCACCAGCATGCTGCCCGATGATTAAACCCGGAACTTTTCTCAAAATTTCCTGAGACGAGTTTACCGGATTTGTTTTTAAATCTAATCGGGAAATGGTACTTACCGGATTTACAGTTTCATTAATGACTAATTCACTTAACTGAAATGATTTTTCTTCTAAAACAATGGTCTGTTTTAAATTAAAACTAAAGTCTTTAACAACCATATATGCGTTCTTGTAGCCTAACAATCCTATTTTCAAAGAATCTCCTATAACACAATCGTCGATTATAAACACACCATTTTCAGAAGAATGGGCATGACTTTTAGAGTGTAAATTATATATATAAGCAGCTTCTAGTGGCTGCATTGCCTGATTGGTTACAACACCCTTTATTTGCTGTGAAAACATAGGATTAACAAACACTATCGCTGAAAACAGCATGATAAATTTTAATAATTTCATGGTTGATTTTAGGTTAAATATTTTTGATTTCTTGTTCGGTCAACGGACCCAATTCAAAAATACTTTCCAACAATTCTTTCTTCAAAATTTTTGCCTCTTTTAACTTATTATTAGCTTTATAAACTTCTGCTAAATGCAATAAAGTTTGTGGCTCGTAGGTTTGGTTTGCGACATGATCCTTCATAATTTTCAACGCCTTTCTCTTAAACCCTTGTTTAAAATAAGTCCAAGCCAATAAACTGTAAGATTGGGGAGTTGGCCTGTTATTGACTTCGATTTCAGCTAGTTTCAGGGCCTCCTCTAATTTCTCTGAATTTTCTGCATATAACAGGACATTATAGGTGTTATACATATCGCCATATAGCGGATTATTAACTGCAAACTTGTAAGATTCTAATGCCTTTTGATGTAAATCTAAATCGCCTTTAAACTTGGCTATCTCAGCTTTTAACAGATAATAATCTGGTGCATGATAAGTTTGAGAAACGGTATTTAAAATTCGAAGGGCTTCGTCCGGATTTTTTTCATGAGAGTACACAATCCAGGCAATACCTCTTTTGGCATAAGCATCATTCGGACTCAATTCCAAAGCTTTTAAAAAATGATTGTAAGAAGCTTCAATATTTCCACTATGTCCGTAAAAATCGGCCAGATTAGTATAAATCCACTGTTTAGAACTTGCGATATTCGACGCTTCTGCTTTTTCTTTAGCCTGTTCCAAATATTTAATGGCTGAATCTAGATCACCACGATGGTCGGACCATTTGGCTACTCGAATTAAATAATCAAAATCGGCATCGTTACTAAATTTGTCTAAGTAATTTTTAGCTTGCTGGTAATTACCCAATTCTAAATGCACATCGAACAGCATCTTTTGGGTGCCTTCCAAATTATCTCCATTTTTTTCGGCCTTTGTAAGTAAAACCAAAGCTTCCTTAAACTTATGCTGCGAGATGTAATTTGCTGCAAGTCCTCTGAGATAAGAAGAATTTGAATACTTTGTTTTCTTATTTAGATTTTGGTAGACATCCTGGGCTTTTTTAAGATGTTCTATTTCGCCGGTTATGCTGAATAATTGGCTATATGCTGAAGCTATTTTTGATAGATAAGGGAATTGATTTGGGGTTTGGTTAAATTTCTCCTTCCAAAAGGTTAAATCTTCTAAAACCTCCTCTTTAACTGCATCATTAGTAATTTCCAAGTATACGTTATACTCGTTGGTATCTGTTACTTTTTTCGAAGATATTGTGCAGCTTGTTAGTAAAGCAAGCAAACAAAATATGGTAATATATTGGTATTTCATGGTCTTTGTTTTTTAGGTTTAACCTTTGTTAGAGAAACCCAGAAACAAAGAGCGAACTCTTTGCTTCTGAATTAAGTTTAAGCTTCTACCACGGTGAAGCCAGATAAGGAAATGAGGCTAAAAAAGGTTTATCGTTAGCATCGACATTATCGTCTGATAATCCTGGATTTTCAGAGAAGTCTTCTCCTCCAAAAATTAATAAGAGTTCGACTGTAATAACATCATCGCTTAAGTTTCTTCCGGTTAACACATTGGTCCCGTCGTAAAATGTTGTAGTTCCATCTAAAGAAACGTTCAAAACATCGGTTGCTAATACTCCTGAGAATGTTGCTGCATCTAAACCTAAAGCATTGGTATCTCCTGCGTTTGCAAAAGCTGGACTCAAGCCTTGTAAATTGGTTTGAAACATGCTTTGAAATGAAGCATTTTGCATCGATGGTACAGTAACATTAAACATGTCTTTACTTGAAGGTGACACAAAAACAGTATTCACTGCCGGTCTTCCCATTTGATCTTCCTGCATGTAAGTTCCTGCTAAGTTGGGAAGTCCGTTTTCATTTTTCATATCGTCGTCGTCACTACAATTGAATGCAACTAAAGGCATTACTAAAAGTGCTAGGATTAATTTTATATTTTTCATAATGGTCTGTATTTCGTTTTTTAAGTCTTTTATTGCTTTCTTTTTGATTCTACCCATGTGTTAATGGTTCCGCTTCCACCGATGGATGATTTTGGTACTTCAACCACAATCGACATCACGTTAGTTCCTGCAAACGTATCGGAAGCCATACCATCAGGTAAAAATGCGCCTTCCTCCATACCATCACCGTCATCATCACCCGGCGTTACAATTTGAACAAATCTTGCAAAATCCATGAAGAACGGATCATCTCTCGGTCCGGCAAATACTTTAACACCGTTTTTCATCCCCATCATGGCATCAGCTCCATAAGGTGTAATATTGGCTACCGTGGCATTATAAACATCGTTTGTACCAACCATACTGTTTAACCCTGTTTGCGTCGGCATTTTTGGTCCGATAACATACATTTTACCATCCTCAGGAATGGCTTGAATTACATAATCTTCGATATAATCATTATCGCTATCAATATTAAATTCAATCATGACACTTTCGTCGAAACTCGCCGATGCTGTGTTTGACGGACTTAACAAGCCTTGCAAATTGGCTACAAACACCATGTTATTGGTATCTTCCCCTTGAAAGACATAAAAATCTGTAATATCGCTTGTACCGCCCTGCACTGCTGGTGCATCAATATGGTCGGCAGCAATTATGAAGTAACTAGCAGCTGCTACAACTCCAATTCCTAAAACTGTTTTGAACTTTTTCATACGTTTTTAATTAGTTATTAATTTGGTTCTCATGCATACCTACGCAAAAAAGAAAAACACGGTTTTGTTAAAATTTTGTTAAAGAAATTATTTGCAATGTATACAGTGAAAACATTACATTTACACGATTAAAAATCACAAGCCATGAATCCCTCTGCTAACGGTTGGATAAAAAAATTACTAAAAGAAGTTAAGGCTAACCCATTGTTTCTTAACCTTGATGATGCGACCTTCTATGAGGCTTTAAGAGATTGTGGGTTTATATATGGCAGTAATTTAGATGTAGTTTTAAAACTCTTTACCAAAGAAGATTTAACCGAAGAAGAACTTTGTAAAATTAATCTTTGTCTGGCACTACTTCACACCCACAATAATGCAACTACCGAAATTCCCTTTGTTGAAAGTGTTATTGATTTTTATACAGAAATAAGTGAAAAAAAAGCATCGTTTTTCGAGGAGCTATTAGGTGGAAAAAAGTCGAACGAACAACTGGAGAAGTTAATTCATAAGCGCATTCAAATAGATTCCAACATCATTACTAAAAACTTCAATTACTTTATTATTAATGCCTTGTTGTATATTGATGTGTTAACCTATAGCTACTATTTAAACACCAAAACCATTACTACAGCTTACATTAAAAATATAGAAGCCACTATTGAAAGTGTCTCGCTGGATGTTTTAAATTCCAAGGAAGAAAAAAATAAGTACGACGAAAGTTTAATTCGACTTATTGAATCGTCGTTACGTTTTCAGAATCATACCCATATTAGTTACGAAGATGCCATATCAAATATAAATACGCCTTTAGAAAAGCAGTATATTCTTGATTTGGCCTGCATGGCAGCCTGGACTGATAAAACCATTGACAGCAATGAAAAACGGTTCTTAATTCAGCTAGGTCAGGATTTTAATATTGAAACCCAACTCATTAAGCAATCTTTAGAAACAGTTAACACCTTTTACACTAAACACAAAGAAGATATTGCCATTTTGGGTTCAAAAAATATTGTTCAGAGCTTTTACAGCAACTCTAGCAAAATGGTAAAAAAACTAATTACCAGAAACAGTAAGCGCCTGTATAAAGAATTAAAAGACAGTAAAGAACTTATGGTCCTTTTAACCCAGTCGACTGTTAGAGATTTAACTGCTGAAGAACAGAAAAAAGTTCAGGATCAACTTTTAGACATTTTTAAATCGATACCTAGTCTGGCTATTTTTTTACTTCCCGGAGGCGCTATACTACTGCCTTTAGTAGTGAAATTTATTCCGAAACTACTCCCTTCGGCTTTTGATGAAAACCGCATTGAGGAGGATTAAAATCTAAGATTCCAACCAAACCATAAAACAAAAAAAGTCAATGAATACTGATGCTGCAATATTCATTGACTCTTTTGTTACCGTTTAAATGATACGGTAATTACACTACATTACCCTTATAATTATTGTGTAGCACTATATTTAAAAACAATAGGCACGGCATAATTTACTTTTACGGGTCTGCCACGTTGTGTACCTGGTTTCATTTTAGGTAGTAAACTCACAATGCGTTCTGCCTCTTTTTCTAAAATTTTATCAGGTCCTCGAGAACGTATCCCTGTTACATATCCTTTGGTATCTATAATAAAGACCACGGTTACACGTCCTCCAATAGCTAAATCAAGAGCTGCTTCAGGATAATGAAAATTATTCCGAACATGTTCTAGCATTTTATCATTAAAACATTTTACGGTTGCTGCTTTAGATTTCCCTTCACAACCCGGAAATACAGGAACATTTTCTATCACTGAAAAAGGGACTTCTACATCTTCAGCAACCTCAGCAACCTGCACATCAGAAACACCCAAGTCTGTATCGCCATATTCCACAATAGCATCACTTTGAGTAACTTCAGTACTTTCAAAAATGGTTTCTTCAATAATTTCCTCATCCTCCACAATTTCAACGTTTTCCTGAATAATAGCAGGAGGTGGCGGCGGCGGTGGTAATGTCTGAGACATTTTCACAATAGGAATTTCTTCCTCTAATCGGGATTGCATACTCACATAACCTATATCAACATCTTCTGTTTCATAAGTTTTATATTCAAGGGCTTGCCAAGACAAAAATAGCATGATATTTAGACCGATAGCAAAATATAAACTGCTGTTTCTGCCAATTTCTACATCGGAATTTTTTTTAGGTAACATAGTTGTTTGTTTATAGTATTAAAATTATTACATAACTCCAATTTCTACTATGATATTTATCATGTTTTCAAGTAGGAAACCCTTAGAGCAAATAGGACTAAAAACCGATGTTTCTCCATGGAATTTTCTCTTCCGATTTTTCAATTAAAAAAATAGTTTTATGAAGAAATAAACGATTTACACTATATTTCCGTTAGATTTACAAATATTTATAAACTAATAAACACGCTCGCGTTTGAAAATCTCTTATACGATTGAAGAAATCAACGACCTTTTAAAAGGTGAACTTGTAGGACATACCACTCATAAAATAGATAGTCCTGAACAACTGCAACATGCTAAAAGCAATCAAATCACCTTTATTGGTAGTGTCAAATACCTTAAATTCTGGTCCGATTCAAAAGCCTGCGCGGCCATTGTAAACGACAATTTAACTATTGAAGCAGGGGACAACCGAGCTTTAATTAAAGTGAAAAACGCCGATTTAGCCATGGCTAAATTACTTGAGATGTTCAATCCAGCGCCACCGGTTATGGAACACGACATCCACCCAACGGCGGTAGTCCATGAGAGCGCTAAAATTGGTAATGGCTGTAAAATTGGAGCCAATTGTTATGTTGGTAAAGATGTTATCTTGGAAGACCATGTTACCTTATACCCTAACGTTTGTGTTTTTGACGAAACCATCATTGGAAATCATACCGTAATCTGGTCTGGAACCGTAATTCGCGAACGTTGTATTATTGGTAGCCACTGCATTTTTCATACCAATGTAAGTATCGGAGCCGATGGTTTTGGTTACAGACCCAGTGACGATGGTCGCGGACTAACCAAAATACCGCAAATAGGTAATGTAATTATCGGTCATTATGTTGAAATAGGTGCCAATTCGTGTGTCGACCGTGCCAAGTTTAGTTCTACAATTATTGGTGATGGGTGTAAAATAGATAATCTGGTGCAAATCGCGCATAATAGCGTTATGGGGCGTTCTTGTATTATGGCAGGACATAGTGGATTAGCGGGATCGGTTACTCTTGGTGATGGTGTTATTATTGGAGGAAGCGCTTCTATTAAAGACCACACAACCATACATTCCGGAGCTACCGTAGGTGCCGGTTCTGGTGTGATGAATGATGTTGAAGCTGGCAAAACCGTTTTAGGCTATCCGGCACAGGACGCCCGAGATACCCTTAAACAATGGGTCGCCTTAAAACGTCTGACGAAAAAATAAATTATAAAAAAAATGGAGTTGATTACAACTCCATTTTTTGTCTTCTCAATAATATTTTAGCATAGTCCCGGCTTTCTTTATCTCCATAATCACGGTAAGCTCGCTGTGCCCATTGTAAGGCTGAATCGGTGTCTCCCAAAACTTCATAGGATACCGCAATATTTAAAGCAGCTCTTCCTGCCGATTTACTTCTTGGATTTTCCTCCACAATACGTTTCCAAACCACCATGGCATCATTCCATTTGGCTACCTCAGCAGAACGCCATCCTGCAGCAAATAGATCTTTATCTCTTCCTTTACCTTTTTTATACATATCGCGTTTCACGCGGTAATAACTTGGCAAAAACCGGTTGATATAATCAAAGCCAGCCGCATAGGCCGTTTCACTCAAAGCATTCATGGGTGGCATCCCATTTACTAAATCGAAATTCATATAATGGGTTTGTTGAAATTGGTCGATAATCGATTTGGTATACGGGTCGTACAACCTCCAGTAGCTACGTACATTCACTCGAGCCCCAGTGGGAATTCTGGCACTAGGCTTTCCAGTGGTAATTACAGCATTCACCTGATCGACCACTGCTGTACGAATTAAGTCGGAATTAGAATCGAAGTTTTCTAAAACCAGTAACACATCGGCATTACTGCTTTCACATATGTTAGATACTTTGTCCCACGGTAATAAATCAGGCGTGGTTCGTGTACCTGTACCATACAATCGTAAGGTATCAGGCATGATGATTTGAATATGACTTTTATTATGAATACCATCAAATACACCTTTCATAGCTTCATCTGAAGCGATTCTATCGGACCCCATGACCTCTCCTGTGGTTATGGCTTCCATGGTTTCAGCTTGCTTATCTTCTACTTTGGTTAATGAACGATTCACTAAAACCACATTCGATACATTATCCGGAAGTATCACTGCAGGTGCCTGAGGATAATTTAAATATACATAGCCCGAAGTTCCGCAGGACACCAGGCTCAGTGTTATAAATCCTAAATATAAAACGTAGATATTTTTCATAAGTATTGGGTTTAAGTTTCTCTGTTAAAACAAGAAACATGCCATTTCGCTTTAACAAAGGTATTTTCAGTTTGCTATATTAGCATTTATTTCTGTTAAACCACAGTAAATTCAAGTACTTATAATTCCTGTCATACCAAATGAAAATTTTATTTTTATAAACCTGTAACATTTCAATTATTTCAGATACTTACAGTATAACTAAACCATCAATTTGAAAAAAGAACTAGAACATAGTTTTGTTGAATTGCTAGAAAAGCATCAGAATATTGTACATAAAGTCTGCCGACTCTACACCAATAATTACGATGCGCATAACGATTTATTTCAGGAAATAACCATACAACTCTGGAAAGCCTACCCTAAATTTCGAGGTGATGCCAAGTTTAGTACCTGGATGTATCGTGTAAGCCTGAATACGGCCATTACACTGTACCGGAAATCGAAACGCACCATCAATACACAAGACTTTGAAGACGTAGCGTTTAAAATAAAATCGGATGCTTATGACGATACCGAAGAAGAACAATTAAAAATTCTATACAAAGCCATACATCAACTTAACGACATTGAAAAAGCTCTGGTGTTTTTGTATTTAGAAGACAAGGACTACCGAGAAATAAGTGAAACTTTAGGAATTAGCGAGGTGAATGCACGTGTGAAAATGAACCGAATTAAAACCAAACTAAAAACCATATTAAATCCGTAAACTATGGATGAATTAGATTTACTAAAAAAGGACTGGAACAAACCGTCTGATCACAATAAACTATCTGCAAAAGATATCTACCCGATGCTGCTTAAAAAATCGTCTTCTATTGTCAAGACCTTGTTTTACATTAGTATTGCCGAGCTAGCCTTTTGGATTATCATAAATTTTATCCCCTATTTTGCTTCCGACAGCTATAAAGCCAAACTCGATTCGGTATACACCAACGAGTATGTTTTTGGGGCAATCACAACCTTTAGTTACGGTATCATTCTGCTGTTTATTTATCTGTTATACAAGGCCTACAAAGCCATTTCGGTAACCGACAGCATTAAAAACCTGATGAAAAGCATCATAAAAACCCGTAAGATCATTAAATACTATGTACTTTATAATTTGGTTGTCGCAGGTGTTTCACTACTTATTGGATTCTATTATGCCTTTACACACGACCCTGAACTCACCGATAAATTTGCACATTTCACAACCAAAGAAGTGGTTATAACCTCTATGATTATTGTGGTATTTACGGTGGTATTTATTTTGATTTTATGGTTATTCTACCGCCTTATTTATGGCTTACTACTTAAGCGATTAAATAAAAATTATCAGGAATTAAAGAAATTAGAAGTTTAAAATTCTTTTAAAAGGTCAATTGGTATAACCTCACCAACCTGCATATTACTTAAGTGTATGTGTCCCACACGCACACGTACCAGACGCAATGTTGGAAACCCCACAGCCGAGGTCATTTTTCTAACCTGCCTAAACTTTCCTTCATTAAGAGTGACCGATATCCATGTGGTTGGCCCATGACGATCATCACGTATTTTTTTCGATCGTGTTGGTAAATCCGGCTCGTCATCCAGTTTAAAAACTTTACAGGGTTTGGTTTGGTACTTTTTTCCGTTAAAGCCAATTTCAACCCCAGTGGCCATTTGCTGAATAGCTTCATCAGTTATAGCTCCGTTTACCAGTGCGTAGTATTCCTTTTCTACTTTTTTACTGTTTATAAAGTCACTGGTTTTACCATCAGTAGTCAACAACAACAAGCCTTCCGATTTTTCATCCAGTCGACCAATCGCCATAATACCCTCAGGAAAGTCGTGCAAACTTCCTAAAAAGTTCTTCTTTTGCTGTTTGTTATCGTTACTGCTAAACTGACTTAAAAACCCGTAGGGTTTGTAGATCATGAAATGCTTGTGCTCCATATTACACATTAGCACTTAAAATACGATACACTAATGCTTTGGTTGGCGTCTGACCGTTGATTTTATCTTTTACATCTTCAAAAGTCATAACGAAATCACAGCCTGATTTATAAGCGCTACAACCATAAGCCGTCTTCCCTTTTATAATTGTACCCTGTTTGCATTTCGGGCATTTTAATTCATCCGCATTGGTATCGTTTGACGTAACTACTTTAGATTCGGTTGTTTTGGTATTTCCTTTCTTAGGTTCTAATTTTAATTTAAACTCATCATCTAAACGAACTAAACCTTCAACTGTACCAGCATCAGTCTTAAAACCTTTCAAATTGACGGTCGAACCTTTTTGAAGTAATCGTACAAACTGCTTTTCAGAAATCTTCTTTCCGCTAAACTCAAAAGGCATCACAAAATTACAACCTGATTTATACGCACTACAGCCGTAAGCCGATTTCCCTTTTATTATCGTGCCTTCTTTACATTTCGGACAGACTTCAGCCATAATACCCGCTTTCCTTTTCTGCTCCACCTTGGCTTCACGCTTTTTAACTGTAACCGCATGTGAGATATTGGCCCGAGTCGCTTCACTGCGTACCTCGTAAACTAATGCATCCACCATACGCTTCATATTCTTTATAAACGCTGCAGCACTGTACTCGCCTTTTTCAATATCCTTTAATTGTTTCTCCCAGCTTCCGGTTAACTCGGCAGACTTCAATAAGTCGTTCTGAATCGTATCTATCAACTGAATACCTGTAACCGTTGGTAGTACTTGTTTTTTATTACGTTTAATGTATTTACGTTTGAACAAGGTTTCAATAATAT
Source organism: Aestuariibaculum suncheonense (assembly GCF_014596935.1). Lineage (GTDB taxonomy): Bacteria > Bacteroidota > Bacteroidia > Flavobacteriales > Flavobacteriaceae > Aestuariibaculum > Aestuariibaculum suncheonense. Next base: position 150,542 of record NZ_JACVXC010000008.1, on the reverse strand, counting down.
TCGCGCGCGTCGAAGGGCGACCAATACCATTTTCCTTCATCAACTCGCGTAAATCATCATCATCTACCTGTTTTCCGGCAGTTTCCATAGCTCGTAATAATGAAGCCTCTGTATATTGATTTGGCGGCTTGGTTTCCTTTTCCAAAAATGAAGGCTCGTGAGGACCTTTTTCGCCCTTTTCAAAGCTTGGTAAAATCCCGGATTCCTTTTCCTTTTTATCCGGACTTTCAAACACCACACGCCAGCCTTTCTTAAGTATTTCTTTTCCTGTGGTTTTAAACGATACTTTATCGGCTTCACCAATTACCGAAGTATTAGCTACCAAACAATCATCGTAAAACACCGCAATAAATCGCTTAACAATAATATCGTAAACCTGCTTTTGATTGTATGGTAATTGCGACTGCATCCCGGTTGGAATGATCGCATGGTGATCGGTAACTTTCTTATCGTTAAATACTTTACTGGATTTCCTGATTTTCTTACCTAATAAAGGTTGTGTTAAAGTGGTGTATTCAGTTAGATTTCTAAGAATACCTTCTACTTTAGGATACACATCGTTTGGTAAAAACGTCGTATCAACCCTTGGATAGGTCACCACTTTTTGTTCGTATAAACTCTGAACAATCTTTAAGGTGTCTTCAGCCGAAAAACCAAATTTATTATTGCAATACACCTGCAAACCTGTTAAATCAAACAGTTTTGGAGCGTATTCATTACCGTCTTTCTTTTCTATGGAAACAATTTCGAAATCGCTTTCCTTCACGCGATTGGCTAAAACTTCTCCATCTTCCTTCTTTAAAAAGCGCCCTTCTTCACAACTAAACAACGTATCACGATACATCGTTTGCAATTCCCAATACGGCTGCGGTTTAAAGTTTTCAATTTCTTTAAAACGGTTCACCACCATCGCTAAAGTTGGAGTTTGCACACGCCCTATCGACAAAACTTGCTTGTAACCACCGTGTTTTAAGGTGTACAAACGCGTGGCGTTCATTCCTAATAACCAGTCGCCTATCGCTCTGGAAAACCCGGCATAATATAAATTATCGTATTTTTCAGAAGGCTTTAAATTTTCAAATCCTTCCTTGATGGCTTCAGTCGTTAACGATGAAATCCAAAGGCGTTTTACTTCGCCCTTATAATTGGCTTCATTCATTACCCAACGCTGAATAAGTTCTCCTTCCTGCCCGGCATCCCCGCAGTTTATCACCACATCGGCTTTTTCAAACAGACTTTTTACAATTTTAAACTGTTTCTGTATTCCTGAATTAGCGACCACTTTCGTTTCAAACTTTTCAGGCAGCATGGGCAGATTATTCAAATCCCAGCTTTTCCAGTACGGTTTATAATCGTTAGGCTCTTTTAAAGTACATAAATGTCCGAAGGTATAGGTTACTGCATAACCATTGCCTTCGAAATACCCATCACGCTTGGTATTCGCTCCTAAAACAGTGGCTATTTCTCTTGCCACACTAGGTTTCTCAGCTATACAGACTTTCATTTATTATACAAATTAAGAGCCCGCAAATTAGCAATTTTGATGTAGTTTTTAAAGAAGACTTATCAGGAGTTATTAACGAAATTAATCCCCAATGTACTGCATAAAGTCAGGAAAACCACTTGGCGTCCATTTTACTACTCTGGCTCTGGTAGCTCGATTTTGATCAGATAATTCATGCCCTTGGATTTCTTTATAATCGCGAGCGTGGTAAATCATGATTAAATCTTTACCATCTTCTGAAGTGGTAAATGAATTATGTCCCGGTCCGTAACGCTTCACATCTTCGTTGGTGTAAAATACAGGGCCTGGTGATTTATTCCAATTTTTAAGGTCCAGAAGATCTTTATCTTCATCAATCCATAACAAGCCTATACAGTAATTGTGGTTGGTAGCACTCGCCGAGTAGGTCACAAATATTCTACCGCCGTGTTTTATTACTGCAGGTCCTTCATTCACATTATATTTCATGCGTTCCCAGCTGAATTCCGGTTCGGTAATCACCACTTCAGGACCTACCAAAGTGGTTGGGTTTTCCATTTCAGATAATACTAATCCTGTACCATGATTACCTCCGCGCACATTTTGTGCCCAGATCATATAACGCTTACCCTTATGCTCAAAAGTTGTTGCATCTAAAGAAAACGATTCCTGTTTTGCTTTTACCTGTCCCTCTTCTTTCCACGTTCCTTTCATGGGGTCATTTGAAGTATTAGAAAGCGCCCACATTCTGATGTTCCAGATATTTTCTGCTTCACCTGCAGCAAAATAAATGTACCAAACCCCGTCTATTTTATGTAATTCCGGTGCCCAGATATGATGCCCCATAACACCGGTTTTATGCTTGGTCCAGACTACTTTTTCTTCTGCATCTTTTAAACCATTGATGGTATTAGACTTTCTTATTACAATTTTATCGTACTCCGGCACTGTAGCAATTAAATAATAGGTTCCTTCATCGGTTTTAAACACCCAAGGGTCGGCACGCTTTTCTGCTATAGGATTATTAAACTGTTCGTTCTGCGCGAAAGATTGCAATGGTAATACAACTAGAAAAGCTAGTAAGAATAATGGTGATAAAAGTTTCATTTCAGTTTAGTTTTAATCAAAAAAGTAATAAGTGGCTAATTTACACTTTTTATTGAAACTTTCTAATTCCCGGTTAAAAACTGTAAGTTTTTGGCGAACTAAAATTAGAATCAAACAGTATTTCTGCATGTCCACTAGCAGCATCATAGGGCGCTCTATCTGCCACAGATGGGTTAGAAGGATAAGTACCGTTGGCAAAAACAAGCTCTTTTAATTCCCCTTGAGATCGCGTTAAAACAACCTTCCAGCCATTTTTCATAGCCTGTTCTACCCATAGCGGTGTTTGGGTAACTGTAAACTTAGTAATGGGTTTTAAATCCTGATTTAAAAGAAGTATGGTACAACCTCCTGTACCACAAAAATAGGATGTCATAAAATTCACAAAGACCTCATTATTTCCATCATTATTCAAATCGATCTGGTAAAGTTGAAACTTTCGTTGTTCCTCGGGAATGATTCTCAAATCGTCTTCAGACAAATACTGCTTCGTTATAAAAATCTTTATTTGTTCCGCTAAAGCATCATTTACACTTTGTGGAGCATAAATTTCTTCTGGAGTGTTATCTTCAACCTTGACCTGTTCTACTTTTTGTTCTGTAGGTTCTGTATTTTGATCTTGAACCTTCTCTTTACAGGCACACCAAACACTTACAACTGCAAATAATAAAAATACTTTTTTCATGAATAACCAATTTTAGATATCTGACCTAAAATTAATCAAATTCATCCACAAAAACTCACAAACAATTATTTACAAGTATCTACAACCCAAAGAGCTTTTCGTTTATTAGCTTTTCTAGACATGATGAAGAACAGATTACCTATTAAACTACAACTAAACATGGCCAAACCAATTGGTACTAAATCTTCTGAATGAAATATCGCTAACAAGGTCCCTGATGCAAAGCCTAATAAAAACCTGAAAATACCCAAAGTAGCATTTGCCGAACCACTTACTTCCGGATTGATGTTTAAAATCATGGCCGTTCCGTTACCAAAAATCAATCCTAAACTTCCAATATAAAATACAATTAACGCGAACACACTCCAAAATGACACATAACCAAACTGCAGCGTTAAGAACAATAAAAACCCGGCTAATAACTGCATATACAAGCCAATTTGCAGTAAACGCTTAGGTTTGTAAAATTTCAGTAAATAGGTATTTAATAACGACAACAGGATATTTAAAAGAATATTCGCCCCGAATATTAACGGGAACTGTGCCTGACTCACATTAAAATATTCAAGATAGATAAACGACGAACTGGTGATAAAAATATACAGTCCGGACACCGGAAAACTAATCGCCATCAACATAACCACCGATTTTCTATCAGAAAGAAATACTTTATATTTATTTACAATCTGTTTTACATCAATAGTTTTCGTTTTTAAATGTTCTGCTCTCGATTCCGGAATAAGCACATAAAACAATGTAAACAAAATAACTGCCCAGATAAACAAGAAGAAAAACACTCCTTGCCAACCTTTAAAATGAATTAACGCCGAACCAAAAACAGGAGCAAACAACGGAGCCAGCATCATAATCATGGTAGTTACCGTAATAAACTTAGCTACCTTTTCACTTTTATACCAGTCGCGAATAAACAGGTTTACCGTAACCGATGCAAAACCACCACCAAAGGCCTGAAGTACGCGCAAACCCAATACCGGCTCTATTGAGGTGCAAAATGGAATTGCGAGTGCCGATAGCCCGTAAAACACAACACCCGTTAAAGCAATAGGCTTTCTACCAAACGCATCGGATAAAGGGCCTCCAAAAAAATTACCAACCGAGAACCCTAAAAAATACAAGGTAATGGTTAACTCTACCACATTAATATCTACCCCAAAAAAGGTTGCCATCGATGGCATCGCCGACAGATAAGAATCAATTGCAAATGGCGACAATGCTATCAATGCCGCCAAGAGCAAAATGATAATTTTGCTATTACTCTTATTAACTCTAAACTTTTTCATATGCAATCTTCTCCCATTGGATACTGCAAAGGTAGACCGACCTGTAGGGTTAAGAGCAATTCAAAGTCAGGTGAAAAATGATACTTTTTAAGGTAGTTTTCTAAAAACAGAAGGCGTTACCCCTTCGTTGTTTTTAAAGAATTTTATAAAGTTAGTAGCCTCCTCAAACCCCATAACTCTTGTAATCTCCTCAATAGTTTGAGTCGTTTGTACCAGTAAAGATTTAGCACGAAGCATCTGGTAATTGGTTAAAATCTGTTTGGCAGAACGTCCGTTGGCACGCTTGGTACATTCTGATAAATAAATGGGTGTGATATTCAACAAACTGGCGTATTCGGCTATGGTTTTGTACTTACCGGTTTCTTCAAGCACCAGCTCTTCAAAAGCATTGGTTAACTCTTCATAACGTTTCAATTTCACATTACCCGACTCTCCTTTTAAAATACGTTTTATGTAGTTTAGCAGAATATTTAAATACGACTGAATAATCTCTACACACTGTGGTTCCTGCTTTTCAAACTCATCATGCATGGTTTCCAATAGCTGCTTTATATACCCTTTTTCGTCTTTACTGATTTTAAACGACGGTTTAGTATTTAATTTAAAAAACGGAAATTCATGCTGAATATCGTACTGATGTCTTTTGGGTGTAAAAAATTTAGCTTTAAAGAAAACAATCATCCCCACAGGCTTTTCCTTACGAATCACCGACAGGGATTGCATAGGCGAAGTAAACATAATGGAGTCACTTAAATCCTTCATAGTGGTATGACCTACCTGTACCTCATTTTTATTTTCCTCGTAAAAGGTTATCTCAAAAAAACGCTTGTAATGCGGGAAAGTCTCGACGCGACGAGCATAATCCAAATCATCAAACTTTAGAATAAAGAAATCAGGCGACACACTTTTTTTAGTAATATGAAGCTCAGAAAGCAAATCTTCTATGGTATCGAATACCTTCATAGACGAATTATTCTATAGTTATTTGATATGTTTCTAAAAGTCCTGAAATACCTTCTAAGGCAAATTTAGCACCTTTCAATTTATTGTGTTCCGGGTGTATTCGGTAATATTTCGCTTTTCTAAAATCGGTGCGTTCCAACACTGTATTTTGAAAAGTGGCATTTGTAAAATCGCAGTCTTCCAGATTTACCCCACTTAAATCCGCTTCGGTGAAATCGACATGTACACATTTAGTATTGGTGATTCGACTGGTTTTTAATCCCACTTGATAAAACGAGCTGTGGTCTAGCATGCAATCGTCTATTGTGAGTGCCAGTCCAAAGGTATTACAGTTCTCAAAATGCAACCCGAGCATTTTACAACGTTTAAATTGAACGTCCTGAAAACTGGTATAGGTGATATTTGCTGAACTTAAATTACAATCGATAAACTCACATTCCTGAAACTTAATTTCAGACAAAAGGCTCTCTGAAAAATTACAGTTGATAAACGTACAGTAATCGTAATCGCCTTTAGGCAATCGGTTTACTGTAAAATCCTGTTTTTCGAAAACCTGGTCTTCAACGAGGTGCATAGTTCATTTTTTTATTGATAATATTAATACCTGCCTGCGCAGGTATGACAGTTAACTGTAAACCATAAAATCAGACTAACGACTCTAATAATAGACTTTTCTATTAGACTCAAAGACATAACAACTAACTTCAAAACGACTTGCCCAAATATAAACAATTAACCAAAATGCCTTTTGTCATTCCTGCGCAGGCAGGAATCCACATGACCCCTTGATTAAAACAACCAATCTTTAGCTAAATCATTCCAATCAGGATTATCCGTTTCAATTAATGTTATTTTCCAGGAACGCTTCCATTTTTTCATGTTCTTTTCACGCTTGATAGCATCGTTAATGTATTGAAAGGTTTCAAAATAAACTAACCGACTCAAACCGTATCGCTTTAAAAAACCTTCAATAACTCCTCTTTTATGCTCAAACATCCTTCGTTCAAGATTATTTGTTACTCCAATATACAAGGTACCGTTATTTTTATTGGTTATAATATAAAGATAATATTGATGAATGGTCTTATACATTAAATCAGCAAAAATAGAAGTGGGCACCTACCTTCTCAGGTATGACATAAACCTATACTTCGAAGATAACACAATAGTTAAAAACCACAAAAAAGGTTCATTGAAGTAGTCTAAATCAGAAGTGGATACCTGCATCCGCAGGTATGACAGAAAACTTCAAAATAAAATCTAATTAATTAGCCTTAAACTATCCACTAATTTTGTCATTCCTGTGCAGGCAGGAACCTCAAAAAAACTCCAAAAAGATAGCATTTTATCCTCCCTATGCATGCACGATACGTAACTCCAAACAAAAGTAAATTATAGTTTCAAACAAAACACCATTGTCATTCTGCGCAGGCAGGAACCTCAAAAAAACTCCAAAAAGATAGCATTTTATCCCCCTATGCATGCACGATACGTAACTCCAAACAAAAGTAAATTATAGTTTCAAACAAAACACTGTTGTCATTCCTGCGCAGGCAGGAATCCACAAAACCCTAACAACATACCTTATAAACGAAAGTTTATTGAAATAGACTCTTAACTTTCTACCCCTTCTCAATCACGCTCAAGGCCAATCGGATTTTAAAATAATCCATCTGCTCGTTAAAGTAATCGAAATACGATTTTAATGCATCTGGTGCTCCTAAGTCTTTATAAGCTTTTTTAACGGCAGCAACCTCACTTTTAGTGACAAAATCGTAGATATTTATAGCCTTCCCGTCTTTGTATAATTTAGCGATATGCGAATAGATAGTTGGCGATTTCAGCTTTCGCTTTACGGATATTTCTTCAATAGACAACCCTTGCTTATACAGTTCATAAGTCACCATGTGCGTATCGGTCTTTTTGGGTTTCTTAGGTTTCGATCCCATAAAATCCAGAATCTCGGCAATAAATTCATCACCGTACACTTCCAGCTTGCGTTGCCCCACCCCACTAATGCGTAAAAAGTCGTCTTCACTCATTGGGCGCTCACGTTCAATCTCTTTTAATGTCGCATCACTGAATACCAGATACGCCGGAATGTTTTCTTCCAGAGCAATCTTATAACGCAACTGACGTAAACGCTCAAACAGACCAGAACCGCCTTTCGGTTTGGCGACTTTACGTTCCCGTTCTACTGGTTTCACTTCAGCCACGGTAACCGGTTTTGTTAAAGACACTTTTGCGCCTTCAAACAAGACTTTCTTCGAGAATTCCGTTAGATGTAAAGCGTTATTCTTATGAAAGGCAATCTCACAGAATCCCTGATTGATGAGCTGAATGATGAAATGCTGCCAGTCTTTCCAGGCAATATCTTTACCAATACCAAAAGTTTTTAACTGAGTATAACCCTTCTCCAGTACCGCTGCATTGTGCGACCCACGTAACACATCAATCACCATACCTATGGCTTCAGTTTCTTTCAGTCTGTAGATTGCCGACAGTGCCTTTTGCGCAATAATCGTCCCATCGAAAAACTGTGGAGGATTTTTACACACATCGCAGTTACCACAATTCTCTGCCAGTAATTCCCCGAAATAACTCAGCAGAATTTTTCTTCGGCAACTGGTCGCTTCAGCAAACTGCTTCATGCGCTCTATTTTGGCTACCTGCACCTCTTCATTAGACGTTCCTGATGCAAAGTTTCGCAACTGAATCACATCGGCATAACTGCGAAACAACACCGCATGCGATTTTAAACCGTCACGTCCGGCACGACCAATTTCCTGATAATACCCTTCAATATTTTTAGGCATATTATAATGCACAACCCAGCGCACGTTCGATTTATCAATACCCATCCCGAAGGCCACGGTAGCACACACTATCTGCGTTTTATCGAATATAAATTCTTCCTGAACCTTACTGCGCTCATCAAAATTTAATCCGGCATGGTAGGCTTTAGCTTTAATACCGTTATTGGCCAGTTTACTCGCCAGCTGCTCGGTCGCCTTCCGACTTAAACAGTACACAATCCCCGATTGGTTCGGGCGTTTCCTAATAAACTTTACAATCTGCGATACCCGATTATCTGCCGGACGTACCTCTAAGGAAATATTTTCCCTGTCGAACGACGAGATAAACTGTCGGGCATGCTCTATCTGGAGCTGCTTTAAAATATCGTCACGTGTGGCTTTATCGGCCGTTGCGGTTAAGGCTATAAAAGGCGTTTTAGGTAAAGTGGCCTTTAAAAACCCTAGTTGCTGATAGCTGGGACGAAAATCATGACCCCACGACGAGATACAGTGTGCCTCATCAATGGCCACACAACTAATGTAAGTTTCCTTTAAAATATTCTGTAATGCGGGTAAACTTTCCGGGGCGACATACAACAGCTTTAACTGTTTGTTCACCACCTGCTCTATAATGGCTTCCTGCTCTTCGGCTCCCTGACTGCTGTTAAAAAACGAGGCTTTAATACCATTCGCATTTAAACCATCTACCTGATCTTTCATCAGGGCAATTAACGGTGAAATGACCAGAGTAACCCCCGGAAACAATAAGGCCGGTAACTGAAAACATATTGATTTCCCTCCTCCGGTAGGCATAATCACTAAACAATCGTTGTTGTTTAGTACGGTTTCGACAATATCTTTCTGCTGCGCCCTAAAACTATCGTAACCAAAATAGGTTTTCAGATTAGAATATACGGCGTCCTGAAGGTTTGTAATTTCCATGTGCTATTTCTAGAAAACGCAGGAATAGCTTAGTTTACCATTCTCTAAGTTTGTTTAAGGCTTCCTGAGCTTCCAGCTCTTTTTGAGGAATCACTTTTAAAAATGAAGGATGTTGCTCGATCGCGTATTCTATCTTTTTTACGATATCTTCGGTTGTATCATTATCGTAATCAATCTCTAACGGCGCTTTAATCTCCATACTTTGAAGAATGTTTTTCTTCTTGATGCGTAAGCCTTTTTTATCGAACGAACGGCGGAAGCCATCAATTACGATAGGCACCACCACTGGTTTGTAGCGTTTTATAATATGAGCCGTTCCTTTACGAATCGGTTTAAACGGTGTGGTTGTGCCCTGCGGAAAGGTAATCACCCAACCATCATCCAGCGCTTTCCCTATATTCGAGATATCGCTCATTTTTACCTGACGGTTAACATCTTTACCTTCAGCTCGCCAGGTACGCTCGATACTAATCGACCCCACGTAAGCTAATATTTTTGGCAGTAAGCCGGCTTTCATGGTTTCTTTGGCTGCTACATAATAGATATTTAGTTTAGGATGCCACAGGTAGCCTACATTTTTAATAGAATCAACACGGCCACTTAAACTCGCGTTAAACACGTGAAACATAGCCACCACATCGGCAAAATACGTCTGGTGATTCGAAATGAACAGCACGTTCTTGTCCGGCAGGTTCTTTATAATTTCAGAACCTTCAATTTGTAATTCGTTGAATCCGCGAAAGCGCTGGTGCGTCATAGCACCTAAAATACGGATTAACCACTTCTTTACAATAAGTATATGCCCAAACGGATTTTTCTTAAACAACCCCATACAATCGTGCCTCAAATATATTTAGTTAGCAGCTACAAATGTAATAAATCTATTAGACTAGCATGGCCGATTTTAATAAGTCTTTTATTTCGCTGAGCATCATGGCGGTAGCACCCCACACCACATGATCGTTTAATTTAAAGGCCGGCACCTCAACTTCGGGGCTATACGAAGTACGTACCGTTTTGGTAATCACATTGGTATCATCTAAAAAATCGCTTAAAGCCACTTCTATCAGCGCCTCAACTTCTTCATCCTGCTTTATAAACTGTGGCGTACAATGGCACAAACCTATAAACGGATGCACATAAAAATTACTGGGCGGTATATACACTTCGGTTAACCGGCGCAGCACTTTAATATAGTCTTCCGGAACGCCTACCTCTTCAAACGTTTCACGTACGGCAGCGGCTTCAATCGAGGCATCGTCGTCTTCCAGCTTACCTCCGGGAAACCCCACCTGTGCCGAGTGCACGCCTTTATAGGTTTTCCGTAAGATTAAAATAATGTGAGTAATGTGGGTAACATCCGGATAAAACAAGGCCATCACACCTGCCTGCCTTGCCTGTTTTACTGCATCGCGTTCCTGGCGCAACTCTTCACGACGAAAGGTTGGCACCATTTTAAACTGCGAAGATTCGGCTGGTAGTGGTATATTTTTTATTTTTGAAGCAACTTTTAAAAATTCATCAAAATTCATATACTATGCGCTTTATCTTGTTTTTATGTCTTTCTTGTTTATTTCTGAATTGTGAAGATAAACAATCTAAACAAAAAAATAAGACCGAAGATACCAAGACTGAAACTGTAGATAGCAAACCCAAACTGGTAGAACCTAAAAAACGCACCTACCCGAAGCTTACCGATAAAAATGCTATGGAGTTCTTTTTAAAGTACGGTGAAGAAAACAAAGAGAATAAAGTACGTATTAGCACCGACTTTGGGGATATCGAGATTTTACTGTTTGAAGAAACCAAATACCACCGCGCCAACTTTATCTTTTTAACCAAACAGAAATACTTTAACGGCACCCAGTTTTACCGTGTAATTAACAATTTTATGGTACAGGCCGGAAGTAGCGACGACATTGAGGTAGGACGTAAACGTGCGAACATTGGACGTTACTTATTGCCTGCCGATACCAAACGTGGTTTTAAACACGATCGCGGGGTGATTTCGATGCCAAGTAGTGAGATTGACAATCCGCATAAACTGGCTTCGCCGTACGAGTTTTTTATTGTACAGCAGCACGGTGGCTCGCACTTTTTAGATGGTGATTTTTCTATTTTTGGTCGTGTAACCAAAGGTATGGATGTGATTGATAAAATTGCTGCTGTAGACACCGATGATGCCGACTGGCCATTGAAGAACATTTACATTCGTAATGTTGAAGTTATAGAGTAAACTTCTCTTGTCATGCCTGCGCAGGCAGGCATCCATAATACGCACTCCTTGATAGATTCCTGCCTCCGCAGGAAATCGAAGATTCGACGTAGTCAATAATAAACTCCTGAACTCTCACAACTGTCATGCTGAATTCATTTCAGCATCTCTACTACATCTTGTTTAGTCCCTGAAATCGAATATTCAGCGTAGCTAAACTAGTTCAGAGTGACATAGTTTATTTTTATTCAAAATGAAATTATCCCCCTAATACCTTTACTTTTTTAGTTCACTATTTTATATTATAAATTTAGGAGTTCATGAATCTCCTTCGTCGATTTGCATTGCCAAAAAAAGTAACAAACCCTTCGACTCCGCTCAGGACAGGCCGCTAGACTTCTGATTCATTTCTTGAATATCTGATTTTAAGGCTTTGCATGCGCATGGCAAACGCTACGCTTGGCCATGCTCCTCTGCCCCTAGCTGCGCCTTAAAGCTGATATTACTACGAAACTAATCATAGGTCGAAACAAAAAAGACAACGCTTTAATTCTTCTTTAAAGCTAAAAACATCGCATAAAACGTTAACCCCGTCAAAAATCAGAAATAATGAATGAAGGCATGGAACTGCGAAGCACAGCTTCAAGCATGTAATGCTGGGAACGAATGGTGCGTTAGCAATTTCCTAGTTTTTGACTTGATTTTTTGGTTCGTTTTGCATCAAGGCAAAATGAACAGACAAAGAACAAACATGAAACCATTTGACACAATATGAGACAGAATGAGACAATTTGACACAGTTTGAGACGATTTGGGACTGAAGCCAAAAAAACAGGGGTTTTGTTGCAGTTTTGTTCGAGGATTGTTCAGCTCTCGTTCAGGGTTATATGTTTTAAATACCCCTTTAGCTGAACAAGGGTGCTATTAAAGTGGTTTGAAACGAGAATAACAACACTACGTAGAATTGTTAAAAACTATTTACAAATGTGAGTAACTTCATTTTTTATTTGTAGGAATAGCTTTTATATTTATCGAAATAAATATAATTGCGTTTATCCAATTATTAGGCATAATACCCCACAGTTATTTAAAATTTCAACAACCCTTTAAACCAATGACGGAATCCGTTGAAAGTAAATTAAAGGAACTAGAAGAGTTCGAAGATAAAATTTACGACCTAGGAAAACGAATGCATCCTGGATACACTTACTCATTAGATGTTCTAGCAAATGCAGTCATGGACAGGTCTTTACATTTGATTTTTGCCTTTACAAATCTAATCAGAAATGAAAACTATATCGCAGCTTGTCATTTAGTTAGATGTCATTTAGATAACGTTCTGAGAATTTCAGGTGCTTGGCTAGTAAATGACCCTCATCAATTTGCATCTGATATTATGAATGGAAAAAAAGTTGATGAAATAAAAGACCGAAATGGAAATAATTTAAAAGATTGGTATTTAAGAAATAAATTAAGTGAAGAGTTTCCTTGGGTTCAAAGTGTTTATAAAGAAACATCAGGATTTATACATCTTAGCAAAAAACACATTTTTACGTCATCCAAAATCAAGGACAATGAAAAAAATACTATTGAATTTAGAATAAGTAGAAAAGATAATTATGTTACAGATGAATCTAGAATAAACGCAACTAACGGAATGATTGAAATAACAAAAGTTCTTATTCATTTTATAGAGGGTTGGATTTGGACTAAAAACAATACCGATCCTTTAGTTAAATAAAAAAGTTCGTACCCAACAAAAATGTATAATTTTATTGCGTCGGATTTTCTTATTGAAAACCCTCAGACACAAAACCGTATTATTCTTAAATAAACAATTCTCTACAATTACTTAAAATGACATTTAAGAGAGATAACCATAAAAACAAAAAACTTTATTATCAGCTATTCGTGTTAATCGAATTAACCTTGCTAATCAGTCTTTATTACTTTGGCGTACATTGGGCTATACTCATTTTAGCAACTCCTATCTTTCTAATTGATACATGGTCTAATATACGATGTGCCAACAGACAAAAGAAGTATATCAAAGAAATTGAAATAACACCTAAAGGAATTAATTGTCTACTAGCTACTGATAAAATAGATTCAATTCCATATAACAAATGCCTATTCTCAATTCGTGAAAAGAAATTTGAAAAAGACAAAACAGAAATTGAAATCAGACAGAAAAGAATTTTAAAAAGTCGATTAATAGGCAGGCTCCATATTAGCAACTGGAATCAGATATTTGAGATAAAAAATGAATTGATAAAGAATAACATAACTCAAATTAAATACAGACCTGAAGGCTATTGGTCTAAATATGGCACATTAACAGCGGATGTTGTAATAACGGGAACTGCCTTAGCTGTTGGTGAAATAGCGGAGATAACGGGAGATTTTCAAACTGCTTCAGACTTGAGGACATATGGAGTAATGCCAATTCACGAAATTAATAATGACCTAAAACCTAATGATGAATAAAAATGAAGACACGATATAAAGCAAATAGGACTTTCGATAGTTAACGAAAATTCAATGCCATTTACAAACACCACCAAATCGTTGATTCACAACTTAAATTCAAACTCCTAAACCAGTGCGTTTCTTTTTGAAAATCAATCCCTATAAATATTCGGCAAAGCAATTTTAAAACGCACAGCCAGTAAACGCGTGTCAATAATAATCGCTCCGGAGGCTAAAAACACTCGTCATTACGAAGGAGGCACGACTGAAGTAATCTGTTTAATTTGTGATACTTTTCAAAAGATTGCTTCACTTCACTTTGTTACATTCGCAATGACGATTCCGTAAGATAGATTGCTTCGTGCCTCGAAACGACGATTGTATTAAAAAGAATAACTATATTGAAACATGAATAGATCTTACGTTTATTTTATGGCCAACAAAAACAATACGGTAATTTATATTGGTGTAACGAGTGATTTATTAAAAAGAGTTTATCAACACAAAACTAAATTTCATAAAGGATTTAGTGCAAAATACAATTGTGATAAGCTTGTTTACTTTGAAGAATTCACAGACATTAATCTTGCCATCTCCAGAGAAAAACAACTAAAAGCAGGTAATAGAAAACGAAAAGAGGATTTGATAAACTCTATAAATCCTGAATGGAACGATTTATCTGATGGTTGGCTGTTTTATTTCAATTAACATCATAACAAAAGATATACGACTGAAGTAATACGTTAAATTGGTGTTACCTCTCAAGAAATTACTTCACTTCACTTTGTTACATTCACAATTACGTTTCCTTTAGAAAGATTGCTTCGTTCCTCGCAATGACATGTATAATAAAAAACTTTACGTCATTACAAGGAAGGCACGACCGAAGTAATCTGCCCAATTAAGTTACCCTTGAAAAGATTGCTTCACTTCACTTTGTTACATTCACAATGACGTTTCCTTTAGAAAGATTGCTTCGTTCCTCGCAATGACATGTATAATAAAAAACCTTACGTCATTACGAGGAAGGTACGACTGAAGTAATCTGCCCAATTAAGTTACCCTTGAAAAGATTACTTCACTTCACTTTGTTACATTCACAATGACGTTTCCTTTAGAAAGATTGCTTCGTTCCTCGCAATGACATGTATAATAAAAAACTTTACGTCATTACGAGGAAGGTACGACCGAAGTAATCTGCCCAATTAAGTTACCCTTGAAAAGATTGCTTCACTCTGCTATCGCGCCGTTCGCAATGACGGTTCTTTTCAACAACATCAATCCCTATAAATATTAGGCAAAGCAATTTTAAAACGCACGGCGAGTAATCGCGTCGCAATAATAATCGCTCCGGAGGCTAAAAACACAATGTTTTGATCTATTGGTAGAGCCCCTAAAGCAAAATAAGCCATACCCCCCATAATACAACAGGTCGCATAAATGGTTTCACGCCTAAACACGACAGGGATTTCATTACACAAAATATCACGAATCACCCCACCAAAGCAGGCGGTCATCGTGCCTAAGGCAATACAAAGTATGGGGTGCAAGTGCAACTCCACGCCTTTTTCTAAACCAATTAAGGTGTACAGCCCGATACCAATGGCATCGAACAATAATAACGAGGTGCGTAAATAGTTTAATTTACTTCTAAAGCTAATAGCAAAAATAGTCGAGGCGATAATGACGTAGGTATACGTAAGGTCGTTCATCCAGCCTACTGGTGTATGCCCAATGAGTAAATCGCGAAGGGTACCACCTCCCACCGAAGTGACAAAGGCAATGATAAAAATACCAAACACATCCATACGTTTATCGAACGCTACTAAGGCTCCGGAAATGGCAAAGGCAATAGTTCCTAAAATGTCAATTATGTACAGCATTATCTATAATGTTTTTTAGTTTCTCGCATACCTAATTTTGTTTTTACAAAGTTGCTTAGTATTTGATCTTTATCAGGATATTTTTTACCATTATACCTAATAACTTGTCCATAAGACTCCGAAAAAATTAAAGTAAATAAAGACTCCCTTTCCTCTTTTCCCTTTCCTAAACAAAAAACTGTAACATATCCGTAGTTTATATTGGTAGTTATATTATTATATCTATCATTAAATCTGAGACTTTTTAAATAATTGACTATAAAATTTATATCCTCTGGATTGTCAATAACCAACTTATTAATTCCTTCATAATAATAAGATGCCTTGTTTTCAAAAGTCACTTTTTCAATTGGATGATAAATATTTATTTTCTTTTGTCTACACCCTATTAATATTGTAAACCCTAATATTATGATAACACTAAAATACTTCACCTTACATGTTTTGGGTATAAAAATTATAATCTTTTAAAATCACATCAATAAACTCCATATCGGTTTTTTGCTTCACCTCTTTAATGCCAACGACTTCAACCAGTTTTTTACGCAGGCGAATTAAGGTCTGGTAATCGCGTGCTGCTTTGGCCTGTGTAAAGGTTTCTTTAATAATGCGGGCATCGTTATCGCTGAGTTTAATCACGTTCGGGTAAGTTGGTACATAATCGTCTTTCAGCTCTTCAAGAATGGTGTGGTTAATATTTATGTTTTCCTTAAGGCTAATCACTGCCGTCCCTGCCGCCATATCGCCCAGACGTTGTGTTTTTTTATTGAGAATCATCACAAAAAAGCCCAGACCAAAAATAAAAACATCAACAATTCTAAAAAACCAGCGTACCACATAATCGGACAGCGAAGCCTGATAGCCATCAATCTTCACCACTTTAATCTTCAAGGCTTTCTTACCAAGGGTTTGCCCCTGTAAGGTAGACTCTAAAACCAACGTATAAAACATCACCGGAAAGCTTAACACGGTATTAATGGCTATCTGCGACCATTGATCCATACCTTCGAACACCCCAAAGGCCTGACTTAAAATAAGCATGTACCCTATTTTAATCGCCCAGTCAATAAAAAAAGCCAGCAGGCGCTCTCCGGCTCCGGCGGCATTGAAATTTATTTTCACATTTTGGGTCGTGTTAATTTGTAACTCTGACATTTTATATTTTAATTTATCTTCTATATGAGAGAAGTTTCATTCATCAAGCAAAATAAAGAAAAATGGTTAGCTTTCGAAAAAGCCATCTTTAATAATGACTTTAAAGATGCAGACGAACTGGCTTCTCAATACATTCATGTAATTAACGATCTGGCTTACGCACAAACCTACTACCCCAAAAGTAAGGTAATTGTTTATTTAAACCAGCTGGCTGCAAAAGCTTTTCAGAAAATTTATAAAACCAAACGCGAAGACAGTAATCGCCTGGTGAGTTTCTGGAAAACCGAAGTGCCCTTAATTTGTTACCAGTACCGCAGGTTTATTTATGTGGCCTTCATTATCTTTTTTGCCTTTACATTTATTGGAGCCATATCGGCCGCTAACGACGGCGAGTTTGTGCGTTCTATTCTGGGCGACGATTACGTTAACATGTCTATCGAAAATATTGAAGCCGGTGACCCGGTTGCCGTGTATAAAAGCGGTAGTAACTGGGGTAGTTTTATCGGGATTACCATAAACAACCTGAAGGTGGGCATCATCTCGTTTATTCTGGGGGTATTTGGTGGTATTGGAACGGTATATATTTTATTTAAAAACTGCATTATGCTGGGTTCGTTTCAGTATTTCTTTTATGAAAAAGACGTCTTTTGGGAGAGTGTTCGCGGCATCTGGATACACGGCGCTATGGAAATTTTCGCCATTGTTATTGAAGCCGCCGCCGGACTCATTCTTGGGGCAAGTATTCTGTTCCCCAATACCTATAGCCGTACGGTATCGTTTAAACAAGGCGCTAAAACCGGTGTGAAGATCCTCATCAGTACGTTTCCATTCACGTTTTCGGCAGGCTTTCTGGAAGGCTTTATTACGCGCTACAGCAACATCATGCCGTATTGGCTGTCGGTAGGCATTATCCTTACTACCCTTAGTATCATCACCTACTATTACCTGATATATCCGTTTAAAATTCAAAAGCAAATCACCCAAAGCCCCTTATTGCACCATCCTTGAAATTAACAGCTTTACATATTTACCTTCTACTCTCTTTGATGCTTTACAGCTCTCAAACCGCTAAATGTTTACCCCTACAGGAGCCGCAACAAGAACGTCAGTTTGATGAAAACTTCAAAGACCGTTACTACAGTGATACCTTTAACTATGAAGGCATTGATATGATAGGGCATACACCGGAAGGTTCAGGAGAATATGTCGATTATAAGGAACAAAAGGTTAAGGTTAAAGAACAGAATAACGACAAACTCCTGAATATGAATCTGAAGCCGCTACGCTTTATATTCTACATCGCAATTGCTTTGGCAGTGATTGGTTTGGTTTACGTGCTGTTTAAGGAAGGGGGAAATGGCTGGTTTCAGTCGAAACAAAATCGAAACATTACACATCATCAGGAGATTACCTCTGAAAACATTGAACATACCGATATTAATCTGTTAATTAAACAGGCCGAAGATCTTGGCGACTACCGACTGGCGATTCGGTATTTCTATCTGTTAGTATTAAAAAACCTGAGTCTAAAAAAATACATCAAGTTTGAAGACGACAAGACCAATAGCGAGTACCTGAATGAAATCAGCAATACACCGTTCAGCGATAAGTTTGCTTATACGTCGTATCTATACAACTACATCTGGTATGGTAAGTTTCCGGTAAACGATGTGCAGTACAACAAAGCCAAAGGCAATTTTACAACCCTGTTAAACCTGGTGAAATAATGAAGAAAGTCCTGCCCTTCATACTCATCATTGTCATACTGATTATTACAGCATCGGTAGTGTTTTCGGTACGTACTGCTAAAGTGGTCGACTGGGAAGAGTCGTTTAACGAAAAGAGCAACAAACCCTACGGTGTAAGCATTCTGTACAAAGAATTACCAAACCTATTTAAAGATCAAAAGATACGCACGGTATATCATCAGCCAGCGAGCTACCTTAGTGTAAATAGTGAAGATGGAAATGGGAAACACGTTGCTAAAGGTACGTTTATAATTATCGGGAATTCTGATTACCTTCAGGACGACTCTATTGATGAGCTGATGCGTTTCGTGAGCGATGGAAATACCTTGTTTATCTCTGACTATGTGTATTCGCAAAAAATACACGATACACTGCAAATCAGTATTGATTATATTGCTAACGAGAAAGACAGCATCTCGTATTTATCTTTTGAAAACAGAACATTAAAATCGACAAAAATAGACAGAAACGAAGGTGATAACTATTTCTCCCGTTTCGATTCTATAAACTACACCATTTTAGGCTACTCGAAAATTGACTATAAACATGTGAATTTTATTGAAGTCCCTTTCGGAAACGGTACCGTTTTTCTGCATACCGAACCCAAGATATTCACCAATTACAACCTGCTAAAGGAAGACCGCTACCAGTATGTTGAGGGTGTCCTCTCCTATTTACCCGAGGCTGATATTTACTTCGACTCCTACACCAAAATTCAGAAAAACTATTACGGCGAGGTGGAGCAAAAGTCTAACCTCAGCTGGTTTTTAGAGCAAATGGCATTTAGGTGGGCGTGGTATACAGCACTAATCTTTACGCTACTCTTTATGATTTTTAATGCAAAGCGCCGCCAGCGCGTGATTAAAATCATCAAGCCATTACAAAATACGACGGTAGCTTTTGTGAAAACGGTTTCTAATTTATATTTTGAAACACAGGATCATAAAAACCTGATTGACAAAAAAATAACCTACTTTTTAGAAAAAGTAAGAGGCGATTACAATATCAACACCGATAGCCTTGATGATGAATTTGTTACGAAGCTAGCATCAAAATCAGGCAAGAAAAAGGAAGATATTAAAGCGCTGATTAAATACATTAATTGGCTGCGAACGAAAAGCGAATTTTTTGAAGAAAACCTAATCCAGTTAAACAGGCATATCGAAGCCTTTTACAACAACTAATTATGGAAGAACATACACAACCCCAGGACCACAGTGCCTTTTTACCAAAACAAGACGCAAATATCCCAACAGAAATATCCAGTAATGGAGAAACTAACGGCTTAGAGTTTCAAAACCGTTTAGACCTGTCTGAACTGCAAAACAGCGTACAGAACATTAAAGCCGAAGTTGGTAAAGTGATTGTTGGGCAAAAAGATATGGTCGATATGCTAATCGCCTCACTACTAGCCAAAGGACACGCCTTAATTGAAGGGGTTCCGGGGGTTGCCAAAACAGTAACGGCAAAGCTATTAGCCAAATCGTTGAGCGTAGGGTTTAGCCGTATACAGTTTACGCCCGATTTAATGCCAAGTGATATATTAGGAACGTCGGTATTTAACTTAAAAGTTTCGGAGTTTGAGTTTAAGAAAGGCCCTATTTTCTCGAATATGATTTTAATTGACGAGATTAACCGTGCGCCTGCCAAAACACAGGCGGCGCTGTTTGAGGTCATGGAAGAACAACAAATTACCATTGACGGCCATAAATATCTACTTGATGCGCCGTTTATGGTATTAGCAACACAAAACCCGGTAGAACAAGAAGGCACCTACCGCTTACCGGAAGCCCAGTTAGACCGCTTCCTGTTTAAAATAGATGTGGATTACCCGAATCTGGAAGAGGAAATTGAAATTCTGGTACGTGAGCATGACTTAAAGGAAAAGGAAAAAACAGCTACGATTACGTCGTTCTTAACTACTGAACAGATTGTAAGATATCAGAACTTGGTGAGTCAGGTGATTGTAGAACAGCACTTATTAAAATACATTGCCGAACTGATTGTTGCCACGCGTAATAATCCGTTTTTATATTTAGGGGCTTCACCAAGAGCTTCCATTGCCATACTTAAAGCGAGTAAAGCCTTTGCGGCGATGTCTGGTCGCGATTTTGTAACACCGGAAGACATTAAGCGTGCGTCGGTGCCTGTATTACATCACCGTGTTATTGTAACGCCGGAGCGTGAAATGGAAGGTGTGACCAGCAAACAAATCATCAAACAAATTATTGAAACGGTAGAAATACCAAGATAAATATATAAATCCAGAATACATTGAAATTCTTTAAACCCTTTTACATACAACCTCGTTTTTTCTATGCCGGCATTGGCATAGTCGTGCTATTTGGTTTAAGTTATTTCATTCCGGTATTGTTCAATATAGCCCAGCTATCCATTTTAGTATTAGTACTGTTCTTTGTTATTGACTTCCTTACTATTTTCATTGGAACGCATAAAATTGAAGCGGAGCGGATCCTTCCGGATAAGTTCTCGAATGGTGACAACAACACCGTGAATCTTCAGATTAAAAACAACTACCCGATTTCGGTTCATCTGGAAATTATTGATGAAATCCCGGAGCAGTTTCAAAAGCGTGATTTTAAAATTAAACATCGTATTGCACCACGACGTTCAAAGAACATCAGTTACCAATTACGACCAACCGAACGTGGCGAATATCATTTTGGGAGCTTAAATGTTTATGCGACATCAGTGTTGAATCTGGTGGCTAAGCGTTTTACCTTTAGCAGTGATGCAATGGTACCCACCTACCCGAGCTTCAAGCAACTTAAAAAGTTTGAGTTATTAAACATCAATCAAAACTCCTTGGAATACGGCTTAAAAAAAGTCCGCCGACTGGGGCACACCATGGAATTCGAGCAAATTAAAGAATACGTTTTAGGTGATGATTTACGCACGATTAACTGGAAAGCCACCGCTAAGCGTAACCAGCTCATGGTAAATCAGTTTCAGGATGAAAAATCGCAACCGGTTTATTCCATTATTGATAAAGGGCGTATTATGAAAATGCCTTTTAATCGATTAAGTCTCTTAGATTACGCTATTAATGCAAGTCTGGTAATTAGCAATGTGGTGTTGAAAAAACATGATAAAGCCGGTATGCTGTCCTTCTCGAAACGCATAGATAATATTGTGGTTGCCGAACGTCGTAGTTCACAAATGCAACTGATTCTTGAAGCGCTTTATAATGTAAATACCGATTTCTTTGAAAGTGATTTCAGCAGATTGTATGCGAACATCAAACGCCATATTACCAACCGTAGTTTATTGTTAATGTACACCAACTTTGAAACTATGGATGGCTTAAACCGACAATTACCATACCTAAAAGCCATTGCCAAGAGCCATGTGCTGGTGGTTATTTTCTTTAAAAACACCGAACTGGATACCATTATTAAAAACAAAGCTGAAACCGTACAACAGGTTTACGATAAAGTGATAGCTGAAAAGTTCGATTTTGAAAAACGCCTGATTGTAAACGAACTTAAAAAATACGGTATCTATTCCATTTTAACCACGCCAGAAAACTTAACCATCGACACCATTAATAAATATCTGGAAATAAAATCGCGAGGCTTGTTGTAAACTATAAAAAAAGCCCTCAATCTCTTGAAGGCTGTACAATATAATAATCAATCTAAAATCGGATGGTTTAGCTTAACCATGCTTTCATCATCCAAACTGTTTTTTCCTGTTCGGTAATAAAGTCACTCATCATCGAGTTCGTTCCTTCATCATTGGCATCTCCGGCCTTATCCAAAATATTACGCTCTATTTTCAATAATTCAGATAACGAATCTACAATTAATGTCACTGCCTTTTCATCTTGTGAAATGTTTTTACCAACTGGTACTTGTGCATGCGCTGAATACTCTTCGAAGGTATGAAAAGGCGTTTCACCCAGAGTTAAAATACGTTCAGCTATTTCATCAACCTTGGTATTCGCATCGGTATATAATTCCTCAAACTTAACGTGTAAATCGAAAAAACGCTTTCCTTTAATATTCCAGTGAATGCCTCTTAAATTCTGATAATAAATTTGAAAATTAGCTAATAAGTGGTTTAAATCGCTTGCTAATTCTTTTGCTTTTACGGTATCTAAACCAATACTATTTAATGTCATATTTTTACAATTTAATTATGTTTCTCATTTTATTTACTACAAATTTAATCTATAAATACAGGAGCATTCTATAAATTTTATTGATAGTTTTTATATCTTTATAGCCTAAATTGATACCAATGACCATAACACAATTATACTATGTTTTGGCAGTTGCCGAAAACCAGAACTTTACCAAGGCAGCCGAAAAATGCTTTGTGACACAACCTACTTTAAGTATGCAAATTCAGAAGCTGGAAGACGAATTATCTATCCAGATTTTTGACCGCAGTAAAAAGCCTATTGAGTTAACCGATGTAGGCCGAAAAATAGTTACCCAGGCCCGTAACATTGTTAACGAATCTTACAGAATACAGGACATTGTCGACCAACAAAAAGGATTCATTGGTGGGGAATTTAAATTAGGTATCATTCCTACAGTAATGCCTACCCTATTGCCTATGTTCTTAAAGAACTTCATAAAAAAACATCCGAAAGTAAAACTTAAAATTGAAGAGTTAACTACTGAAGAAATTATTACTCGTATTAAAGACGGTCATTTAGATGCCGCTATTGCCGCAACACCTCTGGAAGATGATGCCATTAAAGAACGTGTGTTATATTTTGAACCATTCGTGGCTTATATTCCAAAAAACCATAAACTTCATACCAATAAAAAAATTGATATTGCAGAGCTAGACGTTACGGATATGCTTTTGCTAGAAGACGGGCATTGCTTTAGGGAAGGTGTATTAAATCTATGTAAAGCCTTTAAAACGCAGCAAGACGATCAATTTCAACTGGAAAGTGGCAGTATTGAAACCTTAATCAAACTATCGGATGAGGGTTTAGGCATGACACTACTCCCTTATCTACATACTTTAGATATTACGGACAAGGAAAAAGAGAACTTACATTTCTTTCAAGAACCAAATCCTGCTCGTGAAGTGAGCCTTATATATCATAAAAGTGAACTAAAAATGCAGATAATAGAGGCCTTACAAGATGTTATTCTTGGTGTGGTTCGCGGTGCTATAGCCTTTCAGGACGTACAAATTATAAGTCCGTTAGCTTCCGGTAAAAAATAAAAAAAGAGGCGACCAATTATGGTCGCCTTTTCTTTATGGTTTTAAATATACCAAACACTGATTTAATTCTGGGTTTTGCTGTATTAAAGACTGAATAAAAATCTTGAGCTCTTCCAACTCGTAAGGGAGTAATCGCTCGACAGCCTTTTGTACTTCTTTGCAAAACAAATTAGCATCAAAACTAACTTTATTCAGTATAGTTTTAGTATACTCTAGCATTGCTCTTGCCATGATTTATTAGGGATTTTAAGTTTATTTTATATGAGTAGTTGTCTATTATAGGCATCAAATTAAACTTTATTTAAAACACTTAAAAATAATAAAAAAAAGAATACATCATTCGATTAAGTGTAAAATTTAACGGTTTATTAGTTTATTAACAATGTAAGAAAACCAAACCCCACAGTATACTTCATTTTTCAAAGTTTATTGTTAATATTTTATTTTATTAAAAATAATATTAGCTTTACAGTATTATTCTCTCAATCTCTCAATAAAATATGAAAACAACAATTGCTATTATCAAAAAACAGACATCCACAGGGTAAATAGTTTTATTAAAATACAAGACTTGTGACCACTTTAAAATGAAGTGTGTCTAACCGTGTAGTTACATGTTAACTACAGGATAACATTGCTATTTATTCAACAAAAAACTCTCAAAACTCTCTCAAATCTATGGATGTTATTAAACGATTCACGCTGCTATGCGGCATTACTTTTTTTAATTTCACACATGCACAAACTGGTCCCGGTGGTGTTGGCTCCAACGACGGTAACTCAAATTTAATTATGTGGTATCGCCCTGATAGTGGCATTTCGACGACTAGTTCATCAATCGACAGCTGGACAAATGCAGCCGGTATAAGCGACTTCGATTTATTAGAATCAGGAACGCAAAGACCGACTTTACTTTCCGGAACATTAAACGGTTTAAATGAAGTTCATTTTAATGGTAATAACAGATTACGAACGGGATTAACGCTTAGTAGTTCTAATTTTATTATCAATGAAGCCTCGACGTTTGTTGTTGCTAAAGCCGATAACATAACCCAACAATCATCCGTTTACACCACCGACCCTCTAGAAAACAGCAGCAGATTTTCAGCACAAATACCTTGGAACGGCAATGTCATTTACGATCTGGGCGCCTGTTGCAGTACAGATGCCAGAATAGAAATTGCTGGTCTCTACAGATTTACCAATTATTCTATATGGGCTTACAATGCACATCCCTCCTCTGGAAAACAATTGTATAGAAATGCAACTTTAATAGGTGACGAAAACAACACCACAAACTATACATCTCAAGCCTCGCAACGTTTTAACCTTGGCGGAAATACAACCAACACCAATGGTTTTTCAGGTAATATGGCTGAAATTATCATATTTAAATCTAAAATAAACGATTCACAGCGTATTATTATAGATAACTATCTGGCTGCTAAATACAACTTAGCTCTGGACAGTTATGATCTTTATACTCAAGATGATCCTGCCAATGGAAACTTTGACTATCATGTCGCTGGAATTGGACAATTTGGAAATTTTGATAATCATACAGATTCTCAAGGTACCGGTATTGTTCGCATGCATAATCCTTCAAAAATATCGAAAGGAGACTTTTTATTTTGGGGTGAAGACTTTGAAAGCCCTTCCTATAACTTTATAACCAATACGATTAACTACACCGAACAGTTAAACTCCAAATGGCGTGTTAACCGATCTAAAAATATTGGTAGTGTAACGATCTCGTTTGACATCTCATCTATAGATTTATCCGGGCTTCAAAACTGTAGTGCATTACAGCTTGTTATTGATAATAATGGTGATTTTTCTTCTCCTGAAAAGATTTACGATTTAACCATTTCTGGACATACTGCTACAGCAACTAAAGTTGATTTTAAAAACGATGATTACTTCACGCTTCGCTACGTGGATCAAATCGTTTGGGATGGAACGGTTTTCCACAATGGTTCAGGTCCTTCTAATGCTCCTGACACTAGAGATTCCTGTTATAAATTCACGGTTAAATCCGGTGCAAATTCTGCCGATTTGTATTTTAACGCTCATGTTAGAGCCATTGAAATTGAATCCGAAGCGATCTTAAATGTTATAAGTGGTATTTTAATAGAAACCGAAGATAATGTAACTATTAACGGAACATTTAACCTTTTAGGTGAAGCCCAACTTATTCAGAACCATAGAAACATCAGCTCAAATTCTGGAACAGGCTACTTAAGCATTAAACAACAAGGCACCTCGAATCTATATAATTATAACTATTGGAGTGCTCCGGTAAACCGGAATGGTTTTTGGAAAATAGCCTATTTAGAAGATAATAGCGGTGTAATAACCTTTAAAGGAGGATATGATGCCGACCCGACAACCTCACCTATCAGTCTGAGTAAATATTGGCTATATACTTTTAATGGAACTTCAGGGAATTATTATTCATGGAAAAAAGTATATCCTAACACCAACATTTCTCCAGGATTGGGTTACACCATGAAAGGTTCAGGATCCGTAACTAATGAACAAGAATATGTTTTTAAAGGTATACCAAACGACGGCGAATATAATTTTAATGTTTCTTCTGGCAATGGTATCCTTTTAGGAAATCCGTATCCATCTGCTTTAGATGCCGACCAATTTATTCTTGAAAACTTATCTGTAATAGATGGAACACTATCCTTTTGGGATCAATTTGAAACTAATAGTAGTCATATTTTAGCTCAATATCAAGCAGGCTACGCTAAATACAATCTGATGATGGCAATACCCGCCACAGCTTTATCAGGGTTAATTAGTAGTAAAGGCACAACTTCTAAACCTCTACCGACAAATTACATAGATGTAGGACAAGCTTTTTTTGTTAATGTTAATAATTCCGGAGTCTTAAATTTCAATAATGGTCAACGTGCTTTTGCAAAAGAAACACTTAATGAAACTGTATTTTACAAAACCTCTTCAAAATCTAAAGCTGCTGTAATAACAGATGAAAGACCCAAAATTTGGTTTTCATTCGGTTTACCTCAAGGATACACAAAATTTATTGGTCTTGGTTATGATATTAGAGCAACCTACGGTTACGATAAAGGCTTTGATACTGAAACCAGTATTTCTCAAGACAACCTGCTGTGGCAAACTGAAGATAAAACCTTATCAATTCAAGCCTTACCAGAATTAAATAAAGATGATGTGCTCCCTTTAAGTATTAAAATTAAAACTAACGGGGCTTATACATTTTCGATTTATAAAATGGAACATATTCCGGATGATTTAAATATCTTTTTAGTTGACCATGTTGAAAACACTTATTACAATCTTCGCGAAAATGATGTGGATTTAATTCTGAATTCAGGCACACCGGCAGATCGATTTTCTATCGCCTTTAAAGAAGATACAACATTATCAACTTATCAGTTTTCAGAGAAAAAAATATATGCCACTTACGATAAGAACACCGAATCGTTAAAACTTCACAATCTTCCCGCTGATGCTTCCGCTTTGAATATTTACAATGCCGTAGGCCAATTAATAACCACAGCGCGTAGGGATAGTTCGAATATTATTTCCCTTTCTGAAATAAATGACGGCGTTTATTTTTTAAATGCTCTGTCGAAAACACAAAACCTAAAAACAATTAAGTTTATTAAATACTAAATGTAACTTCATAAAAAAGGCTTGAAATTATTCAAGCCTTTTTTATTTTTATTAAAATCTGTTATCCCCATCCAGCAAATTACCTAAACCACCTAGAATACTTCCTTCTCCTCTACCCTTACCTCCAGCTTGCGGAGCCGATGCCCAAACGCGACTGGCTAATCGGCTAAATGGCAACGACTGAACATATACAACTCCAGGGCCTTGAAGTTTGGCATAAAATAAGCCTTCACCTCCAAAAACGGTGTTTTTTATTCCACCAATAAATTCTATATCGTAATCGACATCCTGAGTGAAACCAATAATACATCCAGTATCTACTCGTAAAACTTCTCCCGGTTGCAACACCTTTCTAGCCATAGTCCCTCCAGCATGAACAAAAGCCATGCCATCACCTTCCAGTTTTTGCATGATAAACCCCTCTCCTCCAAAAAATCCGCGACCTAAACGTTTTGAAAATTCTATCCCTACGCTCACTCCTTTAGCAGCACATAAAAACGCATCCTTCTGACAAATAAACTTGCCGCGATATTCGGTTAAATCAATCGGAATAATTTTCCCAGGATAAGGAGACGCAAACGAGACCTTACGTTTTCCTGATAATACATTATAAAACGCTGTCATAAACAAACTCTCTCCGGTTAATATACGTTTACCGGCACCTAGTATTTTTCCAAGAAAACCTGAATCGTTTTGAGAACCATCTCCAAAAATAGTTTCCATTTTAATACCGTCGTCCATCATCATAAAACTTCCGGCTTCGGCTACAACGCCTTCCTGCGGATCTAGTTCTATTTCTACATACTGCATTTCTTCACCGTATATATGATAATCAATTTCGTGTGCTGTCATTTTATATTTTGTTTTTTGTTGATTTTCTTATTGGTTTATTAATAACCGTAATTGTTACAACATTTTATTAAAAATTATGTTTTAACCTTTACACTCCATTCAAAAATAAACGACGAAACCTCAATGCCTTCATTATTCAAACCTACTGATCTTAATTTTACGGTTTGCCCCTCTCCGGTTTCAATAGCTTTTTGTAAACAATCATCAATTAAAGTACCATCATAGCAAGTAAAAGTGATTCTTCCAGTCGCCTTTTTAGTAAAAACAGCGGTATTGGAAGTGACTAACATAGAAATTCGTTTCCCTGAATTTTCTGTTTTATCAATCATTAGAGCTCCGGTTGAAAGTTCAGCAGCCATACCTTGTACTGCCCAAAACATCGATCGAAACGGATTTTGGTTTATCCACCTATGCTTTACACTTACCACACATTTTTCATTATCGATATACTTCGTGCGAACACCGCAAAAATAAGCCGAAGGCAGCTTAAACAAGGTGAAAACATTTAGCTTTCTGGGAGTTATACTCATAATTATTTAGTCTTAGTTTTTACTAAGGTATGAAATTATACCACAAAACATTTTGTTAAAATTTTGTTAATTTTAAGTACTATGCGAAACATAATACCTGTTTTAAGACATATATTTGCATAAGAAACTATTATATGTTTTAAATCATGCTAGACAACCATCAAAAAAACATCGCTACTTTTATTCACCTATCAACCTTCAGTAGGTTTATAATTCCGTTTGGAAATTTCCTTGGACCAATCATCCTTTGGATAACGAATAAAGATAAATCGGAGTTTATAGACGCTCATGGTAAACAAGCCATTAATTTTCAAATCAGCATCTTATTGTATGCCATCATATTGGGGACGCTAACCATTCCGTTTTTTGTTTTTAAATTATTTAGTGGTATCGATTTTATAGATTTTAATGGTTTTGAAAGTTTTCATATTAGTCTAGGGAAACCTTCACCATTATTGTACGTGGGTGGATTTTTAGGAGTCATTGCCGTAATTGGATTTATAATAGAGCTGGTTTTAATTATTCTAGCCAGTTTGAAAGCCAGAGATGGTGAATATTACAACTATCCGTTAACCATAAATTTTTTAAAATAATTTCATCAATTATATACTGAATATTTTCAGTTTTCATCAATCAATCATCAATCAAAAAATGAACAGTTTCACAACATTAAAATGCTTTAGAACATGAAGATAGAGAACACAAAAGCACAGATGCGTAAAGGCGTTTTAGAATTCTGCATACTATCGGTCTTAAAAGATGACGATGCCTATGTAGCAGAAATTCTGGACACCTTAAAAGACGCAAAACTGCTTGTGGTAGAAGGCACTATTTATCCGCTACTAACAAGACTAAAAAACGCCGGACTTCTTAACTACCGTTGGGAAGAAAGCACTTCGGGCCCACCAAGAAAATACTACGGTTTAACCGAAACAGGTAAATTATTTTTAAACGAATTAAACACCACTTGGAGCGAATTACAAAACGCTGTTAACATAGTAACCAATCAAAAAACGAACAAAAATGAATAAAACAGTCAATATAAATTTAGCAGGTATATTCTTCCATATTGATGAAGATGCATACTTAAAATTACAGCGCTATCTTGAGGCTATAAAACGTTCATTTACTGATTCTCAAGGGCGCGCCGAAATTATCGCTGATATTGAAGCTCGCATTGCCGAATTATTTAGCGAACGCCTTATTAACGAAAGACAGGTTATTGGTAACAAAGAAGTGGACGAGGTTATCTCGATTATGGGACAACCGGAAGACTATTTGGTAGACGACGAAATTTTTGAAGACGAACCACAATCATCATCATCACAAAAAGAAAAATCGAACAAAAAACTCTTTAGAGATACAGACAACTCTTATATTGGTGGTGTTTCGGCAGGTTTAGCTCATTATTTTGGTATCGATGCCATATGGATTCGATTAATCTGGATTCTTTTGGTTGTTGGTGGATTTGGGACCGGTATTTTACTATACATTTTACTCTGGATTTTAGTTCCAGAAGCAAAAACCACTGCCGAAAAACTAATGATGACTGGCGAACCGGTAAACATTAGTAACATCGAAAAAAAAATTAAGGATGGTTTCGACTCCGTAAGTGAAACGGTTTCAGGAGTTGCCAAAAACGTATCGGATTCGGTATCGGGTGCCGCTAAGAAAGTAGATATAAAAAAACAAGGCAATAAAATAAAATCAAGTTCCAGAACTTTCTTTGACACGCTTGCCGATGTAATTATGTTCTTCTTTAAGATTATCGCCAAATTTATCGGGCTGATTTTAATCTTAATAGGTGCATCCACTTTAATCGCTTTAATCGTTGGATTATTCTCGTTAGGCGCCATAGATATTATACCAGGAACAGACCTTGTTGGTATCGTTAATGCAGGCGAAACTCCTGTGTGGTTCGCTTCACTTCTCGCGTTTTTAGCGGTTGGTATTCCGTTTTTCTTTCTCTTTTATTTAGGATTACGAATACTTATTACCAATCTGAAATCTATTGGAAAAGTAGCTAAGTTATCGTTACTAGGGTTATGGTTATTCTCGCTAATTGGTATTGCTATTGTTTCCATTAGAGAAGCTAGTGAGCATGCCTATAATGAGCATTATATTGAAAAAATGCCTTTAGAAACTAGAGCTAAAGACACCTTGATTGTAAGTTTTGCAGAAAACGATTATTTCAAAAATCCGTTTTACAGACATGATGCTTTTAAAGTAGCCAGCAACCCTGAAGGTAAAAAAACAATTTTCAGCAAAGATTTAAGAATTCAGGTGAAATCAACCACAGATAGTGTGGCTTCAATAAAAATTGAGAAAAGTGCCGATGGCCGAAACTATGAAAAAGCATTAGATCGTGCTAAAAACATTGAATATAGCTACGCATTTAACAATAAAGACTTGGTTTTAGACGCTTATTATTCTACAGCTATTTCAAATAAATACTGTGAGCAGGAAGTATTAATTACACTGTATTTACCAGTTGAAAGTGTGGTTTATTTCGAAAAAAACACGGAATCATTTTTAAATTACAGAACCCATTCTAATAATATCGTGACCTCTAACCAGGTTAATCATTACTTAACCATAGGTAGCGACAATGTTATTTGTAAAACATGTGAAACTGAAAAAGAAGAAGAATCATTTGAAGTCAATGTGGATATGCCTCAGGTAAAAATTAACGATAAAGGTATCGAGATTAAAACCGGAGACAAACAAATTTTAAAAATTGACGAGAACGGTATTAACGGTGAAGTTGAAACTGTACGAGTTAAAATAGACTCTACCGGTATCAACATCACTTCCGATGAGAAAAACGAAAACCAGTAACAATTCATCATCAAAAAAACAGTTCAAACATTGAAGTTACTCATCAAAACTATAAAACCAGATATTTGAACTCATTACATCAATCAAAAAACGAACAGTCATGACAACACTAATCAAAATTATCGTAACTACCATACTTAGCTTGAGCCTGTTTTCCTGCAATTTCGATGTTAACTTCAACTCGGGAGTAAAAGGCAATGGCAATGTAATAACAGAAGAACGCAGCATTTCAGAACCTTTCACAGCAATTAAAGCTACTGAAGGTTTAGACGTTTATCTAACCCAAAGTAACCAAACAAGTGTTACGGTTGAAGCTGATGAAAATCTTCAGGCATTAATTATCACTGAAGTGATAGACGGCACTTTAAAAATTCATTGCGAAAAAAACATTGGACGATGCAAGTCTAAAAAAGTTATTGTGAATTTTAAAGATATTTCGAGTATTAAATCTACCAGTGGTAGCGATGTATTCTCTACCAATACCATTATCGCTGATTATTTAAACTTAGAGTCAACCAGCGGCAGCGATATGAAGCTAGATGTTAATACCAATAGTTTAATTTGTAAAACCACCAGTGGAAGTGATTTAAAAGTTTCTGGAAAGACCAAAAAACTTGTTGTGGAATCTACCAGCGGAAGCGATTTTAAAGGTGCTAATTTAATTGCTGAATCGAGCCAGGTAAAAGCATCGAGTGGTGCCGATATTACAGTAAATTCCTTAAAAGAATTAACTGCCGATGCCAGTAGCGGTGCCGACATTAAATACTTAGGACAACCTGAAAGTATAAGTAAAAATAGTAGTTCTTCGGGGAGTATAAAAAAACAATAACTACTAACCAAGCTTTTGAATACAAAAAAAGCCTTTGGCAACCACACCAAAGGCTTTAAAATTAACTTTCTAAAAAGTTAAACCAAAAAATATGCATTACACAGAGCATAGTAACTTTTAATACAAATTATAATTTTGGAGTTTCTAATTTTGAAAAATCAATATCCGGAGCAGTACCATTAGCTTCACGCGTAAATACAGAACCTATTTCGGTGGTGTTATTGAAAAACCCACAATTTTTCATGAAATACACATTCCCTTCAACACCTCCGGCATAATCCATTCTGGATTCTTTTTTTGCCGTGGCATCTGCTGTAAATGTCGCTTCAGTAAGCTCCTCCCAGTACCCTTCGGTAGTGTACACCCACTGATTCTGATAATTAGCTTTTCTGGTAATATAGCCGGTATCTGTTCTAAAATTCTCTAAAAACGAATAGAAATTCTTTAAATATGTTGATGTTTCCGGTCTTTTAAAACTCGCAATTAAATTCCAAGTATTATCTTCTGGAGTAAAAAAGTAAGCCGTATAAATAGTTTGGTTATTATCAGTTGGCTCCCCTTTTAATAAGAACTTATAGGTTAAACCAGCCTTCCAATTAAACACCTTATAGCTTTGCCCCCCGGAACCTTCGTTTCCAAACTCACCGGTTGTTACTCCTTGTCCTTTTCCTAGTAATACAATTTTATATTCATCTGGAATTTCTTTAGGGTCCTGAGTTTTAAACGGACTCCAAACAGAAAACAATACTCTTCTTTCGTTTTCTGAATTTACCTGAATTCCGAAATACCCATGTTTAAAACCATTTGCCATGTAATACGATCCTAAAACATCTTCTCCAACGGGCACATTTATTTCATTATAATACCAAAGCACATCCTTATTTTCTGGTGTTTTATATCTCAAATGAACCGATGGGCCACGACGACCAAAATAAAAATCTTCGTTTATAAAATAAACTTTGCTATTTGTCGGTTCTCCATTTATAATAATATCTTTTACTCCTGCAATGTTTTCTCCTGTTTTGCTAAGCCCCTGAAGTTCTATAAAGTTATATCCTTCATTAATATTAAAATCCCCTATTTCAATAGTTTCGTATTCATTATTACCTATCTTAACCTCTTTACTAACCTCACCTAAAGTCACTTTTATTAAAGATGGACCATCAATAGACCTAACGCGTATAGCCACATGAAGCTTACCTGAAACAGTGGTTTTAAAATAGGTTCTTATTTTACTGGATAGATCGGTCCAGTTATGAATACCTTCATCCCCAATAACTTCTTCATTTTTATGTAATTGATTTACCACCCAACTATTACCTTTTGTTGGTATGACTATTTTATTTTCTGACTCCTGAATTGCATCACTAACTGAAGCGAACTCACCTTTATTATTGGAACGACAGCCAAAAAGACTAGATGCCAATACCACTCCAAATAGAGTTGTTCTTAAATATTTTGTTTGACTTAAATTCATAATTTTATTTTTTCTCTTGAAAAGGCACCTTCACAATTACAGTCTCTCCTTTACCGTATTTATTCGCAATACTTTGTACGGTCCACAAATCAGTTAAATTATCTCCATCTATAACACTACCACTATAGTCTCCCCAAGAAGTCCCGTCTGTAGCTCCTTTACCTTCTCCTAAATTCACAATTTCTGTTACTTCCCCTAGAGGATCATTTGCATGACGATAAGCGAATCGAGGGCTGATAAACATATTTTCATTGGTTTCCTGAAATCCGATAACAACATCATTATTCTTATTTACTGCTATGGTAGTTTGTATATAGTTAGTGCCTTCATTCTCTATTAATCCTGTTTGAACAATCGTTCCATCAGTTTTAACTTGATGCCATTGCACTGCTGATCTTCCTTTATAATTTACAGCATGAGAAAACCAAATACATCCATTTTGAAAGACTAAATTTTTAGGATTACGGTCTCCTGAAGATGTTTTCTGTTCTGTATCTTTTTGTGGTGATTTTGGTGGGTAATTCGTATACTCTAAATTATGCTTTGTTTGACTTACTAATTTAGCTACTGGGGTTCCGTCTTCACCTTCTGTAACTTTTGTGATAATAAACTCTTCACTAGTTAAAGTAAAAAAGAACAAGTCTTCTGTATCATCCTGTACAAAAACAGGATGACCTAAAGTGCCTTCAAAATGATACACTGTAGTTTCTTTTCCTTTTTTTGCGTCTTTAATTGACATGACAAAGGTTTTTTCCTCTCCTCCGGGAAACGAATATCCAATCCATTTTTTGCTAAAACCTATACCACCACCATCTACACCTTTTGGGGCCGGTACCGGATATATGTTCCAACCTTTGGTTGGATTATCTGATTTTGAAATGGCGATATTTACCGGTTTCTTTTTCTCTGCATCCCATGGATTCCATAAATCAAATCCGAAAACCTTATTATGCGTATCAAAAAACATTTTAGGGTCTATACCTTTATTAAAACAGTTTTGAGAAACGCCATCAATACATACCCCTTCTTTATCATAAATTATGAGTCCCGAGTTAGTTGCATGCAATACATAACCACCTCCTACTGCTATTTGAGGATCTACTTGTCTGTTACCATCCATAGCACCATTAAACTGCATATAACCATTATACATTTTTGTACCACCACCCTGTACGCGTTGCGGGCAATGATCTTCTCTGAATGTCTTTTTTATAATCGGAGAAATTTGCTCTGTTCTTGAAGGTTTAATTTCATCATTGCTTTGTGCCAAAGCAGGCATAAAACATCCAAAGACCAGCAAACCTGCGGTCCATAATTTATTTAGTATCATGTTTGGGAATTTTAATAAAATCAAGGCTAGAATTTACTAGCCCTGATTAATTTTATAATTTATTGAGTCTCTAATTACACTTTTAATTTCGTGTAAGGAATGCGCATTTTAATTTCCCAGGTTCCTGAGTCGTTAATTTTTATACCCCAGCGAATATAAGCCTGATTTACAATATCTCCTGTATCAGGATCTGTGAACGGTGCCCAGTCGTAAGCTCCGTAATCGGCTTCATAAGCTTCAGTATCTACTGTAAAAGCATCTCTTGTAGAGATATAATACATTAAATACGAACTACTTCCGTTATAGTTTCTTGCATATTGCGGAAACGGTGGTGCTGGTAAAGAGAAGGTTGTTGCTGTAGCATCTGAAACTGTTTCAACAGAGTTGTCGTGATAATTCTGTAAATAAGATGCCCCATTTGGGTAAAATGGAATTTTATCTGGATGTACTGGGTTATCATAACTATCTGTAATTACCATTTTAACATTAACTGCTAAAGACGGCTCCTCACTAATTTTTGTAATGGTTATATAAGGGTGTGTTCCATCTAAAACACTTGGCACTTCATCATCAAAATCATTGGTAATCACAGACGTATGTAACGCTGTTAACGAATTATTCGATTGCTTTACCAAATTAAGTCTAGAACGCATCTCAGTAGGAAATTCGACAGGTTTAAAAGGTTCTAATTTTATAACCGTAAAATCATCTAACTGCTTTTCTCCTTTTGTATTAGACACCTTCACATTTATTTTATAAATATCATCGCCTTCAATAAATTTAGTAGCCTGAGTAAAAGCAAACTCTCCACTCACACTGTTCATAAAAATAGAAGGACGTTTTGTCAACTCTAATTTTTCATTAACCAATGCCAATGTAGTGTCGGTGTCTGGATTAAACGACTCTTTCCATGTTAGAATTTCATATTCATCAAAAAAAGCATCAGTAGGATTACCTTGCGAATCGGTCATACCCGTTATTTCCCAATGTAAGGGATAGGTTGACCCTTCAATGGCTGGTACAGCACTTTTTACAAAAATACCACGAGGTACAAATACTGTATCTTGAGTTGCATGAATATTATCACTTAAATACCCTACTTCTGGTGGCTGACAAGCGACTATAATAAGCGCTATCGCCAAAAATGTATAAAATATATTTTTCATATGTTATTTTTAATTTTTTCTTTCGAATACGTTAATCTCTCTCATAATTAAATAATGTATGACCTCCTTGAAGCACATGGATAACTCCATTATTAGACATGATATTTGAGGTTCTAACTACAAACTTGTCATCCTTCTCATTTGAGTCATTTACAGTAGCATCCCATTCATCCCAATCGGTACCAACTTTATACGTTAAAAACACAAATTCCGGGTAATTCTCTAACTCATTACCATACAAACCTATAGCCTCTAAGGAGATACGTCTCTCTTCTCCGTTGATTGCTGTATAAATAGATCCTTGATCTTTTGGCATATTTTCACGAGTTATTCTTCCTTCAAAAATGTAACTACCTAAATATTTAGTCAAGGTATCTACTGGTATATCATTCACAGTAAACTCGGCCAGCGGATCTGATTCTCTCATTTCTGCCAAAACTTTATCTACATAATTTTTAATAGATAAATTGTTAGGAGCAAACATGGTAACATTACCATTAACCACATCTTCCATACCGGCTCTTTCTATAATAATAGCCAGCGTATCTAATTGGTCGTGTGATTTAAAAAATTCCAGAGTTGTTGTTCCTGTATTAGGATTACTAAGCCCTCCATCTATTAAATAGTCACCTCCATCGCAAGCATAAGCGAAGAAAAGCAGTGAAAGTATAGGGAATATTAATTTTTTCATCTTTAGTTTTTTTTAATTAAAACAATAATTACAATCTTCCTTGCCAGTATTCTGTTTGAATAATTTCTGGATTTGTAGAAATAATATTTGGATGTACTGGCCAGAAATATCCTTTCTTTTCATTTCTGCTCACACTAGCCCAACTAACACCTTCAAAATAATTCATACGAATTCTATCATAACCGGATTGCGCTTCTCCAACAAATTCTATAGCTCTTTCATCAAAAATAGCTTTCATTAAACTTGCTCTATCCGTGGCTCCTGTATAATTAGGTACGTTAGCTTTGCTTCTAATCATATTAATATCATTAACAGCATCTGTTCCCTTATTTAATCTCGCATTAGCTTCAGCTCTTAATAAATACATATCGGCTAAACGGAAGATTAAAATGTTTGATTCTGAAAATAAGGCATAAGCACTTTCTGAATCTGGATCTTGCGAAGAATAAGCATACTTCATTGTAAACGTGCCATTAGTTGTACCATACTCGTAGAAGAATAAATCCTTTCTAATATCGTCGACACGATCAGCATCTTGAGCCATCATCTCATTACCATAAAAATCAGGATTCCAAACCGGCGTTGCTCCTGTAGCAACTGTAGCACGATTAAAAGGCGCATTTAATGTTAAACCTGTATGGTTGTTATCGCCTGTAGATACTCTAAAAGACTCGTTATACTCTGAACTAATATTAACTTCAAACAAACCCGTTTCTGACTGTCCTGTACACATTCTTTCTACGCCATCAGCCCCATCAACCGTATAATCAATTAAATTCGCACCACTATTATTAATAACATTAGTCGTTGCAAGAATAGCTTCATCAATCATTAATGAATTATCATTATCACGAGAGGCATACCATAATGCAATATGGGCTTTTAAGGCTTCTGCACTGGCTTTATTTGCGCGAATTGCCCAATCTGCATCGCCAGGAGACGAATACTCCAACAAACTAATTGATTTCTCTACGGCCTGATAAGCAAAATCTAAAACCTCAAGTTCTGGAGATCTTGGCACCGAAACGATAAATCCATCTTCTGTAACTAATTGGTCGATACTTTCAAGAGATTCCTCTATAATAGGCACATCGCCCCAGATACGGGCCATATAAAAATAACTTAAAGCTTGAACGAAAGCGGCCTCACCAATTAACTTATTCTTCATTTCAACAGAATCAAATAAATCATCATCCATGCCCTCAATGTACTTTTGAGTGGTAACTGCCCAGTTTGCCGCACGATAAAACCCTTTCCAGTCTCTTGATGCATCTCTATATGCTAAATTATAGTTACCACTTCCTTCAATATAACCTACAATCCAATTTCGGCTATCCATAAAGGTCATTCCTGTCCATTCACCCCAGTATAAAAAATTACCTTGGGTCATTAATACTTGTTTAAACAAGGCGTAAGATCCTGCTACGGCCTGTTCTGCATTTGCTTGATTTACCCAAAACACATTAGGATGTGTTATACTCACAGGTTCACGTTCTAAAAAGTCACTACAACTCACTAATGAAAGTAAAGTAACTACCACTGTATATATTTTAAAGCTTTTAAATCTTTTCATAATTCTTAAATTTAAAATTGTGTATCAATTCCTACAGATATGGTTCTTGCCTGCGGATAACCATTTCCGTACGTATTTCCGTTTGCGTTAACCATAGAAGCATCAACTACTTTTTTAGAACGTTGCCATTGGTAAGGGTTTAAAACATTAACGTTTACTCTTAACCTTGATAATCCAATATTTTTCATAAAGGATTCATTTTTATTAAAACTATACCCTATTGCCGCATTTGTTATTTTCCAGTAATCACCACTCTCTATCCATAAACTTTGATTTCCTCTAAATCCATAGAAAGGCCCACCAATACTTGCTGTTGTCGGGTATAACGCCGGAAAGTCTACTCCTGCAGCACCATCACCTGGTTGCTCCCAGAACGAGTGCTCACTTAAATCGGCTAAACCTCTTATTGCCCATTCATCTCCAGTACGATCGTACGCATCTAAATAAGGCTGTAATACCGTATTTTTAATATCAGCACCAAACGAGAATTGACTGTAAGCCTGTAAATACCATCCTTTATATTGGAAATTAACATTGAACGCTCCTTGAATATCTGGTATAGGAGAAAATTCTGTTGCTAATTTTAAATCATGATCCTCATTTAATAAATAATCGCCGTTTAAATCTTTCCAGATTGGAAATCCCGGTCTAATCGCTGCCCAGGCAGATTTACCCGTTAGCGGTTCTCCTGTAAACGGATTAACTGGTAATTGACTTAAATCATCAATAATATAATCGTTAATAAACATTCTGTACAAGTTAATAGGTAAACCTACTATATAACCATAGTCTTGCCCGTTAGAATTTGTGCCAATATAATCGCGGTTTCCGTTAGGTAATTTTGATACGAAATTTTTATTTTGAGCAAAGATTGCGGTTAATTCTAATTTAAAATCACTTGACTGTGGAAACACTTTATAGCGTATCATAGATTCCCATCCGTAATTAAGTACCCCCCCCTATATTTGCCGGTGCAAAGTTGTACCCCGAATATGCAGGGAAATTAGCATCTAACAACAGGTTTTCTGTAGATTTATTATACGCATCGAAAGTAATGTTTAACCTACGATTAAACGCTTCTACATCAACACCAATGTTCCATTGTGCTGTTTCTTCCCATCCTAGCGACTCATTACCTATACGTCCATAATTAGGGGTTACCCCAGTTACTCCTGCATAAGATGATACGTTCATTTGATTGGTATTATAACCACTGGCAACACCACCAAAACCTAAACTATACGCTCCATATCTTCTGTAATTTTCTGAGAACTGCTTTCCATTAACACCCCAACTTCCACGAACTTTTAAAAAGTTAACTGTACTTAAAACTGGTTCAAAAAATGGTTCCTCAGAAATAGTCCAACCACCATCAATAGCGTAAAAATTTGCCCAACGCACATTAGCTCCAAAACGAGACGAACCATCCCTACTTAAGTTTCCGTTTAACTGATATTTGTTTTTATATGTGTAAGATAATCGACCATAGTAAGATAACAAGGCGTTTTCACTAATATCGGTGAATCCTCTAATTTCATCTGTGGTATATCTACCATTTATGGTTTGAATAGCGTCACTACCAAAACCAATAGCAGCAACTTTCATCGTTTCATATTGGTTGTAATCTGCACGATTACCCAATACCCCAGTTAATCTGTGATCTCCAAAGGTTTTAAATAAACTTAAATAAAAATCTGAAGCTAAATTATTTCTGTTGTATAATGAATAACTTGAAAAACCATCACCTTCATTACGTATAATTGAAGGTTCGTAAAAATTCTTCTTATTACTATTATAAACATAACTTACTTGAGAATTAACGGTTAACCAATCTAACAAATCAAGACTTGCAAAATTTGACAAGGTTAAACCATAAGTTCTATCTGTACTCATTTTCTCATTTAATTCTCCTTTTAAAGACTCAATTCTTGTATCGGTTACGTAGAATAAAGAAGAATTTAATTGTGCTGGGTTAACAGGTAAGTTTGAGTTTAATGGATAAGGCCCATCATAAGGATATGGGTTTGCCTGACCTGTTAATTGATCTCCGTAAGTATATCGAGCGATTAACTGATTTCTGAATTTCTTTCCAACTTTAAAGTTTAAGCTAGAATTAAAAGTAATACGTTTAATCCCAGTGTTTATAACAACACCTTCTTGATTATCATATCCCAAACCTACTCTATAATTTGTTTCTTCGGATCCTCCACGCATACCTAAATTATACTTTTGAGAAATCCCTGTCTTATAGAATAATCCTTGATAGTCTACATTATTATTGAATGCAGGATTTAAACTATCAGATAAAATCATAGGTGTAGCTCCACTCTGTCTTTCATACTCTGCCCACCAAGTGTTTAACATATCCCATTTGGCATTACGTTCTGCCGCACCAACTAACATAGGCGCCAAACTCGGTGTAGGTTGTACTCCAATATTAGATGAGAATGTAAATTCTGGTTTAGATAAAGCTCTACCCTTTTTTGTTTCGATAATAATAACCCCATTTGCACCACGTGAACCATAAATGGCTGCAGCAGATGCATCTTTTAATACATCGATACTCTCTATATCATTGGGGTTTAATGACGCTAAGAAATCTTGATTTGAAACATTATAACCTGCCAAATCTTCTAAACTAGTTTGTACCCCATCTATGACATAGAGAGGAGTACTATAAGCTACATCAGGATCAATATTAGCACCAATGCTAGTATTTCCACGAATAACCAGAGCTCCTCTACCTCCAGGTGAACCCGTCATTGTTACGCTCTGCATACCAGGAACCTGTGTTGCTATTAAACCTGCTACGTTTAACACAGGAATACCTTCAATAGCATCCGATTTAATACTTGTCACAGCTCCTGTAACTTCTCTTTTTCTTACTTTTTGGTAACCGATAAGTACGACTTCCTCTAGCTCACCGACTTCTTCATCCATTTGGATTTTAAAAGACGTTTTAATTCCTACGGTTAATTCAATGGTCTTGTACCCCATAATAGAGCACACCAAAATAGAATTTGAATTAACTCCTGAGAGTTTAAAATTTCCATCAAAATCTGTCGACACTCCTTTTCCGGTTCCTTTGACTAACACATTGACTCCAGGTAATGGAATCCCTGTTTTTGCATCAGTAACTGTTCCTTGAATATTGCTACCCTGACCAAAGGACAAAATACTCATTTGAAGCGCCACTAAGAATAATAATAGTTTCCTCATAAATTTGGTTATTAATAATTGATTGTTGGTTAAAATAAAATTGTTTAGTTTTTTTGAAATTTTAGATTGTTTTTCATGTTGTATTCTTTTGTTTCATTTGCTTTGTTTTGTGCATAGTTTTATAAATTAAATTGTTAGTCTTCTTTTTTTAAAATCCTCTTTTTGTTATTCTTTCCATTTATAAATGTTATTCCATAACAACCTTTTAACAGAAACTTAACATTCAAATATGCTTCTTATTCGTGTAAAATGAGGGTGAAATTTCACTCATAAAGGTGTATTTTTTCTAAAACAAGACAAAAGAAGATTTCTTTTCTTACAACAACATTACACTGGAAAGCAAGCTATTAGACAAATAGCCTATAGAGAAATAAATGCGTCAATGAATAAGCTAAAAAGTATTTAAACCGTTAAGAATTCAACAACCTTTTAAACCTTATTTTCTTGAAAAAATCAAATTAAAAGAGAACTTCCCTTAAACCTAAGAATCGTTTTGGGTATCTTTTTTTTATTGACCTAAGAATTTATCGATAGTTACAAAATAAAAAACATCTTTGATTAAATTCTAAAATATAGAACTAAAAAAAAGAGGATATTTAAAACAATATCCTCTTTTAACAAGCACTAATGTGACTAATAAACCAAACAACTAATATGTGTCTTTAATCCAATTATAAGGCTTACGCTTTATCCAGGTTCCACGCGTAAAATCAGGGAAATCCTGTGGCTCGCCATTATTTTCTATTGATAATTCTGAAAGTGGTGTAATCGCACTCCAAGCTGCTGCATCGTAAGCATCTAATGGTGGTGCTATATTTTCTTTGGCCGATTCTACAAAGGCATTCAGTACGAAGAAATCCATACCGCCGTGCCCTGCACCTGTAGCTAATTCGCCATATTTTTGCCATAATGGGTGATCGTACTTCTTTAACCACTCATCAGCTTCGTCCCAACGATGCGGTTTCGATTTACCTTCCACGTAAATTCTGTTGCCATCTACTTCCCATAAACCTTCAACACCTTGTACTCTAAAGCCTAAAGAGTAAGGTCTTGGTAAACTACAATCGTGAGTTACAATAATGGTTTCTCCGTTTGAAGTTTCAATGGTACTGGTAATAACATCACCAATCTTGAAGTTTAATTTGGCATTCGGGTGATTTTCTCCGCCGTTATCGACAATATATTTATTAAGTCCTCTGCTTTTTGTTGCATGTGAGGTTAAGGATAAGAAACGGTTTCCACGGTTTATATCACACATCGCAGCGATTGGTCCCACACCATGCGTTGGATACACATCGGCATTTCTTAATAGGTTATGATTGGTACGCCATTTAGATTCTGAAATTCCCTGTTCTCCAAATTCCACACCTTTTCCGTAAGCAGTTTTTCCATCATTGAATAACACGCCTCTTAAATCGTGTTGGTAACCACATCTGAAATGGATTAACTCTCCAAACACATTTTGCTTAACCATATTAAGAACAGCCAAAATATCACGACGGTAGTTAACATTCTCCAGAATCATTAAATGACTTCCGGTTTCTTCATGTGTATTTACCAAATCCCAACATTCCTCTAAAGTGTTTGCTGCAGATACTTCAACACCCGTATATTTGCCTGCTTTCATAGAATCGACTGCCATTTTGGTATGCCACAACCAAGGCGTTGCTATAATAACAGCATCAACTTCTTTCAATTCCAGCAGGTTTCTATAATCGTAATCAGAATTTCCGAAAACTTTAGGTTTTGAATAGCCTGCATCATCAATCATTTTTAAAGCAATTTTAATTCTCTCTGGATCGATATCACAAATTGCTGTAACTTCAATATCTTTTCTGTGCAGTGCATTATTTAAGTGGTTGCACCCTCTTAAACCTACTCCAAGAAAAGCGAGTTTTAATTTTTCCTTAGAACCTCCTAAAACAGAGCCAAAAGACATATTCGGCAAAAAGGACAATCCTGCTCCTGCAATTGCTGTTTTCTTTACAAAATTCCGACGTGAATTCATATATTTTTAAATAAATAGTTTATTCGTTAAAATTACTTAACAAATATTGCTCTTACTATTCATTATTAAGTTGAATTTTTATGCATTAAAGGGTATAATTCTGCTTTTTAAAAGTGTTTGACTAATCTATTTACCTTTTTGACAAATTTGCACCCGTTTTAGCTAGTAATAGTAGTAACGCGGGTTAAGAG
Source organism: Aestuariibaculum suncheonense (assembly GCF_014596935.1). GTDB lineage: Bacteria > Bacteroidota > Bacteroidia > Flavobacteriales > Flavobacteriaceae > Aestuariibaculum > Aestuariibaculum suncheonense. The sequence continues at coordinate 106,218 of NZ_JACVXC010000008.1, read as the reverse complement.
AAAATAAATTTTATTAATACCTTTACGAGAAGTCCTTTTGGATTAATTTTTGTAAATCCTAAAAACAAGTACATGCATTCGATTAAAACATACAAAATACTTGGTGTACTGCTATGCTTAACTACATTTGGTTTTTCCCAAAGTCATATCAATTTTAAACCATTAATACCTACAATTAATAACAAAACCACGTTTGTCTCAAAAACCGTTCAAGATAAACTAGGTAATATTTGGATGCTCTCCTCAAGTGGCATTATGATATACGATGGTTATAACTACAAATCAATTCCCAACCATATCATATTCAAAGAAAATAACGACCGTGTAGAAACTATCGTTGTGGATAACAACTACGATTTATGGATGAGCTCATTTAATGGAGCTCTTGTGAAATTCGACACTAAAGAAGGGGAGTTTAAAAATTTCAACTCACTTGTTAACCATGCGAAAATAAAAACCTTATACTACAAAGACCATAATTTATGGTTAGCAACAACTCAAGGCTTAATATACAGACATAACGATTCTAAAACCGACAGTATAACTCAGATTTTCAATAACAACATACCTGTTAAAAACATAAAAAACATTGCTTTAACAACGCCTGACAATATTTACATCAGTACCGAAAACGGTAAAATTTATAATTACAATCTAAGTTCAAATGCCCAAAATGAATTGGTTGGACTATATACCGATTATCCAGGTGGAATTATTTTAACAACCGATAAAAATGATAGACTTTGGATTGGCACTGAAACCTATGGTATCTTTGTTTACGATGATTTAAAAAAGCAGTTTATTCATGATGACCTGTTTAATGGTGAAAAATATAACGTAAATAAGGAAGTGTTTTTAACCCTATATAACGACAGCGATGGTTATATCTGGGGCGGGACAGATGGTGGCGGATTATATAAAATCAACCCCTATACCGGTGATATTAATTTGTTTTTTAAACAGGATGCCAACGAATTCTCTCTTGGTAGCAACACTATTTTAGATATTAATGAAGATAGCCATAAAAACTTATGGATTTGTACCAACTACGGAAAGCTCTCTGTGTTACCTAATGTTGATAACAACATTAATTATCATGAAGGATCGGCCAACCATACCCCACAACGAATTTTAAGCATTTACAAAAGCAGCAAGAATGATTTATGGATTGGTACTGACGGTTCCGGATTAACTAAAGTTGCTTTTGATGCTTCAGGAAAAACTACAGAAAACCAATATTTCAACAATCTAGCACTTAGCCGTGGATTTTACATTCAATCCATCACCGAAGATCTAAATCAAAATATTTGGTTCGGAACCTATCGCAACGGCTTGTGGTTCCATGATACAAAGCAAGAAACCTTCGATAAAATAGATATCTTAAACGCTAAAAATCAAGAAGCAACCGATGTAAGAACAGTTTTTACAGATTCTCAAGGTCGTATTTGGATTAGCTCTAATATTTCCTTAAACATTTACAATTCCGAAAAAGAACTATTAGTTTCCTTTGAAAACAACACCAATGGTTTACAGGGAAATATTGCTGAAAGTATCCTTGAAGACAACAATGGAACAATATGGTTGGGGTTCTACAATGGCGGATTGTTCAAATTTAATGAAAATCCTAACAACCTTAGAGCTTCATCATTCTCTAACGTTTCTCACAAAAAAAAATCGAATGAAGTCACCATTTCCTCTGTAAAATCCATGACGACAGGAACACCTGGTACACTTTGGCTTATAAACAATGAAGGTCATCTTGTTAAATTTGATATTCAAGCCAACACCTTTTCAGCTGTAAATGATATTAACATCTCAAAAGACACTAATCTAACTGCTGTTATAAAGCAGGATAACAATAATTTATGGTTAAGCTCTAGCAGCGGTATTTTTCATCTAAACACCAAAACTTTAAACGTAAAATCGTATTACAGTTCTGATGGTCTTCAAGACAATATCTTTTTATCTCGATGCGCGTTTAAAGACTCAAAAGGCATGCTTTATTTTGGTGGTAATAATGGATTAAATTATTTCGACCCTAATAAAATAAGCAAAAAAGAAAGCACGCCTCAACTCTTCATCAACACCATAGAAATTCTGAATCAACCTATTGAACAATTAATGCCAGAATACGGAAGTCTGGCTGCATACAATACGCTGCCTTTAAAATTAAAATCAAACCAGTCTTCATTTTCATTTAAATTCTCAGCTATTGATAATGTTCTGGATCCTAAGTACCACTATGCTTACCGTTTAAAAGGTTTTAACGACAACTGGATTATTAGTGGTCAGGAACGCTTAGCGACATATACAAACATTCCTTATGGCAATTATGTTTTCGAGGTCAAGGCTGGCACAAAAAAAGACAATTGGAATATTCCTCCAAAACAAATTGCCGTACATATTGCTCCTCCTATATGGCAGAGCCCAACGGCATATATTATTTATTTCATTCTTTTGTGTTTAGTTATTTACGCTTCAAGAAAATGGTATTTATTAAAGAATAAATTACTGGTTGAAAAACTTAACCACAGAAAAGAAAATGAACTTTACGACTTGAAAATGAACTTTTTCGCAAAAATGTCGCATGAAATACAAACACCAATTACTCTAATTTTAGGCCCCTTAGACGATATGCTAAAACGCTCTCAAGAGAACGGCAATATGTTACTCAATCAGCGTTTAAAAATCATTGAAAACAACAGCAAACGCCTTTCTAAAATAGCAAGAGAGTTGACTTTAATCCGCAACAAGGAATTAAACGAACTTAAACTTTTAGCCACTAAAAACAACCTTTATAATCATATTGAGGAAATATCGGTGTCGTTTAAAGAGCTGGCCCGAAAAAAACGCATCGACTTTGCTATAAACTGCCCTAAAAATCTGCATTCAGCTTGGTACGACAAAGAAAAAATAGAGCACGTTATTTACAATTTACTTTCCAATGCTTTCAAATTCACGCCCAAGGAAGGAAATGTTCAGCTTAACGTGATTCCTATCGATTCTAAAAAGCAAATTAAAGTTTCGGTTTCCGATACGGGCTCCGGCATTCCAAAGGATGAATTAGAACTTATTTTCAATCTATTTTACCAGTCGAAAACCAATAAGAAAAATAAAGGTTCAGGTATTGGATTAGCCCTAACCAAAGAGCTTGTTGATTTACACAAAGGCTATATAGAAGTGGAATCTTCTCAGGTTGAAGGCACCATTTTCACTTTCACGATTCCAATTACTAAAGAAGCCTATCGTGAATCTGAATTGATTGTCACCGATGATTCCAATGATTCTATCAACGAGGAATCTGAAGAAACAACAAAAACTTTAAAAGAAACCATTGAAAAAGACCTTTCTAAAAAAACCATTTTAATTGTTGAGGACAATTACGACCTTCAATCATTTTTGAAAGAACTTTTAGTAAAAGATTATAATATTTTATTAGCAGAAAACGGTGCCGAAGGCTACCATTACGCGAAAAGTAATTTTCCTGATTTAATTTTAACCGACATTATGATGCCTAAAATGGATGGTATTGAAATGTGTGCCATGCTTCAAGAAGACACGCTTACAAAACACATTCCTGTGATTATGCTAACCGCCAAAAATTCGACGAATTCTAAAATTTCGGGACTGAAATCTGGTGCGATTGAGTATATTAACAAGCCATTCAACACCAACGAGTTATTATTAAAAGTTAAAAACATTATATCTTCTAAAGAACATATTATCTCAAAATACCGCAAAGAAATCATTAGTAGTCCAGAAATTGACACCGAAAAAACTCAGGATGAGATTTTCTTAGAAAATATGACTTCTATAATTAACGCTAAACTGAATGATGACGGTTTTAAAATTGAAGACTTAGCCGAATCATTAAACATGAGTTACTCTAGTTTATATAGAAAATGTCAGGCATTAACGGGCAAAAATCTAGTGGATTATATTAGACTAATTCGTTTAAAACGCGCAGCGGTATTAATTACCAAATTTGGCTATTCTATTTCTGAAGCGGCCTTTGCAGTTGGATTTAACGATCCTAAATATTTTTCTAAATGCTTTAAAAAGCAATACGATAAAAGTCCGAAAGAATTTAGTAAAGAAGCCGAAAAAATTGGTATTGACAATTACTTAAAAGCACATAGTCTGGAGCAATTTAGTAATAGTGTCAACTAAAAGCGCACACTTCATAAAACAAAAAAGCTTGAGTAATTCTCAAGCTTTTTATTTATCTAAAAAATAGTCTTAACTATTTGATTTCAATCAACTCTAATTCAAAAGTTAAATCTTGACCTGCTAATGGGTGGTTACCATCTACAATAATATGGTCTTCGTTTACCTGAGCCACTCTAAATTGATGCTCTCTACCGTCTTCACTTCTTGACACTAAGCCCATTCCTACTTCAGGTTTTACTTCTTCCGGTAATTGCGAGTTGTCTACTTTATGAAATAATTCCTGTTGAATATCGCCATAAGCGTCTTCCATAGGAATAGTTACTGTTTTCTTCTCGTTAACTTTCATGTCAATGATAGCTTTCTCAAAACCAGGAATTAAAAGCCCTTGTCCAAGGGTAGCCTCTAATGGTTCTCTTTCAGCAGAGGTGTCAAAAATTTGACCATCGCTTAATTTTCCTGTGTAATGAACTCTTACGGTATCATTTTCTTTTACTTGACTCATAAATTTTGTTTTCTTGTTTAAAAATCATGACAAAACTACTATTTATAAATTGAACACCAATAAGATATCCCGAAAACATCCCCTATTTAAGATAACCTTAACCTAAAAAACAAACTTCTAAAACTCCTATTAAATACATCATTGTATCTTAAAACAATAACATGATTTAATGAGCATTTTTCAAACTCATTTAAAATCAAAAACAACATTTTGTCGATTTTTTTTGCATTTCATGGATATTTTTACATTTTTTTGTTTTATATTCGTCGATGTAAATTGTTTATACTCACAATCCTAAGTCTATTATTGTGATTATCTCTATTTACTAAAGCTAAATCAATACCAAAAAAGAAGTGATAATATTAATCTGCACACCAAAGAATAAACAGGTATTTCAACGAGTATTTTTGAGATGCCCTCGTGGTAGCACTAATTTTACGCATTCCCTTAAAGGATTGGTTAATAGCATAATTAAACTAAAAATTACTTGTCTATGGAAATTACTTTATAGACGGGCTTTTTTTGTTTGTGCAACGCCCTAAACGTTAACTAATTATGAAGCATAATTACTTTAAACACCTTTTTACTCTCATAGGCTTGCTTTATTTAAGCTTAAACTTACATGCCATAACTTATTATGTTAATAGAGTAACAGAAACATACAATACAACTACGATTCCATTATACTACGGAGCACTTTCTGATTATGCACGCTTTGTGGAAAAAGAGCTAAAAACAGCTGTTGTTTATCGACAAACGACCTCTCAATCGTTAAAGAGTATGGAAGTTCCTATTGATGTTGCTGGAGATTACAGATCTGTTAGCGATGGAGACTGGACCAGTCTATCTACCTGGCAATATTATGATGGGACAACCTGGGGTACAGCTACTTCATATCCTGGGCTCAATAACACAAATAATGTTACCATATCACATTTTGTAACTGTAGCTTCTATAGTTAGTATCCCAAGTTTAATTAACAGCATTTCTATTGACGGTTCCTTAATTCTAGGTAATGGCGCTAGCAGCAATATTAACATAACTGTAAATACAAATGCTCTTAATATTCTATCAGGAGGAAATATTGATTTTAATGGTAATAAAGTAGATTTAACACTATCAAATGGAAATGCTGTCATTGACATAGCAACTGGAGGAAATATCATAGGAAATTGTTCTAACAACAATGAAATATTTTTGGGTTCAGGAATAGACTATGCCGTATGTACTGGAGGAGGTAACTATACTTTTGCACAATTAGTGTCGTCTGGGGGAAGTTTAAATGCTGAAATCACATTACCAACCACAGCTGCTTCATATCTAGCTGAAGCTTGTACCTTGGTATCTCTCCAAGGAAATCATTCAGGAACAACCACTGGCACTGTTAATTATGAATGGACTATTACAGATCTAACCGACTCAACAACTACTACAATATCCGGAACATCAACAAACTTCACCCCAGAAATTGGACACACTTACTCTGTTTCTTTTGAAGTAACTGATGAGTTATATAATAACGTTGCCACATTAGAAATAACAACACAGGATGTAACTAACCCGATTACTCCTTCTCTTGCCGATATTACAGGTGAATGTTCTGCTACGGCTACAGCTCCTACAACTACTGATGCCTGTGCCGGAACCATTACAGGTACAACATCTGATCCTTTAACTTATAATACACAAGGAACCTTTGTGATTAACTGGACATTTGATGATGGTAACGGAAACTCTATCATTGTCCCTCAAAATGTAATTGTAGAGGATGTAACCAACCCGATTACTCCTTCTCTTGCCGATATTACAGGTGAATGTTCTGCTACGGCTACAGCTCCTACAACTACTGATGCCTGTGCCGGAACCATTACAGGTACAACATCTGATCCTTTAACTTATAATACACAAGGAACCTTTGTGATTAACTGGACATTTGATGATGGTAACGGAAACTCTATCATTGTCCCTCAAAATGTAATTGTAGAGGATGTAACCAACCCGACCCCAGACGCAACCTCTTTACCAGACGTAACTGGGCAATGTTCGGCAACAATTACTACCGTGCCTACAGCAACCGATAATTGTGGAGGAACTATAAATGGAACCCCAAATAAATCTTTAACAAGAAATACGCAAGGAACAACAGTAGTAACATGGACATTTAATGATGGTAATGGTAATAGTTCAACACTAACACAAAATATTATAGTTGACGACACTACCAAACCAACGCTAACCGCCATTTCTGATCGCAATGAAAATTTAGATACCTCTTGTAATTTTAGAATTCCTAATTATACTGCACTTACTACTGCTAATGATAATTGTACAGTAACCGGAAGTATTACTAAAACTCAGACTCCAGCTATTGGAACAATTATAAGTGGTCATAATAGTACGCAACTAATAACAATTACAGCCAACGATGGTAACGGTAACTCTGAGTCAACTTCATTTACCATAACGCTTAAAGATATAACTAAACCAAGCATTGCTTGTCAAGGCCCTGTTAATGTAACAACCTCAAGTGATGGTTCAGGCAATTGTGAGACCGCTGTAAACTTAGAGCTTCCTGATGTTTCCGACAATTGTACAAACTCGGCCGATCTGTTAATAACAAATAATGCACCTGCCTTATTTCCAACGGGATTAACAATAGTAACCTGGACGGTAGATGACGGTCATGGAAACACTAATACCTGTACACAAAACGTAACCGTTACTGACGATGAAGATCCTGTGGCAGTAGCTAAACCAATAACTGTTTATTTAAGTGCAACCACAGGAACTGTTAATGTTTCTCCGTTAGATATTGAAGGTGGTTCAAGTGATAATTGCGGCTTTTTTATAGGATCTGTTACACCGTCATCATTTGATTGTAGTAATGTTGGTACGAATACAGTAACCTACACTGTAAAAGATAACGCCGGTAGAACCAATAGCACCTCAACAACGGTAACCGTTATTGATGATACAGCTCCTCAAGCTATATGTAAAAACTATGTTGTTGTTGTTGATGCTTTAACAAGAAAAGCTGTAATTACAGCCTCAAATATCGATAATGGATCTTACGATGCCTGTGGCATTCAATCTTACAGTTTGTCTCAATACGAATTCGATGCCGACCCTACTGGCAATGTTTATACTATTCCTGTAACTCTAACAGTTAAAGATAATAATAACAATGAAGCTTCTTGTACAGCTACCGTTACTGTAGAACCACCAAAAAACAATAACACCTACCTCACTGGACAAATCATTCCTCTTAACGGAGATCCTGCCAGTGCTTTAATAGAGGCTACAGCATGCCCAGGTGGAATTACAACACCTCGAGATGTTCAATTTACTTTAAGTCCGGTTAATGGTTATGATTTACAAGCTTCACAAGTTTTATATTGGGAATATTCTACCGATAATGGCGAAAACTGGATAAAAATAAACAACACATCAGGTCTGCTAACACACACCATTACTAATTTAACAGGAGACACTTTCGTTAGACTTGTCTTGGAAGATGCTGAAGATGCAAATGTTATACAGACATCAGCCGAAGCTTATGTTAGATTTTTACCTCCTGATGAGCCACCAATTATTGTAAGCCACTCGGCTTTAGATATTTGTTTAAATGAGAGTGTTACTATAAATGCTGAGAGTTTCTTTAATCAACCTAATGGACAATTTGGTGAAGGAGGAGAGTTTAATTATGCACAACCTGATGGATGGCGAGTTGATGGAATTGATGGTTTTTTTCCAGCGAGTGGAAATACAACAACACAACCTACATGGAAAGAAACAAATTCTAATAATAACCAAACATTTAGTGGTATTAATTATGACACTACAGACAATTCTAAATTTGCGATGGCCAACGGTGTTGGTAACACAACAACACTGGAAACTCCTGTGTTTTCAACAATAGGAATGACCTCTGCTGAAGCAATCATGAGTTTTAATACTAGTTTTTATTTCTGTAATGGTGGTTACGGAAAAATAGAATTGTCTTTCGATTCCGGAAACACATATTCAGAAACCTTAACAACTGTAGAAGGTTATGATTTCGATTCTACTGTTGGGGGAACAACCACTTCTGGAGTTGTTTTAACGACTGGTACTGGAGGAAAATGTATTGGAAGAACAGATCCGAGAATGCTTCCCGCAACCATAAATTTAGGTGCTTACACTGGTCTATCGGGACTTCGTGTTAAATTTACATTTGTAGGAAGTACATCTGATTGTGGAGATGCGGGCCCTTCAATGTTTTCCAATCCAAATAATTTAAATTGTAATAAGGCTGAAAAAGTTGCGAGTGGATGGGCTATAGATGCCATTGGATTTGCTTACGCCCAAGTAGAAGATGAATTAGAATGGACAGACGAAGAAGGAAATGTTATCGTAAGAGGTGAGTCTTTAACCGTAACCCCCAGAACACCTGGGCAAAGAGAATATGGCGTTACAACCTTGGTAAACGGATGTAGAACAGACAACGATTCTGGAACTAACTTTGTAAACGTTTATACCAGTTTAGCATATGCTGGTCAAGATTACACTCCTGTTACCAGTGAATGTGGTGAAAACAATTTACAACTTAGAGCCTACGATAATACCAGAAATGCAAAATATAATTTTGATAATGGCGCTTGGGAAGAAAATTTATACGTTGTTCCTGCAGGTTTAACCGCCGATGATCCTGTAAAATATTTAGGGACAGGCGTTACGGGTCAATGGTCTATAGTAAATTCCAGCTCAACATCGTGTGGAAATTCGGCAACATTCTCAAGCGTTACAGATCCTAATGCCATTTTCACAGCCGATCCGGGAACTTACACTTTAAGATGGACCCTTCAGGATGCAAAAGCGTGTTATGATGAAATTAAGGTAACTATTGTTGAGTGTCCTACTATAGACTTTGATGGTACTAACGATTATGTTACATTCAGAAATAACTATGATGCTATTAATAATTTAAATAACGATTTTAGTATTGAAGTATGGGTAAAACCAGATGCCGTAAACAACAAAAGAACCGTCTTTTCAAGAAAAGATTTTGGAAACAATACAAACGGTTATGATTTCAGTATTGTAAATGGACAAGTTCAATTCAATTGGTTTAATGGAACAAACTCAGGTACTGTTACCTCTGGAGCCAATGTTGTAGACACAAGCAGATGGTATCATTTAGCAGTAACTTTCGATGGTAGCACCTATACCCTTTACGTTGATGGCATTGAACTAAACTCCGCTAATGGAATGGTTCCAGCCTCTACACCAACAAACATTGAAGCCCTACTGGGAGCCATGGACCAATCGCCTCCTAATGATCCCGTTAATTATTTTGAAGGTTGGATGGACGAACTTAGAATTTGGAATAAAGCTTTAACACCTGAACATATTAGACAAATGATGAATCAGGAAATTGACGCCTTAGGTACTGACGTTGGAGGTATTGTAATACCTACCAAAATTTATGGGCCTGATGTGGATAATGATGGTAATGAAGACGATTTGTTAACTTGGAACAACTTAATAGGCTATTACAGAATGAGCACTATTACTTGTGGTGATTTGGATGCTTATAAAGGTGTTAATGGTAGACTTAGAAATATTACAACAAGTCAAATAGAATCAGCTCCTCTTCCTTACGTTACAAAAACTGATGGATTATGGACAACCAATACTACATGGAAAGAACCTGTGGTTTGGGATATTCCGAATGGTGTTGGTATAAATGGAGATATGATTGACTGGAATATTGTAAAAATTATAAATAATGTACAGTCTGGAAATAAAGACATTACGGTTTTAGGACTACTTGTTAATTCTGGATACGAACTCACCATACAGGACCCAACACCTCCTTTTGATGAAACCAATGATGGACAAGGTTTATGGGTGACACATTATCTATGGCTAGATGGTCTTATTGATTTAGTAGGAGAATCTCAATTGGTTCAAAAACGATATGGCGACTATATTAATTATGGAACAGACACTCAAAGCTTTACTACAAGGCAGTTTAACGAAAGTATTTTAGATGTTGCTGGAAATGGATTCTTAGAGCGAGATCAGCAAGGGACTAGTAATATATTTAATTTTAATTACTGGGGTTCTCCTGTAGGTATTCGAAGTACGACGACCAATAATATGCCATTTGTTCCAATTTACAATATGCTTGACGGTACTACACAAAACGAGCAAAGAATTAATTGGATTGGAGGCTATGATGGTAAGCCTACCTCTCCTATCAGTTCTGCTAGATATTGGTTATGGTCTTATCAAGATGCTCCAGGTAACACTTATTCTGCATGGGTGCATATGGATGCTTACACCAGGTTAAAAGCTGGATTAGGATATACATTAAAAGGTAGTGGAACAAATGAGAAACACCAAAATTATACATTTAGAGGACAACCGCATAATGGTACAATTACAAATACCGTTGGAGATGGAAACCACACTCTAATAGGAAACCCTTATGCATCAGCTATTTACGCTAGAGAGTTTATTAAGGATAATATTCCTAAATTAAATCCTTTAAATCAACCAACAGTAGCACATAATAACACAACCGGAAGTATAGAAGGTACACTTTATTTCTGGATACATTATGACACCAATAACACACATATTTTGAAAGATTACCAAGCTGGTTATGCCACATATACATTAGCGGGTGGACTTGAAGCTGTTACTACACCTTTACTAACAGAAGATGGTTTTTATATTAGTGGACAAGGTAGTTCTGACAGAATCCCTGTTGATCATATTCCTGTTGCTCAAGGATTCTATGTAACCTCTGCTGGAACTAATAAAATAACTTCTAATATTGAATTTAGAAATAGTCAAAGGGAATTTAAGAGAGAACCTGTTTTGGCAACCACCACCGGTGCTCAATTATACAAAACTGCTAACACAGGGAAAGATTCTAAAACATCAACAAGCCAAAATGCAATAAACGAATATAATATTCAACGCATTAGATTTAAATTTAAGAGCGATAGTGGTACACGTAATTTAATATTAGCATTCACCCCTAATAATGAAGCTAGCGATGGTTATGATTATGGTTTTGACGCCAAAGTGTTCGATCCGTTACCAAACGATATGACTTTTGCATTGAATGGTGATAAACTTATAATTCAGGCCGTAGGTAAATTTGATGAAAACAAACAATACCCATTCACTATTTACACTAACAAAGGAGGTTCTTTTGAAATTTCAATCAAGTCTTTTGAAAATTTAGAGCCAAGTACCAAAGTTTATATTTATGATAGTTTGTTGGGTACTTATACTAAAATCAACGATAAAAATTCAACATTCAATATTACCTTAGATACAGGTCTGTATAAAGATAGATTTTATGTAACCTTTATTAATAAAGATCTAAAAACGCTATCAACAGTTAATGAAGATTTAAATAAAATTCAAGTTAGTTACTTACATAATGCCAAAGAAATTGATGTTAATTTACCAACAAATGTTGAAGTAAAACAAATTCAGTTAATCAACATTTTAGGTCAAACCATAAATCTTTGGAACAAAACGAATATGAATTTTGATTCTAATGAAATTAGAATTCCTCTTAATAATGATATTGCCCAAGGCAGCTACATTGTTAACATTACTACTTCTAACAGCAATATATCCAAAAAAATTGTAGTAAAATAAGTAGCCTTTTTATTAAAAACCTAAAAAGACTATCTCATATGAGATAGTCTTTTTTTATCCCCACCTCTTTAAAAGAAGTTTTATTCCTACAAATAAAATGCTTTTTGTCGATAAATTTGTTATTTTATCGATTTTATTTATAAAAATCCATATATTAGCATACAAATCAACCATAACCTGAAGCCCTATGATACGAAAATTACACTTATGCTTTCTGTTGTTTTTTTTAGGTAGTTCGTTAACAACAAAACTACTCTCACAAAACATACAAAGAGTAAGAATAGATTTTACTGTTCCTGGCAAATTAACGAGACCTTTACTGTTTAGTTTCACAAAAGACAATTCAGCTACAGACAATTACGATTACGGCTACGATGCTATTAATTATACTCAATACCCTTATGATTTAAATTGGGTAATTAATGATTTAAACTGCACTATTCAAGCCGTTGGAGCTTATGATGATTCTAAAAAATATCCTCTATGGCTATTCATGTCAACCGAAGAAGATTTTTTCATCTCATTTAACCGCTTAGAAAACTTCGACACCCCAATTGATGTCTTTATTTACGACAAAAAAGAAAACACCTATACTCGTATAAATGACTCAAATTTTAAATCTCATGTTACAAAAGGAGAACACGACGATAGATTTTATTTAGCTTTTAAAAGTGAAAACACAATATCATCAACATCTGCTGCTAAAACACTATCTACCGAAGATGAAATCTTAAAAAACACAAAAATTCAATATTTAAGAAATTCTAAAGAATTATATATCGACACCAACGGTTTGACTTCTATAAAAGAAATCGCTTTAACAAATGTCAATGGTCAAAGATTATTTTCAACTAGGAATATAAATGACACTCACATAAAAGTGCCCATTCACCAAATGGGTAGCCAATTGGTTTTTGTCAATGTAATTACAGATATCGGCCAAACCACAAAACAACTCATTATTCACTAATCAATAAACAAAGACACTCTGCTAAGATGTTTAATTATTTGAGTTAGTCACTTTTCATAATTAACTAAAAAAAGCTCTAAATTTCTTTAGAGCTTTTTTCTTATTTTATCTGAGATATTAATTCTTCTATATTCAATTTGTGTTGTTCACCCGTACTCATGTTTTTAAGCGTGAAAGTATTCGATATCATCTCCTCTTCTCCAACTAATACCACATAAGGAATCAAGCGTTTATTCGCATGATTCATTTGCTTTTTCATTTTAGCTGAATCCGGATACAATTCAGCTTTGATGCCATTTTCACGTAAAGCTTTTATAGCGTTTAAACTGAATAATGCTTCTTCATCACCAAAGTTTATGAAAAGAACTTCTACATTTTTAGTTACGGTTTCCGGGAATAAATTCAACTCCTCTAATACCAAGTAAATACGATCTAAACCAAAACTAATCCCTACACCACTTACATTTTGAAGTCCGAAGATACCTGTTAAGTCATCGTAACGACCACCACCGCCAATCGACCCCATTTGAACGGACTTTGGTGCAGCTACTTCAAAAATAGCTCCGGTATAATAGTTAAGTCCTCTAGCTAAAGTCACATCTAACTGTAAAGCGGCGGTATTTAATCCTAATTCTGAAATGGCTTGGTTAATAAAAGCTAATTCTTCAATTCCTTTTGTTCCTTCTTCCGAAGATGATAAAATTGATTTTAAAGATTCAATTTGAGATTCAAACGACCCTGATAAAGAAAATAATGGCTGTAATTTAGAAATACCCTCTTCTGAAATCCCTTTTGAACGCATTTCTTCTTTTACATTCTCCTCTCCAATTTTATCCAGCTTATCTAAAGCCACCGTAAAATCGATTAACTTATCGTGAGCACCAATAACTTCGGCAATACCAGATAAAATCTTACGGTTATTAATTTTTATCGTTACGCATTCTAATTTTAAAGCTGTAAAAACCGCATCGTATAACTGAATAAACTCCACCTCTTGCCAAAGCGAATCGCTACCAACAACATCGGCATCACACTGATAAAACTCTCTAAAACGTCCTTTTTGAGGTCTATCGGCTCTCCAAACAGGTTGAATCTGATAACGCTTAAATGGAAACTCGATTTCACTTTGGTGTTGCACAACATAACGCGCAAAAGGCACGGTTAAATCGTAACGCAACGCTTTTTCAGAGATACTCGATGTTAACTTTAACGAGTCTTTTGTTTCGTAAGCTACATTATCTGCTTTTGATAAATAATCTCCAGAATTTAAAATCTTAAAAATAAGTCTATCGCCTTCATCTCCATACTTTCCCATTAAGGTATCCGAGTTTTCAAAGCTAGGTGTTTCAATAGGTTGAAACCCAAACGTTTCGAATGCACCACGAATGGTGTTAAATATATAGTTGCGTTTTGCGACTTGTTCCGGATTAAAATCTCTCGTTCCTTTTGGAATGCTTGGTTTTTGAGCCATATTAAATGCCTGCGCAGGCAGGTATCTTGGTTAAGGTTAATAATAAAAAAATGCTTCTCGAAGTTTACCGCAAATAATATTTGCTCTTCTTAATATCAAATCCTCGAAGCGACAAAAATAAGAGTTTAATTTGAATAAGATTCCTGCCTTCGCAGGAATGACATATTTTAGTTGATAAGCTTATTAAAATATTTAAACAAATCGCCTTTTGTTATTACTGCGCCTTGCTCAATCATTTTAAACTTATCTAAATTCTTGTCGTCGGTATAGTCTTTATCAGCTTGCAAAAACTCTACATTTTCATCCATTAAATTTTCACGCAGCCAGGCATAACCTTCTTCTGTTGTTATATCAACATCATCATTCTTAATATTTAACACAATGGCGTGCATCTCGTCTTCATCTAAATGAAATAAATACATATGTTGTGGCGATATATGCTCTAAATATTCAGCTTTGTTTAATACACCTTCCCAGATTAAATCGCTAAACACATCTAATTCAGCTTCTGCTAACTCTGGTTTATTAGCTTTAAGATTCGTCCATTCGTCTGCTGTAATAGACTGGGTTGCTAAAAAGTTAATAAACTCCTGGTGTAATTCTTCAAATTGCTCTTTTGTAAGTCGCGAATACTTCATAGTATATTTTTATTCTGATTCAATTTCTAAACATCCGATTGCAAAAAAAAAGCGCTCATGATATTAAGAGCGCAAATTTAATAATATATTATTCTTTATTCTAGAAAATGTAGCGCAAACCAAACTGAGCTTGCCATCTCGAAGCTAGACTAGAATCATATCCAAAAGATTTGGTTAAAGAAGAATCAAAAGTATACACCGGTGAACCTCCAGAGGTATCAACACTTATAGGTGATAAATTATTTGGCTGCTCTACGACACCCCAATGGGAATTAATTAAATTCCCAAAGTTTAATACATCTATACTAAGTTGTAAAGTATTCGTTTTATCCCCCCCTACGTTGAAATTTAAATCTTGTAGAATTTTTATATCCCATCGGCTTCTCCATGGAGCCAAAGCCCCGTATCGATTAAAATATTTCCCTCTGTTATCACTCAAGTACTTATCTTGTTCTATAAATCTTTCATAGGCTTCTGCCTGTCCTGCACCAGAAAACTGCATTTGTTGTAATTCACTGGCAGTTGGAATGTAAATTAAATCGTTATTTTGGGTTGAACTATCTCCATTAATATTTCCTGCGTAAGTATAGTTAAAACGTCCTCCCTGAGCATATTCTCCAAATGTAGAAATCGTTGTAGCCCATTTATCATTTCCATACGTCCACTTTTTACTGGCTATAGCAACAAATCTGTGAGTATCTCCATATTTTGAATATGATAATACATCTGCATTAACGTTACCAGATACTGGGTTAAAATCGAAGGCATCTCCTGTGATTTCTGCCTCAATTGAATTAACATCTTTTGAATTTAGGTAATTATATGCCAAGCTGGTAAAATACCCGTTTCCAAAAGTTTTTTGAGCTTTAATAGTTGTATTCCAAATTCGACCTTTATCTGTATTTGTAAAAACATAAGCATTATTACCCTTGTCGCTATCTAAATAAAATGGTCTGTTATCTTCAGGTGCATTTAAGGTTGCTGATGGTTCTCTATGTCCCCAATTTTGAACATGAGCACCATTTATATCTTTTGTATAAGAGATATCGGCTGTAAGTGTTAAACCATTTTCAAATCTGTGATCGGCACCTATGTTGGTTCTCCATACTTGTGGCCATTTGTAATCCGGATCAACAAACTGAAAGAATCCATCGTCGGCTCCACTTACCTGATTCCCCAACCATACGAAAGGGAAACGACCTGTAAATAATCCTGAACCACCTCTTATTTGAGTTTTTGCTTCATCATTAATATCCCAATTAAATCCAACTCTAGGAGAAATCAACCAATTATTGTTTGGCAAGGTGGTTGAGTCAAAAGTAACCTCTTCTTTTTTGTTTGGGTTGTAATAAAGCACAGAATTATCTCTTGTAGCACCGTTATCGGTATCAATATACTTTTGAATTAAATCTGCAGTATTGAAATATAGAGGTTTATCAAATCGAACACCATATGTCAATTTAAAGGCATCTGAAACATTCCATTCATCCTGCACATAGAATGATAATTGTCCTACATTTAACTCGGCTAGTTTCCAACCACCGTCGTTACCTGTTCCATTAGAATTAAATGTATCGTATGCATTTTGAGTGGCTGCTAAATACTGTTCTACAACCCCTCCCGGTTGTGCGTTATCTAAAAATGTCTGAACATTGGGATATGGACTAAAGATCCCATAATAAGGAAAAAT
Organism: Aestuariibaculum suncheonense; assembly: GCF_014596935.1. Lineage (GTDB taxonomy): Bacteria > Bacteroidota > Bacteroidia > Flavobacteriales > Flavobacteriaceae > Aestuariibaculum > Aestuariibaculum suncheonense. Next base: position 89,112 of record NZ_JACVXC010000008.1, on the reverse strand, counting down.
TCCAAAATTAAACGATTCATAATTTACAAGATTGAAGGAGTTTGCAAATTCAAATTTCTCAAAAGAAACACCAACGGTAAACGTATGACTCCCTTTGGTGATATTTAAATTATCGGTGAATTGAAACACCTTTTGGTCTAATAAATTATTTATTGAGAACGGCTCATGACCAGCTATAATATAATTAGCCCCTGCACCATCCTGAATGGTAATAACAGGTGCTGGCTTAGAAAATGGATTTCTAAAATCATCAAAATGCGAATATCCTGCCTGCAATTTATTGGTGATTTCATCGGTGAAATTAGAATTCAATTCTAACTGAACTGAATTTAATTTATTATTAATTTCATATCCTGAATTCTGGAATTGCAAGGTAGAAAAACTAGGTCCTCTAACACCCAATGCTGTTGGATGTGCTGGTTTTTCTTTTGAAGCATCTAAAAAATTATAAATTACAGCCAAACGGTTATTATCATTAATATTCCAGTCTAATTTAAAAATACCTTTAGTAGAATTAGAACCAAAAGTGAAGCCTTCATATGCTCCAGTATCATAACCTAGCGTTGCCAGTGCATTCTGTACATTAATCAAATCTGTTTCCAGTACTCTAGATTCATTTACAGCACCTGATGCGGTATTTGGAACCCAACCGTTGGATCCCAAATCATTTCTATCATCAATTTCAAAATTAGCAAAGAAAAACAATTTGTTTTTAATGATAGGTCCACCAATACTTAAACCATATTGAAGCTGTTCTAAATCTGGTTTTGTAACTTCTTCTCCATTAATTTTACCTCCTGTTAAATCTTCATTCCTAAAAAAACCGTAAACCGTACCATGAAATTCATTTGTACCACTTTTTGTAACCGCATTTACCGATGCGCCGGTAAAACCTGATTGCGTTACATCATAAGGTGCAGTAGCTACCGAAATTTGATCGATAGCATCTAAAGAAATTGGTTGAGCATCGGTTTGCCCTCCTGGTGTCGGGGAATCCAAGCCAAAAGGATTATTAAAAATAGCTCCGTCCAATGAAAAGTTATTAAACTGATCGTTTCTACCTCCAAATGAATTACCACTTGCCGAAGGTTCTAATCTGGTAAAATCGGCAGCCGATCTTGAAATCGTTGGCAAACGCGTTATCTCCCGTCGCCCCACGCTAGTTTCCGCACCTGTACGATCACTTCCAAAAGTTCCAGTACGTGAACCTTGAATTACAACTGCATCCAATTCCTGACTATTCTCTATTAAAACAATATCCAAATTTAAAGTATTACCCAGCGAAAGATACACTTCTTTTAAAGTTTGTTCCTGATAGCCAATAAAACTTATTGTTATGGTATAGGGCCCTCCGATTCTTAGATTCAATAAGTTAAATCTACCATCAAAATTTGAAGCTGCACCATAATTTGTACCTGTAGGAGTATGTACTGCCAAAATATTAGCACCAGGAAGCGGCACAGAATTAGCATCCAACACAAGTCCTTTAATGTTAGAGGTCGTAACCTGAGAAAAAGCTGATAAGCTAATAATCAGAAAAAAAACTAGAAATGGAATTCTTTTCATGAAGTTAATTATTAGAGTTAGTCATTTGATTTACAGTTAAAAGATAGGATAAAATAGGATAAAAAAAAAGCTATCCACGAATGGATAGCTTTTTCTATATTCTAAAGATGTTACTCTTTATTTTATTTTCACATGCAAATTAGTTAGCCTGAGCTACAACCTCAAATTCTAAATCTACATTTACTGTTCTGTGTAAACGGATACCAGCATTATATTTACCAGTACGTTTTACTGTAGCAACAGTAATGAATTTTTTCTCGATAGCGTGACCTTCTTTTTCTAAAGCTTCAGCTACGTCGATGTTGTTTACAGAACCAAATAATTTATCTCCTGCTCCTACTTTCGCTGCTATTTTAATTTCTAAAGCTTTTAATGCTTCAGCTAATTTGTTAGCATCATCAACTAATTTTTGTTCTTTAAAAGCTCTTTGCTTTAAGTTCTCTGCCAAAACTTTCTTTGCAGATACTGTAGCCAAAATAGCTTTTCCTTGAGGAATTAAAAAGTTTCTACCATAACCGTTCTTAACTGTTACAACATCGTCTTTAAATCCTAAATTTTCAACGTCTTGTTTTAATATAAGTTCCATTGTTATCGGTATTTTATTTTAATAAATCTGCTACGTATGGCATTAAAGCTAAGTGACGAGCTCTTTTTACAGCTACAGATACTTTTCTTTGATACTTTAATGAAGTTCCAGTTAAACGACGTGGTAAAATTTTACCTTGCTCGTTTACAAACTTTAATAAGAAATCTGGATCTTTGTAGTCTACGTATTTAATACCTGACTTTTTAAAACGACAATATTTTTTCGTTTTATTAGTGTCAATATTAAGCGGAGTTAAATATCTGATTTCTCCGTCTTTTTTCCCTTTAGATTGTTGCTCTATAGATGACATAATTACGCTTTTTGTTTTAGTTTTTCTCTTCTTCTCTCAGCCCAAGCCACAGCGTGCTTGTCTAAACTTACAGTTAAGTAACGCATAAAACGCTCATCACGTCTAAACTCTAATTCTAAAGCGTTGATTACTTCTCCTTCTACAGTATACTCAAATAAATGGTAGAATCCACTTTTTTTGTGTTGAATTGGGTAAGCTAATTTTTTTAGTCCCCAATCTTCTTTTGATACCATCTTTGCACCGTTAGAAACAAGAAAATCTTCGTATTTCTTTACTGTTTCCTTTATCTGGTCTTCAGACAAAACGGGATTCAAGATGAAAACAGTTTCATAATGATTCATAAAAATCGTTTTTAATGATTAAAAAATTGGGTGCAAAAATAACCATTAATTCCATATAAAACAACTATATTTAAAATCATTTTTTACTTTATATTTGTCGGCGAAAACAGCTGTTAAATATTTGTTAAAAAATACATTTTAACGATGTTTTTTGGTTTTTAGCGGATTTTTTCGTACTATTGTCGATATCTTAACCGAAATAATTGAAATGTTATGACTTTAAACTGTGTAGTAGTAGACGATTCAGCAATACAACGTCTTTCTATTGTTAAGTTAGTAGAGAATCACCCAAATCTTAACTTAATAGCAGAGTACAGTAGTGCTTTAGAAACCAAAAATGGTTTGAATACGCATCAGGTAGATCTAATTTTCTTAGATATTGAAATGCCTGTACTTAATGGTTTCGAGCTTTTAGACGTATTAAACAATAAACCTCAAATTATTTTCGTAACCGGTAAAACAGAATATGCTTTTAAAGCATTTAATTACGATGCTACCGATTACTTACACAAACCAATTACCAGGGAACGTTTTAATATATCTGTAGAAAAAGCTTTAGAACAACATAAGTTGATTCAGGATTTTAGCGAAGAAGAAGGCGAACACATCTTTGTTAAAAGCAATCTTAAAAAACGTAAAGTATATATTAAAGACATTAAATGGATAGAAGCTTTAGGTGACTATGTAAAATTAGTTACTGAAGAAACCAGCTTAGTGGTACTATCTACCATGAAATCTTTTGAAAAGGAATTACCTGAGAATAAATTCTTAAGAATTCACAAGTCTTATATTGTTAATCTGGATAAAATCGACAGGTACAACAGTAAAAATGTTGAAGTTGGTGCCTACGAAATTCCTTTAAGTAGAAACAAGAAGACACTTTTAGTAGACGCCTTAAATAATATTTAAGCCCCACAACTTAGTTAAGTCGTCTCTCTATTAAAAGTTATCAACATTTAAAACCACCTTAACTGAACGAAAATCTTTAATACTCAAGAAGCTATTGTTAATTTTAATGATAGCTTCTTTTGTTTTTGCTAAAGATTGTTTCTTCGGAATTTTAACCAATATATTTTTATGATATAAATTACGGATTCTCGCTACCGGCGGAGACTCTGGCCCTAAGACAAAATCTCCAAAGGCATTTCGCAACGATTTAGCATACCAGATGGAAGCATTCTCAACGTTTAAATAATCTTTATGCTTCAATGTTATTTTAATCTGTTTGTATATAGGCGGATATTTAAAATTATAACGCTCATCCATCTGCTCATTATACATACCCAAATAATCGTTCGTCGATACTTGCTGTAAAATATTATGATGCGGATTATATGTTTGAATCAATACTTTTCCGCGGACATCGGTTCGGCCTGCCCTACCAGCTACCTGAAGTATCAATTGAAAACTACGTTCATGTGCTCTGAAGTCTGGGAAGTTCAACATATTATCAGCATTCATAACACCTACCAGCTTCACATTTCTAAAATCCAATCCCTTAGTAAGCATTTGAGTCCCCACCAGAATATCGATTTCCTGCTGTTCTAAAGCCGTAATAATCTTTTCGTAACCATACTTACCTCGAGTAGTATCTAAATCCATTCGAGCTACTTTATAATCCGAAAACAAGGCTTTAACTTCGGTTTCTATCTGCTCAGTTCCAAAACCTTTGCTATCTACTTCCGGACTGCCACAGGCCATACAATTATTTTGCATCGCCATTACATACCCGCAATAATGACAACGTAATTGGTTTTTATATTGATGATACGTTAAACTCACATCGCAATTAGGACATTGTGGCGAATGCCCACAAGTATTACACTCGACAATTGGTGAAAAACCGCGACGATTTTGAAATAAAATCACCTGAAAACCTTCACTAAGTGCTTCGGTCATTTCATCAATCAATCGATCACTGAAATGCCCTTTCATACGCTTACGCTTCTGCTTATCCTTAATATCAACCAACTCCATGTCTGGCATCAAGACATTATTATATCGTTTAGTGATTTCAACTAAACCATATTTATTCTGCTTAGCATTGAAATAACTTTCTAAACTTGGTGTTGCCGAACCTAAAAGAGTTTTAGCCTGATAAAAATGCGCTAAAACAACAGCGGTATCTCTGGCATGGTAACGCGGTGCTGGATCAAATTGTTTAAACGACTGCTCATGCTCTTCGTCAACAATAATTAACCCGAGATTATTAAATGGCAAAAATATAGAAGAACGCGCTCCCAAAACCACCTGTGCTTTATTGCTATTGTTCAACACGTTATTCCAAACCTCAACCCGTTCGTGAGTTGAATATTTGGAATGATATACAGATACCTGCTCGCCAAAATAATTTTGAAGTCGGGCTATTAACTGTGTTGTTAAGGCTATTTCTGGCAATAGATATAATACTTGTTCACCACGACTTAAAGCTTCTTCAATTAACTTTACATAAACTTCTGTTTTTCCTGAAGATGTTACGCCATGAAGCAAAACAACCGACTGCGTTTTAAACGACGCTTTTATTTCAGTTAACGCTGTTTCCTGATACGTGTTTAGTCGCTTCGTCGATTCGTTATCATCATCACCTGCATACTCTACTCTATCGGTTTGAATGTAGTATTCTTCAAGAATTCCTTTATCAATTAAAGCTTTTATTATTGAAGACGATGCATCACTTGCCTTCGTTAAATCGGCTACCTTAATAGGCTTTTTAGTAGAAGCCGACAACGAAAACAGTGTCATAATGACTTTATGTTGTTTTGGTGCCCGACTTAAATCGTCTAACAACTGATGTAAATCGACTTCGGATGTGTAACTATTATGAAGCCTCACATAACGAACTAATTTGGGTTTATATTTTTCATAAACTTCCTCTTCAACCGTAATAACTTCTTTTTCAATTAAACGCTTAATAATTGGCAAGGCATTCTTAATTCCTAAAATATTAGAAATATCATGAATCTTTAACGACGACTGAAACTGCAAAGCATCAAAAACCAAAAACTCATCATCCTTTAAAACAGATTCATCAATTTCCTTTTCATTATTTTTTGTAATGATGGTCTCACTTTCTAAGATAAAAGCACTTGGCAAGGCGGCACGCATCACATCGCCTAGCGTACACATATAATAACTCGCAATCCACTGCCAAAGTTTTAATTGATTTTCGTTGAGGATTGGTGTTTCATCTAAAATCTGATGAATATCTTTTGCTTCGTAAATTTCAGGTGCTTCATTATGTATTTTATAAACAATACCAGTGTAAATTTTAGATTTACCAAACGGTACCGACACTCGCATACCTACTTTTAAAAAGTCAGATTCGGCCGCAGTTATACTGTATGTAAATAGTTTTTGTAACGGTACTGGAATAATAACATCAATAAAATGCTGCATGAATATTTAGCGTTTTCGAAGTTTGTTTAACGAGGCATTTAATTCGTAGCCCAAAAGTAAAATATTTGCGTTAAGCCACAGATAAAACAGCAAAATTAATAATGCTCCGATGGACCCGTACAACTTATTATACTGACTGAAATTTTCAATATAAATACCAAACAGAAACGAAGACACTATTATTAAAATGGTTGTAAATAAAGCCCCTATAGAAAAAAAACGAGAATGTCGTCCTTCTTTTGTTCCAAAATAATACAATGTTGCCGTGGCTATATACACCATTAATATGAAAAACACATATTTCACTACATTAAACCAAAACACACTCTGAGTCGCTACCTGATACCCTTTGTTTTCTAGTGTATCAAACAATCGTTGCACCACATAAATTTGAAAATACCCTAAAAATGCAATGGTTAAAATTAAGAGAAACGCTAGAATTAAGGCAACGCTAAGCGCATATAAATATTGTCGAAACACATTACGTGATAACTGCTCGTGATAGGAATTCTCAAAACCAGAAAACACCGCATTCACGCCATTTGCCATTAACAATAATGATAATACAAACACTGAAGACAATAATCCGCCACGTTGCGATTGATCGATATTTTCAAAAATATTCTGAAAGAAAAAATCGGACGTGGTCGGTGGCAAAAATGACTCTAAGAACTTTAAAAATTCAATTTTAAAATCGTCAATCGGCACATAAGGTATGATGAATAAAACGAATAATAAAAACGGAAAAAGCGCTGTAAAGAAACTGAACGCAATAGCACTGGCCCTGGTGGTTACTGCACCTTTAACTATACCCGTTATGTAGAGTTCTAATAAATCGTAAAACGACAAGCCTTCTAAACCTGGTAATTTAATTTTCTTAAAAAACCGAACAAAGACATTTATAACCGGAATGGTATCGAGTTTGTCTTCAATAGGTTTGGTCATTAATAACTTATTTTATCGTTTATAACAAAGTTATTAAAATAAAACATCAATACTTAAAAAAGTATTGATGTTTACAATTGTCTATATTTTCGGATTGTTTAAACGTTTAAACTACTTAATAGCTTTTAAACTTAAGTCCATGTTATGAACTGAATGTGTTAAGGCTCCACAAGAAATAAAATCAACGCCACACTCGGCATAGAAGCGAATGGTAGACTCATTGATATTACCTGAAGATTCCGTTAAACACTTGTCTCCAATCATTTTTACAGCCTTTCTGGTATCCTCGTAATCGAAGTTATCTAATAAAATTCGGTAAACGCCATCTAGCTGTAAGATTTCTTTAACCTCAACTAAATCTCTGGCTTCAACCATAATCTTCAAATCTCTTCCGGTTTCCTTTAAATACTGTTTAGTCATTTCAACAGCATTGGTAATACCTCCTGCAAAATCGATATGGTTATCTTTCAACATAATCATATCGTATAATGCGAATCTGTGATTCTCACCACCTCCTAATTTTACAGCCCATTTTTCCAATACACGAATCCCTGGTGTGGTTTTTCGGGTATCTAAAATGGTTGTATTCGTCCCTTTCACTAAATCGACATACATACGGGTTTTAGTTGCAATAGCACTCATACGTTGCATCGCATTTAAAACGGTGCGTTCTGCTTTCAAAATAGATCGCGACGGTCCTTCAACATACATTACCACATCTCCATAGGTCACTTCCGATCCGTCTTCAATAAGAACATCAAGTTTTAAACTTTTGTCTACATAAGCAAAAACCTTTTTAGCAAAGTTAACCCCACCGATAATACCCTTATCTTTTACTAATAATTTGGCTTTACCTCTGGCGGTTTCCGGAATACAAGCTAGGGAACTATGATCTCCATCTCCTACATCCTCTCTAATAGCATTGGCGATTATTGATTTGACTTCTTGATCAAACTGCTCTTGTGTTATCATAATTAATTGTTGGTTTGCAACAAAAATAATAAATTGATTTACTTTACTAAATTTTACATTTACGAATTTTTAAATTTTTAGCATTTAAATCCATATTTGATAAATAGTAAATAGTAATTTTGCGTTTATGACCATAAAATTGATTGCGATAGGCAAAACAGATAGCAAAAATCTGCAGGTACTTATAGACGATTATCAGAAGCGTTTAGGATTTTATATTAAATTTTCATTGGACATTATTCCTGATATTAAGAATGTAAAAAACCTAAGCGAAGCTCAGCAAAAAGTAAAAGAAGGTGAACTTATTTTAAGTAAACTCAGCAACACCGATGTTCTGATTTTATTAGATGAAAACGGAAAGCAATTCGATTCGGTAGCGTTTTCAGACTATTTACAAAAACATATGAATTCAGGCATCAAACAATTGGTATTTGTTATTGGCGGCCCTTACGGATTCTCAGACGACGTGTACCAAAAAGCAAATGGGAAAATATCACTTTCTAAAATGACATTTTCCCATCAAATGATTCGCTTATTTTTTATTGAACAGTTATACCGTGGTTATACGATTCTAAGAAACGAGCCGTATCACCACCGATAACATTAATACGTTTTCATAACTTCTTTTCGTTTTTCTAACTGTCGCTCTAAATCGCTAATTGTAGCGCGAACAGCAACCTCGAAGTTTTTTTCCATCGATGTCGCATATAAACGAGGCCCTGGGGCACTCAATTCTATATTACAAATTTTTCCCGTTTCATGCTCTTTTTCATCTATTTTAAAATAAACCGTCGCGCTGATTAAAAACTCATAACGGTTAAACATTTTACTTAGTTTTTCTTCTGTAAAAGCCGAAAGAGTTTCACTTACATCTACACCTACATATTGAAAATTTACAGTCATAATATATTGTTTTTATTAATACTCAAATTTAAGAGTATGGTTATTAAATTATATTGATTTTTGTCATGTAATATAATCTAATTAATCGTAATACTCTTATTTTTGAACCTAAAATTTAACGTATGAAATTGGTTTTCGCCACCAACAACCTCAACAAAGTAAAAGAAGTCCAAGCTTTAATTCCTGAGCACATCACCCTATTAAGTTTGGAGGATATTGATTGTCTTGAAGATATCCCTGAAAGTCAAAACACTATTGAAGGCAATGCTATTCAAAAAGCCGAATACATAAAAACCCATTACGGTTACGATTGTTTTGCAGACGATACTGGCTTGGAAGTTGAAGCTTTAAATGGTGAACCCGGCGTCTATTCAGCTCGTTATGCCGGTGAACAACGTGACGCAAATGACAATATGAATAAACTACTTTCTATCTTAGAAAATGAATCCAATAGACAAGCGCAGTTTAAAACCGTAATCGCACTGCATTTAGAAAACAAACTTCATACCTTTACCGGTATTTGTAAAGGAGAAATCACCAAAGAAAAGTATGGAGAAAAAGGATTTGGTTACGACCCTATTTTTAAACCCGAAGGCTATTCCGAGACATTCGCCGAACTCGATTTAAGCATTAAAAACAGTATAAGTCACCGTGGAAATGCAGTGGCGCAGCTGGTTAAATTTTTAAATTCGTAATCACAACAATCAACCTAAAAAAAGCAGAACTGCTATTGGTTGTTAATATTCTTTATGTTACTTTTAAGATATGACAGAGGAAGAAATAGAAAAAGAAAATGCAGCCATAACCAAGGCTTACAAAGAGTTACTTAAAGTTAGCTACACAACACTTACTGACGACGATAAAAAATTAATTCGTAAAGCTTTTGATGTTGCCTTAGACGGACATAAAGATCAGCGACGTAAATCTGGCGAAGCCTATATTTTTCATCCCATTGCTGTAGCTAAAATTGTTGCTCAGGAAATTGGATTAGATGCCACATCAATTGCCGCGGCCTTACTGCATGATGTAGTTGAAGATAGTCCCGATTACGAAATCGAGGACATCGAGCGTTTATTTGGTAAAACCGTAGCGACTATAGTTGCTGGTTTAACCAAGATTTCCTCATTAAGTAAAGAAAAAGATATGGATGTTTCGCTTCAAGCGGAAAACTTCCGTAAAATGCTTTTAACCCTTAACGACGACGTTCGTGTTATCATTATAAAAATTGCCGATCGTTTGCATAACATGCAAACCATGGATTCGATGCGTACTGATAAACAAGAAAAAATTGCATCGGAAACCTTATATATCTATGCCCCTCTGGCCCATCGTATCGGTCTGTACAATATAAAGACCCAATTAGAAGACTTAGGTCTTAAGTATACCGAGCCTGATGTGTATTTCGACATTCTTCATAAAATTAAAGAAAGTAAAGAAGAACAGGATTTATACATCGAACAGTTTAGTGATGTTATCAAGAAAACCTTAGATCGCGAACACTTAAATTATACGATTAAAGGCCGCCCAAAATCTATTTTTTCCATCAGAAGAAAAATGATTAAACAGGGCGTTACATTTGATGAAGTTTACGATAAATTTGCGATTCGTATCATTTATAAAAGTGATGCTGCTAACGAAAAGTTCCTGGCCTGGAAAATTTATTCCATCGTTACTGATCACTTCCGCCCTAACCCAATTCGTTTACGCGACTGGATTTCCTCACCTAAAACCACAGGTTATGAGGCTCTTCATATTACCGTAATGGGACCAAAAGGTCGTTGGGTTGAAGTGCAGATTCGTAGTGAGCGTATGGATGAAATTGCCGAAAAAGGCTACGCTGCTCACTACAAATACAAACAAGCAGACGAAAAAGAAGACAGCCTTGAAGATTGGATAAACAAACTTCAGGAAGCTTTGGAAAACCCAGAAACCAATGCGGTTGACTTTGTTGAACAGTTTAAACTCAACTTATATTCTAAAGAAATATTCGTTTTCACCCCTGCCGGAGAATTAAAATCTTTACCAAAAGGTGCTACACCAATCGATTTTGCCTTCAGTATTCATACCGAAGTTGGCATGAAAACTCGCGGAGCTAAAGTCAATGGTAAACTGGTACCTTTGAGCTACGAACTAAAAAGTGGCGATCAGGTGAGTATTTTAACTTCCGAAAGTGCAAAACCTACCGCAAACTGGTTAGATTATGCCACTACGGCGCGTTCGAGAAGTAAAATTAAATCGGCCTTACGTGAAGACAAAAAACAAATTGGCGAAGATGGTAAAGAACTTCTTAAACGAAAACTAAAGCAATTAAAAATTACGCTTAATGAGGCTTCTATAAACGAACTGGTAAATTATTTTAAACTTAAAACCAGCTTAGATTTATTTTATCGCGTGGGTATTGGCACCATAGACAATACCATGTTAAAGGATTTTGCATCCTCTAGAAGCAATACCTTAATGAATTTCATTAAGAGTAAAATTACCAGAAAACCAACACATATCAGTAAGGAAGAATTAGAAAAAGAAGAAGTTACTTCTAATTATGATTTACTGGTATTTGGCAAGGAAGAAGAAAAACTGGATTACAAACTATCAACCTGTTGCAACCCTATTCCTGGTGATGATGTATTTGGATTCTTAACCGTTTCAGAAGGCATCAAAGTTCATAAGAAGAACTGTCCGAATGCCCTGAGTTTACAATCGAATTACGCCTATAGAATTATGCCTGCCAAATGGATTGATTCTTCGCAGCAGGAATTCTTAGCAACGATTATTATTACCGGTATCGACCACATAGGACTAGTAAACGATGTCACCAAAATCATTTCTGAAAATATGCACGTTAACATGAAGAGCATCAGTTTTGAAAGTCACGACGGTATTTTCTCAGGAAAAATCAACGTAATCGTCAAGAACAATACCCTCTTGAAAAAGTTATTAGAAAAACTTCGAAAAATTAATGGTATAGATAAGGTTACTAGAGTGTAAAAAAAGTGTAAATTTGCAACGAAATTATGAATGCAAACGCAGAGACAAAAAATCAAGAAATAGTAAAAAGTGTTTTTACTAACTTTTTAGAAACCAACGGACACCGTAAAACGCCCGAACGGTATGCTATATTACAAGAGATTTACAATAACAAAGAACATTTTGATATTGAGTCTCTGTACCTTAATATGAAAAATAAAAAGTATCGTGTATCTCGCGCTACGCTTTATAACACCATAGAATTACTTCTGGAATGTGGTTTGGTTAGAAAACACCAGTTTGGTCAAAATCAAGCACATTACGAAAAATCATATTTCGATAGACAACATGACCACGTAATCTTAACCGATACTGGAGAAGTTATAGAATTTTGTGACCCAAGAATTCAGTCTATCAAAAAAACTATCGAAGAAGTTTTCGATATCGAAATTAATAATCATTCACTTTATTTCTACGGAAATAGAAAAGCAACTAAATAATTTATATTTAAAATGGCAGTAGATTTACTACTAGGATTACAATGGGGTGACGAAGGCAAAGGGAAAATTGTTGACGTACTTACCTCTAACTACGACATTATTGCGCGTTTTCAAGGTGGACCAAATGCAGGACACACTTTAGTTTTTAACGGTAAAAAACACGTTTTACATACCATTCCTTCTGGGATTTTCCATGAAGACACTATTAATTTAGTTGGTAACGGTGTGGTTATAGACCCTGTAATTTTTAAAGGCGAGCTAGACAAATTAGCAGAGCAAAATGTTGATTACAAAAAATCTTTAGTAATATCTCGCAAAGCACATATTATTTTACCAACGCACCGTTTATTAGATGCGGCTAGCGAAGCTTCAAAAGGTAAAGCTAAAATTGGTTCTACTTTAAAAGGTATCGGACCAACTTACATGGATAAAACCGGACGTAACGGTATTCGTGTTGGTGATTTAGAATTAAGTGATTGGCAAGAACGTTACAGATCGTTAGCTGATAAGCACGAATCTATGATTGCGTTTTACGATGCAAAAATTGAATATAATTTAGAAGAATTAGAAGCTGAATTCTTCAAAGCTGTCGAAGTTTTAAAAACATTAACATTTATTGATTCTGAAGAATACGTTTACCAAGCGCAAAAATTGGGTAAAACTATTTTAGCTGAAGGAGCTCAGGGGTCTCTATTAGATATCGACTTTGGAACCTATCCATTCGTAACTTCAAGTAACACGACTGCTGCTGGTTCTTGTACTGGTTTAGGTGTGGCACCAAATCAAATTGGTGAAGTATTCGGTATTTTTAAAGCGTACACTACACGTGTAGGTTCAGGGCCATTCCCTACGGAATTATTCGATGAAGATGGTGAGACTATGAGCCGTGTTGGTAACGAGTTTGGTGCTACAACAGGTCGTGCAAGACGTTGTGGTTGGTTAGACCTTGTAGCTTTAAAATATGCTTGTCAGGTTAACGGTGTTACGCAGTTAATGATGATGAAAGGTGACGTGCTTTCTGGTTTTAAAACCTTAAAAGTATGTACCGCTTACAAATATAAAGGAGACGTTATTAAACATTTCCCTTACAATATCGACCCTGAAAATGTAGAACCAATCTACACTGAAGTTGAAGGTTGGGCAGAAGATTTAACCGAAATGTCGGATGCTTCTCAAATGCCTAAAGCATTAAACGATTACATCGAGTTCTTAGAAAAAGAATTAGAAATTCCGATTACTATCGTTTCCGTAGGACCGGATAGAAAACAAACAATTTTCAGAAGTAAATAATTCATTTTATTTCTTTCCGAAATAAAAAAGACCACTTATTAAGTGGTCTTTTTTCGTTTAATAGATGCTATTAAAATATTTTGGAGCGTTTTTTGTACCAAAACAATTAAACTTTAGAAATATCGTTATTTTTGCTACAAACTTTTTAATCTTGAAAAATTCAAACCCTATATACCTATTACTCTTCTTATCTTCTTTCTTAGCTACATTAAATGTATTTGCTCAAGATAAAAGACAAATAGATATTAAATACTCTGGAAGACTCAATCGTGATGAAGTAAATTATCCTGGAGCTACGATTTTAACAAGAGACGACTCTCAGCAAGTTCATTTATACCATAACGGAACAGATTTATGGTGTGATAAGGCTATTAGATACGGGAAAGAAAATTTTATTGAAGCCTATGGAAATGTAAAAATGATTCAGGGTGACACCATAAATATGTCTGCCAAATACATTGAATATAGTGGTATTTCTGAATTAGCTTTTGCAAGCGGTGAAGTCGTTTTAAAAGACCCAAATACTACTATTTCAAGCGACACATTGTATTTCGACCGAATTAATCAAGTTGCATTTTATAAAAGTGGTGGTTTAGTTGAAGTAGATACATCGGGTACAATCACTAGTAAAGTTGGGCGCTATTTAATGCAAGAAAAAAAACATCGCTTTACAGAAAATGTAGTTTTAACAAGTGATGATGCCGTTATAAATTCTGATTACTTCGATTTTTATTCAGATACTGAAGACGCCTATTTATATGGTCCTTCAACAATAGTCACCGAAACCAGCAAAACCTACTGTGAAAAAGGTTTTTATAATGTAAAACAAAAAATAGGCTACGCTGTTAAAAACTCCAGAATCGATTACGACAACCGTATTATTGAAGGAGATAGTTTGTACTTCGATAATAACATTAATTTTGCTTCGGCTACCAACAATATAAAGGTTACCGACACAATAAACAAAACCATTATTAAAGGGCATTACGCCGAAGTTTTTAAAGAAAAGGATTCCTTATTCATAACAAAACGGGCATTAGCAGCAACCAAACAGGAGAATGACTCGATATACATGCACGCCGATAAAATTATGGTGACAGGAAAACCGGACGAACGTATTTTAAGAGCCTATTACAACGCTAAAATTTTTAAAACGGATTTAAGCGGAAAAGCCGATTCCATTCACTCGAATCAAAAAACAGGTTTAACGCAACTTATCAACTTAAATCGTTTGGCAACTCTGGATAAATTTTCCACCAAACGACGTCCAATTATGTGGAATATCGAAAGTCAAATGACCGGCGACACCATTCACCTGTTTTCAAATACAAAAACAGAAAAACTGGATTCGCTTCTTGTTTTCAATAATGCATTTATCATCAGTAAAGACACCTTAAGCGATGATGGTTATAACCAAATTAATGGACTAAAGTTACTTGGACAATTTGATGATGAAAACCAATTACGCACTGTTGATATTACCAAAAATGCGCAATCTATTTTTTACGTCCGCAATGACAAACAGGAATTAGTAGGAATTGACAAAGCAAAATCCGGAAGTATTTCTATTCTATTCGCTAATGGCGATATTGAAGAATATACCAGATTTAATCAGGTGGATGGCACACTACCTCCAGAATCCAAATATCTTGACAAGGACAAACACCTCAAAGGTTTTGACTGGCGCGAAGATGAACGTCCGCAAACAGTGGAAGATTTATTTGAGGAAGATGCACCACTAATTCTTCCCACAATCCAAGGTCTTGAAGATTATATACCTGAAGATGATTTCTTTAATGATGAAATGATGGAGAGGATTAATATGGCAGGAAAAGGAATATCAAGTAACCTTTTACAATCTTCTAATGATTTCCTATCAGATAAATGGAAGAAAAACCTTATTATGGTTGATATAATTCAAGATTCCAGTTCTAAACAATTCAAATTAAAATTTTCAAAAGATAGTTTTTCAAAAAACCTCGTGATAAAAGGATACAATATTGGTTTTATTTATCAATTGATATCTGTTAAACCAAACAAGTATAAATTCTCTATTTTTCTAAAAGGTAAAGGCAAAATTATCATAGGTCTAAGACGATCGTCTAATAATGGAGAGTATTATGGAACTAATAAAATAAGTTTAACACAAGATTGGGTTCGATATGAAGTAGTAGGAAAAAAACAAGATGATGGAGATGATTTAATGATTATAATTAGTAGTATTGATTCAAGTGAAATTGTCTTTTTAAAAGATGCCAATGTGACAGAAATCCAAGAAACACCAGAATCAAAAGAATAATTCAGTATGAAAGAAGACTTTTTAAAATATCAAGCACAAACTTCTCCTTTTCCATTATCTATGGAAATTTGTCATGCTAGTGGTAGTTATATTTATAATACCAATGGCAAAGATTACTTAGATTTTGTTTCTGGGGTTTCTGCAACGCCGCTTGGCCATAACCATCCAAAAGTTGTAAATGCCATAAAAGAGCAGCTTGATAAATATATGCACGTTATGGTTTACGGGGAGTACATTCAAAAAGCCCCCATAGATTTGTGTAAACTTATCGCTGACAACCTACCTAAACCATTAGACAAAACATATTTAACCAATTCTGGAACTGAAGCTATTGAAGGTGCTTTAAAACTCGCCAAACGTATTACAGGTAGAAGTGAACTCATCGCTGCTAAAAAAGCGTATCATGGTAACACCATGGGGTCTATGAGTGTTATGGGCTACGAAGAACGCAAACAAGCCTTCAGACCCCTATTACCTGGCATTCGTTTTATAGAATTCAATAACGAAGATGATCTTACTAAAATAACAACAAAAACAGCTGGAGTTATTCTCGAAACCATTCAAGGTGGCGCAGGATTTATTGAACCCAAAAATGATTATTTAACAAAAGTTAGAAAACGTTGCGACGAGGTTGGCGCGGTTCTTATTTTAGATGAAATTCAACCAGGTATTGGTCGAACTGGAAAATTATTCGGATTCGAAAATTACAATTGTATTCCAGATATTGTGGTTATGGGTAAAGGTTTGGGTGGCGGTATGCCTATAGGTGCTTTTACTGCTTCAACCGCACATATGGATTTATTAATGGACAACCCTAAAATGGGACACATCACCACATTTGGAGGGCATCCGGTGATTGCAGCGGCGGCTTTAGCGACACTGAAGGAAATCACCGAAACCAATTTGATGGCTGAAGCTTTACAAAAAGAACAACTTTTCAGAAAACTTTTAGTACATCCACTGATTACAGAAATACGAGGAAAAGGTCTGATGTTGGCTCCAATAATACAATCTGCAGATATAGCAAATACGGTTGTTTTAAAAAGTCAGGAGGCTGGTTTAATTCTCTTCTGGTTACTGTTCGAAGGTCGTGCAGTAAGAATTACGCCACCACTTACCATTTCAGAAGAAGAGATAATTAAAGGCTGTTCTATAATAATTTCCATTTTAGACGATATTCTTGAAAGCTAAAACATCGACAAACGACTAACTCTCAACAAACAACTTAATTTTACAAATAAACTCCTTAGCTGTTCATTACTTTGTTAAAAACATTTAAGTTTTGGCGGCTAATCATTAAAATAGAACATTAAATTTATAGTAGTAGAACTTTACAAATGTGCCTATGGAGTTTAGTCAAGATGAAAACAACAATTTACCTCTAACCAAATTCGAGTCGATGTTAAAAACAAACCATGTGTTGTTTTTTGACTCAGAGGAATTTGAAAACATCATTCATCACTATCTGAATCAAGGTAAAATAGCTTTGGCTAAAAAAGCTATCAAACTTGGCTTAGACCAACATCCTACCTCGGTCAATCTAAGACTTTTTAAAGTTGAAGTTTATGTGTTTGAAAACAAACTTGTTGAAGCAGACACGTTGCTTAACGAACTTTATAATCTGGATCCGATGAATGAAGAAATCTACATCCAGAAAGCCAATATCTTTTCTAAAAAAGACGACCATCAACAAGCTATTGATGTACTTAAACGAGCACTTGAACTGACTGATGACGTTGTAGATTTGTATTCGCTTATAGGAATGGAATACCTTTTTCTTGATGAATTTGAAAAAGCTAAAGAATGTTTTATAAAGTGTTTAGAAGAAGATATTGAAGATTACTCGGCACTTTATAACGTGATTTACTGTTTTGAATTCTTAAATCAAACTGAAGAAGCTATTGAGTATTTAAATATCTTTTTAGACAAAAATCCGTATTGCGAAGTTGCCTGGCATCAATTAGGTAAACAGTACTACAATCTTAAAAATTACAAAAAGGCCTTGGCGGCATACGATTTTGCTATCATTTCTGATGATACTTTTGTCGGCGCCTATTTAGAACGTGGTAAAGTTTTAGAAAAACTAAAACGTTTTAACGAAGCAATTGAAAACTATTCCATTACATTAGAATTAGACGACCCGACTTCGTTTGCTCTATTGCGTATTGGTAGCTGTCATGAAAAGCTTAAAAATGACGAATTAGCTGTTCAGTACTACTACAAAACAGTTCATGAAGATCCGTTATTAGATAAAGGTTGGATTGCCATAACCCGTTTTTACAACAAAAAAAGAGACTATGAAAAAGCGCTTTACTACATCAACAAAGCGATTAACATAGATTCTGAAAATGTGGTTTACTGGAAATTATATTCGCAAATCAATCATCGCTTGAATCATTTAGAAGAAGCTGAGCGCGGTTACAAAAAAACCTTAGAACTAGGCAATTACGAACTAAATACTTGGCTTTCAAGAGGCGATATTTTAATTAAATTAGGCGAACCTGAAGCTGCCATTTACAATTTTGAGCAGGCTATTGAATTTTATCCTGAAAATTCAGAAATAGAATATCGCTTAGCAGGCTTATATTTATCTTTAAATGAAGAAGATAAAGGTGTTTTTTACCTTAAAAATGGCTTAGATCACAACGAAGATTACGCTTTTATTGTAGAGGAACTTTTTCCTGAAGTAGCTAACAAAATACTTGTTAAAAACATACTAAAAACAAATCAATAAGTCTCTGTTTAATTAAAATGTATACCTTTGGTTTTTATGCAAAACCAAAATATGCAACGACGCTTAATTGATTATTTAATCATTACTTTTAAAGGCTTAGCCATGGGTGCAGCCGATGCTGTTCCTGGTGTCTCAGGTGGTACTATCGCTTTCATTTCGGGAATTTATGAAGAGTTAATTTCAACTATTAGCAACGTTAACCTTTCGCTTTTAAAAACGCTTTTCGACAAAGGCGTTAAAGCATTTTGGAGTGAAGTTAATGGTAACTTTATTTTGGCGCTTTTAAGTGGTATTGTTATCAGCTATGTTTCCTTTATGAAACTGGCGAAATATCTTTTAGAAAATCAACCCGTTTTAATCTGGTCTTTCTTTTTTGGTTTAATTGTAGCTAGTATTTATTTTGTGGGCAAACAAGTAACCAAATGGGATGCTTCCATCATATTATCGCTAATCATTGGAGCTGTAGTTGCTTTTTATATTAGTTCGCTTCCTGCTATGGAAAATAACAATAGCGACTGGTTTTTGTTTTTTGCAGGCGCCATAGCTATTTGCGCCATGATTCTTCCGGGTATTTCGGGCTCTTTCATCTTAATCATATTAGGCGCTTATAAAACTTTAAGTGATGCCATTCATGATGTCGATATCAAAAAATTAATCATCTTTTTCTCTGGTGCCATTATTGGTTTGTTAAGCTTTAGTCATGCTTTAAAATGGCTATTTAAAAACTACCACAACATTACTTTAGCTTTGTTAACCGGGTTTATCTTCGGTTCTCTTAACAAAGTTTGGCCTTGGAAAAATACCTTAAGCTGGCATACAAATTCTGAAGGCATCAAATCGCCTTTAATCCAGGAAAGCATCTCCCCTTTTGCTTTTAATGGTGATAATCAAATTGTATTTGCCATAATACTGATGATCCTGGGATTTTTAACTATTTTTATTCTTGAAAAGATAGGCGCAAAAAAAGCATAAATGGAAAGCACCAGAACACTTAAGGACAAAATATTTCTAGTTCTAAAAGGATTAGGAATGGGTGCTGCCAATAAAGTACCTGGTGTGTCTGGCGGTGTGGTTGCTTTTGTAGCCGGCTTTTACGAAGAATTTATATATTCTTTAAAAAAGATTAACGGTAAAGCTTTTAAATTACTGATTAACGGACGTTATAAAAGTTTTTACAATTACATAAACGGACGTTTTATTAGTCTACTATTCTTCGGAATGATTGTCAGCTATTTCAGCGTTTCGAAAGTTTTAGATTATCTTATTGAAAACTATGAACTCTATGTTTGGAGTGTGTTTTTCGGCATGATTATCGGCTCTATCTATTACATCAATAAAGATTTCAAAGACTGGAATTATAGAACCTATACCTCGCTTGCCATAGGCATTTTGTTAGGCGCAGGTATTAGTTTTTTAAATCCGGCTAAAGAAAACGACAATCTTTGGTTTGTTTTTTTCTGCGGCATCATTAGTGTTTCAGGCATGACATTACCAGGATTTTCAGGGTCCTTCATTTTAATCCTATTAGGAAATTATGTCTTGTTGTTAGTCGATTCAGTCAACGCCTTATACGATACATTTTCTGATATATTCAGAGGAAACTTCGACTTTATACACAATTCGCAACGCATTCGCATGTTAAAAGTGTTAGCGGTTTTTACCCTAGGCTCTGTAACTGGCTTAGTTACCTTTTCCCATATATTAAGCTACATTTTAAAACGTTATAAAAGTATTACGCTTTCCGCTATCATCGGTTTTATAGTTGGATCATTAGGTGTTGTATGGCCATGGAAGTACACCATCTACAAACTTTCTGAAGACGGCAAGCCAATGATGGATTCTACAGGAACTAAAATCGTAGCCAACTATCAACGCTATATTCCGGAACTCAATACCGAAACCTATTATGCTATAGCATATATTTTTATGGGTGTTGCCATTGTTTTGGCATTGGAATACTATGGACAAAAAACAAGAAAAATTAATGAATAAATTAGGGCTTTTAGGTAGAAGCATCTCCTACTCTTTCTCCAGATCGTACTTTAAAAGAAAATTTGAAGACGAACAAATTAACAACACGACTTACGAAAATTTCGATATACCATCTCTTGATGAACTTCCTAAAATCATAGAAAATACTAAAGATTTAAAAGGATTAAACGTTACGATTCCTTACAAGGAAGAAGTCATTCCGTATTTAGATAAACTCAACAAAAAAGCAAAAGCCATTGGTGCGGTTAACACGATACGCGTGACTAAAAAAGGAAAACTTGTAGGATACAACACCGATTGTTACGGTTTTAAAAAATCTCTTAAACCACACTTAAAAAGACGTCATAAATCGGCATTAATTCTAGGAACAGGTGGTGCCAGTAAAGCCATTGCGTACACCCTAAAAAAGCTGGGAATAGAGTATCATTATGTGTCGCGAACAGCTTCAGAAGCTGTTAAATACACTTACAATGAATTAACCGAAGCCATCATTGCAGATCACTTACTTATTATAAACTGTACACCGCTAGGCACATTTCCAAATATTGAAAATCATCCCGATATTCCTTATAACGGTATCACAGATAAACATATTCTTTTCGATTTAATTTATAATCCAGAAGAAACCACCTTTTTAAAACTAGGTAAAGAACGTCACGCAACCACGGTAAACGGCTTAGACATGCTTGTTTTTCAAGCTGAAAAAGCATGGTCTATCTGGAATGTTACTATTTAAACTCAGTAAAAATTTCAAATATTCTTACAGTACGCGCAAATAATTTGCCTTCTAAATATTTGTAAATAATAGACTTGTTAGTATCTTTAAACACACAAAGCTGTATTACGAACCCTAACATTTTTTAAAATGTCTGATTTAAATAACCTGAACGGAAAAGAAGAGCAAAGTAAGAATGAGGAACATTCTGAAAAAAAATTAGTAGAAAACACGTCAATAGAATCTACCGAATCTACTGATGCCAAGGAGTCTGAAACCATCGAGGAAGACAAAACTGTTCATGCCTCAGCTTCAGAATCTGACAATGATGATCACGGTTTAGATGAAATTGACGAATCTAATGCTGAAGATGCCGAAGATGAAGGTCATAAAGACAGGCACACCATCGAGCTAAAAGCTTACGACACCATGTCGCTTGAAGCCCTGGCCATAGAGTTAGAACGTTTACTTAAAAACGAAAAGGTTCAGGCTATAAAAACACATGTCGATGCCATTAACAACGAGTTTAAAGACAAGTTTCAAGCCCTTCTGGACGAGAAAAAAGAAGACTTTATAAACGAAGGTGGCAACGAAATAGATTTTTATTACAGCTCTCCTGTACAAAAACGTTACAAAGAAGCTTACAACGATTATCGTAAAAAACGTAACGAATACTACCAGAATATTGAAAAAAATCTGAAACAAAATTTAGCCGATAAGCTTGAAATTATCGAAGAACTTAAAGGCTTATTAAATGTTGAAGAAAACATCAATACGACCTACAAGCATTTTAAAGAACTTCAGGAGCGTTGGAAAAATACAGGTCCTATTCCAAGAGACAAATACAATAATGCCTGGAATAGCTACCACCACCATGTAGAAATGTTTTACGATTTTCTACATTTAAACAGAGATTTACGCGATTTAGACTTCAAACATAACTTAGACCAGAAGCTGAAAATAATTGATCGTGCTGAAGAGTTAGCTAAAGACGACAATGTGTTACGCGCTTTCAGAGAACTTCAGGAACTTCACAAAATGTGGAAGGAAGAATTAGGTCCTGTACAACGAGAATATCGCGAAGAAATTTGGAACAAGTTTAAAGCTGCTACCAAAACTATTAACGATAAACGTCAGGTTTATTTTCAGGAAATCGATAAAGTTTACGAAAAAAATCTAGAAACCAAACTTGCCATTGTTGAAGCCATTAAAGCAATAACTGCTGAACATATTACGTCTCATAATGGTTGGCAAAAGAAAATTAAAGAAGTTGAAGAGTTAAGAGAAGCATTCTTCAATGCAGGAAAGGTACCTATTAAAGAAAATGAAAATACCTGGGCTAAATTTAAAGATGCGGTAAGAACCTTTAACCGACGTAAAAACGGGTTCTACAAAGACCTTAAAAAGGAACAATATACCAACCTTCAAAAGAAGCTGGATTTAATTAAAATTGCCGAAGACAATAAAGACAGTGAAGATTACGAAGTGACTACCCCACTCATGAAAAAAATTCAAAATGATTGGAAAAAAATTGGTCACGTTCCTCGTAAAGACAGTGATAAAATCTGGAAACGATTTAAAACAGCTTGTAATTTTTACTTTGATAAGTTACATGCTAAAAAGAATGCAGCCAATAAAGAAGGCTTAGAAGCTTTCACTAAAAAACTAGAACTTTTAGATACTCTAAAAAATCTTAAACCATTTTCAGATAAAGATAAAGGTATTGAACAAATAAAAGAGTTCACAAACCAATGGAAAGCATTGGGACGCGTACCTAACGACAAACGCTACGTAGAAGGCAAATTCAATAAAGCCGTTGATGATTTGTTATCGGGCTTAGAAATGGATAAAAACGAGGTTGAAATGATTAAGTTTGAAAACAAACTTGACCATATGAATACCGATGATGATAACAGAGATTTAGATAACGAGCGTTCATTTATTCGTAAAAAGATTGACGAAGTTAAAGGTCAGATTAACCAGTTGGAAAACAACTTACAATTCTTCACGAATGTTGACGACGACAACCCTTTGGTTAAAGAAGTGCATAACAACATTAAAACGCACAAAGAGTCTTTAGAACTTTGGGAAAATAAACTGAGTAAAATTAAAGAACTCTATTAGTTAAGTAGAGTTCTACATAGTTATAAAAAAAGCGGTTTAAAGCCGCTTTTTTATGTTATATCTCAGTGCTTAAAAGCATTTTTCAATTACATTTTTCATTACAGAATACGATGTCGAAGCTCCTGGCGACGCTCCTAACAATGCTGCAATGGATTTATCTTTAGAAACGATAATTTCGGTTCCAAATTCCAGTTTACCGAAACCCTTTTTATTGCGCTTGATAATCTGTACACGCTGACCTGCCACAACAATTTTCCAATCGTCATCGTTAGCTTCCGGATAAAATTCACGAAGCATCTCCATACGGTCTTTAAAATTTAAGCTAACCTGTTTGATTAAATACTTTACCAATGGTAAATTTTGATATCCCGCTCCTAAAAGACTCATGATATTATCAAATTCCACCGATCTCGGTAAATCGAACATTGATCCATGCTTTAAAAACTTCGTGGTAAAACCTGCGAACGGTCCGAACAACAACTCTTTACGCCCATTAATCATACGGGTATCCATATGAGGTACAGACATTGGAGGCGAGCCCTTTTTGGCCTTTCCATAAACTTTTGCCTGATGTCTTTCAATAACTTCAGGGTTTGTACAACGCAACCAAAGCCCACTAATCGGAAAACCTCCATAGCCTCTGGCCTCTTTTATATTAGACTTCTCTAATAAAGGCAAGGCTCCTCCACCAGCACCAATAAACACGTAGTTTGTAACAATTTTCCAGTGTTTGCCAACATTTTGCCCTTTAACTGAAATCAACCAACGTTTATTATCGGTTTGCTGTAAATTGTACACGTTACTGTTATTTACTAACTCTACATTATCTTGTCTTCCTAAGAAAGCAAACAATTGATCGGCTATTTCTCCAAAATTAACATCGTATCCCTTCTCAAAAAACGTAGCTGCAATAGTTTCCTTTTCGCTTCTACCTTCCATCATTAAAGGAATCCATTCTTTAATTTCATTAATATCCTTTGAAAATACCATCTCTCTAAAATGTGGTATTTCCTTTAAAGTTTTCCATCGCTTTTCTAAGTATTCTACATTCTTGGCACCCTCAACAAAACTAATATGTGGTACTTCATTTATACACTTAGACAAGTTTTTGATGTATCCTTTTTCAGCACAATCTTTCCAAAACGATAATGTTTCATTAAACTGTTCTGAAATATTAATTGCCTTAGTCGCATCAATTGCACCCTTTTGTACAGCACCTTTTTTTTCCGGTGTGTAGTTTAATTCACAATTACCTGCATGCCCAGTTCCGGCATTATTCCATGCTTCTGAACTCTCTTCTGCCATTTTAGGCAGCTTTTCAATAATTGTTATTTTCTTACCAGGAAATTTCTCAAAAAGTAGGATTGCCAATGTGGCACTCATTATTCCACCTCCGATGAGTACAAACTCGGAGTGCTTAATCGTTTTAGCCATTTCTGAAACCTTGTTTCTTTAATAATCGCTTGCAAATATAATCGATTCTAAAAGAATTAAAATCGATACCTGCCACAATATTTTTAATTTTTTTGTATTGAAATTTCAGGTGAATAATTTTAGAAATATATCAATGTATCGTTCTGAAAGTCAACATTTTTTCAAAGTCTTTTATAACTTTTTTGCTTCTTCCCAAAAGACATCCATTTCTGCTAAGGTCATTTCTTTCAAAGGTTTATTCAAGGCCTGTGCTTTCTCCTCCAGATATTTGAACCGCTTTGAGAATTTTTTATTAGTGCGCTCTAAGGCATTTTCAGGATTCACATTTAAAAATCTGGCATAATTTACCATTGAAAATAACACATCGCCAAATTCACTTTCTATAGCATCGGTATTATTCGAATCGATTTCAGTTTTTAATTCCTGAAGTTCCTCTTCTACCTTTTCCCAGACTTGATTGGGCTCTTCCCAATCGAATCCTACGCCTGCTACTTTTTCCTGAATTCTATTGGCTTTAACCAGAGCTGGCAAGCTATTAGGTACGCCTTCTAAAACACTCTTCTTCCCTTCTTTAAGCTTTAAGTTTTCCCAATTACGCTTAACATCTTCTTCATTTTCAACTTTTACATCGCCATAAATATGCGGGTGTCTGCTGATTAATTTTTCGCAAATACTATTACATACATCGGCAATATCGAAATCGTTGGTTTCACTACCTATTTTACTATAAAATACAATATGAAGCAGTACATCTCCTAATTCCTTTTTAACCTCTTCCAGATCATTATCTAAGATAGCATCGCCTAACTCGTAGGTTTCTTCAATAGTTAAATGACGAAGCGTTTCCATGGTTTGCTTTTTATCCCATGGACACTGCGCTCTCAGTTCATCCATAATAGTTAATAATCTATCAAATGCTTTAAGTTGATCTGCTCTGGAATTCATAGTAAAATGTTTTGGTAAAAGTACAATTATAAATGTTTTTTAGTTAGGGATGTAAAACAAAAAATCCAGCCGTTAAGCTGGATTTTAAATTCATTTTATATCTATTAGGCATTTTGAGCTGCAATAAGATTTAATGCCGATCCTGCCTTATACCATGCTATTTGAGCATCATTATAAGTGTGATTTAACTTGATAACATCTTTGCTACCATCAGCATGAACAACCTCTAAAGTTAACTGTTTATCTGGTGCAAATTCATTTAAATCTAGGAAGTTAAACGTATCATCCTCCTGAATTAAATCGTAATCAGATTCATTATCAAAAGTCAAACCTAACATACCTTGCTTTTTAAGATTGGTTTCGTGAATACGTGCAAATGACTTGACAATCACAGCAGCAACTCCAAGATGCCTTGGTTCCATAGCCGCATGCTCTCGAGAAGATCCTTCACCGTAGTTATGATCACCAACCACAACTGTTTTAATACCTTCCTTTTTGTATTGACGCTGTACATCTGGTACGCCGCCATACTCTCCGGTTAATTGATTTTTAACAAAGTTTGTTTGCTGATTATAAGCATTCACTGCTCCAATTAAACAGTTATTAGAAATATTATCTAAATGACCACGGAAACGCAACCAAGGCCCAGCCATAGAAATATGGTCTGTCGTACATTTCCCAAAAGCTTTAATCAATAATTTAGCACCTTTAATCTCATCACCAATTGGTGTGAATGGCGTTAATAACTGAAGCCTTTCCGAGTTTGGATCAACCTTAACATGTACATGGCTTCCGTCTTTCTCTGGTTCCAAATATCCATTATCTTTAACTTCAAAACCTTTTGGAGGTAATTCCCATCCTGTTGGTTCTTCAAACATAACTTCTTCTCCATTTTCGTTAATTAACTTATCTGTCATCGGATTGAAATCCAAACGACCTGCAATTGCAATAGCTGCTGTTAATTCTGGAGAAGCCACAAAAGCATGGGTATTTGGATTACCATCGGCACGTTTAGCAAAGTTTCTGTTGAACGAATGTACTATGCTATTTTTTGGTGCATTTTTAGGATCACTGTAACGTGCCCACTGCCCAATACATGGTCCACAAGCATTTGTAAATATTTTAGCATCCAATTTTTCAAAAACCTCAAGAATACCATCGCGTTCTGCAGTATAACGAACTTGTTCAGAACCTGGATTGATTCCTAATTCAGATTTCATTTTAAGTCCTTTATCGATGGCTTGTTGAGCTATGGATGATGCACGCGATAAATCTTCATACGAGGAGTTTGTACAAGACCCAATTAATCCCCATTCCACAACCATTGGCCAATCGTTGGCTTTTGCTTTCTCGCCCATTTCCTTTCCTGCCGGAGTTGATAAATCGGGTGTAAACGGACCGTTTAATAACGGATTTAATTCAGACAAATTAATTTCAATAACCTGATCAAAATACTGCTCAGGATTAGCATAAACTTCAGGATCGGCAGTTAAATAATCCTTTACTTTATTCGCTGCGTCGGCCACATCAGCTCTTTCGGTAGAACGCAGGTAACGCTCCATAGATTCATCGTAACCAAAGGTCGATGTGGTTGCTCCAATTTCGGCTCCCATATTGCAAATAGTTCCTTTACCAGTACAAGACATAGCCGTTGCTCCAGGTCCGAAATATTCAACAATAGCTCCAGTTCCTCCCTTTACAGTAAGAATTTCAGCTACTTTTAATATCACATCTTTAGGAGCAGTCCAACCTGATAATTTACCAGTTAACTTGACCCCAATAAGTTTCGGAAACTTAAGTTCCCAAGCCATACCTGCCATAACGTCTACGGCATCGGCACCACCAACACCAATAGCCACCATACCTAAGCCACCAGCATTTACCGTATGTGAATCGGTTCCAATCATCATCCCTCCCGGAAATGCATAATTTTCCAAAACAACCTGGTGAATAATACCGGCTCCTGGTTTCCAGAAACCAATGCCATATTTATTTGAAACAGACTCTAAAAAGTTAAAGACTTCACTACTTACACTATTCGCATGTTTTAAATCGGCAGCAGCACCATCTTTTGCCTGAATTAAATGGTCGCAATGTACAGTAGTTGGCACCGCAACTTTACTTTTTCCAGCTTGCATAAATTGCAATAAAGCCATCTGCGCTGTAGCATCCTGACATGCGATTCTATCTGGAGCGAAATCGACATAATCTTTACCTCTTGTAAATGCGGTAGTTGGATTACCATCCCATAGGTGATTATACAATATTTTCTCAGAAAGCGTTAAAGGTTTCCCCACAACTTTACGAGCGGTATCAACGCGCTCTGCCATTCTGGAATAAACGCCTTTAATCATTTCAATATCAAATGCCATATTCTTTTCTTTTTTTAATGTATTTAAATTCCCTCTAATTTATTAAAAAAATTGCGATGCCACTTACTAATTAACTAAATATTAGTCTATTTATATTGAGTTTATCTTATGAAAAGCATCTGTTTCTTTTTAAAATGAACGCTATAAAAAAACCGAGCCTGAATTTTCATTCAGACTCGGTTTATATATTATGAGTTACTTTTTTCTTTAGTAAGCCATTGCGGCTGTACTCAATTGCTTGTGAGGTGGTTTAAACTTTGTTAAAACAATACCCTCTACTGCAGCTTGATACTCTTCAATATTAGGTGTTCTACCTAAAATTGTAGATAATACTACTACCGGAGTAGATGACAATAAAGATTCTCCTTTTTTCTCACCCGAATCTTTAACCACGCGACCTTGGAATAAACGTGTAGATGTTGCCATTACAGTATCTCCTGGCTCAGCTTTTTCCTGATTACCCATACATAAGTTACAACCCGGACGCTCTAAGTAAAGCATATTTTCGTATTTAGTTCGTGCTAAACCTTTAGGTGCATTATCGTCGAATTCAAAACCTGAATATTTCTGTAATACTTCCCAGTCACCTTCAGCTTTTAACTCATCTACAATGTTATATGTTGGAGGAGCCACAACTAAAGGCGCTTTAAACTCAACTTTTCCTTGTTGTGCTTCGATATTCTTTAACATCTGAGCTAATATCTTCATATCTCCTTTGTGAACCATACAAGATCCTACGAAACCTAAATCTACTTGTTTAGTACCACCATAGAAAGATAACGGACGGATGGTGTCGTGCGTATAACGTTTAGAAACATCATCGTTGTTTACGTCTGGATCGGCAATCATAGGCTCAACGATTTCATCTAAATCAATAACCACTTCAGCAAAATATTTTGCATTAGAATCAGGACGTAATGCTGGTTTAGAACCCGATTTAATCTCTTCGATTCTCGTGTTTGCTTTATCAATAAGCCCTTGAAGCACTTGTTTATCGTTATCCATACCTTTTTCAATCATGATTTGAATACGATCTCTTGCGATTTCTAAAGATTCGATTAAAGTATCGTCTTCAGAAATACAGATAGACGCCTTGGCTTTCATTTCAGCTGTCCAATCGGTAAATGTAAAGGCTTGATCTGATGTTAAGGTACCAATATGTACTTCGATAACACGACCTTGGAATACGTTTTCACCACCAAATTGCTTTAACATTTGTTGTTGTGTTGCATGAACCACATCACGGAAATCCATATAAGATTTCATTTCTCCTTTAAAAGTTACTTTAACAGACTGAGGAATTGGCATAGTCGCCTCTCCTGTTGCCAAAGCTAAAGCCACGGTTCCTGAATCGGCTCCGAAAGCCACACCTTTAGACATTCGTGTGTGAGAGTCACCACCGATGATGATAGCCCAGTCATCAATAGTAATATCGTTTAATACTTTGTGAATAACGTCGGTCATAGCGTGGTATTTTCCTTTAGGGTCACGCGCCGTGATTAATCCGAAGTCATTCATAAATTTCATTAATTTAGGAATGTTCGCTTTCGATTTGTTATCCCAAACCGAAGCAGTATGACATCCTGATTGGTAAGCACCATCAACAATTGGAGAAATAACAGTGGCTGCCATCGCCTCTAATTCCTGAGATGTCATTAATCCTGTAGTATCCTGAGACCCTACAATGTTTACTTCAACACGAACATCAGAACCTGCATGTAATGTTTTACCTGGTGTTGTTCCTACAGCATTTTTATTGAAGATTTTCTCTACAGCGGTTAACCCTTGACCTTCCACAGAGATTTCTTTAGAAGGCGCATAAACCGTTGGAATTTCAACACCTAAAATACCTGCTGCGATTGTTTGTAATTTTTTACCAAAAACTACAGCATAAGATCCACCTGCTTTGATGAATTCAACTTTTTGAGGTGTTAACGACGCTGAAATATCAATTAATTCCTGATCGCCATTATATAACTTTTTCTCTTTAGTATTAATTGTAAGAACCGTACCAGTTTCTACTGAATACGCCTGCTCTAAAACCGGATCCCCATTTTCATCTAACACTGTGTTACCAGCTTCGTCGGTTTTCTTAACCCAGTTTTTAAGGTCGATACCAATACCACCTGTCACACCAACTGTTGTTAAGAAAATTGGAGAAATACCGTTTGTTCCTGCAATAATCGGCGCAATATTAATAAATGGGACATAAGGACTTGCTTGAATACCGGTCCATAACGCTACGTTATTTACACCAGACATTCTTGAAGATCCCACTCCCATAGTTCCTTTTTCAGCGATTAACATCACACGTTTATCTGGATGTTGCGCTTTTAATGCAGTTAATTCTTGCTGCATGTCTTTATTGTGCTCGAAGATACACTGCCCGTGTAACTCACGATCTGATCTTGAGTGTGCATCTGCTCCCGGAGATAATAAATCAGTTGAAATGTCACCTGTTCCAGCAATAAAGGTTACGATTTCTATTTTCTCTTCAACTTCAGGAAGTTTTGTAAAGAATTCTGCTTGAGCATAACTCTCTAATAACTCTTTCGCCACAGCATTACCTGCTTTGTACGCTTCTTCTAAACGTGCGGTATCTGCTTCGTATAAGAACACCTGTGTTTTTAAAACTTCGGCTGCTTGCTTAGCAATAGCTACATCATTTCCTAAAGCTAAATCTAAAAGCACTTCAATAGAAGGCCCCCCTTTCATATGAGAAAGTAATTCGAAAGCAAATGTTGGCGTAATTTCCGCTACAACAGCATCACCAAGAATAATCTCTTTTAAAAACTTTGCTTTTACTCCTGCAGCTCCCGTTGTTCCAGGCACTACATTGTAGATAAAAAATTTAAGCGAATCTTCGCGATTTTCGTTATTTAAATCCTTAATTTGCTCTATGATTTCGCTTAACAAATCAGCTCCATCAATTGGTTTTGGGTGAAGCCCTTGAGCTTTTCGTTCTTCGATTTCCTTGATGTAATCGTTGTACATATTCATATTATTAGAAGTCATTTCGATTTTAAGACCTTGAACATAACCTGATACGGCTGTATTCAAAAGACTGATTACAACCCTTACTTATTATAACAAAGCCGTTTAACTTAGTTTTTTATTTAGCCTGGCAAAAGTACTGAATTAATGCAAAGTTTTAAAAATAAAAAACGGAATACAATCCGTATTTATACTTAATTATTATAGTACCATAATTATTAAATATAGCTTGCTGTTTTTTAAAGAAATTCTATAAAAAAATGCTTATTTGCTAACTTACTTTAACTCAGTATTCTTTTAAAAAATGGCTTATCTCTTAAATTCATCATGGGTTTTTCAAAATACGTATATAACAAATGACTCAAATAAATTGACAAGCTCCAATAAGTTAGCAAAGTTATTATTTTAACTGTTAATGAAGCTTCACAAACATCAGTAAAATGTTGAATAGTTAACAATATGACTGAATAATTCAGCAAATAAAGTGCATAGGAAATAATACTTAATTTAGTTATAAGTAATTTTACGTAATTAAAAGTATCAATCGTTATTAAAGAAGGAAAAAGCAACAATAAGCAAACAGACAATATAGGCAAATAAAACACATTGAAAAACAATGGTGTATTAACCGGCGTTAAACCCAATAGGGCAATTAGTATATGTGTTGATAAAAACACTCCAAATCCTAACACAAACATGGTTTTTGTATATCTCTCAAAAGCTGATCTATATTTATTCATTAAATAAATGAATACAAAACCGAAATAAATACTATCTAATCTGTAAATAACAACTTTTCTAAGACCTCCACTCCATGCTCCGTCTGAAAGAATACTGTGATTTATATGAAAATTATATCTCATGATTGCAGAAGTAATGATGAGAAGCACAGAAACCCATAGAAACCAAATTCGTTTATTAACAGGCTTGATTAATCTGATGATTAAATACAATAATAAAGGCCCTATGATATAGGCATACTCCTCAATAGATAAACTCCATGATTCGGTAAAAAAATCTGGCTGTGGTGTTACAAAATTTTGCAGAAACAAAAAGTAATTTCCTAATCCGTTTATAATTTCCCCTGAAAAAAAATAAAACAACAGAATATTTAAAACCAGAACTAAAAAGTAATTAGGCAAAGTTCTAAACCAGCGACGAATCCAGAAATAGATGAAATCATTAAGCGATGTCTTTCCGGCTTCTAATTGTTTTAAAATAATTCCGCCAATTAAATAACCACTTAATACAAAAAACAAATCGACACCAATGGTTCCCAGAAAACGAATAGCGGTAAGCACCAGCGTATTTTCATTAGGAAACAATAATAAAGTTGAATGAGAAAATAGTACTAATAGAATAGCTAATGCACGAATAGCATCTAATCCTAAAATTCTATGCCTACTATCTATTATTATAGTTATTTAAGATTTAAAATAAACTCTTAATGATTTGATCTTCGGTTATACCTTCGGCTTCGGCTTTGTAATTTTTAATAATACGGTGTCTTAAGATTCCTGAAGCGACGGCCTGCACATTTTCAATATCTGGTGAAAATTTACCATGAATAGCCGCATGGGTTTTAGCTGCAAGGATTAAGTTTTGTGATGCTCTCGGCCCTGCGCCCCAATCAATGTAATTCTTAACCAACTCAGCAGCCGCATCAGAATTCGGCCTGGTTTTACCCACCATCGTTACTGCGTATTCTACAACATTATCGGCTACCGGAATACGACGAATTAATTGTTGAAAATCGATAATCTGCTTTGCTGTAAACAATGCATTTATGGTTTTCTGTGTATCAGTCGTTGTCGATTTTACCACTTGTACCTCTTCTTCAAAAGTTGGGTAATCTAAATTAATGGCAAACATAAAACGGTCTAACTGGGCTTCAGGTAACGGATATGTTCCCTCCTGCTCAATTGGGTTTTGCGTTGCTAAAACAAAATATGGCAACGCTAATTTGTAATGATGACCAGCAACAGTTACCGCGCGTTCCTGCATGGCTTCCAATAAAGCAGCCTGCGTTTTAGGAGGCGTTCTGTTAATCTCGTCTGCTAAAATGATATTCGAGAAAATCGGACCTTTAATGAATTTAAAATGACGGTCTTCATCTAAAATTTCACTCCCCAAAATATCGCTAGGCATTAAATCGGGCGTAAACTGAATACGCTTAAAGTCTAAGCCTAAAGCCTGAGCAATGGTATTAACCATTAGGGTTTTTGCTAAACCAGGAACACCTATAAGAAGTGAGTGTCCGCCAGAAAAAATAGAAATTAATATTTGATTTACAACCTCATCCTGACCAACAATAACTTTGGCGATTTCAGTTTTTAAATCTTTATACTGCTTTACAAATTGTTCAATAGCGGAAACATCGGACATATATTATTTTTTTAACCAGTTACTTGAAAAATTACAATCTCTATACTCACCACTAATTTTTATGTAAGTATCCATGATTTTTTCTTCCTGCCATTTAGCAATAGCATCAATTTTCTTTTCATCTAATGCCAGTTGCTTAATTTTTAAATAATCGCGTGCGTAATCTGCCTCATGCTCATCAATTCTATCGGTAACTTTTAATATTTTAAACGTCACCTTGCCTGTGTGATCTTCTTCTTTATAAACCAGACTTACTTCGTTGTCTTTTAAACTTTGAATTTGAGAATACAGTTCCGGTTCCATTCTAGTTAATTCAAAATTATAATCCTGCGTTTCTGGATTAATCATCTGCCCCCCATCACCTCTAGTTTCCTTTTCATCACTGGCCTCTCTGGCTGCATCAGCAAAAGAAATTTCACCGTCAACAATACGT
Organism: Aestuariibaculum suncheonense; assembly: GCF_014596935.1. GTDB lineage: Bacteria > Bacteroidota > Bacteroidia > Flavobacteriales > Flavobacteriaceae > Aestuariibaculum > Aestuariibaculum suncheonense. The sequence goes on along the minus strand of NZ_JACVXC010000008.1, from coordinate 54,909 downwards.
TGTCTTACTTTCTCTAAACGTTCTCTGGCTTCTTTTATCGCCTCGTCTGACACTTTTGGTGTTAGCAATATATGTGCGACGTCACGTTCCTGACCTCTAATTTGTTCGCAGTAAATAATATGGTAACCAAAATCAGTTTTAAAAGGCTCTGAAATTTCACCTTCTTGAAGTGCGAAAGCGACTTGTCTGAATTCCCTAACCATTCGGGGCTGATTTCTGTTTAAGATATATTTTCCTCCTTTACTGGCCGAACCAGGATCCTCTGAATATAAAACTGCTTTAGAACGGAAACTTGCTCCGTTTTCAAGAATATCTCTTTTAAACTCTTTTAACTGATTAATAACACGTTGTCTTTCTTCTTCAGTTACTTTAGGTTCTGCAACAATTTGTGCCACTTTTAACTCAGTACCGAAAGTTGGTCGTTGCTCTTTAGGAATTTTATTAAAAAACTCACGTACTTCTTCAGGAGTAATTTCAATTTCACCAACAATTTTTTTCTGCATTTCCTGTGCTAACATGTTCGCTTTATTGATTTCGAACATTTCATCTCTGAAACTTTGTTCGTCATCTTTATTATAAAACTTTAAAAGCGCCTCCATAGAACCGCTTGTAGATTGCAAAAACTGTTCTATTTGGTGATCTACATTTTGTCTGATTTGTGCATCAGATACCACAATACTATCCTGAATAGCGTGGTGTGCGTATAATTTATCTTCTAACAGTTTACCAAACAATTCACAACGGCCAATATCTTTTGTATTTACGCCTTGAGCCTGTAACTGCACATAAGCCTTATCAACATCAGAATCAAGTAAAATATAGTCTCCAACAACTGCTGCTACACCATCTACTTTTTTAGCGTTTTTATTTACCGGAGCTGTTTCTTTAACGGCTTCTTCCTTTACTTCATCTTGAATGATTTCTTGTGCAATCATTACTTGTGCCCCAAGTAATGCAATGCATAACCCCAATATATGTTTCAAATTATTTATAGATTTCGAATTGTTTATTTGTAATGGCATCTTTAGTTATATCTTTTTCTATTTTTTTGATAAGCTCCAGCTTTCTCTTATTAATAACGATTTGGTCTATGGTTGGTTTTACATACTCCAACGGCGCCGTTTGTTTAGGCAATAACACATCGTTCACTTGCATCAAATATACTCCTAATGAATCTTTGAGCTGCACAAAATTAGATTTTTTTAACAGTTCATCTTTATTTTCAGGAGTAATGGCTGTAATTTTTTTTACCACCTGACTGGCTTTTATCCAGATAGAATCGTTTAACGAATACGACTTAAACTGAATAGACAACGAATCTAAAACCCGTTTATCCTTCTCATTAAAACGCTTAAATCGCTCAACCACAGACTTATAATTATTCATATTTTCATCAATATGAACGTACCTAAACTTAATTAATTCTTCGTTTAATTTAAAGGCGTCTTTATTGATGTTATAATATGTCTCAGCCTCTTCTTTTGAAATAACCGAATCGATAGTTCGTGTCACCAAGGCCTCTACATACGCTTTGGTATATAAATCGTTTTTATACTGATTAACCAGCTTATTAAAGCCATTTTGTGTGGTTTCGCTTAAATTCCGCATCGCACCATCCACCAATAATTGCTGCGTTGCCCATTGATTAATGTAATTTTGAACCAACAAGGTGCTATCTTCTTTTGAAGTGCCTTCAGATACCAAATCTTTAATATCATCGTAATAAAGATATGCCTCATTAACGCGCGCCACAGGAATACGGTCGTCTACTTCTTTAAAGAAATGACAAGAAGTCGCCAAAAGCAACGATAATACCGAGAGAAATTTTAATCGCACTTATTTAGTTTTTAGTTGAGACTTTACTTCCTTTAAAACCTCTTGATTTACTACAACCGGATACTTTGCTGCCAGTTCGGCTACCCACTGCTCCTCTTTGTAGGTTTGATAATCACTAAGCACCAGCCCTTTTGATTCTTCGAAAGTTTTTTGAGTTTGAGGCAGAATATCTTTTACCTCTACCAATACAAACGCATCGTTATGCTTGTATATTTTAGAAATCCCTTTTTTAAATTCAAAATGCTCTGGTAACGCCTGATGATTCGCATCCATAATTTCTTCTGTAAAGATAACATCTATTTTATCATTACTATTCACCAACGTCTTAATATCTTCAACAGACATGCCTTGTACCATTAACTTCGATACTTTTTTTAATGTCTTTTGCTGAGCCGATGAGGCTACAATAGCATCCATTTTTTCAGGTGCCATATATTTCTCTTTGTGTTCGTTAAAATAATTCTGAACACCTAAAGAATCGGTTTTGGCCGCATCCCAAATAGTACTTTCCATCAAGTCGAATAGCAACAAACCATCGCGATATTCAGCAACAATATTGGCGAAATCTTCGTCTTCCTCTTCTAAATGCTCCTCCTGATATTTTACAAGATTAGTATTTAAAAACGTTGAATATGCCTTATTTACGATACTTTCGAAAGTATCTGCACTGCGATTGTAATGCTGATTCTTAACAAGAAAATTTCCGAAATCTTTGAATAAAAGTTGTTCTGTTCCAATCCTAACCAAAGGTTTATTAGCTTCAAAAGCCACGGGCAACTGCCATGACAACCTGTAATAATCATCATTTAAAAGTCCAATAAAATAAGGTAATGCCGGTTGTTTTTCTGAAACACCGTATTTCGCTCTTAACTTTGTATACAAAGCCTCATCAATTAATTTTGAACGCTCATCACGTTTTACCATTTGCTCTAATTCAGGGCGCATATCTTCATATGCGGCAATTGGCTTTTTATTTAAAAGCTTTATAATATGCCAACCATAGTCAGTTTTTATAGGTTCTGAAATATCGCCTTCTTCTTTTAAACCAAATACAGTATCTTCAAATATTTTTGAATTTAACTGACCACTACTTATCGGAGTTAAACGTCCACCATTTGAAGCTGTACTTTTATCTTCGGAAAATTGTTTGGCCAAGGTTTCGAAAGTTTCACCTTGCTGAAGTTTTTTATAAATATCCTGAATTCTTTCAGCTGCCTGCTCCTGATTCACATCTTCCTTACTTGTTAAGATCATAATATGAGCCACAGTGCGTTCACCTCTCGATTTACGCTTATCCTGAACATTTACAATGTGGTAGCCAAAACGTGTTCTGAATGGCTTTGAAATTTCGCCTACCGGTGTATTATAAGCTGCATTCTCAAACTTATACACCATCTTAAACCCTGAAAACCAATCTAAATCTTCACCGTAAATGGTTTGTCCGTTGTGTACTTCCTGTCTAACCTTTTCAAAACCTTCTGTTAAAGCGCGATCACGAAGTTTCATTATATCGTTATAAGCCACTAAGGTATCACTCGGACTAGCATTCTCCGGTAATTTAATAAGAATATGTGTCGCCTTTACATCATAAGATACGCGATTATAGGCTTCTTCTACCAATTCTTCAGTTACTTTATTATCGGTAATATAACTGCTTGCCAACTGTTTTTTATAGTTCGATAGTTCTCGTATATACGATGGCTTTTCATCCAGCATTAAGGCTCTGGCTTCTTTTAATTTCAGCTTGTAATTGGTAAAAAGTTTTAAATACTCATCAACATCCTTTTGCGATTCGTCTTGCACCAAATCTAAATTCTTATTGTAAACCCTAATAAATTCTGAAGCGGTAACCGAATCGCCGTCTACTGTAAATAAAACGGTTTCTTTTGAAATTTGGGCATTTACCTGAAATAAAAACGATGCGAAGAATAAAACAAGACTATACTTTATATTCATATTAAAAATTTATACCGTAGCAACAAAAATACTAATATAATGCTATAATACAAGTTGCTTTAACCAAGCTTTGAAAAGATAAATTTTAAGTGTGGTTTTCATTATATCTTTTTAACTTTCGGCATTCAATTTTATTGCATAAAACGCATGCGCAGACTTAAATTAATTTGGGACTTTAGAGGTCCTGCAGCCCATAAAACAGCCGAACATCACGAAATTCACCTGAAAGAATATGTTCAACTGGAAAAGCTGGAAAACATTTTAACCGGTTTCGACATTTTAAACGAGATGCATGCCATTGCCTATTTGGTAGTTGACGAAGATAAAATGAAGCCCATTCGAGATGCTTTAAAACCTCATCGCGGTCAGGTTTTCCAAGACTAAATTAAACCTCTTTTCGGGTTGGCTTTGGTGGCATGGTACCAAAAACTTTATCCCAAAAAGTGTTAGACACTCCGTAAGCTTTATTAGGATACTGATAATGGTGTAAATTATGATGATGCCACAAATATTTAAAACGTTTTGGAGGCCGTTTCATGTGAATGGCTCGGTGTACAAACGAATACATTAAATATCCTAGAAAAAAACCCGGAAAAAATCCGAAAGTAAAGGATGAAAACCCGAAAATCCAGAATACCACATAAAATATAGAAAACAGAAAGGACGCCAGAATTAAACCTGGAACTGGCGGCATAAGTAAACGCTCTTTATCTTTTGGATATTCATGATGCGAACCATGCATTATAAAATGAAAACGCTGTGTCCATTTCCAGTCGTTATACCAGTGAAACAAATAACGATGGAGTAAATATTCGGCTAAAGTCCAGAACACAAAACCTGTAATAAATAAGATAAGGAAACTAAGAATAGAAAGCCCTACTACATCGATAGCTAAATAGGCTAACAGCAAAATAGTAATACCATAAACAATAATATTGGAGGTTGGATTGGTTTTGGTCAAGCTCTCTAAAAATGGATTTTTAAAAATCTGAGCCTGACCTGTAGAAAAATCTGTGGTTACTCGGTGTTCTTTCATCTGTTTCAATTTTTATTGTTTTATAAGTCAGATGTAATTCGCTACTAATTGTTCAAGTCAAAATCAACTTTTTAATTAAAACTCATTTCACAACGTTTCAATTTATCTTACTTAAAGATAATAAAATCAACGAAATATAAAATCTAAAAACTTATGAATAAGAAAAGTAAACAAAAAGGCTTCTGAAAAACAGAAGCCCCTTTTTATTCAAAACCTGACTAGAACAGTCTATTAAGCACTTTTCCTTAAAACCACATTAGCCTTCTTTTTCTTATTTTTCTTTTTCAATTTATTGATCCAGATAATAGTTCCGGTTACAGGCAAGCTCGTTCCTATTAAACAAGCAAGAAAATAAATAATCTTTGAACATGTTCCATAAATTTCTCCCGTATGAATTGGTCGTATTAACGACGCTATTTTTGTATTTAACGGTTTATCGTCAAACCATTCTACATTTAAAACCTTTCCGGAAGTATCTAAGTATAATTTATCTGAAGTTACCGGCGACCAGTTCGCATCTGCAATTTTAGAAAATCGGTAATAGTTATTTCGCTTATCTGGAAAACTTACTGAAAGCTCTCCATTATAATTTAAGACCTCGTTCGCTTTAGCTATCGCTTCATCAATGGAAATCAGGGTTTCTGACACTTGTTCTGAATGGTACTCAAAACTTCCTCTGTCAAAAATTTTAGCGCCTATTAAATTTCCTAAACCTTCTTTATAGCCCTCAAAAGGCCAGCACAAACCTGTTATAGCCATAATTAAAATGAAAATACAAGAATAAAACCCTAAGGTATTATGCAAATCGTGATTGATGCGTTTCCAATTGGCTTTCGTTTTAATTTTAAAACCTTGCTTAAATTGATTCCATTTCATCTTTTTAGGAAACCATAAAACCAGACCTGAAATGGATAAAATCAAAAAGATAATGGTTGCCACCCCTACAATGGGTCGACCAATGTTAATATCTAATAACAACCAGCGGTGCAGTCGAAACATCACCATTAAAAAAGCATCTGCTCCAGATTTTTCTACTTTATAGGCTTCAGATGTATATGGATTTACTAATACTTTCGATCCGCGACGTTCTTTTAAATCCTTTTTTACTAAAAACTTATAGGGTTCATTTGAAGCACTTGGAATAGTCACACCGGTTACAAATCCGGAATTTGACGCTTTTAAAGATTCAACCAAATGCTGTACTGAAGCTCTTTCAGCTTGTTCTTTAACCTCGATAGATTCTAAAAAAACCTCTTTTATCTCATGTTCAAAAGCCAGAAATGTGCCGCTTAAACACACTAAAAAAATTATAATACCACTGCCGATTCCCATCCACAGATGGATATCATTAATAAACGTTCTAAAACTATAGGCTCTTTTTTTTGACATATTTTAAAACTATAAATACTTAAAGTGCAACCTTAAAAAGATTACACCTTGAGTGATCAATTACTAATTAAAATGAATATGTTAACACACCTGCAAAATTTCTTGGATCGGTTTGGTTGATATAACTTGTTCTGTAAGCATTATAACCTATTTCGTCGAAAATATTATTCATAATAAATCTAAAATTCCAGTGACGGTTAAAATTGTAGGCTATCTGCGCATTAACTTGTGTATAAGCATCAACAGTAAATGGCTTTTGATTTGGCACAATCCCTTCATGGGTTACTGCTCCTGAACTCCAGTCATTAATTGGTCGCTCTCCGGTATTATAAACACCTGCTCCCAATGATAAACCTTCTAACTTTTGCTTGAATTTATAATTCGCATAAGCATTAAATGTGTGCTTAGGCGTATTTAACGGGGCCGAACCGTACACATACGAGGTGTGCTCTTTGTACTGCGCGTCTATATAAGAATATCCGGTTATAACTTCTAAATTATCTAAAATATGTCCGCTTAACTCGACCTCTACTCCTTTTCTTTCATCATTTCCTCCTTTTTGGTAATATCCCGTTGCGATCCAGTTTTCATCGTAAACCGGCAAATTGATATCTTTATTATTAATTTTGAAGAAAGTAAAGTTGAAACGTAAACGATTATCTAACCAATTGGTTTTAATCCCTGTCTCAAACTGATCAAAACGCTCGTTACCCAACTGATTACCGTTCACATCTAAACGTGTTCCGGTTCTTGGATATGAACTATTGGTATAAGATACAAATACGTTGGCATTCTTAACTGGTGTTACAATAACCCCTACCAACGGATTAAATGCATCACTTTCAGTCGTTTCGGTTTCGGCATCAGTTTGTGTTTTACTGTAGCGTAAACCTAAAAAGGTTTTTACCCAAGAGTTAAACGTAATCACATCCTGAGCCACAAAACCTATAGCTCTAGATTGAGATCCTGCCAAAGTTTCATTTCCGAAAGATAAATTACCCGGTAGTAAATGATTCACTGAAGCAAATACATCAATTGTATCTACCGTAGTTATACGTTGTGAAGTCGTGCTATATTTTGTAGTTCTGTAATCGAATCCAACCTGAAAACTATGCGAAACACTTCCGGTTTTCAACTCATCTCCTATTAAATCGAATTGTAAAACGCTATTGGCATCTTTTCTGGTAGACATCGAATAGCCTCGCTTACGCTGATTGTAAATTGGATCTCCAAATTCATCATTCACCACCGACCCTAAACTCACACCTTTATCATCTAAATCTAAATTCGATTTAAAATACGCGGCTTTTAAAGATAATTTATCGGTTAATTCACGATCAAAACGCACAGAATACGTGCTATTGGTGGTAAGTGATTTATCGTTGGTATAGCCTAAAAACTGATCATAAGGTAAATCGTAAATCGCATTAGTATCATTCTCACCCAAATTTACTGTTCCTAAATCTGGTGTTCTGCTATCGTCCATATAATCCATTTCTAATGTAATCGTCGATTTGCTATCCACTTTCCATTGTAACGACGGATTAATATAAAAACGATCAGACGACACGCCTTTTCTAAAACTATCGGCACGCTCTAAAGCTCCGTTAATTCTAAACGCCACATTTTCGGTTTTTGCCAATGGCCCATAAACATCAAACGTGGTTCTAGCCTGCCCGAAACTACCAACACGTAAAGCGGCATTTCCTCCAAAATAGTATTTAGGTGTTTTAGTGACAATATTAATAACACCACCCGGACTTCCTAAATCGGTAGCCACCCCTTGGGTGATGGCTGCAGCGCCTTTAAGCACCTGAATATTATCAACCCCCTGCATATCGGTTAAAATACCTGTTCCTCTAAAATCGGAATGTACTCGTACCCCATTTTTTAAGATTGGAATTCCTCTGAATCCACGAGACGACATACTCTCTCTCTTATTTCCATAAGTTGCAAATGTGTACACCCCAGGCACATTTTTCGTGGCATCAGAAATGGTTAAATTCCCTTGTTGCGTAATGCCCTTATCGGAAATAATAGAAATACTCTGAATTTGTTCGTATGGTTCTAGAGGTAATCTTGTTAGAGCTTCGATTTTATCCGGACGTTTAAATCGATTTCCAAATAGTTCTATTTCTTCTAAATCTGAATCGGTTTCTAAGATAATTTCCAGCTTCAACGTCTCGTTGTCTTTTAAGACTACAGTTTTAATTGTTGATCTATAGCCTACAAAACTTACCTTGATTGTATATGCCCCAGATGAAAGATTATTAAACTCAAAAACACCAGCTTCATTAGTGGTCGTTCCTATGTTTGTTCCTGTTAGTAAAACATTAGCAAAAGCTACGGTATCTTTATTAGGATCAAGAATTGTCCCAATAATTTTAGATTGTGAAAATGACATTTGAACTGCCAAAATCAAGAATAAACTTAACTTATTAAACATGATTATTATTTAGATTGATTTTAAATTGCGATGCAAATATATCATCCAACTCCCACAAAACAAAACTTATTTAGACTAAATATAAATAATTTTTATAACTAAATGATAACCAATAAGATGTCAAAGCATAAAAAAACCCGACAATTTCTGCCGGGTTCTTAAATTTATAATCTTTAAAACTATCTTGAATAGTTTGGTGATTCTTTTGTAATGGTTACATCGTGTGGATGACTTTCGTTAATACCACTCGCTGTAATTTTTACGAATTGTCCTTTTTCCTTTAAAGTCTCAATGTCTTTAGCACCACAGTATCCCATACCAGCACGTAAACCTCCTATAAACTGGTGAATACTTTCGTATAAATCACCTTTGTATGGTACACGTCCAACAATACCTTCTGGCACCAATTTCTTAATATCGTCCTCTACATCCTGGAAGTAACGATCTTTACTACCTTCTTTCATAGCTTCAACAGATCCCATACCTCGGTAAGACTTGAACTTACGTCCTTCGTAGATAATCGTTTCTCCCGGAGATTCTTTAGTACCTGCTAAAAGCGATCCCAACATCACACAGTCTGCACCAGCCGCAATCGCTTTAGGAATATCTCCTGTGTAACGAATACCACCATCGGCAATTACAGGAACTCCTGAACCTTTAATCGCAGCAGCCACTTCTAGCACGGCTGAAAATTGAGGAAATCCTACACCAGCAACTACACGTGTTGTACAGATAGATCCTGGACCAATACCTACTTTAACAGCATCAGCACCAGCCTCCACTAAATACTTAGCCGCTTCAGCTGTAGCAATATTTCCAACAATAACATCTAACTTTGGAAACTTCGCTTTTACCTCTTTTAGTACATTAACCACACCTTGAGTATGCCCGTGAGCCGTATCGATAACCACAGCATCAACTCCTGCATTTACCAAAGCTTCAGCTCTTACAACAGCATCGGCAGTAACACCTAAGGCTGCAGCTACACGTAAACGACCAAACTCGTCTTTATTAGCTATTGGCTTTTGTTTTAATTTTGTTATATCTCTGAAAGTGATTAAACCACATAACTTATAATTGTCATCTACGATAAGTAGTTTTTCAATTTTATGTTTTTGAAGAATGATTTCAGCATCTTTTAATGAAGTTCCTACGGCAGAAGTCACTAAGTTCTCACTTGTCATAACCTCAATAATCGGACGTTTGTTATCGTGCTCAAAACGTAAATCACGGTTGGTCACAATTCCTTTTAGCATCCCTTGATCATCTACAATCGGAATACCTCCAATGCCATGCTCAGCCATTGCCGCTTTGGCATCAAATACTTTTGCTGTTAATGGTAAAGTCACCGGATCGATAATCATACCACTCTCTGCACGTTTCACACGTCTAACTTTTAAAGCCTGAGCTTCAATTGTCATGTTTTTATGCAACACACCAATACCACCCTCTTGCGCCATAGCGATAGCCATTTTGCTTTCGGTAACAGTATCCATAGCAGCCGAAATAATTGGCACATTTATGGTTATGTTTCTAGTAAATTTTGTTTGAATATTTACTTCGCGAGGAAGTACTTCTGAATAAGCTGGAACTAAAAGGACATCATCGTAGGTTAGTCCTTCTCCTACTATTTTATTTTGATGTGCGATCATGATGCAATTACATTTTAATTGCGTGCAAATATACACATTTTTTAAGTTGATTTTCTATAATAATAAACTAAATTAATGTTAAGATTGCTTTTAGTGTTAAGTGGACACAAAAAACGTCCGATTAAAACTTGTAATCGGACGTTTTTTGTGTCTTTCTTTTAGCGACCACGATAACCGCCTCGTCCACCTCGGCTGCCATGGTCACCAACATTCATAGGTTGTCCGGCAAAGCTTCCGAATTTATAAGTGAAATTAAGCATAAAATACTGCTCTAATATTTTGTTTTCAACATCTTCGATATACGTTTCGGTAACATTACGTCTGTAACCATTATTTTTTCCTAAAACATCGTAACCTACCAAACTAACGGTGGCCTTGTTATTCCAAAGTTCCATACCTATTCCAGCATTCCAGAATATCGCATCACCATCAAATGCATCACCTACACGGCTATTGTAACGGTAGGATACTTTATTAGAAATGAATAAATTCTTAATAATGAAAATCGATGAATCAAAATTTAGATTTTGAACAAAATAATCATTATCGTTAAAAGCATCGGTATCATAAACGTTTTTAAAGGCCGAATAGCTATAACGTGCACTTAAGTCTATTTTATTATCGTAAGCATATCTGAAGGAAACCTTTGGACTTAATCGTGTGGTTTGTCCGGTAAATTTTACCCCATTCTGCATTGAGAGACTGTTATTAAAGCTTGCTGAAAAATCGGCATTGATGTTAATATTCGTCTTCTTATTATAAATCGATTTAGAAATCGATGCGTTTCCATCAATCGAATAATCCCCGTTAATATTCGTATAAGTTGTTAACCTATTTAAATCACTATCGGTTATAGTTGAGTTGATAATTTTATCCTGAGTGATTCCGGCATTAGCATTTCCTGAAATGTTGATATTATGAAACGCCAAATTGTTTTGATATCTGAAACGTAAATTATGATTAATCTGTGGTTCTAATAACGGATTACCCACACGAATATGTGTAATATTACTAACATCTTCTACTGGTTGTAACTGAGTCATGGATGGTAAATTCACATTCTGATTATAATCTAAACTAATGTTTTTATAACCATTTTGGTCGCGGTAACGAATACGTCCTGAATAGGTTAAATATTCAAAATCGGCTTTAAAATTACGCGCTTCAATAATCTGGTCTTTATAACTTCTGTAGGTTGTGGTATGTCCTGCTTCTACTTCAAAACGGAAATCTTTAAGCTGATATCGTAATTTTAACGACGGTCTTATAGTTGTAGCTATGTACTTACTGTCGGTACTTAAAAGATCGTTAAAACTATCATAGCTCTGACTATCTTCATCATAATCATAAATATAGCGCTCGCTACTTTGGCTGCTCACTCTGGCGTTATAACTTGGTATAATTCTAAAATCTTCAAACAATTCCGTGCTCCACTCGGCATCAATACCAATATTACTGTTATTACTATCGTTATTACTTATTTGATCTTGCACAACCGTTTCTCCTCTATTGTACAAAACATTCTCTGAATACTTTTTACTATCGGACATAGATTTACTAAAATCGGTATTCACTCCAATATTAAAGTAGTTTCCTCCACCACCTCTAACCGGTGTTACTCTAAAATTATTACTAATATCGTAATTTGACGCGCTCGATTCATTTTTACTGGTATAATCGCTTACCAAATCGCCATTGGTATACTCTGATTGAGTTTCAACCATCGACCCTGTATCAGAATTAAAGGTATTAAATGAGGTTTCATTAGAAATCTGCACCTTACTTTTTGAGGCCTTGTTTTTTGGCTCGATAACAAACTTTAAATCCGAACTACCATTATGTGAATTGGAATCACTGAAGCCTCTACTGGTCGATTCGGTTAAATAATTTAAATCCGGTAGAAAAGTTTCTCTATTACTTTTTCGCTCTGTATCGGAATTTTGTTCACTGTACCTGTAATTTGCATTGATACGTGTTTCGTCCCAACGTCCCTTCGAAAAGTTTGCTCCCACAAAATCTGATTTGATGTAGCCATTACTGGTATCGGTATCTGGCAACGCATTGAACCCACGCGACATATTAATATTATTGGTTCCCGCAATAAGACCAATCTGTTTACCATCTATCATCTGGAATAGATTCGCATTCGCCTGATACTTATCGTCTGTACCATAACCGCCTTTAATATCTCCAAAGGTCGCTCTGTTCTGTCCTTTTTTAATTTTTAAATTGATTTCCTTAGTTCCCGAAGTTGATTCTTCTCCGGTAAACTTTTGCATATCGGTTTTATAATCGGTCACCTGAACTTTACTAATGGCTTGACTTGGAATATTTTTTAAGGCGATATCACCGCGCTTTTCACCAAAAAAGCGCATACCGTCAACATTTATAGCTTCTACCTCTACACCATTTACTGTAATATTTCCATCAATGTCTATATCCACACCTGGTAATTTCTTTAATAAATCTTCAGCTTTATCGTTTGGAAGTGTTTTAAAACTATCGGCATTGTATTCAATAGTATCTTTTTTAATCACAACGGGTGGTGCTTTCCCCACAATAGACACCACATTAAGTTCTTCCACCTGATCTTGCAAAGTCACAACACCCATATCCAGTTTATTTCCGACAGGAACATCTATGTCCTTTAAATAGGGCTTATAACCTAAATAAGCAATATTGAAAATGGCCTTTTTATCATCTTCAGCATTTACCTGAATGGAAAATTCTCCACTCTTATTAGTAATACCATAAGCCATGGGAACACTGTCTTTTATACTTTGGAGATACACTGTGGCGCCTTCCAGCACTGTTGCGTATTCATCTTTAACAACACCTTCTAAGGTAAACTTCTGAGCAAATAATCCTGAAGTGAAACACAATGCTATAACAAGCAATAATTTTTTCAACATATTTTTAGTTAGGTTAATAGTAGCTTAGACCTTACTTAATTTGTAAAGTTTAACCTAATTATGTTAAAAAAAACATAAGATTTCCAAGCTTAAAATCTCACCTGAAGTGTTGTATACCAGTTTCTTGGCGCCGATGGAATAATACCTGGACCTGGATAACCTGTAGCCCGTCTGGTAAAGTAAGCATTATCTAAGACGTTATTGATTCCGGTTTCCAACTTGAAGCGCTTATAAGTATACGCTAAAGAGATATCTAGCACATCATAACTAGGTATTTCTCCTATTACACCACTTATACCTCCATCAATAGAGTTTGTAGCATCGGTAAATTGTTGTGATAAATACGTATACTGTATGCTTGATGATAAATCTCTAAATCCAAATCTTAATCCCGTTTTTAAATTGACATCGGGAACAAATTCTACCTTATTTCCTTCTACCCCTGTAGCTTCAGACGAAGTGTATTCTGAATTGATAAACGAGGTATTTACAAAATAATTCAATCTGAAATCGTTATTCAAGCCAAATACCTGTTTCAAATTGAAATCAAACAACGATTCTACACCGTACATAACCGCATCACCAATATTGCCACGCTCACTCTTTACTCCCTGACTGGTTTCTATTTGTTTAAACCCTATACGACCATTGTAAAATAAAGCAAAAGTACCTAAATCGTAAGAGAGAATATTTTTAAGATTACCACGAATTCCTAAATCGGTTGTGAAGCCTTTTTCGTCGGTGATATCCGGATTAATTTCAAACGCCGGATTATTAATATTTATGTCTGAAAAAGTTACCGAACGATAATTTTGCGAGATATTCCCATACACTTCCATACCGCTTAAAGGTTTATAACTCACCCCCAAACCTAATAGTACAAACGCACGATCATAATCACGGTTATCATCAATAGTTTGATCTAAAATGACATTACCAGCAGCATCTTTATTAATTTGCTTATAAAAACCTTCGCTTTGAGTTCGGATATATTCAAAACGGAATCCTGGCGTTACCGATAATTTATCATTTAAATAGAAAATATTTTCTCCAAACACCGAGGCATTCAAGTTAGGCAAATCGAACTGCGATTGGCTCGGATAATCTGAAAACTGATTACTATAAAAGTTAAAATCCGCATCACTGTCATCACTTCCCGGCCCTTGTTGCTGATAGTTATTGGCGTTATAAAATTTACTTCCTATTAAAAAAGTTGCGTCCTTTCTACCAATATTGTACTTACTTAACAAACGCACTTCAAATCCAAAGTTTTTAAAATCTCCCTTTATTAAATCGCGTTCTTCACCAGAATCTACCTGATCTACACGATTTGATCTGAAACCTAAAGCATCTCTGGATGCATTCAACCCGAAGAAGTTAAATGTAAAATTAGTTTTATCTGAAAATTTATGGTCTAACTTTAAGTTGTACAGCAACCAATCGACCTGAAACCAGTTACGCTCGCGATTACTTTGATACGGATCATTTTCAAACATCGTATCGGTCAAACCTCCGCCCTGTTGCGCCAAATAGCGCATATAGGTGACATCTCCGGTCACTTTTGTTTTATCATTAAATTGATAGCCTAAATGTGCAAAGGCATTTTTAGATTCGAATTCTGAATTTGCTCTAAAACCATCGCCCTTCTTATAATTGAAATAACTGTAATAACTAAACTTGTCTTTTGTACCACTAATACTTGTGAAATTGGTATATAAACCAAAGCTTCCTAAAGTATTTCTGGTGATTAACTCAAACGGTTTATTGGGGTTCGGATCTTTCATTTTGAAGTTAATTAAACCTCCAAACTGTGTCCCGTATTGCAAAGATGCCGCCCCGCGAATCACCTGAATTTCTTTTAAACCTTCCGATGCTGGCGTATAGTAACTTTCCGGGTATCCTAATACATCGGCACTAATGTCGTAACCATTCTGACGGGTATTAAAATTTGCTGTTCGGTTCGGGTCTAATCCTCGCCCGCCAACATTCAACTGTAACCCGGCATCATCATTCTGATAGATATTCAAACCTGCTACCTGACTAAAAATCTGTCGTGCGTTGTTTGAAGCTAAATTAGCCATAGACTGATCTACCAAAACCACTTCAGTCTTTTTTCCTGCATAAATGGCCGTACCCTCAACATCTTTTAAACGTGACAATTCAAACAACTTTGCTTTTCTTGCAGTAATTTCTACTTCAGAAAGGTTCACCGATAGTGGTATTAACTCCACATCAATTTCAGCATCATTAGCTACTGAAACGGGTAATTCCTGAACCTGAAATTCATAAGAAAAGAACACTAAAACCAAATCCTGTTTATCTGTAGTAAACTCATAATACCCTGAGGTATTTGTTGTGGCTTTTAGACCTGAAGTCTTATCGTAAATTTCAACATCGCCAACAGGCTTTTTGGTTCCGGCACTGGTTACGATACCATAAATTTTATGTTGCGCCTGAACAGCAGTTGCTAAAAAAAGTAATACGAGTAATAATTTAAAGTCCTTTAATTTCATCGGTAAATGGTAATATCCATGCCTTATGGCAGAATGATTCTTTTTCTTTATATAAATCGACGGTATTGTCTATAAAGCGCTGACTTAACCTTCCGTTAAGCGCTACATAACTATCGACAAACACCTGTACATTTTTATGACCTTGAGATGTAAAATGATCGCCCAAATAATGGGCATATTCTAAAATAAAATCAGGTTGAAAGCTCATTTGCTTCTCCTGAAATGAACTCAGAAAATCTCGGTTTCTAACTACAAAAGAAGCACCCGTTTTGGCATTTTTAATCGTAAATGTAGCATGTCCCATTTTTTCCATAAGCATCACCCGCCACGAAAACCGGAAGCCTTCCTCGGTCCAGAACAGTTCGCCCGGATACAATACATATCGAAATGGAAATAGTAATTGAATTACAAAAAACACCACAAGAAAAGGCACCAGAACTTTTTCCATTTTAATCTCTAAAACAGCTTTAAAATCTATTACCTCTTTAGGTTTTAAAACACGTTTAATATGATTAATTATTTTATGATGAAAATCGGCTTCAAAGAAAATTAAGGTCGACACAATCATAATAAACGGAAACATGCCTATCGGGAACAATACGCGTGTAAATACATGGAAGAATACCACCAAAGCAAAGGCAAACCATCGGGTACGTTTGTAAAGCAATAAAAATGGAATAGCTAAATCATAAAGCATACCACTCCAGCTCATGGCATAATGAAACCACTCCTGCTGCATGAGGTTTTCTCCTATAAGTGGTAAATCGTATTTTGATG
The DNA here is from genome assembly GCF_014596935.1 of Aestuariibaculum suncheonense. GTDB lineage: Bacteria > Bacteroidota > Bacteroidia > Flavobacteriales > Flavobacteriaceae > Aestuariibaculum > Aestuariibaculum suncheonense. Next base: position 38,392 of record NZ_JACVXC010000008.1, on the reverse strand, counting down.
GTAACCATATTTTTAATGGCATGGCTCGAAATAACCAATCGGAATTTATCTTTGCCAGTCCAGCGTAAAAATAAACAATTCCTAAAAGCAGCTTTACACTATCTACGCACCATTGCTGTATGGTTTTATAAGCTGTTTTCCTTAACACATTATCTACCGAAAAGTAAGCGTTGGCTGGTAAAAAAATCATTAAAAAACTCATTAAACTAATAAAGTAATAATGATTTAAGTAAGTGGTTTTATCCATAAGTTCTATATAAGTAAAACTCAGGAAAAACACGATAATAGCTACTCTGTACTTTAAGCCCAATGCAATAAACAGAGCCGACAATCCACAAATAATAAATAGTAAATAGGTATAGTCACCTAAGGGTTTCACCCATTCAAAACCATAATAAGAAAAATAAAATTTTGGTTTAATATATAACTTATCAATCCAGCCATTAGCCCAAAAGCGAACAATACTAAACAGCATCATGATACCGAATAATATTCTAAACACTGCCAATGGTGCGGCATCTGTTTTGCTTTGCAGATATGCTTTTGTATTAAACCTCATATAAAAACGAAAAGATTCTCTATCGTAATAGAGAATCTTTTAATTATTTATTTTTTAATCATACTAATCACCGTCAGCATCAATGTAATCCACACTAATATTCATGGCTTGTACCATATCTAACTTAAGTAATACAACAACTTTTTGTAACTCGTCGTAAGACAAGGTCATTTTGGTGTTATCATTTTCAACCTGACTAGAAAAGTTAGTATTTACCGTTTGAATTTGAGTACGAGCGGTATTCATTTGCGCATTGATTAAAGCTGTTAGGTCCTCCCCATCAGTTATGGTTTGTAAATAATCTAGATAATCGTCAAAACTGCTACCGTTTGTAGTTCCATTATAAGCCTTTCCATTGAATACATCCTGACTTGCCTGTAAAGCTACCAACGCCAATTCTTTAGAAACATCCTGATTGTAATACCCTTCAACTTTTTCAGGATATAAAACACCTCCTGAAAAAATTCCGGCTGGGATTCCAAACTTATTTGCGCGCAATCCTTTTTCGAAATAATAAATAAAATCGTTAGTTAACTTATTGGTCGAACTGGTCGCGGTATTTCCTGCGCTATTCACAAAAGTGTCACGATATGTAGATGTCCAGTCGTTTAACACGGTTTCGGTAAGTGACTTCATTTTATCTATCACATCACTTAAATAAGTTTTGTAACCAGATGCATTGGCATTTGTATTATATACTTCAAGAATAGCTGAATCATCACCCGCTACTCCATATAACAAATAATCTAAAGCCGGAAAACCTACCGCATCCTGATTGTTCGCCAAACCTAAATCGTAACCGCCATTAGCTATATTAGCTTCAATTTCAGCAGCACTGGCTGGGTAAATATTCATATAAGAACTGTAATAAATCCCCTCTGCTTTACCAATATTAAACATTTCGGCATATTGCCATACTTTATAAGCATTTAACCAAGCTGTACGTAAGGCTTCTAAATTGGTTTGATCGGCTGTTACTGTAAAGGTATTTTTAGCCTCAACCAACGCGCTTAATTTGCTATCTAAATCCTGATAAACTGGGATAATAATATTATCCGCCCAATTCACCAACATGGTTTGCCTGTCAAAATTATCTTTTGGTTTGCTTTCGCCACCATCAGAGCTACTACACGCTATAACCACCAGCGCTAAAAGTACTACAGAAATAACTTTTTTAATCATAACCTACTACGTTCTTAAATATTTTGCAAATATCTATAAGCAGGCTGAATTTTTAAAAATTCAGCCTGCATAATTTTATAAAAAACTAATATTATTTCAATTAGTTTGCTGCCGCTTCAACCGTAAAACCAAACTCTGCAGCAATTTCAGCTGAAATAGTATCTAAAGTTTCAGGAGTTACGTCCCAGAAACCATTTGTATTATCGTTTAATAACGCATCAACATATGCATTAACTTCTTCATGACTAAAGTAAGGGGCATTGGTTTCTGGCTTTCTCGTAAACTGCAAACTGTAAACAAAACCAAAACCTTCTGATAATTCATGGAACGCATGTGCATAATCAACAGTTCCTTCTGCTTCTAAATCAGATTTCGCTCCTTGTAAATAGTGTACGGCACGAACCGCTATAGCTTTAGAAATATTTTCTCTTATCACTTTTACCTGCGCATCACGAACTGTATAATTTTTAGCTACAATAGCCGCACGACCTAATTTTAAAGCTTGATAAACCTCATCGGCAATACCAGCAAAATCAGCATCATCATTCACTTGTCTTAAATAGGTATTTAAAAAGCGATCGGCATCTAAAACCGGGCTCTCAGGGTTTTCCTCTGCGCCGTATAAATAACCGTAAGCTTCATCCCATTTGTGCTCCATTGTGGTGTATGTTTTACCTACTTCAACCACATCATTATCATTATTTGCCATATTAGAACCTGCATCAAGCACGGCATCACTTAAGTAGTTGTTAAGCATCTGATCTGCCATTAAACCACCTATTAACCCTTTTGCTACGGCCTGGTTTAATTCTAAACCTTTTGCGTTAAAATAGCGTACTGTAGTACTCCCCAATTGTTGTAATTTACCTGCCACACCAGCCTGAGCTGTAACATTCCAACTTACAAAAACATTATCAGCCTGCTCTGAAATCCAGGCATCAAAATCGGCTTTAATAGTATTTGAAACCGTAGTATTGCTGGCAAAGAAATCGTTAGACGCCGCCACTTTACTACGTACATTTTTATCTGAGCTATTTAAGTTGGCATCGGTAAAGTCTGCATTACCTGCCTGATGATTAAACATCGCTTGTAGTTGTACTTTTGTTTTTGTGTTGTCACTTAAAGCTGAAACCAATTCGGTGGCCATAGCAATCCTTGTGGTTTGACCTCCAAAATTTACAGTAGATTCTCCATTTCTGGTAAAGGTATAGGTTGCCGGATTTTCTACATTATTTTTTTCATTATCATCATCTGAACACGATGTAAACAATACTGCAGCCACAGCAGCTATCGATAAAAACTTTTTCATTTTTTATTTAGACTTAGTATAAATTAATTGACAGCTGCAAATTTAAAATACTAAATCAAATTCACAAAGTTTATTTAGATTAAAAATAAATAAAGTGAAATTCTTAACATTAAGACGGTAAAATTTTAAATCTTATAATAAAATTAAAAGTATGTTTTAAATATTTTAGAAGCCTCATTATAAGCACTTTCAAAACTCAAAGCATTCAGGTTATTGTTTTGTTTTGAAGTGAAATAGGATAGCAATTTTTCAGTAGGCATATTACCTATTAATTCATCTTTTGCCATGGGGCAACCACCAAATCCCTGAATAGCGCCATCAAAACGTTTGCATCCAGCTTTGTAAGCAGCGTCTATTTTTTCAAACCAGGAAGACGATGTAGTATGTAAATGTGCCCCGAATTCAATGTGCGGATATTTAGGAATTAAATTTGAAAACAAATAGGTTATACTTTCAGGGTTTGAGCTTCCAATGGTATCACTTAACGATAGAATTTTCACGCCCATGTTGTGCAAACGTTCCGTCCACTCCCCTACTATATCTACATTCCAAGGATCTCCATATGGGTTACCAAAGCCCATAGAAATGTAAACGACTACTTCCTTATTACTTTTAGCGGCAATATTTAGAATTTCCTGAAGTGTAACCACCGACTGCGCAATGGTTTTATGCGTGTTACGCATCTGGAAGTTTTCAGAAATTGAAAACGGATAGCCCAGGTAATCTATTTCATTATGAACACTTGCATCCATAGCACCACGGGTATTAGCGATAATGGCTAATAGTTTACTCGTCGTCTTGCTCAAATCCAACTGTGCCAAAACCTCAGCTGTATCCACCATTTGTGGAATAGCCTTTGGCGATACAAAACTTCCGAAGTCAATGGTATCGAATCCCACACGCAACAATGACTGTATGTACTGAACCTTCTTTTCAGTAGGAATAAAGGTCTTGATGCCTTGCATAGCATCACGAGGACATTCAATGATTTTTATCGGACTTGGCATTGATTTGTTTAAAATAATAGGAGAATAAAAATACTATAATTTTTAATCAAATTCAGGAAAAGCAATTTGTAATTCACTTATTTCTTTTTAAGAATCGCCTTGTTAATCGACTTAACTAAGGCTGGCCCCTCGTAAATAAATCCGGTATATACCTGAACTAAATCGGCTCCCGCTTCAATCTTTTCTAAAGCATCATCAGCTGAGTGAATACCACCTACCCCAATAATCGGGAAGGCCTTACTACTCTTTTCTGCCAAGTATTTAATTACTTGAGTACTCTTATCCTTAATGGGTTGTCCGCTTAAACCTCCGTTACCAATTTCAGCTAACTGTTCTTCAGTGGCTTTTAAACCACTTCTATCGGTAGATGTATTACTGGCAATCACCCCATCCAGATTTGTATCTTTAACCAACTCTACAATTTCGTCTAGTTGCATATTGTTTAAGTCTGGAGCAATTTTTAAGAGAATTGGTTTCTGGGTTTCAAAACTTTTGTTTGCCTGTTGCACCGCGCCAATCAATTCCTCTAAGTAATCTTTATCGTTTAACTTGGCATGGCTTCCTACGTTCGGACAACTTACATTCAACACGAAGTAATCTACATACGGGTGAAGTGCATTAAAACACTCCAAATAATCTTTGGTATAATCTTCCGGTTTGGTACTGGTATTTTTACCAATATTTCCACCTATAATTAACTGACCTTTATTTTTCTTTAATGCTTCAATCGCAGCTTCTAAGCCTTCATTATTAAAGCCCATGCGGTTAATAATTCCCTGATCGGCTTTTAAACGGAATAATCGCTTTTTCGGATTTCCTGGTTGCGCCTTTGGTGTTACAGTTCCTATTTCAATAAAGCCAAACCCAAAGTTGGCTAAATCGTTATACAATACCGCATTTTTATCGAAACCTGCAGCAAGACCCACGGGGTTTTTAAAGGTTAAACCAAACAGTTTACGTTCTAATCGGGCATCATTAACCACATACAAACTTCTAAACAAAGTTTTAAAACCAGGGATTTTAGAGGTGATTTTTATTAATGAAAACGTAAAGTGATGGATCTTTTCCGGATCGAACGCGAAAAATATAGGGCGGAGTAATAATTTATACATCTCGATTATTTGTGCAAAAATACTTTTATTTCTTCTAAATAAAAAATCGGGAAATTCTAAAAGCAAAAAAATTATTAATCGTACTTTTGAAACCTGAAAAACACTAGGTATACATTATACCAGAACACTCAAATTTAATCCATTTAAATGTCGTTAATATGATTTCTAAAGAACATATTATAAACCGATTTGTTAGCTACGTTACCGTAGACACCGAATCAGATCCTAAATCACAAACCACACCCAGTACCGAAAAGCAATGGGATTTAGCCAACAAGCTTGCCGAAGAACTAAAAGCTATTGGCATGCAAGATGTTAGCATCGACGAGAATGCCTACATTATGGCTACTCTGCCAAGCAATGTAGACCACGAGGTACCAACCATTGGTTTTGTATCGCATTTTGATACCTCTCCGGATTTTACCGGAGCCAATGTAAAACCACAGATTATTGAAAAATACAATGGGAAAGATATTGTATTGAATGAAGCTGAAAATATTGTACTATCTCCAGATTATTTTGAAGACTTGTTACAATACAAAGGCCAGACCTTAATTACTACCGACGGAACAACACTTCTTGGTGCCGATGATAAAGCCGGGATTACCGAAATTGTTTCGGCGATGGAATACCTGATAAATCATCCTGAAATTAAGCATGGTGCCATTCGTGTTGGGTTCACTCCAGACGAAGAAATTGGTCGTGGTGCGCATAAATTCGACGTTGAAAAATTTGGTGCCGACTGGGCGTATACTATGGATGGTAGCCAGATTGGAGAATTAGAATACGAAAACTTTAACGCTGCCGGAGCCGTAGTAAAGGTAAAAGGTAAAATTGTACACCCGGGCTATGCCAAAGGTAAAATGGTAAACTCAATGTATATCGCTCAGGAATTCATCAGCTCCTTACCTCGTTTTGAAACTCCGGAACACACCGAAGGTTACCAAGGCTTTTTCCATTTATGTTCTATTGAAGGAGAGGTTGAAGAAACCACTTTGGAATACATCATTCGTGACCATGACTTAGGGCATTTTGAAGCACGTAAGGAAGTGCTAAAAAAGTTAACCGATGAGTTGAACTCACAATACGGTCGCGAAGTCATTACTATCGAAATTAAAGACCAGTACTTTAACATGCGTGAAAAGGTAGAACCGGTAATGCATATTGTTGATATTGCTGAAGAAGCCATGAAACAACTAGACATTACGCCAATCATCAAACCCATTCGCGGAGGGACCGATGGGTCGCAATTAAGTTATATGGGGTTACCATGTCCGAATATTTTTGCTGGTGGTCATAACTTCCACGGACGTTACGAATACGTACCAGTTGAAAGTATGATTAAAGCCACTCAGGTGATTTGTAAAATCGCCGAACTTACAGCCTTAAAAGCTCAATAAGTTACACTTTAGATATTTTTAAAAACGCCTGAAAATGAAAGTTTCAGGCGTTTTTTTATTACACCATATTTAATTTATATTTAAAACAAAAAAACAAACTACTTACCATGCCCCTTATTGTAAAACGTAAAAAACACCTGCTCACCCGAGTGCCCCTGTTAACATTCCTGATTATTTTTATAGGATTAGCACCGGTTATCATTGGCATGATTGGCGCCAGTTTTACCGAATACACAACCGGCGAACCCTGCCATGAAGGCAATTGCGGTTGGATGGTACTCCCCTGGTTAGGTATGTTTACCATACCTTTGGGATTCTTACTCTTTGTTGTTTTCTTCATTATTGTTGTTATAGATTCAGTTCCCCTATTTAGCAATAAATAAACACCATCATACTAACCCCGTTTAATGTCAACCTTCAGAGTTTAAAAACCTCTGTCTGTCGAAATTTAATGTCAAAATCACAATGAATTTTCTATATTCATCCCAATTTAATACACAAGTCGCATACTATGAAAATCACGGTACTGTTTATCAGTCTCTTTGCAATTTTAAGTTTCAACTCCTTTAAAGAGATCCCTAAAAAAACTAAGCGTCCGAATATCATTTATGTACTGGCAGACGATTTAGGTTATGGCGATCTTTCTGCATACAATAAAAACAGTAAAATACAAACCCCGCATTTAGACCAGATGGCTTCCGAAGGGATGATGTTTACCGATGCCCATACCTCTTCGTCGGTATGTACCCCAACCCGATACGGTATCATCACCGGGCGTTATAACTGGCGAAGCCCTCTTAAACAGGGTGTGCTTACCGGAAACTCTAAAGCCTTAATTCCTACCGAACGCACAACTGTAGCCTCTATGCTCAAACAACAAGGTTACCACACCGCCTTCATTGGCAAATGGCACTTAGGTTGGGACTGGGCGCTTAAAGATTCCAATGCAGAAAAAAAAGAAGGCTGGGATGCTAAAGATTTTGATAATATAGACTTTTCTAAACCCGTACAAAACGGACCAAAAGAGCTTGGTTTCGATTACTCTTACGGACATAGTGGTTCATTAGACATGGCGCCTTACGTGTATGTTGAAAACGGTATGCCAACTCAGGTACCCGATACCGTATCGGTAAACGATGGAAAGTTCTCCTGGTGGCGCAAAGGGCCTACAGCCAGCGACTTTGTGCATGAAGACGTTACTCCTAATTTCTTTAGAAAGTCGTTTAAACATATTGAAGCACAAGCAAAAACCGATCAGCCTTTTTTCCTATACTTAGCCTTACCTTCACCACATACGCCTATTTTACCTACTGAAGAATGGCAGGGAAAAAGTCAGCTAAATCCATATGGCGATTTTGTTATGATGGTAGATGATTACATGGGGCAACTTGTAAAAGCCATAAAAGATGCAGGAATTGAAGACAACACGCTGGTAATATTTACCAGTGACAACGGCTGTTCGCCTGCTGCCGACATTAAAGGTTTGGAAGCACAGGGGCATTACCCAAGTGATCAGTACCGTGGCCACAAAGCAGATATTTTTGAAGGTGGCCACCGTGTCCCTTTTATTGTAAAATGGCCGGACTATATTAAAAAAGGTACTGTATCGAACGACATTATTTGTACTACAGATTTTATGGCAACAGCTGCCGATATTACCAACTATTCCCTATTGGATAACGAAGGAGAAGACAGTTACAGCATGCTGCCCTTATTTAAAAAACCGAACCCTAAAAAACCAATCCGAGAAGCTACGGTGCACCACTCCATTAATGGTAGTTTTGCCATCAGACAAGGCGATTGGAAATTAGCAATGTGTGCGGGTTCCGGAGGGTGGAGCGGCCCTAAACCAGGTGACAAAGAAGTGATTGAAACCTTACCTGAAATTCAATTGTATAATCTGAAAAACGATCCGGGAGAAACCACCAATCTGCAAGACCGTTATCCGGAAAAAGTAACAGCCTTAAAAACCTTATTGATAAGATATATAAAAGAAGGCCGAAGTACACCCGGTACACCACAACCCAACGACGCCATTAGTTTTATCTGGAAACAAATCGATTTTGTAAACCCTTAAAAATTAACAGAACACCTTCTTACTCCTATCTACCACTTTCCTTATTGCAATATTTTGATTTTAAGCGAGGTTAGTACAACAACGTAAACAACTAATTAAAAATACTACAAAAACATACTTATTGTAGTATTTTTAACATAAAAAAGTGTGTTTTAAGGGGTTTGCTTCGAGTTTCCTTCAGGAATTGTTCGGGTTTTCTTCGTAAAATAAGGGTTTTACCGAAGAATCCCCGAAGGAAACTCGAACATGTATCGAAGGAAACCTATGAATATCCGTTAGAATTTAACAGGTATTTTTCTTAAGTAGCGGTTCATTACGTAAGTATTTATTTATATTTGAATATAAACTATACAGTTAAACGCTCTGGGATGTTTGTAAAAACGTTAGACATAATATGAGAAAACTATTCGCAATAATGATAATTCTGACTTTAAATTCTTGTTTTATGGTTAAAGAAACTGGAATTGAAATAAAGATTAAAAACAACTCAAGCAAACAAATAACTAACGTTGAATTTACCACTACCGAAAATCTGGAAGTAATAAAAATTGATAAAATCGCTCCAAGGGAAATTGTGAAGCAATTTTTATCGATGCGGAAAAATAAAAGCGATGGAGCATACTTATTAACTTTTACCCGTTCAAATGGAGAAAGAGTAACGAACCTAGCTGGCTATTATACCAATGGTGGTTCAGTTAACTATTGCGTTGATTTTAGAGTGGAAAAAGACACTACAATTGTGAAATTTGATAGATTAGTATATTAGTCTACACCGGTAACCGTAGCATAAACTCCTAACTTTATAAAAGCAGGCTAAAACAGGCTTTAAGACTTATTCCTATAAAATAAATATATCCAAATAGACCTTGACAATTTAAAGTTAACAGTACTTAACAGAAAGGCTACCAGAATAACTATTACAAAAACTCTTAAAGGCGATAAATCAAAAAAATACCAAAACACCACAAGACTTGCAATCATTTGCGCCACTGCAATTGCATAACTCACAAACATAGCTCCAAAAAAGAATCCTGTTTCTCTTTCAAATTTATAATTACAAATCTGGCACCTCTCGTTCATTTTAGGTATATTCAACAATAATATATTTCCTTTGTTCAGAAAAATCTTTCCTTTTTTACAATTCGGACATTTGCAATTTAAAGCATTGATAACTTTACTCATAACCTGCCATTTATTTAACTGCAAAATTAAGACCTAAAAACTCTTTTCTTGTATAATATATACGCTATTATTTGTAGTTTTAGGACATTTACAATGACAACACCCGTACTACATATTAATCAATTTAAAGAATCGGTACACCTTAATGATGTGTACATAAATTCGTTTTCAAATCACATACAGCTAAATAAGAATTTAATTAACAAACCACACAGTCATAACTTCTATCTGTGTGTATTGTTTACTGAGGGCACAGGTACACATGAAATTGATTTCAATTCTTATAGTATAAACCCGGGCAAAGTATTCTTTTTAAAACCAGGGCAAACGCATTTCTGGAAATTTGAAACACCACCCGAAGGATTTATCTTTTTTCATTCTAAAGAATTTTATGAATTAAAGTTTTTAGAACATAAGCTGCATGCATTTCCTTTTTATTATTCATATCAAAATCCTCCTGTATTAGAATTACCGCCTGAAAAGCTGCAGGAATTAAGCATGAAGTTTCAAGAAGCTTATAATGAATATTTACAAAACAATCTTTTAAGAGAATTAAAACTAGTGAATTCACTAAATAACATTTATATAGAGTTAACACGGGTTTACACCATAGATATTAATGTAGAAAAACTTAATGCTTCTAACTATTCGAACACACTTGAAACCTTAGAAAACTTAATAAACACACATGTGTATAAAGAAAAGCTACCTAAATTTTATGCCGATAAATTAAATATTACCACCAAGCATCTTAACAGGATTGTAAAAAAAACAATAAATAAAACAACAGGCCAACTAATTTCTGAAAGGATAATTCTGGAAGCCAAAAGATTAATTGTACATTCTCACGAGAGTTTAGGCGCTATCGCACATACTCTTGAATTCTCAGACTACAGCTACTTTTCGAAATTCTTCAAATCGAAAACAGGTATGACACCATTGGATTTTCGTAAAAAGTATTTTTGATTAGCAATTAATACAGTCTATAATGCTTTATCCAGCCTTTAGGATGCCTTCTGTTTTGGGTGGATAAAAAATTTACAAGGATTCAACTAAATGTTTACTATAGAATTTCCGAAAGAATATATAATATGTTTCTAAAAATAAGACCTACAACAAGCGACACATTGTAAGAAAGTTATTATATTGCAACTAAAAGTTAAGAAACCAAAATGATAACTGGCAGTTATACTAACTGTTGCTAATCATTTGCCCCGAAAATCGTGAATGAAAGACTGTGAGTTGCTTGTTATTTATTAGCTTCTGAATTTCCTTCGTAAAATCCTCGCTCTAAAACACACAATATTTAATATACAATTTGTAAATAAGCTCAATAAAACGAAAACTATGATACATTTAATTTGGTCAATAATTAACGTAATAATTGTCGTATACTTTTTCTATCTGCTTATCGGGTTCATTTTAAAAGGCAAAAGAATTTTCAAACCACAATTCAAAGGAATATCAATATTTATAATGATTATTGGGATTGTTCAAATAATTTCAGCATCTAATTCTAAAAAAAGCACGAACCACATAACAATATCTAAGAATTATAACAAAAAAGATGAAACAAAAACGAAACAAATAATACTTGAAGACAATTTAACTCTAGATATAAATTTACATGTGCAATATTCAATTCAACAAAACAACTACATCCCTATTGAAAGTTATAGTTCATTAACTGGTCTTGTTATGGGATATGACTGGGAATTTAAATCCATCGACATCAATAATTATAATTCTAATGAACAAACCGAATTTGTTGTTAACGGTATCCTTAAATGGAATCTTTTTGGAATCACGGTATATAATACTTCAAAAACATTTAACGGAAAGATTAATTAAGAGGCAAATACAAAAGTGGTAACTGTTACGCAACATCTAATTTTATAAACCCAAAATATAGAATCGCCCCTTTCAGGGTGATTGCCTTTTATTGTAATGCCCTCCAATAAACTTATCTGATTAATCGTCTTTCTTATTAATATTTCATAAATTTATTAGTCCTTAACCACTGGTAATCAACTAATAAATTCTAATATGAAAACATGGATCAAACGCCTTTCAATAGCACTGCTAAGTCTCATTGTGTTCGTTTTTATTGTCATTGCCATAGCGCTTAACATAATTATTACTCCCGAAAAAATTACGCCCAAAGCTTTAGAACTACTCAATCAGGATTTACTAGGAAAAGTGGATTGTGAACGTATAGAAGTCACCTATTTTTCCAGTTTTCCTAAGTTCTCCTTACAGCTAACCAACGGTGCCCTATTACCTAACAAAACCTTTTATAAACAAGACACCTTAATCGCTTTCAAAAAAGCCCGGGTAAATTTAAGTGTGATTGGCTTACTGCAAAAAAGCAAAAAAGCGGTACACAGCATTGAGCTTAATAGCCCTAAACTGTTCTTTTATGTAGACTCCTTAGGAAACTCGAACTGGAATAATCTGGCTAAAACCACTCCCGATACAACCAAAGCGACCAAAACAAAAAAACCGATTAAAGCATCTGAAATTTATGTCCCTGAAATTACCATTACACAGGCCGAAGCCCATGCCATAGACGGTTTATCGAAAATGAATTACGATGTTGAAAACCTCAACCTTTCCATAAAATCGAAAACTACCAAAACCGGTCTGCGACTGAATGTAGAGAAAAGCAGCGACCACATTGCTCTATCGCAACCCGGCAAACACCCCTATAGCCTGGACCATGTTACTGTGGCTTCAAAACTGGAACTCACCTTTGCCGATACCCTGCTCACCATAAAAAACAGCGAAGTATCTATAAACGACATCCACTTCGAAAATGAAGGCTATGTACAGTTCTTTCCGCATCATAAAAAAATAAAGGTTAATATAAACAGTGAACTTTCCACAAAGTCCTTAAAAAATATTGCTAATACGATCCCTCCCCGCTTTTTAAGCCAGGAAGGCTTAAAGGCCAAAGGGTCTATCAGTTTAAAAACCCATACCGAAGGCATTTACAGCAAAGACAGCTTTCCGGTGGTTAACACTTACTTTAAACTGGATAACGGATCGATAGCCTACAAAACGTTTAAGGGCGAAATTGAAGACATGAATGCCGATATTCATACCTACATTAATTTAAATAGTCCAAAGGAGTCCTTCTCAGAGATTAAAACCTTAAACATTCTAGGCACAGGCATAAACATAGATGTATCGGGCAACATCAAACAACTCACCCAACAACCCATCATCGACATTCAATCGAAAGCCGATATAAATTTCAATACCATTACGAACAACTTTCCGGTTCATCCATCCATTAAACTACAGGGCAGTATCCACTCCAACATACTGGCTGAATTCAACACAGCCGACCTCGAAGATTTTCACTTCAATAAAGTAAATCTGGATGCGCTATTAGAGGTTAATAATCTGGTTTTAAGTTCGCAAAAAGACTCGGTTTTGGTGAGTTCTGAAAACATCAATTTAAAAATACATAAAGGTGAAGATGCCCATAAATCCCTAACTGCGACTGTATCGGTTAATACTACGGCAGCCAAATATAAACAGTGGCTGGATACCAGTATGAAACAGGTAAGTATGGATTTTAAAGCTGTTGACAAACCAACAACGCTACCTGAATTTAAAGCCGATATCGCCCTACAACACTTTGAAATGCAAGCCACCGATTCCATTTACAGCTATATAAAAACCCTGAATATGGATGCACAGTTCATCCCGAAAACCGAAAATCTCTCAGCTCATATGATATCTGAAATCGTGACCGATAGTGTTACCTTATCACAAAAAACAGCCTTTGTAACCATTATGGGCGCACAAACGCAATTGAAGGTGAGAAAAACACCCAATAACCTTTGGGAACCTTCAGGAAACTTATCGTTTAAAAGTATTTATGCTCACGCACCGGAATATGTGTATAATTTAAAAACCTCGCAGTCGGGCATTGCTTTTGTGAATGACGACATTACCCTAAACCGTACCAAAATTAACTTTGGCGATACCGACATGACCCTTACCGGAGAATTGAAACACGCCCGAGGCTTTCAAAATGGTGAACTGGTAACGGCAAATTTAAAAGTAGAATCGAACTTTACAGATGCCAACCAGTTAATGACGGCTTTGGCGCCACCGGAAACCGGAGAAATTGTTACGGTAAAAGACGAAGTCGTTATCGATTCGGTGAAAGCGGCTCATGTTACACCTGGCAAACGCATATTTAGAATCCCCAAGCAGTGTGACTTTAAGTTTTCAACTTATGTGAAAGCCTTTCGTATGGGGTTCATTAACATGAATGAAATTAAAGGTGACATGACGGTGAAAGATGGTGTGGTAAACATGAATAACATCAACCTGACCACACTTTCAGCTAATATGGATGCCTATATGAAATACAATCCGAAAAGCAACACCGAGGCGAGCTTAGATTTCAGATTTTATATCAGTAAAATTGATATGAATAAAATTAACGATGTCGTTCCGGTGATGGATACGCTCTTCCCGGCCATTAAATCGTTTGAAGGCAAGGCCGATTTCAGAATAAAAGGCAATGTCCTTTTAAATGAAAATTTAGACTTTAAACTTCCCAGTTTACGAGGCGTCGCTGCGCTAAAAGCCCGAAATATTATGGTGGTAAACGATCCGGCATTTAACGATGTGGCAAAAGTCATAAGTTTTAAACCTAAACAGAAAAACCCGGTAAAAACCTTTGATGTTGAGATTGAATTTAAAGAAGGGGAAGTAGACATTCTTCCGGCACTACTGGAAGTAGATAAATACCGTATTGCTTTGGGTGGTGTACAACGTCTGGATATGAGTTATGATTATCACGTTTCGGTACTCAAATCGCCTATTCCTATTAAAATGGGTGTTGATATTAGTGGCAGTAATTTTTCTGAGCATCATATCAAACTAGTAAAAGCCAAATACAAATATTATTTTACCGATAAAGAACGGTTAATAAAAAAAGCTGATGCTTCGGTGTTTGAGCATAAAGAACGTATTTTAAAAACGTTGGATTTCAACTAAACAACTAGTATGAGTAAAGTCGCTTCGGTTGAAGAATACATAGAACGCCATTCGCATTTTGAGCAGGAATTACAATTGCTTCGAGATATTATTATTTCAACAGAACTTGAAGAAACTATAAAATGGAGTTCACCTGTTTACACCTTAAACGGAAAAAATGTGGTTGGACTGGGCGCCTTCAAAAATCATTTTGGCATCTGGTTTTTTAACGGGGTGTTTTTAAAAGACGAGCATAAGGTCTTAGTGAATGCTCAGGAAGATAAAACCAAAGCGTTACGACAATTGCGTTTTGAATCTGTAAACGACATCGACAAGAATCTTGTTATCAGTTATATAAAGGAGGCGATTGAAAATCAGAAATTAGGAAAAGAACTAAAACCAAAAAGGCACGCTAAGAGTCTTAGCATGCCTATGGAATTAAAAGATTTGATAAGTAATAATACCGACTTTAAAGCCGGCTTCGCTTCACTTACCACATACAAACAACGCGAATATTGTGAATACATTAGTACTGCAAAACGGGAAGCGACTAAACTGTCGCGCTTAGAAAAAATTATTCCTATGGTTTTGCAGGGTATCGGTCTCAACGATAAATATCGTTAAGTCCCGATTATACTCTTACATGACCATCGCCATATACATAATATTTATTGGTCACCAGTTCTTTAAGTCCTAATGGACCACGGTGATGTAATTTATCGGTACTAATAGCGAGCTCTGCACCCGCTCCTAATTGTCCACCATCGGTGAATCTTGTTGATGCATTATGGTACACTGCTGCACAATCTACCTGTTCCATGAACTGTTGTGCGGTAGCAGTATTTGTGGTCATAATGGTTGCGGAATGCCCTCCGGAATAGATATTGATTTGACGAATAGCCTCCTCCAAAGAATCCACTGTTCCTATAAGACATTTCATCTCCAGAAACTCTTCATACCAAACCGATTCATTTTGAATCAAGGTATCTTCATTTAATACCTTGTGCGTTTCGGCATCGACTAATACAGATACACCATTAGACTTCAATACAGCGTTTAAATCCTTTAGTTTAGCTTCATAATCAGCAATGTTTTTATTCACCACTATTTTATCTAAAGCATTACAAGCCGAAATTTTATGAGTCTTGGCATTCAAAATCACTTTAATAACCTGTTGCCAGTTACTTTCGGTATCGACATACAGGAAGTTATTCCCACGTCCGCTGACTAATACTGCACACTTAGCGTGATCTTTAACAAACTTAATTAAACGCTCGCCTCCACGAGGTACAATTAAATCTAAGGGCTCACTAGGATTCTTTAAAAACTCCTGCGTTTCCTCACGGTTCATGGTTAACAACTGAATATAATCCGTGTTTAAATCATTTTCAGCTAAAGCCTGATGCCAAAGCTCTACAATAGCTTTGTTACTGTGAATGGCTTCTTTACCTCCTTTTAAAAGGATTTTATTGTTGGCTTTAAACGCTAAAACGGTTGCCTCTACGGTCACATCGGGACGTGATTCATAAATAATCATAATCGTTCCGAATGGTGCTGTTTTATTAATAATTTCCAAGCCAGTTTCTAAAGTTTTGCTTTCAATAACCTTCCCTACCGGATCGGCTTGCACATGCACCTCTTCAATAGCCTGAATCATACCGTCAATTTTCTTTTCATTTAAAACTAAACGGTCGTACATGGCCTGATCTTCTTTGTTAAAGGCATCTATATCTTTTTTATTCGCTTCCAGTATAGTATGGGCGTTGACTTTAATGAGCTTGGCCATACTTACTAATACATCATTCTTTTTATCTTCTGATAATAATTTCATCTGTCTGTTTTTGTTTTGTTTATAGAGACACTTTGGTTCCCACAAAGTTGCCTTCTATAATATCTATAATGGTATTATTGTTTTTACCATTCGCAATATAGGTTGGGATATTTTTCGAGGCGGCTTGCTGCGCATAATCTAATTTCGAGCCCATGCCTCCACGACCTTCTCCTTCACTTTTATTGCTGTCTTTTATATATTTATCTAAGTTTTCGTCTGGATTGACGTTTTCTATTAAATTACTACTCTCCAGATCGGGGTGACCGGTATACAATCCGTCAATATCGGTTAGGATAATCAACTTATCGGCATTAACTAATTGTGCAATTAAACTGGCCAGCTCATCGTTATCGGAAAACATCGACATGGTTACCGAAACGGCATCATCCTCATTCGCAATAGGTATTACACCTTCAGACAGGAGTCCTTCCACACAATTAATCATATTCTGGCGGTGTACCCCCGGACTAAAATCACGTTTAGTAGGTAATACCTGCGCACATTTCATTCCGTAATCATGAAAAATGTTATAATACAAGCGCATCATTCGAGGTTGCCCGATGGCCGAATACACCTGACGTTTTTGTGTTTTGTTTTCAATTTGCGATTTCCCCAGTACTTCCTTACCTGCGATTACCGACCCTGATGATACCAGAATGGTCATAATGTCGCGTTCGTAAAGCTCTGCTATTTGTCTCACTAACTCTTTAAGTACGGGTCTAACAATTTTATTATCTCTGTTGGTCATGACGTTTGTCCCGACCTTTATTACTATTTTTTCCTTGTACATTTTAATATTCTTTACCTAATTCTACAGCTCTGTTAAAAGCAGCAAATGCAGCATCTTTAATTAATTCATTTACATTATTGTCTTCCATCGAGTCTAATGCTGCTCGTGTTGTTCCGCCTTTTGAAGCCACACGTTCCATCCATGAATTAGGTGATAAGTTGGATTGATTGAAGAGCTCGACAGCTCCTGTAAAGGTTTGTCTTACCAAAATGGTTGAATCTTCTTTTGAAAAGCCCATTTGCATGGCTGCTTCCATCATACTTTGCATAAAGTAGAAAACATAAGCGGGACCACTACCCGAAATACCTGTAGAAGCATCGATAAATTGCTCGTTGCTTACCTGAATAGATTTTCCAGTGGTATCTAATAAACTCTCTACGGTTAACATTTCAATTCTTGAAACGTCTTGAGAAATAACATACGATGTTAATCCTTTACCTATTTGTGCCGGTAAATTTGGCATGGCTCTAACAATTTTTGTTAAGCCTGTAATGTCTTCTATAGATGCGATAGTCACACCTGCCATAATGGAAACAAGTATTTGCTGCGAATTTACAAGCGGCTTAATGGCTTTAAACACGCCTTCGGCATGGTATGGCTTAACGGCTATAAAGATAATGTCGGCCTCTGGCACACAATCTTTAAGTTCGCTAAAGGCATCGAAGTGTGAAATTTGATGAAGCTCTTCAAGCTTCTCTTCAGACTTATCTAAAACCATAATGTTTTTCTTTTTTAACAGTTTGGATTTAGACATCCCTTCAGCATAGGTTAATCCCATGTTACCTGCTCCAATTACTAGTACTTTCATGTGTTGTTTGTTTACTTATTTTTTGTTTAGTGATTAGACATAACGCTTCGGTAGAAGCCAGTTACAGCAACTACTTAAAGCCATTAGTTATTTATATTTAATATGTTATGATAGAATGTTAAACAAAAAGCATGCAGTCGTTACAATCTTTAACTTCACCATAATAAGTCTCACGATATTTGTGAAGCGTTGCAATAGGCAGGCCTAATAAGTATTTTTTGATGTAAGTTACCTTGGTCGTTAACTCACCCATTTTAACTGTATGGCGCTTTTCGTATTTCGTTTCTCTTTTGATATATAAAATTTTCATCTGTCGTTGTTTGTTTGTAATTAATAAAACTTAGTCTCTAACCAGTCGCATTTCTATGTTTCGAGGTTTAAACCCTTGCTTTTCGAATAATTTAATTACCGGATTATCTTTATTTATATGAATTGAAATATCGCCATCGCAATACGTTTTTGTATACTTAATTAATTCGCTTCCAATACCCTTATCTCTGTACCCTTCTTTTACGGCAATATAAACCAGAATATTCTCGGGAATATACTCGTTCATACCCGTACGGTTTACTACCGTTGCACCAATAATCTCGTTATGTTGTTCTATAACAAACACATAACCTCCCAATCCGGGAATTTCTTTGGCGGCATACAGAATAGATTTCTTTATAGCACTTTT
This sequence comes from Aestuariibaculum suncheonense, assembly GCF_014596935.1. Lineage (GTDB taxonomy): Bacteria > Bacteroidota > Bacteroidia > Flavobacteriales > Flavobacteriaceae > Aestuariibaculum > Aestuariibaculum suncheonense. The sequence goes on along the minus strand of NZ_JACVXC010000008.1, from coordinate 19,455 downwards.
TGTATCTCTGAATTCTCCTGAATAGCGATACAAAAAATTAGTTATTCGATTGATATCAATAATTGACAGCCTCGAAAAGGCATCAAAAGTTTTAATAGTCATTAACAGATATATGTTTTGAGCACACCTTATACTTAGGAGCGCAATTATCATGTTAGAATTAATTAAAGCTATAAATACTTGAAAAACTTAAATATTTACAGGCGATAACGTGTTCGGGTAAGACAAAAACGTCTTACGAATAGAATACTTAATTGGAAGTGCTCGGAGGAATAAACTTATCGGACTGGTTTCTAAAAACTAGAAAGTTAAAATTAAAAATTCTGTTGTTTTGTATTTCATGAATCCCTTTTTCCATACTGCAAATATACGAAAACACAAGGCTTTACGCAAATCGAAGTCGTTAAGACAAGGCTAAGATGCTGTTAACAGCTGTTAATTTGAGACAGATATTTTGCGTGTTTTTCGAATGATTTCTTACAAATAAAAATCCCCTCTACAACGTGTAACCATAACACTTAACAAAGATTATGTAAAATAGATTTTGCTTATAAAATCTACTCTATAAAAATTCAGATAAACAGAAAGGAAAAAAATTAAAAAAAATTTTAATGCACTGCTATTTCAAGGCTATTTGACAAATTAAACATGTTGAATCTATAGACCTAAGATTTGCTTTTATTGGCTAGACCCGGCAATTTCTTCTTCTTTAAAACCTGAAGAAAGAAGATATCAGACGATGAAGCTACAACATTATAATCGGTTTCATGTGCTTCATCATATTTAAAATTATAAAAACAACCTAAGTTAATAACCATTAAAAAAAGTAATACTGGAACGACTTTCATAGATCTGGGATTTTGTTAAACACTTACATTAAGCTTTCTGTAAACAAGACACCTTCGTAAGAATTTACCCTACCCTAGTCCAGAATATTAAACAAACAATAAAGGCTTCCCTTCACGGAAAGCCTTTTATAGTATAAGTTTTAAGTAACGAATTACTTTTTAGTTTCTCCAGCATTTAGTTTTGCACTTAAGTCCATTGAAATAGCAGAAAGCTCAAACTTAACTTTACCAGATAATGTTTCAATAACACAACTTCCGTCTTTATCGTTAAGTTCTAAAATTTTACCGTGCATACCGCTTTTGGTAATGACTCTATCGCCTTTTTTTAATTCTGCAGCGAATTTCTTCTCTTTCTTAGCCTTTTTCATTTGTGGTGCAATCATAAAGAAATATACCACCGCAAACATTAGTAAAAACGGTAAAAATTGACCGATTCCTTCTCCCATTATTTTATGTATTTAATTTGCTGTCTACACAGCTTGGTTACTTTTTAATTACTCAGCAGCGTCTGGTTTTACAAAGGCTGTAATTTTTACAATCTCAGAACCTTTCTCTGTATTTGCTGTTACTGTAATCGTTTTTGACACTTTGTTCGCTCCACTACCATTAAACTTCACAGAGAACTCTGCACTTTCTCCTGGCGCTAACGGCTCTCTGCTCCAATCTTTAGGTACAGTACATCCGCAAGAACTTTTAATATCGGTAATTACTAAAGGTGCATCACCTACGTTTTTATATTTAAAGGTTGTTTCTACAGGCGTTCCTTTTTCTATTTCACCAAAATCATGCTCCGTTTCGTTAAACTCAATTTTTGGAAATTTAGACGCTACTGCATCTCTTTCTGCCGCAGCAATTACATTAGCCTCTTCTATTTTTTTAGCAGCGTTTTCTTTGCAAGATGTAAATGCTATTAAGCTTAATGCACTTAATCCTAATATTAATTTTTTCATTGTAAAATTTATTTAGTATTAATGTCGTAAAAATAGAAATTATTTATACGATTAAAAACTTTTGTTAATCCGTTAACACTATTTTTATTACTCATCGAGAATTAAATAGACGAAATGAAAGCTCCACTAATTTGGAAACTTACATTAAACCACGCCCTATTTTATTTAGTTTACCGGCTTCTTCATATTCTTTAACCAATTTATCAAGAATACCGTTTATGAAGACACTACTTTTGGGAGTAGAATATTCTTTTGCGATTTCTAAGTACTCGTTAATGGTTACTTTTACAGGTATAGAGGTGAAATGCTTAATCTCACTTATAGCCATTTGAAGTAATACGTAATCGATATTGGCTATACGATCAGAATCCCAGTTTTGTGTCTTGTCTTCAATTTCCTTATTAACCGCTGTACGGTTTAATAAGGTCTTTTTAAATAAGTCGATTGCAAACTGCTTATCGTCTAAATCTTTATATAATTTAGGTGTAAAATGCGTTTCTGCAGACGATGGCTTCACCTTGCGCAATAACTTTAAAATAGTCGTGTTTACTGTTGGAAGATCGTCTAACCACGTTAGGTTTTTATCTTCTAAATATTCATAAAGTTTTTCGTTAGGAGCAATAATATCTTTAAAAACATCTACAATAAACTCCTTGTCCTCTTTAAAGTCAGACACACGAGTTTTCATGTATTCTTCATACAATTCACTCGATGTAATTGCTTTAAAAATAACTTCAACATACTCATCATCTAACTGCCAGTTGTTGATGTTATGAACTTCTAACTGATTTTTTAACTGATAATTTTCCTGAAGCAGATTTAACACCTCGTTATTTACAAACTTTCGGTTAGGATCTTTATCCTCTTTAGTTGCTAAGTATTTGTTTTGCTTTTTAACCAGGTCGCTTTCGGCGCGCTTTTGTACTTCAAGAAGTAAGGAAATCATTAATAAGTACAAGTTGTACATATTGTCTATGCTAAACAGTAAAAACTTTTGATCTTTACTAAAATCATCGCTTTCGCCTCCTTTAAAGGCATAAAGGGTTTGCATTACTTTTACACGTATATGTCTTCTGTTTAACATAATAACAAGGAACTTAAATTTATTTTAGCCGAAAAAATATGGTTTCAGGCTGCAAAAATAATACTATTTTAAAAAAGTCACTTCATATTTTCGTTTAATTCTTCATTATTTCATTTACAAATCACCTTTGAATGGCTGCTAATGCGCTCTGCGGGAAGCTTCTTGATTTTATAAAAGCCTTAACTTTAATCTATATTTAACACAAGGCATATGGCTTCACTTCTCTTTTGTTGTTTTATTGCTGTATATTTGCGTGTTAGTATATCAAATACATCTTCATAGCAGATTATCAATTTCAATGAAAGAATTACAACACTTAAATAAATACTTCTTAAAATATAAAACGAAGCTTATTCTTGGGATTTTAATCACCATTATTGCCCGTATCTTTTTGCTCTATACACCGCGTTATGTTAGAAAAATTTTCATCGTTGTGGAAAATTATCTGGATGGTAAAATTACCGAAAAGGTCATAAAAAGTGAACTAATCGAAATCATCATCTACATTATTGGCGCAGCCATTATTGGAGCCATACTCACCTTTTTCATGCGTCAGTATATTATTAATATCTCGCGATATATTGAATACGATTTAAAAAATGAAGTCTACGCACAATACCAAAAGCTATCACTAAATTTTTATAAGAAAAACCGAACAGGGGACTTAATGAATCGCATAAGTGAAGATGTTGGACGTGTACGTATGTATGCAGGTCCAGCGATTATGTACAGTATCAATACCATCACACTTTTTATAATTGCCATCATTTACATGTACAATCAAGCGCCGTTGTTAACCATGTATACGGTTATCCCTTTACCTATTCTGTCGGTAGCTATCTATAAATTAAGTAAAGAAATTCATAACCGCAGTACTATTGTACAGCAATATTTATCGAAATTATCGACTTATACTCAGGAATCATTTAGCGGTATTTCAGTGATTAAAGCTTACGGCATAGAACCACAAACCTCAGCTAATTTTGAAACTTTAGCTGAAGAAAGCAAAAACAAACAAGTGAATCTAGCTAAAGTGGAGGCCTGGTTTTTTCCGATGATGATTTTACTTATCGGTACCAGTAACTTACTTGTTATTTACATTGGAGGTATGCAATACATTAACGGAGAAATAGAAAGTTTGGGAACTATCGCTGAGTTTATCATTTACGTAAACATGCTTACTTGGCCTGTAGCGACAGTAGGATGGGTAACATCTATTGTACAGCAAGCTGAAGCTTCTCAAAAACGCATTAATGAATTCTTAAAAATCGAACCAGAAATAAAAAATGATGTTGACAAACATACTGAAGTCACCGGTGATATTGTATTTAAAGATGTAACATTCACTTACGACGACACGAACATTCAAGCGCTAAAAGGCGTGAGTTTCGAAATTAAAAACGGAGAAACCTTGGCCATTTTAGGGAAAACCGGATCTGGAAAATCTACCATTTTAGATTTAATTGGTCGACTGTATGATATAGATCAAGGCGTCATTACCATCAATAATCTGTCAATAGAAAAGCACAACCTATCCGATTTAAGAGACAGTATTGGCTATGTGCCTCAGGATGCCTTTTTGTTTTCTGATACTATAAAGAACAACATTAAATTCGGAAAAGAAAACGCTACCGACGAGGAAGTTATCGAGGCTGCTAAAAATGCACAGGTGCATAAAAACATCGTAAAATTCAATAACGGCTATGATACGGTTTTAGGCGAACGAGGTATTACCTTGTCTGGTGGACAAAAACAACGTGTATCTATTGCGCGTGCCATAATTAAAGCGCCAAAAATATTATTGTTCGACGACTGTTTATCAGCTGTCGATACCGAAACCGAAGAAAAAATCTTAAAAACCCTGAATAAAATCACAGCAAATAAAACCTCTGTGATTGTGAGTCACCGTGTGTCTTCAGCAAAAAATGCCGATAAGATTATTGTTTTAGATGATGGTAAAATAGTTCAGCAAGGTACACATGACTCCCTTATTAATGTTGACGGCTATTACAAACACCTTTATTTGAAACAGTTAAGCGAAACTGCTGCTTCTTAACAAATTAAACATTTAATAATCAACAACATACATCAACTTTGTTTTAATAAAATGCAACAAAAACTGAGATTTTAAAAAGAAATCTTATAAAATGTTGGTTAATAACTCTTTTTTTTAGATTTTTGGTACTGAAAGAATATTTAAATAATTTCTATTAACAACTATGAGCAATAATGACATGATGGAGAAAGAGGAGATTTTTTCTAAGGTATTAAGAGCAGGAAGACGTACCTATTTTTTTGATGTGAGATCGACAAAAGCAGATGATTATTACTTGACAATTACTGAAAGTAAAAAGTTCACCAATGACGATGGGTCTTTCCACTACAAGAAGCATAAAATCTATATTTACAAAGAAGATTTTGCCGAGTTTAAAGAAATTCTAAACGAAATGACCGATTTCATTGTTAATGAAAGAGGCGACGAGGTAATTAGCGAACGTCATCAAAAAGACTTCAAAAAAGAATACGATACCGTAGAAGCCAGTGAAAATGGTGAATTACACCAAACTACAGAAAGTTTTACAGATATCGATTTCGACGATATTTAAATAGCGAACTAAAAAAACCGTTAAGTGTTCTTAACGGTTTTTTTTTAGCTTACTACACTACCATTCTTAACCTGATGTTCCGGGTTAAGTAAAATCACATTTTTCCCATTAACAGCACCTAAAATCAGACATTCGCTCATAAAATTGGCGATTTGTTTCTTCGGAAAGTTTACAACTGCCACAATTTGTTTATGCAATAAATCTTCTTTTTGATAAAGTGTTGTGACCTGAGCCGACGTTTTTTTAATGCCTAATTCCCCAAAATCGATAGTTAACTGATAAGCTGGTTTTCTGGCCTTTGGAAAATCATTCACTTCAATAATTGTCCCGACACGTAAGTCTGTTTTCGAAAAATCTTCGAAAGTTATTGTTTTGTCCATTTCTCAAAAATATAAATAATTACGAACTTTGAAAAAAGTTTAAGTTATGGCAAATACCCCTTCAAATATGCTTCCGTTAGGCACAAAAGCACCTCTTTTCACACTTCCAGATACTGTAAGCGATTCCATGGTCAGTTTAGAGCGTGCTAAAGGAGAAAATGGCACCGTAGTCATGTTCATCTGTAACCATTGTCCGTTTGTGATTCATGTAAATAACACTTTGGTTTCAATAGCTAACGCTTACGCGGAAAAAGGTATTGCTTTTATTGCCATTTCCAGTAACGACGTTGTTAACTATCCGCAAGATGGTCCTGACAAAATGAAGGTTCACGCTAAAGCCGAAGGTTATCCGTTTCCGTATTTATATGATGAAACTCAAGAAGTCGCGAAAGCTTACGATGCAGCCTGTACACCTGATTTATATGTTTTTGATAAGGACTTAAAACTTACTTATCGCGGCCAACTGGATGATTCCAGACCTGGTAACGGACTTCCGGTAACCGGCTCTGATTTATCGCATGCCTTAGATTGTTTAATTGAGGGGAAAGAAAACACACAAGTACAAAAACCAAGTATTGGCTGTAATATCAAGTGGAAACTCTAAACGAGTTTCAACTCAAAAATACCAACATCGAGCCAGGTATTGAATTTAAAGCCGACCTCTTTTAAGTGCCCTACTTTTTCAAAACCAAATTTTTCATGCAGCTTCACACTCGCATCATTTGGAAGCGTTAAAACGCCTAAAACCACACGACAATCGGTTTGTTTTAATTGCGAAATCAATTCGGCATAAAGTAAAGACCCTATTTTTTTCCCATGCTGGTTATGTTTCACATAAACCGTAGATTCTAAGGTCGCATTATAAGCCGGACGTTCTCTGAATTTTCCGGCGTAAGCATAGCCTAAAATCTCATTATCTTCTTCGTAAACGATAAATGGATACCCTTTGGTGATACTATGCATCTTTTCCTGAAATGCTTTTAACGACATAGGCGTCAAATCAAACGTGACATCTGTATTAATAACGTAGTAGTTATAAATATTTAAAATTTGCTGTGCATCGCCAAAGTTTACAGATCGTATCATTCCAAAGCTTTTTAAATTAAGTTCCGTTTCAAGAGCTATCAATAACTCGAATTGAGTAAATATAAAAAAAGCACTTCAAAAATGAAGTGCTTTTAGATATTATAAAAAAGAGGAATCTCTTATTTTACGTTCATTAATTCTACGTCGAAAACTAAAGTTGCGTTTGGAGGAATTACACCACCAGCACCTCTGCTTCCGTAACCTAAATGACTAGGAATTACAAAACGTGCTTTATCACCAACATTTAACAACTGAATACCTTCATCCCATCCAGAGATTACCTGCCCCATTCCTACCGGAAAATCGATAGGCTGGTTACGTTTGTAAGACGAATCAAAAACGGTACCATCAGCTAATTGCCCTTTGTAGTGTACAGATACGTTTTTACCTTTTGTAGCTTTTACACCAGTTCCTTTTTGTATGATCTGGTAACGTAAACCGCTTTCCGTTTTCTCGAAACCAGCAGCTAATTTATCTAATTCCGCTTCGATAGCTGCTTTTTCTTCAGCTAAACGCTTCTCTCTAGAACCTTCGAATGTTCTGAATGCCTCAACAGCATTATAAGCTTCAGCATCAGCACCTACTCTAACAATCTCTAAAGATTCGATAACATCACCCTGAGCAATGGCATCAACCACATCCTGACCCTCTACCACTTTACCAAACACGGTATGGTTATTATCTAACCAAGGCGTTTCAACGTGTGTGATGAAGAACTGACTTCCGTTGGTTCCAGGACCTGCGTTAGCCATAGATAATACTCCAGGACCGTCGTGTTTTAACTCCGGGTGAAACTCATCATCAAACTGATACCCAGGATTACCTGAACCTGTTCCCTGAGGACATCCTCCCTGAATCATAAAGTCAGGAATTACTCGATGGAATTTTAATCCGTTGTAGTACGGTGTACCCTGAGGTTTTACTTTATTCTCTAAATTTCCTTCTGCTAAAGCCACAAAGTTACCTACGGTTCCAGGTGTTTTTTTGTATTCTAAAGCCACAAGAATTTCTCCTTTTGTTGTATTGAATTTTGCGTATAATCCGTCTTGCATGGTTCTAATTTTTAAGAAAGCGCAAAGGTACTTAATTAATTGTCATTTGACAATTAAGCGGTCTCAATATTATACTTTTATAAAAGCTCCTATCTTACTAAATGTATATTTCATACTATATCCATACTATATCTTAACTATATCTTAGCTATAGCCCTAACTTATTTCTAAGATTAACGAAAAATCAAATACTAGAAAACAAATATCCCTGATTAGTACAAAATAGTAATTTTCACACACTTTATTAAATCACATTTTATTTATCAAGTTCGAAATATCCATCATTCCAGATTAGAACTATATTTTTCTTAAAGTATTTTCTGAATTTTTGAAAAGAGTCAAACTCTTGTCCATTTAATTCAACATCTTTTTCAAATGAATCTACAATTATATTTTTACCTTTTTTAGGTAATATAAATTCCAATTCTGTTACTTTTTGAAAAATCCTTAGGAGCTCAACTTTGTCCAAACCATCTTTTTCAATAGCTTTAATATCTACTAAATCTTCTAATTCAAGTTTTGGTAGAATATTTTTGCTATCAATTTCGACAATTTTATTATTCTTTAGAATAAAAAACTCCAATTCGTCGTATGATTCTGAACCAAATTCAAAATATCTAAACGCTACCAATTTATAGTCTTTTGAGGTATTCCAATAACATAAATCATAATGACTCCCACCATCAGCTCTAATGAAATTTTCATTAAAACTTAAAAATCCTGATTTTGGTAAGAAGCTTTCAATTTCAAATTCTCTATGAAATTCATTTTTTTCATTCTCTGGTATTTGAGATTCATCAGTATATATTTTTTCTTTTACATTAAATATTTTACCGCTTTCAATCAAATTCCTTTTGCTAAACTCATTCAAATCAGAAATTTTCATCTGATAAAAAATAGTTTCAATTAATGATTGTGAATTGACATTAATTGTAATAATAAAGAATGATAATTTTAAAAATCTTTTTAGTCTCATTTTAATGTTATAAAATTGAAGATATTCCTTAAAAAATTAAGTTTCAAAGAAAATAAGTTTAACTAAACTTCTATATCTCTGAAACTTAAAATAAAATAGTTCAATAAAAAGAATAACAATTAATTCGCTACTTCACTGATGAATTTAATACGGTATAAACGCAATTCTTCATCGTCGTAATCGCCATCAAATTCTTCAATGGCTGTAGCAATATTATCTGTGGTAGAATCCATGAAGTAATCGTGCAGTTCTTCCTGCTGATCTTCATCTAAAATATCGTCAATCCAATAATCGATATTTAGTTTGGTCCCCGAATATACAATGGCTTCCATTTCCTTGATAAACTCATCCATTGCCAAACCTTTGGCCGAAGCAATATCGTCAAGTGGCAGTTTTCTATCAATATTCTGGATGATGTATAATTTATTTGCCGAATTGGTTCCGGTGGTTTTCACTACCAAATCATCCGGACGAATGATATCATGTTCTTCGACATATCTGGCAATCAACTCCACAAAGTCTTTACCATATTTTTTAGCTTTCCCTTCACCTACGCCATGCACATTGCCCAACTCAGTTAAGTTTATCGGGTATTTTAACGCCATATCCTCTAAAGAGGGATCCTGGAAAATAACGAACGGCGGCACGCCCAATTTCTTCGCGTTCTTTTTACGCAAGTCTTTAAGCATATCCATGAGTAAGGCATCAGCCACGGCAGCCTGTGCTTTAGCTGCGGACACAACCACACCGTCATCCTGACTGCTATCAAACTCATGATCTTCAGTCATCATAAAGGATTCCGGAGTCTGTAAAAAGGCTTTACCACTTTCCGTGAGTTTGATTACCCCGTAGGTTTCGATATCCTTCCTCAACATACCAGCGACTAAGACCTGGCGCAACAAGGCCATCCAATACTTTTTGTCTTTGTCTTTTCCTTTACCAAAAAACGGCTGTTCGTTTGTTTTATGTGAATTTATTAAGGCGTTTTCTTTACCGATAATTACCTGAACCAAATCTTTAGACTTATATTTTTCGTTCGTTTTAGCAATGGTTTCCAATAGCACCACCACATCGTCCTGAGCTTCATGTTTCTTTTTAGGGTGACGTACATTATCATCCATATCACCACCTTCACCGGTTTCGTTATCGAACTCTTCTCCGAAATAATGCAAGATGAATTTACGACGTGAGATTGACGTTTCCGCGAAAGCGACCACTTCCTGTAATAAGGCATGCCCGATTTCCTGTTCAGCCACCGGTTTCCCCGACATGAATTTTTCTAACTTTTCAATATCCTTATAAGAATAGTAGGCTAAACAGTGTCCTTCACCTCCATCACGTCCGGCACGGCCGGTTTCCTGATAATAACTTTCGATACTTTTAGGAATATCGTGGTGAATTACAAAACGCACATCCGGCTTGTCAATTCCCATACCAAAAGCGATGGTTGCTACGACCACATCGACCTCTTCCATAAGGAATTTATCCTGAAAACTGGAACGCGATTTAGCATCTAACCCGGCATGGTATGGTACGGCGTTGATGCCGTTAACCTGTAATACCTGCGCCAGCTCTTCCACGCGCTTTCTGCTTAAACAATATACAATACCCGATTTACCAGCATTTTGTTTGATAAAACGAATGATATCGCCATCGACATTCTTGGTCTTTGGGCGTACCTCGTAATATAAATTAGGACGGTTAAAGGAGGCTTTAAACGTTTTTGCCCCAGTAATCCCTAAGTTTTTAATAATATCTTCCTGAACCTTCGGCGTCGCCGTTGCGGTGAGTCCGATAATCGGAATATTATCCCCTATGCGAGAAATGATATGTCTTAAGTTACGGTATTCCGGTCTGAAGTCATGCCCCCACTCACTAATACAGTGGGCTTCATCTATGGCCATGAACGAAATTGTAACCGAACGTAAAAACTCTACATTCTCTTCTTTGGTTAAGGATTCGGGAGCCACGTAAAGTAATTTGGTTACCCCGTTAACAATGTCCTCTTTAACCCGTTTAATTTCTGTTTTGTTTAACGAAGAATTCAGCACGTGTGCGATACCTTCCTCATTAGAAACGCCACGAATGGCGTCTACTTGGTTTTTCATTAAGGCAATTAAAGGCGAGACCACGATAGCCGTACCCTCCTGCATTAATGCCGGGAGCTGATAACATAACGATTTACCGCCTCCGGTGGGCATAATCACAAATGTGTTGTTGCCCGATAATATACTTTCTACAACATCTTCCTGAAGTCCCTTGAATTTACTAAACCCAAAATATTTTTTTAGCGCAGAATGCAAGTCACTCTTTTCCATCAATCAGAAAACTTTAAAATTTATTTTAATTAATTATACCATGCCCCTATCAAACTCAAATTTTGAATTGACTTTTTAATAGTGCATTAAGAAACCCTCGTGTTTTTTTCGTTAGCTTTGTAACGAAAATCGAAATTACTATAAAATTAAATTTTATTTACATTTAAAGTTAAGAATTTCTTCAAAAGCATCAACTAAAAAATTTCATAAATTTTGAATAACAAACATTCAATTCTTAAAATAGCCAAAGAAACCATTGAAGCTGAAAGTCAAGCTATTTTAAATTTATCGAATCTTGTCGATTCTGATTTTGCCGAAGCCGTAGAGCTTATATACCATTCAAAAGGTCGTGTTATTATAACAGGTATTGGAAAAAGTGCCATTATTGCCAGTAAAATAGTCGCCTCATTAAATTCCACCGGTACACCTGCCGTTTTTATGCATGCTGCCGATGCCATTCATGGCGACTTAGGACTCATCTTAAAAGACGACGTGGTTATTTGTATTTCTAAGAGCGGAAATACTCCGGAAATAAAAGTACTTGTGCCGCTTATTAAGCGCGTTAACAATAAAATGATTGCCATTACCGGAAATAAAGACTCGTTTCTTGGCCAACATGCCGATTATATTTTAAACGCTTATGTTGAAAAGGAAGTTTGTCCGAACAACCTAGCACCAACCACCAGTACCACGGCACAATTGGTTATTGGTGATGCCTTAACGGTTTGTTTGTTAGAAATGCGTGGTTTTACCAGCAACGACTTTGCTAAATTCCATCCTGGTGGAGCTTTAGGTAAAAAACTGTACTTACGAGTTCAGGACATCTCATCGGTTAACAAAAAACCAAAGGTTGAAGCCTCAACCAACATTAAAGATGTAATTATTGAAATCACCGAAAACATGTTAGGTGTTACTGCCGTGGTTGAACAGGGTAAAATCATCGGTATCATTACCGACGGTGACTTACGTCGCATGCTGACTAAAGTAGATAGTTTTGCGAACCTGACCGCCAAAGATATTATGAGCAGCAACCCAAAACGCATTGAAGCCAGTGCCATGGCGATTGATGCTTTAGAAATTATGGAAGCCAACGAAATTTCCCAGATTCTAGTTGAAGACCACGGGCTTTACGCTGGTGTGGTTCATATTCACGATTTAATAAAAGAAGGCATTATATAATGGCTAAAAAGGAAAAGAAAAGTATTAATGAGATGTCTTTTTTAGACCATCTTGAAGATTTACGCTGGCATCTTATTCGTATTTGTGCCGGCATCATGATTATTGCCGTACTGGCTTTTACATTTAGTCGCTTCATTTTTGAGGATATTATTTTTGCTCCGCTTAACATGAGCTTCCCTACCTACGAATTCTTATGTAATATGGGCAGGCTTATTGGTGTAGAAACGTCGTTTTGTAATGATGAAATCCCGATGATGATTCAAAGTAGAACCATGGCCGGACAGTTTTCTGCCGATATCTGGACTGCTATTTTGGCCGGATTCATCATCTCTTTTCCGTATACCATTTATCAGCTTTGGAAATTTGTAAGCCCGGGGCTACATGAAAACGAGCGCAAACATTCACGTGGCTTTATTATCATTTGCTCACTACTGTTCTTTTTGGGAACATTATTCGGTTATTACATCATCACCCCTTTATCGATTAATTTCCTAGCTAATTATAGTATTTCAGATGTGGTTGAAAACCAAATCGACATCAGTTCTTATATTGGTTTGGTGCGCTCATCGGTATTAGCATCAGGATTAATTTTTGAGTTACCCATCGTTATTTACTTTTTAACCAAAATAGGTCTGGTAACCCCGGAAATATTAAAGAAATACAGGAAGTTTGCTTTGGTTATCGTGTTAATCCTATCGGCGGTTATTACCCCTCCGGATATTGCGAGTCAGGTGATTGTGGCGATTCCGATTTTAATACTGTATCAAGCGAGTATTTACATTTCCAAGCTTGTGGTGAGGAACCAAAAATTAGCATCGGAGGCGGTTAGGAAATAAGACGTGAGGCGTTGTCGGTTGTCGGTTGTCGGTTGTCGGTTGTCGGTTGTCGGTTGTCGGTTGTGATATGTATATCTGAGTTAAAATGGATTCCGCATCAGGTGCGGAATGACAGTGAGTTGGGAACGTGAGGCGTGAGTCGTGAGGTGTAAAGTGTTGTCCGTTGTCGGTTATCAGTTGTGGGTTGTCGGGTGTGATATGTACCTCTGACCTGAAATGGATTCCGCATCAAGTGCGGAATGACAGTGAGTTGGGGAACGTGAGGCGTGAGGCGAGGAGCGTGAGGCGTTGTCGGTTGTCGGTTATCAGTTGTGGGTTGTCGGGTGTGATATGTACGTCTGACCTAAACATGGATTCCACATCAGGTACGGAATGACAGTGAGTTGGGGAACGTGAGTCGTGAAGTGTGAAGTGTGAGGCGTTGTCGGTTATCAGTTGTGGGTTGTGAGTTGTGATATGCACGTCTGACCTGAAATGGATTCCGCATCAAGCGCGGAATGACAGTGGAGTATGACATATTCAGGATGACAAGATATTGTGAAGCCTAAAATGTAGAAATGAGCATATTAAATAAAAAATAACATTATAACTAAAAAAAATGTCTGATATCGTTTCTGAATTTAATGATTACCGTTCTAAAATGAACGATAAAATTTTATCTGATAACAATAAAGTTATCAAACGTATTTTCAATTTAGATACCAACGCTTACGCGGAAGGCGCCTTAGATGTTAAAACCAAAGAGTTATTAGGTCTTGTGGCCTCAGCGGTGTTACGCTGTGACGATTGTGTGAAATACCATTTAGAAACCAGCTACAAAGAAGGATTAACCAAAGCTGAAGTGGTTGAAGCTTTAAGTATTGCTACCCTGGTTGGTGGTACCATTGTGATCCCGCATTTGCGTCGTGCCTATGAGTTCTGGGATGCCTTAGAAGCACAAGACGATTCGAAAGCATAACCCATTTGTAACAAAATAACAGACCGTATTTATAGTATTTTTCTATTTTTAGCGTTTTAAACTGAAATACCATTTAACATTTCAGATCCATCTGAATATTAAATTCTCACTTGGTGAGTTGAGCATATGATTTTAAAAGCCGAACATTTAATGAAGTCCTATAACGGACGAAAAGTTGTTAAAGACGTTTCTCTTGAAGTACATCAAGGAGAAATTGTTGGATTACTGGGACCTAACGGTGCTGGTAAAACCACCTCATTCTATATGATTGTTGGTCTTATAAAACCAAACGGCGGCCATATCTTTTTAGACAATACCGAAATCACCCAGTTCCCGATGTACAAACGTGCTCAAAACGGTATCGGGTATCTGGCACAGGAAGCTTCGGTGTTTAGAAAACTGAGTATTGAAGACAATATTTTAAGTGTATTGCAGCTGACCAAACTGAGCAAAAAAGAACAACTGCACAAAATGGAATCACTTATCGAGGAGTTTGGTTTAGGACATATTCGCAAAAACCGCGGTGATTTATTATCCGGAGGCGAGCGTCGTCGTACCGAGATTGCCCGTGCTCTGGCTACCGACCCGAGTTTCATTTTACTGGATGAACCTTTTGCAGGTGTTGACCCGGTGGCGGTTGAGGATATTCAACGTATTGTGGCGCAGTTAACCAAAAAGAATATCGGTATTTTAATCACCGATCACAACGTTCAGGAAACCTTAGCCATTACCGACAGAACCTACCTGATGTTTGAAGGTAGTATTCTTAAAGCCGGAGAACCGGAAGAATTAGCAAGTGATGAGATGGTACGCAAAGTGTATCTGGGTCAGAATTTCGAGTTACGTAAAAAGAAAATCAGAGATTAATACATTCTGTTATTCAAATTTATTTCAGAATAACGAGACTTTTATTCTTAACAACATAAAGAATCTGAAACCAGTTCAGATTGACAAAAAGCGACCTTTTAGACTAAGTCGCTTTTTTTATGCCATTCTATTTTTTAAACATCATACTGAATACTTTCACCATTAGCAAAGCGAGTAGTCCAACAAGAATTCCAATAATAAAATCCTTTATAAATCCGGGAATCGATTCTGCAAAGTGATGCAAGGCTTCAATATTATGTGTAAATATCCCACCTGCTACTAAAAGCAAAGCAATGGTTCCAATCACCGACAGACTCTTAATTACGACTGGCAGCGCTTTAACTAAAACATTTCCTATGTTAAACACCATTCCTTTCTGGTCGCCACTTTTCTGAATTAATGCAAAGCCCA
This sequence comes from Aestuariibaculum suncheonense, assembly GCF_014596935.1. Lineage (GTDB taxonomy): Bacteria > Bacteroidota > Bacteroidia > Flavobacteriales > Flavobacteriaceae > Aestuariibaculum > Aestuariibaculum suncheonense. The sequence continues at coordinate 3,904 of NZ_JACVXC010000008.1, read as the reverse complement.
TATCATCCATTCTCACAATTAAGGCCACAATACCATAAACCCCAACAGTTGCAATAATTGCCACAATAGACACTACCAATACCTGAAACAGCAAGGGCTTTCCTAAAACCGTTCCCAAGGCAATAATCACAATTTCCACCGACAAGATAAAATCCGTAAATATGGCCGATTTCACCTTTTTCTGCTCTGCTATCAACTGTTCTTCCGGCGATAGCGCTTCATGACTTACGACTTCCACCTGATGTTTATGCGGAAAAACATATTCCATGACTTTTTCAACCCCTTCATAAGCCAGATAAACTCCCCCGGCAATCAATACTAAGGTCACCGCCCAAGGCACAAATGCACTCAATAAAAAGGCAATAGGTAAAATAATCAACTTATTTAAAAACGATCCTTTGGTGATTGCCCATAATACGGGTAATTCTCTTGACGATACAAAGCCTATCGCTTTTTCAGCATTAACAGCCAGGTCATCACCTAATATCCCTGCTGTTTTTTTTGTTGTAATCTTACTCATTACCACTACATCATCCATCAATGCAGCGATATCATCTAATAATGCGAAAAAACCTGAGGCCATAAAACGTTGTTCTGTGTTTTAGAAAATTATTTTGAAGTTGCGTTGTCCCATAAAGACAACAGGATATATGTTAGAATGATTAACGGAATGGCTGCATATTGCAATACAATAAGCAATACCACACAAAGCGCAATAAAGGTATAGCGCAGACCATTTGCTTTAAAACTGAAGTCTTTAAATTTTAATGCGAATAACTTGATATTAGCATTCAGTAAATAACAACTTACTGCCGTTAATCCTATTAAAAACCATTTATTGATAATAATGCTGTTTATAGCATCGCTATTCTGAAATTCCAGAATAAGCGGTAAGGACACAATTAAAAGTGTATTTGCCGGTGTTGGCAAACCTTTAAAATAGGTTTTCTGCTCATCATCCAAATTAAACTTAGCCAGACGATATGCCGATGCCAAGGTGATGCACAAACCTATGAGCGGCAGCGCCGATAATTTAAAACCAGACAACTCGATATCAGAATTCCATTCGTTGATGACCTGCATGACCACCGATTTTTCCTGAGTTAATTCCAGCATCTTATACATGACGATACCCGGCACTACCCCACTGGTAACCATATCGGCTAAAGAATCCAGCTGCAAACCCAATTCGCTTGAAACTCCCAATTTTCTGGCCGCAAACCCATCGAAAAAGTCGAAGAAAATCCCTAAAAACACAAATAAGGCTGCCGACGAAAAGTTATCGTTCACAGCATAAATAACAGCAATACTTCCGCAGAATAAATTAAGAAGGGTTAAAGCATTGGGGATGTGTTTCTTCATAACAGGCATTTTATTTCGGTAAAAATAGCAAACAATTTTCGTCTAAAACAATATCTATTCCATTTTCAAGTTTTAAAAGATTATAAATAATATGCATCTTTGTAAAAAAAATTGCGGTTGAGAACATCCCTTACTGTCCTGCTTTGTTTTATTACGGCAACCATCTTCAGCCAGACGGTTAGAAAATATTCTAACGAGTTTATGAATATAGGTGTTGACGCAGCAGCTTTAGGTATGAGCAATGCCGTAACCTCACATTCGGCAGATGTAAATTCAGGCTACTGGAATCCAGCCGGATTATTACATCTTGAAGATAACCAAATGGCTTTGATGCACTCCAGCTATTTTGCCAATATCGCCAATTACGATTATGCCGCCTTTGCCAAGCCTTTAGATGACCGAAGTGCCTTTGCCATCTCATTAATTCGCTTTGCTGTAGATGATATATTAAACACCACACAATTGATAGACGAGCAAGGGAATATTAATTACGATCGCATTAGTTTGTTTTCAACTGCCGATTACGCTTTAAGCTTTTCTTATGCCCGCGCCTTGCCTGTTGAGGGTTTAAACTACGGTGTTAATGCAAAAGTGATTCGCAGAATTATCGGCGATTTTGCCTCCTCATGGGGCTTTGGTTTTGATGCCGGTATTCAGTTTGAAACCGATAACAACTGGAAATTCGGATTGATGGCCCGTGATATCACCACCACATTTAACGCCTGGGCTATTGACGAAGACGAATTTAAAAAAATCCAGGACGCCGTTGCCGGTCAGAATCAAGAGCTTCCGGAGACTACTGAAATTACCATTCCTAAATTACAACTAGGAGTCTCGAAGTTATTCACCTTTCATTACGACTACACCCTATTGGCAGCCGCGAATTTAAATGTACGATTCGAAGAAAATAACGATATTATCTCCTCATCTTTCGCCAGTATCAATCCCGCTTTAGGGTTTGAGTTTGGTTATATTGATATGGTGTATTTACGTGGTGGTGTGGGTAATTTTCAAAATGAATTACAAATCGACAATACCGAACAGTTAAGCTTTCAGGCGAGTTTTGGGGTTGGTTTTAAATACAACGGCATTCAGGTGGATTATGCTTTTACAGACATTGGAGACCAAAGTGTGGCTTTATATTCGAATGTATTTTCATTAAAACTCGATTTTAGTATCTTTAGGTAAGCCCGTATCATTCTATAAATAAGAATACATTGATGAAACATTTTCTTTTTTCCCTTATCGTTTTCACTTTAAGTCAGCTGAGTTTTTCACAATCTCAATTATTATCTGAACGTGCCGAAATCAGTGTATTAACTATAGGTCCGGGCACCTCTTTAAACGATTCTTTTGGCCATAGCGGATTTCGCGTAAAAGACCCTGTAAAAGGTATTGACCTGGTTTTCAACTATGGTATTTATGATTTTAACACCCCTAATTTCTATCTGAAGTTTGCTCAGGGACGGTTGCATTATTTATGCGGCATGAATTATTATGAAGATTTCTATAATGCCTATATCTCTCAAAACCGCAGCATAAAAGCTCAGGTTTTAAACTTAGATGCTACCGAAAAACAAAAGCTCTTCGATTACCTTAGAAACAATATTAAGCCCGCCAACCGACGTTATCTTTACGATTTCTTTTACGATAACTGTGCGACCAAAATCAAAGATGTTACCAATATTGCGGTGGGTAACGGTATTGTTTTTAACAAACCAGCCGATTTTAAAGATGCGACCTTCCGAACCCTAATCAATAATAATCTAAGCGCTAATTCCTGGGGTAGTTTTGGTATAAATGTCGCTTTGGGATCTATAATAGACCGTGTGGCACCTGCTGAAGACCATATGTTTTTACCCGAAAACATCTATCGCTTTTTTGAAGTAGCCACCGTAAATAACAAACCTTTGGTGAAAGACAGTAGCGTTATCTACAACAAGATTGATACCCCAGCTGCGACACACTTTTTCACCAGTCCGTTGTTTGTTTTTGGCATGATAGCGCTTGTCATCTTATACATTACTTATAAAGATTATAGAAACAACAGAAGAAGTCAGTGGCTAGATGTTATTTTGTTTTCTGTGACTGGGATACTAGGTGTTCTTCTTTTACTGCTTTGGTTTGCTACGGATCATACAGGAACGCATCAAAATTACAATTTACTTTGGGCTTTTCCTTTAAATCTGTTTGTCATCGGTCAGTTATTGAAACCTAAAGTCAGTACCTGGTTTGTGAAGTATTTAAAACTTTTGGTGATTTTACTCTGCCTGCTTACCCTGCATTGGATGATTGGTGTACAAGTCTTTACCGTTGGGTTAATTCCTTTGCTTATTGCTCTACTGGTTAGGTATGTGTATTTGATTGTTGTGAATCGTGAGGCGTGAGGCGTTAAGTCGTAGTTTGCTGTTGCTGTTTAAACAAATGGATTTACTTTTTTATTCACTAATCTATATCTCAAGTTAAAGGTGTTCATGAATCTCCTACGTCGATTTTCATCGCTAAAAAAAGTAACTGGATCCTGAAACGAGTTCAGGATGAC
>NZ_JACVXC010000086.1 GCF_014596935.1 Aestuariibaculum suncheonense | reverse complement strand
GAAGTTAGTTTTACAGGAGGTGTTTATGTCTATTCAGACGGATTTGAAAATGGAGAAAGAACCATTTTTGGTTTACCAGCTGGAAATGTACAAATAAAACTGGAAGATAATTGTGGGAATATGGTTGAAACCAATGTGGAAATTAAACAGCTGGAAGAACTAGCTATTACAAATGCGGAACCAATTGATATTTGTTTTGGAGGATTTAGTAGTTC
>NZ_JACVXC010000085.1 GCF_014596935.1 Aestuariibaculum suncheonense | reverse complement strand
CTATCCAATCTTCTATGAAGTCGGTGTTAACGGTTTATCGATGGTGCTCATTTTATTAACAACGGTAGTGAGTGTCCTTGCTGCCATTGCATCCTTTTCGATCAAAAAAGATTGGAAAAGTTACTTCATATTGTTCTTTTTGCTTGAGATGGGCATGATTGGCGTATTCGCCTCACAAAACCTATTTTTGTTCTTTATTTTCTTTGAGATCACGCTCATTCCGATGTT
>NZ_JACVXC010000084.1 GCF_014596935.1 Aestuariibaculum suncheonense | reverse complement strand
GATACACCTGCAGCTGATCTTCGTGCTGACTTGAACAGTGTGTTCTCTGCACATGCTGCGTTAGCGGCATTAACGATGCAAAAAGGAATTGATGGTGCTAAAGACTTTGAAGCAGCGGCAGCTGAGCTGAACGAAAATACAGATGACATCACAGCAGCTGTAGAATCTGTTTATGGTGCAGAAGGTGCAGCGCAATTTAAAGAAATCTGGAGCAGCCATATCGGTTACT
>NZ_JACVXC010000083.1 GCF_014596935.1 Aestuariibaculum suncheonense | reverse complement strand
AGTGCAATTTCAAGAATTTGTGTCATGGCGGTGCGAATGTTATCACCGGACATTTTCAACGACGGGAAGCGGTTCATCGCCTTACCAATTCGACTCAAACTGGTGATCTCGACCCCCATTGCCCCCGCGCCCAGTATGCCAGCCACCACTGGGTTAGGTGCCAGATAGCCTAAGCCGAGGAACCAGTCACACCAGCCATTAGTGCCATACACACCGCTTATCATTGCAG
>NZ_JACVXC010000082.1 GCF_014596935.1 Aestuariibaculum suncheonense | reverse complement strand
ATGCCGAACAATCCTTTACCTTTTTTATCGATTTCTAAGAATAGCTCAATGCTATCTGTTTGTGGAACCATGATTACTTCAAGCTCATCTAGCTTTCCAGCATATGTTCCTGATGTTGGAACATACTCAAACTCTTGTAAAAACGGAAGTCTGCGGCGCATATAACGCGGTGCAGAACCGCAGTAAGCTTTTCTGAGGCGGAATCCGAGCTGCTCGATCGCATCAAAGA
>NZ_JACVXC010000081.1 GCF_014596935.1 Aestuariibaculum suncheonense | reverse complement strand
AAAAATCCTTCTTCCTTCAGGAACGTGTGCTATACCCGTTTGAGCAGTAATATGGGCAGGTTGTTTCGAGATGTCTTTTCCTTCATAGATAACAGAACCTGTTTTCGGGAGAACCTGTCCGCTGATCGTTTTTAAAGTCGTTGATTTCCCCGCTCCGTTCGATCCGATCAATGTAACGATTTCCCCTTTTTCTACAGAAATGCTGATACCTTTTAGCGCATGGATACCA
>NZ_JACVXC010000080.1 GCF_014596935.1 Aestuariibaculum suncheonense | reverse complement strand
AAACTCGCCAAGCATGTCACAAAAAGACCGTATGTGATTTCTTTTACCGGATGCTTTCATGGTCGATCTCTAGGTGCGTTGAGCGTGACAACATCCAAAAGTAAATATCGTAAGTTTCTTCAGCCGAACGGCCTTGCCTATCAAGTTCCCTATGCAGATGTAAAGAACGCACCGAGTGGAGTAGATTCAGAAAACTATGTCATCGAGAAGCTTGAGAAAGATTTTGAAAC
>NZ_JACVXC010000079.1 GCF_014596935.1 Aestuariibaculum suncheonense | reverse complement strand
TGCTTTCTAGTATCTTTAGACAACAGCCTAGGCAACCAATCCCCTTTTAAGTCACACATGCTGTAACCTGCATTTCTTGAAACAAGACTTGCGAGCATCGCCCACCTGATCTCAGGGTTGTTTTTAAAAAATGTGGCATAGCTTACGGTACGTGAAATATTGTCACGATTTTGTGAATTCGTACGTCTCAAAATGTGTTGAATGATATCCTCATTATGCTGTACCACGCT
>NZ_JACVXC010000007.1 GCF_014596935.1 Aestuariibaculum suncheonense | reverse complement strand
ACATGAAGAATATTTTTGAATTTGTTAAATGACGAATGGGTATTGAGTACTCCTGTGGGAGTTTTTAATGCCAAAACTATACTATATATAATGGATACTAATCATAATACTCTTTATTATATAGGCATAGATCCTATATACAATATATGTAATAAAAAAGCCGGTGATTTCTCACCAGCTTAATTCAATATATATTTTCATTTTTTTATAAAGCAGATTTAAACTGCTCTAAGAAACGCACATCGTTTTCACTTAATAAACGAATATCGTTAATCTGATGCAATAGCATCGCGATACGATCGATACCCACACCAAAAGCAAATCCTGAATATTCTTTAGAATCGATATTACAGTTTTCAAGTACATTTGGATCTACCATACCACACCCACCAATTTCTAACCAGCCGGTTCCTTTAGTGATACGATAATCAGATTCGGTTTCTAATCCCCAGTACACATCAATCTCGGCACTTGGCTCGGTAAACGGGAAGTAAGACGGACGTAAACGGATTTTTGATTTTCCGAATAACTGCGTGGTGAAATACTGTAAGGTCTGTTTTAAATCGGCAAAACTAACTTCTTTATCAATATATAATCCTTCAATCTGATGGAAGAAACAGTGTGAACGTGCCGAAATAGCTTCATTTCTGTATACACGCCCCGGTGAAATAGTACGAATAGGTGGTTGATTCTTTTCCATATAACGCACCTGCACCGAACTGGTATGTGTACGCAATAACACATCTGGATTCGTTTGAATGAAAAAAGTATCCTGCATATCACGTGCCGGATGGTATTCCGGCAAGTTTAATGCCGTAAAGTTATGCCAGTCATCTTCTATCTCTGGTCCTTCACTTACATTAAAACCAATATTAGAAAAGATATCAATAATTTGATTCTTTACGATAGATATCGGATGACGTGCTCCTAAATTAACTGGTTCCCCCGGACGCGATAAATCGCCATAAACCCCTTTTACTTCTTCTTTACTCTCTAACTCCTCTTTTAAGGCATTTACTTTTTCTTCAGCAGCTTTCTTTAGGGCGTTAACAGCTTGACCAAACTCTTTCTTCTGTTCGTTTGCTACATTCTTAAACTCTGCAAAATACTGATTTAATAACCCCTTTTTTCCTAAATACTGAATTCTAAAAGCTTCAACTTCTTCTTTAGTTTCCGCTTTAAACGCATCGGCTTCAGCTATAAGTTCTTTTATCTTATCTATCATAACATCCTTAAAATGATGGCAAATTTACTATTTTTTGTTTATTTGCGTTAGCGATTGGAATGGAAATCCTTTTGTTTGCAACAAAAGATTGAAATAGAAAGCGCGCCCCAAAGGGTAACGCCCAAAATCTATTGAATATATTCGGCTTCTAAAAAGTAATTTACAATAGCCTCTTTCATTAACACACTTTGCTCTCCGGCCTTTAAATGGGGTAATTCTGCCTTTACTTTATAGTGCGGCCATTTATCGTCATCGTAAAAATCGAACTCATAATACCCGTAAGGCTCTAAAAGTCGGCAAATCGCAATATGCATTAAATCTAACTTATGGTCTTTTTTAAATTTAAGGTGCGGCTGTCCCAATTCCTGAACACCAATTAAGTAAATAATAGCATCTAAATCTAGAGTATCACCATCGGCAAATTGCTTTGAAAGCTTATCTACCACCAAATCCCATCGTTCTTTTAATTGTTCGTCTCTTGCCATTTTGAAATGTGTTTTGTAGTCTGTATCTACGAAGTCGCAAAGTTAATTTATATTTGTTAAAAATCTGATAGAATATGAGTGTATTAGACATCGTTTTACTGGCCTTACTGTTATTTGGACTAATTAGAGGATTTTCAAAGGGGTTATTTGTTGAAGTAGCCTCGTTAGCTGCCTTAATTGCCGGTGTTTATGGTGCGATTCACTTTAGTGATTATGCAGGAAGTTTTGTTGAAGACAACGTAGACTGGGATGAAAAATACATTAACATTGTAGCATTCGCCATTACTTTTATTATTATTGTTCTAGTAATTGCAATTGCCGGAAAAGCATTAACACGCCTAGCCGACTTTGCGGCTTTAGGAATCGTTAACAAAGTACTTGGTGGTATTTTTGGCGCTTTAAAAATCGGGTTGATTTTAAGCATCGTTCTAATTGTTTTTGATACGATGAACAAAACGCTTCCGTTTGCAAGTGAGGAAAACCTGGAAGACTCCGTGCTTTACGAACCTGTAAAATCTTTGGCGCCTATGATTTTCCCAAGTATTTTAAATAAGAAGAACATTCTTGATGAAGACGGCACTGAGGAAGCACCAACAATGGAGACCCAGACGACTTAGATTAATCTAAGTGATAAATCTCTCTAATTTTTTCGAGAATCGCTTCAAAATCTATTTTTAGATCGATAAGTTCTCCAGTATGTACATCGAACACCCAACCGTGAACTTTTAAACCGCGTTCGCGTACCGCTTTTTGAACCGCTGATGTTTTAATTAAATTCACACATTGCTCCTGAACATTTAGTTCTACCAGTCGTTCGTATTTTTTTTCTTCATCTGTAATGTCATTTAGTTCCTTTTTATGAAGTCGGTATACATCACGAATATTACGTAACCATGGATTTAAAATCCCTAAATCGGCAGATTGCATTGCTGATTTGACTCCACCACATGCGTAATGCCCACAAACCACCACATGATTCACTTTTAAATGCATCACGGCATATTCGATAACCGACATCACATTCAAATCGGTAGCGATAACCATATTAGCTATGTTTCTGTGAACAAAAGCTTCACCTGGGCCTAAACCCATCAATTCTTCAGCTGTTACGCGACTATCTGAACATCCAATAAATAATAAATCAGGATTTTGACCTTCACCTAAACTTTCAAAGTAATCAGGATCAACTTCCAGTTTACTTTCAATCCATTTTCTATTGTTTTCAAAAACTCTATCTAAATTCATATACAACCATTAATGGATTAAAGGTAGTCTAAAAAACGTTATAAGGCTTTAATATCTTCTGCAGACACCCAACCTGATTTTCCATCGGCAAGTTTAATTTTTTTCCAGTCTTCAACTGTATCTAAAATTTGCACTTTGGTACCTTCATGTAGCCTGAACGCTTCCTCACTTCTGTTGTTCGGTTCATTCTTCACCTTACTCTCCTGAACAAATACAATGGCAGGACGATCCTTTTTATCTAAACTAAATTTATGAAAAGCAAAAGACAGACTAATACAAATCAGTCCTAAAGCGATAAAAGCACCAATAAACGCCATGCGTTTTCTTAAGGTAGAATAGGCAAAATAATATGTTAAAAACAATATGACGAAACAAAATACAAAAGCTACAGCCAATTTGGCCCAGCCATCGAAAGTGAATGTATTGGTCACCTTTTTAACGAATTTAGAAAAACCGCCTTCGGGTAATATATCAATCGCATCGATGGTCATGTTTCTGGCGAAACTTAAATTGTTTTGAATATCGGAATCGTTTGGCGACAGCTGTAAAGCCTTTTCATAATAATAAATACTTGGTGCAATATTATTCAATTTATAATTTGCATTTCCTAAATTGAAATACAGCTCTGCCGATTCCATTTTAGTAGCCAAAATGGCTTCATACTTATCAATCGCTTCGGCATACTTACCCTCGTTATATAAGGTATTTGCTTGCTGAAACAGTGCCTGATTTTGTGCAAACACTCCAAAACTTACTAAAACCAAAAGTGTACATAATAACTTTTTCATCTTATCGTGCTTGTTTATCAATTAACGAAATGGTCTTCGCTGCTTTGTCGTAATCTTCCTGCATAGTCACAATATCAATAGGCGTATAGCGTGCCAACTCACAACTTTGTAATATGCCCTTGAAATCGTTAACCACATCTTGTTCTACCTGCTTTTCTGTAAGCAATTCCGTGATATTTTCTTTACTTAACTCACTGGTTTCAATATGCAGTTTCGCTTTTAAATAGTTGTGTAATGCTTTTTCTAAAGCAATATAGAATTCTTCCTCTTTTCCTAGTGATTTCTTAGCGTGCCCCAAATATTTTCTCGCCAGTTTATCGGCCTTACGGATTCTGTTACCATACACATCGGCATCACGAACTGCTTTTTTCTTTCTAATTACAATAGCTAAAGGAATTGCTAAAAATGGCAGTAACAATAAACTCCAGAACAGGTTTGTTTTGAAAAACTTCGATCTTGAAGTGCTTATAAATTCGGTATCGGTTTTTATAAACGCAAACTGATCGTTGTTTAGCATAATAGGCTGCTTAACATTACTTGCTGGTGTATTCGCATTTGAAGCCACATTATTGGTCGGCCCTTCCAACACATCAATGACGATTTCATCAGACGACAAACGTTTATAGCTCTTCGTTTTTAAATCGAAATAGGAAAACGAAATGCTTGGGATCGGGTATTTTCCTTTGTATTGCGGCACCACCGTATAACTGTCGGAAATGCTTCCTTGCATACCGGATAAATTCGTTCTGATATCTTCGTTGTGTTCCGGTTCATAAACTTCCAGTGAACTTGGTAAAGACACTTTTGGCAACTTGAATAACTTTAAATTACCATTACCCTTTACAGCCACTTTAAGCTGAAGCGACTCTGAAGCGCTTAATTCTTTTTTTGAAGCCGTAACATCAAAACTGAAATCACCAACGGCTCCTGTAAAATCGGCCGGTTTGCCAGCTTCCGGTAAGGCTTTTACATTAATGGATCTATTTCCAGCAGACACAGTTCTATTGGTACGCGTCATTAATACGCCTCCAAAAATATCACGTCGGTTGGTTGGTACTCGTAATGCGATATCTAACGTTAAAGGCTCAATGTTTAATTCTCCTGTTTTCTGTGGATACAATACGGTTTTACGCAATACTAAAAAGCGATAATTTTCACCTTTATACGTTCCGTTTTGTACTTTTTGTCCTTGGGTATCGATATTCTGACTCCAGAAATCGTTGAATCTAGGTGTATCGATTTCATTCCAGTTATCTACCGCTACCGTAGGGGATACATAAAGTTTATACACCACCGTAATGGCTTCGTTTAAATACGGATTTTCTTTAGACACCTCTGCTACCAAATGCACACTTTCCGATGCTATGTAATCCGGATTATTCGGGTCTTTAGGAATATCGACGGCTGCTGTGACTTCAACTTTAATAGGTACCGTTTTATACACTTCGCCATCTATGGTAATAGACGCCTGGTTAATAGTAAAATTTCCTCTTTGCTTTGGTGCTAAAAAATAACTGTAGGTTTTCTTATAAGAGCGCACCCCATTAATCCAGGAGTTACTTACCGACTGATTTGGCCCACCAACCACCGTAAAATTTGAAAAATCGGGAGGATTGAAATTATCGCCATCCTGATTCATTTCAAAATCGATACGCAGGCGCTCGTTAACGCCCAAAGTTTGCTTACTAACTTTGGCTTCAAAGGTTACTTGTGCTGTTAGTACACTTGTACATAATACAACTAACAGTAAGGTTATGTGCTTTATCAATTTCATCATAAATACGATATTAGATTTCTTGTTTACCATTTGTTTGCTCTTGAAATTGCAATTCGTAAACCATAAATCGTCTATTCGTTTACCAGTCTTTTTCCGTTTTTATTTTCACGCCTTTAACCTTTTCTGCGTTCATTTTCTCCTGAACTTTTTGCTCTTGGTTATTCATGGCTTCTAATAAATTCTTTATTTGTTGTGGCGACATTTGACCTTTTCTAGGCTGTTGTGGCTGTTCTTTTTCATCACCCTCACCTTGATCTTTTTCATCTTTAGGCTTACCATCGTCACTTTCTTTATCGTCGCCGTCTTTTTTATCCTGATCGCCTTTATCTTGGTTATCTTTATTCTGATCGTCTTTATCGTCGCCCTGATCTTTGTTATCCTTATTCTCCTGATCTTCCTTGTTTTCCTGATTTTTATCTTTCTGTTGATCCTGATTATCTTTGTTATCCTGATCATTTTCGTTTTGATCTTGCTGATCCTGATCTTTTTGTTGCTCGGCACAAATCTTTGCTAAACCCAAATTGTACCGTGTTTCGTCGTCGCTAGGATCGTTTCTTAAAGCATTTTTATACGCTTCAACCGCTTCTTTACACTTTTTGTTTTCCATTAACACATTCCCTATATTATGGAAAGCTTTATGTTTTTCAGATTTAGACGTTGCTGTTTTAGCTGCCTGTTCTAAACGATAAAGGGCTTCATCTGTATTTCCCTTTTTAATATATGAACTTCCTAAATTATAAATACCGGCAACAGACGATGGTTGTTCTGAAACCGCTTTTCTATAGGCCATCTCAGCCGATATAAAATCGTCATCCTGAATTAGATTATTGGCTTCATATACATAAGTATCCGCTTTTTTTTGCGCTAACAAAGCCTGCTTTTGAGCATCGTCATCCTGTGCAAAAACATTGCAAACCAATAATGATAATAAGATTACTATTATATTTTTCATTTTCATAATTTCTAAGATATAAAACCCTATGTTTTTGTTAGTTAAAAATTATATAAAATATTCTTTTAAATTCCTTGAATAAGATTTCCGCTTTCGCGGAAATTAAAGATTTTCGTTAAATAAATTTAATTTCTTTAACCAAGCCGTTTTACGGTCTAATAAGAAAATATCCAATAATAAAAAGAAAATAGCAAAACCTAAAAACCATTGAAACTGGTCTTTAAAATCGGCGAATTGTTTGGTTTCAAATTCCTTTTTATCCATGTTGTTTAAAATGTCACGAATACTTTCTACAACCTCATTGGTATTCCTTCCATTTATGTAAATACCATTCGCTTCGCTGGCTATGGTTTTAAGGGTTTCTTCATTTAATTTGGTAATAACCGTTTCGCCCTGGCTGTCTTTCTTGTAATTTAAAAGTACCCCGTTACGCTTTTCAGGAATCGGGCCACCTTGCACATCTCCTACACCAATTGTAAAAATACGAATGCCTTCTTCGTTGGCTTCTTCGGCCACAGCAGCCGCTTGTTCGCTGTGATCTTCACCATCTGAAATAATGATTAACACACGATTGGTCTGCTCTTCGTCATCAAAATAGGTTGTGGCTAATTTGATTGCTTCATTGATTGCAGTACCCTGCGACGATAACATATCGGTATTCATGCCTTGCAGAAACATTTTAGCCGAAGCATAATCGGTAGTAATAGGTAACTGCGGAAAGGCTTTTCCAGCGTAAGCGATAATACCCACACGGTCGCTCGCTAAATTATTGATGATTTGCGTTACCAGCTGCTTTGCCTTCTCTAAACGATTCGGTGCAATATCTTCGGCCAGCATACTTTTAGACACATCGACAGCGAAAACAATATCAACACCTTCACGCTTTACGGTTTCTAACTTAGAACCTACTTTTGGATTCACCAAAGCAATCGATAAAGAGGCAAACGCCAAACTTAATACAATCACTTTTAAAACCGATTTAAACAATGAGGTATTCGGACTTAAACGCTTTAGGAGTTCTTTATCGGCAAATTTACGCTGTGCCCTGTGTTTCCAAAATTGAAGCACCAAAAAGAATAGGATTATTACCGGAATAACACCTAATACCCAAAACCATATTTTTTCTTCTAATTGATACATATTCTCTCTTTAATTTCCTTGGAGTTGCTTAGTATAATTAAACAAAACTTCTAAAAATAGTGTTACGTAACAGAAATTCCAGCAATAACATTAAGCCTGCTAAAATCACCAGTGGACGGAATTTCTCGTCGTAATTATAATATTTGAATTCTTCTATTTCTGTTTTCTCCAACTTATTAATTTCTTCGTAAATATCTTCAAGCTTTTTATTATCGGTTGCTCGAAAATATTTTCCTCCCGTTACCGATGCGATCTCTTTCAATAAAGCTTCATCGATTTCTACCTGAATTCGCCCATATTGAAAATCGCCGGTTCTTGGATCTATCGCAATTGGTGATAAAGCCATACCATTCGTCCCCAAACCAATCGTATACACTTTAATACCGTATTCTACCGCTAACTCGCTGGCAATTTTGGGATCTATAAATCCGGAATTATTAACCCCATCGGTTAACAAAATGATGACTTTACTCTTTGCTTTACTGTCTTTCAAACGGTTTACCGAAGTGGCTAATCCCATACCAATGGCGGTTCCTCCTTCAATAACCGTGTTATACTTGATGTCTTTTAAAGAACGTAATACAATCGTTTTATCACTGGTAATTGGTGTTTTTGTATAACTTTCTCCAGCGTACTCCACCAATCCGATACGATCGTTCGGTCGTCCTTTAATGAACTCGGCTGCCACATTTTTTAAAGCTTCCAGACGATTAGGACGTAAATCTTTAGCCAACATACTCGCCGAAACGTCAATCGCCATAACAATATCAATTCCTCGGGTTGTTTTTGTTTTCGTCGACACATCGACTGTGCGGGGTCTAGCCAAAGCCGTAATTAACAAACCTAAAGCCAATAATCGTAACACAAAAAGCATATGTTTGAATTTCGGCAATACCGAATTAGTCACTTTAAAGCCTTTTATACTTGATATTTTCAGCTCGGCGGTTTGCTTATGGTGTTTAAACACGTACCAAAGAATGACTAACGGCAATAATAACAGTAACCAGAAAAATTCTTTGTTTAAAAATTCTATCCCTTCAAACATTACTCTTCTGATTTTTTAAGTTCAACTGAATTTAAAATACGCTCTACCATTTGATCGGCATAAGTATCGTTTTGTTTCCAGGTTAAGCTGATTTGCTGGATTACACTTCCTGCTGTAAACCCTAAAATAGCATAGTTAGCTGTTTCATGTCTATCAGTATTTGGAACCGGCATGTCTAAAGTTCCGAATACTTTTAATCCTTCAGCACCATTTGGCGTCGTAAACTTTTCACTTTTAGTAACTATATTTTGTGCTCCAGCTTGTTCTAAAACCTTCAAACTATTATCTAAGGCTTTTTGCAAATCGATTTTATTCTCCTGATCTTGATTCTGACCTAAATTTTTAATCTTAGTAGTCGTTACCACAACATAAAAACGATCTATTAAACTGCCATAAGTAAACTGAGTTAACTCAATTTGTTGTGCAATGTCTTCTGGCAATTCCGGCGTAGTACGTCTTAACACTTTAGGCGTAGAAATCGTTACCGGTGGCACACCATAATCACTGGTTACCCATTCACCTTCTAAAAGTTCTTTAGTCTCATGCCCTATAATGGTATCTTTAACATAACCAAAACCATACTTGATACCAAAACCTACAAAGGTTGCTGTTAATAAAAATACACAAATGGCTACAGTTAATATGATTTTGTTACGTTTCTTTTTACGCTCCTGTTCGGCTCTGTATTGCTCATCCAGAAGTTTTTCCTCCTCACTTGGCTCAGGAAGCGCTTCTTTAACGTGATCGATTTCTACGTCAATGGTGTTACGGTCTAATTTAGCCAACTCAACATCGACAGCAGACTTGGCAAACTTCACCAAATCGGCACGTTTTAAAATGCTTTCCAGATTTCTAATATCATCCTGACTGATATCAATCTGATTCCCCTCTTTCAATAATTTTAAGCGACTGATTAATTCATCTGTAGTACTTTCCAAAGCACGATCGTAAACCTTTTCATCAAGGTACTTTCTAATGATGAAAGTTAACTCAGAATAATAATCTTTAATTTCTTCATTTTCTAAATAATGGCTTTCATCTAACTTTTTCAAAGCCAGTTTCGCACGATCGTAAGGGGGCAATAAGGCAATTTCTTCTTCCTCGGTTAACGGTTTTTTTCTCCAGATAAACCAGTAAATTAAAAACGCAATAACACCGATAATGAGTAAAGCAACCAATACATATTTCCACCAGTTACTTGCTGGTTTTTTAACTTCAATGATAGGTTTTATATCGTAAAGTCCTTGTTTTGTAGTATCAACAACCACATTCCTCACCTCAACTTGTAACGAATCGGTAAAAAAGGTTTTATCACCAACAATAATTTTTTGTCTCGGAATAGTATAAGCCCCTGAATCGAACTGTGTTAAGCCGTATTTTTTAATCAGATTAAATTTATCCTGATTCTTTAAAGTATCGACATCATAAGAATCGATAACCTCTAACGGATTGAAGGTTTGTCCTTCGGGGAAAACAACCAGATTTGTAGAATCGGTTTCCACCGAAACCGTATATGTAATTTGTTGTCCGATTTTTATAGACGTAGAATCGATAGTCGATTTAACCTGCGCACCAGCAACAAACGAAAACAATACAAAAGATACAGAAAACAAGATTGAAATCGGAAGGTTTTGGCCTTTAGATTTTTGATTCATAATGTTCATTTTGTAACTCATATATGCTTTATCCTCTTCGTTTAAAATAGCCCAACATTTTTTTAACATAGCTCTCATCAACACGACAATCTATAGTTCCTGCTCCAGCCTTGTTAAAGCTTTCTTTATAATAGTTTACTTTTTCCTGATAATATTTCGCGTAGTTCAAACGCACTTTTTTAGACGATGTATTTACCAGCATGTATTCGCCGGTTTCTTCATCCTGCATTTGCACAACTCCTAGGTTAGGAATCTCTTCCTCGCGCTTATCGTATATGCGAATTCCGGTCACATCATGCTTACCGGCAACAATTTTCATGGTGTGATTATAATCATCGGCGATGAAATCAGACAACACAAACACAATGGCTTTTTTCTTCATCACATTTTGCATGAATTTTAAAGCTTCAGCGAGATTAGTCTGTTTACTTTCCGGCTCGAACTCGATTAATTCACGAATAATGCGTAACACGTGCGAACGCCCCTTTTTAGGCGGAATATACAATTCGACCTTGTCGGAAAATAATATCAATCCGATTTTATCGTTATTCTGTGTTGCCGAGAAGGCCAAGGTTGCCGCAATTTCGGTGACCACTTCGTTTTTAAACTGCTGATCGGTACCAAATAGCTCAGAACCCGACACATCGACCATAAGCATCATGGTAAGTTCGCGCTCTTCTTCAAACACTTTTACAAAAGGTTCGTTATAACGCGCAGTAACGTTCCAATCGATATTACGGACATCGTCGCCAAAATGATACTGACGAACTTCACTAAACGTCATACCACGACCTTTAAAGGTAGAATGGTATTCTCCTCCGAAGATATGATCAGACAAACGACGTGTCTTAATCTCTATTTTTCGTACTTTTTTTAGTAAATCTTTTGTATCCATTATTCAATCATCATTAATAAACAAGCGAACTGCAACAGATTCTACTATGGCACTTCGATTTCGTTTACAATTTTATTGATGATATCTACTGAAGTTACATTTTCAGCCTCAGCTTCGTAAGTAATACCAATTCTGTGTCTTAACACATCATGAACCACAGCACGTACGTCTTCAGGAATAACATAACCGCGACGTTTGATAAAGGCGTAACATTTTGCAGCTGTTGCTAAGTTAATACTACCACGAGGTGATGCCCCAAAAGATATTAATGGTTTTAAATCGGCTAGTTTATATTTTTCTGGGTAACGTGTTGCAAAAATGATATCCAGAATGTACTTCTCGATTTTCTCATCCATATACACTTCGCGAACTGCTTTTTGTGCTTTTAATATTTGATCTGTAGAAACTACAGGATTTACTTTTTCCCAGGCCCCTTTTAAATTCGCACGCATAATTAACTGCTCTTCTGCAATTTTTGGATAATCGATAACGGTTTTTAACATAAAACGATCGACCTGTGCTTCCGGTAACGGATAGGTTCCTTCCTGCTCTACCGGGTTTTGCGTTGCCATTACTAAGAATGGTTTATCTAACGGAAAGGTATCGTCGCCAATAGTTACCTGCTTTTCCTGCATAGCCTCAAGTAAAGCCGCCTGCACTTTCGCAGGAGCCCTGTTAATCTCATCAGCTAATACGAAATTGGCGAAAATAGGTCCCTTTTTAATAGAGAAATCGTTTACCTTCATGTTATAGATTAAAGTTCCTGTAACATCGGCAGGCAATAAATCTGGTGTAAACTGAATACGGCTAAAACTACCGTGAACCGCTTGCGACAGCGTGTTAATCGCTAAGGTTTTTGCCAGACCAGGCACACCTTCTAATAAAATATGCCCTTGACCAAGTAATCCGATAAGTAATCTTTCGACCATGTATTTTTGTCCGACAATGACCTTGTTCATTTCAAGCATCAATAAGTCAACAAAAGCACTTTCTTTTTCTATTTTTTCGTTAATTGTCTTAATATCAATAGTACCTGTATCTTCCATCATATTAGAATTTTTAAAAGCCGAATATAATACGCTTATTCGACCCATGCAAATTGTTAATTTTTTTCTACGAACCCTGTTAATAATAGGTTAAAATAAAATTTTTAAGAAGTTAATAATAGGTTAAAACAAAAAAAAGCAATGCGAATTGCATTGCTTTTAATTTTTTAAGTGTTTTACTGAATATTATTCAGCGACTACTAAAGTAATCTCTCCTGCAGGGGTATCAGCTCCTGGAGTTACTGTAACATTAACTGTTTGCGTTACATAACCTTCTGCTGAAATTGTTACTATATAATCTCCCGCTGGAACTTCTTCTAAAAGAAACACTCCTGCTTCTGTAGTATCCATAATCTTTACATCATCAGCAGTATCTTCAGTTCCCATGTCATCTACAACAATAGATACTTCTGCATTCACACCTTCAGCTAACCCTAAAACCGTACCTGAAATAGAACCTGGTTTCATCATTAATACAATAGGCTCTGCAATTGCAGTTATCTCACCATTCACAACTACTACATCCATAGCACTTGCACTTCCGTAATCTGATTCTCCATCAATTGGAGAAACCATAACTTCGTAAGTTCCGGCTGGCACACCCCATAATGCAAAGGCACCATTTTCGTCGGTAATTGCAGAAATCACAAAATCGTCTTCTGTTTCTTCAGTTCCCATGTCATCAACCAATACAGAAGCCATTGCCGGAAGCGCTTCCATTGGCTCTACAGTACCTTCAATAATACCAGAACTTACCTCTGCACTTGCATAAAGAACAGGCTTTAAAATGATATTATCTGAATTTCCTGCCATAACGATAGATTTATCTACATCAAAATCTAATACATAATCATAAGTGAATCCTTCTTCAATAACAGCATCAATTTTTACTTTTAATCCTGATTGCTGAGCACTTGGTGTTTTTAACGGGTAATTCTCAACGTTTCCTTCGTCATCTACCGCAATATCAATAGTATTTCCATCGCCTAACACTAAACGCATTTGGCTTAATGTTCCGGCTGGAATAGGGAAACGATCTACTAATACTTTACTGAAACCTCCGGTAAAGTCTAATAAATTAACCATTCCTCCGGTAGCTTCAAGAGACATCCATCCTTGGTCGCTGTCGCTGTCGTCGTTCATTTTAATCATTACATCAACGATGTTTACATTTACGGCAGCATAATCGCCAGGGGCGTCAACAAGTCGTACTGAAATTTTAGGTGCTTCGGCGCTTACTCCATCAGATTCAGAGTCTTTACAACCAAAAACAAACGTTAATAATAACAGTGGTAAAATAAATTTTAGCTGTTTTAAAGTTTTCATAAGGGTAATTTTTTTTAGATTAACTATGCTATATATACGCGGCAAAATGAGATACGGATTATATACTACTTCCGTTTCTTGAATGCACGCCGACCAAATTGCCTCCCAATTGCATAAAAACAACGGTTTAAATTCTTTTCCGTTTTAAAAAATTCAGATAAACAATTTACCCATTTAATCTTGTTTTTAAGTACTTTTATATACGAATTGCAGAAAAACAGATATAAACTGCAAAATTCTTGATCCTCAGATTTTATAGTTAAAATTTACAATGACAAAAACAGCCTTTATAACAGGAGCTACCAGTGGTATTGGACGTGCCACTGCCTATGAGTTTGCAAAACACGGTATTAATTTAGTCTTATGCGGACGACGTTTGGAACGGTTACAATCCTTAGAACAGGAATTAAAACATTTAACTGAGGTGCATATTTTAAACTTTGACGTTCGTGATAAAGCAGAGACTTTTAATGCCGTTGAAAGTTTACCCAAACCTTTCGATTCTATAGATATTTTAATCAACAATGCAGGGAATGCTCATGGTTTAGACCCGATTCAGGATGGAAGCATTGACGACTGGGATGCCATGATGGACATTAACGTAAAAGGCTTATTATATGTGAGTAAAGCTATTATTCCTCAAATGACCGCGCGTCAATCGGGACACATTATCAACATAGGTTCTTCCGCCGGAAAAGAAGTTTATCCAAAAGGCAACGTATACTGTGCGAGTAAACATGCGGTATTGGCCGTTACCGAAGGTATGCGTATTGATTTGAACCCATTTGGTATTAAAGTCAGCGCGATTAATCCGGGGTTGGTTGAAACCGAATTTTCTAAAGTGCGTTTTAAAGGCGACGACAAAGCCAACGATGTCTACAAAGGATTTGATGCGCTTCAGGCTCAAGATATTGCAGAAATCATCTACTTTGTTATTTCTCGCCCAGATCATGTTAATATTGCCGATATGCTTATCTTTCCAAAAGCACAAGCCAATAGTACTACTGTGAAAAAAGACCTCTAATCTATGATTAACAAACGCCTGCTTATAAAACATCTATTAGCTCATAATGATGAAAATAGCTTTTACGACAAAAAGCGTAAAATTGATATTAGTTTTAAAGAAGGCAAGGCAAAATTTTTAAAACATGTTTGTGCACTCTCAAACAGTAACCCTAAAAACAATTCCTATATTTTAATTGGGGTTGAAGATCAGGACAACCGTATTGTTGGGGTTGATTTTTTTGATGACAGTAAGATTCAGAATCTAATCAACGCATATTTATCCAATCCGCCAATTGTTCAATACGAAAATGTGTCTTTTCCGCATTTACCGGAGGACAAAGTCGTTGGTTTAGTAACCATAAGACCAACCGGAAAGATTACTTCACTGAGAAAAAACATCTGGAAATACTATGGTGGGTCGGTATTTTTTAGGGATGGCAGTATGAGCATGCCTAAAGTATTTGATATTGAAATTAAAGATATCAACTCGAAAATAGTTGAAGCCATTGAAAATAATGCGCAAAATAACATAGAGCACACCTTAAACGGGGTTTTCGACTTTATGAATTTGCACAAAGACTACAATCCGCAATACAAGGTTTTTAAGGAGTATTTTGTAGTTTGCTGGTCCGGGCAAAAAAAAGTCGTCAAAAATGAGACCTTTTATTCTAGAGTCGATATTAAACTTATTAACGAACAGGTTTTACTCTTTTTTTCTGCTCTGGATGAAGTTTCCATAACTATAGACGAGGATTCCTTTAGCATCGTGGAATACGTGAATCTGGGATTTCAAAATATCAATAAATACTATCAACTGGAAGAAACCACCATACGCTTTGAAAACAATGCCAGTTACACTATTGACTCCAAATTACTGTTTGAACCACCGCAATACGATAAAAAGGTGCTACATCACATTTATAACACTAACAATACCATTTTAGAAAAATTAAAAAAAGGATTAACCTTAACTCCGAATGAAGAAATCGATTTAAAAAATTTACCGGTTACCTATTTAATCTGTTATTTCAATTTATTTCATGAAGCGATAGACAAATTAAACGAGGCCAAACCTTATTTGAGAAATTATAGCGAATCGTTATACCAACTTTATAAAGAAACTATTAGAATTTTAAGAAAAGTAAAATATAGTTAACAAAATGTTTCTTAATTTGAAATTAATATAAAAAATTCACATCGTATAAGAAAATTCATTATATTTGAACTGCTATTAATCTTTTTAAGATATGACCTTGTTTCTAAGTGAGCTTGCTCGAACTGAAACAAGGTCTTTTAGTTTACAGGAATTGCAAGTGATTAAATGATCTGGTTAAAATCTTTTCATCATTTACCTCTAACCATTTATTTAATACAGTTGCGTAAATAGTTCTAAAATCAATTTCGAATTTTAAATCACCGTTTTCATCTAAGTTGTTCAAATCCGGAGAATCATTATATAATCCTTGTTTTTTGAGCTGATCCCCAATTACGAAAACATTATTCGCTGTACCATGATCGGTACCTATACTGGCATTTTGTTTTACTCTACGACCGAATTCGGAAAAGGTTAGTATTAAAGTATCTTTAAAAGTATTATTAATTTTAAGATCTTCAACAAAAGCCTCTATACTTTCGGCATATATTTTTAAAAGTCTCTTTTGCGTATTCAACTGGTTTACATGTGTATCAAACCCTCCTAAAGAAGAATAAAAAACTTTAGTTTCTATTCCCGAATTTATAAACTGAGCTGTAGTTTTCAATTGACTTGCAAATTTATTATCAGGGTATGCAGTCTTATTTGAAACCGTTTTTGTGGTTTCATAAATATACTTTGCCGAAGATTGTGCTTCAATCATGGTCTTATACAAATATCCCAAATTATGTTCATTCAAATGGGTATCATTTAGATTTCTTCCCAAATGTTTTAAATAAGGATCTTTAGAAAGATTAAATAAGCTTTGAGGGTTTTTAGTTGCTATGCCATTTAACTTACTCCCCTTTAGAACCAAGGATAAACTATCGTCAAATTCAATTCCCAAATGAGGATGTTCGGCATATTCATCTAAATAACGACCTAACCATCCTGTTTGAGAGTATTTATT
Organism: Aestuariibaculum suncheonense; assembly: GCF_014596935.1. Classification (GTDB taxonomy): domain Bacteria; phylum Bacteroidota; class Bacteroidia; order Flavobacteriales; family Flavobacteriaceae; genus Aestuariibaculum; species Aestuariibaculum suncheonense. The sequence continues at coordinate 183,052 of NZ_JACVXC010000007.1, read as the reverse complement.
GGAATCGGTAGCCGTTTGCCAAATATCCATTGATCTAAAGTGTGAGCGCACAGGATTGGGATATCCAACATTATTTATAACGGTTAAATTACCATTATCATAAAGCTTCTTTAAAGGTAAAAGACTACTATGCAACCCTAATTCATCATTAAGCTTTATGATATCATTTTCAGAAATACTTAAAGAGGGCCGCTCTTTATAATACAAATCATTTCTAAAAGGAATTAATGTATTTAACCCATCGTTACCACCTGATAACTGAACTATAACTAACCTTTTATACCCTAATTGCTTACTTGAAATCTGCTCAAATGCCTTCACAAAACTCGGAACAAAAAATAAACTACTAGCCAAAGAGGATTGTTTAATAAATTTTCTTCTTTCCATAATTAACACATTTGATATTCAGGCAAAGACATAAGTTGAATACAATATTCCTGTTTCGATACTCTACTCAAGGTTTTTAAATATCTTTTCGTATTGCTATGTAAGTCACACAACAACAAGTAGTTTCCTAAATCATTTACTTCTATTTTTTCAAAATTGTCATGAAATATTTCCCAATTATTTTGAACTTTAAATTTCCTCTCTAGTTGTTTTTTAAACGCTTCCTTTCTAACGACTATCATAGCGTCTGATTCTCCTAATCTCGCCTGTGAAATATAACCATCATTAAGTAGAATAGATGGTAATTTTAGACGAAAACTAATAGTATTGCTATCTATCCAGTTTCTTCCCGCTTTCCATCCTGCCACATTTGGCGGATCTAATAACACCTGCCCCATCTGCTTCTGAATAGAAATTAACGATTTGTAATTATTAAAGTTTATGGGTACAACTTTATTTATCCCCACTAAAAACTCTATTGGAGATTTTATTTTATTCCCGATATTTTCTGAATTATAAAACCAATCTGAGCTAAAAACAAATCGCATTAATGTTTCAATGTTATAATCACCATAAAACACGTCTGCCATCTGATTGATGTGCGTTTGATTTAATGAATCATTAACAAAATAACTATATACTTTTTCACAAATAAATTTCGCGCATTGCTTTTGTTCTAAGATAATATCTATGATATCCTCGCCGGAAAAATTGCCTGACTTTCCGAAAAAATACTTTATCGAATCATCATGATTAAAATGCCTTAAAACAAAATCACCCTTTAAATTATGACTATAGCCTGTAAAAGCTTTAGCACTTTCCTTGATGTCCTCTTCTCTATAATGCCCTTCTCCTAATGTGAATAACTCCATAAGTTCTCGGGCAAAATTTTCATTGGGCTTTTGTTTCTTATTTTGCTTAGTATTTAAATATTTGGTCATGGCTGCCTCTTTTGAAACAGCATTAACAAATTCCTTAAAATCACCCAAAGCATATCGGCGTAAAGTATTATTGTACCTCTGAGTATACACTGTATTGTTATCTTCACAGACAAAAATATTAGCCCAAAAAAGTGTCATTTTTTCTCGTAGAAGTTCTGAAGGATTCATCAGTCGTAAAATCCATGCTTCATTTAACTCTAAACTTTTTTTACGACTTAAATCTTGAATTCTTTTTCTATCTCTTGAAGACAGCCTATTGTCCCCATTTAAAATAACATCTAACTCCGATGTATCTATCTTCAATGGGGTTAATTTCTTGGAATTTAAAAAAAGATTATCGATTATTTTTTCCTTTTTAAGAGTAGCCAAAGCAGATAATTCTTCTGGCAATATTCCAAATCCTGCACGCCAATATAAATGTTGAATATGCTTAAGCTTCATAAATAAGAAATTAATTAATACACCATAACACTTTAGACTACAGAATATTGAAAAAGTTTAAAGGCAATATTTTGGTTTAATCTACAAATCAAATTTAATACCTTGTGCTAAAGGCAATTCAGTAGTATAGTTGATGGTATTGGTTTGACGTCGCATATACACTTTCCAGGCATCAGAACCTGATTCACGACCGCCTCCCGTTTCCTTTTCGCCTCCAAAAGCACCTCCAATTTCAGCGCCAGAGGTTCCAATATTTACATTAGCAATACCACAATCTGATCCTGCAACGGAAAGAAAACGCTCGGCTTCTCTTAAATTGTTAGTCATAATGGCTGATGACAATCCTTGTGCCACGTTATTTTGAATATCAATAGCGTTTTCAACGTCTCCTGAATATTTAAGAAGGTAAAGCACCGGTGCAAAAGTTTCATGTTGCACAATTTTAAACTCAGGTTGTGCTTCTGCAATGGCTGGTTTTACATAACAACCACTTTCATAGCCTTCACCAGACAATACACCGCCTTCGACCACTAAATTTCCACCTTCATCAACAACCGCTGTTAAAGCTTTCTTATACAAATTTACCGCCTCTACATCTATCAATGGACCAACGTGATTGGTTTGGTCTAACGGATTTCCTATTCTTAATTGTTTATAAGCATCGACAAGAGCCGTTTTCACCTGATCGTAAATACTTTCATGAATAATTAATCGACGTGTACTCGTACAACGCTGGCCGGCTGTTCCAACCGCACCAAACACAGCACCTATTACTGTCATTTTAATATCGGCATCCGGTGTTACAATAATGGCGTTATTTCCTCCAAGTTCCAATAAACTTTTCCCTAAGCGGGCGGCAACTTCCTGAGCTACAATTTTCCCCATTCGGGTTGATCCTGTTGCAGATATTAAAGGCACACGTGTATCCTTAGTCATAAACTCTCCGACCTGATAATCGCCATTAATTAAACACGAAATACCTTCCGGTAAATTATTGGCTTTAAACACTTCGGATGCGATATTCTGACAAGCAATGCCGCAAAGCGGCGTTTTTTCACTCGGTTTCCAAACACACACATCTCCACAAACCCAAGCCAAAGCGGTATTCCAGGACCAGACAGCCACCGGAAAGTTAAATGCCGAAATAATCCCCACAACGCCTAACGGATGATATTGCTCATACATACGATGTCCCGGACGTTCGGAATGCATGGTTAACCCATGTAACTGACGCGATAAGCCCGCGGCAAAATCGCAGATATCAATCATTTCCTGAACTTCCCCAAGACCTTCCTGATAGGATTTTCCCATTTCGTAAGAGACCAATTTCCCTAAGGCTTCTTTCTTCTCACGAAGCTTGTCAGCAAACTGACGTACGATTTCACCGCGCTGTGGTGCCGGCATCAATCGCCAGGTTTTAAAAGCTGAAGTCGCCGTTTCTAAAACCTTTTCATAATCGGTTTTGGTCGTTGATTTTACCTGAGCTATAAGCTGACCGTCAACTGGAGAATAACTCGCTATTAAATCACCTGAACCAAAATGGTTTGCCCCAGTGGACGTGCCTTCATTTACAGCTTTTACTCCTAAACTTTCAAGAGCTTTATCAATTCCAAACCTTACTGTTTCTGCCTGCATATTTTATCGATTTATTATTAATTTTTACATTATTTACGAATATACCAATTAAATAGCAGTTTTACCGAATATCTCTTCAGAAGACTCCTCCAATATTTATTCTTCTTTAGCCTTAGTTATTTTAACTAAACTCCTAATAACCAAATACCCTAAAATACCGGAAAGTAGTGATCCACCCAAAATGCCCACTTTAGCAGAACTCAACAAAACCTCATCTGTAAATGCTAAATTGGCAATAAATAAGGACATGGTAAAACCTAGTCCGCCAAGTAAAGCAGCTCCTAAAATATGTTTAAAACTTACACCTTCAGGCAAATTTGCTATTCTGGCTTTTATAGCCAGCCAGGACGCCAGACTAATACCTATAAATTTACCTAAAATTAAGGCTACAGCGATTGGAACAGCCAATCCAAAATTGATCTCAGAATCACTGGTTAACGTCACTCCGGCATTAGCAAAAGCAAACACTGGCATGATAAAAAATACAATCCACGGATGTAAATCATGTTCGATTTTTTGTAACGGGGAATTAATACTTTCTGAAGCCATTCTAATATCGATAGCCGCATGCACATGTTCTTCTTTTAAAATATGATGTGTTCTTATATGTTCGCGTTCTTCAGAAAATCTTTTTAAAGAGGTTTTAATCTTTTCAAAGAAACCGTCTAATGTTGTTGTTCTTGTTGCTGGAATTGTAAAGGCCAATAATACTCCGGCAATGGTTGGGTGTATTCCAGATTTTAAAAACAGTATCCAAACGACTACGCTTAGGGGGAAAAAGATAAATTTAGAGAAATATTTTTTCATTCCTAAAATGACCATTATTAATAAAATAACCGCTGAATATAAAATGAGCATTAAATTAATATCGGTAACATAAAATACCCCAATAACAACGACGGCTGCTAAATCGTCAACTATCGCAAAAGCCGTTAAAAAGACTTTTAACCCTAAAGGCACACGTTTACCAAAAAGTTTTAAAACTCCGAGTGAAAAAGCTATATCTGTAGCCATGGGCACACCCCAACCTGATTTTAATTCAGGGGTGGAAGCCATACTTAAATATATAATTATTGGAATAATAACGCCACCTAATGCAGCAACAACAGGTAATGACGCCTTCCTTATGGAAGACAATTCGCCATCTAATATTTCTCGTTTAATCTCAAGTCCTACATGAAAAAAGAAAATAGCCATTAAGCCATCGTTAATCCAAAGATAAAAGGGTTCTGTTAATTCAAATCCATTGTGAATAAATCCAAAAGTAAATTCACTTTTTAATAAATCATGATACATAGCACTCCAAGGAGAGTTAGCTACAAGTAAAGCCAATGCCGTAGTAAATAACAGTAAAAAACTTCCGGAATTGGAAGATTTTATAAATCGATTTATAGGATCCAATATTTTATTCATTTCAAAAACTATATTTTAATTTTCAAGATACAAATTACAACCCCTGCAAAACATGACGTTTATCAGCTTTAATCTGAAACACTTAAGCAGTGTATTAAAATTTAACAGAAAACATTACCTTTAAGATTATCTTGAACCTTTTTATTATGACTAAACTCATTGGCTTACTCTTCGTCATCCTCAGTTGTTTCTCCTGTAAAAAAACAACTGAAAAACCAGTAGAACCACATACCCCAAATCCTCCATTTGCCATCGTTGTTCATGGTGGAGCCGGAACGATTTTGAAGAAAAACATGTCGTCAGAAACCGAAGCCCTTTACAAAGCAAAACTAGAAGAAGCCATTAAAGTTGGTTATAATATTCTGAAAAACGGAGGAAGCAGTTTAGATGCTGTGCAAAACACCATTAACGTCCTAGAAGATTCTCCGCTGTTCAATGCCGGTAAAGGCGCCGTATTTACCAATGCCGAAACCAACGAACACGACGCATCTATTATGGATGGCAAAACCTTAAATGCCGGAGCTTCATCAGGTACAAAAACCGTTAAAAATCCGATTAATCTCGCACGAGCTATTATGGATAACTCGCCACATGTCATGCTTTCTGGTGAAGGCGCCGAACAATTTGCCCACGAGCAAGGTTTAACGATTGTCCATCCGTCTTACTTTTATAACGAAAACCGTTTTAAATCGCTCCAAAAAGTGAAAGCTTCCGAACACATCGCATTTTACGATGAAACTATAAAAGATTCCAAATTCGGGACTGTAGGGTGTGTCGCACTGGATAAAAACGGAAATCTCGCTGCGGGTACATCAACCGGGGGTATGACTAACAAACGCTGGGGACGCATTGGCGACTCGCCAATTATAGGAGCCGGCACCTATGCCAACAACAACACCTGCGCTATTTCGTGTACGGGCTGGGGCGAGTATTTTATACGCTCGGTGGTCGCTCATGATATTTCTGCTTTAATGGAATACAAAGGTTTATCTATTGAAGAAGCAGCCCGAGAAGTAATACAAAATAAAGTTGCTCCCTTAGGTGGCGATGGCGGCATTATCGGGGTCGACAAACACGGTAATATTGCTATGGAATTCAATACAGCAGGCATGTACAGAGCTTCCCTTGATACTAATGGAAACTTACTTGTTAACATGTATAATGATTAACTAATGCTTAAGTGTAAAATGCCCAGTAAATTTTTGATCTTCGATTGTTATTATATACCAATAATCGCCTGATGGTAACAAAACATTATTAAATGTACCATCCCAAGAAAAAGCACCTTCAGAATCGAATTTTAATAATTTACCATATCTATCAAAAATAGAAACACTATAACTATTATAATGTTCTATTCCTTTAAGATTGAATTTATCATGAATACCGTCGCCATTTGGAGTAAAATACTTTGGAATATAAAAATGCAAATGTTTAGAGGTTAATACTTCCGTACAACTATTTTCTTTTACATAAACCGTGTATATTCCACCATCTAAAGCAGAAAAAACATTATTTGATTGAAAAGAAAAACCATCAATAGAATACAAAAAGTTCCCTTCATTAGCTGTTTTAACAATTATATTGCTTCCGTCGGAAATAACATTGTAAATAACAGGGTTATCAATTTGAATAAGTTCAACTGTTTTGGTAACTGTACAATTGTTATTTGAAACCATTACTGAATAAATTCCAGGTTGCGATACACTAATAGCCTCAGTAGTCTCTCCATTATTCCATAGGTAAGTAATAAAACTGGTTGGATTTTCAACATTTGCATTTAAAGTAATAAATGTGTTCTCACAAAACTCTAAACTTTCATCATAAACTATAGGCCTTTCAAAATACGTTACAGATATACCTGTCCTTTCTTGAGACACACAGCCGGCTATTTCGCTTTGGGCTTCAGCATAATAAATTCCAGAGGACATAGGCTTAAATGTGTTACTATTTTCCAAAAGCAAATTTCCTCCATTTTCAGCATCATACCAATTCACCAAAATACCACTTTTAAAAGCTACACTTAACGGTGTTAAATCGTCTTCACATAATAGCAGATCTCCGTTACTAACCGGGGCTTCGGGGAAATCGATAATTTGAATTTCAAATACATCGGAAACCGTGTTACAGTAATCATTATTAACATTTATAGGATCCTCAGCTATTTTTGTTCTAAAAAATGTTGTTTCTATTAATGCTGAAATATTAAGCTTTTCATTAGTTTCTCCAGCTATATCCTCCCAAACTACACCGTCATCACTCTGTTGCCATTGATAAAAATGTGTCGAAAAAATAGAATAATCTGGTTGTGCTGAAAGTTGAGTAAAATAGGGCAATTGGTCTTTACACAAATTTGCTTGACTATTATCTTGTTCATCAATAACGGTAACAGAATCTCCGCAGGATTTAAAAACAATATCGTCTATTGCCAAATCATTCCCACATCCACCAACTCCGTTATTAATCATTTTTAAAATAACTGAGGTTTGTCCTGACAACGCCTGAAATACCAAGGCATATTGCTCCCAATTAGGACTTGAAGTCCCGTAAATATTTCCAGTGTCTCCACTCGCTAGTAAATTAGTATCGCTACTATCCCAAATTTGAAACTTTACATTTATTGGAATGCCATTGCCGCTACAACCAGAAGCAGGCAAAAGGTTCAACATCCATGCAGAAAATTCGTAAGTTGTATTTTCACAAAGTCCGGTAATCGAGGTTTTATAAAATTCACCAGCAGTATAACTGGCATTTACAATTAACATTCTACCATTGTTATCATTTAACGAATGATCATTTATAACATGCCAACCATAAGCATTAGAATTGTTCGAAACCGTATAAAAACCATCATTAGGTCCGCTATTTGCAAATAAATATGTTGTGGTTTCAGCTGGAAGTTCGACACTTGCTAAACCTGCCCCAAATGTTTCGGTAAAAATAGGATCTCCGGAGTTTCCTGAGCAAAACCCAAGTTGTCCATATACTTTATTTGCTGAAACAAACAGAAAAATCAGTATAAAAGTTAATTGAAACTTCTCAGTAATTTTAATCATCAATAAAAATAGTCTTTAAGAAATTCTTAGTTATATCTTCTAGCAATATACAACGATTGCAGAATACATTTTTGCAAACTCATTTATAAAACGTTGAAATGCAAATAACAAGTGTTATTACTAAAAATTAAATTAACATTAAAAACTTTAGAATTACATTTTTGACGGAAATATTACACAATATTTTCATTAAATTCGTTAGCGCATAAAACCTCGTTAACATGTCTTTTAAACATATTATAACTCTTGTATTAAGCTTTGTTCTTATTTTTTCCTGTAAAAAAAAATCAGGTGATCAAAACACCGACAATCTCTTTAAATTCAAAGACTATGTTAGTTACACAACCTCAGGAAGAGTTTCTGTTGCCGATCCTATAGTAATTAGTTTAAGAAAAGATGTTGAAAATTGGGTTATAGGTCAAGAAATTACAAATGATATTATTAGTGTTAAACCTCATATTCAAGGCAAATTAACTGCTACCAATGCACATACCCTATCCTTTAGTCCCGACGAACCATTAGAATCTGATACAGAATATACCGTTACGGTAAAACTCGATGCCATTTATAAAAATATCACAAAGGAATTTGAAAGCTATACTTTTCAGTTTAAAACTATAGAGCCTAACTTCAACATTATTACCAATAATTTACAATCGTACAGTAAAACATGGCAATATATAGAAGCCACCCTAAAATCGGCCGATGTTATTTCTTTAGATAAAGCCAAACAATTGGTTGAAGCTTCGCAAAATGGAAAAACATTAAAATTACAATGGAACGAAACCAGCGAAAATACCAGAATTTTCGATTTTAAAATTGACAGTATTCATCGTCTGGTAGAAGATTCAGAAATTATTGTAACATGGAATGGTAAAGCGATAAGTGCAGACAATACAGGAGAAAACAAAATCAATATTCCAGGAGTTAATAATTTTTCAATTGTTAATATTGATGTTATACAGCGTCCGGAGCAATCGCTAATTATCAATTTTTCCGATCCTCTAAAAAAACAACAAAATTTCGATGGTTTAATCAGCATTCAAAACGCTAAAAATCCAAAATACATTGTCGATGGTAACGTTTTAAAAGTTTATCCTAACAGCCGATTAGTGGGCAACGTATCTATTGACATTTTTCAAGGCATCACCAATGTCGATGGTTATAAACTTAAAAAACCATTTTCTGAAACACTATCTTTCGAAGAATTAAAACCTCAGGTCAGACTAATTAGTAACGGTAATATTTTACCAAATTCCAAAGAATTAAAATTTAATTTTGAAGCCGTTAATCTGAAAGCCATCGATGTTAGAATCATCAAAATTTTTGAAGATAACGTACTTCAGTTTTTACAAGACAATAACTTAAACAGCAACAGCGCAAACGATATAAAACGTGTTGGGCGTCGTATTGCCAAACAAACCATTTCTTTATACCAGGAAGGTGATATTAACGAAGGAAAATGGAAAGCTTACAGCATCGATTTATCAAAATATTTTAAGGCTGATGCGGGTTCAATTTATCGTGTAGAATTGAGTTTCAGCAAAGAGTATTCCCTGTATAATTGTGATGATTATACACCAAGCATTTCTGATGACGATTACTATGAAGATGATTATTACTATGACGAAGATGACCTTGACAGTAATTCTGACTACAACTCTGAAAATGAAGATCAAAAAGAAGAAGCCTACTGGGACAATTTAACCTACCGCTATAAAAACTATACTTACAACTGGCGCGAACGCGATAACCCGTGCCACGACTCCTATTATAATGAAGAACGAGTGGTATCTCAAAACCTGCTGGCCTCAAACCTTGGTGTCATTGCCAAAAAAGGTAGTAACAACAGTTACTTTTTTGCTGTAACCGATATTTTAACTACCGAACCGGTGGCAAATGCCGAAATTAAACTATATAATTTTCAACAACAGGAAATTAACAAAGTAAAAACCGATAACGAAGGACTGGTTAACGTAAATACCAATAAGCATGTCGCTTTTGCCATTGTTTCTAAAGCAGAACATATTACCTACATTAAACATCAGGACGGAAACTCACTATCTCTTAGCAAATTTGATGTTTCTGGCAGCAAGTTACAGCGTGGTCTTAAAGGGTACATTTATGGCGAACGCGGGGTTTGGCGTCCAGGAGACACCTTATTTCTAAGTTTTATTTTAAACGATAAAGCAAATAAATTACCGCAAGGTCATCCGGTAAAAATGGAAATCACAGACCCTAATGGCAAACTCATTCACAAAAATGTAACGACAGAAAACATCAACAACTTTTATCGCTTTACAGTACCCACCTCAACCGAAGATAAAACAGGTAACTACACAGCCAAAGTATCGGTTGGCGGAGCGACATTCCATAAAAGTTTACGCATTGAAACCGTAAAACCAAACCGATTAAAACTTAAAATCGATTTTAAAAACGACATATTAACTGCGGACACACCTGTAAACGGGCTTCTAGATGTGAAATGGCTACACGGCGCTCCGGCTAAAAACTTAAAGGCTGAAATTAAAGCTAAGTTCAGTACATCATATGCTGGTTTCGAGAATTATAAAGATTATGTATTTACAGATCCTACACGACATTTTTCATCAGAAGATATTACCGTTTTCGAAGGTAAAGTAGATGAACAAGGTCAGGCAACTATTAACAGCAAATTAAACGTTGGTAAAAATGCTCCAGGCTTATTAAATGTGCAGTTTTTAGTTCGTGCCTTCGAAAATGGCGGTGATTTTTCCATGGATGCGTTTACCAAAACCTATGCCCCCTACCCTTCTTTTGTTGGTTTAAAATCTCCAAAAGGAAATCGCTATGGCTCTTTTTACACTGGTAAAAATCAGAAATTCGATGTCATTGTTACTGATGCTGATGGCAGACCCGTTAAACGAAATAATTTAGAAGTAAAAATTTATAAAATTGAATGGCGCTGGTGGTGGAGTTCCTCTTACGATAATCTTTCAAGCTATGTATCCAGCAATTATCATCGTCCGTATTTAGATCAAAAAATCAATACCGATGCCAATGGTAAAACCCATTTCACTTTAAATATTCCAGAAAGCGAACGTGGTCGTTATCTTATTCGTGTTATCGACCCTGTTAGCGGACATGCTACAGGGCGCACGGCATATTTCTATAAAAACTGGAATCAAACAGCGCCTTCATCAGATAAAGAAGCCGCTAAAATGTTAGTCTTTTCAGCCGATAAAGAAACTTATAATGTTGGGGAAACCGCTAGAATTACCTTCCCGTCCGGTACAGAAGGTCGCGCCTTAATCAGCATTGAAAATGGCTCTGAAGTGGTTTCATATCAATGGATAAAAACAACTCAAAATGAAACTACTGTAAATATTCCAATTACTCCTGAAATGGCTCCGAATGTATTTATTAATATTTCATTATTACAACCACATGCCATTACAGCAAACGATTTACCTATTCGTTTGTATGGTGTTATTCCAATACTGGTTGAAAATCCAGATACCCGACTGTATCCTGAAATAAAAATGCCAAATGAATTAAAACCGGAACAGGAATTTAAAATTGAGGTATCAGAAAAAAACAAAAAGGCCATGACCTATACCATTGCAGTTGTTGAAGAAGGGTTGTTAGATCTAACCCGATTTAAAACGCCAAATGCCTGGCATACGTTTTACGCTCGGGAAGCTTTAGGTGTAAAAACCTGGGATGTTTTTGATGATGTTATCGGGGCTTACAGCGGAAGCATAGATCAGGTATTTGCCATTGGCGGCGATGGCTCTGCGCTTGCAGGAAAAAACAAAAAAGCCAACCGTTTTAAACCCGTTGTTACGTATTTAGGTCCTTTTTCGCTTGAGGCCGGAAAAACAGCTTCACACACACTAAAATTACCAAATTACATAGGAGCTGTTAGAGCTATGGTTATTGCAGGTAATGCCAATACAGAGGCCTACGGAAGCAACGAAAAATCCGTTCTAGTTAAAAAGCCTTTGATGGTTTTAGCAACGCTACCGCGGAAATTAAGTCCGGGTGAAAAAGTAACTTTACCGGTTACCGTTTTTGCTATGGATTCAAAAATAAAGCAGGTTAATATTAAACTCAAACTGAGTAATGGTATTGAAATTTTAGGAGATAAAACTAAAACATTAAATTTTAAAAATCCTGATGAACAAATGACTTATTTTGAGTTAGATGTTAGCAAAGCAAAAGGATTCAGTACTATAGAAGTAATTGCTTCTGGTCATGGAGAAACCGCCTCGCAAAAGGTAGAGCTTGATGTGTTTAACCCAAACCCTGTAAGCACTAAAATGACTAATCAGGTTTTAAATCCGTATGAAACCAGTGCTTTGGAATTTTCTACTTTCGGGGTTTCGGGAACCAACACTGCTACTATAGAATTTTCAACCTTACCTCCAATGGATTTCTCTCGTCGTTTGCAATACTTAATACAATATCCTCATGGTTGTCTAGAACAAACGACTTCGAGTGTATTCCCGCAGTTATATTTAAATGACATTTTCGATTTACCTTACGAAAAGAAAAAAAACATTCAGAATAATATTGAGAATGCCATTAAACGCCTTGGTACTTTTCAGCAACCAAATGGTGGTTTAAGTTATTGGATAGGCGAAAACACGACCAACGATTGGGGAAGTAGTTATGCAGGACATTTTATGCTGGAAGCCGAGAAAAAAGGTTTTGTTTTGCCTCTTACCTTTAAAATCAACTGGTTGAAATACCAAAAACAAGCGGCTCGCGACTGGCGACCAAGTTACACCTCTTACAATTCTGACTTAGCTCAAGCTTACCGACTATACACTTTAGCGTTGGCCGGACAAGCCGATTTAGCTGCTATGAATCGTCTACGTGAGTTCAATGAACTATCTAATGAAGCCAAATGGCGATTAGCGGCTGCTTATGTTCTTGCGGGACAAAAAGAAGCCAGCGAAGCCATATCTAGCAAAGCTAATATTAATTTTACATCGGCTTCATACGATTATTACACTTATGGTTCGGTTGATAGAAACAGAGCCATGGCCCTGGAAACCATGGTACTTACTAAACACCCTAAAACCAGAGAAATTGCCGAATATATTGCCAAACGTTTATCCAGTAGCGATTGGATGAGCACCCAAACAACCGCTTATAGTTTATTGGCTATGGCTAAAATGGTAGAGGTAAATGGTGGCAAAGCCATTAATCTGGAATACACGATTAACGGAAAAACAGAAACCATCAATACGAAAAGCACTATTGCTCAACGCAACTTATCCATACAGGATGGCAACAATACCTTGAATGTTAAAAATCATTTAGGCAATGTCGTTTTTATTAACCTGATGAATTCGGGTAAATTACCTTTAGGAGAAGAATTAATCGAGCAACGCGGTTTAAATATTTCGGTAGTTTATAAAGATTTAAAAGGCAACACCATCAACATAAATAACCTTCATCAGGGACAGGATTTTGCAGCTATGATAACTGTAAATAATTTAAAAGATGAACCTGTTAATGATATTGCTTTAACTCAAATTTTCCCATCGGGTTGGGATATCTTCAACACCCGTTTTACTGCTTTTGGAGACAATACAACAAATCCGGCACGTTATACCGATATTCGAGACGATCGTGTTAGCTTCTATTTCGACTTAAATAAACGAGGAAAACAAAGCTCAAAAACTTTTAGTGTTTTACTAAATGCATCGTATTTGGGCACTTATTTTTTACCGGGAATACAAGCCGAAGCCATGTATGACAACGATTATTTTGTAAGAACCAAAGGGCAGTGGATAACTGTGGAGAAATAAAATTCCTTTTAAGGGATATTACTCAACCTGAAAGCTCAATATTACTTATAACTTGAATACTATTGTATCTTATATAAAATATCACAAAATTAAATCGGCAATTATACTGGTTTTGTTAATTGCCTATTATTTCTGCTTACCAAAAGAACTATTTAAAGCTCCAACGGCAACCGTTATAACCAGCAACAACAACGAATTACTTGGAGCTTTAATAGCAAATGATGGCCAGTGGCGTTTTCCGCATAACGATAGCATTCCTGAAAAATTTAAAACATGCATCCTTCAGTTTGAAGATGAATATTTTTATTACCATTGGGGATTCAATCCGGTTTCCATTTTCAAAGCCCTGCGCGACAATCTAAACTCAAAAACCGTTAAGCGTGGCGGCAGCACTATTACGCAACAGGTTATTAGATTATCCCGAAAAGGACGTTCCAGAACCTATTTTGAAAAACTAAAAGAACTTATTTTAGCTACTCGTCTTGAGTTCAGAACTTCAAAAAACAACATTCTATCGTATTACAGCAGTAATGCGCCGTTTGGCGGTAATGTCGTGGGGTTGGATGCTGCTTCCTGGCGCTATTTTAATCGCGATGCGCATCATCTATCCTGGGCAGAAAGTGCCACCTTAGCCATACTTCCTAATGCTCCAAGCTTAATTTATCCAGGGAAAAATCAAGAAATCCTGCTTAAAAAACGCAACCGTTTACTTAAAAAGTTAGTACAAGACCAAATTATAGACTCTTTAACCTATACTCTTTCTGTTGAAGAACCCCTTCCTGAAACACCATATCCCTTGCCGAAAATAGCGCCTCATTTATTACATAAAATTGCTAAAACTCAAAATGGAAACCATATTAAAACAACCATTGATATCTCGTTACAAAAGCAAGTCAATTACCTCGTGAAATCGCATTATAACACATTAAAACAAAACGAAATTTATAATTGTGCCGTTTTAGTTTTAAATGTTCACACCAGACAAGTACTTGCTTATGTTGGCAACACCCCTACAGATAAAGCCCATCAAAAGGATGTTGATATTATTGATAAACCCCGCAGTACAGGCAGTATTTTAAAACCATTTTTATTTGCAGCTATGCTTGATGCTGGTGACATACTACCTAATACTTTAGTTGCCGATGTTCCCACACAATTTGGAAGCTACAACCCAGAAAACTTTAACAAAAGTTATGATGGTGCTGTACCTGCCAGTAAAGCCTTATCGCGTTCTTTAAATATTCCTGCAGTTAGAATGCTTCAGGAATTTGGTATCGATCGTTTTTATCAATACCTAAAAACTTTGAAGTTAAAAGATTTAAAATACAATACTAATCATTACGGTCTTTCACTTATTTTAGGTGGTGCTGAAAGTAATTTGTGGGATTTATGCAAAAGCTATGCTTCGCTGTCTTCCACCTTAAATCATTATAACGAAACCTCCAGTGAGTATTTTACTCGTGAGTTTTGTGAACCTACCTTTTTAGCCTCAGAAACCATCAAATTTGGAAAAAAAACAATCGAAAAAACACTATTTGACGCCGCTTCAATTTACTTAACTTTTGAAAGTTTAAAAGAAGTTAACCGCCCTGAAAATGACGATAACTGGGAATTTTTTGATAACTCTAAACAAATAGCCTGGAAAACCGGCACCAGTTTTGGGTTTCGCGATGCCTGGGCCATTGGCACAACCAAAGATTATGTGGTTGGCGTATGGGTTGGTAATGCCGATGGTGAAGGCCGTCCGGGTTTGATTGGCGTACAAACCGCAGCCCCAATTTTATTTGATGTTTTCGACCTTTTACCACATAGTCCCTGGTTTTCTCAACCTTTTGATGAAATGCATCAGGCAGAAATATGTAAACAAAGTGGCTACCGAGCATCTGCTAATTGCGACGACACTCAACAAGCATTTGTCCAACTAAGCGGCTTAAAAACGCCTCCCTGCCCATATCATAAACTTATTCATTTAGATCAAACCGAACAGTTTCAAGTCAACTCATCATGCGAAGCGTATAGTAATATAAAAACCAAATCATGGTTTATCTTGCCCCCGGTAATGGCTTATTATTATAAAACTAAAAATCCGTTTTATAAGTCACTTCCTAAATTTAGAGACGACTGCATTGATTATAATACAGCCAGTATGGAATTTATTTATCCGGAAGAACACAATAGTGTTTTCTTACCAAAAGATTTCAACGGCAAAACAAACGAGCTCATTTTAAAAATAGCGCATTCAAAACCTGAAACCGAAGTGTTCTGGTATTTAGACAACCTCTATTTAGGAACTACAAAAACCATACATGAGTTTGCTATAGTTCCAGAAAAAGGAACCCATATCATTACAGTTGTTGATGCACTTGGTAATGAAACTAAACGGCGCATCGACATTTTAAAATAATTAAACGCAACCTTTTCTTACTTTTGGTATCTATATATAAAATACAACCGTTATGAAAATTTCAAGTCTTCTATTATGTCTATTTATTTTGTTATCTGGTTGTTCTGATAAAGACAAAGAGAGTATTGACTGTTCCGTTATTTACATTGGAAACCCTTTACTCCTCCTAAAAATAACAGATACAAACGGAAATAACTTAATAGAAAATGAAACCTATACTGCCGAAAACATTTCTATAAATTATAATAACAATACGATAAATGATGTTGTTATTGATGATTATCCGCAATTAAACGCCTTTATAAATGTACCGTTATTTGGCACCGATATAGAAAGAACTTTCAAAATCAATCTTTCTGAAACCGAAACAGATGTTTTAATTGTAAACGTAACATTAGAAGAAGGTATTTGTAAATATATATTTACCATTCCTCTCTCAGGAACTTATAACGGTAATAGTATAACCATTGAAAATTACAACAACAATTATCTTATCACCGTTGTAAAATAAACTATCTTAAAGGAAATCCTTTCGCGGCCCACCACGGATGAATTTCAACAATCAAACGTCCTGCTTTTACCATCGGGTCGGCATTTGCTAAACTATCAGCCATTTTTTGAGTAGGAACGTTGTAAATAGTAATACCTCGAATATCGCCATCATCTCCAAAAGGTCCGGAGATATCGGCATAACCTAATTCATACATTTTACTTAAATGATCGAGATGTGCTTCCTGTAGTAATTCGGCTTCTTCTTCGTTTTGAGAACGTATTGGTCCGCTTTTTAAAAAAGCCATAAAGTACTGTTGCATTAAAATGGTATCCTGCGTTTTTTCGTCAACATAATCGAAAGTTTTAAAGCCTTTGGCTTTAAGTTCATCTTTAATTTGTTGCGTAGTTTTAACCACTGGTTTTTCAACAACTTCAATCGTATCTTTTACTTCTTCAATAGGCTCAGAAATGACTTCTGTCTCTTTTGGTTCATTTTTACAGGCTATAAGGGTCAGTAGTAACACAAAAACCGATACTGTTCTTTTTATTATTTCCATAGTTTAAATGGGTGTTTACTTAGTTGTGAATTGTAATATTTTATTTCACCGGTGACTTCTGTTCCAAGCCATTCCGGTTTTATAAATTGATCTTCTTTGGTCTCTAATTCCACTTCGGCTACAATAAGCCCATCATTATCGCCATAAAACTCATCGATTTCGAACGTATGCTTTCCAGCTTTTACTTCATAACGCGTTTTATCAATAACGCCTTCTTCACAAATTTTAAAAAGTGCTTCAGCTTCAAGTGCTGTGATTTCCTTTTCCCATTCAAAACGCTCCAATCCATCGCTTGACGACGGACCTTTCACCGTGATAAATCCTTGTTCCCCCTTTAAACGCACACGAACGGTTCTAGCCTTGTCGGTATTTAAAAATCCTTGAACTATTCTGGTTTGCTTAAATGCTTCAGCTTTAAAAGCTGTAGACTTTACTAAAAATTTACGTTCAATTTCTATCATTTAGATTAGCTATGCTTTTAATTTTATCTGAAGGAATACGGTTTTCTTTATAAATATTATTATCCAGCCACACCATTGCTCGTGCAATTGTCTCAGGCTCTATCGATTGGTATTTTTTCAATTTGCCAATCAATAAAGGGTTTATCACTCGCATAACCCATTTAGCTAAAGATTCTCCCAGACGCTTTTCTTCTCTGTTTCCTGCAATTAATGAAGGTTGTAACAAAAAGGTGTTTTCAATCTTCTGAGCCAACACATCACGTTCCATGTCACCTTTTAATCTGGAGTAAAATACCGAACTATTTACATGAGCTCCTAAAGCTGATACCACAATAAACGTATTGATGTTGCTACGCTTACACATTTGCGCAGCCATAACCGGAATACCATAATCTACTTTGGTATACATGTCCTGATCTGGCGTTTTAGCCTTCGTAGTCCCAACGCAACAGAACACCACATCGGCTTTAAATCGACCTGAACTCACTTCAAGATTAAATAAATCAACGATATACTCTTCCAGCTTAGCGTGTTTTACTCCGCAGGATCGTCGGCTGAAAACAATAACTTTTTCATACCTGTCATCTTCTAAAAGCAGTTGTAAAACCAGCCCTCCAACCAGTCCCGTAGCTCCTAAAATAATTGCTGTTTTCAAATTATTGTTTTTAATGAAAATCGTTTGCTTTGATAAAGATATTATAAATTTACAATATGCTACCGACCTCTAACATAAGAAAAATTATTCATGTGGATATGGATGCTTTTTATGCGTCTGTAGAACAAATGGACAATCCTGAACTTAAGGGAAAACCCATTGCGGTTGGCGGCGGAGGTAAGCGTGGTGTTATTAGTGCCGCCAGTTACGAAGCTAGAAAATTTGGCGTGAAAAGTGCCATGTCTGGAACATTAGCAGCTAAATTGTGTCCAGATTTAATTTTTGTACGTCATAACTTTGAACGTTATGCTGAAATCTCAAAGAAGATCAGAAAGATTTTCTTGGAATATACCGACCTCGTGGAACCTCTATCTTTAGATGAAGCTTATTTAGATGTTACCCACAATAAAAAAGGCAACCCGAGCGCGTCACTAATTGCCAAAGAAATTCGTGAGCGTATTTTTAATGAAATCGGATTAACGGCTTCAGCAGGCATTTCCATCAATAAATTTGTAGCGAAAGTGGCCAGCGATTACAACAAGCCTAATGGACAAAAAACTGTAAATCCGGAAGAGGTTATTGAATTCTTGGAACAGTTAGACATTCGAAAGTTTTACGGAGTTGGAAAAGTTACCGCTGAAAAAATGTATCAGCTAGGCATCTTTACCGGAATGGATTTAAAACAAAAATCTATTGACTATCTCGAAGAACACTTTGGCAAATCGGGCACGTATTATTACTATGTGGTACGCGGTATTCACAATAGCGAAGTCAAACCCAATCGGATTAGAAAAAGTTTGGCAGCCGAGCGCACCTTTAGCGAAAATCTTTCCAGTGAAGTGTTTATGTTAGAAAAACTAGAACACATCGCCGATGAAGTTTCACGTCGATTATCAAAAAGTAAAGTATCAGGAAAAACAGTAACCTTAAAAATAAAATACAGCGATTTTTCATTACAAACCCGAAGCAAGACCCTACCTTATTTTATTAATGATAAAGCATTAATTCTCGATACAGCTAAAGAGTTATTGTATCAGGAAAAACTAAAAAATTCAGTACGCCTTTTAGGTATTTCATTATCTAATTTAAATACCGAAACCAAAAAAGAACCGGATCAAAAAAGCGTAAGTGTGCAGTTAAAGTTTGGATTTTAATCATAATTAAAACAAAAAAGCCGCTTAATGTCTCAAGCAGCTTTTAAATTTATATTTTGAATACGAGTTACTTTGTAATCTCTCTTACGCGCAGCGTATTTACCATACCTTTTTCAGCAATTGGCATTGAAGCTAAACTCACTACCATATCTCCTTTCTTAACAAAACCTGCGTTCTTAGCGATACGGTTAATGTCGCCTACGGTTTCATCAGTTGAAACAAACTTATCGTAATAGAAAGCTTTAACTCCCCAAAGTAAACTTAACTGTGTTAAGATACGTTTGTTTGGCGTAAATACTAAAATATGGCAAGAAGGTCTCCATGCAGAAATCTGAAATGCCGTATACCCACTATTGGTTAATGTTGAAATAGCTTTAGCATCAATCTCGTTGGCCATTAATGCCGCGTGGTAACAAATCGATTTTGTAATAAAACGTTTTGTACGCACGTGAGGCGGTAATTGTGGCACCTGAATTAATGGAGAATCTTCTACATTTTTAAGAATATTCGCCATTTGCTTAATCACCTGTACCGGATACTGACCAACAGAAGTTTCACCTGAAAGCATTACTGCATCAGCACCATCCATCACCGAGTTAGCTACATCATTTACTTCAGCACGTGTCGGAGTTAAACTGCTAATCATCGTTTCCATCATCTGGGTTGCAATGATTACTGGAATTCTCGCCTTTTTAGCACGTAACACTAATTGCTTTTGAATTAATGGTACTTCTTCGGCAGGAACTTCAACACCAAGGTCTCCACGCGCTACCATTAATCCGTCACAATTTGCCACAATAGCATCAATATTTTTAACTGCTTCTGGCTTTTCAATTTTTGCTATAACAGGAATTTTATGCTCACTGTGTTTCTCAATTAAATCACGCAACTGCTGTAAATCTTCAGCGTGACGCACAAACGATAAAGCAATCCAATCAACATCCTGACTAATCGCAAAAATCGCATCTTCAATATCTTTTTCCGTTAAGGCTGGCTGAGAAATGTTTGTGTTAGGTAAGTTAACCCCTTTCTTAGATTTTAATGGCCCACCTTGAATGACTTTCGCTTTAACTTCTGAATCACCATCAGTCGACACTACTTCAAAGATTAATTTGCCGTCGTCTAAAAGAATTCGTTCTCCTGGTTTAGCATCCTGAGGGAATCTTTCGTAAGTCATGTAAACACGCTCTTTAGTTCCTTCGAAACGCTCTCCTGTTGCAAATACGATTTCATCACCTGGATTTACAACCACTTCTTCCTTCATAACCCCTACACGAAGTTTAGGACCTTGTAAATCGGCTAATATCGCTGCAGAAAACCCAAACTCATCATTCAGTTCACGTATCATTTTAATACGCTCGGCAACATCGTTATAATCGGCATGTGAAAAGTTAATTCTAAAAACATTAGCGCCTTCTTCAAGCATTCCTTTTAGAACTTCTTTGGTACTTGTAGCAGGCCCTAGCGTTGCTACTATTTTGGTTTTTTTATTTAATGGCATTAGCTAAAAAATTAAATTTTCTTTTGATTTCAATTTATTAATATCAACACTAAAGGCAGTTGCTACTTTAGGAATGCTTAATATACTTTGCAGTATATATTTCTCCTTATTTGTACTAAACTCGTTATCTATTTTTAAAAAATAATTAACGGCCCTGTGTTCTGGTATTAAATGCGATATTCTTGTTATCTTTTCCTGTAAATCGAACAACGACTTACCTGTGTTTGGTTGATGAACTTCTGTTTTACATGTATTGGAAACCAAATTCCATGTGGTTAACTGTTTTTCATCTTTCCATTCGAAAATAGAATAGGCTGACTGGTCTACATTTACATCAATGTCGGCTTGTTTTCGAGCCAGACTAATTCCTAAATGTTTGTTTAAAAGATAAGCTAAACGATAATCGTCAATGGAACAATGAATGGCAATTAAAGTATGTGACACTTCATCAAAAACATCATCGAGAATAAGTTTGTGAACAGCCATAACTTATATTAAACGTTGTAAATATAGTATTTATAAACATTCAATTGTTATAAGATTCTATTAATATTTAGAAGATTTTTAACTAAAACGTTGTAGTTAATAGCTTTGTTCGATAAGTTTTACTGCATTTTTGATATTTTACTTTGAAACACAAAAAAAGCACGTTTCGAAGCTTTTTCTTCAGCTTTTTTCTTTGAAGTTGCTCTGGCTTTTGCCACCACTTTATTGTCTATAGACAATTTTACAGAGAAGTGTTTGATCTCGTCGATACCGGTATCATCATAAACATTATAATTAAATGTTTTCTTCTCTTTTTGACACCATTCGATAAGTAAACTTTTATAACTAATCACTTTGCCTTCCAGACGTTCGATATCGACATAAGGAATGATAATGCGATCGTAAATGAATTTTTCACAGTACTTATACCCTCGATCCAGAAAAATAGCACCAACTAAGGCTTCAAATAAATTTCCGTGAATATTATCTCCGAATTGTCCCGGCGGAATTTTACTCTCAACCAAATCAATCAGTCTTAATTCCTTACCTAATTCGTTAAGATGCTCTCTACTTACTACTTTAGAGCGCATCTTTGTCAAGTAGCCTTCATCACCGCTAGGTACTTCTAAATATAAATGAGAGGCAATAACAGCACTTAACATGGCATCACCTAAAAACTCAAGACGTTCGTAATTAACAGCATTGCCTTTGCTGTCTTTAATGTTCATGGAACGATGCGTGAATGCCTTTTTGAAGTATCTTAATTCTTTAGGTTTAAACCCAAGAATATTATGTAGCTTCATAAAAAAATTCCCGTTGCGTTTAAAACGGGAATTTAATATGTTACGAATGTTTTTCATTCGGGATTTAGTCTAATTTCTTGAATAATACACAAGCGTTATGTCCGCCAAATCCAAATGTATTACTCATAGCCACTTTAATGTCTCGCTTTTGAGCCTTGTTCAAAGTTAAATTTAATTCCGGATCAATATTTTCGTCTACCGTTGTATGGTTTATGGTTGGCGGTACAATACCGTTTTCCATAGCCAAAATAGCCGAAATAGCTTCAATAGCTCCCGCAGCACCCAATAAATGCCCGGTCATTGATTTTGTTGAATTAATATTTATGTGTTTTGCATGATCGCCAAACACCTCTGAAATTGCTTTAAGTTCTGCAACGTCTCCTAGTGGTGTAGATGTTCCATGTGTATTAATATGGTCTACGTCTTCAGGATTTAGGCCTGCATTCTCTAAACAATTTTTCATTACGGCTACTACGCCTTTTCCATCCGGATGTGGTGCCGTCATGTGGTAAGCATCAGAAGATAAACCTCCACCTATAAATTCTGCATAAATTTTTGCACCTCTTGCTTTTGCGTGCTCATATTCTTCCAGAACCAGTGCTCCTGCACCTTCACCTAATACAAAACCGTCTCTTGTGCCGTCAAACGGACGAGAGGCTGTTTCAGGGCTTTCGTTTCTAGTTGATAAGGCATGCATCGCATTGAACCCTCCCATTCCTGCAATTGTTACTGCTGCTTCACTTCCTCCGGTAACAACTACATCACAATGTCCTAAACGAATCGTGTTTAAAGCATCGAACATAGCGTTTGCTGAAGAAGCACAGGCTGAAACCGTAGTATAGTTAGGCCCCATAAATCCATGTTTAATAGAAATATTTCCTGGTGCAATATCTGCAATCATTTTAGGAATAAAGAACGGATTGAATCTTGGCGTACCGTCACCTTTCGCAAAATTTAAAACCTCTTCTTGGAAGGTCTCAAGACCTCCAATACCAGCACCCCATATAACCCCAACACGTAGTTTGTTTACTCTGTCTAAGTCTAAATTCGCATCTGCAATAGCTTCATCTGAAGCAACCATAGCATACTGCGTAAACTTATCCATTCTACCTGCCAGCTTACGGTCTATAAAGTCTGTTGCGTTAAAGTTTTTCAACTCACAAGCAAACTTGGTTTTAAACTTTTCGGTATCAAAATAGGTTATAGGCGCAGCACCACTTTTACCACTGATTAAGGCATCCCAATATTCATCTTTGGTATTCCCTATCGGTGTTAAAGCGCCCAATCCTGTGACTACAACTCGCTTTAATTCCATAAAGTACTTGGCTTATTTTGCTTCTTCGATATATGATATAGCTTGACCTACTGTTGCAATGTTCTCTGCTTGGTCGTCTGGAATCTGGATATCGAATTCTTTTTCGAACTCCATGATTAATTCTACAGTATCTAAAGAGTCTGCTCCTAAATCGTTAGTGAAGCTTGCTTCAGTTACAACTTCGTTTTCATCAACTCCTAATTTGTCTACGATAATCGCTTTTACTCTTGATGCAATGTCTGACATAATCTTTTAATTTTAAGTTTTAATTAGTTGGCAAAAATAAAAAACTTTATTTTTATAACACACCTTTAGTATTAAAAAAGTGTTTCTAATTTACTAAATTCATTTTAAGAATTTGAATTTAACCCATTAATTGTTAATAATTATTCTTTTTTTTGCCGAATAAACATAACAGTATAGGCCTTTAGGTGAAAAACGCTTGAATATTTATACGAAGTATTCTTTTTAATTTTACAACGAATTTCACCTAAAAATAACTTAAAATAATAAGCAGCAAATGAAACGTATTGTCATTTTTGCGTCAGGAAGTGGTTCTAATGCAGAGAATTTAGTCGAATATTTCAACAAAAGCAACGTCGCTTCGGTTGTTCAAATTCTTACAAATAATCCTCAAGCCAAAGTTTTAGATCGTGCCAAACGATTAAAAGTAAGCGCACTCTCATTTAACAAAATCGCTTTAACCGAATCAAACGACGTTTTAAATCTTTTACACGCCACAAAACCAGATTTAATTGTGCTAGCAGGCTTTTTATGGAAATTCCCTGAATCTATTATTAATGAATACCCAAACAAAGTCATCAATGTACACCCGGCATTATTACCTAAATTTGGAGGGAAAGGCATGTATGGGATGAATGTGCATCAGGCTGTAGTTGAGCATAAAGAAACCGAAACCGGTATTACCATTCATTATGTTAATGAAAACTACGACGAAGGCGCAATTATTTTCCAGGCTAAATGCAATGTAACTCCAAATGATACTGCCGAAGATGTTGCTGCTAAAATTCACGAACTGGAAATGGAACACTTCCCTAAAGTGGTAGAACAATTATTATTAAAACAAGACTAACAGCTATATAACAGTAAGCCCTGCGTATTATACCATGTCTAAAAAAAAGAAAAAATACTATACGGTTTGGAAAGGACACAACGTCGGTGTTTTTGAAACATGGAACGACTGTAAGGCTCAAATAACCAATTACGAAGGTGCACAATACAAATCGTTTGAAACGTTTGAAGCTGCCAAAAAGGCTTTAAACGGAAACTACAACGACTATATAGGTAAGAACAAATCATTCACCAGTACTCTATCTGCAGAGCAGCTAAAAAAAATTGGACAGCCTAATTATAATTCCATTTCAGTCGATGCCGCTTCTAGCGGAAATCCGGGTGTTATGGAGTATCGTGGTGTCGACACCAAAACCAAACAACAACTCTTTATTCAAGGGCCTTTTCAGGAAGGCACGAATAATATAGGTGAATTTTTAGCCATTGTTCACGGCCTTGCACTCCTTAAAAAGAAAAACAGCAACCGTATAATTTACACCGACTCAAAGACCGCAATAAGCTGGGTTAAGAAGAAAACCTGCAACACCAAATTAGAACGCAACGAAAAAAATAAAGACCTTTTTGAATTGGTAGACCGTGCGGTTAACTGGCTAAAGACCAATACCTACACAACAACCATCGTAAAATGGGAAACAAAAGCTTGGGGTGAAATTCCAGCAGATTTTGGACGAAAATAAATTCGTTTTTTAGCACTTAAAAGACGTATATTTGCACCAAAATTAAAAACCTTTATGGGTAAATTAGTAATTGTTGGCACAGTAGCCTTTGATGCTATTGAAACGCCGTTCGGGAAAACCGACAAAATACTTGGTGGTGCAGCCACTTTTATTGGATTATCTGCTTCACATTTTAACGTAGACGCCGCAGCTGTATCGGTTGTTGGTGGCGATTTTCCTCAGGAATATTTAGACTTATTATCAAGTAAAAATATTGATATCTCAGGAATTGAAATCGTTAAAGACGGAAAAACATTTTTCTGGAGCGGTCGTTACCACAACGACATGAACAGCCGTGACACCTTAGTTACCGAGCTTAACACCTTAACCGATTTCAACCCTGTTGTTCCTCAAGATTATAAAAATGCTGATGTCGTGATGTTAGGAAATCTTCATCCTATCGTCCAACTAAGTGTTTTAGAACAAATGGAAGAAAAACCTAAACTGGTCATTCTAGATACTATGAATTTCTGGATGGACTGTGCTTTAGACGATTTACATAAGGTGATTAAGAAAATTGATGTTATTACCATTAACGATGAAGAAGCCAGACAATTAACTGGAGAATATTCTCTATTAGTTGCTGCCAGAAAAATTCAGGAAATGGGACCTAAATATGTTGTGATTAAAAAAGGAGAACACGGTGCTTTATTGTTTAATAACGATAACGTATTCTATGCTCCGGCTTTACCACTTGAAGAAGTTTTCGATCCAACCGGTGCCGGAGACACCTTTGCTGGAGGTTTTGCTGGATATATTGCAAAAACAGGTGACACCTCTTTCGAAAACATGAAGAATGCTGTAATTTACGGTTCTACTTTAGCCTCGTTCTGTGTTGAAAAATTCGGAACCGAACGTATGCAGAACTTAAGTGAAGGTGAAGTCCATAAGCGCTTGTTACAGTTTAAACAGTTAACACAATTTGAAATAGAATTAGCATAAAACCGCGCGCTCGAATTTGAGCGCGTTTTTAATTATAAACGTTAATATTTACGCAAAAGCGATAAACACAATAGATCCAAAATGAGTGATGCTTTAAAACACGAATGTGGAATAGCCATGGTTAGGTTATTAAAACCACTAGAGTACTACAAAGAAAAATACGGAAGTGCATTTTACGGAGTCAACAAAATGTACCTTATGATGGAAAAACAGCACAACCGTGGTCAAGACGGTGCTGGTTTTGCAAGTATCAAACTAGACATGAAGCCTGGTGAACGTTACATTAGTAGAGTACGTTCTATTGCACAACAGCCTATTCAGGATATTTTTGCTCAAATTAACGATCGTATCAATACCGAGCTTTCAGCACATCCGGAATACGCTAACGACGTTGCAGCACAGAAAAAGAACATTCCATACATTGGTGAAGTTTTATTAGGTCACGTTCGTTACGGAACTTTTGGTAAAAACAGTGTAGAAAGTGTTCACCCGTTTTTAAGACAAAACAACTGGATGCACAGAAACTTAATTATGGCGGGTAACTTTAACATGACGAATGTTAAAGAGTTATTCGGAAATTTAATTGAGTTAGGTCAGCACCCAAAAGAATACACCGACACTATTACTATAATGGAGAAAATCGGTCATTTCTTAGACGATGCCGTTGCTAAAGTATACAAAGACCTTAAAAAAGAGGGATACAACAAAAGAGATGCCTCTCCACAAATTGCAGAACGTTTAAAAGTTGGTAAAATATTAAAACGTGCAGCAAAAAACTGGGATGGTGGTTATGCTATGGCTGGTCTTATTGGTCATGGGGATGCCTTCGTTTTACGTGATCCTGCAGGTATCCGTCCAGCCTATTACTACCAGGACGATGAAGTTGTAGTAATCGCTTCAGAGCGTCCGGTAATTCAAACGGTTTTCAACGTAAAGTTTGATGACGTTCATGAATTAGATCCTGGAAAAGCTATCATCATTAAAAAATCTGGTGAAGTTCGTTTCAAACAAATTTTAGAGCCTTTAGAAAGAAAATCATGTTCTTTTGAGCGTATTTATTTCTCAAGAGGAAGTGATGCCGAAATTTATCAGGAACGTAAAAAATTAGGAAACTTGGTAATGCCTAAGGTTCTTGAATCTATTAATTACGATATTAAGAATACGGTTTTCTCATTCATACCAAATACTGCTGAAACCTCTTTTTACGGGATGATAGACTCGGCAGATTTATATTTAAATGAAAAGAAAACAGCAGCCATTTTAGAAGGACAACATTCGCTTTCTTCTGAAAAAATCAAGGAAATCTTATCTCAGCATATTCGTGTTGAAAAAATCGCTATTAAAGATGCAAAACTTAGAACGTTTATCACGGAAGATAGCAGCCGTGACGATTTAGTAGCGCACGTTTACGACATTACTTACGGTGTAATTAAGCCAGAAGACAACTTGGTTATTATTGACGATAGTATAGTTCGCGGAACCACACTTAAGAAAAGTATCTTAAGAATGTTAGACCGTTTAGGACCAAAACGCATTGTCGTTGTATCGTCTGCCCCACAAATTAGATATCCTGACTGTTACGGTATCGATATGGCTAACTTAGAAAGTTTAATAGCCTTTAGAGCAGCCTTGGAATTATTAAAAGAAAACGGTCAATACCATATTGTTGAAGAGGTTTACAACAAGTGTATAGAGCAAACCGAGCTAGCAGATAAGTACGTACAGAACTTTGTTAAAGAAATATACGATCCGTTTACAGACGAACAAATTTCTGATAAAATTGCTGAGCTTTTAAGTCCGGATAATATTAATGCTGATGTAAAAATCATCTTCCAACCGGTAGAAAATTTACATGAAGCTTGTCCGAAAAACTCAGGTGATTGGTATTTTACAGGCGATTATCCAACTGTTGGAGGTAACCGTGTTGTGAACCGAGCATTTATTAATTTTTACGAAGGTAATAAAGAACGTGCTTATTAATTAAGCACTTCTTAATTGAGATCGCCTGAAAATGCATAAATCTCATTTTATCTAAGATAAAATACATTTTGCCTGAAAAAAATGCACTTTATCTAATAAATAATATAATTACCTGAATTACGTATACATTCGTAAGACCATAACATAAGTAGGTTAAGTTCATGGTAGATTTGGGGCAAAAAAAGGTGAACTTCTGTTCGCCTTTTTTTATGCGTTTCAGGTATTTCTCTTCGTTACTCAAAAAAGCTTAAAAATCTTACCTAAATGCCTTTAAACCAAATTTTTGGCTGTTCAACTAAAATATTTTACCACAATATTATGCTGCTATATATTTGCTGAACCATAACATAAGTAGGTTAAGTTCATGGTAGATTTGGGGCAAAGAAAGGTGAACTTCTGTTCGCCTTTTTTTATACACTTTAGTTTCCTAATTATGAGAAACTTCACAAAAACTAAAAATTAAGCATATTCGCTTAAGCCAAATTATTGGTAGTTCAACCAAAATATTTTATCACAATTTTTTACCGCAATATATTTACCTTACCATAACATAAGTAGGTTAAGTTTATGGTAGATTTGGGGCAAAAAGGTGGACATTCTGTCCGCCTTTTTCATTTAATACAAATACACTTTAAATATTCGAAAAAATGAAGTATAAAAAAATCGCCTAGATTTCTCCAAGCGATTTCTTACTATACTTTAATAAAACTAATTACTTAGCTTCAGCGTAACGTCTTTCAACTTCATTCCAGTTTACTACTTTAAAGAACGCATCGATATAATCTGGACGACGGTTTTGGTAGTTTAAATAATAAGCGTGTTCCCAAACATCAAGACCTAAAATTGGAGTTGCTCCGCAACCAATTCCTGGCATTAATGGGTTATCTTGATTCGCTGTAGAACAGATCTCTACTTTTCCTCCTTTATGAACACATAACCATGCCCAACCAGATCCGAAACGTGTAGCAGCTGCCTTACTGAATGCTTCAACAAATGCATCTTTGGAACCAAATTCTGCCTCAATAGCATCTTTTAATTCTCCTGATAAATATCCTCTATCTTCTGGGTTCATTACCGACCAGAATAAAGAGTGGTTAAAATATCCACCACCATTGTTTCTAACAGCAGCATTATCTAAATCTAAATTAGTAAGAATCTCTTCAACAGATTTTCCTTCTAAATCAGTACCTGCGATTGCAGCATTGAAATTATTTGTATATCCTTGGTGGTGCTTAGAATGGTGAATCTCCATAGTGCGTGCATCAATGTGCGGCTCTAAAGCATCGTAAGCATAACCTAATTCAGGTAATTCGAAAGCCATAATTTTTTTGTTTTAACTATTAATAAATATTTTAAGTTCAAATTTACACATAAATGCCCTCAATTAAAAATAATAAATCGTTATGATATGATTGATAGTTTTTATCTTGTGTTCAAATTTCAAATTCATGCTGCAAACCCCACCATTTATAATATATAACGCTTCGGCTGGAAGTGGTAAAACCTTCACTTTGGTTAAAGAATATCTAAAAATTTTATTCAGTTCTGACACTTCAGATCAGTTTAAACGCATTTTAGCCATCACGTTTACCAATAAAGCGGTTGCCGAAATGAAAGAGCGTATTATTGAGGTGTTAAAGCAATTTTCTGAACCTGAAATTCTGGAAAAGCCAAACACTATGTTTGAGTTCATTAGTAAAGATTTGAATATGCCGCCTGAAAAAGTTCACGAAAAATCTATTAAATTACTAAATACCATCATTCATAATTATGCCGCTTTCGATATATCGACGATTGATGGTTTTACTCATAAACTAATAAGAACTTTTGCTTACGACTTAAAACTGCCTATTAATTTTGAAGTAGAACTCGACCAGGATTCCTTATTAAATCAGGCCGTAGATAGCCTTATTGCTAAAGCCGGAAGCGATAAAGCCCTGACCAAGGTTTTAGTTGATTTCGCCATTGAAAAAGCCGATGACGATAAAAGTTTTGACATTGCCTTCGATTTTAATAAAATTGCCAAATTACTGGTTAACGAGAACGATATTCCGTTTATTGAAACCTTAAAATCAAAGACTCTATCTGATTTCAACTCACTTAAAACACAGTTAAAAACAGATATAAAAACCACAGAAACAGCCATTATTGAAGCCGCTCAAGATACTTTAGATTTAATAGAGAGTGTTGGTTTAGAGTTTAGTGACTTTTCAAGTAGTTATCTTCCGAAACATTTCATGAAAATCAGTGAAGGTAATTTTGATGTGTCTTTTGTACCAAAGTGGCAGGACAATATAGATAACGGTACGCTTTATCCTAAAAAGGTGAGCAGTGATGTTGCTTCAACCATTGAATCCATTCAACCGCAAATCGCATCAGCTTTCAATTTAACCAAGCAAGGCATTTTTCACGTTAAATTTTTAAAAGCCTTTTATAAAAATATCACGCCTTTATCAGTTTTAAATGCGATTAATAAGGAATTAAAAGCGCTGAAACTAGACCAAAACAAAATGCTGATTTCAGAATTTAACACCATTATTAGTCAGGAAATCAGCAACCAACCAACACCTTTCGTTTACGAGCGTATTGGCGAAAAATTCAACCATTATTTTATTGACGAGTTTCAGGATACTTCGGTGATGCAGTGGCAGAATTTAATTCCGTTGTTAGACAGCTCTCTATCTGCCGATAAAGGAACCACCATGCTAGTAGGAGACGCCAAACAAGCCATTTACCGCTGGCGAGGTGGAAAAGCCGAACAATTTATTGATTTGTTTGTAGATAAAAATCCATTTCATGTTGGAAAGGATTTAAAGAATCTTCCTGCAAACTTTAGAAGTTTTAAAGAAGTGGTCGATTTTAATAACAAATTTTTTAGCTTTTTAGCACAACAGGTCTTTAGCAATAACACCTATAAAAACCTTTACGAAAAAGCGCATCAGAACATTAATAAAACTGAAAGCGGTTATGTAGAGCTCTCGTTCTTAGATTTCGATAAAGACGACGACCGAGACGAGCAGTTTTGCGAACAGGTTTTAAAAACCATTAATCGTTGCCTTGAAAACAACTTTAAACTGGAAGATATTTGTATTTTGGTTAGAAAGAAAAAAGAGGGTGTTGCTGTGGCTAATTATTTAAGTCAGTTTAATATTCCTATCATTTCTTCAGAAACTCTATTGATTAACAATGCTCCGGAAGTTGTTTTTTTAAATAATCTTTTAAAACTCTTAATTCAACCGAAAAATAACGAGGTTAAAATTGCGGTATTAACCTATCTGGCAGACTTATTTAATGTAGAAAACAAACACGAATTCTTCAGCGAACATTTAAGTTTACCGTTGCAGGAATTCTTTAAAAGTTTTGAAAACTATAATATTTATGTAAATAGTCCATATTTGCTTCAACTGCCACTTTACGACTTAACTGAAACTTTGGTAAGAAGTTTTCATCTGGTTGAAAATTCAAATGCTTATATTCAGTTTTATTTAGATATTGTTCTGGACTTTTCTCATAAAAAAGGCTCAGATATAAGTGGGTTTTTAGATTATTTCGATTCAAAAAAGGAATCGCTAAGCATTGTTTCACCCAAAGGTCAGGATGCTGTTCAAATCATGACCATTCATAAATCTAAAGGGCTGGAATTCCCTGTGGTAATATTTCCTTATGCCGATTTAGATATCTATCGAGAAATTGAACCTAAAGAATGGTTTCCTATTAACGATGAAATGTATCAAGGTTTTTCACATACCTTGTTGAATTT
The DNA here is from genome assembly GCF_014596935.1 of Aestuariibaculum suncheonense. Classification (GTDB taxonomy): domain Bacteria; phylum Bacteroidota; class Bacteroidia; order Flavobacteriales; family Flavobacteriaceae; genus Aestuariibaculum; species Aestuariibaculum suncheonense. The sequence continues at coordinate 151,060 of NZ_JACVXC010000007.1, read as the reverse complement.
CAACAAGGATTTTGAATATTACGGAGATGTAGGTTTAAATATTTATACCAACCATCGATCGGAACAGGAACTGGACAATATTAATCTACTATATGTAGCCCTAACACGTCCTGTGGAACACCTCTATATTATTTCAACGAAAGACCTTAACACTAAGGGAGAAGTGAATAGCAATAAATACTCCGGATTATTCATTAATTACCTTCAACATCTTGGACTTTGGAATAATAACCAAGAAACTTATAGCTTCGGAATAGCTGAAAAAACAAATGAGCATAAAAAAATAGCTGAAGGCATGATAACGGCAAACGAATTTATCTCAACTGCTAAAGAAGACCATAACATCAAAGTCGTAACAAAATCTGGAATGCTTTGGGACACCAATCAAGAAGAAGCTATCGAAAGAGGGAATCTGATTCACAACATTATGGCGGAAATTATTTCTAAAAACGACGTCGATTTTGCTATAAGCGAATTCTTAACCACTGGAACAATAAGTCAAAACCAAGCTAGCCGACTAAAAGAGACCATTCATAAAATTGTAACTCATCCAAAACTCGAAATATATTATCATGCCGACAATACAGTCTATAATGAACGTGATATCATCTCTAAAGAAGGTATGATTTTAAGACCAGACCGCATCATTTTATTTCCTGATAATCAATCTGTAATCATTGATTACAAAACCGGAATGGAAGACAAAAAACACGTACAACAATTACAAACTTATGAGGATGTTTTAAATGAAATGAACATTTCTGTACTAAAAAAAATCTTGATTTATACGAACGAAGACGTCTCAATTAGAGAAGTCTAATTCCTACATCACGAACAAAAATTACACTTCATGCGATTTTTTTGCACTTAATCGAAAAAAAGCGATTCATGTTTCAGAAAGTTTATAAAGCTTTAAATTTGCTGGCTTAAAAAATTGTTCAAACAAATCTGACACATGAAAAAAATTATTTTATTTTTCGCTTTAGTTGTTGTAGGTCTAAGCACCCTACAAGCACAAGATGCTAATAACCGTTGGTTAATTGGTATAGGTGTTAATGCTGTGGATACCTATCCTACAAATGTTGGTGATACTCACTTCCCAGGACAAAGCTGGTGGACAGACGAATATTTCAATGCTACCGACCACTGGAATATCGCACCTTACCCATCTTCTTTAACAGTTTCTCGTTACTTAGGTGGAAATTTCTCTTTTGGAGTTTTTGGTTCTGTTAACAAAATAACTAAAGTTGGAGATGCTTCTACTTATTTAGGAAAACAAATCGACGATTTCTCATACTATGGTGTTGATGGGTTCTTCAAATATAGCTTCGCTACCACAGGACGCTTAGAGCCTTTCTTAAAAATTGGAGGAGGTTACTCTTGGATTGATACAGTTGGTGCTGGAACTTTAAACGGTGGTGCTGGTTTTAACTGGTGGTTTACTAAAAAGAAAAATGTAGCATTAAACTTTCAATCAACTTACAAACACTCTTTCGAGGATTATTTAATTCCTCACTTTCAACACAACGTAGGTATCGCTTACAAATTTGGAGCTAAAGATACTGACAAAGATGGCATCAAAGACAATGATGATGCCTGTCCTGAAGTTGCTGGTTTACCAGAATTCAACGGTTGTCCTGATTCTGATGGTGACGGTGTTCAAGACAGTGAAGATGAGTGTCCTGAAGTTGCTGGTTTAAAAGAATTAAATGGTTGTCCTGATTCTGATGGTGACGGTGTTGCTGATAAAGACGATAGATGTCCAAATGCTGCTGGTTCTAAAGCATTAAACGGTTGTCCTGATTCTGATGGTGACGGTGTTGTTGATATCGATGATAAATGTCCAAATGAAGCAGGTCCTGCATCTAACAATGGCTGTCCTGAAGTAGTTGTAGATAACACTCAAGAATTGATCGATGCGTTAGCTAAAACTATTTTCTTTGAATTTGACAGTGCGAGATTAACTCCGGACAATCAAATTACTTTAAACAAAATTGCTGATTTAATCGAAAAAACAGACAAAACCTACAATTTAACTATTGAAGGTTATGCTGATAACGTTGGTGCTAAATCATACAACCAGACATTATCTGAGAAAAGAGCAAAAGCTGTTGCTGATTATTTAACTAGCACTGGTGTAACTCCTGCTAATGTTTCTACAGTTGGTTTTGGTGAAAACAATCCAGTTGCCGATAACAAAACTAAAGAAGGTAGAGCAGAAAACAGAAGAAGTGAGATTAAAATCACTTTGGTTTCAAAATAAAAAAACTTACATATTTTTTTTAAAAGCCTCATATTGTGAGGCTTTTTTTATTATATTTATTTTGTTAATAAATTTTAACAACTTAAATTTGTTTACGATTAACACTTAAAAATTAAACTTTTGAATATGAAAAATCTTAGCAGATTATTGTTCGCTATGTTGTTTGTGCTAGGCTACAGCAACATGAATGCGCAAGACAAAAACAATCCTTGGCAGATTACAATTGGTGCAAATGGCGTTGACGCTTATCCTTCTGGTGACGGCGTTGTGGGCAATGCACAGTTTGGAGAATCTATTTTCGACGAATATTTCAATGTCGACGATCACTGGAATATTTTGCCATCTTTATCTACAATCTCGGTTTCTAAGTATTTAGGCGGTGGTTTCTCTTTTGGAGTTGCCGGATCTTTAAACAAAATCGAAAAATGGGGTGATGTACCGGGGTCTGACCCTGAAGAAGTAAATGAAGTTGACGATTTATCATACTACGGTATAGATGGTACTATCAAATACAACTTCTTACAAGGAACAACAATTGACCCATTCGTTGGTGTAGGTGGTGGTTACACTTGGATTGATGAAATAGGAGCTGGAACTTTAAATGGAACTCTTGGTTTCAATATTTGGTTCAGCGAAAACATCGGTTTAACGTTACAATCATCTTACAAACACGCTTTCGAAGACTATTTACAGACACATTTCCAACACACTGCAGGTATCTCTATTAAATTTGGTGGTGCTGACAGCGATGGAGATGGTATCTACGATAAAGACGATGCTTGTCCTGAAGTTGCTGGTACTAAAGAGTTCAATGGATGTCCTGATACTGACGGTGATGGTATAGAAGACAGCAAAGACGATTGTCCAAACGAAGCTGGTTCAGCTGAAATGAACGGTTGTCCTGATACTGACGGCGATGGTATTGCTGATAAAGATGATAAATGTCCTACAGTTGCAGGTTTATCTTCACTAAACGGTTGTCCTGACGCTGACGGTGATGGTGTTACCGATGCTGAAGATAACTGTCCTAACGAAGCAGGTCCTGCATCTAACAACGGTTGTCCTTACGCTGATAGAGACGGTGATGGTGTATTAGATAAAGATGATTTATGTCCAGACAAAGTAGGTACCGTTGCTAACAATGGATGTCCTGAAGTAACTGAAGCTGTACAAAAAGCACTTAACGATTACGCTAAAACCATTTTATTCGATACTGGTAAGTCTTCAATTAAATCGCAATCAGCTCAAGTATTAAATGATATTGTTGCTATCTTAAAAGAGTACCCTAATTCGAAATTTACAGTTGAAGGACATACTGATAGTGTTGGTAGCGAGTCATTAAACCAAAAATTATCTGAATCTAGAGCTAATGCAGTTAAAGATTACTTAACTAGCAATGGTATTGACGGCGCTAGACTATCTGCTCAAGGTTACGGAGAGGCTAAGCCAATCGATTCTAACTCAACTGCTGCTGGTAGAGCTAACAACAGACGTGTTGAAATTAACTTAATAAAATAAGAAAACTAGACATTAGTTTTTAATAAATAAGTTTTATAAAAACGCTTCGGATATCCGAAGCGTTTTTTATTTTTATCCAATGACGACGTTTATTTTTGATGTTCTAAGAGATTTACAGGAAAACCACAGAAATCTTTCAGAATTAACCTTTGTTTTACCCAGCAAAAGAGCCGGGCTTTTTTTAAAACACCAACTTCATAAAGTTTGTCAACAAACTATTTTTGCTCCTGAAATTATCAGTATTGAAGAATTTGTTGAAGAATTATCAGGCTTAAAAACGGTTTCGAATACCGAATTACTCTTCGAATTCTATAATACCTATCTTCAGCTTTCAAAAAAAGAAGAAGCCGATTCTTTTGAAGTCTTTACGAAATGGGCACAAATTCTATTACAGGACTTTAACGAGATTGATCGTTATCATATTCCACAGAAAAAGATTTTCGACTATTTAATTGATATTAAAGAAATTGAGCATCATCATTGGTCACTTGAAGAAAATCAAACAGAATTCATCAAAAATTATTTAGCTTTTTGGAACAAACTTCATAGTTATTACAATCACTTTTCAGAAGCCTTAAAAGCTAAAAGCATAGGTTATCAGGGCTTATTGTATCGTGAAGCTGCAGATAGCATCACCAATTATATTGAAAATAATTCAGATAAACAACATGTCTTTTTAGGTTTTAATGCCTTAAACACGTGTGAAGAAACCATTATTCAGGCTTTGTTAAAACACAATTTAGCTGATATTTATTGGGATATTGATGCTAAATTTTTCAACAACACCTACCACGATGCCTCATTATTTACCAGACAGCATAAAAAAAACTGGACATATTTCAAGGAAAACGACTTTAAGTGGATTACAAATAATTACACTATAGAAAAAAACATTTCAACCTTTGCAATTCCGAAAAACATTGGACAAGCCAAATATATAGGTTCACTTTTAAAACAGTTACAACAGGATAATCCAGATTTAGAAAACACCGCAGTAGTTTTAGGAGATGAAGATTTATTGATTCCGGTATTAAATTCCATTCCCGATGGGATTAATGCCCTAAACATCACTATGGGATTTCCGTTAAAGTCCATTCCGTTAGCCTGGCTTTTTGAATCTTTATTCTATTTACACAAAGCATCGTCAATAACCTTTTATTACAAAGATGTCATCAACATCATTTCACACCAATTTATCAGACCTTTATTTTATATAAATGAAACCGATTATGCATCAAAACTGATTGAAACTATTGACGCGAACAACATCATTTATCTTACCACATCGCGCTTAAAAGAGATTGCAACCGAATCGAAAACAATAATTGACCTATTATTTTCAAATTGGGATGAATCCATTGAAACAGCGCTTAAAAATTGTTCTGAACTAATTATTCAGATTAAAAACCATCTCGATCAGGATAAAGATGCCAATTTACTGTCTCTAGAGTACCTGTATCGCTTTAACGAATTATTTAATGAGCTAGACAACCTCAATTCTAAATACAAGCACATAAACGATGTTTCCACGCTTTTTGGAATTTATAAAGAATTATTAAGTTCAGAAACCTTAGACTTTCAAGGGGAGCCTTTAAAAGGTTTACAGGTCATGGGAATGTTAGAATCACGCGTTTTAGATTTTGAAACCGTAATCATATCATCGGTGAACGAAGGTGTTTTGCCTTCCGGAAAGAGCAACAATTCGTTTATTCCATTCGATCTGAAAATAGAAAATAAGCTTCCTACATACAAAGAAAAAGATGCTGTTTACACCTATCACTTTTACCGCTTATTACAACGCGCTAAAAACGTATATATCCTCTACAACACTGAAGCCGATGTGCTAACCGGTGGTGAAAAAAGCCGTTTCATTACGCAGTTAGAACTGGAAGGGATTCATAATATCAACCATCAAATTCTGACTCCGAAAGTCCCTGTAATTAAGCCAAGTGAACAAACAGTTGAAAAAACAGAACAACTAATCAAGGACATAAAAGCTGTTGCCGAAAAAGGATTTTCACCTTCATCATTAACGTCATATATTAGAAATCCTATTGATTTCTATTATCAAAAGATATTAAAAATTAAAGAACATGACGACGTTGAAGAGACTGTTGCTGCCAACACCTTAGGAACCGTTGTTCACAATACACTTGAAGATTTCTATAAACCTTTGGAAGGCTCGTTTATTTCTGCTGAAATTATTAAAAATTTAAAAAATAAAATAGACGAACGCGTCACGTTTCATTTTAAAAATGAATACAAAGAAGGTGATATTACTAAAGGTAAAAACCTGATTATCTATGAAATTGCCAAACGCTTTGTTTCCAATTTTTTAGATTTTGAAATTAAGGACTTAAAAGCAGGAAACGAGATAAAAATCGTAGCTATTGAAGCCGATAATAAAGTAGAAATCACAGACATTCCTGAATTGAATTTCCCTGTTAAACTAGTAGGCAAGGTAGACCGCGTAGACGAATACAACGGCGTCATTCGAATTATAGATTACAAAACAGGTCGTGTAGACCAAAATCAGGTTGAAATTATAAACTGGGAAGACTTGACCTCCGATTATAAAAAATACAGTAAAAGTTTTCAGGTGTTAACTTATGCCTACATGATGCACCTCACTAATGAAATAAAGCTTCCTGTTGAAGCCGGGATTATTTCCTTTAAAAACCTAAGTGCTGGTGTCTTAAAATTCGCTAAAAAGGACAAACCGGGCTATGGCGCGAAAAAAGATGTACTAATAACTAATGAAACGCTTTATAATTTTAAGAATGAATTAAAAAATCTTATTTTAGAAATTTGCAACCCTAACATTCCGTTCACAGAAAAAGACGTCTAAATGCTAACCAAACAGCAAACCGTTATTGATGGTCAACATCAAAAGCCCATTTTTATTGATGCCACATTTACATCAACTAAAATCAATCAACCAATTATAATATTTTGTCATGGTTACAAAGGTTTTAAAGACTGGGGCGCCTGGAATTTAATGGCCAATGCTTTCGCGGAACAAGGGTTTTACTTCCTGAAATTCAACTTTTCACATAACGGCAGCACCATAGAACAACCTATAGACTTTCCTGACTTGCAAGCCTTCGGAAATAATAATTACACCAAAGAACTGGACGATTTAAACAGTGTTATAAACTGGGTTTATAATACTACCGAAATTCAACTGTTAGCTGACAAAAACAATATTTTTTTAATGGGTCATAGCCGTGGCGGGGGTATTACCTTAATTAAGGCAGAAGAAGACTCGAGAGTTAAAAAACTCATCAGTTTAGCCAGTGTATCTGATTTTAAAAGTAGAATGACAAGGCTTTGTGATGTAAACCAATGGAGAGAAGCAGGCGTAACCTTTATTGAAAACAGCAGAACCAAACAACAAATACCGCATTATTATCAATTTTACGAAGATTTTATAGCCAACCAAGAACGCTTCAATATTCAGCGTGCGGCTAAAAATCTAAACATACCACACCTTATCATGCATGGAGTTGCAGACACCAGTGTCTCTATTAAAGAATCTGAAAATATTCATAAATGGAATACAAATAGTAAATTTGTATCCATAGAAAATGCTGATCACGTTTTCGGCACCAAACACCCTTGGAACCACAAAGAACTACCACCGCAACTAAACACCGTAATTCAAGAAACTGTAAATTTTTTAAATGAATAACATGACCGCCACACAAGACACACACACCTACGAGAATGGAGAGAAAATTTATGTTGCTACCGATTGTATCATTTTCGGATTTGATGACGGTATTTTAAAACTTTTAGTTTTTGAACGTCGTGTAAAACCAAAACAGGGCGAGTTATCTCTTATTGGAAGTTTTGTTAGTCCGAATGAAAGTGTTACCGAAGCCGCTCAACGCGTTTTAAAGGAAATTACAGGCCTGGAAAACATTTTCATGGAAGAACTTAAATGTTATTCTGATACCAGTAGAGATGATGGCGCACGCTGTATTTCCATTGCGCAATATGCCTTAATTCGTATTGGTGAATACGACAAGGAACTGGTTAAAAAACACGGCGCACATTGGTTTGAAGTTGATAAATTACCAAAACTGGTTTACGACCACGGCGATATGGTTCAGGATGCCTTAGAACGATTAAAATTAAAATCACGATTCTATCCCATAGGAATCGAATTATTACCAAAACAGTTTACCATTCCGCAGCTTCAAAAACTATACGAAGTCATTCATCAGAAGGAATTAGACCCAAGAAACTTCCGAAAAAAGGTACTATCTCTTAAACTCCTCATTCCATTGGACAAAAAAGACAAATCGAGCTCTAAAAAGGGAGCATATCTTTATAAATTTGATTATAAAAAGTATAAAAAACTAGAGGAAAAAGGCTTTAACTTTTCGATATTTAAATAACAGAAAATTTTTACATATTTTTCATAGTTAATAATTTTATGAAATTATTGACGTATAATTACCTATGAACAAAAAATAAATTATCAACTATGATAAAAATAAAAAGTGAAGATTACTATTTAATCTTCACTTTCTTATTAATCGGAATTTCAATAATATTAAAAGCATACTTCAGTCAATCCGGTTATTTAACATCTGATTCTTTGAATTATTTTAAACTTACTAATAGCTTAATTAATGGTGAAGGATTCTATAGCGGATATAGTTGGGAACAGGATAATTTAAGTTTTTTCTCTATTTGGCCTGTTGGATACCCTTGCTCTATTTACCTTTTCACTAAAATAAGTGGTTTATCTATTTTTTGGGCTTCAAAATTTTTGAATATATCTTTTATAGGACTCATTTTAATATTATTTAAAATACTTTTTAATAAAAATGCATTTCTATTTGGATTAATTTTTCTATTTGCATCATATATTGAAACCTTTACCTATTCACTAAGTGAAGGGCTTTTTATTACAGGTTTAGTATGGATGGCTTTCTCTTTTTATTTTTTTAATTACTCAAAAAATATAGCCTTAATCAGTATTAACATCTTACTATCTTCTTTAACCTTGTTCTTATCAAGATACATTGGTGCCTTTAGTGTAAGTATAATTACATTATTTACACTTTATTATACATTTATAGAAAAAAACAAACTTAAATCAAAGATTTTGTTTTCGATTATTTTTTTAAACATCCTGTTTATTGCTTTATATTTATACAATAACTATTTAAAAACAGGGTTTATTACAGGAGCTTTTAGAAGGATTGAAATCGGAAGTAACTTAAAATTATTAAAACATTTATTAAACGCATTAGTCGCCGAAAGTATTATTCCTTTTAATAATATTTCATCCTTTTCAATACTATTTTTTGCATTACAATTTTTGATTATTGCAATTATTATTTTTTCTTCTAGAAGCTATTTTTTTAAACCAATTCAATTAAAAAATTCAAACAAACCATTATATCTCTCCCTTATATTTGGAATTATTGGAGTTATCTATATTATTTTTATTATCGTTATACGTTGGAAACTAAAATTTAACTGGTGGAATTTCAGACTTCTAAGTCCTGGTAGTTTTATGATATTCATTTCAATTCTAATATTCTTAAAAAACTTTACACAAAACGAATTCTTTATAAAATTCAAAAAAATTTGGATTACTTTGGCATTAATATCTTGGTTTATAAACGTTCCCTACTCTTTATTTACTAAGGATGAGCAAAACAAGTGTTCTACAGAATTACAAAAAGGAAAGAATCAATTTCAAAAGGGAATACATCTAATAGAATAAATAATCTTAATATTTTAAACAAAAAATCCCGATAAGCAGTCTTATCGGGATTTTTTATGATTATGTTTAAATTACTTTGTCGTAAATTTAAAAATGGTTGCCGACTTATACGTTTCCCCTGGGTTTAAGGTTGTTGATGGGAAATCCGGTTGGTTTGGAGAATCCGGATAATGTTGTGTTTCTAAACAAAGCCCGGTTCTGTATTCGTAATTCCCACCTTGCTTAGAAGGCAAAGTGCCATCTAGAAAGTTTCCGGTGTATAACTGAATACCTGGCTCATTAGAAATAACTTCTAAAACTCTACCACTTTCTTCGTCGTATGCAATAGCTACCGAACGTTCTCCTGCATCCTGCTTATTTAAAACCCAACAATGGTCGTAACCTAAACCACGTTTTAACTGTACATCTTCAATGTTAATATCTTGCCCAATTGGCTTGGCAGTTCTAAAATCGAAAGGCGTACCTTCAACCTTTACAAGTTCCCCAGTTGGTATCAATGTTTCATTAACAGGCACAAATTGATCAGCATCTATAGACAGTTTATGATTTAAAATGGTTTTTGAAAAATCGCCTGTTAAATTGAAATATGAATGTTGAGTTAAGTTCACAATGGTAGGTTTATCTGTAATCGCTTCGTAATCTACTCTCAACGCATTGTTATTATCTAAAGTATAAACCACTTTTGTGTTTAAGTTCCCCGGATACCCTTCTTCCATATCCTTACTTAAATACGTTAATACTAAAGATGCCGTGCTATCGGTTTGTGTTTCTGAAGCTGTCCAAACCACTTTATCAAATCCTTTTGTACCACCGTGTAAGTGATTAGATCCGTCGTTAGTTGCTAAAGCATACTCCTCCCCATTTAAAGAAAATTTTCCATTGGCAATACGGTTACCGTAACGCCCGATTAAAGCCCCAAAAAAGGTTGGATTTGTTTCGTAAGGTGCTAATGTTTCATAACCCAAAACTACATCCTTATAATTGTTATTTTTGTCTGGCGCCGTCCAGTTGGTAATAATACCACCAAAAGTGATGATACTAACTTCCATACCTTTTTCATTTTTTAAGGTATACTGATCTACAGCAATACTGTCTGAAGTCATTCCAAACGCTTTCTTTGAAATGGTCACTAACGGAGTAGACTCAACCGCGACTTCGGTCTCTACCGTTTGTTTTTTGTCACTCTTACACTGCACACTTAATAACGCTGCTCCTAATAAAGCAAACGTATAAAAGCCTCTTTTAAATGTATTGTTCATTTTTATCTTTATTTAGTTATTCTTGAAACAAGATATAAAATTAACTTTAAAATTGTTAAATTCACACTTATCTTGTTTTAAATTTAATTACAGATACTGAATAAGGTTGTAAATCCAATTGAATTCTACCACTTTTATTCTGAATTTCAGCAGTTACAGGAACAATCTTATCCGGATTTTCAAAGGAATTTTCATCTTCCAGGTTTTCACTTTTTAGTACGATTAGTTCTCCTTTTTTATAAACCTTTTCCCCTTTTAAATTTATAGCAACCTCTTGCGATTGATTTGAAGTATTTACCACTTTTACAATCACTTCATTTGTTCCTGAATCGGTTACTGCTGAAGCATATAATTCGTTTTGTCCTGTTAAAGCTTTTCCGTTATTGGTTACCGAAATCAAATCAGTTCCACGATTTGTTGAAAACAACTTTTGAACCTGATAGTTTGCTGTTCCATACGATTGAAGATTATTAAACCAAATCATATCTGGAGTCCATTGCCAACCTTCTTCATGTGCCATTAACGGGGCATAAGAGGTTAAATTCACCACCTCTGCATTACGTTCTAAGCCTGTCATAAAAGCAGCTTCCGAGAAAGCACACTCCCAGTTATTTCTATTTTCAGGACTTGCAATAGCTACGCTTTGTGCAGCATATTCACCCGCAAAAATTTTTGGTCCGTTTCTGTCATAGCTATCATAACGCGTTGCATTTTCTCTAAACCATTCCGGACTACAGTAATAATGTTCATCAATAATTTCAGCATTTAACTTCTTTAACTCTTCCATTCCGTATTCGAAGTAATCCCCATCTGGAAATGGCCCGCTTCCTGAAACAATAATCATCTCTGGATACTGAGCTTTAATTGCCTGTTCAAACACTTTATAACGCTCAATATAATCCGGTCCCCATTGCTCATTACCTACGCCTATATATTTCAGGTTAAACGGCTTTGGATGCCCCATCTCGTTTCTTAATTTCCCCCAAGGTGTATCGATAGCCCCGTTAGCAAATTCAATTAAATCTATTGCATCCTGAATATACGGATCTAACTCGTCCATGGGCACTAATTCGCCTGAATTAAACTGACAAGCCATACCGCAGCTTAAAATAGGTAAAGGCTCTGCTCCTAAATCCTCAGACAATTGAAAATACTCGAAAAAACCCAAACCAAAACTCTGGTAATAATCAGGTGTTAATCGATGATTGAACTCGGTATTCCATCGGTTTACTAAAACCTCTCTATTTTCAATTGGACCAACTGTTTTTTTCCATTGGTAACGTCTTGCCAGCGTCCGTCCTTCTACTATACAACCTCCAGGAAATCTTAAAAATCCGGGATCTAAATCGTATAATAACTGCACTAAATCTTTACGCAGTCCTTTCTCTCTGCCTTTCCAGGTATCTACAGGAAATAAAGAAATCATATCTAAATCGATTTCACCTGTACCTTCAAAAGTGAATTTAAGTTTCGCTTTGGCAAGCGTATTTGTTGCCAAAATTTGCGCGGTATAATCGGTCCAGTCTGTAGATGTTATATCTACTGAAGTTTCTCCTAAAACCGTATTATTTTCACCAATAAACTCAACATTAATTTTACTGATATTTCCACTGTGTTTAGCCGCTGAAAAATATAAGTTATAGCTTTCGCCTTCTTTGATTCCCATGCCTCGAAAACCTTCGTTAATTAGTTCATAGCCTTTATCATCATTCACCTTAACTCTAATGAAGTTGGTATTTCCTGTATTATCAGCATATTTAACAATAGATCCTATCCCTGAATTTTTGTTAAATGAATGTTTATCACTATTGGGTTGATCCCAGCCTAAAAACGGATCGACAGTAAACTCGAACGATCTGTTCTTAATCATTTCGGCATACAAACCACCATCGGCAGCAAAATTGATGTCTTCAAAAAACACACCATACATAGTCGGCTGAATGCCTGCAATTTTATTATTGATATCTACCTCTAAATCGGTTTGTCCGACCGCCAAAAATGCATTTAGCATCAGGGATAAACCAATAGCTTTTGTTAAACGCTGCTTTATCATAATATTTTGTTTAGTTGTTGTATTAATTATTAGCTTCACTAATTAATCGTACACCATAAATGCCTCCAGCTACTGAACCAGCTTCGGCTTCAAAGCGTACTTTTAAAATGTCATTTCCCTCAATTAATATAGATGGAATCACATAATCCACATCATAAAAGGTATTCCCTTTAGAACCATCTAATGTCACTTCGGCTATAAGTCCTCCGTTTATTAAAATTTTGAATGTTCTGTCTCTATCTCCCCCAAAATAGGTGATACGCAAAGCTTTGGCTTTATGTGCTTTATTATTCAAATTATAACTAAACCAACCTGAAGCATCACGCCAATGGCGGTTTTGATGTACTCCATTGTTTGAACTCTGAGATTCAATACCGTGATCGGATTCCGGTTGCTGTTCTCCAGGAGCAACATAATCAATGGTTATAGATCTTAAATACGCTTCGGCTTTTTGCTTTTCCTCAAGAGCTTGCTTCATTTTAGCTAAGCTTTCGGGTGTTTCTTTTTTGAAGTAAATAGCATATCGTTTCTCATGAATTTTATAAAATGGCTGAAGTATCAAACCTTTAAACGGATTTGGGTACACCATATCTCCTGTAGAAAAGTTTAACGGCTTACCTTCAATAGGCTTTATACTATTTAAAATACTTTGAAGGTTTTCAGACACAAACATCGGCACTTCGGTTAATGGTAAAAATGGTCCGTTAGCTATATGTCCGCCACGACTATCATCTGCAAATAAACCAACTTGATTGTCTTCTCCTGTTACCGCAGCCAAGACAATAGGCCCATATTTAACCGATACATAACCTGACTTATCAGGAATTTGCTCCAAGCTTAAATGCATTGGTAATTGCATTTCAATAGTATCAGCCTGTTTCCAATTCCGGGTAATCGAGATATAATGTCCAGGTTGGGTATCCACATCCATCAATTTTTTATTGATGAAAAGTTTCAATTCTCCTGGTTTTACCCATGCAGGATAACGCAATTTTAAAGTTGCTTTTGTCTTCTTTTTACTATGCCAAACTAACTGTGTAATTGATTCTTCAGGGAAGTTGGTATTTTGAATTATTTCAGCCTCTTTTTCTTTCCACTCTACTTTCGATGGAATAAATAAATTCACATAAAGCGTATCTTTTGTTTTAGCATAAATAAGTTCATTATACTTGGTATGATTTTCTAAACCAGAACCGACGCAACACCAAAAACTGGTTTCAGGTTGTGAATACACACGGTAATGTCCAGGACGCATGGGTGTAAAGTACACAAACCCACCGTTAGGATTTTGTGAGGATAAAATATGATTATATAAAGCACTTTCGTAAAATTCAATATAATTATCATCTCCTGTATCTTCAAACAACAGCTTACTGAGCTTAAGCATATTGTAGGTATTACAAGTTTCAGGACCTTGCTCGCCTGCTAAAACCGAACTAAAATCATCAATCGGATTAAAATGTTCACGAACACTGTTACCTCCAATACTAAGCGAACGATGTTGGGTAACATTATCGTAGAAATAAGCCGCTGCGTCATGATACTTTAAATCGTGATCTAACTGACTGATTCTTTCAAAACCAATAAACTTAGGAATTTGGGTATTGGCATGCATTCCTGTAAGGATATCTTCATTTTCAGATAACGGATTTAATAAAGCCTTTTCGGAAAAACGCTTTGCTAAATCTAAATAGGTTTTATCACCTGTAATATTATAAACCTCAGCAAATACTTCATTTAATCCTCCATGCTCTGAACGCAACATATCCTGAACCTGAGCATCGGTTAAATCTTTAGTGCTATCAATAAACCAATCGGTTAATTTAATAAGCATATCTTTAGCTTCTACTTTCTCGGCATGCATCCAGGCATCTTTTAATCCTGCAAACGTTTTATGAATATTATAAAGCGGTACCCATTTATCGTTTAAACTAAAACTTCCTGCTTTAATTTTACCTGCTTTAATCTCTTGCCACAAGTCTGAACTTCCCGGAATTCCCCCAATATAACCATTGCCATTAACACCCTGAACACGTTGTAATTCGGAAAGGGTATAATCTAGCAACTCTTCTGCTTCAGGGTTTTTAGTTGACGCATAATACATAGATAGAGCCGATACATAATGCCCTAGAATATGTCCGTCTAATCCTGTATTTTCCCAGTTAGTGTAGGATGCTTCTTTTGGTTTTAATCCTGCTTCTCGTAAAAACGGCGCTAATAATCGGTCTGGATTAAGTTGCTGGATGTAATCAAAATCGGTTTCAGAGGCTTTTTTAAATACGCCTGAAGTTACACTAACCTGATTCAATGGAAATACCTCAACCTGTTTTTGAGCCTGACTTAGCAGGGTGCTTAACATTAATAAACTTCCGACTAACTTTGTCATAGCTATTCTAATTTCGTTTTTAAACTCGGCCATCCTGCTTCATCCCAAATTAACTCAGAAACTTTAAGTTTTGGTACGCCATTATCATTGGCATCATAAGCATGAAAAAACATATAATCTTTTCCTTTAAATGTATAAGTACTGTTATGTCCTGCTCCATACCAGTTTTCATTACCTTCAACTAATAAAGTTCCGCCGCCTTCAAAAAGGGGTTTTCCTGCTTTATCTAAATAAGGCCCAGTTACATTTTTTGAACGCCCCAAAACGACTTTATAAGTGCTTTTTTCACCTCGGCAACATAAATCCCAAGACAGGAATAAATAGTAATAATCATTCTTTTTGAAAATGAATGGAGCTTCTAAAGCCGCATCACCAGGATTGGAGTCTGCTAAATCGAATGAGCGCTCTCGACGGGCAATGGTATGCCATTCCTGAGGTTCTGCAATGGATAATAAATCTGAATTTAGCTTTACCATTTTTAAACCATCCCAGAACGACCCAAAAGACAACCATGGTGTATTTTCATCATCAAAAACCAAATTTGGGTCTATCGCATTCCATAAATCACGATTAGGTATCGACTGAATAACAATACCATGATCGACCCATTTATAATTTTCATGGGAAGGATTTAATGTTTTATTGGTTGCCACGCCAATGGCAGAGGTGTTTTTAGCAAACGCAGACACCGAATAATACACATAATAGGTTCCCTTATAAAACGAAATGTCAGGTGCCCAGATATGATTTTCAAAGTTAGAAACCACCTGATTTGTCCACTCTGGTTTTTCAGAAAACACCGAAGGTTGTTTTTCCCAGTGCTTTAAATCTTTTGAACTGAAACAGCTAATACCCCGTCCTGTACAAAATAAATAAAACGTATCATCTTGCTGAATAACCACTGGATCATGCACTCGAATGTCCTGAGCAAATGCCAATGTTCCGAAAAACAAAAGAAGTAAACTAAATTTTAATGTTATTGATTTCATAAGATTCTATTATTCCTGAATACCTTCAGAGGTCATTATTACTCGCTTCATAGTTCCGTCTTCATTATAATACAAACGGTCTACACAAACCGAACGTCTGTAACTTCCGCCATGCGTTGGAATGCTTCCATTGTGATAAATGAAATAATCTTTGCCTTTAAACTCAATAATTGCCTGATGATTCGTATTACTATTTCCGGCTACCTCATTTAAAATCCCTTTAAACTCCCAAGGTCCTGTAATGGATTTACTCATCGCATAGGCAATTTTTTCAGGGAACTGATAGGCATACGACAAGTAGTACCAATCACCCTTTTTATGAACCCATGGTGCTTCGGTAAAGTTTGGTAAATCGACAGTCATAATCGGGCCATCAAGCTCAATCATATTCGGTTTTAGCTTAGCATATTTACAAACGGTATTTCCCCAGAATAAATACGCCTGACCATCATCATCAATCCACACTGTTGGATCAATATCATCCCAACTAATTTTAGTTTGGGTCGTCATGTCATTTGTAATTAAAGCCTTTCCAATAGCATCTTTAAAAGGCCCTGCAGGGCTATCTGACACTGCGACACCAATGGCTTTCCCATGAATACTTCCATGTTCTACCGTTGCATACCAATAAAACTTTCCTTTATGTTCTATAACCTGAGACGCCCATGCACTGCCTGAAGCCCACTTAAAATCTGTCGGTTTTAAAGGCACCGGGTGTTCTTCCCAATGTACCATATCTGACGATGAGTACACTAACCATTCATGCATACGATACGCATTCACATCGTTTGGTGCCTGGTCGTGCCCTGCATACAAATACACTTTATCATTATGTACAATAGCTGCAGCATCGGCTGTATATTTATCAGTGATTATCGGGTTATTAAACTTCTCTACGGCTTGCATAGCAGCAGACGTTTTTGTCGATTTACAAGACATCGCTAAGGCTAAAACCCCTACTAAATACACATAACTTTGTTTCATGATCAATTTCTTTTTAGTCATCCATTTATATTTTCTTTCCCCAAACCGGCAAACCACCTGCCGTAAGACCAGAATAAGTAATCGTTACTTTTCGTGTATCAGCCTCCCAGTCCCAGGCATCTTTTACTTTACATTTCACCCCGTTAATCGTTAATGTCTTTAAAGCACTATCATAAGACCAACTTCCGGTAATACCCCCTGTAATTTTCTTATCTGCGGTAAGGTATATGGTTTTAGACGTTTGAATAGTTCTGTACTGATACCCCATGTCAATATGCTCCCAAGTGCCAACAAAAGAGGCTTCTGTAATTTCAGTTTCTGGCACTCCGGCATAACGCTCTGGAGCAATAACCGGCCAACCATCTTCGGTCCATTGAATTTCGCGTACATGTCCCATCATAATCGCGTTAGAAACTGCTATCCCTGGAACATTTTCAGGTAACCGAGCCTGAGATGCATAAAACCATTCCTGCGTATCCGGATTTTGAAATACTGCATTATGTGCAAATCCAACCCATCCTGTATGGTTTTTAAAACTATACGGATGCGTTAACATCGGGTAACAATCTGCTCCAGCTGAAACATTTGCTCCATTAATTCCCAAGTATGGTCCGGTGATATTTTTTGATCGTGCTACTCTGGTATTATAAGCTACAGACAATTCATCGTAAGCCATAAACAAATAGTAGTAATCGGTATCCGGATTATATAAAATTTCAGCTCCTTCTGAAGCCTGCCAACGGCTACTCCCTCGCTTAGCAATGGTTACTCCGTAATCTTCTAAAGTTTCTAATTTGTCTGGTTTTCCGGTATCCGGATTTAACTTTAAAGCTGCTATTCCTGAATGCCAAGACCCATAAACTAAGTACTGCTCATTTTGAGGCGTTTCTATAAATGTTGGATCGATGGCATTGTACTTAAAATATGCACTCCAATCATTTCCTCCAGCTCTGGCATATGTCTCTAATCCATCGGCTACTGAGCAAACCACCATACCTTTGTCAGTCCAGATATTAGTCGCCAAATCATCAGTTTCCATCAACCCAATAAACGCACGCTCACTCCATGAAGTATTAAAATCGGTTCCTACAATTGGCTCTATAACCACTATACTGTAGTACATTCTGAATTTATCACCTACCTTTCTCACGCAAGGTGCCCAATAACCATACTGTGGATTTTCGATAGCCGGCAAAACAGGATCCATTTTAGATCGCATACTGTTTAGAGTATCTTTCACCCAAGTAGGTGCAGCTGTCATGGTACTGCCTCGATATTCCCAGTTTACTAAATCTTTCGATCTACGGTGATGAAAATGCCCATGTCCATCATGCGCATTTCCATAGGACGCATCGGTTTGATACATGTAATAGTACTCACCATCTTTAACAACCGACGGATCGTGTACATTAGCTAAATTCCATTGCGAACGGCTACTCCATGAAGTAATTGATGAATAATTGTCGACATACGTCGGACCATCAAAAGTCTCTACTACAGGAGGTTCGTATCCACACTCCACAGAATTTACAACTGAACTGGTATAAGTTCCTCCATTTCCATCGGCATAGGTAATAATCTGCGTTATTCCAGAACATTCTTTACTAATAACTGTTCCTGCCTTTTCAAAGTTTTCAGTATCATCTTTGGAACAGCTCATAAGTGTCAAAGCCACTAAAAATAAAATTCTTAGAACTTCAATTTTAAATATTTTAAACGTTTTCATAAACTCACATATTATTTCCCCTCCAGCATCACAACAGAAAACGGAGGAATGGTTATAGTAAGCTTATTCTTTTTGAATTTGAAATCTTTAAAATCTTCAACTTTAACTGTTGAAGGATTATCAAATGTATTATGGTCTTGTAAATGCTTGGATGCTACGATGTTCGCAGTAAAATCCTTTATTCCTAAATTGGCACAATCAATTTCAATCGTATTTTCTTTCTTAGAATCGATATTCACCAAAGAAATATGGACTAATCCTTCTTTATCCTTTGAAGCAGATGCTGAAATTGCCGGAAGTGATTCTCCATTGAAATTATACTCCGGAGAGTCGAATGAAAGCGGCAACAATTTGGCATCCTGATGCGCTGTATACATTTTCATAACGTGATACGTAGGCGTTAATAACATTTTTTCGTCCTTCGTTAAAATCACTGCCTGTAATACATTAACTGCCTGTGCAAGATTAGCCATTTTAATTCTGTCAGCTCTTTCATGAAGCATATTTAATGTAATTCCAGCAATCATGGCATCACGCATAGAATTTTGCTGATAGGCAAACCCTGGATTTGTTCCTTCTTCAACAGCATACCAACTTCCCCATTCATCAACCACTAAAGCCACTCTCTTTTTCGGATCATATTTATCCATGATGGCGATATGATTATCTAAAATTTCGCTGGTTTTTAAACAGGTTTTCATGATAGAGAAATAATCAGATTCATCAAATTTTGTAGCAGAACCTGAAGGTGGCCACCCTGTACGAGTATAATAATGTACCGAAAGTCCCCACATCATACCATGTGGCACATCGCGCATCATTACTTCGGTCCAACGATAATTATCGGCATCGGCACCAGAAGCTATTCTTTTAATATCTATTCCCGGATAGTTTCTTGCATAAGTAGCGTATTGTCTGTATAAATTCGCAAAATATTCAGGTGTCATATTTCCGCCGCAGCCCCAACTTTCATTTCCAATACCCCAGTATTTCACGCGCCACGGTTCTTCCTGCCCATTGGCTTTTCTCCATTGGGCCATGCTTGTATTACCATCGTAATTACAATACTCTACCCAATCATTTAATTCTTCAACCGTTCCACTACCTACATTCCCTGCCAAATAAGGCTCAGCACCAAGCAACTCACATAACTCTAAAAACTCATGAGTTCCAAAACTGTTATCCTCTTCTACCATACCCCAATGGGTATTCACAATAACAGGTCTTTCTGCTTTTGGACCCACCCCATCTTTCCAATGGTACTCATCTGCAAAGCAACCTCCCGGCCAGCGCAAATTAGGAATCTTTAATCCTTTAAGGGCTTCAACAATGTCATTTCTAATACCGTTTGTGTTTGGTATTTCGCTATCTTCTCCTACATAAAAACCATCGTAAACAGATCGCCCTAGATGTTCAGCAAAATGCCCATAAATATGTTTGCTTATTACTGGTGCATTATCATCTACCTGAATGGATATTGAAGTTGTATTATTTTGTGCATTCAAACCCGCTGTAGCTATTACAAATAAGGCCAAGGGTTTTAATAGTTTAGTTTTTAAAGCTGTCATTAGTTGTTGGTATAAATTTTATACATTTTTCTCTACAAACACTATAAGTGTTTAATGTACACTTACAAATAAATTAAAAAAAGTTAATATATCCAAGACGTGAAAGTAAATAACTGTAATATTAACATTTAAAACAAACACTTCATTTAACAACGAAGCATTCTATTATATAACACGTTTTTAAATCATATGGCAAGTTTTTATAAACTTGCCATATGAAGAATAATTAACTCAAATAATAAATCCTGAGATTTTTTAGTAACCGAAATTTTGATCGGTTCCTGGATTATTATCGATTTCCAACTGAGGTATCGGGAAATATTCTCTTCCTTTAGAATAGGTTGCATATTCGGCATCTCTGGCTTTTAACCAGTTTAATTTATTGGTATCATCTAACCAGCCCCAACGGCGAATATCATCGAAGCGGTGTCCTTCTAAAGCGAACTCCAAAAAGCGTTCATGCCCAATTTGTTCACGCATTTCTTCCTGACTCATCCCTGGCTTTGTAACACTTAAATCCGGTAAATTAACACGATTCCTTACCTCTTGAATATAAGTATAAGCTGATGCTGTAGCTCCAGTTTCATTTAACGTTTCCGCATACATTAATAACACATCAGCATAGCGCATTAAACGCTCGTTAATACCTGAACGCCAATCGTATTCGTTAGCATATTCACCATCAGAATTCTGGTATTTTCTACAGAATAAATCATTTAAATCTGCTGGATTGTTCCCGTAAAATGTCGCAAAATCTTGTCCGTATAACATCATGCCCCCCGGTTTGTTGTAAAACATGGTCGCATCTAAACGAGGATCAACCTCTCCTGAAACGGTAGTCTCTTCATGGAATTCATTAAATAATGCCAATGTTGGTTGCACATCAGTCCAACCAAAAGCTCTTGGCCCATAAGTGATAGCTCTTGCAGAAGTTTTACCCCATCCTGATTGTGGCGCACCACCCCATCCTAAATCTACACCACCTGCTTCTCTACTGAATTGTACTTCAAAAACAGACTCTGAATTATTTTCATTTTTATCAGTGAAATTATCTCGATAGTTAGTTACTAAGGAATATACGTTTAAATCTATCACCGCCTTAAAAGCATCTCTAGCATTAATAAAATCCTTATTAAACAAATATGCTTTTCCTAAATAGGCTAAAGCCGCCCCTTTAGTTGCACGACCAACCTCGCCAGCATCTAAACCAGAAATACCAGTGGTGTAAGAAACTGGTAACATAACTGAAGCGGTTTTAAAATCTTCAATCACCTGAGCCCATCCTTCTGCCTCTGTTTTTTGAGGATAAAATGCCGCCAATTCCACTGGAACCGGTACATTTTTAAACAGGTTAACTGCATGAAATAAGTACAGACCTCTTAAAAAATACGCCTGTCCTAAAATTCTGTTTTTAAGGTCTTCATCTTCCATAGCAATACCCGGTACTTTATCTAAGACCTGATTGGAACGATAAATTCCCTGATAATAGGTTTCGTAAGCCCATCCGTAAATAGCAGGATCTGCCACATTTGAATTGAATCGCCCAACATTGTACATTGACCCCCATGGACTATTACTTCTAGAGTCATCGCCTTTTAAATCTAATAATAACGGGGTACTTCGCATGTAAGTTCCATCGGTGAGTAAACTACCGTAAGCGGCATTTACACCTTGTAATGCGTCTTGATCATCAGCCCAAAACGAATCTACAGCATCGTTATTAGGGTCTACCTGTATTAAATCATCCTCTGCCACACAACTGCTTAACACGATTGATAAGGAAAGGAAAAGTGATACATATTTTAAATTTATATATTTCATTTTGATTTCTTTTTAATTATTAATTACCCCTTAAAAACCTAATTGAACACCTAAAGAAATGGTTCTTGGATTCGGGAAAGACCCTCCATCATAACCTCTGGAGAATAACCCGTCGTTACTATTAAAATCCGGATCGTAACCACGATAATCACTAATAGTAAACACATTTTGAGCATTAATATACACTTTCGCATCCTGTACAACACCGTTCGTTCCGATTGGAATTTTATAACCTAATTCGATATTCTGAAGCTTGACGTAATCGGCATTTTCAACAAAACGGTTTGAATCTCTAAGGTTTGCATTTGGATCTCCAATTATTGGACGCGGTACATTGGTGTCAGTATTTGTTGGTGTCCAGTAATCTAACATATCGGTATGGTGATTACCATATTGACCCACCATTAAATTACGATACAACCCGTTGAAGGCTTTATGTCCTCCTGCTCCTTGGAAAAAAAATGATAAATCAAAATTTTTATAATTACAGCTAAAGTTTAGACCATAGCTATATTTTGGAATTGTGATACCTTGATATGTTCTGTCCTGATCATTAATTATTCCATCAGCAGCATCTGGCTCACCATCACCATCTGTATCTACGGTTAGCTGATCTTTAAATTTAATATCTCCGGCGGCAGCACCAATTTGCGTTGGAGAATTTGCTACCTCTTCAGCAGATTGAAAAATACCATCGGTTTCATAGGCAAAAATCTCTCCAATAGAACGTCCAACTTCAGTTTTTGACGCCGCTCCATAAATTGGATTTCCGTCCAAACCAATCTGTAACACTTCATTTTTAAGCGTTCCCAAGTTAGCTGAAATATTATACTGAAACTCGTTCTTATAATTACTATAAGAAGCTGTAAACTCAAATCCTTTATTTTCTACCGCTCCTGCATTTGTTGTAATACTTGCCGGAAATGCTCCTGTTGAATATGGTAGTGGTACACCAATTAATAAATCGGTAGATTTTTTCACGTAATACTCTCCGGTAACCTGTAATGCATTATTAAAAAAGCCTAATTCAATGGCCGCATTGGTTGTTTTTGTAATCTCCCAATGCACATCCGGATCTAAAGAACTCACCACAGTAGTACCTGGAGCTAATTCATTATTAAAATTATAGCTTGCAAACTGGTTTGTAGTAGTTGCGAAAAAATACGGCGGAATCGTATTGTTTCCTAATTCCCCGTAACCTCCTCTTAATTTTACCGAACTTAACCAGTCTGGTAAAGTAATAAAATGCTCATTACTTAATTTCCAAGCGCCTGAGAAAGAATAGAAATTTCCTTTATTATTAATTTCACTAAACAAAGATGTTCTATCTTGTCTGAAATTTGCTGTAATTAAATAACGGTCATCATAAGAATAGTTTAAACGACTTAAATAAGAAATACCTGTTATAGTACTTTCGAACTCCCCAGTGCTTGTTGCATCGGCATATTCTAAATGACTAATTGTGCCCGGCTCGTAACCAACACCTCTAGACCAATGGTTGTAATTTTCGTTACGCTCTTGAATTAAACCTCCTAATACAGAAATGTTATGTTTACCCAACTCTACATTATAAGTTAATAAGTTATTCAAGAAGGTTCTAGTTTGATTACCTGTAGACACATCCAAAGAGGCTTCATCGTTAGTTGTAATATAATACCAACCCAAATCACTCGGCGGAATAAAAGTTCTGTTCTTCCAGTCTAAACGATCGAAACTCGCATCTAACTTATACTTTAAGCCTTTAACGATTTCTATTTCTCCCCAAACATCACCAATAAAGCGATTTCTTCTAGCGGTATTATCTATCAAATTATTATATCCGATAGCATTCATAGAAATCGCACGTTGCGTTAAATTATCGGTACCACCGTAACCTCCTAATCTGTTTTCATCATAAACTGGCATGGTTGGAATAGCCCCAACTATATCTGAAATTGCCGATTGCCCTGCCAAATACTCATTAAAATTTTCTTTACCAGAATCGGTATATCCTATTTTCGCTCCATACTTAAATTTACCTTTTTGACCGTTTAAGTTTAAATTGGTTGAAATACGTTCGTAATCCTGAGGTGAATCTACATAACTACTGTTTTTAAAGTAATCCAGATTTAAATTGTATCCCAAACTTTCAGCGCCTCCGTTAACACTTACCGAATGATTTTCAATATACCCCGTTTTAAAAGCCGCATCTTGCCAATCGGTATTAACATCATCAATATACGAAGCATTGTTCGGATCGTTGCCCGGAGCAACACTTAAACCAGCATTAACTTCAGCTGCGCTGGTAATATTTTGATACCCTAATCTATCGGTAACCGACCATGTGTTGGCTACATTTTGAATACCAAATAACGATTTCAGATTCACGCTTAATTGTCCTGCTTTTCCCTTTTTAGTGGTAATAATAACCACCCCATTAGCCCCTCGAACACCGTAAATTGCCGCAGCCGAGGCATCTTTTAACACTTGCATGGACTCAATATCTCCCGGCGCAAAATCGAATGGGCTATCTACAATCATCCCATCAATAACAAATAGTGGATTGTTATTACTAAAGGAATTAACCCCTCTAATTTTTATATTGACAAATCCTCCCGGTTCACCTGAAGATTGTACGGTAACGCCAGCAACCTGACCTTGTAACATTTTAGCGGCATCATAGGTGACGGTTTTTTTTGCTTCTTCTACATCTACAACACTTACAGAACCTGTTAAATCTGATTTTTTCTGAGTCCCGTAGCCCACAACAACAACCTCGTCTAGTGCTGCTGCATTTTCTC
The DNA here is from genome assembly GCF_014596935.1 of Aestuariibaculum suncheonense. GTDB lineage: Bacteria > Bacteroidota > Bacteroidia > Flavobacteriales > Flavobacteriaceae > Aestuariibaculum > Aestuariibaculum suncheonense. Next base: position 125,967 of record NZ_JACVXC010000007.1, on the reverse strand, counting down.
TTAATACGACGGTTAAAGATGTTTTGCCTCCAACCGAAACTTCACGAGTAGTGTACCCGACGTACGACACAACAAGTACCACATTTTCATCGTTTACCGTTAAAGAAAATCTTCCATCAAAATCGGTTTGCGCTCCTGTATTAGTGCCTTTCAATATAATATTAGCTCCCGGAAGCGGTAATCCGGAGGCATCTACAACAGTGCCCGAAATCTGAATTCCCTGATCTTCATATATAATCAGCTCTGCTCTTTTCTTTATAACAATGGTGTTATTTTTAGAGACTTCAAAATTGAGATTATCAGATTCTAAGCTTTCGTTAAGCAAATCCTGAATCTTAACTAACCCCTTTTTCAATTGAACTTTAGGGGTATTCTTAAATAAGTCCTTAGGATAAATAAAATGATAATCAGTTTGTTCTTTTATAATTTTGAACACCCTATCGACACTTACCACTTCATCCTTGCTAATAAATACTTCTTCCTGTGAAAACACATTTACTGAATTCAAACTGAAAACAGTAGTACATAATAAGAAGATAAATGTTCTCATAATAAACAATAGCAGCCGTTTTCGCGTACGCGAACGGTCCGTAATTAATTTAATTTTCATAATTTAGTTGTTGGATTAGTTAAACATAGGTTTTAATTAATTTAGTTTAGGAGAGACGAAGTTCGATACCGCCAAATGTCAAAACTTCGTTCTCTTTTTTATTTTAAAATAATGGTCTTATCGTTTATCTGGTAATCAGAAATGATTCCGAAATTCTGAATGGTGTTAAGAATCTCAGTGATATTCTGATTCTTCCCTAAAACACCAATAAATTCTTCGTTTTCAAGGGCTTTATTTTCAAAAATCACTTCAGTATCATACCATCTCGAAAGCACCGTCATAATTTCCTTTAAACTTTTATTTTCAAAGCTGAAGATGCCTTCTCGCCATGAAATTTCATTGTATACATCAACCTCATATACCTTAAATGAGTTGGTTTGTAAATCGAGGTTGGCTTGCTGACTCGGTTTTAAAACCTCTTTTTTGTCATCTATACCAACCTCTACTTTACCTTCAACCAAAGTCGTGTATACGTTAAATTCTTCTTTATAGGCCTTTACATTAAACTCAGTTCCTAAAACCTTAATTTCCTGCTTATTGTTGTAGACTTTGAATTTAGACCCTTTATTTTCGGTACTTGATGACACATCAAAATAAGCTTCACCATATACTAATTCAACCTTACGGGTATCGCCATCAACAAAACTTACTGGGTATTTTAATTGCGATTCTGAATTTAACCACACCTTAGTACCATCGGAAAGCTCAACAATAAACTGCCCACCTCTGGGAATGGTTAAATAATTATATGCGATTTGATTATATTTAGAAACTGGCTTTTTATACACAAGGTTATCCCCATCGCTATTGGCATTTTCTCCTTGAAACGAACTACCTTCACCCAGTTCCACATGTGTACCATCTTCTAAAGTTAACGTTGCTTTATCTGATCCTGTTTCTATATTATTCACAATAATATGAGGTACTTCACCTGAAGGATAGTTCTGCTTAATTAAATAGGCTACCGCCAAGAATGCAACCAATACAGCTGCGGCAGTGTAATACCAATTAAGCTTTCTAACAGGGTTTGTTATTTGCTTTTCCACTAATTGCCAGTCAGCATCCTGATTTATTTGTTGTAATAAAGCTTGACGCTTATCAATAGCTTCCTTATTAGTTAATTCGTTTAGGATATAAGCTTTATCCTCATCAGAGAACAGGTCTGATTTAAGCAGCCGTTTAGGGGACTTATTTTTCAGTAACGACGTTGCCGTTTTTTTTGAAAGTTTAAATATTTTATTGAAAACTGGCATTTAAAATATATTTATTTAACCTATTTGTATGCTCATTTAACTATAAGACGACAGAAGAGTAAAGGGGGGTTAAAAAAATTTCACCTTTTTTTAAGAAATTATGAAATAGAGGATATTTGAAAGCTATCAAATTAACATATTACTACAAAATACCTATTGAAATTACAGTAATCCCAAAATGCCTATTCTAAAGCAAAGACAAGAAAAAGAAAGTATTCTTTTAAAATGGGTTTGAGCTTTTTGTAAGCTATTTTTTTCTGTGCTTTAACCGTATTGACAGAAATATTAAGTTCGGTTGCAATATCCTGATTGCTATACTCTTGAATACTTAATAATAATATTTCTGCACATTTTTTTGGCAAAGTCTCAATAGCCTGATGTATTATTTTAGAGGTTTCTACCAAAGCAACTTCTCTCAAAAAAAATGGTTCGGTCTCCATCTTTTGTATGTCCTTATCAGAAAGTTGTGCTGTTGATTTATACATCTTACTCTTAAGGTAATCCAGGCATTTATTTTTTACAGAAGCGTATAAGTAAGTTTTAATATTATTTTCATTTTTAAAGGTAATTTTATCTTCCCATATTTTAACAAACACATCCTGTACAATATCTTTTGCAAGTTCTAAATCGCCAATATACTTATTGGCAAACAAACATAAAGACATGTACTGATTGTCGAAATATTCTTTAAATTCCTTTAAACTAATGCTATGCATTTAAAATGATTATTAATCCCAAAATCAAATCTCTCTCTTAAAGTTATGCAAGATTTATTGAATAATATATTTCTTTTTCAGAAAAAAGAAGTAAGTGTCTACAAAACACTTTTTCAAATATACTTAATAAAGTTAATTGTTATTCTCAAACTTTAGTATATAAAAAAACTCCAGAGAAAATTCTCTGGAGTTTTGTGGAGAATACCGGGCTCGAACCGGTGACCTTTTGGCTGCCAGCCAAACGCTCTAGCCAACTGAGCTAATCCCCCATATTTTATTTTAATCCGCTTAATACCAATACTGGTATCGAGCTGTAAAATTCTTTTTTCAAGATAATATTTTTCTCCCAAGCTTTTACAAAAAAGCCACGTTTGCGTCTTACCACGCATAACATATCCGGTTGATTGGCCTGAAAATGTTCTAAAACCCCTTGATAAGTTGTTGCGTTCACAGTTTCAGATGTCGAATCTACCAAAGCCTTCAACTCATCATTTACCACAAAGTCTCCTTCACCATAAAATGGCGTTTTTACCAATAGTAAATTTACCAATGATTTAAATTGCTCTTTAACCGATTTAAGAGGATTCAATACATCAGCTTTTTTAATAATAGCCGACTTCACCGCAAATAAAATATTAGATACCGGTTTAAACTTGTAACCTTCGGGTACAATTAAAGCCGGTATTTGGGTGTGCTTAATAATTTTACCAGAGGTTTTCCCTAAATACACCTCATCACTAATTGATGTCGTTCTTGGCTCAATTAAAATTAAATCGATATCACCAACTTTACAGGCCAATTCCAAGGTATCAATTAATTTTCCTTTAAAGGTTTTGATAATAATCTCAACATTTTTAGTGTCAATTTGAGACACCAAGTCACTTAAATAAGCCTTACTTTCACGTTCAATAATGTCATCAACTTTAAGCATCGTTCCTGCCTTAGTGTATACATTATACACCTGCACCACGTAAAGTTTAGCTCCAAAAGCTTCAGCAAAATCTACAGCATACTGTAAATTGCTTAAAGCATTTGACGAAGACCCTACCGGAACTAAAATATTTTTCATATTGATGACTTTTGAAATCTAAATTTAAGATAATTATTGAAAATCGAGTGTAAATGTAAAACATTTTGCATTACACTAAATAAAATTATAACATTCTCTTAAGACCGATTTTTAATCCGGAAAACCTAAACCATTAAAAATTACGACCTTTGCCATTTGTTTAGCAGAAAATTTATGAATCGCACCTTAAGCTTTAAACACATTAACAAACTGGCTATTCCTGCGTTAATCGCCGGAATTTCAGAACCTATTTTATCCATTACAGACACAGCCATTGTTGGAAACATGGAGGTTAATGCTACCGAATCGCTAGCAGCGGTTGGTATTGTGGGCACATTCATCTCGATGTTAATTTGGGTTTTAGGACAAACGCGAAGTGCCATTTCATCTATCGTTTCTCAATACGTTGGCGCTAATAAAGTTGATAAAATAAAAAATCTGCCGGCTCAAGCGATTTTCATAATTACCGCTCTGAGTATTATTATCATCCTCACAACCTTTCCATTTACCAATACCATTTTTAGACTCTATAATGCTTCGGGTGTTATTTTAGATTACACTTCGGAATATTATAAAATTAGGGTCTTCGGTTTTCCGTTTACCTTATTTTCAATTGCTGTTTTTGGTACCTTCAGAGGATTACAAAACACCTATTACCCGATGATTATTGCTATTGTTGGGGCTTTAACCAATATTGTTTTAGATGTTGTTCTGGTATTTGGTATTGAAGGAATTATTCCTGTTTTAAACATTAAAGGCGCGGCATATGCAAGCCTGATTTCACAATGTATTATGGCTATACTTTCAGCCTACTACCTGTTAAAGAAAACCAATATTCCGTTAAAGTTAAGCTTCCCATTAAATCATGAAATCAACCGATTTATTATCATGATTCTTAATTTATTTGTTAGAACTCTGGCGCTAAATGCTACCTTATATTTTGCAACTAGATTTGCCACAGGTTACGGAACAGCACATATTGCAGCATACACGATAGCCATTAACTTATGGTTCTTTGGTGCCTTTTTTATTGATGGTTACGCCAGTGCAGGCAACATTTTATCAGGAAAACTTTACGGTGCTAAAGATTACAAAACTTTAATGGCATTAAGTAACAAACTTATAAGATATGGTATTGTGGTTGGAGTCATTCTGGCTATAATTGGAGGTATCTTCTACTATCCTATAGGACGTGTATTTTCAAAGGATCACGAAGTTTTAAACTTGTTTTACAGCTCCTTTTGGATTGTCCTCCTCATGCAGCCCCTCTGTGCTTTAGCCTTTATTTTCGACGCCATTTTTAAAGGCTTGGGAATGATGAAATTTTTAAGAAATATTCTGCTGTTCTCAACCTTTATCGTTTTTATTCCTATCCTGTTCTTATTAGATAGTTTCAACTACAAACTACACGCCATATTTATTGCCATGACCTTTTGGATTATCGCCAGAGGTCTTCCGCTCATTATATTTTTCAGAAAAAAGTTCCTAACCCTGTCTAAAACGCTTAAATTTGTTTGATAAGCAATCTTATATATGAGTTTATTCACTACGCTTTTATTTCAAATTGATATTGAAGATAAAATAAAACAAGCTCCAAATAAAGGCTACGAAATTGGCGTTTTTATAGGCTCCATGTTGCCTTTTATTGTTTTGGTACTTATTGCTTACGCCATATACCGCTACAACAAAAAAAAGAATCAATAAATTATCGTCAGGGCGAGTTTACAAAGCATTAAAGAGAACTGACTAAAATTTAAAAGCTCGTTTTGTAACATTCAAATCTCGATTATCGTGCAAAAAGTGTACCTTTAAAAACGAATATAAACCTTTAAAATTATGGGCAACAGACTGTTTTTAATATTAGCTATCGTGTTAGTAATCATCTACGTTTATAACCGTAGAAAAAGACGCTAATTATCTTGTTTTTAACCACCCAGTTATGCTTAAACGCTCGGTATTAACCACTTTTACCTCGTGTTCTATAATCTGGCTTTCAAAAATAACCACGCGACCAGGAAACGGATAAATGACCTTTTCAGTTTCCTGTCCGTTTTCGTTTAAATATAACACCAATTCTCCTCCATTTTCAGGTAACCAACCATCTTCGTTTAAATAACAAACAATGGATAATTTTCGGCGATCATCATTTTGAAAGGTATCAATATGGCGCTTATAAAAGGTATTCTGAGGGTACACTGCGTAATGAAATTCCTTATGCATAATACCCAAAAAACAGGTCTTATTTAAATACCCAACCAAATCGTTTATTTTATTAAAAAACAACTGTTCAGTAGCATCGGCCTTACTTTCATCCATCCATAAAATCATATCGCCACGAATCGATTTTTCTATGGTTTCATTCACACGATTTCCTATTGCAGCTTTTTTAAAAGCATCTTCTTCATGCTTCTCAATTAGCGACTGCCTCAAAACACAGACTTCTTCGTCTGTAAAGAAGTTTTCTACAATACTAAATTTTTGGGTTGAGATGTCCGAAATAATATTTTCGTATAGCGGATTTTCAACAAAATCAATAGCCTCAAAAAGTTGACTCATAAATAATTAAGCAAAAAACTATCAATCCTGAGTGGATAAAAGCGCGCAAATGTAAACTAAAATCTAATTGCTTTTACAAAATGAATATCTTTGTATATAAATTTTTTTATTTTGATGACCTACATCCGCATAACAAAACAGTTTTCTTTCGAAACTGGCCATGCCCTTTACGGGTACGATGGTAAGTGTAAAAATGTACACGGACACAGCTACAAACTATCGGTAACGGTATTTGGTAAACCTATTTCTGATAAAAACCATGTGAAATACGGGATGGTTATTGACTTTGGCGATCTTAAAAAAATCGTAAAAGAAGAGATTGTAAACGTCTTCGATCACGCCACTGTTTTCAACAAAAACACACCACATGTTGAGTTAGCGAAAGAATTGGAAGATCGTGGACACAATGTGCTTTTAGTCGACTACCAGCCAACCAGCGAGATGATGGTTATCGACTTTGCAAAAAAAATTAAAAGCCGTTTACCTGAACACATCATGCTGCATTCGTTAAAACTACAAGAAACGGACAGCTCGTTTGCCGAGTGGTATGCTAACGACAACCTTTAGGGCATTACCCTACACGAGGTTTCGGGTCGGGTTTTCCGCTATATCTTTTTCTCGTGCTGAATTGATTTCAGTGCCTCAAAAAAAGATACCGCTGCAACCCCTAACGCAAACACAAATTCACAAACCTAAATAAAGCGATTCCTGCGAAAGCAGGAATTATTATATTTACAGCATGCAAATTCCAGAAGGAAAAAAAATATATTTCGCCTCCGATAATCATCTCGGTGCGCCCACAGCAAAAGACTCTTTACCTCGCGAAAAAAAATTTGTCGCCTGGTTAGATGAGGTTAAACAAGATGCTGCGGCTATTTTTTTATTGGGCGATCTATTCGACTTTTGGTTCGAGTATAAAACCGTAGTACCTAAAGGCTTCACCAGAACATTGGGTAAACTTGCCGAAATTACGGACTCAGGCATTCCTGTTTACTTTTTTGTCGGTAATCACGATTTATGGATGAACGGCTACTTTGAAGAAGAACTTAATATTCCGGTTTATCACAAACCAAAAGAATTCACCTTTAACGACACCAAATTTTTTATTGGTCACGGCGATGGCTTAGGTCCGGGTGACAAAGGCTACAAACGCATGAAAAAAGTGTTTACCAATCCGTTTTCAAAATGGTTATTTCGTTGGCTACATCCTGATTTAGGCGTTAAGCTAGCCCAATACATGTCGGTTAAAAACAAACTGATTTCTGGTGACGAAGATGCTAAGTTCCTTGGCGAAGACAACGAATGGCTTGTACAATACTGTAAACGCAAATTAGAAACCGAGCATCGCGATTTCTTTATTTTCGGACATCGCCATTTACCTTTAGAAATCAATCTAAACGAGCAATCAAAATACATCAATCTTGGCGATTGGATTACGTATTACACCTATGGCGTTTTTGACGGAAAAGAATTTGAGTTAAAGACTTATTAATCGCTTTTTTCGTGCTCTTCCAAATCCTTAGTTAAATCTAACTTTCTAAAACTTGGAGAAACAATTGCTGTTGTAATTACCGTAATTAAAGTCATAGTACCTCCAAAAACTACGGCCGTTACCGTTCCCATTAATTTCGCCGTTACACCACTTTCAAAAGCACCTAATTCGTTTGAAGACCCAACAAACATGGAGTTTACCGACGATACACGACCACGCATATTATCAGTTGTTTTTAGCTGTAAAATGGTTTGACGAATTACCATTGACACGCCATCGGTTACCCCACTAAAAAATAAAGCAGCTACCGATACCCAGAAAATGGATGACAATCCGAAAACAATAATACACACCCCGAAACCAAAAATAGCACCGAGTAATTTCATCCCGGCATTTCTACTAATAGGAATATAAGCTGTGACCAACATAGTGATAAACGCCCCGACAGCAGGCGCCGCTCGAAGCACCCCAAAACCCTGACTTCCTACCTTTAAAATATCCTGAGCAAAAACCGGTAAGAGAGCAATAGCCCCTCCAAACAACACGGCTACCATATCTAAAGTTAAAGCTCCTAAAATAGCTTTGGTTTTAAAAACAAAACGCACACCTTCTTTTAAACTTTCAACGACGGGTTCACCTATTTTAGGATTTAAAATAGGCTTCTTTTTAATTTGAAGTAAAATGATTAACGACAAAATGATTAATCCGAAAATGATGCATAGCGACCAGTGGACACCAATCCAACTGATAGCAAACCCCCCGAAAGCAGGCCCTAACACAGCTGCCATTTGCCATGTAGAACTATTCCACGTAGCTGCATTGGGATATACTTTTTTAGGCACTAATAATGCTACCAAGGAGAAAATGGTGGGACCAAAAAACGAGCGTAAAAAGCCTCCAAAAAACACTAAAGCATAAATACTGTATAAGATAGTTTTTGTCGACCAACCATCGACGACTCTAGGCCAAGTGAGTAAAAATAACCCCAAACTAATTAATGAAAACGCCGAAATACATTTGGCTAACAAGTTTCGTTTTTCATTTTGGTCTACAATATGACCGGCAAACAAGGCCATGGTAAAGGCCGGAATAATTTCCATTAACCCAATAACTCCCAATGACAGCGGATCTTTGGTTAAGCTATACACCTGCCATTCGATTACAATAAACTGCATGGTCCAACCAAAAACCAACACAAACCGAAGCAATAAAAAAATATTAAACTCTCGGTAACGTAACGCCGCGTATGGGTCTTTTTTAATCATGAATTACTTTATATCTCTTAATTTAAGTTGTAACGACACATTGCCCTGCCACTCATTTTCATCGATGGAATACACCGCATCGAAAGGCGCCTGACTGGAGATAATATCCATTTTATCTCCCAAGCCAAAACCAATCCCGACAATAGCATTAGAATCGGATTGTTTTACCGTTATACGCAAATGCGTTTGATCGGCTCCAACACGTTTTCCCCAGCCGGTATCCAATAAATTGGTCGTCATAAAAACCGGTGTCATATTACTTGGTCCGAAAGGTGCAAACTGCTTTAAAATTCTATAAAACTTAGGCGTAATATCGTTTAAATTAATCTGAGCATCTATTTTAATTTCGGGCACCAGAAGACTTCTGTCAATTGTTTTGGTAACCTCATCTTCAAACGCCTGTTTAAAAACTTCGTAGTTTTCTTCTTTTAGTGTTAATCCGGCTGCGTACTTGTGTCCACCAAATTGTTCAATATGTTCACTACAGGCTTCCAGAGCATTATACACATCAAACCCAACCACCGAACGTGCCGATGCGGCCAGCTTATCACCACTTTTAGTAAATACCAGAGTTGGGCGATAATAAGTTTCGGTTAAACGGGACGCTACAATACCAATTACACCTTTATGCCAACTTTCATGGTACACCACCGAAGTGATTCGGTCTTCTTCTTTGTTTTCTTTAATTTGCTCTAAAGCCTCTTCGGTAATGCGTCTGTCTGTTTCACGACGGTCTTCATTATAACTGTTAATTTCTTCGGCATATGTAGTCGCCAAAGCTTCATCTACTTCCGCCAATAATGTTACAGCATAATTACCGTGTTTCATGCGTCCGGCAGCGTTAATTCTGGGGGCTACAGTAAAAACGACATCAGTAATAGTCAATTCATTTTTCTTATTCACCTGATCGAGAAGCGCTTTAATTCCTGGACGCGGAAATGCATTAATAACTTTCAGACCGTAAAACGCTAAAATCCTATTTTCACCTGTTATCGGAACAATATCGGCACCGATAGCTGTCGCAACCAAATCTAAATAAGCAACTAAATCCTCAATAGTTTTACCATCGCGTTCGGCAAGTGCCTGAATAAGCTTGAAACCAACCCCACAGCCACATAATTCTTTGTACGGATACTCACAATCTGAACGTTTAGGATCTAAAACGGCAATCGCTTCTGGAATGGTATCGCCCGGTCTGTGGTGATCGCAAATGATAAAATCAATGCCTTTTTGTTTAGCATACTCGACCTTATCAATCGCTTTAATACCACAATCTAAAGCAACAATTAATGTAAAATCATTATCGCTGGCAAAGTCAATACCTTTAAAAGAAATTCCGTAACCTTCATCATAACGATCAGGAATATAAGTCGCCACTAAGTCCGTTCTGGTTTTTAAATACAAACTCATTAAAGCCACCGAAGTCGTTCCGTCTACATCATAATCACCATAAACGAGAATGTTCTCATTATTAGCAAAAGCCTGTTCTATTCTCGCAACCGCTTTATCCATATCTTTCATCAGGTATGGATCGTGCAAATCGTTTAAATCGGGGCGAAAAAAGGCTTTGGCTTCATCAAAGGTTTCAATACCTCGCTGTAATAATAGCGTAGCTGTAATATCATCTACTTGTAAAGCGTCCTTTAAGGATGCTAATTTTTCGGCTTCTGGCTTTGGTTTAATCGTCCAGCGCATGTAGTTCTTTTATTCTTTTAAACGTATTCTGTTTTTGTACACTTCTTCACCATTTACAAACACCTTAATGTAATAACGTTTGGCAGGTAAATACGATAAATCGTATGACAAAGAGCCCTGACTGAAATTTTTATAAGAATGTGTTTCTACAACATCAGTTTCATTTTCCTGATCAACGAAAAGCACTTTGACTTCAGCAGGCAAATTGCAAAAGTAATCGAGTGTTAAAGGACCTTGTGTTCGCGCTGGAAAAACACCTACAGATGGCTTATTATCTAATTCGTAATCCATATCGGGTTGTACCGAGAAATAATAATTAATATCGCTACCAAAATCTGAACCGAATTGTTTTATGGCTTTACCTTTAACATCTAATAATTTTACTTCACCACGACCATCTTTGGCCTTGAACCAGAACTCTAATCCGTCTCCTTCAGAATCATTGAATTTAAAATTATAATTACCCGATTTCAAAGCAATGGTATCGTGATATACCGTACTCGGTTTCATGTTAATACTATCTTTGGCAAAAACTACTTCTCCAAAACTGTTTTGAATACTATAGGTATTTTGCCAAGGTTTATTGTTCGTTTTATAATGAACGACAACTGTGTCTGGAAAAATATCCGGACGTTCATAATCTGACACTAAAGCATTATCTGCCTTAAATTCGTCACGTTTTCCATTAGGTTTTGACAAAATCACGTGAAATTTAGCATATTGCTGCTTACTAAACACCTCTGTTGGCAATGTGATAGCCGCTTCATCTCCAAAATTTAAATGGCCGGTCCATTGATATTTTTGAGGCTTTTCACCTTCAATGAAATACTGAATGGCCATTTTCTTTAACACATCGCTACCATTATTCTTTACTTGAATAACTGGCAATCCTCCAAATGGATTTTTACGACTATGGATTAAGCGTGTAGACGGTTGTATGATATCGACCAACGTAACGTCATTTTTCGCATTTGGAGCTTCGTACTCCACAACAATAGCCGATAGCAACTCGTTAGCACTTGGCTTTTCGGTTTCGTAAGGTTCCATATTAATATCTACCGTATATGGTGTTCCTGCAGTGGTATTCAACATCACCTCATCGGGTTGTAACAAATAACCCGGACACCAGTTCGCTCGATCGAAAATCCAAGTACCAGCCTGAGGAAATAATGGATTATCACCACATTCCATCCATAAGTCTTTATGGTCAATAACCTCTCCATTAAACTCAATATCTCTATACTTACTACAAAATTCACCACAACCATTAGCATCCATACCATGGCCTGTTTGAAGAATCTTCAGTTTAGAAAATGCGGTTTTAGCATGCGCTTTAAAGGTTACAGGCACCAAATGCTTTTCAATAGGGTCGTCTTTATATCCATACTTAAAATTTCCGTCGTAAACCTTATGAATCGCTAACGGATTCGCCACCGGTGTTCCGTAGGTAATTTCGAAATCTACAGTGACTTTCCATCCTCGGGTTTTATTATCTTCATAGCCGGTGTGTATATAATCAATTTCCACCTCATCCCTTAAAATCAAACTAAAATCGGTAACATCTACACGCCACTCAAACCCCCAGTCTTTTTGAAAAAAACCTCCATATGGTGTTAACATACGGGCAATTTCGTAAACGGTGGTATCATTTTTTTGACGCGCTTTAATATGATCGACATAATCCCAATCGGCACAACGCATTTTATCTGGGCACTCGAATTTTAAATTTAGAATGATGCTTCGAATAGCTTCTGAAGCTTTTGGAAAAACCGCTATTCGTTTATAACTATTGCTTCCTTTTGACGGATCGGTAACGATGGTTTCTCCATTATGCGAAATAACATGTGTTTTTTCTTGCGATTGCCCCAATAAACTAATGAAAACAATACAGAAAAAGATTTTAAAGGTATTCAATGGTAGTCGGTTTTATTTATTAAAAAAAGTGTTGACTTTAACATCGGCAAACTGGCGGAACATTTCCATAACGCCACAATATTTTTCAACCGATAAGTCTACTGCTCTTTGTAACTTTTTCTCATCAAGATTATCGCCAAAAAAATGAAAATTCATAGCTACTTTATCGTAATATTTAGGGTGTTCTTCAGTTAAATTTGCTTCGATTTCAATTTTAAAATCAGCGACATCAAGTTTCATCTTTTTAATTAAAGCAGCGACATCTAAACCTGAACAACCTGCCAATCCAGATAACATCAAAGCCTTAGGACGGTAACCTTCTCCATTACCATCGTTTTCAGGACCTGCATCAATAAACAGATTGTGTCCAGACGGATTTGTACTCTCGAATTTCATGTTTCCAAGCCAGGTTGTAGTAATATGATTTGTCATAGTTTGTGAAATATTTTTTGTTACTTGTAGATATCAAAAATACTACTAAAAAATAAATTTATGCCTTTAGTTTCGCCATTATCTGCCGATCACGATTCAGAAACCAAGCAGCTGTCCGAGTTCTTTAATGAAACCCTTGGCTTTTGCCCAAACTCTGTGCTCACCATGCAACATCGACCCGAAATCAGTCAGGCATTTATAAACCTGAATAAAGCCGTTATGGCAAATAAGGGTCGGGTTACATCGGCTTTAAAACGCATGATTGCCTGGGTGAGTAGTAATGCGGCGGGTTGCAGATATTGTCAGGCGCATGCTATACGCGCTGCCGAACGTTACGGAGCCGAACAAGAACAACTCGATAACATATGGGAGTATCGCACACATCCTGCCTTTAGTGATGCCGAACGCGCTGCTTTAGATTTTAGTTTAGCGGCATCACAAGTTCCCAATGCCGTTGACGAAACTATTAAAACCCGCTTATATGAACATTGGAATGAAGGTGAAATTGTTGAAATGTTAGGTGTGATTTCGCTGTTCGGATATTTAAACCGATGGAACGACAGCATGGCCACAACCATAGAATCGGGCGCAATTGATTCTGGAGAACACTATTTAGGTAAACATGGCTGGGATAAGGGTAAACATGTTTAAAGAATATTATGAACTCTCGTTTTAAGCTCTGGTAAAACCTCAGTTTCGAACCACGGATTTTTAGTTAACCAAAACCGATTACGAGGTGATGGGTGTGGTAAGGGCAAATATTTAGGCAAATAAGAACAATAGTTTTTAACCGTTTCGGTTAAGGTATTCTTAGCTTGATTTTTTAAGTAATAATTCTGGGCATACATACCAATTAAAAGAACTAACTCCACCTGTTTTAATGCATCAAATAAAGATTGATGCCACTGTGGCGCACATTCTGGTCGTGGTGGTAAATCGCCGGACTTTCCTTTACCGGGATAACAAAACCCCATAGGTATAATGGCAAACTGCTTAGGATTATAAAACTGCTCGGCAGTAACACCCAACCAATTTCGTAATTGCTTTCCGCTGGCATCATTCCACGGAATACCCGAGGCATGCACTTTGGTTCCCGGTGCCTGACCTACAATAACTATTTTAGACTCCGGATGCGCTGCCATAACTGGTCTCGGTCCTAAAGGCAGTACATCTTTACACAAGGTGCATTGCTTTATGTTTTCTAATAAGTCTTGCATTTAAGGTATCTTTTAAAACAAAAACGCTTTAGAATCTCTAAGATATTAAAGCGTTTTTTAAATCTAAAATTTATATGAACCGTTTATTTAGCAGCCAAAGGCTCACCTTCAAAAGTTAAACCTTCAAAACCGGTTTTCATAAAGTTTCTAATGTTTTGGTGCCCTGTTCCGTCAGGATCGTTTAGTACCTCATCAAAATAGAATTTACCAAAGCAGGCTAAGGTTTCTTCTTTTGTAAAGTTTTGGTGTTTTGCAAAAGCGAATAATTTACAAGACCCCGAGTTTTGTCCGGCTTCATTTTGTAATTCTCCGTTTTTAAATGCGGTTGGTGTGAATTCAAAATTGGTTTCAATTGCAGCCATAGTATCATTAAATTCAACAGCTTCAGGGGTACTTTGTAGTTTAGCTTTAAATGTTTCTAATGTCATTTTAATAAATTTCTATTGTAATTTTATGTATTCACTTCCCTTTCAGGTATTACATGAATTCAATCTTAAAGTTTATGGTTTTAATACTATATCCATACTTCATCTATACTTCTGAATGACTCGAGATCAGCCTACCAAAATGGATAATACGTACACATTTACTTTCCTTTTCCGGCTACTACAACCACAATTTCGCCTTTAGGCGGTTTGTTGGTGTAGTGCTCTAAAACCTCTTTGGCTGTCCCTCGTACGGTTTCTTCGTATAATTTGGTAAGCTCTCGAGATACTGAAACCTGCCTATCCTCCCCAAAATACTCACAAAAATGCGCCAAGGTTTTCACCAGTTTATGCGGACTTTCATAGAAAATCATGGTACGGGTTTCTTCTGCCAGTAGTAAAAAACGGGTTTGGCGCCCTTTTTTTACGGGCAAGAATCCTTCGAAAACAAACTTATCATTTGGCATTCCTGAATTTACCAAGGCAGGTACAAAGGCTGTTGCTCCAGGCAAACAGTCTACTTCTATGTCATTTTCAATACAAGCGCGGGTTAATAGAAATCCGGGATCGGAAATTGCGGGTGTTCCGGCATCGCTGATTAAAGCAACGGTTGTGCCGCTTTTTAATTTTTCGATAATGGTTTCAACTGTTTTATGCTCGTTGTGCATGTGATGCGACTGCATATGGGTTGAAATTTCAAAATGTTTTAGAAGTTTCCCGGATGTTCGGGTATCTTCAGCTAATATTAAATCGACTTCCTTTAAAACCTCAATGGCTCTAAAAGTCATGTCTTTTAAATTCCCAATAGGTGTGGGTACTATGTAAAGTTTGCTCATTAATTAAATTTACCTTCAATAATCTCCATAAATCGCATCTCGAACTCGTCTTTGTTTGCCCAATCGTTGTGGTCTGGTTTCACCATGGTTTCTATAAACTGCTTAGCTTCATTAAACGAACCTATGGTATTGATTTGCGAAATAACACGATCGTAATCGGCACCATTACCTTCAAACAAATGCTTTATAAAGGCTAACTTATCGTTTAAGCCTATGGCCAAACCACCATTTTTAAGTTTATCGTTCAACGATTTTTTTTCGTTGGCATGACCATTCTGCTCTTTTGGAACGGGGTCGAAAATAGGCATATTTTTAAAATCGGCAGTCAAATCTTCCAGATCGTTTTTATGATACTGTGTTTTTGGCAAAATATCTTCTAAAACAGAATCTGGCTTCTCTTCGATATCCGGCATAAAGGCCACCATGTTTTTTATTTTTTCAATGGCTGGTTCCATTATACCATCATCTTCCTTTTCATCAAGGTTGATAAACAATCTGTCGTCTATTTCCCGATTATCACTAATCTTATCATTAAAGGCTGAGTCTATAACCCCAAAAAATGATGTCTCATCAGAAACCGATGGTAGCTCGCCATCATAATTTTCGTAGGCAAATTTTAGTACCGATAACTTTTCAAGAAGAAGCGTTGCTTCGGCATGCATTTTAATAACATCTTCTCTTCCTTTAAGTTTAAGAATTCTATGTGCAATACTGACTAACTCAGATTCAAGTTTCTTCTTCATAGCTATAAATTTAAAATTAATGTGATTCGGGCTTTTGATTTTTAATAAATTTACTCCACCTTTATACAAACATATAATCGCTTTATTTTAGTGTTAAATTTACAAAATGTTTCTTGAAAATACAGTAAATCATAAAGAACAATTTGGATGGATAGAAGTCATCTGTGGATCAATGTTTTCCGGAAAAACCGAAGAACTCATCCGCCGATTAAAGCGTGCCCAGTTTGCTAGGCAGAAAGTCGAAATTTTCAAACCGGCCATCGATACGCGTTACAATCATGACATGGTGGTATCGCATGACGCTAATGAAATTCGATCCACACCTGTTCCAGCTGCTGCCAACATCCCTATTTTAGCCGATGGCTGTGATGTGGTGGGTATAGATGAGGCACAGTTTTTTGATGATGAAATCGTACGCATTTGTAATGATTTAGCCAATAAAGGGGTTCGTGTAATTGTGGCGGGCTTAGACATGGATTTTAAAGGCAATCCGTTTGGCCCTATGCCGAACCTCATGGCGACTGCCGAATACGTAACCAAAGTACATGCCGTATGTACCCGTACTGGTAATTTAGCCCAATACAGCTACAGAAAATCTACCAACGACAGCCTGGTGCTTTTAGGAGAAACCGAAGAATACGAACCTTTAAGCCGAGCTGCGTACTATAAAGCCACCATGCGCGATAAAGTACGAAACATCAAAGTAAACGATGCAGAACAACTTACTCCCAAACCCAAAGATACCGACACCAATGCCTAAAGCGGAAGAGACCATTTTAGAAATCGATTTAAAAGCCCTCGAACACAACTTAAACCATTTAAAGTCACGCATCCCCCAGCAAACAAAATTTTTAGCTGTGGTTAAGGCTTTTGCTTATGGTAGTGATGCCTGTGAAATCGCCAACCATTTGCAACATTTAAACGTCGATTATTTTGCCGTTGCTTACACGAATGAAGGTGTTGCACTTCGCAACGCCGGTATTACCAAACCTATTTTGGTATTGCATCCGCAAACAGTAAGTTTTTCTACATTAATCGAACACCAACTGGAACCTAATTTATACAGTCCGAAAATTTTAGAAGAATTTATAGAAGTCGCTTCCCGTTTAAACTACAGCAATTATCCGGTGCATGTTAAATTTAACACGGGATTAAACCGATTAGGTTTTTCTGAATCTCAAGTCAATTATTTAGCTGAAACTTTAAAAGCAACTTCTGTAATTAAACTGACATCCATCTTTTCACATTTAGCAGCCAGTGAAGATTTAAACGAACGCGATTTCACGTTAAATCAAATCAACACTTTTAAACGCATTGCAGAAATCTTAACGGAAGCGATTAGTTTTAAACCTATGATGCATATGTGTAATACTTCAGGAATTTTAAATTATCCGGAAGCCCATTTCGATATGGTAAGAAGCGGCATTGGACTTTACGGTTACGGAAATTCAGAAAAAGAAAATAGAAACCTTAAACCTATAAGCACTTTAAAAACCGTTATTTCTCAAATTCATCATATTCAACCCGGCGAATCTGTAGGTTATAATCGCGCATTTATTAGTGAAACTCCAGTTAAAACAGCCACCTTACCTTTAGGTCACGCCGATGGTATTGGCAGACCATACGGCAACGGTAAAGGCTATGTGATTATCAATGGCAAAAAAGCCCCTATTGTTGGGAACGTGTGTATGGATATGATTATGGTTAATATTACCAATATTGATTGTAAAGAAGGCGATGAAGCCATCCTTTTTGATGCCCAAAACACCGCCGAAGACTTGGCCGAAACAGCCCGAACCATTTCTTACGAATTGTTAACCGCTGTTTCTCAACGTGTAAAACGGGTATTTTTGAAATAAATCGTTTACAAGTTTTAAAGATTTTAATTACTTTAGTCATTCACTAACTATAAAAGAACTTCATATGTTAAAAGAGTTTAAAGAATTTGCCATGAAAGGCAATCTGGTTGACATCGCTGTCGGTTTTGTCATGGGTGCCGCATTTAAAGAAGTGGTGACGTCGTTTACCGGCGGTATTGTTTCGCCACTTATTGGTTTAATTTTCAAATCCGATTTCAAAGATTTAAAATGGGTAATCTCAGAAGGTGTTGCCAATGCCGATGGTGTTTTAGAAGGTGAAGTTTCTGTACTTTGGGGAGCCTTCATGACTAACGTTATCGACTTTGTTATCGTAGCTTTTGTTATGTTTATGTTGGTAAAAGGTGTGAATAAAATGAAGAAGAAAGAAGAACCAGCACCAGAAGCTCCAAAAGGTCCATCTCAAGAAGATTTACTGGCAGAAATCCGCGATCTGCTTAAAAAATAACTAAATGTTAAATAAATAACAATGTGTTATTTGTTGTTAAAAAGCCTTGGTTTTAAATAATCTAAGGCTTTTTTTTATTTTTAACATGGAATTAATAGTTAGTTTTGTCACTCGAAAATTTAAAGAACAAGATTTTAAACAATTATAAAAGATGAAAGTAGCTGTTGTTGGCGCCACTGGTATGGTTGGCGAAGTGATGCTAAAAGTATTAGAAGAACGTAACTTTCCTGTTACAGAATTATTATTAGTCGCTTCAGAGCGTTCTGTAGGTAAAAAAATATCATTTAAAGGAGAAGAATTAACCGTTATTGGTTTAGCTGATGCTGTGGCTGCAAAACCACAAATAGCTATCTTTTCAGCAGGTGGAGACACTTCTTTAGAATGGGCTCCTAAATTCGCAGAGGCAGGAACTACTGTAGTAGATAACTCTTCAGCCTGGAGAATGGACCCAACAAAAAAATTAATTGTTCCTGAAATTAATGCTGGAGAATTAACTAAAGACGATAAAATTATAGCTAACCCTAACTGTTCTACCATTCAGATGGTGTTGGCGTTATCTAAACTTCACGAAGCTTACAAAATGAAGCGTATCGTGGTATCAACTTACCAATCGGTTTCAGGTACTGGAGTTAAAGCGGTACAACAGTTAGAAAACGAGATTGCTGGTGTTGAAGGTGAAATGGCGTATCCTTATCCAATTGGTAGAAATGCATTACCGCACTGTGATGTGTTCATGGAAAACGGCTACACTAAAGAAGAGATGAAATTAGCCAAAGAACCTCAAAAAATCTTTGGTGACAGTTCTTTCGCTGTAACAGCTACTGCGGTTCGTATTCCTACTTCAGGTGGACACAGTGAATCTGTAAACGTACAGTTTGAAAACGATTTCGATTTAGCAGAAGTCAGACAGTTAATCAGTGAAACTCCGGGTGTTGTTTTACAGGATAATACTGCTACAAACACGTACCCAATGCCAATTTTAGCGCACGATAAAGATGAGGTTTTTGTTGGTCGTTTAAGACGTGATGAATCTCAACCAAATACATTAAACATGTGGATTGTTGCCGACAACTTACGTAAAGGCGCTGCAACAAACACCATTCAAATTGCTGAATACTTAGTTGAAAACAACCTGGTATAACAGTAAAACTAGATGAGACTATGTGAAGCTCCTGTAAAAATACAGGAGCTTTTTATTTTAAATTAACTTGTAGGCATTTATTACAAAACATTATTATCTTACATTTATGTAAAATTAAAAATGTTCTTGATGACTGAATTCGAATTAGATAAACAAACAAAAAAAGACTTAGGGATTTTTTCTAATAGTAGAAATACTAATTCGATTTTAAGTTTTTATGATGAAACTAAAACACTTGGCGGAAAGAATTTTTTAATTGACCTCATGAATAATCCGATTGCGGATATCAATAAGTTGAATCAAAGAACCGAACTAATTAAGTTCTTAGCAGATACAGATTTTGATTTAAAACTTAATTATAGTCAATTAGACTATATTGAGCACTATAAAAGATTAGGCATCGCTCCTTTACCAAACACTCGCTTAGATGCTCTTTTTCAGGATTTATCTTATCGTATCAAACCAACAAATGACTACTATATAATAAAAACAGGAATTCAACATTTAATAAATTTATTAGTTGAACTCAAAGTGAAAATGGTTTCATTAAATAAAAATAACTTACCTAACGAACTCAATTCTTACCAAGAATACATTTTAGAGATAATAAACAATCATGACTTTAAACCAATATACAACAAAAGCACCATAAAAAGACCCTTAAAAACAAATAAGTTAGATAATCTATTCCGTAAAAAATATAAAAATGAAATAAGTAAAATTATAGAAATTGTTTATTCCTTAGACGCCTTCGTTTCAATTGCTAAAATTTCAAAACTAAAAAATTTAGCTTTTCCAACTTATTCAAATTCAAAAATTTCCTGTCTATACGTTGAAGATCTTTATCACCCTTTATTAGAAAAAGCAATCCCTAATACAATTAACATTAAAAGCCCAACAAACTTATGCTTTTTAACAGGTCCTAATATGGCAGGTAAATCAACATTTCTAAAGTCAGTTGGCTTATCTATTTATTTAGCTCATCTAGGTTTTCCTATTCCCGCAACAAAAATGACAACCTCAATTTATAATGGAATTATTACAACCATAAATTTATCAGATGATATAAATTTAGGACATAGTCATTTCTATAGCGAGGTCAACCGTATTAAAGAAACACTCATAAAAATCAAACAGAAAAAAAACTTGTTTATAATATTTGATGAATTGTTTAGAGGAACTAACGTTAAAGATGCTTTTGATGGCTCTTTATTAATAACAAAATCTTTTGCCAACATCTCCGAAAGTACTTTTTTTATCTCTACACACGTTACTGAAGTCGCCGAAAAACTCATCAACAATAAAAACATTAAATTCAAATATTTTGATTCCGAACTAAATAATGATATACCAAATTATAATTATAAATTAAAAAACGGAATATCCAATGAAAGATTAGGCATGCATATTCTCAAAAAAGAAAAAATTATGGAACTTTTAGAGACCTTAACAAACAACTAATTTAAAGTCACTTAAATAACAATTACGATAGACCAACTATTATAATATTAATCCTGATTAATAAAATATATCTTCTCTGTTGAAGACGCTTTTCTTAAAATCGTTTGAAAAATATACTCACAAACCATTTTTTCTCCCGGTAAGTTAATCAGTTCTAAAGTATCTTCAGGAGTATGATATTGCGGATGCCCTCCGGTATGCATTCCTAAAACGGAAATACCTTTTTTATAGAACGACACGTGGTCTGAACCACCAACACCTCCCGGATGAACTCCCGGATTTAATCCTAACGACACGCCTAAATCCTTCATAAAATCAACCCCTCCTGGAAAGGTTCCTGCGCCCCCCATATACACCTGCTTCTTATCATTAAGTCTTCCAACCATGTCCATATTAATCATTAGCTTAATATTTTCAAGAGGTACCAACGGATGTTCGGTAAAATATTTACTTCCCAACAAGCCTTGCTCTTCGGCACCAAAAGCAATGAACATAACACTACGTTTCAACTCGGCTTTATGCGCCGTCAGTTTTTCAGATATCTCCAATAAGGCGGCTGTTCCGCTAGCATTATCATCGGCTCCAAAGTGAATGGCATTCTTTTTATCCGATTTCGATGATGGTCCGCCCAATCCCAAATGATCGTAATGTGCTCCTAATACAATGTATTCATTCTTCAATACCGGGTCGTTTCCTTCAATAAACCCAACCACATTACATGTCGGCACCAATGGTTTTTCTGCTTCACCTTTGGCTACACGCAACTTGGCTTTAAAAGGTTGCTTATAACCTTGTTTAGAACCCTGAATTCCATTAGATTTAAAATCCTTTATTAGATACTTTACAACGCGTTTATTAGCTTTCGTTCCTGGATAGCGTCCCCCATTTTTCTCAGAGGTTAAAAATTTAATATGGCTTTCAATTTCTTGCTCGGTAACCTCGGCCTGAGCGCATACCGACAGTGAACAGACTAAAAACAGTCCTGCGATTAGCATTTTATTCATAAATCAAATTGTATTAAAACGATAAAGTAAGATAATTAAAATCGAAAATATAAACTTTTAAGACGAACAACGTAAACTAAGGTATTTTCGTTATTTTTGATTTTATCGATTCAATTTTTAGTTGTTTTTTCAAACCGATTTTTGAATATTTAACAAATTAATACATCCTCTTTGCAAGCCTAAGAGGTATTTATAGAAAAAGAATTTTATTTAGACGTAAGATTCAGAACATTTAAATCTCGATTATCGAGTAAACTCTTGAGAATAATAGCCTGTGAAATACCCGAAAACAAAACCTGTTGATGTTGTAGATACTTATTTTGGTGTTGATGTAAAAGATCCTTTTCGTTGGTTGGAAGACGACCGAAGTGCGGAAACAGAAGCCTGGGTAAAAGTACAAAATCAGACTACTTTTGATTACCTGAATACTATTCCGTTCAGGAAAACACTTAAAAATCGACTATCGCATTTATGGAATTACGAAAAAATTGGTGCGCCTTTTACTGAAGGTAATTACACCTATTTCTCTAAGAATGATGGTCTGCAAAATCAAAGTGTCATTTACAGGAGAACAGAACATGATGACCCTGAAATTTTTCTGGATCCCAATACCTTTTCCAAAGACGGCACGATATCTCTGGATGAATTAAGCTTTTCAAAAAGCGGCAAATTACTAGCCTATTCCATTTCTGAAGGCGGAAGCGACTGGCGAAAAGTCATTATTTTAAATGCCGAAACCAAAGCGCCGTTGGAAACGCCTTTGGTGGATATAAAATTCAGCTCCCTTTCTTGGTATAAAGACGAAGGCTTTTACTATTCCAGTTACGACAAACCTGAAGGCAGTGAACTTTCGGCAAAAACCGATCAGCATAAAGTGTACTATCATGCCTTAGGCACTTCTCAAAAAGATGATGTCCTTATATTCGGGGGCACAGCTGAAGAAAAACACCGTTATATCAATGCGCATGTGACTCGCGATAATCGTTTCTTAATCATCATTCCGAGAATTTCTACCTCTGGCAATAAGCTTTTAATAAAAGATTTATCGGTTCCTAATGGTGGTTTCATTACTATTTTAGACAACGATAGCAGTGATACCTTTGTTGTTCACAACGAAGGTTCTACCCTGTTTTTGGTGACTAATCTCGATGCGCCAAACCGACGCATCGTAAAAGTAGATGCTTCAAATCCGACACCAGAACACTGGGAAGACTTTATTCTGGAAACCGATTATGTCCTCACCCCAACCAAGGGCAGTGGCTATTTATTTGCGCATTATATGATAGACGCCATCTCTCAGGTTAAGCAATACGACTGGACAGGCAATCACATCAGAGACATCGATCTTCCCGGATTAGGGACAGCCAGTGGTTTTTCAGGAAAACAAGAGGCTTCAAAATTATATTTCAGTTTTACCAATTATAAAACACCCGCCAGCATTTTTGAACTCGAACCAGAAACCGGTGAGACCAAAACCTACTGGCAACCTGCTATTGATTTTAATCCTAATCAATACGACAGCAAACAGGTATTTTACACCTCAAAAGACGGCACAAAAATACCGATGCTCATTACTTATAAAAACGGTATTGAATTCAATGGAAAAAATCCAACCATCCTTTATGGTTATGGCGGATTCAATATTAGTTTAACCCCGGCTTTTAGCATCACCAATGCCATTTGGCTGGAACAAGGCGGTATTTTAGCCGTTCCTAATTTACGTGGTGGTGGCGAATATGGCCGTGAATGGCATGATGCCGGCACCCAATTACAAAAGCAAAATGTATTCGACGATTTTATCGCTGCCGCGGAATATCTGATCGATAACCACTATACAAGTTCTGACTATTTAGCCCTGCGAGGGGGCTCAAATGGTGGTTTATTAGTTGGTTCTGTAATGACACAACGTCCTGATTTAGCCAAGGTGGCTTTACCTGCCGTTGGTGTTTTAGATATGTTGCGCTACCATACCTTTACTGCTGGCGCCGGTTGGGCTTACGATTACGGCACCGCCGAAGACAGTAAAGACATGTTTGAATACTTAAAGGGCTACTCACCGTTACACAATATAAAATCAGGCATTGCATATCCGGCAACCTTAATCACTACCGGTGATCATGACGATCGCGTGGTGCCTGCTCATAGTTTTAAATTTGCAGCAGAATTACAAAGCAAGCAAACCGGTAACAATCCAACCCTGATTCGTATTGAAACCAATGCCGGACACGGTGCAGGCACCCCGGTAAGCAAAACCATAGAAGAATATGCCGATATTTTTGGCTTTACATTTTATAACATGGGCTTTAAAACCTTACCTAAAACAATTGAAGAGCATTTAGAAGGTGTAACCACATGATAGATTACGCCCCTTTATTTTCAAAGATTATTTAACCTACTTTTACCATATGTTACAGATAAAAAACCTATCGTTTCATTACAAGGAACAGGCTATTTTAAACCATATTTCATTTACTGCAAAACCAGGTGAACACTTGTCTATTATTGGTGAAAGTGGTTCCGGAAAAAGCACACTTTTAAAGTTACTTTACGGTTATTACGATTTACCTGCAGGACAAATTTTCTGGAAAGACACTGAAGTTTTGGGTCCGGATTACAATCTAGTTGTTGGCTATGACTTCATGAAATATGTTGCTCAGGAATTCGACCTAATGCCTTATATTACAGTAGCTGAAAATATTGGTGCCTTTTTATCCAATTTTTACCCTGAGGAAAAACAGGCGCGCATAAACGAACTTCTTAAAGTGGTAGAGTTAGAGCCCTATGCCAACATTAAAGTGAAAGAATTAAGTGGCGGACAAAAACAACGGGTAGCTATTGCCAGGGCAATAGCTAAAGAACCGGAAATTTTGTTATTAGACGAACCCTTTAGCCATATTGATAACTTTAAAAAACAATCACTCAGACGCAGCCTGTTTAAATATTTAAAAGACCATCACATTACCTGTATTGTCGCGACACATGATAAAGACGACGTGTTATCGTTTTCAGACCAGATGATTGTGCTTCACGATGCCAAAATTATGGCTCAGGACACGCCTGAAAATCTTTTTAAGAATCCGAAAAACAAATTAATCGCCTCCTTTTTTGGGGAATATAATGACCTTGAAAATTATGGAATCATCTATGCCCATCAATTAAAACTACATGACAAAGGCTCTCTGAAAGCAACTGTAAAGCAAAACTATTTTAAAGGGACTTCCTATCTTATTGAAGCCGATTTAAATGGTACAAACGTGTTTTTTGAACATGAGAGCGCTTTAAACATCGGAGCGTCCATCTCTTTAAATGTTTCCTCATAATATTAAACCAAAATGGTCTAAAAAGTAGTTATTCCGAATAAACTTAAGGAATATTTAAAAACCAAGTCATTGATTATGAAATTACTTCGAAACATAAATTTCTCGTAATGACTATTGCTCATTACTTTTCACACCACTTGGTACTATTATAAATATTTACTTGGCAAATTGGGCTATTAACACAATAACGATAAGCACTACAATGACCGTTAAAAAAATTTTCCAGAAGGAATATGGTCGGTCTCCGGAAATGCTTCCGTTTTCGCCATTCACATAAAAGTTATAACGCTTTCCATTAAACTTGTAGGTGCTTATGTAAACAGGTAATAAAATATGCTTAAACGTTTCATTACTCAATTCCATATCAATGGAAGACACACGCTGCGTATCACCACCAATATCACGTCTTGCCCAAAGTTCGGCAATTTTACGGGCTTCGTCTGTAGATTTTAAATGTCCGTCTTTTAATGAAATCGTATACTTTTCAGTAACGAAACCAGAAAGGTAACTGCTATCGAAAGCCTTTAATTTTTTTAAATCCCAACGTGTAATTTTCGACGGTATATTTCCCGTGTTTTGCCTAGACCCTCTTACTAAAGTATCATCTACAAATCCGTTTACATGTCCGCTGGCATAGGACCATCGGGTTCGTCGCTCCTGACGTGTACGCGTGACTGTTTTACCATTCTGGGTGGTGGTATACGGTACATTTACATAATAATAGTCTCCACGCTGCCCCGTATAATCGGCATTTAAATAGGCGTCGAAAGTCCAATACGGCAGATACAACCCTCTTACAAGCTCAGGATTTAAAACCGCCTTCTTTAATTTATTTGGTGCAAACCACAAGCCTTTTACCCAGCTTTTAAAAATGAGGTGTGCTTTTTTATGATCAATCTGAAAAGGCAATACGGCACCTGGTAAAATCCATTCCTCCTTGTAAGCATCTTCAATAATGAGCGGCATACTGCAATAAATACAATGCAAAGATTTGTAATGCTCTTCAATATGCTGATTGGCACCACAGTTTTTACATTGCAACATAGCAATTTCTTCGCTATGTGATTGCCCGCCAATTTTTTCCAAATAAGGCTTCAACTCCAGCTCCTCAAAGCTTTCATTTAAAGGTTGTATCGTTTCTTCATAACTGCAATACTCACAAACCAATGTTGTTGTTCCCGGCGCATAGAGCAATTCTGCTCCACAGTTAACACATGCTTTTTTTAGTTCAGATTTTTGGCTTTTTATATCTTCCATGAACTAACTCATAAAATTAAAATCAAGCATCTATTATTGAGGTAATGGCGGTGGTGTATTGCCTCCTAAAAACGCCTTAAGTTCATCAACTTCTTTTAAAGGTTTCCAATCGCTCATTCCCTGTTTCCACACCAAAGTCTCTTTGTTAACGGTGCGTCCGGCAAATAAGGTTTGAAGTTGCTCAAAAGACACCGGTCCTGCCTGCGTTCCGTTAAACGCATAATAATATTGAATTGCCGCAGGCATTGGCGGGGGTACCGCAGCAGAAGGCTGAGTCGCGGGATTCGTATTTACATTTTGAGGTTGCATGATATTACCCATTTGTTGCGCTAAAGCAAAGCCCATGCCCATGCCCATTCCGGCACCGGCCGTACCGCCATCATTATTCGCAGCTGCTTCAATAGCTTTAGCTGCTTTAAATCTAGTTAGTTTATCAAGGTCCAATTTATCAATTCTACTATACTCGAAGATTTCCTTTTTAAGGTCTTCAGGCATCGATACGTTTTCAATAAAGAACTTTTCCAACGAAATACCAATGCTATTAAAATCGGATTGCATCACAGCTTTACAGGCATCAGACAACTCGGTAGTATTAGCCGCATATAATTCAATAGGCAATCTGGCTTCACCTACCGTGTTTGTAAAACGCGTAGCGATTAAACTTTTAAGATGCTCGTTAATTTCAAAATTGGTGAAGTTATTATCTGTTCCAACAATATCTATAATAAATTTCCCGGCGTCGCTGATTTTAAAGGCATACGTACCAAAGGCACGAATTTCAACCAAACCGAAGCGGTCATCGTTTAATATAATCGGGTTTTTAGTTCCCCATTTTTCATCGGTAAACAAATGTGTATTTACAAAATAGACCTCGGCTTTAAACGGACTATCGAAACCATATTTCCAACCCTTTAGCGTTGAAAGAATAGGTAAATTTTGCGTATTTAAAGTATAGGTTCCGGGTTTAAACACATCGGCTAACTGGCCTTCGTTAATAAAAACCGCCATTTGTCCTTCACGAACAATAAGTTTGGCATTATTCTTTATTTCGTTCTGATAACGTTCAAAACGGTAGCAAATGGTGTCGTCTGTGTAGTCTAACCATTCAATGATATCGATAAATTCGTGACTTAATTTCTCTTTTATGGTATCGAAGATTCCCATGGTTTCAGGTTTTATTAAAGTTGATGTTTAAAGATATGAAAAAAGGAAAACATGTAAGCTCTTATTTACATGTCAGTCTATTGTTTTTTCAGATGATATTCAGAATTCTAAACGCTTGTCCTCTAAAATACACATCATCGCCTATTTCTTTACCCAATAACAACTTACCGATTGGCGTACCTGGAGAGATGGCGAAAAACACGACATCATCAACCTTTAACTCCCCTAAACTAACCGCTATAAAATAATTGACTTGAGAGGTGAATACCACAGTACCCAAACGCACTTTTTTTGATGTCGTTTTCACATCAACTTTGGAAAGCACTTCTTTTGTTTTATTGATTTCAGCGAGTTGTTGTCCGGCCTTTTCGCGTTCCAACTGCAGCATAGCCCTGCCGGTTTCGTGTTTATCGCCTGCCGTGCTTTTGGTTTCTGAAGTTAGGGATTCCTGAATTTGAGCTATATGCTTTTGAATCGTATCGAAACGATTGGACACTGATACCTCACATTGTTTGTACAATGCCTGTTTTATTTCGAGATTACTTTTTGTCATACGAAAATGGTCCGTAAAAATGCATTTGCTTTACAATCCAGGCCTTTCTGCCCTGAATATAGGGCGATGCCGGACTGGCTTTATACCGTTGCGGACTCGGTAAAACTGCCGCAATAGCCGCAGCTTCATATTGGGTTAACCGCGCCGCTGGTTTTTTAAACCAGTATTGCGCAGCAGCTTCGGCGCCATAGACTCCCTTACCCATTTCAATACTGTTCAAATAGACTTCCATGATGCGTTCCTTACTCCAAATAACTTCGATTAAAAACGTGAAATAGGTTTCTAGGCCTTTTCGTAACCAACTGCGCTGTGGCCACAAAAACACATTCTTTGCCGTTTGCTGACTAATAGTACTTCCTCCACGCACCCGTTTACCTTTTTTATTGTATTCAAAAGCTTTTTCGATAGCTTCAATATCAAATCCATTATGGTTTAAAAAATTCTGATCTTCACTGCAAATAACAGCCAATTGCAGGTTTTTAGAAATATTATCAATGGATTCCCAATCATGCTTCCAGAAGGTTCGTTTTTCGCTGTCCTGCTCGAAATAGCGAATCACCATAAGGGGTGTAACCGGCACCGGTACCCACTTAAATAAGACCACAAAAGCAAAAGTGATGACCATAAACCACATGATTGTTTTTAATAAAAACCGGAACCCTTTTTTCATTTATTATTAAAATTTATTTTTAGTTATTATGTGCTAAATCGGCGAGTTCTTTGCCTACCAGACTGCCAATAGCGATTCCCATTCCGCCTAAACGCACACCGCAAAACACGCGATCAGACAATGGTTTTACAATAGCTTTTTTCTGAGGGCCAACGCCCATAATACCACTCCATCGATGTTCGATTTCAAATGGTGTATGCGGCAAAATAACCGTTTTTAAAAGCCTTTCCAAGCTATCCTGAATTTGTGTTGTTTGACCAAATTCTGTAGTTTCTTCCCCCTTAAAATCCAAGTTACGGCCACCACCAAACAAAATACGATTATCGATATTCCTGAAATAATAATAGCCTTTATCCAAATGAAAAGTACCTTTAATACGCAGGTTTTTAATGGGTTTCGTGATGAGCACCTGTGCTCTGGCTGGTTTAACATCCTCGTGGACTAACTGCTCAGCAAAACCATTGGTAGCAATTAACAATTTTGAACTTGAAAATTCAAAAAAACTAGTTTTTATTTTTACCAATTGCCCTTGCTCTTCGAAACCTTCTACAAGACAATTATTTAAGATTTTTATACCAATACATTGTGCCTTTTTTAACAAACTCTCCATCATAAGGCCTGTATCTATTTGTCCTTCAAAGGCATTGAATATATAATGCTCTTTTATGTTTTTAAACTGAAAACTATTGGGCTTTTCACTGTAAACAGGAACATTAAAAATGGGCTTTAAAAACTGATTAACCTGATGAATTTGTGACAAACAGGATTCGTATAAATCATCCTGTTGTAAAAACAATTCGTAACCACCGTAATTTTTGTATCCCAATGCCTTTTCGCCTAAGGTTTGTTTTAATAGATTCAAACCATCTACACGCTTTTTAATAAGCCCCAAGACCTCATCTTCAGTATGTATCTTTAAATCCTCTATAACCTCGCTTAAACTTCCAAAACAAGCAAATCCGGCATTTTTTGTACTGGCTCCTTGTGGCAAAACTCCTTGTTCTAAAATTAGGATGTTGGCTTTTGGGAATCTCTCTTTTAACTGCAAAGCACAGGTTAAACCCACAATACCACTGCCCACAATAGTGAAGTGGATATTGCTCAGCCAAGATTTTATTTCCCAATAGGAGAGATTCACTATTTTTTGTGGTTAGTTTTTAGTAAAAATAGTGAATTCGAGTTAAGGATATAACTATTATTGGAGCTCTTTTAACAGTGACTATTAACAATAAAAAAACGACTTTCTAAATACAAGTATTCATGAGTTCATTTATTTAAAATATAAACTCGCGAATAGAGCAGACATCTCCTTCTTTAATAAGGAAAAGTAACAGCATAAAAAAACTCCGAAAGAGACTTCCGGAGTTTTAATTGTTTTATTCGTCTTCAGCGGGCTTTTCCATAACGAAATCTTCCATGAACTTAGTGGTATAATTACCCGCAACATAATCGGGATTATCCATAAGCTGACGATGGAAAGGAATCGTGGTTTTAATACCTTCGATTACGAATTCGTCTAAAGCACGTTTCATTTTGCTTATCGCTTCTTCTCTCGTTTGAGCCGTTGTAATTAACTTGGCAATCATAGAATCGTAGTTTGGCGGAATAGTATACCCAGCGTAAACGTGAGTATCTAAACGCACACCGTGACCTCCCGGAGCATGTAAAGTTGTAATTTTTCCAGGTGACGGACGGAATCCGTTATAAGGATCTTCGGCGTTGATACGACATTCGATAGAGTGTAAGTTTGGTAAGTAGTTTTTACCAGAAATTGGCACTCCTGCTGCTACTAATATTTGCTCACGGATTAGATCGAAATCAATCACCTGCTCGGTAATTGGGTGCTCTACCTGAATACGTGTGTTCATTTCCATGAAGTAGAAGTTACGGTGTTTATCTACTAAGAACTCTATCGTTCCAGCACCTTCATACTTAATGTATTCTGCCGCTCTAACCGCTGCTAGTCCCATTTCGTTTCTTAACTCGTCGGTCATAAACGGAGACGGGGTTTCTTCGGTTAATTTCTGGTGACGACGTTGTACTGAACAGTCTCTTTCAGAAAGGTGACATGCTTTTCCTGTAGAGTCTCCAACGATCTGTATTTCAATATGTCTTGGCTCTTCAATAAGTTTTTCCATGTACATATCGTCATTTCCGAAGGCTGCTTTACTTTCCTGACGTGCAGAATCCCAAGCAGCTCTAAGGTCTTCTTTCTTCCAAACGGCACGCATTCCTTTACCTCCACCACCGGCAGAAGCTTTAAGCATAACTGGAAATCCTGTTTCTTCAGCTACTTTTTCACACTCTTCGTAAGACTTGATAACACCATCACTTCCTGGTACACAAGGTACGCCAGCCGCTTTCATTGTAGCTTTAGCATTGGCCTTATCTCCCATTTTATCGATCATCTCTGGAGATGCCCCGATAAATTTGATACCGTGTTCTTCACATATTTTAGAAAACTTAGCGTTTTCTGATAAGAACCCGTATCCCGGGTGAATCGCATCTGCATTTGTAATTTCTGCAGCTGCAATAATGTTAGACATTTTCAGGTAAGACTCGCTACTTAAAGGCGGTCCTATACAAACCGCTTCATCAGCAAACTTTACGTGTAAACTTTCTGCATCGGCTGTAGAATATACTGCAACCGTTTTGATGCCCATTTCTTTACAGGTTCTAATAACACGAAGTGCTATTTCTCCTCTGTTGGCAATCAGTATTTTTTTAAACATAACTTTTTCGAATTAAAAATTGCAAATTCCAATCGCCAAATTCCAAATATTGGATTTTGAGATTTGTTTACTGGAACTTTTAACTGGTTATGATGGGTCTACTAAAAATAACGGCTGATCGAACTCTACAGGAGAAGAATCGTCAACTAAAATCTTAACAACCTTACCTGAAACTTCAGATTCGATTTCATTGAAAAGCTTCATCGCCTCAATGATACAAAGTACATCACCTTCTGCTATAGTTTGACCTACTTCTACAAATAATGGCTTATCTGGAGCTGGTTTTCTATAGAACGTACCAATAATTGGCGATTTGATAGTGATATATTTTGAATCCTCTGCTGCTGGAGCTGCAGGAGTAGCTGCTGCTGGTGCCGCCTCTGCTACCTGAGCAGGTGCCTGAGCTGCTACTTGTGGAATTTGTGCTGCCGGCATTGGAGCATACTGCACAGTTGTTGCCTCTTCTGATCCTGTTTTAATGGTGATTTTGATGTCATCCATCTCTAATTTAACCTCACTTGCACCTGACTTTGCTACAAATTTGATTAAGTTTTGAATCTCTTTAATGTCCATAATTGTATTGATTAATTATCGGGTTATGAATTATAGGCCCATTTTAAATAAATAGAACCCCAATTGAATCCGCCACCAAAAGCGGCAAAAATTAAATTATCTCCTTTTTTAAGCTTAGACTCGAAATCACTTAGTAATAACGGTAAAGTAGCCGAAGTTGTATTTCCGTATCGTTCGATATTCATCAATACTTTTTCTTCAGCTAACTCAATACGTTGTGCCGTAGCATCAATAATACGCTTGTTTGCCTGATGTGCTACCAACCAATCAACGCTGTCTTTATCTAAATTATTGCGCTCTAGAATTTTAACCGTAGCATCTGCCATATTAGACACTGCATTTTTAAATACAGTTCGTCCTTCCTGGAATGCATACTGACCACCTTTAGCCATAGCTTCTTCGGTGATTGGGAAAGCAGAACCTCCGTAAGTTGCCTGTAAAAATTCTCTACCCGTTCCGTCACTTCTTAAATATTCATCCTGAAGTCCTAATCCTTCTTCATTAGGTTCAAACAAAACTGCTCCTGCACCATCACCAAAAATGATACAGGTTGCTCTATCTTCATAATTAATAATTGACGACATTTTATCGGCACCAATTAATAATACGTTTTTATATCGACCTGATTCGATATAACTTGCCGCAACCGACATACCATACAAGAAACTTGAACATGCCGCATCCATATCGAAAGAGAATGCATTGGTTGCACCAATTTCTGAAGCCGTGAAAGATGCTGTTGAAGCCGCTTTCATATCTGGTGTTGCTGTAGCAACAATAACAAGTTCTATAGTTTTAGGATCGATGCCTTTCTTATTGATAAGGTCTTGTGCAGCTTTAATTGCTAAATAGGACGTCCCTTTTCCTTCTTCTTTAAGAATACGACGCTCCTTAATTCCTGTACGTGAAGTTATCCATTCATCATTTGTATCAACCATTGTTTCAAGAATCTGGTTGGTTAATACATATTCTGGCACATAAGCGCCAACAGCTGTTATAGCCGCTGAGATTTTACTCATAACTTTATAGTTAAATTGACCGAAAAATCACTAAAATTGATCAAAAACACGTCAAAATTTGTGAAAATTACTAAAAATTAGCTTAATAACTCGCAAATTACGTGTTTTTACGCTTTAGAAAAAGCATATCATAAAAAAAACGCTCACATGTGAGCGTTTTTTTATATGCACGCATAGTTATTATGCTATGTTTTCTACTGCTTCAGAATTGTCAATTAATACTTGACCTCTGTAATAAAGTTTTCCTTCATGCCAGTGAGCTCTGTGATATAAGTGAGCCTCACCTGTAGTAGGACATGTAGCAATCTGTGGCGCAGTTGCTTTGTAATGGGTTCTTCTTTTATCTCTTCTTGTTTTCGAGATTTTTCTCTTAGGATGTGCCATTTTCTATCGTTATTTATCCGTTAATAGTTTCTTTAATGTATTCCAACGAGGATCAATATCGTCCTCTGTTTTGTTCTCTTTCTTTCCTTTCGGGCTTAATTCTTCTAACTTTTTAAGTATATCTGAATGTAATGTTCCGTCTTTAATTCCAGGATGTACGCGCTTAATAGGCACAGCTAACACAATCGTTTCATATATTTGCTGCTGTATGTTAATTTCGTAAGTACCATGTGGTACAATTAGAATATTAACATCTTCATCATTATACTCATCACCAAATTTAACTACTAAATCGAACTCATTTTCGATGCTTTGATCGTACGGTTCGTTAGTTAAATCGCAGTTAACATTAACAAATCCTGAAATTTTAAAGTGTAATTCCAGTAAAGTAGATTTCTTTTCTAACTCAAGATCGACCTTTACTTTTACATCATTAAATTCCTGATACTCAAAATAATCAAAGAACACTTGCTCAATTTCATACTCAAAATGGTGCTTTGCTAATTTTAGCCCTACAAATGGAATTGTATACTCTTTTAATGGCTTCATTATCAAATCTATTTTGAGCCTGCAAATATATAAATTTTTATTTAAGCAGCATTACTTATAAACATTTTTTTGTTTATATCTTTTTCGAGGATTTTTTTAACGGATTCGCCGTAAGTTCCTCATACTCATTTCTATTTCTAAAAATCTGAATTGCTGTAAACAAAGCTTCTTTAAACGAACTCTCATCCGCTAGGCCTTTTCCTGCGATTTCATAAGCTGTTCCATGGTCTGGCGAGGTACGAACTTTATTTAATCCGGCGGTAAAATTCACACCCTGACCAAACGACAAGGTTTTAAAAGGAATGAGTCCCTGATCGTGGTAAGATGCTACAATAGCATCGAAACTTTTGTAATTATTTGACCCAAAAAAACTATCGGCAGCATAGGGTCCGTACACCAACTTACCCTCGTCTTTTAACTTTTTTAAGGTTGGTCTTAAAATCGTATCATCTTCATTACCAATTACCCCATTATCACCTGTATGCGGATTAATCCCCAACACGGCAATCCGCGGTCTTACAATATTAAAGTCCACTTTTAATGACTTATAAACCGTATTGATCTTATTTATAATTAAATCTTCAGTAATATGATTCACAACATCTTTTACAGGCACATGATCGGTTAACAAACCAACTCGCAAGCCATCAGCTACCATAAACATGAGGCTTTCTCCTTCTAATTCCTGTGCTAAATAATCGGTATGTCCGGGAAACTTAAATTCCTCCGACTGTATATTATGTTTATTAATTGGGGCCGTAATCAACACATCAACATCTCCACTTTTGAGCGCTTTGGTTGCTGATTCCAGCGATTTAATGGAATAGGCTCCGACTTTCAAGTCCTCTTTACCGAATTCAATGTTCACCGCTTCATTCCAACTATTAAAAACATTCACTTTTCCGTGGACAATTTGGTTTAAACTATTGGTAATATTAAAATTTATCTCGGACTTAAAATGTGACTTTAAAAAATTCATCACTTTAGCCGATGCAAAAATTACAGGCGTGCAGAAATCCAGCACTCGAGGATCTTCAAATGTTTTCAAAACAATTTCTCCCCCAACACCATTTAAATCCCCAATTGAGATACCCACAACTATATTTTCTGATTTCTTCATTAAAAATGATAACTTTTGTTTGTAATTTTGACACCACAAATTTAGTTAAATAAACAAACCATAGATATGTTTACAGGAATTATTGAAGATATAGGTATAATTACCGATTTAAAAAATGAATTTGACAATCTTCATATTACCGTAAAAAGTAAGATTACACCTGAATTGAAAATTGACCAGAGTGTGGCGCATAACGGGGTTTGTTTAACAGTGGTTAACCTGAATAGCGAGACATATACCGTTACAGCCATTAAGGAAACTTTAGACAAAACAAATCTAAACACTTTAAATGTTGGTGCCCCTATTAATTTAGAACGCGCCATGAAGCTTGGCGACAGATTAGACGGCCATATTGTTCAAGGACATGTAGACCAAACGGCAATCTGTGAAAGCATTGAAGAGGCTAACGGTAGCTGGGTTTTTACTTTTAACTATGATGCTTCTCTTAACAATATCACTATCGAAAAAGGCTCCATAACCGTTAACGGTGTTAGTTTAACGGTAGTAAATTCTAAAAGAAATTCGTTTAGCGTAGCTATTATACCTTACACGTACCAACATACCAATTTTAACACCTTTAAAATTGGAACTACAGTAAATTTAGAATTTGATGTTTTAGGGAAGTATGTATCCAGACTGGTTAATTTAAATAATATAAATTAAGCTTTTTGCGATAAAATTTTTTTTGTTCCAAAACACAGACCCAAGAACAACATACCATAGACAAAGCCATTTATTGGTAATCCCGGGGCAGGTGTCACATCATTCATTGAAGAAGCCATCACTGGATCACTAGGCTCAGGCGGAAGTTTTTCTCCTTGCGCAAGACAAACAAAACTTATTAATACAAATAAGATTGAGGCTAGTATGTTCTTGTTTTGCATTATCATTGATTACAAATTTAAATGTTTTGTTGATTTAACAAAATTAAACTCGACCAGAAACACAAAATAGTTTATTAATCAATAAGTTAAAACTAAAAAAGCCTTACATTGCTGTAAGGCTTTACGATTTCAAATCGTGGTCCCACCTGGGCTCGAACCAGGGACTTTCTGATTATGAGTCAGATACTCTAACCAACTGAGTTATAGGACCGAAATCGGCTGCGAATTTAAGACTATTTTTATAACCCCACAAGAAAATTATTCTTTAAAATTGATTTCCTGGCAAAGTTCTATTAAAACACCATTGGTCGTTTTTGGATGCAGAAAAACAACTAACTTATTATCAGCACCTTTCTTGGGCACATCGTTCAAAACTTCGAATCCTTCAGTCTTTAATCTTTTTATTTCTTTTTCTATATCTTCGACATCAAAGGCGATGTGATGCACTCCTTCCCCTTTATGTTCTATGAATTTTGCTATAGGGCTATCGGTTTTTGTCGCTTCTAAAAGTTCAATTTTATTCTCTCCAACTTTAAAAAATGATGTTTTTACACCTTCGCTCTCTACTTCTTCCATTTTATAACTTGGCGTACCAAGCAACTTCGCAAACAATTCATTAGAATTCTCGAGACTTTTAACCGCTATTCCGATATGCTCCACTTTGTTCATTACATATGAGTTTAGATTAAGATACAAAATTTGTAAATCAAAAGTAAGATAATCTTTAAATATCCTGTATTTTTGCACGGTAAACCACTTGTGTTCTACAAATGAACACTTTGGTTACCATAAATTTTAATTTCGAGATAAATCTCGGTATATTTAAATCTCACTTGGTGAGTCACCTATAACAGGTATAAACATGAGCAACGTAGAGGAAAGTCAAAGACAGAAGAAAATAGGATCGGTTTTACAACGCGATTTGGTTGAAGTATTGCAGGGAGCAGCTACTCAAGGTGGTATGCAAGGGATAATTATATCGGTATCTAAGGTTAAGGTAACGGTAGATTTAAGTGTTGCCAAAGTCTATTTAAGTATCTTCCCGAATGCCAAAGCCAAAGAACTATTAATTGGTATCAAA
This sequence comes from Aestuariibaculum suncheonense, assembly GCF_014596935.1. Classification (GTDB taxonomy): domain Bacteria; phylum Bacteroidota; class Bacteroidia; order Flavobacteriales; family Flavobacteriaceae; genus Aestuariibaculum; species Aestuariibaculum suncheonense. The sequence continues at coordinate 88,507 of NZ_JACVXC010000007.1, read as the reverse complement.
TCGAATACCCCTTTAATTCGTCACGAATTAGCACAGCGCACCAAAAACCAGTTAAGACGCATGCCTAATCTGGAATTTTTTATTGACGATTCATTAGAATATATAGAAAAGATTGATCGTTCGCTAAAAGGTGAGGACAACCCTATTAAAGACCCAAGTATTTTAGACAAAAGAAAAAAATCGTAATTGAGTTTTCCGTTATATATAGCTAAACGTTACTTGCGCTCTAAAAGCAGCAACAATGCTATTAATTTTATAACTATTATTGCCATTATCGGCGTTATTTTAGGCGCTGCTTCTTTATTTATTGTGCTTTCGGGTTTTGCCGGACTAAAAGATTTCACCCTTCAGTTCTCCAGTGTGGTTGACCCCGATTTAAAGGCTGAAACTGCACATGGTAAATCTTTTGAGCTTTCAAATACTGAAAAAACTCAACTGGATGCCCTTGAGGCATTAGCTTCCTATTCTAAAGTTGTTGAAGAACGCGTTATCATTTCTTCAAACAATAAAAACACCATTGCCACGATTAAAGGTGTCGATCAGAATTTTGAACATATTGTTGCAGTCGATTCTATTTTAGATACCGGAAGCTGGCTCGATCAAAACACTAGGGAAATAGTTGTTGGCTGGGGACTTTCAAATACTCTTTCATTAGGCCTTTTAGACTACACTAAACCTTTGAATATTTATGTTCCTAAACCAGGAAAAGGGCAAATAACATCTACAAAAAACGCCTTTAATACGGTAACAACTAACAACGTCGGTATCTTTTATATAAATGAAGATTTAAACGACAATTACATTTTTGCACCTATCGATTTAGCACAACACCTATTAAACTATAAACCAAATCAAATCACAGCGATTGAATTTAAACTGAAGCCAGGAGTTGATATTGAAACAACAAAAGCTGAAATCGCAACCATTTTAGGAGATAAAGTCATCATAAAAAACCGCGAGCAGCTAAACGACGCCCTTTATAAAATGCTGAATACCGAAAACCTTGCGGTGTATCTTATTTTTACGCTGGTTTTAATCATTGCATTTTTCAATATTGTAGGCTCATTAATTATGATGATGCTGGATAAAAAGCAAAGTCTGAACACCTTATTTAATATAGGAGCCACCGTAAAAGACATTCGACGTATTTTCTTTTATCAAGGCAGTTTAATGAGTATTATCGGTGGCCTTTTAGGTCTTATCATTAGTCTTATTGTTGTGATACTTCAGCAAAGATACGCCTTACTCATGATTACGCCATCGCTACCCTACCCGGTTGCCATAAAATGGGAGAACTTTTTTATTGCCTTTTTAACCATTTCGGTGTTAGGTATTATCGCTTCAAAAATTGCGTCGGTACGCATTACAGAATCTTTAGTAAAAACCAACTAAACCATTAAATAATGTTAAAACGAACAATTAAACACCTTAAAAAGTTATCGCTTTTTATAGGTTTTATATCCTGCTCTTTTGCTTTTATCAATTGTAAAAACGAAAAGATTATAAAACTTAACGTGTTACAATTTAATATCTGGCAGGAAGGCACTGTAGTCCCAAACGGATTTAATGCTGTTGTTGATGAAATTATAAGAACCGATGCCGATTTAATAGCCTTTAGTGAAGTCAGAAACTATAACGGTGTCGATTTTAGTAAACATATTGTTGAGGCTTTAAAAGAAAAAGGTCACACTTATTACGCACAACCCAGTCAGGATACCGGACTACTGTCTAAATACCCGATTATAGAACAAACCGCCTTATACCCAGTTAAAAACGATCATGGCTCTATTACTAAAGCCATTATAGATGTTCTTGATGTTGAAATAGCTTTCTATAGCGGGCATTTAGATTATTTAAACTGCGCGTTGTATTTGCCTCGTGGTTACGACGGATCGACCTGGAACAAGTTAGACAGTATTGTAACTGATGTTGAGCAGATTCAAAAAAACAATTTAGAATCCATGCGAGATGATGCTATTGATGTATTTATCGCTGACGCGGAAAACGAAATTAAGCAAGACCGCTTAGTGATTTATGGTGGCGACAATAACGAACCCTCACATTTAGATTGGATTGAAGCCAATAAAAACCTATACGACCATAACGGCGTAGTCATCAATTGGAGAAACACTTCGGAATTAGAAAATCGCGGCTTTAAAGATGCTTATCGCGAAGTGTTCCCTAATCCGCTAACACATCCAGGGTTTACTTACCCTGCTGATAATCCTTTAGTGCCTATTAATAAATTAGCATGGAGTCCTGAAGCTGATGATAGAGATCGTATTGATTTTATTTTTTACTATCCAGATGAAAGATTACAACTTATGAACGCTAAAATTCTAGGACCTCAAGGTGATGTATCCAGAAACCAACGTGTTCTAGAAGTTACTGAGGACGTCTTTTTAGAACCCTTAAACGTCTGGCCTACCGATCATAAAGCGGTACTAACTGAATTTGCTTTAAAGTTTTAAAAGGTAAAACCGTTAGTTCTTGAGTATGTGATGCCTCCTATCGTCGGATAATCTTGGAAAATGTAGCCACGAATACACGAATATTTTCTGTAACGCTTTTATTGGTGAATTTATAGCTAAAAAAGAAGTTCTTCCTTTCGTTGGAATAACTCAGAGTTCGCAAAAGCGATAGCAGCGGCAGCTTTTGTAAAATTAAAATCTATGATTTTACAAAACTACAGCGTATAGCGCGGTGGCTTGCCATTTGCCATGAAAATTAAGTTGTAAACTGGTAATTGGCGAAGTGTTCTAAAACCTCATCGAAGGCAGCAAAAACATCTTTTGGGTCGTCGCTGGTAACCATTTTAGTTCGGTAATCTTTAAAATGTGGAATCCCTTTAAAATAGTTGGTATAATGACGACGGGTTTCAAAAACGCCTAAGGTTTCGCCTTTCCACTCAATAGACATTTGCAGATGTCTACGAGCCGCTTCCACACGTTCTTCAATAGAGATTGGCGCTAAATGCTCTCCGGTTTTAAAAAAGTGTTTTACCTGTTTAAAAAACCAAGGGTTACCAATACTAGCACGACCAATCATGGCACCATCGAGTCCGTAACTATCACGCATTTCTACTGCTTTTTCCGGTGTATCAACATCACCATTTCCAAAAACTGGAATGTGCATTCTCGGGTTATTCTTAACTTGTGCAATAGGTTTCCAGTCGGCATGACCTTTATACATTTGGGCTCTTGTGCGTCCGTGAATCGCAATCGCCTGACAACCTACATCCTGCAACCTTTCAGCAACCTCTACAATACGAATAGACTCATGATCCCAACCTAAGCGGGTTTTTACCGTAATAGGAATACTGGTACGTTTTACCATTTCGGCAGTAAGCTGTTCCATGAGGCAAACATCTTTTAAGATCCCTGCTCCAGCGCCTTTACTGACTACCTTTTTAACCGGACAACCAAAATTAATATCAATAAAATCGGGTTTCGATTCGGCAACAATATCAATGGTTTGGAGCATACTGTCCATATTCGCCCCAAAAATCTGAATTCCCACAGGACGCTCTTTTTCATAGATATCCAGCTTCATCACGCTTTTGGCAGCATTACGAATTAAACCTTCACTCGACACAAACTCCGTGTATACCACATCGGCTCCCTGCTCTTTACACAAAGCTCGAAACGGTGGATCACTCACATCTTCCATTGGTGCTAAAAGCAATGGAAATTCCGGTAAAACTATATCGCCAATTTTGGGCATATACTTCAAAAATTAATATTCTAAAAACAAATAAAGCTGTATATAATACAGCTTTGTTTGGTGCAAAGATACTAATTTTCTATAGTTTAGCTTCAATATCGGCAGTATATTTCCTTAACGTAGCTCTTGCCATACCTAAGTTTGCTTTGCTAGAATCTACCGCTAAATACACGAAGTACTCGCCGTTATTCGATAAATTAATGATATGAATCTGAGATTTTAAGGTGATTAGAATATCATCAATGGTTTCATTTAACTTTAAAGCTCGAATGGCATTTAGTTTTGCTTTTACAACTTCCAGATTATAAGCTGATGCTAATTCCGGATCGAAACTTGGGTCTAGTGTATTAGAAATATAAGACATTCCTGTTTTTACTTCTGTTACAGCAACAGCAACGAATCCGTTTAAATTACTTTTTAAATCATTCACGAAAGTGTTTAAAAAATCTGACATAATTTTTAATGGTTAAGTTTATAATTATTTTGGGTTTTATTAGGTGAGGTTTTTACACCTCGGTTTCTTTAAATAAGTGTTGTAATCTTCTGTGAATAAGGGCTAGTTTACTAGAATCGTATGTAACTACACCCAAATACCTGTCTTCCTCTACTTTTTTAACAACAAATAATCCCGACTTGGTATTGAGAATAATATCGTCAAGTTCGCCCAGTTCAAAGTCTTCTGCAATCTCCCTGCACATCGTGGTAATCATGCTTGACATGGCTGCAAAATTTTCGGCTAAATCTAAGTACATGGATTCCTCTAAAACACCTTCTGAATCGAAGATAAATCCACATTCTACGTCAATGTCTTCTATTAACGCATCTAAATCTATTGGTTTAGGCATAGGTTATAGGTTTTAAGATTAGGGGTAACCAAATATAGCGAGCCCGAACTTCACTTCCAAAGGTTTTTTAACATAAAAACTCTTATATTTTTACTTATTTTGTTAATTTTTCTCTATTTATCTAATATATTTACATTTACAGAATGTTACACCAAATCTACTACCATGAAAAAATCCATGTCTTTAGAAAATTTAGAAAAAAAATTAGATAAGCAACTTATTGAATTTAGAAAGTACCGCACCAAAAATGGTTTACGTGCCAAAAAGAAAGGTTTATTGAACAAACTTTTTTCTTAAACATACCCAGAGAAACATCTAATGAGCCTGAACTTTCAGGCTTTTTTATTTATTATTCTGTAGATTTATTACTTTACGAAACTATGATGGCTCCCTAAATATTCATCCAATGCTTAATTACATCACTATAAGTCCTACCAGTTGTAATGGCTGTTTTTGGAGAAGTATTTAGCGTAATTATAAACCTGTTACTAAAATACTTTTGAACTTCCTTCACATGATTTGTATTTATAATAATACCTCGATGCACTCTTAAAAATTCTTCTGGCAATTTTTGTTCTAATTTTAATAACGATTGTTCGCTTAAATGCTTTTCGATATTGGTATGTACCATAACATATTTTTCATTTGCTTCGAAATACAAAACTTCTTCTAACTTGATAAAAACAATTTTATCACCCTTTTTTATGGTTATAGAAGTCATTTTAGTATCACTTTTCAACGCTGTTAGTTTTCGGAGTGTATTTAAAATATTTTCATTAGAACTTCTATCGAATAATTTAAGTTTTTTAATGGTTGTTTCTAAGCGTTCCTGACGCACAGGCTTTACCAAATAATCCAAACTATTTGTTTCGAAGGCTTGTAAAGAATATTGATCGTAGGCTGTACAAAATATAACTATTGGAATAACCTCTAAAGCCTGTAATACTTCGAAACCGTTGAGACCAGGCATTTCAACATCTAAAAAAATAAGATCCGGGGTTAGTGTATTTATTAGCTCTTTAGCTTCATTTCCGTTTTTGGCAATACCTATAATTTGAAACGTTTCAGGAAATAACCCTAACAAACGCTCTAAACGATCGCGAGCCGACTGTTCGTCGTCAACAATTATGGTGGTATATTGTGAATTCATGACGCCTTATAAATAATAATCAATAACTATTTCAATTTTCTTCTCGGGCTTGTTTACCCAATTTAGTTTAGCATGCGATTTATAACTTAAACGCAACAAATCGAACACCGATTGCAAACCATGACCGCTCACTAAGCCTTCTGGAAATTTAGGACCGTTATCGTAAACCGAAATAACCAATCCTTTTTCGGTTTTATGTATCACCAACTTAATAATGCCTTTGGTTTCCAGTTTTGAAATACCATGCTTTACAGCATTTTCAACCAACGGTTGTAACAAAAACATGGGAAGCGGTTCGTTTATTAAGGTTTCATCTATTTCAATGGTGAACTCGAGACGCTCTCCAAACCGAATTTGTTCAATTTCGAGATAGGTTTGTACCATTTCAACCTCGTCTTTTACCGTACTCATTTGTTTCCCTTGTCGGTTTATAGAATAACGAAATAAATCGGAAAGCGATAATGCCATTCGTTCCGTTTTATTAGCATCGGTATGGGATAACTCGGCAATAGAGTTTAACGCATTATATAAAAAATGTGGGTTAATTTGCGATTGTAACGATTTTAATTCGGCTTTGGTGTTTAATGCCTTAAGCTCACTTAATTCCAAATCTTTTTGTTTAATAATATTATCGGAATAACTCTTTAAATACAATAAAACACCTCTTGCGATAGCTACCACTAAAGCTATAGCAAACACAGGATTAATTATAGACATAGTAGCAACACCTTCATAAACAATATACTTTGATAAAACATAAGAATAAATAGAAAACGGAATGATAATAGCAAGAAACAGTAAACCCGATTTTAAAAATAATTTGGTATAAAACGACCTATCATTTTTAATAAATATTTTTTCCAAACCCCAAATAAAAAAAGAAACAACCAAACCTGGGGTTATTACCATAAATACCAACAACATAAAAAAGTGAGACCAAGTTGAATATATCAATAAATCAAGATTTGATAAATGATTGTATAAACCATTCAATCCAACAATGCTTGAAAAAACAATTAAAGCAGGTACTAAATAATTAAGATAACTTAATTTAAAATAAGGATTAATGAAGAAATCTTTTGAACAGACCACTAAACATAAAACCAATAGCGCAAGAACCATTGCTGATACAGTTTTTAGTTCGTCTGAGCTTAAATAATGCATAGCATATCTCCAGTTGTAATGACTATATATATAATCTTCAAACTGTTGGTCGAAGTCTGGTGAATATAGTTTTTTCAGTAAAAATTCATCTTGATATGTAAAAACATAAGATTGAGGATAATACTCCTTGAAATTAAATACCGCGCTTGGGACGTTAGATGTATTTGCCTGTGGATTATTTTTTATATCACATAAACTTCGAAGCATTTCATATTTTACACACGCTTCCTTATTTAGATAAGGAACAGCGTTGCTTAATGAAAAATATATGTAATTAACATCAAAATAGTTACTGTAAGATTTGTTTTTATACGTTCTGGAAATATAATTACCTAAACCTAAATCTGTTCTACTCGTTCTATGTAATAAAGATTTTGGAAGCGTCGTATCATAACCGTCAAAATACATTTTTATGACTCCCATTGTTAAATCAAGAATCTTAAAATTTCCTTTGTATTTATAGCCTTGCTCAGGATTATGATAAATACCTGACTTTATCACTTCTTGAGATGACATTCCTATATAATTATTAAAATAATCAATAGTTTTATGAGGCAGCAAGTCTCTTAGCTCCTTTATGGTGTTATTTACAGCTAAGCTATCTTCTTTTGAAGCCTCAAATAGCTCAAATAAAATAGGCGTTTTATATCTATTTATAAAGCGTCCGTTTCCATCACCAGAGGTCAACCGATCTTTAAGATACTCCCAGTTAGGATCCGGCTCTTTTTTTAAGAATTTCTTTTGAGAAAAATCCCATTCGGGGTTATTTATCTTAGCTCTAGACAAATTATCTAAATAGGGGTAGATAAAAATCCCTAGAAGTAACAAAATAAGTAATGTTGGTTTGATGTGTTTCATGGTCGTTGTATTATATTTTTACCACAAAGCAACACGATACCCTTAGAGTACAAAACCCTTTTCTGACGAACGGCACATAGCAGGCATGAATGTATTTTATTTTTCAATAGTATACTCAGCTGTTTTCACCACAGGAATTCCTGTTATGGTAAGTCCTTCTAAAGTCACTTTTACTTTGGTTTCTACCTTACTATTATCATAATTAAGCTTAACTACACCTTTCTCGTCTGGATGCACAAAAGGATTCCAGTATAAGGTATTTCGAATAGCATCATTATTATTCAAATCAAATTCAGAGTCCTCCCCACTGGCCGTATAAAACACGCGAGCATCATAAAAGCCTTCAACCGTTTTAGACATGGAATGAAATTCCTTTTTGGGCTGATTATTCACAGCGCCTATTTTCGTGTAAATTAAAAGCACTCCGTTAGCGCCATCAGCCCCAAAAATAGCGGTACTAGGCCCTTTAAACACTTCAACCCGATCGACGTTTTCGGGCATAATATAACTAATGTCATCGGAAGAAAACACCGGAAACCCATCCAGAATAATATGTGCCGGACCATTGAATCGCATAAACTGAATGGTGTCATTGGTTACCATTACACCAGGAACCAAATATTGAATCAGCTGAAAAATACTGCTAAACGGAGGCGTTTCTTCATCGACATAATATTTATATTCAGGGTTACCATAATAACTAGGTGTTTCATCTTTTTTTTCGGCAATAATTTCAACTTCATCTAAAACGTTTTCAGGAGATACGCCATAAGCGATGTATTTATTATAAGCATGCTTTTTAATAGACTCCACTTCAAGTGTATCTGATATAACTGCTTTGTATTTGAAATTTACTGGTAACGGTTTGCTTTCCAAAGTATCCAACAACAACTCTCCTTTACCCTTTCCTTTTTCGTTTTTGGTATTGACCAACATGGTCGTTTTTCCGGTATAGGTGATATCTTTAAAACTGAATCGCCCTAAGGAATCTGTAACTTCAGAAAACAATTGTATACCCTCCCGGTCATTCATTAAAGCCAGAGTAATAGTGTTATTTGGTTTTGGTTTATTTCCTAATAGTTGCTTTACTCTACCCGACACCGGAAAACCTTTTTCTATTGGATACTTTGGCAATTTAGGAGCTTGCGGCAAGGTCTTCCATAAAAAATTGCGCCAGCCTTGGGTTAGTAACAACAAATCTAAACAAGCCAATCGTTTAGGATTACTCGCATCAAAATAAAATCCGGGATTATGTACTTTTCCATGAATATCAGACTCCAGTAAAAAATAAGAACAAATAGTTGTTCCGTTCTGCATCGCATCACTTACACTACTTTCATCTATACTGGCTAACGAAAAACTGGCAGATGCCGGTTGACCGGTTTTAGTTTTTGAAGTCACTAAAATCTCTACCTGCTCTTCGGGTTTATAAACTTTTTTATTGATTGATAAACCAACATTTAAATCGTGTTCATCCGATTTATCGATATAGAGCAAACGTTCACTTTGCGGCACTCCGTTTTTATCGTAAATGGTAATTTGACAAATACCTTCAGGAATCTGGTCTTTAGGCAATTCAAAAGCCACTTGTTCTCCACTCAAAACAATCTCCCCTTCGAAATATGAAATGCCTCGTACTCGAGCTACTACAGCTATAAGTTCGTCTTTATGCTCTTGAAAAGTTTTATCATTTGTTTTAATAATAACAATATCCTTATCCTTTATTTTGTTTGAACCTAAAAGAAATCCGCCATCACTTACCTTGGGAAGTGAAAATTCGTGTATATCCCCTGTTTCAGTTATTATTTCAGCCTTATATTCTACTCCTGAAGCTGGTGTTAATTGAAACCTTCCCATACCTTCATGGACACTACTTAAGGACGTAATTAAGTCTCCTTCACTATCTATAATTTTTCCAATAACCTTAATTGGATTACCAAGCGAATCAGTTGCCTTAAATGCAACAGTGCACAATACATTTTCTATTAAATTTCCACCTTCAGGGAAAAATTCACATTGAAACGTTCGTTTTATTTTGGTTTCAACTTCTTCTTTAGATTGTCGTTTTTGCTTTGACTTTTTATCGACTTCAACTTTATTTGAATTATCTTTAAAAACATCTATAACCTCAATGTTCTTTTTAAATACAAAGTCATCCCCAAAATTTCTATCCCAATTGGTATAAGCGCGCAACTGATAAACCCCGGGTTTCTTAACTCCAATAGAATCTGATAATTTAAAATCACCATGCCCTAAGCCTTGATCTAATCGTGTTTTATGTCGGGCAATAATTTTAGATTCTGGTGAAATTAACTCCACATAAAGAATTTTACTTTGGTCGAAAAACAAGTGATTATAAGCCAACACCGAATAGGCTTTATACCAAATAGATTCACCAAAAGTATAACTCGACCTATCGGTATGCACATAAACCTTTTCTATATTTGGAATTGCTTGGTTTTCTTGTGCCTGAAGGCCATTGACACAAAGAATAAACAGGCTTATTAAAAAATATTTAAGACAAGACGATAGGTTATTGAACATGCGTAGCAAATAATGTTTGGTTGTAATTTCTTAGACCCTAAATGTAAGTAAAAGTTTAATTTTTAAGTCACAGATAACAACAACTTGTCGTTTTTCCTGTTCTAAAAAACCATTTATCTGTTTGAATTGCAACTCCTCGTAATATTTTAGAGATATACAACTTGAAAACATCTATATTTGCAAATTATATCTAGGTTTAGATCGTTTTATGAAGAATATTAGAAACTTTTGCATAATTGCACATATAGATCACGGAAAGAGTACCCTTGCAGATCGTTTATTAGATTTTACTGGTTCGGTAACCGAAAGAGAAAAACAAGACCAGTTATTAGATAATATGGATTTGGAGCGCGAGCGTGGTATTACCATTAAATCGCATGCCATTCAAATGGACTATGTTTATGAAGGTGAACAATATACTTTAAACCTGATTGACACTCCGGGTCACGTGGATTTCTCGTATGAGGTATCACGATCTATTGCAGCTTGTGAAGGTGCGCTTCTTATTGTTGATGCTGCACAAAGTATTCAGGCCCAAACGATTTCTAACCTGTATCTGGCTTTAGAAAACGATTTAGAGATTATTCCAATTCTAAATAAAGTCGATTTACCAAGTGCCAATCCTGAGGAGGTAACCGACGATATTGTTGATTTATTAGGTTGTAACCCAGAAGATGTGATTCACGCCAGTGGAAAAACAGGATTTGGTGTCGATAATGTTTTAAAAGCCATTATCGAACGTATTCCTGCCCCTAAAGGGGACCCAAATGCACCCCTTCAGGCCTTAATTTTCGATTCGGTTTACAACACGTTCAGAGGTATTGAAACCTACTTTAGAGTGTTTAACGGGGAAATTAAAAAAGGACAGCACATTAAATTTGTAGCAACCGGTAAAGATTATTTTGCCGACGAAGTTGGAACTTTAAAACTAACTCAGGTTGCGAAAAAAGATATTAAAACCGGTGATGTAGGTTATTTGATAACCGGTATTAAAACCGCCAAGGAAGTAAAAGTAGGAGATACCATTACCGATTTTGAAAACCCAACACAAAACATTGTTGAAGGTTTCGAAGATGTAAAACCTATGGTTTTCGCAGGTATTTACCCTGTTGATACCGAAGATTATGAAGATTTACGTGCCTCTATGGAAAAACTACAGTTAAATGATGCATCGTTGGTGTTCCAACCAGAAAGTTCGGCAGCATTAGGTTTTGGTTTCCGTTGTGGTTTCTTGGGTATGCTTCACATGGAAATTATTCAGGAGCGTTTAGAGCGTGAATTCGATATGACGGTGATTACTACCGTTCCTAACGTATCGTACCATGCGTACACCACCAAGCATCCTGACCAGACCATAATTGTAAACAATCCGTCTGATTTACCTGACCCTTCAACCTTAAATCGCGTTGAAGAGCCTTATATTAAAGCCACCATCATTACCAAATCGGACTTTATTGGTAACGTGATGTCGTTGTGTATTGAAAAGCGTGGTATTGTAACCAATCAAACTTATTTAACACCAGAGCGTGTGGAATTATCGTTTGAAATGCCTCTTGCCGAAATTGTATTCGATTTCTACGATCGTTTAAAAACCGTTTCTAAAGGCTATGCGTCGTTTGATTATCACCCTATTGGCATGAAACCATCGAAACTGGTACGTTTAGACATTTTATTAAACGCCCAGCCAGTTGATGCACTTTCTGCCTTAATTCACGCCGATAATGCCCAAACTATTGGTAGAAAAATGTGCGAAAAGTTAAAAGAACTTATCCCGCGCCAGCAATTCGATATTCCTATTCAGGCCGCTATCGGAGCCAAAATTGTATCACGAGAAACCATCAAAGCCTTACGTAAAGACGTGACGGCCAAATGTTATGGTGGAGATATTTCCCGTAAACGTAAATTACTTGAAAAACAGAAGAAAGGTAAGAAGCGTATGAGACAAGTTGGTAATGTTGAGATTCCTCAACAAGCATTTATGGCAGTATTAAAGCTTAACGACTAACATTTTTGTAATCAGCGCGCATTTTTATAAGAAATTATTATTGATATTTTCGAATTATTTCGATAATGTAATTTTTTCTTTAAAAATGAACCTATGTTAAAATAAGTGGATAATATTTTTGTAAGTTTATAAACAAAGCAAAAATATTTAATGACTATTTTACATATAAGTGCAGAATGTTATCCGGTTGCCAAAGTAGGCGGACTTGCCGATGTTGTAGGAGCTTTACCTAAATACCAGAACAGTCCCAACACCACTTCGCAGGTTATCATGCCATTTTATGATAACAAATTTACTCAGGAAAATACGTTTTCTTCGGTATACGATGCACAGCTAAATTTAGGCGATTCGGTTTACGACTTTCAAATTTTAGTCCTTAAGGACAAGCCATTAGATTTTAATGTCTTTTTTGTTCAAGTTCCGGAATTGCTATTTAAAGATTATGTGTATTCTTTTGATGACACCGACCGGTTTTTAGCCTTTCAAATTGCGGCTTTAGACTGGTTACTCACCTGGGGCATGTATCCTGATATCATCCATTGTCACGATCACCATACCGGACTGATTCCATTTATGCTTCAAGAAAGCTATAAATATGAAGCCTTCCGTAAGATTCCGAATGTACTTACCATTCACAATGCCCAGTATCAAGGCTGGTTTTCACATGATAAAGTCGGTTTAATTCCGCCATTTAATTTTGAGCATGTTGGCCTTTTAGACTGGGGCGGGCAAATCAACCCGCTGGCAGCAGCCATAAAATGCGCCTGGCGTGTCACAACCGTATCCCCAAGTTATATGGAAGAGCTGAAACAAGCTGCCAATGGTTTGGAAAGCCTGTTAAGTGCCGAAAGCGCTAAATGTATTGGTATTTTAAACGGTATTGACTGTAACGTGTGGAATCCGGAAACCGACACCTATATTGTTGAAAATTATTCCATCAAAACGGTTGATCAAGGCGCAACAGCCAATAAAACATATTTATGCGACACGTTTAATCTCGATTTAGACAAACCTCTATTTGCCTTTATTGGCAGACTGGTTGATGAAAAAGGATCTGATTTATTTCCCGAAGTGTTTCAACTGGCATTGGAAAAAGACAATCTTTCTATTTTATTACTGGGTTCAGGAAGTAAAATAACCGAAAATCAATTACAAGACTTAAAACCTAACTTTGTTGGTACCTATAATGCGTTTATAGGTTATGACGAAAAACTTTCTCATATTATCTATGCCGGGGCCGATTTTTTACTGATGCCCTCGCGTGTGGAGCCTTGTGGCTTAAATCAAATGTACGCCTTACGATATGGCACAATTCCTATTGTAAGAAGCATTGGCGGTTTAAAAGATACCGTAACTGATATTAATGAAGCAGGCGGCTTTGGTATTTGTCATCCGAATACAACCGTTTCAGAAATAACCGAAGCTATAGACCGAGCGATTACCCTATATAAAGACCAACCAACCTATAAAGGCATTAGAACCAAAATCATGGCCATAGACCATTCTTGGGACGCTTCTGCTGAAGAATACATTAATTTATATAACACATTAAAAACTAGCCAGCAATGATTAACAACAAGGTTTTAGCCATCATACTTGGTGGTGGACAAGGATCTAGATTACACCCATTAACGCAACAGCGCTCAAAACCGGCAGTTCCTATCGCCGGAAAATATAGGTTGGTCGATATTCCTATTTCTAACTGTATTAATGCAGACATTAAACGTATGTTTGTGTTAACGCAATTCAATTCAGCGTCGTTAAACCGACACATTAAAAACACCTACCATTTTAGTTTTTTCAGTAGCGCGTTTGTCGATGTATTGGCAGCAGAACAAACACCGGAAAACAAAGGTTGGTTTCAAGGAACCGCCGATGCCGTGCGTCAAAGTATGCACCATGTATTGAGACATGATTTTGAATACGCCTTAATTTTATCGGGGGATCAACTGTATCAAATGGATTATGACAAAATGATTGAGGCTCACGAAAAATGTGGTGCCGAAATCTCTATTGCCACCATTCCAGTAAACGCTAAAGACGCTACCGGTTTCGGTATTTTAAAATCAGATGATGAAAGTATCATTACTTCATTCATCGAAAAACCAGACGCCAGTTTATTACCAGACTGGACTTCTGAAGTTAGTGATGAAATGAAAGCTGAAGGCCGGAATTATCTAGCTTCCATGGGTATTTATATCTTCAATCGTGATTTATTAATCAGCCTGATGAAAGACCAATCGACCATCGATTTTGGTAAGGAAATCATTCCGCAGTCTATCGCAAAACATAAAACCTTAAGTTATCAATACGAAGGCTACTGGACCGATATTGGAACCATAGAATCCTTCTTTGAAGCCAACATTAGCTTAACCGCTAACATTCCAAAATTCGACCTATACGACGAAAACAGACGCATCTATACACATGCGCGAATGCTGCCAACAACAAAAGTGGCAGGAACGACGTTAGACAAAGCCGTTATAGCCGAAGGTTGTATTATTTCAGCAGCTAAAATTGAAGAATCGGTTATTGGTATTCGTGCGCGTATTGGCAAAGAATCTACAGTAATAAAAACCTATATGATGGGTAACGATTATTACGAAACCCTTCAGGAAATAGAAGAAAAAGACATCAAAATATTATTAGGTATCGGAGAACGATGCTTTATTAAAAATGCTATTCTCGACAAAAACTGTCGCATTGGAGACGATGTTAAAATTAATGGTGGTAGTCACTTGAAAGATACCGAAAACGACATGTACGCAATAAGAGATGGCATTGTAGTCGTAAAAAGCGGTGCCACTATACCTAACGGATTTGTAATATAATATATGGCTCAAACAAAAGTTTATAGTCTGTTCACAGACTTCGATATCAATTTATTTAAAGCAGGTAAACACTATAGGCTTTACGAAAAATTTGGCTCTCATTTAGTAACCGTTGACGGTATCGATGGCACCTACTTTGCCGTATGGGCGCCAAGTGCCAAACAAGTTTCGGTCATTGGAGATTTTAATTTCTGGACCGAAGGCGAACACCAGTTAAACGTACGTTGGGACAGTAGCGGCATTTGGGAAGGTTTTATTCCTTATGTAGGCAAAGGCAATCTGTACAAATACAAAATAGAAAGTCATAACAACGGAATAAAAACCGAAAAAGCCGATCCGTATGCTAGGCGTTGCGAACATCCGCCAAAAACAGCTTCCATAGTCTGGGACGATAATTACAAATGGAAGGATACCGAATGGATGAAAACCCGTAAAAAGCACAATGCTTTAAACGCGCCGTATTCAGTTTACGAAGTTCATCTAGGCTCCTGGAAACGTAAGGTTGAAGAAGACCGTTCGTTATCGTATTTTGAATTGGCAGAGGACTTAGTTAACTACGTTAAGGACATGAACTTTACACATGTGGAATTAATGCCTGTAATGGAGTTCCCTTACGATCCCTCCTGGGGCTATCAAATTACGGGATACTTTGCGCCGACAGCCCGTTTCGGCTATCCTGAAGAATTTAAATATTTAGTCGATAAACTCCATCAAAACGGCATTGGAATTATTTTAGACTGGGTGCCCTCTCACTTTCCTGAAGACGCCCATGGTCTGGGATTTTTCGATGGCTCACATCTTTACGAACATCCCGATAAGCGCAAAGGCTATCATCAGGACTGGAAAAGTTTAATCTTTAATTACGGTCGCAATGAAGTGAAATCCTTCCTGATTAGTAATGCTATTTTCTGGCTGGATCAATACCATGCCGACGGCTTGCGAGTGGATGCCGTAGCCTCAATGCTATTCCTAGACTATTCGCGTGAAGATGGTGAATGGGAACCTAATATCTTTGGTGGACGCGAAAATCTGGAAGCTATCGAGTTTATGAAGGAACTCAATAAAGAAGTTTACGCTTCGTTCCCTGATGTACAAACCATTGCCGAAGAATCAACGGCATTTTCAGGTGTTTCCAAGCCAGTGTTTCTTGGCGGATTAGGTTTTGGAATGAAGTGGATGATGGGCTGGATGCACGATACTCTGGAATACTTTTCAAAAGATCCTATTTATCGCAAATACCACCAAAACGATATCACGTTTAGCTTAGCATATGCCTTCTCAGAGAATTTTATGTTGCCACTGTCGCACGACGAAGTGGTTTATGGTAAAAACTCCATTTTAGGACGCATGCCGGGCGACGAATGGCAACGCTTTGCTAATCTGCGAGTGCTGTTTGGTTATATGTTCACACATCCAGGTACGAAACTGTTATTTATGGGTGGTGAAATTGGTCAGTATAACGAATGGGATTTTCAAGGCAGTTTAAACTGGAATCTTCTGGAATTCGATCCACATAGAAAATTCCAAAATTATTATAAAGCTTTAAATTCATTATATAAAAACACACCGGCCTTGTTTGAAAAAGGCTTTTCACACGATGGTTTCGAATGGATTAATTACGGAGATCACGAAAATTCGGTGATTTCATATATTAGAAAAGGTGACAATCCAGAAGACGATGTGATTGTGGTGTGTAATTTAACGCCTGCCATTCACAAAAAATATCGGATTGGTTTACCCGTTGCGGGAAAAATTAAAGAAGTCTTTAACAGTGATGATGATGATTTTGGTGGTAGTGGTGTTTTAAATTCTAAAGCAATTACCATAAAAGACAAATCCTGGAATGGTAAAGACTATTCAGCCGAAATTACCTTAGCACCTTTGGCTATTTCAGTTTTCAAATTTAATTAGCCAAAATAGCAAACTTACACAATGCGCAATTATATCACTGATATGTTGCGCTTTACACAATTTGCCTCTTGTATTTTTGCAAATAATAGCCTTTTAAAAATTAATTGTTTTAGTATTTTTAATGATACACATACTAAAGTTATAATTTATGATTTTAAATACAGAATTAGAGTATAAAGGAAACCTGTTTCCATCCCATATAATCTCCTACGAAAAAAACCTTGACACCTTAAATTTTACCTCTGAAAACGGTGTCATTTTACAAATAACCGTTCAACGTGATAGTGTGTTGCGCTTTCGCTACACTACCAACGGTATTTTTGACAATGACTTTTCGTATGCCATCACCAAATATGCCAGTCGAGGCTATAATCATTTAGAAGTCAGAGAAGAAGAGGACAAATACATTATCATCACCTCAAAACTGAAATGTCATATTAATAAAAGTGATTTAAGGGTCGCTATTTATGAGGCACTAACCAATGAGTTGCTTTGTGAGGACGAACTGGGTTTCCATTGGGAAGAAAGCTACGAATTTGGCGGCGATATTGTAAAAATGTCTAAAGTCGCTCAGGAAGGCGAAAGTTATTACGGTTTAGGTGACAAACCCGCCGATGTTAACTTAAAAGGCAAGCGCTTTGAAAACTGGGTAACCGACTCGTATGCCTACGGAAAATATACCGACCCGATTTATAAAACCATACCGTTTTACACGGCGCTTCATCATAAAAAATCTTATGGTATTTTCTTCGATAATACCTTCAGATCGTATTTCGATTTTTGTCAGGAACGTCGTAATGTATCCAGTTTCTGGGCTCAGGGTGGTGAAATGAATTATTATTTTATTTACGGTCCGGAAATGTCTGAAGTCGTTGCGAACTATACCGATTTAACAGGAAAACCGCACCAATTACCACCGCTTTGGGCCTTAGGGTATCACCAGTGTAAATGGAGTTACTATCCGGAAGCGAAAGTAAAAGAAATCACCAGTAAATTCAGAGAACTAAAAATTCCTTGCGATGCCATTTATTTAGACATCGATTATATGGAAGGTTTTAGATGTTTTACCTGGAGTAAAGAGTATTTCCCAGACCCGAAACGCATGGTTAAAGAACTGGCTGATGACGGCTTTAAAACCATTGTGATTATCGATCCGGGCATTAAAATTGATAAGGAATACTCCGTGTTTAAAGAAGGACTGGAAAACGATTACTTTTGTAAACGTGCCGACGGCCCCTACATGAAAGGAAAAGTATGGCCAGGCGAGTGTTATTTCCCCGATTTTACGAACCCTGAAGTTCGTGAGTGGTGGTCGAACCTTTTCAAGGAATTAATTGAAGACATCGGCGTTAAAGGCGTTTGGAACGATATGAATGAGCCTGCTGTTATGGATGTGCCGGGAAAATCATTTCCTGACGATGTAAGACACGATTACGAAGGCAACCCTTGTTC
Organism: Aestuariibaculum suncheonense; assembly: GCF_014596935.1. Lineage (GTDB taxonomy): Bacteria > Bacteroidota > Bacteroidia > Flavobacteriales > Flavobacteriaceae > Aestuariibaculum > Aestuariibaculum suncheonense. Next base: position 70,024 of record NZ_JACVXC010000007.1, on the reverse strand, counting down.
ACATAGAAAAGCCCATAACATCTATGGTATGCAAATGGCGAGAGCCACTTATCAAGGCTTGAAAAAGTTTGCTTACCCCAAGCGTCCGTTTGTTATAACCCGTGCGGCTTATTCCGGAACCCAACGTTATACGTCGAGCTGGACCGGTGACAACGTGGCATCCTGGGAACATTTATCGATTGCTAACATTCAGGCACAACGTATGTGTATGTCTGGATTCTCATTCATAGGATCGGATATTGGTGGATTTGCCGAACAGCCTAACGGTGAATTGTATGCCCGCTGGATTCAGTTAGGGATATTTCATCCGTTTTGCAGAACCCATTCTTCTGGAGATCACGGTGATCAGGAACCTTGGGCCTTTGGTAAAAACGTTACCAATGTGGTTCGTAAGTTCATCGAGTTAAGATATCAGTTGTTGCCTTATTTATACACGACATTCTGGCGTTATGCAGAAGAAGGTATTCCTATCTTGAAATCATTGGTACTATTTGATCAGCAGGACACGCATACGCATTACAGAAGTGATGAATTCATTTGTGGAGAGAAAATACTAGCTTGTCCTATTTTAGAACCTAATGCCAAAGGCCGACGCATGTATTTTCCAGCCGGAGAATGGTATAATTTCTGGACTGACGAAATTGTAGAAGGAGGTCAGGAACTTTGGGTTGACGCCGATTTAGACAGTATGCCAATCTTTATTAAATCGGGTGCCTTAATTCCTAAATATCCCGTGCAGCAATTCGTAGGTGAAAAAGAAATTGAGGAATTAAAACTGGATGTTTATTTTAAAATTGGTAAAGAAACCTCTCAGGTTTATGAAGATGCTCATGATGGTTACGATTATATCAAAGGCCGATACAGCTTAAGAAACTTTAGTTTAACCGGAAAAACAAACGAGCTTATTATACAACAACATAAATCTGGAAAGTACACAACACCTTACGATAACTTTAGGTTACAATTACACGGTTTACCGTTTAAAATTTCCAAAGTGATTATTGACAAAGTGGAATATTCATTTAAAGATATTCAGCTTAACGGCGACCATTCGTTTGTCATTAACAAGGACTTTACCGACTTACATATTTTATAAACTCCACACAAAAACAAGTTGGACAAAAAAAGCGCTCGTTAAAAACAAGCGCTTTTTTTTAATTCCTTAAGATTCAATTTATACATCAATAGAAGCGTAAGGTTTTCCCAAATACACCAGTTTAAACTCTTTTTCAATTTTAAACTCTTTTGTGAGTGTACAAATGATGTGTAATTCACCATTTCTATCCTTCACAAATAACGGAATAGCCTTTTGTTCTCTATTCAGTTTATCGATTTTTTTAAGATATTCTTCTTTTGTGTTGATGTCAATTTCATGAATTACAGGATAATCTCTGGCCACCTCACTAAAGTTGATAAAGTCGTCTTTTGTAGAGAAAATGGTATCTAAAGAAATATCTTCATGGTTTTTAATTTCCTGAGACGAAATCAATCGGTAAGAGCCGCGCTCACCCAAATGGTCTCTAAATTTATTAATACTATATTTGTTAATCTCGTCACTTCCGGTAAAGGCCAGTAAATAACCTATATCGCTTAACTCCACATCATTGGTTAAATCTTCAGAATATATATTCGCCTGCATCGCATCTAAATCAATACTTTTTGCCTTATTAATATTGTCAAGATTATTATCTATTAACACCACATGACGTTCGTTGTTTTTTAGATATTTCGCTATAATTCTGGAGGCTTCTGAAGCCCCGATAATTAAAATACCATTGCTGGCTTTTAAGTATACACCTATCCATTTCGCCACATAACGTGCTGATGCTGCATTTAATAATACCGTAACCAATACTGTTGTAAATACTAAAGGCGTAATATACTCAGCGTAAGGCTCACCTTTTAAGGTTAGTTTTGTTCCAAATAGAGAAGCAATCCCCGCTGCTACAATACCTCTCGGTCCCACCCAGCTTATAAAGGCCTTTTCGTTGAATTTAAGCCCCGAATTTGTACAACTTAGGAAAACACCCAGTGGCCTTAATACAAAGATAATGATGGCCATAAGCAACACCGTTTTCCAGTTGTAAACGATGAGTAAATCTTCTAAATTAATATTTGCTGATAGTAGAATGAATAAGATGGAGATTAGCAAAACACTCAAGGATTCTTTAAAATAAAGCAGTTCCTTTAAATTAGGTAAATTACTGTTCCCTAAAACCATCCCCATCACGACAACCGCTAAAAGGCCAGATTCGTGAGCAAAAATATCGGATTCGACAAATACCAATAGCACCACAGATAATGCTGTTACATTCAATAAATAATGTGGTATCAATTTCTTTTTAATAGAAAAATAAAGCACTAATGCAGCAGTGGTACCGAAGGAGATTCCTACCACCACAATCTTACCAAACTCTATTATCGCTTGAAGTGTATACCCATTAGTTTCCTCAATACTTATAAATTCAAACATTAAAACTGCCGCCAAAGCACCAATGGGATCAATTAAAATTCCTTCCCATTTTAAAACCGTGGAGATTTCCTTTTTAAGCGGGATATTTCTCAAAATGGGAGCAATTACGGTTGGCCCGGTAACAATAATTAATGCGGAAAACAGAAAGGAAACCTTCCAACTTAAGTCGAAAATAAAATGCGCAGCCAAACCAGCACCCATAAAGGTGATAAATCCACCAATACTGATAAGTTTAAGTATAACCGGACCAACTTTTGAAATTTCATTACGCTTCAATGTTAATCCACCTTCAAATAATATGATACCAATAGCCAAGGACACGAAACTATAGAGGCTATCGCCAGGAAACAAGCCTTTTTCACCATTCCAAACCGGTTCAATCCATTTACTACCATCGGCCGAGAACAAGGTTGAAATAGGTCCGACAAAAAGACCAATGAGAATTAATGGTAAAATAGCAGGAAGTTTCATCCGCCATGCGACCCATTGTGACAATATTCCTAAAATTACAATACCTGAAAGTTCTATCATGTATAATTTCTTTTACTCAATTTATCAGCAAAATATTAAAAATTGACTACTAAATAGCAATGAGCCTAGGGATATTTGTAAAAATTTCAGATATTTATAGTAAATCGTTTAAACTAAACAGGCTTTTATGGAAGGATTTGATATCTTAAATCTATTCTTTGTTCTAATTTCTGCATGGGGTGCCGGGGCCTTAATTAAGCGCGTGGGATATCCTGCTATTTTAGGTGAATTATTAATCGGAATCCTTTTGGGTCCACCTCTGTTAGGCCTTGTACATACATCAATTACTCTGGATATTTTATCTGAAGCCGGAGTTATTCTACTTATGGCCTACATAGGTATGGAAATTAATTTTAAAGATTTAGGAAAAGCTTCATGGGCAGGGCTTTTAGCCGCCGTAGGAGGTTTTGTTGTTCCCTTTGCTCTAGGCTATTATGTCGTAACCCTATCTGGAGGCACCAGTATTGCAGGGCTTTTTGTTGGTATTGCTGTGGGTGTTACTTCATTGGCGACCAAGAGTCGAATCCTGGTAGATTTAAACTTACTCGATACGCGTATTGCCTATGTACTAATGGCAGGCGCACTATTTTCTGATACTTTAGCGCTCATCATATTTGCCGGATTATCAAGTTTTATAGATGCAGGCTCAGTAAATATGTCTGAAATCATGTTGATTAGCGGTAAAATAATCTTGTTCTTTTTATTTGCAACGGTATTTGGCATTTACATCCTGCCAAAACTTATCAAATGGTTTGAAATTAAAAAGATTGAAAACCGTACCTTTTACTTTACACTCTTACTAATAATTGTTTTCGGACTATCGGAATTAGCTGAACTTGTTGGTCTTCATGGCATTTTAGGGGCCTTTATGGCCGGATTATTTGTTAAAGATGATTTATTCAATAAAAAAATAAGCAAAGGTATTTCTCATGTTTTTCACGATGTATCGATTGGATTTATGGCCCCCATCTTTTTTGTTACTGCTGGATTTCATGTTTCTCTTGAGGTTTTTCAAACCGATTTAAATCTTTTACTGCTCATACTTGGAGCGGCATTTATTGGTAAAATATTTGGTACCATCTTATTCTATTTACCCAGCGGATATGGCTGGCGCGAAGGACTAGCTGTTGGAACAGGAATGAATGGCCGAGGCGCCGTAGAAATCGTCATAGCTGGAATAGGCTTGCAAAAAGGTGTTATTACACAGGAAATATTCTCCATACTTGTATTTATGGCCATTTTAACCACCCTCTCTGTACCGTTACTATTAACTTGGTCTACAAACTGGTTAAAAAAACGTGGCGAACTGGTGAAACAATATTCAAAAAAAGGCTACATTATTTTAGGAGCTAATCCGTTAGGCTTATTATTGGGCGAGCACTTAAAAACAAGTAATAAAATCATCTTTATTGACGCTAATAAAGTAATCTCTGAACAAGCTGAACGCAAAGGATTCCAATGTATCCATGGTAATGTTTTAGAAGAAACCACTTTAGAAGAAGCCTCTGCTAAAGATTTCCGAACATTTATTGCTGTGACTGAAAATACCGAAATCAATTTATTAGCCTCACAATTGGCTAATGACAATTTTTATGTACCCGAGAAATATGTTGTTATCAGTCCTAATGAAAATAAAGAAGGCGCAGGCGTTAACCTTTTAGGTGCCGCATCTACCTTGTTTGCGAGCCGAACCGATATAAAACCATGGATAGAAAAAATTCAATCTTCAGATTACAAAGAAGAAGAATCTAAAATAACGAAAGAAACCACAACCCGATTATGGGTAAAAGCTCAGTTACAAAAAAACAAACATGTTTTACCGCTTGTTATCTCAGACATTATCGGAAACAAACGTCCCTTTGGGTATAATGATACCTTAGAAGCAAACGAAATTGTTGTTTATATTGAATAATACACAAAAAAAGAGGCTGTTTTAAGTTAATATGCTAAAAAACAGCTTCAGTAAATATAACCTATTGTTTTTTTCTTCTTAATATATTCTTAACGTTTTAAGGCAATTAGTCTAATTTTAGTAATTTGCACCACTTATGAAGTTATACCCTATAAACGCTGGTCATTTTAAGCTGGATGGTGGTGCTATGTTTGGCGTTGTTCCAAAGTCTATTTGGCATAAAACCAATCCGGCTGATGCTAACAATATGATTGATATTGCAGCACGCTGTTTACTTATTGAAGACGGCAATCGATTGATTTTAATCGATACGGGAATGGGCGACAAACAATCAGATAAATTTTTCGGGTATTACCATTTATGGGGTGATGATAGCATTGATAAATCGTTAAAACAATACGGTTTTCATCGCGATGATATTACCGATGTTTTTTTAACACATTTGCATTTCGACCATAGTGGTGGTGCGATTCAATGGAATAATGAGCGAACCGGATACGAACCGGCCTTTAAAAATGCGCATTATTGGAGTAACGAAAACCACTGGCAATGGGCTACACAACCTAATCGCAGAGAACAAGCTTCGTTTTTGAAAGAAAATATCTTACCAATGGAAGCCAGCGGACAATTAAAGTTTACAGAGCTTCCTCAAGGAGATCTTTTAAAACAATCGGAATTAGGTTTCGATATCTTTTTTGCCGATGGCCACACCGAAAAACAAATGATTCCACTTATTCAATATCAAGGTAAAACCATCGCTTTTATGGCCGATTTATTGCCAACAGCAGGGCATTTACCCCTACCATACGTTATGGGCTATGATACCCGCCCATTATTAACGCTTGATGAAAAAGAAAAATTCTTAAACCTCGCAGCAGATCAAAACTTCTATTTGTTTTTAGAACACGATGCACATAACCAAATTATCACGGTTCAGCATACCGAAAAAGGCGTTCGATTAAAAGACGTTTTTACTGCCGAGGACATGTTCAAATAAAAATTAGATTAAAATAATTACAATCAAAATGAAAACAATTCAAAGATTATCATTAACAGTGGCTGCAACTGCCCTATTATCTGGTTGCGGTGGCTCTAGTTTCATATCAACACCTGTTGAAAATATCGATTCTTCGCCATTAAAAGTTTCTGAATTAACCGAGAGAGAAAAACACACTTGGGGACATTTAGATTTAGTAAAAGATACCATTCCTGGAATGAGTGTTGAAAAGGCATACGAAGAGTTACTTAAAAACAAAAAAGGAGCTAGCGTTATCGTAGCTGTAATCGATTCTGGTATAGATATCGATCATGAAGATTTGAATGATGTGCTTTGGACAAACGAAGATGAAATTCCAGGAAACGGCATTGACGACGATAAAAACGGTTACGTTGATGATGTTCATGGGTGGAATTTCTTAGGCGATGGTTACGACGAGCAATTAGAGCTTACTCGTATTGTGGCTAGTGGAGATACAAGCAATCCTCAATATGCTGCTGCTAAAGCGGAATACGATGACGAATTCCAAAAATGGAATGATAGAAAAATGCGTTACGAACAAATCTATGCGCAATTAAAGTCTGCCGATGAAACCTTTGTTAAACACTTCGGTAAAGCAGATTATACTAAAGAAGACATTAATGCTATTGGAGCTACTACAGACGAAGATTTAAACAAAGCTGTGCAAATGGCTAAGTTTATGTTCAGCAACGGTTTAGAGTCGCTTCAAGATGCTAAAGAAGAAATCAAAAGTGGTTTAGAACACTTTGCTGAGCGTTTGAACTATAACTTAAACCTGAACTTTAACGGTCGTGTAACTGGTGATAACCCAGATGATATGTCGACTAAATACTACGGTAATGGAAACGTTAAACCAGTAAAAAAATCAGAAAGTCACGGTACACACGTAGCCGGTATTATTGCTGCAGAACGTGGTAATGGTTTAGGTGTAGACGGTGTTGCGAACAACGTTCAAATCATGTCTTTAAGAGCCGTACCAAACGGTGATGAATACGATAAAGATATCGCTTTAGCTATTCGTTACGCTGTAGATAACGGTGCAAAAGTCATTAACGGAAGTTTCGGAAAAAGCTATTCTCCACACAGCGACTGGGTACGTGAGGCTATTAAATATGCTGCTGACAACGATGTGATTTTTGTTCACGCTGCTGGAAACGAAAGTAAAGATGTTGATGTGAAGCCTAACTTCCCTGATGATAACGTAAACTACGTTGAAATTGCAAATAACTATATCAGAGTAGGTGCTTTAGAGCCTAAATACGGATCAGGTTTATTAGCTGGTTTCTCAAACTACGGTAAAAAGAATGTAGATGTATTTGCACCAGGTGCAAAAATTTACTCTACAACTCCAGAAAACGAATACGATACTAAAGGAGGTACATCTATGGCAGCTCCTGCTGTAGCTGGTGTTGCCGCTTTAATTCGTTCTTACTTCCCTGATTTAAATGCAGGACAAGTAAAACAAATCATCTTAGATTCTGGTTTACCGTTAAACCTTAAAGTGGTGGTTGCCGGTAATACTAGCGATGTTAGACCATTTAGTGAGTTAACAACTTCTGGAAGAATAGTTAATGCTTACAATGCATTAATTATGGCTGCTAAAGCTTCTTCCGCTAAATAAAAGATGACATTCCATATAAAAAAAGAGGCGCATGCCTCTTTTTTTAATTATACCCTTTGGTATTTTTATAAAAGCACAGTACGTTTAACAACACAATAAAAAATCTCCTCGATGAAACAATTATTTATATCTATTTTAAGCTTGTCATTATTGGTATCTTGTGGTGGTTCTAAAGAATATGCTACCATTACACCAACCGTTCCGGTAATTCCAAATGCTCCGGCAACATCAACCTACTGGCAACAGCATGTAGATTACACCATGGATATTGATATGGATGTAAACAACTATCAATACAAAGGAAAACAAACCCTAGTTTACACTAACAACTCACCAGATGTTTTAAACAAAGTATTTTACCATTTATACTTCAACGCTTTTCAGCCTGGAAGCGAAATGGACGTGCGTTCGCGTACCATTGCCGACCCTGATGGCCGAGTAAAAGACCGCATTAGTAAACTTGGTCCTGATGAAATAGGATACATTAAAGTCAACTCCTTAAAACAAAATGGCACCACCTTAACCTACGATACCGTTGGTACTGTTTTAGAAGTGAACTTAGCTAAACCTATTCAACCTGGGGAAAGTGTCACTTTCGATATGGTTTATGATGCTCAGGTACCTGTGCAAATTCGTCGTACAGGACGTAATAATAAAGAAGGTGTAGCACTTTCTATGTCTCAGTGGTACCCTAAATTAGCTGAATACGATTACGAGGGCTGGCACACCGACCCTTATATTGGTCGTGAATTCCACGGTGTTTGGGGTAATTTCGATGTGACCCTTCATATTGATAAAAACTATGTAGTTGGAGGAACAGGGTACCTTCAAAACCCAAACGAAATAGGCTATGGGTATGAAACATCAACGGTAAATCGTCCTGCTGGAGATAAATTAACCTGGCATTTCGTAGCGCCTAATGTACATGATTTTACATGGGCTGCCGACCCGGAATATAACCACGATACCATGCAGGTCCCTAATGGTCCTCTGATACATTTCTTATACAAGAAAACCATGGCTAAAGATAAACTGGACAACTGGAAAAATCTTCAGAAGAGAGCTGTTCAGTTAATGCAGTTTTACAGTGCAAACATCGGGCAATATCCTTATAAACAATACTCCGTTATTCAAGGTGGCGATGGCGGTATGGAGTACGCAATGTGTACTTTAATTCTTGGCGAAGGTACTTTTGAAGGCTTATTTGGAGTAACTGCTCATGAAATGGCACATACCTGGTTCCAGTTTTTACTTGCAACTAATGAGTTAACCAACTATTGGATGGATGAAGGTTTCACAGAGTATTTTGGTGAACTGGCCGGAAGCAGCATCTTCAACACCTCATTTGAAGAACCAACACAACGTGTTTACGATGTGTATTTCTCATATGCCAAATCTGGAACGGAGCAACCACAAACCACACACGCCGATCGTTTCAATTACAACCGTTCGTCATCTATTGCAGCCTACTATAAAGGCTATGTATTCTTAAATCAATTGGCTTATGTGATTGGTGAAGATAATCAGAAAGAAACCATAAAGCAGTATTTTAAAGACTGGTCTTTTAAACACCCAACGCGTACTGATTTTATTAGAGTTGCTGAGAAAGTTTCTGGATTGGAGTTAGACTGGTATTTAAACGACTGGACACGTACTATCAATACCATCGATTATGGTGTAAAAGTTATTAACGGTAATAATGTTATTCTTGAACGTATTGGTTTAATGCCAATGCCTATCGATTTAACAGTTACTTATACCGATGGAACCACTGAAGATTTTTACATCTCGTTACAAATGATGCGTGGTGAAAAACCAACTTCTGCTACCATTGCCCCAGACTGGGCATGGGCGTATCCTGTATATACGCTAAAAGCAAATAAAGCAGTTAAGTCTGTACAAATCGATCCTAAAAACATGATGGCCGATATTAACAGAGAAAACAATAAAATGTAAAGGGTATTCCTTTTCCAAAATCAAATTCAAAAGGCTTCTTTTTAACTAAAGAGGCCTTTTTTATTGATATAAAATCAAAAAATAAACAATTACTTTTTTATATCCCTTAAAGCCTTGATATTAAATTTTTGAAAATCCCTTGTGCTAGCACTTTATTTTTTAATACCTTCGTAGTGTAAACTTTAGGGGTGTTCTAATTTTTAGAACTGAGACATACCCTTTGAACCTGATACGGTTAGTACCGTCGAAGGGAAAAGTTGAATAGACTGTTGCAATACGGGCTAACGCACCTTTTCATTAATACGCTTCAAGTCGCGAAGTGTCTTTTTTCAAAGTCTTTTTTTCCTCTATGGTTTACAATATAAAATGTATTGTAAATGATAACCATTCACCTTAACGAACAACCACTGAATATTGATGAAAATGTCAATATTTCACAGTTACTGCATCAGGAAAACTATCCACAAATTGGTATTGCCGTAGCCATCAATCAACACATTATTTCCAAGTCTAACTGGGATGATCAATTACTTCAGGATGGCGATAATATACTCATCATTCAGGCAACCCAAGGCGGATAATTAAACTTTGAAAAACCACAAACTATGAAACATAAAGACACGGCTCCTAAAGAAGGGCAAATTACAAGACACCCGTTTCCTAACTCTAAAAAGATTTACGTATCCGGAACCATTCATCCACAAATAAAAGTGGCGATGCGTGAAATTTCTTTGAGTGACACTAAAGACACTTTCACAGGAAAATTAACACCCAACGAACCGGTGACGGTTTACGATACCTCCGGACCTTATACCGATCCTGAAAAAGACATTAATGTGCATAACGGTATTGAACGTATTCGTGAACAATGGATTTTAGATCGCGGTGATGTGGAACAATTAGACCAGTTTTCATCGGAATATTGTAACCAGCGTTTAAACGATTCCAGTTTAGATCACATGCGTTTTTCACATTTAAAAAAGCCATTACGTGCTAAAAAAGGAAAAAATGTAACTCAATTGCATTACGCTAAACAGGGCATTATTACTCCAGAAATGGAATATATCGCCATTCGTGAAAATCAGCGTATTGATGAAATGACCGAGATTAGAAAGCAACATCCTGGTCAGGATTTTGGAGCTGCTATTCCTAATAAAATTACGCCTGAATTTGTTCGAGAAGAAGTGGCTCGTGGGTGTGCGGTAATTCCATCAAACATCAATCACCCGGAAGCCGAACCTATGATTTTAGGTCGTAACTTTTTGGTGAAAATCAATGCGAATATTGGTAATTCAGCCACGACATCGTCTATTGAAGAAGAAGTTGAAAAAGCCGTTTGGGCTTGCCGTTGGGGTGCCGATAATATTATGGATTTATCTACCGGGCAAAACATTCACGAGACCCGCGAATGGATTATCCGTAACTCTCCAGTTCCTGTTGGAACCGTACCAATTTATCAAGCTTTAGAAAAAGTAAATGGAGTTGCCGAAGACTTAACCTGGGAAATTTTCCGTGATACTTTAATAGAACAAGCAGAGCAGGGGGTTGACTACTTTACCATTCATGCTGGTGTGTTATTACGTTACGTACCTATGACAGCGAAACGCGTTACAGGAATCGTTTCTAGAGGTGGTTCCATTATGGCTAAATGGTGTTTAGCACATCATAAAGAAAGTTTCTTATATACCCATTTCGAAGACATTTGTGAAATCTTAAAACAATACGACGTTGCGTTTTCTTTAGGAGATGGTTTACGGCCGGGTTCTGTTGCCGACGCTAATGATGAAGCGCAATTTGCTGAATTAGAAACCTTGGGTGAATTAACTCAAATAGCGCGTAAACATGAAGTACAATGTTTTATTGAAGGTCCTGGTCACGTACCTATGCATATGATTAAAGAAAACATGGAAAAGCAAATCGAAGTTTGTGATGAAGCACCTTTCTATACCCTAGGGCCATTAACTACAGATATTGCACCAGGTTACGACCACATTACTTCGGGTATTGGAGCTGCCATGATAGGTTGGTATGGCTGTGCGATGCTATGTTATGTAACACCAAAAGAGCATTTAGGATTACCAAATAAAGAGGATGTTAGAGTAGGTGTGGTTACTTATAAACTGGCTGCCCACGCTGCCGATTTAGCTAAAGGTCATCCTGGAGCACAACACCGCGACAATGCGTTGAGTATGGCGCGATTTGAGTTTCGTTGGGAAGACCAGTTTAACCTTGGTTTAGACCCGGAGCGTGCACGTGAATACCACGATGAAACCCTACCAGCAGCTGGTGCTAAAATTGCACACTTCTGCTCGATGTGCGGACCAAAATTCTGCTCCATGAAGATTTCTCAGGAAGTCCGTGATTTTGCAAAAGAAAATGACATTGTAGAAAATGAAGTCATCAAAAAAGGTATGGAAGAGAAATCACAAGAATTTAAAGAAAAAGGTTCAGAAGTTTACTTATAAACTGTAAAATATGGTTGTTATAATTGCTCCTGAACATAAACTTGATAATGAAATTGTAATCCTTCATGAATTATTTCGTGAAGGACTGCAATACTTTCATTTACGTAAACCACATCATGACTTTCAATTTTATTGTGATTATCTGAATCAAATCGATATTAAATATCATGATAGAATTGTAGTACATGAATTTCATGAGCTTTTAGAAAACTATAATTTAAAAGGTCTCCATTTTCGGGAAGCCAAAAGAAGAGTAACGTCAATAGAAACTTTTGAGAACTTAAGAAGAGCAAATAATATAACTATTAGCAGTTCTTTTCATTCACCTGAAGAACTCGCTGATTGTAAATTTAAATATGATTATCATTTATTAAGTCCGGTGTTTTCATCCATTTCAAAAGTAGGCTACAAAGGGCAAGGTTTTGATGTGAATCACATCGATAAAACCATTATTGGTATGGGTGGCGTAACCACCAAAAACCTATTGGAATTTGATAAACTGGGTTATAAGGGCATTGGTGTTTTAGGAGGCATTTGGCAAAGTCCATCACCTGTTGAAGATTTTAAAATCATCCAAAAGCATTACAAAAATTAATTATTTGAATACTAATAAATACATATTGTCTATCGCCGGATTTGACCCAAGTAGTGGGGCAGGACTCACGCAAGATATTAAAACTTTTGAAGCGCATGGTCTTTATGGTCTATCAGTTTGTACGGCAATAACCGTTCAAAATGATGTGGATTTTAAGCAATGTATCTGGACAAGTCCGGAGATTATTTCGGCTCAAATAGAATCCATTTTTGAACGCTTTCAAATTTCAGTCGTTAAAATTGGCATTGTGGAATCGTGGGAGGTTTTGCTCAATATTCTAAAGCAATTGAAACAGTTAAATCCTGAAATAATAATTGTTTTAGATCCTATTTTTAAAGCGAGTTCGGGTTTCTATTTTCATTCCAAAGAGCATCAAACCACTTTAAATTCGATCTGGACATACTGTAATATCATCACCCCAAATTACGATGAAATAAAAAGTTTATACCCAGAACTGGACGTTCAGGAAACCATAGAACATATTTCTTCTTTAACAAATATCTATTTAAAGGGTGGTCATCGTGAAGATAAAAAAGGCTTTGACGAACTGTACTATAACCGCATTGTTTTGGTTAATATTCCTCCAAATGCTAAAACTATTTCCAATAAACATGGCAGTGGTTGTGTATTATCATCTGCTTTAGCTTCCCATTTAGCTTTAGATTTTCCTTTGGAAGATGCTTCAAAACTGGCTAAATATTACACCGAACGGTTCTTAAATTCTAACCCGAGTTTACTTGGTACTCATACCTATCAAATACAAAAATAACATCATGAACATCGCTAAATTACATTATATATCTCAAGGACAAACGCCAGAAGAACATCTGCATAATATCCAAAAAGCCTGTACTTATGGGGCCGAACTGGTGCAACTCCGACTAAAAAATACAGACGAAAAAACAATATTAAAAACCGCTGAAAAAGCCCGCGAGATTACAGCTCATTTTCAAACGCGATTAATCATAAATGACCATTATAAAATAGCAAAAGCAATACATGCTGATGGTGTTCATTTAGGAAAAACAGATGCTTGTCCGTTAGAAGCTCGCGAGTATTTAGGTAAATGGTTTATCATTGGAGGCACCGCAAATACCATTGAAGATTGCCAAAACCTGCTATCACAAAACGTCAATTATATCGGTTTGGGGCCTTTCAGGTTTACAAACACCAAAGAAAATTTAAGTCCTGTTTTAGGTCTTGAAGGGTTTCATTCGATACTTGAAGACCTACAATCTGAAACCCCGATCATCGCCATTGGAGGTATTGTTGAGCAAGATATTCCAGCTCTTTTACAAACCGGTATTCATGGTATTGCCATGTCTGGAGCCATCACAGAAAATTTCAATAGTATTTCAACAATCAACAAATTACTTAACGCTTCAGCAACTTTTGAACAACGACACACCTTATAATTATGAACGATTTACTTACTATAGCCGATAAAACCTTTCAGTCCAGATTATTTACCGGAACCGGAAAATTCAGTTCCAATCAACTTATGACCGATGCCTTAATTGCGAGCGAAAGTGAACTCATTACGGTTGCTTTAAAACGTGTTGATGTACATAATGAACAAGATCAAATGCTGAAAAGTATCATGCTTCCGCACATTAATTTATTGCCAAATACTTCGGGTGTTCGCGATGCCAAGGAAGCCGTTTTTGCCGCACAACTGGCGCGCGAGGCTTTAGAAACCAACTGGATTAAATTAGAAATTCATCCGGATCCCAAATATTTATTACCCGATCCTATTGAAACTTTAAAAGCTGCGGAGGAACTGGTAAAATTAGGCTTTGTAGTCATGCCATATATTCATGCCGATCCGGTTTTATGTAAGCGATTGGAAGACGTGGGCGCCCAATGTGTGATGCCTTTAGGAGCCCCAATAGGCACCAATAAAGGCTTAAAAACGCTTGATTTCTTAGAAATTATTATCGAACAAAGTAACGTTCCTGTTATTGTTGATGCCGGTATTGGAAGTCCGTCGCATGCCGCTTTTGCCATGGAATTAGGTGCCGATGCAGTTTTAGTGAATACTGCCATTGCGGTTTCACAACATCCGGCAGACATGGCAAAAGCCTTTAAAATGGCTGTTGAAGCAGGTCGTATGGCCTACAATGCCAAACTGGCCTCGGTAAAACACCACGCCGAAGCGAGCAGCCCCCTAACTAGTTTTTTAAATTAAGAAAATATCATGACAACGACATTTCAAAACCTATTTGATACTTATAACTGGGATGATACTTTAGCCAGCATTAATGCTAAAACAGCACAGGATGTTGAATTTGTACTGGCTAAAACCAAACGTGATTTAGAAGATTTTAAAGCTCTGATTTCACCTGCAGCCCAACCGTATTTAGAACAAATGGCGCAACAAAGTCGGTTGCTAACCAAAAAGCGTTTTGGAAATACCATTCAAATGTATGTTCCTATGTATTTGTCTAACGAATGTCAAAACATTTGTACCTACTGTGGTTTTAGCATGACCAATAAAATTCCGCGCAGAACCTTAACCGATGCTGAAATTTTAAAGGAAGTCGCCTTCTTAAAATCTAAAGGTTACGACCACATTCTACTGGTAACTGGTGAAGCTAATAAAACGGTTGGTGTTCCGTATATAAAACACGCCATCGAATTGATTAAAGATCAATTTTCAAACATCACTATTGAAGTTCAGCCTTTACATCAAAATGAATATGAAGAACTAATTGAAGCTAATTTATATGCAGTTTTAGTGTATCAGGAAACGTACCACAGAGCCGAATATAAAAAGCATCACCCGAAAGGGAAAAAATCAAATTTCGATTTCCGATTAGAAACACCAGACCGTTTAGGACGAGCAGGCATTCATAAAATCGGCCTAGGCGCCTTATTTGGATTAGAAGACTGGCGTGCCGACAGTTTTTTTACGGCCTTACATTTAAAATACCTTCAAAAAACCTATTGGAAAACCAAATACTCTATTTCTTTTCCTCGTTTAAGACCACATAGCGGCGGGTTAGAACCTAAAGTAGAAATGACCGACCGCGACTTAGTTCAAACCATTTGTGCATTTAGATTACTGGATGAAGATGTGGAATTATCGATGAGTACGCGAGAGAGCGAAACCTTTAGAAACCACATTGTGCATTTGGGTGTAACCTCATTAAGCGCGGAATCAAAAACCAATCCCGGAGGCTATGTCGTCGAGCCCCAATCGTTGGAACAATTTGAAATTTCCGATGAACGTTCAACAGAAGCTATCGCGAAAATGCTTCAGGATAATGATTTAGAACCAGTATGGAAAGACTGGGAAAACACCTGGTAAACAACATTGTATTTTAATCTCAATTATGAGATAGAATTTTGAGATTGCGTCACATTTAAAGTACCTTTATGCTTTTAAAAAAATTTAACCTAAAAGCATGCTCAATTCAATAAAAACAAAAACCTTTAAAACCTTAATTCTTGCCCTTATTTTATCATCAACTTTTAGTTTTGCACAAACCGAAAGTTTATGGGATAAAGCCAGTGGATGGGTTCAAGAATTAAACCTTAGTGATGAAACTAAAGAAACCACTGTAACCTCATTAATCACCTCACATTTAACAGCGGTTCGTAACTGGCATAACAGTCATTCGTTTGAAGAAGTTCCTGCAGGAATTAACCCAAGAACCGGAGAAAAATTATCAGATTTAGACCGATCTATTATTGCAGATTCTGCCATGCCGGATAGTGTTCATAACGATTTAATGAGTGGTTTAAATGAGCATTTAGCAGCAGAGCAAGTAGAATTTATTTTAGATAAATACACCGTTGGAAAAGTGGATTTTACTATGAAAGCCTATCGCGAAATCGTTCCGTATTTAAAATCATACGAGGAAGCTGAGCTTATTAAAAACTTAAAAGAAGCTCGCGAAATGGCCATTGACTTTAAAAGTATGAAACAGATTTCGGCTATTTTTGAAATCTACAAAACCAAAAACGAGCAGTTTTTAAACAACAACGGACGTGACTGGCACAAGATGTATAAAACCTATGTGAATAAAATGAAAGCTCAAAAAGCGAGTAATCAATAATGGGTAAACACATAAAACAACTTACAAAAATCACTTATTTATTAAGTGATTTTTTTATTTCCGTACCTTTGAAAAATTAAAATACACATCTTGAAATTTACTTACAATAAAAACGAAAAACTTAAAAGTAAAAAGCTGATTGGACAGCTCTTTAGCGAAGGACAATCTGTTTCGGCTTATCCCTTACGATTAGTGTATCTGCCTACTTCATTTGATACACCTATTACCACTCAAACCGGAGTTTCTGTAAGTAAAAGACAGTTTAAAACTGCCGTAGAACGTAACCGAATAAAGCGTTTGTTAAGAGAAGTTTATCGCCTGAATAAGGCTTCATATTTTAACAACATTTCTACACAATATGCGTTTATGATTTTGTACATTGGCAAAGACAAACCCACATTATCCCAAATTGAAAACAGAATGCAGCACTTGTTTAACAAGTTTTTAAACAAGGTTTCTGAAACTGAAAACGAGTCATGATGAAAAAATTACTTAAAAAACGTATTATCATTCCGGTACTGGCTTGTGGTTTATTTTTCACCACAACAGCCTTTCAAAATGATTTTTTTGAGATTGCAAAACAACTTGAAATCTTCACGACCTTGTTTAAAGAACTCAACATGAATTATGTTGATGAAACCAATCCCGGTGACTTGATGGATACGGCAATAAAAAGCATGTTAGCCGATTTAGATCCGTATACCAACTTCATGAACGAGCAGGATGTTGAAGCAGCAAGAATTAACAATACAGGAGATTATACAGGTATTGGAGCCAAAGTAAAAACCTTAAAGGATAAACTAGTAATTGTTGAACCTTACAAAGATTATCCTGCCGATAAAGCAGGCTTAAAAGCCGGTGATGAAATTGTAAAAGTGGGTAATATTCGTATTGAAGATTATAAAGAAGATGCCGGTGAACTGTTAAGAGGGGTTACCGGAAGCTCTGTTGAAGTGACTTATAAACGCCAAGGGAAAACGAATACTGCAACCATTAATCGCGCCGAAGTTGAAATTAAAGCCGTGCCTTATTTTTCATTAATAAACAATAAAACAGGGTACATCGTTTTATCTCGATTTAATGAAAAAGCAGCGGCCGAAACCAACTATGCATTACGTGATTTAAAAGCTCAGGGTGCTCAAAAAATTATTTTAGATTTAAGAGGAAATCCAGGTGGATTATTGAACGAAGCCATCAAAATTGTAAACCTATTTGTCCCGAAAGGACAACTAGTAGTAACTACAAAATCGAAGGTTAAAAAGTATAATAAAACCTATTACACGCAAGATAATCCTATCGACACCGAAATTCCTTTGGTGGTTTTAATTGATGGTGGAAGTGCCTCGGCAAGTGAGATTGTTTCGGGCTCATTACAGGATTTAGATCGTGCGGTTATTGTAGGTTCCAGAAGTTTTGGTAAAGGATTGGTACAACGCCCGAAAGAGCTTATTTATGGCACTCAGGTAAAGATTACCATTTCAAGATATTATACACCTTCCGGACGTTGTATTCAGGCTTTAGACTACTGGCACCGTAATGAAAAAGGAGAAGCAGTTCGCGTAAAACAGGAAAACTACAATGAATACAAAACCAAAAACGGTAGAAAAGTATTTGATGGTGGCGGCGTATTCCCCGATGCCAGTTTCGATGCTTCAAACAATTCGGCTATTACAAATGCTATTGTGAACAATGACTTAGTGTTTAATTTTGCTACAGATTTCTACTATAAACACAAGTTAGATAATGTTGATAATTTCAAATTAACCGATACTGATTTCAACGAATTTAAAAGCTACTTAAAGTCTAATAACTTCACTTTTGAAACCGAAACCGAAAAAGCCTTAAATAAAGCTTTTGAAGCCGCAACAAAAGAAGAATTAAACGATAACATCGAAAAAGATTATAAAACGCTTATATCTAATTTAAATAAGTCTAAAACCAGTATCATTGATGAAAATAAAGCTTATTTATTAGAATTGTTAACTGAAGAGATTGTAAAACGCTACGTATATCGTGAAGGTTTGTACGATTATTACAAGAGACATGATACGAAAATTAAGAAAGCAACCGAAATTCTTAGCAATCCTTCAACTTACAACGATTATTTACACTAGTTTTTAGATAATATTTATAAAAATTCATTAAAAATAGTATATTTATAATCATGTCTATTGCCGCAGATTATGAATAAACTGGTAACTTTTGTACTTATATTTTTCGGTAGCCTCATACATTCTCAAAATAACATCACTCATGAAGTTTATTTTGAAACCGATAAGTATGAAGTTATTCCAACCGAAGAAAATCGTTTATTACAATTCATTTCTGGTCTGGCTGATATTGATATAGAATCCATCGCTATCTTCGGATTTTGTGATGATGTAGGTGCCGACAGTTATAATTTAAAACTTTCCAAACAACGCGCCGAAGCTATTAAAGCTATTCTTTCAAACCATGAAATTAGCGAAAATGTAATCACAAATGTTGATGGTAAAGGCGAAGTTTTATTAAGAATTGTAAACGAAACTAATGTTTCTAAAATTAGAGGTTTAAACCGAAAAGTAGAGATTATTATCAATCCCAAACCGCCTATACTTCCTAAAAAGGAAGAAGAAAAACAAAAAGTTCCTGTAGACGAAAAACCCTTAGAAACTGCAGAAGTTATTAAAGGCGAACTTAAGGTTGGTGATAAAATACGCTTTGAAAATATACTGTTTAAAACCGGGTATAGCCTTATTAATCCGGAGTCTAAAAAAACCCTTAATGACATCGCTGAAGCTCTAGTAGAACGTGATAATATTTACTTCACTATTGAAGGGCATGTGTGCTGTACACAATTTAGCAGAGATGCTATAGACCGAAAAACCAAAGAACGAAATTTATCGGTTGCCAGGGCTAAATATGTTTATGATTATTTTATTAAAAAAGGCGTAAGCAAAAAGCGTATGCGTTACTTAGGAATGCGAAGAAAATTCCCTTTAGGCGGAGATCCTAAATACGACAGACGTGTGGAAATTGTCATCAATTACATCGATGATAAAAACAAAAAATCAGTCGAAAGTGAGTAACTTAATTGCTATTCTTTTACCATGGCAATATGTGGAATATCATCTTCCAGATACGATTCTCCTACTTCAATAAAACCTAAATTATTATAAAAATTCTTCAGATAAAGTTGTGCTGAAAGCCGGATAGTCGTTTCATTAAAATGTGTTTTAATAGCCTCAATTGATGCTTTCATAATGTCATATCCGTACTTAAAATCACGCTCGTTTAAGTGCACAACAACACGTCCTATACTTGAAAATTCGAAGTAATCTCCAGGTTTAAATATACGTGAATACGCTACAATTTTACCGTCTTTAAATCCTAAAACATGAAGCGCCTTTTGGTCTTTTCCATCCACATCCTGATACACACAATTCTGTTCTACCACAAAAACTTCTGCACGTAATTGCAATACATTGTATAATTCGTGAATTGATAATTCATCAAAAGCTTTAACTTGTATGTTCAGCATAAAATCAGGATTAAAAATTAAGTTTTAGGTTATTAACAATATACTAATTTTTTTAATCTTGCACAATAATATGCTTATCGTCTGATTTCCTGAATTCTGGCTGAATATTAACATGATTGATATGATACCTTATCAACACTAAATCCTCTATTTTGTGCAAAACTTCATCGAACTCTGACAGCGTAATATCTTCGTAAAAATCGATATGAGCCTCTAAATGCACTTCATCTTCGTTAAGTTGCCACACATGCACATGATGTACATTCTTTATAGTATCGAAAGCAGAAATCTCATCAACAATTTTTTGAATAGGAATATGATCTGGAGTAAAGAGCATCAATACTTTAGTCGACGATTTCAATAAATCGTATCCCATATAAATCAGATACATGGCAATCGCTAAGGTTAAAGCACTATCTACCCAGAAAATCTGATAAAACTTCATTAACAAGCCACCAATAAGCACCGCAACACTTGCTAACATATCTGTTAATAAGTGTAAGTAAGCACTACGCATATTCATGTTAGCTTCACTATCTTTTTTTAATAGTAATACACTGATACCGTTAGCAATAATAGCTATTAACGATAACCAGATTACCAGTCCGGTTTTGATTTCTTCAGGGTGTTGAAAACGTTTAATAGCTTCAATAATTAACAACACTGCAACAATTATTAAAGTAGAAGCATTGATGAAGGCTGCTAAAATTTCGGCCCGTTTATAACCGAAGGTTCTGTAAATAGAAGCTTGTTTTTTGGAGAGTTTATTAGCCACGTAACTCACTATTAATGAGAGTACATCACTAAAATTATGAAGCGCATCACTTAATAATGCTAAACTTCCGGACACTAAACCACCAATAATTTGGGAGGCCGTAATAACTATATTTAATACTATAGATATTAAAAGATTACGGCCTTTTAAATCGTTGTGCTCATGCGCGTGGTTATGCGAGTGCCCGTGTGACATCTAGCAAGATACAGGTATTTTATCTATACGTGTTTGGTGTCTACCACCTTCGAATTCTGTATTTAAAAAGACATCAACCATTTCAACAGCTTGCTGAATCGCTGTGAATCTGGCAGGTATACATAATATGTTCGCATTATTATGACTGCGAATTAAATGTACAATCTCTTTATTCCAACATAAACCAGCACGGATTTTTTGATGTTTATTTGCCGTCATGGCTACACCATTAGCACTTCCACATATTAAGATTCCAAAATCGGCATCTTTGTTTTCAACATCGGTAGCAACCGGGTGAACAAAATCGGCGTAATCTACACTGTCGTTACTATCTGTACCGTAATTTTTTACAGTATAGCCTTTTGATTCTAAATGCTTTACGATAGCAAATTTATAATCGGTTCCAGCGTGATCGTTTCCTATAGAAATATTCATTGTTTAGGTATTAAAGTAAAATATACTGCAAAAGTACTAACTAAAAATGACTTACAGGAATTGTCGATTAGTATATTAACAACTTGTTAATACGTGTTGATACTTACTCAAAAAAAAATCATTGTTCTTTCAATTTTTTTTCCAAACAAAAACTGCAAGCATACTACCAAAAAATAACTCTACTTTTTTTAGCAAAATTATTAGACCTTAAAACAACGGATATAAACACAGATATTAAAAATAGATATTAAAAAAAAGCTGTTAGCAACGGTTATCAACAGCTGTTAATAGAGATTAAGAACCTATTTAAAACTAAGCTTTTAAGTCGGTTTATATCTGTTAACATCCCTCTAATAGCTTGTAAAGAACAAATAATCCTAATCTTACTTAAAAAAGTTATTCCAGATATTAACAGACAATAATAACAGGTATTTTTTTTAAAATTTTTTAAAAGAAGATAAATGATAATTATATGTATTGTGGATAACTCTGTTTTTCATTTCTTGTCTTATTTTTTGTTTTAGTGGTTATGGCGTATTCATATTTTCAAAGTACTTAAGTTTAAAGTTCGGGTTTTAAATTGCAGTAATCTGTTTTTGTTATCATAAGTTTTCAGGAGGTTTATAACAGGTTATTTCGATTATTAACATTCTCTAAACATTGTTTCAATTTTTAATCGTAACTTTGAAAAAGAAATAGCTGTCACTTCTGCTTTTAACCAAGCTATTTTTATAACAGATTTTCCTGTATCTTAGGAAATGAAAATGATCACAGAAATTACATGAGTAAAAAGAAAAAAAGGAAATCGAATAATGGTATTTCCAATCTATCAAATACAATTCTTAGTATTTTAAAAAAAGAAAGAAACCAGGCTTTCAACTATAAACAAATAGCTGCAAAGTTAGGAGTGAATGATGCGAGCAGTAGAAATCAAATTATAAAAAAATTACGCGACTTACAAGGGAAGAATGAAATTGAAGAAGTAGAACGCGGAAAATTCAAAGCTGTTATTAACACCGAGTATCACACAGGTATTTTAGATCTGTCTGGAAAAGGTACCGGGTACGTGATTTGTGATGACTTCGATGAAGACGTTTTTATCGCCTCAAATAATATCAATAAAGCCCTGAATGGAGATGAAGTTGAATTTTACGTTTATAAGCGTCGTAAACGCGGTAAAATAGAAGGGGAGATAGTGAATGTCATAAAACGCGAGAAAACCGAATACGTGGGCGTTATACAGCTTCATGAGAAGTATGCGTTTGTTATTGCAGACAGCAATAAAATGTATAAAGACATTTTTATTCCAATCAACAAGGTTAATAAAGCTGAAAATGGCGATAAAGTCTTGGTGCGTTTAGAAGACTGGCCGGAGAAAGCCGATTCACCTTACGGAAAGGTTATTGAAGTTTTAGGAAAACCAGGCGAACATAATACCGAAATTCATGCTATTCTTGCTGAATATGGTTTGCCGTTTGAATTTCCATACGAGGTTGAACAGTATGCTAACAATTTAGACACCTCAATTACACCTGAAGAAATTGCCAAGCGTCGCGATATGCGACAGGATTTAACCTTTACCATCGATCCTAAGGACGCCAAAGATTTTGATGATGCTTTATCCTTCACTGTGCTTAAAGATGGCTTATACGAGATAGGAATACATATTGCAGACGTGTCGCACTACGTAAAAGAAGGTACGGTGTTGGATGATGAAGCTTACGAGCGTGCTACTTCGGTGTATTTGGTAGATCGTGTGGTGCCTATGTTACCAGAAGTTTTATCGAACAATGCCTGTTCATTACGTCCGCATGAAGAGAAATATACCTTTTCAGCAGTGTTTCAAATGAACGACAAGTGTGAAATTAAAAATGAATGGTTTGGTAGAACCGTAACCTATAGCGATGCGCGTTTTGCTTACGAGGAAGCTCAGGCTATTATTGAATCGAAAACAAATGAAATTCCAGAAGACGTTTCATTATCAGGAAAAGCCTATCAGGCCGATCAAAAAATTGCCGATGCCATTTTAAAAATGGATGAGCTGGCGAAAAAAATGCGAAACAAACGGATGCGTTCCGGAGCGATTTCATTTGATAAAGTTGAAGTGAAATTTAACTTGGATGAAAACGCAAATCCAATAGGAGTGTTTTTTAAAACCAGTAAAGATGCTAATAAACTGATTGAAGAATTTATGTTATTAGCTAATAGAAAAGTTTCAGAATTTATTGGAAAACAATCCCCTAAAAAAACATTTGTGTATCGTGTGCATGATGAACCAGACGTTAGTAAGCTGGCCAATTTACAAGGCATCGTTTCTAAGTTTGGTTATAAACTGAATTTTAAAGACCGAAAAACAACATCGGCATCTTTAAACAATTTATTAACCGAAGTGGTTGGTAAAAAAGAACAAAATTTAGTCGACACGCTAGCGATTCGAAGTATGAGTAAAGCTGAATATACAACCAACAATATCGGTCATTACGGATTAGCTTTTGATTATTATAGTCACTTTACTTCTCCAATTCGTCGTTATCCGGATGTTATGGCACATCGTTTATTACAACATTATCTTGATGGCGGAAAATCGGCAAACGAAGAAGCTTACGAAGATAAATGTAAACATTCGAGCGACATGGAAAATTTAGCCACCAAAGCCGAACGTGATTCTATCAAGTATATGCAAATTAAATTTATGGAAGATCATAAAGAAGAACATTTCGTGGGTGTGATTTCAGGAGTTACCGACTGGGGAATTTATGTAGAGATTATCGAAAATAAATGTGAAGGTATGGTAAGTGTTCGCGATATGAAAGACGATCATTACGCGTTCGACCAGGATTTATATGCCATGATTGGACGTTCTACAAAAAACATGTATCAGTTAGGCGATGAAGTCGTGGTAAAAGTTAAAAACACCGATTTGGTTAAAAAACATCTCGATTTTAATTTGATTGGTAAATACGAAAATGAATAAACATGATTTTATTTTAAATATAAAAAACAGGCGCTTTAATTTTTAAGGCGCTTTTTTTATCTCTTAAAAAAATCCAAAACCAAAATTACAACGGTATAATTATTGATAAATTTACATACAAATCAAAAAACATTAAAAAATGAAAAGCTTAGTAAAAATAGTTATTCTTTGTATCACCACTTTAATTTACGCGCAGGATCCTGTTGAAACCAGTGTTGGAGAATTTAACGAACTTAAAGTTTATGATTTAATTCAGGTGAAACTGGTAAAGTCGAATGAGAATAAAGCTGTGGTTACCGGAAAGAATAAAAACAATGTGGTATTCAATAATAAAAATGGCATTCTGAAAATTAAAATGGAATTCGAAAAAATCTTTGATGGCGATGCTACTGAAGTCGTTTTGTATTATACCTCATTCGATATTATCGATGTTAATGAAGGCGCTAAAGTAGAAAGTGACGATGAAATCAAGCAATTTGAAGTGAATTTACGCGCTCAGGAAGGCGGTTCAATCAATGTACCGGTTAATGTTTCTGTAATAAATGTAAAATCGGTTACAGGAGGTATTGTTGAAGTAAAAGGAATCACAAAAGAACAAACTATTGCCCTTAGAACCGGAGGAGTTTATAAAGGCACTAATTTAGAATCACAATATGCCGATGTTTCTATTAACGCCGCTGGTGAAGGTTATGTAAGAGCATCAAAACAAGTGGATGCCACTATTCGTGCAGGCGGTAATGTGTATGTTTATGGAAAACCAACAACCATTAACGAAACTACGGTAATCGGAGGAAAGGTACATCGAATGAATTAAGAATTCTATATAAATCGAAAAGATTTATGTTAGCCACGAATACACAAGTAATAAGTGTATTTGTGGCTAATTTTTTTTTAATAGATATCTAACAGCTTAGCAATCTAAAGTCTATTTTTCTAGTAGCAAAGCGGTCTAAATTCTAAAATATATTTCTTTACTTTGTATTGAAACTCTCGCACGATTATGTTTGATGATATTTTAGCCGCTATTCCTTTTGGCGTTGTATTGGCATTTACAATAGGTCCGGTATTTTTTGTACTTCTTGAAACCAGTATAACCAAGGGTTTTAAAAGTGCCTTAATTTTTGATTGCGGTGTGATGCTTGCCGATATTGTTTTTATTCTGGTAGCATTTTTTAGTACCAATAAATTATTAGATAAAATTAAAGACGATCCTAATTTTTTAATTTTTGGAGGCGTTTTACTGGTGGTCTATGGTATTATTTCATTCATGAAAACCTCAAAATCCTTTAGAGAAATTGTTCGCGAATATCACAAAGTGGAAATTAAAAAAGGCTACGGAAAGTTATTCTTAAAAGGCTTTCTTTTGAATTTTATAAATATTGGTGTGTTGGTAGGCTGGGTGGCATTTATTGTTTTAGGGAATTCCTTAACCACTTCAAAAGACGGTGTTGTTGTCTTTTTAGCAACGATTTTAATCGTGTATTTTTTAATCGATTTGGTAAAAATTGTAATTGCTAAAAAACTTCGTCATCAGTTAACCCCGCGTTTAATATTTAAAACCAAAAAAATTATTGCTTTAGTTATTTTAGGTTTTGGTGTGTTATTGCTTATCCAGGGATTCTTCCCGAAAGAAAAGGAATTGATTAAGGAAAAACTGGAACAGATTAATCCTGTTAATAGGTAGGGTTGAAGTTGTTTTTTTTAGGATTTCAGCTAAGAGTATGTAGAAGTTTTAAAGAAAATTTAATAACCAAAACTGACCTATAAACTTTCTTTTAATTATATACTAAGTATTGCGTATTAGATTTTATTATCATTTGAATTAAACTTCATTTTTTGTTTGTAAATTTTTAATAAAGTTATTCCATATAAAAGTAAAAATGGGATTAAGGTCAGAAAGAAAACATTGTCTCCTTTGTTTTTATAATGGGTAAATACAGTATTAATATGAGAACAAATTGGAATCATAAGGATTACACCACCTACCAAAAACAAATATAAATCATACTTGTGAAATGATTTATACGAACTGTATAAGAACAATATTAAAATTACTAAAATTACTCCTGCCTGAATTATTGATGAAATATTTCCTAAAAGTCCTAAAATGAGATATAATCCAAATGGACCACCAATATGAGGACCAGACCATGTAATCAGAAGAAAGGATATTACGGTTAATATTTTCAATATTTTTAAACTCATAAATTGATTTTCATGGTTTTATTTTAAACCAATTTACACATTTTTCTTACGACCAAAAATATAAACATAAAAAAACCTTCAAGACATCTTGAAGGTTTTTTGGAGGTGTCGAGCGGATTCGAACCGCTGTAGCAGGTTTTGCAGACCTGTGCCTAAGCCCCTCGGCCACGACACCAATTTCAATATGTTAAATCTACAAAAAATAGATTACATACACTTAGTTAAAACATAAACACCTTGCAGTGCCCATTATTGCTAAGCGGTTGCAAATGTAAAAAAAAATAAGACTTTACAATAACTTAAAATTAATTTTTACACGATTATCGAGATTTATAGATTTTCACGATGGTTGCTAGATTAAAAATGGGTTTTCTTAAAAGTCCAACAGGCTAATCTTTAAGTTATTTTCTTCTGTCCATCATTTTAATAGTAACCTTCTCGACATCGCCACCAATAGGAGGGTTCAGTTTACTTACCCAAACCGTAGCTTTTCTAACCATAGTGTCTTCCTTAAAAATACGATCTAAAATACGCCGTGCTACCGTTTCCAGTAAATGCGAAGGCACAGCCATTTCTTCTTTTATAATACGGTTCAGTAATACGTAATCTACCGTATCTTTTAACTGGTCCGATTTAGCCGATGGCTGTAAGTCGGCTTTAACTTCTAAATCAACAAGGTAATCGCTACCAATTTTAGTTTCTTCTTTTAAACATCCGTGGTAAGCAAATACACGAATATTTTCAACTTTAATAATGCCCATAGTTTATGTGAATAAATCAAAAATATTACTCAACGCGCTGGTACTGGTTTTATAGAATTCGGTATAGGTACAATTCGAGCAGGTTACAGAGGTAAATTTCTTGTTTTGAACATCAAAAATTTTCGATAATGTCCCTCCGGTTGCACGTATTTCACCAACTTCAAAAGTGGTATTAGCACATTTAGGGCAAATGTAGTTAGTATTTTTCATTGTTTATAATGGGTTTTCTAAGATTTAAATGATTAGTAACATTAAGTTAAATTTTGTTACGCTTCCATTAGGATATTCATTCATAATAACTTGTTTTTATGTAATTTTGAGCCTTATTTAGTTGAAATAAATTTCAAGTATGTCTGAAGAAAGAAAATCGCTCAATTTTTTAGAGCAAATTATAGAAGAAGATTTGGCTAATGGCATGCCAAAAAGCAACCTAAGATTTCGTTTTCCACCAGAGCCAAACGGGTATTTACATATAGGTCACACGAAAGCCATTGGTATTAGTTTTGGTTTAGGTGAAAAATATAACGCACCCGTAAACCTGCGTTTCGACGATACCAATCCGGCTAAAGAGGAGCAGGAGTATGTTGATGCGATTAAGGAAGATGTGGCTTGGTTAGGTTACAAATGGGATAAGGAATTATATTCTTCAGATTATTTTCAGCAGCTATACGATTGGGCGGTTCAATTAATAAAGGATGGAAAAGCCTATGTCGATTCACAAAGTAGTGAAGCCATGGCTGAACAAAAAGGTACGCCTACGCAGCCAGGGGTTGATGGTCCTTACAGAAATCGTACAGTAGAAGAAAATTTAGATTTATTCGAACGTATGAAAGCCGGTGAGTTTGAAGAAGGCGAACATATATTACGTGCTAAAATTGATATGCAGCATCCTAACATGTTGATGCGCGATCCTATTATGTACCGTATTTTAAAGAAACACCACCACCGTACCGGAGACGACTGGTGTATTTACCCAATGTACGACTGGACGCATGGGGAAAGTGATTATTTAGAGCAAATATCACATTCGTTGTGTTCTTTAGAGTTTAAACCACATCGTGAATTATACGATTGGTTTAAAGATCAGGTTTATGATTACAGCAAAGCGGACTATCCGCTATTACCAAAACAACGCGAGTTTGCCCGTTTAAACTTAAGTTATACCATTATGAGTAAACGTAAGTTATTACAATTGGTGAACGATAAAGTGGTTGCTGGTTGGGACGATCCGCGTATGCCTACCATTTCAGGGTTACGTCGTCGTGGTTATACACCTGCTGCACTTAGAAAGTTTGTAGAAACTGTTGGAGTCGCTAAACGTGATAATGTAATAGATGTGTCGCTTTTGGAATTCTGTATTCGTGAAGATTTAAATAAAACAGCGCCTCGTGTTATGGCAGTTTTAGATCCGGTAAAAGTGGTTATTACCAATTATCCGGAAGGTAAAGAAGAATGGTTTGATGCGGAAAACAATCCGGAAGATGAAACGGCAGGTTCAAGAAAAGTACCGTTTTCAAGAGAACTTTATATTGAAAAAGACGACTTTAAAGAAGAAGCCGGAAGTAAGTTTTTCCGTTTAAAGTTAGGCGGTGAAGTGCGCCTTAAGAATGCATACATTATTCAAGCGAATGATGTCGTGAAAGATGCTAACGGAGAGATTACAGAAATTCATTGTACCTATTCTGAAGACACCTCTAAAAAAGTAAAAGGTACCTTACACTGGGTATCGATTAAGCATGCCGTTAAAGCTGAAGTTCGTGAGTACGACCGTTTGTTTATGGACGAGGCTCCGGATAGTCATCAGGATAAAGATTTTATGGAGTTTTTAAATCCGGATTCATTAAAGATTATTGAAGCCTATGTTGAGCCAAGTCTGGTTGAAGCCAAAGTTGGCGGACGATTCCAGTTTCAGCGTTTGGGCTATTTTAATGTCGATAACGATGCAGCTTCAGATAAACTCGTCTTTAATAAAACCGTAGGATTGCGTGATACCTGGGCCAAGCAAGCGGCACCGGTAAAGCAGGAAGCAAAACCACAAAAAACGAAACCACAACATCAGGCACAAAAGAAAAAAGCGATTGATGTAATTCAGCAATTGGGTAAAAAATATACCAATTTGCCAGAAGCGAAACAGGAAAAAGTTAAAGCTGAAATTTTAGAATTAGCTAAAGATGTTACCTATGAAGAACTTCAACCATTATTTAATACTGCGGCTAAAAAAGTAGGAACCCGCATTGCTGTGGCTTTAGCTTTAGGGGTATTAATTGATAATGGTTTAGAAAAGAATACCGAAGTTCAGGAATTCATTGATAAAGCTCTAGAAGACAGCAACGCTGTTTTAGTATCAGAAGTTGAAAATTTAAATTAATAGATCTTTCAGATCGAGCGGAGTCAAGACCATATGTAAATTCCATAATAATTTTAGCTATATTTAAAGTATCTAACTGTAACTAAAATTATTATGGAATTTAATTTTTTAGCAATTATTGCTGCAACATTTTCAGCTTTAGTCGTAGGGTTTGTATGGTACCATCCAAAAGTGTTTGGGGCGGCCTGGATGCAGGCTGCCGGACTAAGCGAAGCCGATATGAAAGGTGCTAACATGGCTAAAATTTTCGGTTTGTCAATCTTTTTTGCCTTCTTATTAGCCTTTATTTTGAACACAATCGTTATTCATCAAGCTGGTGCGGTAAGTATGGTTGGTGGTGATCCTTCAATAGCATTGCCATCATTTACTGCTTTTATGTCAGATTACGGTGATGCGTTTAGAACCTATAAGCACGGTGCTTTACACGGTGTTATAGCAGGTATATTTATCGCTTTACCTGTTATTGGAACCAATGCCTTATTTGAACGAAAAAGTGCTAAATATATTCTCATTAACAGCGGATACTGGATTGTAACTTTAGGAATTATGGGTGCTATTATTTGTGGATGGAAATAAAATTGTAATTTTCAAGATATTTAGAGACTGAAGGGATATACTTCAGTCTTTTTTATATTGTTTTAGAATATATGTATCAAATTTACAATGCTGTTGCTCACTTACCAGATGCCTGGGATGTTTTAACCAAACATGATATTTTTCTTCAGTCTGCCTACTTAAACGCTTTGGAAGCATCGTCACCAAGTAACATAAAATGGTATTATATTGGTGTTTTTAAAGAGGAAAAGTTAGTTGGTGTGGCTATTATTCAGCGGGTGCAGTTGTATGTAAAAGATATGTTCCGAAATAATCAGGTCTCCTGTGTAAAAGACTTTTTAAAAGATCAGGTCTCTAAAATTTTAAAAGGGAATATTCTTGTGGTTGGAAATTTAATGCATACGGGACAGCACGGTATCTATTTTAGGCAAACCGAGATGTCGCAAAATCTGTTTTTAACTACAGTTTTCGATGCTTTAAAAGCAATTGAACAGGATATAAAGAAGCTGGAAAATAAAACCATACGCTCCATTGTTTTTAAAGATTATTTTGCAGAAGATGGAATTCATAACGAAAAGGAATTTTTTAATAGTCATAATCTATATCAAGTCACAGTACAACCCAATATGATTATGGAAGTGCAATCCAATTGGATTCAATTTCAGGATTATATTTCAGAGTTGAATAAAAAATATAGAGACCGTTATAAACGAGCCAGAAAAAAACTCAATAGTATTACAAGTCGGGAATTGAACCTAGAAGCTATTAAAGCTCATCAAAGGGAACTTTATCACTTGTATTTAAATGTTTCTGAAAATGCCCAGTTTAATACGTTCATTCTTTCTGAGCATCATTTTTATCATTTAAAGCTTCAGCTTAAAGATGATTTTAAAGTATATGGGTATTACTTAAATAATGAATTGGTTGGATTTTATACCTTGATTTTAAACGGTAACGTTTTGGAAACCTATTTTTTGGGTTACGATAAGGAGCACCAGTACCCGAATCAGTTGTATTTGAACATGCTTTACGATATGGCTCAGTTTGGTATAAACCATCAGTTTAAAACTATTGTTTATGCCCGAACGGCTATGGAAATTAAAAGTTCCGTTGGGGCCGAGGCGAAACCTATGGTGATGTATTTAAAGCACACCAATTCTATTTTAAATGCTGTTTTAAAACAGATTTTCGGTTTGATGAATCCTAGGCAAGACTGGGAACCTAGGCATCCTTTTAAGTAGTGTTAAAGTGTTTTGTTAAGTAGTTTAAAATTAATAACTTAATGGTGTTGTTGATTTTAAATTGTAATATTATGAAACCTTTTACTAAAACACTTTCAAAAATATCTCATCTTATTCGGTATATAGAAACCGATTATCCTGAATTGTATCAGCATTTAGATGAAAGTCCGGTTACACTTACTGAAAATACAGGGGCAAAAATGGATATGGATTCTATGCAGAATTATTTGGATACTTTAAAAAGTATTTTACATCATTATAAGCTTGAAAAAGGTATTATTGCTGCTTCATAATCGGGCTAATTTGTTTTTTCGAGTTTGTAGATATCAGAACGTATTTAAAAACCTGTCTAAGTGCGTTTGGCTGTTTATGGCTGTTTTCTTCATTTTATTTCAGTAACTTTTGCACTTCAAAAGCGCCCATTATATTTTAGTTCTAAATTTTATAAATCACAACTATGAGTATTAAAACCCTGATATTAGTTATTATGAATAGCTTAATTTTTTTAGTGGTTTTAGTCTTATCGGTCACGTTTTATTATCAGTTTTCAAAGGTTTTAGATGATAGAATATTATTGCAGTTAAATTCCATAAAAACATTAAAAAAAGTTCAGATAGAGAAATTAATCCATGATGAATGGTTAATGTTTAATAATGAATTTGCTACTAATGACAGTCTGATTTCCGTAGATAGAGGAGATGTTGTTTTACCAGAAGATAGAGAATTTAAATCAGGTATTTACGATTTAACAGTGTATAGTAAATCGGGAAAAACATCTATTGGTTTAATTTTAAATAAGGCAGGAAAAACGGTTTTTAACATTGTAGACTACGATAAAATTAAATCCATTTTACTGGAGCGCACGGGTATGGGAAATACAGGAGAGTCCTATTTGGTTGGTGAAGATTATTATATGCGATCGCCATCCCGGTTTTTTCCAGATCAATTACCAACCACAATACGCGTAGAAACTCAGGGTGTTATTAATGCACTAGCAGGAAATGAGGGCAGAGCCGTTATTAAAGATTACCGTGGTGTAGATGTATACAGTCTTTTTAGTTCGATTACCATTTCTAATCTCAATCTGGCTATCCTTTCAGAAATTGATACCAGCGAAGTTAATGCACCTTTAAATAAGCTAAAAGTTCGGCTTTTGGGATTAATTATAGTTACCATGTTAATTGCCATTATCTTATCATTATTTCTAACGAAGATTATTACCAAACCTATTATAAATATGCAGCAAAGTCTTAAAATTATGGCTGCAGGCGATTATAATCAAACCAATACATTTAGTAAAAATTCAAATGAAATTAACGAGATGTTTGATGCTTTAGATAATCTCAAGAAATCGTTGCAGGGAGCTGTTAAATTTTCAAATGAAATGGGTGAGCTTAATTTAAATTCGCAATATGTTCCTAAGGGTGATAACGATTTACTTGGGAAAAGTTTATTAAAAATGCGTGACAAGTTGATTGAGTTCAGGAATAACGAAAATAAAAATCGCGTTAATACCAAACGTCTGTTGGTTGATGGATTAGAAAATGAGCGTCGTCGTTTGTCCAGAGAGTTGCACGATGGTATCGGGCCACTGTTAACCTCATTAAAATTTTATATTGAAAATCGTATTGAAAGTAAAAAGAAACGTATGGAAATGATAACGCTTTTAGATGCCACGATTTCAGAAATCCGTTCCATGTCAAATGATTTAATGCCATCGACTATTGACGATTTTGGGGTAGGAGCAGCACTGTCTAATTTTGTGGAAAGCATCAAACAATCGTCTGATATCGATATAGAATTTGAAGATTTAACGAATCCGGATAACAGTAAAATTACAAAAAATCAAGCCATCAATATTTTCAGAATCGGACAGGAGCTCATCAATAATACCTTGAAGCACGCTCAGGCAAAACAGATTCGAATCACCTTGTCTGAATTCGAAAATTTCATTTCGTTTTTCTATTTTGATGACGGCATTGGTTTCGATATTAATTCCGTAAAATTAGGTTCCGGTATCATAAATATTAAAGAACGTGTTGAAATTTGTCAGGGCGAGATAGCGATTGATTCCAAACAAGGCCGTACAACTTTTGAAATTGAATTACCCATAAATCATGAATCCAATTAAACTGATAATAGCAGATGACCACGAACTTTTTCGAAATGGTTTAATAGAATTACTAAAGAAATATGAAGATGTTACGGTGGTAAAAAGTGTTTCCGACGGACAAGAATTTATGAATGCTATTCAAGAGCATCCTAATATTGATATTGTTTTGTTAGATATTACCATGCCGCATATGGACGGGTTTGAAGTCTTGAATGAAATGAAAGATTCAGGCACCAAAATAAAGCCTATAATCATCTCAATGCATACCGAAGGTAATTATATTGCCAAATGTGCTAAAAGTGGTGCATATGGCTATTTATTAAAGAATACAGATCAGGAAGAACTTATTAAAGTGATACGAATTGTATATCAGGGAAAGAAATATTTTAGTCCGAGTATTACTGAAAAAATGATCAATTTTATGTCCGATCAAAATGTGAGTGAAAATTTACTATCTAAAAAGGAAAAGGAAGTTTTAGGTCACATAGCCGAAGGCCTTACCACAAAGGAAATAGCGGCGCAATTATTTGTAAGCAGCCGTACTATTGAAACCCATCGTGCGAATGTTTTAAAGAAGCTTGAAGTGAAAAATACCGCTGAATTAATTAAAAAAGCAACGCAGTTAAATTTAATTTAAAAGCTTCTTTATCCGTATTTATACGGATATAAATTACGTGATTTCTCATATCTGTAAACCTTAATGTTTGCCTGTAACTTTGCAGAGAACATTAAAATTTACATCATGAAGAATTTATATTTTTTATTGGCATTCGCATTTGTTTCTTTCACTGCCTTTTCACAAGATAAAGGCGATTTAAAAGGACCAGCATATAAAAATTATAAACCAGGGCAAAACAGAACTGAGACGGTTAAAGTTTACACATCTGATAGTAAAACAGACCTTAAGGGACCTGAGTATAAAAATTATAAACCAGGAAAGAATACAGAAGAGACAACGTATACAAAGGTTGTATCGAACAATAATAAAGCAAACTTAACAGGTCCGGGTTATAAAAACTATAAGCCATCTAAAAAATAACAGGTTAGTATTGCCGCTGAAAATTGAGAGTTACAGCGTCATAATTTTTAGTTAATTAGGAAAAAAAAGCATTTCAAATTTTGAAATGCTTTTTTTTTATGGAAGGTTTTAGGTGATTAAGAATTTTTCTTTTTATTTTCTTTCATGGCCTCACCAATTTGATTACTCGCCGTAAAACTTGCCACCATATCATTTAGCATATTGCTTCCAGCCTGCGGTGAATTAGGAAGTAGAATCAGGTTACTGTTCGTTTCGCTTCCAATGGCTTGAAGGGTGTCATAATGCTGAGTTACGACAATTAAAGCAGAGGCTTCCTGACTATTAATACCCACTCGATTTAATACATCGACAGACTCTTCAAGGCCACGTGCAATTTCACGACGTTGATCGGCAATACCTTGTCCTTGTAAACGCTTGCTTTCGGCTTCAGCTTTTGCTTTTTCAACGATTAAAATACGTTGTGCATCCCCTTCATATTGCGCAGCTGTTTTTTCGCGGTCGGCTGCATTGATACGGTTCATGGCGGCTTTAACCTGAGGATCCGGATCAATATCGGTTACTAAGGTTTTAATAATATCAAAACCGTAATCCAGCATGGCGTCATTTAATTCAGCTTTTACCGCTAGGGCAATATCATCTTTCTTTACGAATACATCGTCCAGTTTCATTTTAGGGACTTCGGCACGAACCACGTCGAAAACATAACTGGTAATCTGGTCATGAGGATAATCTAATTTATAAAACGCATCATAAACTTTATCTTTTATCACTTTGTACTGTACAGATACTTTTAAACGCACAAATACATCATCTAAAGTTTTGGTTTCAATAATAACATCGAGTTGTTGAATCTTTAAACTGAGTCTTCCCGCGATTTTGTCTACCAATGGAATTTTTAGTTGTAAACCAGAGTGACGAATGATTTGAAACCTACCAAAGCGCTCAACAATAGCGGCTGTTTGTTGTTTTACAGTGAAAAAGGAAAATATCAGAACGACGATTCCTAAAAACAGAAAAATGGGCAATGAGAATGACATAATGTGTTATTTAAAGAGTTAGAATAAATTAAGATACTAAAATTATATGTTATATTTGGTTACAAACTACTAACCAATGAATTATAAGCAATCTTTACTATTAGTAGCATTTATGCTATGTTTTGTTACAACAAGTTTTTCTCAACATCGAAATTATCACATTACAAACGGGTTTTCCATCTTTGGCGGGATGACGCAGTTTGATATTGCAACCGACAATTTTACCACGAGCAAAGAATGGGGTTTTCTCGGTGGTATGTGGGCAACGGTAGATATTCCACACCGTTGGTATAATGTAAGTTTTGGGATGCAGCTTTCTGAAAGTAAATTGGGAATTTTGGCCCGACCATATAGAGCATCTGAACCATCTTTAGAAATGGAATCCTTTGTTAATTATAAAATGTTTGCCGCTCAAATTGCTTTATTAGGGCATATTAAATTAGGGACGCCAGATGTAACCATTGATTTAGGGCCTATGTTTCAATATAACAGTGATTTGGAAATGAAGGATAAATCACAAGGAGAATATAAAATCAGTAATTATGATGGGTTAAATGCGTCAGAAATTGCGAGTATTTCTAATTTTAATCTTAATGGAGTTGTAGGGATAACGGCTGGATATAAGTATGTGAAGTTACGTGCCCAGTACATTTATGGAGCCACCAATATTTTGAAGCGTTTAAACGGTAAAGTTTTAAATACTGAAGGCGGAAAGTCTACGTTTAAAGGGAATCAAACCATGCTGGTTTTAGGATTGAATGTATCCTTTTAATTCTAAATTCGTATAAAAATGAAAACGCCATCTTCAAATTGAGGATGGCGTTTTTGTATAAAAATAATTTTAATTACAATGTTGTTATAACGTTTTGTATACGTTTGATGGTTTCCGTTTTTCCAATCATGTAAATAATATCAAACACATCTGGGCCTTGTAAGGCTCCAACTAAGGCTAAACGTAAGGGCATCATCACTTGTCCGAAACCAATTTCGTTAGATGTAATCCAGCCTTTAATTTCATTTTGAAGCGTTTCTGCGGTAAAATCTTTATTAGCTTCGATAATTGATGCTACTTGAGTTAAAATTTCTTTTGTACCATCTTTAAATGCTTTTTTAGAGGCCTTTTCATCGTATGTGGTTGGAGCAGTAAAGAAGTAATGACTTAGTTCCCAGAAGTCGCTTACAAAGGCGGCTCGTTCTTTTACTAACCCGATTACTAAAGCAATATATTCATTATCGATATCTACTAATTCTGCATGTTGTGCTTTGAAAGCTTCAGCCAAATCCTCATTGAATTGTTCCTGCATGTAATGGTGATTAAACCATTTAATTTTATCAGGGTCGAAACGTGCACCAGATTTATTCACACGTTCTAGATCAAAAGCAGCAATTAATTCTTCTAAGCTAAAAATTTCCTGTTCGGTTCCAGGATTCCATCCTAAGAAGGCTAAGAAGTTAACAACTGATTCAGCAAAATACCCGTCTTCTTTATAACCACGAGATACTTCATTAGTATTCGGGTCGTTCCATTCTAATGGAAATACAGGGAAGCCTAATTTATCACCATCACGCTTACTTAATTTTCCTTTTCCGGTTGGTTTAAGAATTAGAGGTAAGTGTGCGAATTCTGGAGCTTCCCATCCAAAAGCGTCGTATAGCTGATAGTGTAAAGCTAAACTTGGTAACCATTCTTCACCACGAATAACATGAGAGATTTCCATTAAATGGTCGTCTACAATATTAGCCAAGTGGTAAGTTGGCATACCGTCACTTTTAAACAGCACTTTATCATCTAAAGTGTTTGTATCTATTTTAATTTCACCGCGAATAATATCTTTTAAATGAAGCGTTTCATCCTGTGGACTTTTAAAACGAATCACGTAATCTTCGCCGGCATCTAATTTTGCTTGAACCTCTTCAGTACTAAGCGATAAGGAGTTGTTTAGTTTTAGGCGATTATGCCAGTTATAGATAAAAGTTTTTCCTTTTTCTTCATGATCTTTTCTATGCGCATCTAAAGCTTCGGAAGTATCAAAAGCGTAATAAGCGTGACCTTTAGCAATTAATTCTTCAGCATATTGTTTGTATAAATGTTTACGCTCGCTTTGTCTGTAAGGTCCGAATTTTTCGTTTTTATCAATACCTTCATCGTAAGGAATACCACACCAGTTTAATGCATTGATAATGTATTTTTCAGCGCCTTCAACATAACGGTTTTGATCGGTATCTTCAATTCTAAGAATAAATGTACCGTTGTGTTTTTTGGCAAATAAATAGTTAAATAATGCAGTACGAACCCCACCTATGTGTAGTGGTCCGGTTGGGCTTGGTGCGAAACGCACACGAACATCTTTAGTCATGTTTGAAAAATTTGCTGCAAAGATACAATTAACACATTTATATAGACACTCTAAAAAATAAAATTGTAGCTTTATAGGTTATAAAGCCAATATCTGTGACAAATTTTAATAACATACAAGAAAAGCTAGAAGGGTTTATAAAACGTTACTATTTTAACGAATTGCTTAAAGGTATCATTCTGTTTTTTGCCATTGGGTTGCTTTACTTTTTAGGAACCTTGCTTGTGGAGTATATGTTGTGGCTAAGCACCAGGGCACGTACTATTTTGTTTTGGCTTTTTATTACCGTTGAGATAGGTTTACTCACTAAATTTATTGTTTGGCCACTCACTAAATTATTTAAGCTTCAAAAAGGAATTGATTACGAACAGGCTTCAAAAATTATTGGCACCCATTTTCCCGAGGTTAAAGATAAGCTGTTAAATGTACTTCAGTTACATCAAAATGGTGATAAAAGTGAATTGCTTTTAGCGAGTATTGAACAGAAGTCGTTAGAGTTGTCTCCAATTCCGTTTAAGTTGGCGGTCAATTTCAAAAGTAATTTGCATTACTTAAAGTATGCAGCTATTCCACTGGTTATTTTTTTAGCAGTTTCTTTGACTGGAAATTTCAATTGGTTTAGCGATAGCTATAAACGGGTAGTACATTATAAAACTGCTTATGAACCACCATCGCCTTTTCAGTTTTTTGTTTTGAATGATAATTTAAATGCTTTAGAGGATAAAGATTTTAAATTATTGGTTCGGACATCAGGATCATTAACTCCTGAAAATGCAGAAATACGTTATAACGATGAAATGTATTATTTGCAGCAAACCGGAGTGGGGGAGTTTGAGTATGTCTTTTCAAAACCAAAGTCAGATATCACATTCGAATTGCAAGCCAATGGGGTAACTTCTAAGCCTTATACTTTACAGCTTATTGAAGTGCCATCACTATTAGATTTTCAGATGGTTTTAGATTACCCTGCTTATACGAATAAGCAAGATGAAATTTTAAAAAGTACCGGTAACGCTATCGTTCCTGAAGGCACAAGAGTAAGTTGGAATTTAAAGACTAAGTCTACTTCCGAAGTGTATTTGTATGCCAATGATACGACGCTGTTTTCAAAGGAAAAGGATAATTCGTTTATGGCTTCTAAACAAGTTTTTAATAATTTCAATTATAACTTAAGTACCAGTAATGCGTATTTAAGAAATTACGAAAACTTAGGATTCTCAATGGATGTGATTAAAGATGCTTACCCTGAATTGAATGTAGAAATGAAAGTAGATAGTCTCGATTTGCAGACGCTATATTTTCGCGGTCAGGTGAGTGATGATTACGGGTTCACAAAGTTAGAATTGGTTTACTATCCTTCCGATGATGCTTCAAAAATTAAAAAGGTTGATTTGAATGTAGCCAATTCAAATTTCGATGATTTTATGATATCGTTTCCGTATAATGTTGATATTCAGGATGGTGTATCGTATGAATTGTATTTTCAAGTTGCTGATAATGACCAGGTTAACCGATATAAAACTGTTAAATCAAATGTTTTCAGTTATAGAAAACGTACTGTTGATGAAGAAACTCAGAAAAACCTTCAGGAACAAAAGGAGACTATTAAAGATTTGAATAAATCTCTTAAGAATTTTGAAGAACAGGAGAAACAACTTGAAGAATTATCGAATACTCAAAAGGAAAAGGAAACTTTAAATTTTAATGATAAGAAGAAATTAGAATCTTTTCTGGAGCGTCAAAAGCAGCAGGATGAGTTGATGAAAAATTTCAATAAGAAATTGAAAGATAATGTTGAAAATTTTCCGCAGGATAAAAAGGATGATGCTTTCAAGGAAGATTTAAAAAATCGACTTCAAGAGAATGAGGAAAAGTTAAAAGAGGACGAAAAGTTGCTTGAGGAATTGGAAAAATTTAAAGATAAGATTACTAAAGAGCAATTAGCTAATCGACTTGAGGAACTGGCTAAGCAAAACAAAAACAAGAAGCGCAGTTTGGAACAATTGTTGGAATTAACCAAACGTTTTTATGTACAACAAAAGCTTGATAAGTTGAAAGATGACTTAATGAAGATGGCTAATGATCAGGATAAATTATCTGAAGAGAATTTAGAAAATAATACTAAAGAAAAGCAAGAGGAACTTAACAAGCAGTTTGATGAGTTTACGAAGGAATTAGATGATTTGAGTAAGGAAAGTAAAGGTTTGAGAAAGCCTATCGATATTCCTCAGGACAAGCTTGAAGAAAACGACATTAAAAAAGAACAGCAAAATGCATCGGATGCTTTAGAGGAGAATCAGGAGAATAATTCAGAAGAGGAGCCAAAGCAACAGCAAGACAATAAAGCTATGAAACAGGCTAAGGAAAGTCAGAAAAAAGCATCGGATAAGATGAAGAAGTTAAGCGAGCAAATGCAGTCTTCTATGCAAGCCGGAGGTGGTGAACAAATGCAGGAGGACGTAGACATGCTCCGTCAAATATTGGATAATCTGGTGTTATTTTCATTCGATGAAGAAGCTTTGATGAATCAGTTTAAAGGCATAGAAGAGGGGCACAGTAAGTATGCTAGTTATCTTAAAATGCAAAATAATTTAAGAGAGCATTTTGAACATGTGGATGATAGTTTGTTTGCCTTGTCGTTGCGTCAGCCAAAATTATCTGAACAGGTTAATAAGGAAATTACTGAAGTATATTATAACGTAGATAAAGCTTTAAGTTATTTTGCAGAAGGACAGATTTATCAAGGTATTTCCAATCAACAGTTCACGGTCACTGCCGCTAATAATCTGGCTAATTTTTTAAGTTCAGTTCTTGATAATATGGAAGAGCAATTGAATATGTCACAGAGTTCAAGTGGACAGGGAGAGATGCAATTACCAGATATTATTATGAGTCAGGAGCAACTTAACGAAATGATGCAGGAGGGTATGAAAAAGAGTGAGGAAGGACAGCCAAAGGACGAAGAAGGAGAAGGTGACCAAAAAGATAATCAAGGAGAAAAGGAAGGAGAGAAAGGAAAGGATGGCAAGTCTGGTGAATCAGGGGAAATGAATCAGGATGGAGAAGGCAATAATGAGGAACTTAATGGGATGTTATATGAGATTTATCAACGTCAGCAGGAGTTGCGAAATGCCTTAGAAGATCGTTTAGCTAAGGAAGGCAGGAATGCGAATTCAGATCGGTTAGTTAGGAATATGGAACAGATTGAAATGGATTTGTTGAATAAAGGATTTACGAATCAAACACTTCAAAAAATGATGAATTTAAAACATCAGTTATTGAAAATGGAGAACGCTACCTTTCAACAAGGGGAGGATAATAAGCGTGAATCTGAAACGAATAATAAAAGTTTTCAAAATACAATAAACAATAAACTGCCAGACGTAAAGCAATATTTTAATACAACTGAAATATTGAATAAACAAACACTACCTTTGCAGCCGGATTATAAAAAGAAAGTACAAGTTTATTTTAGACAAAACCATGATTAATTTCAATTACGAAACCGATTTTAATATCGAAAATGAAGATGAATTAGCAACCTGGATTACGGGTGTTATTTCCAATGAAGGATACAAATTAGAGGAGATTAATTATGTGTTTTGTGATGATGAATATCTTCATAAGTTAAATTTAGAATTTCTGGACCATGATACCTTAACAGATATTATTAGTTTTGACTATACGGTTGGAAAATTAATACAGGGTGATATTTTTATTTCTGTAGAGCGCGTAGAGGATAATGCCAAAGATTTTAAGGTAGATTTCTATAAAGAATTGCAGCGCGTTATCGTGCATGGTGTGTTGCATTATTGTGGTTATAAAGACAAATCGGAAACAGAGGCGGCTTTGATGCGAGAGAAGGAAGATTTCTACATTAATCAACTTGCTTAATATTCACGAAATCAGTGTATATTTGCAAACTCAAATTTAAAAATTGTTAGTGTTCCACGTGGAACAATCTTAAAAAGGAAAGTTATGTTTAGTGATGTATATGATGTTATAGTTGTTGGTGCTGGTCATGCTGGTAGTGAAGCTGCTGCTGCTGCTGCCAACATGGGAAGTAAAACATTACTTATTACAATGAACCTGCAAAACATTGCACAGATGTCTTGTAATCCTGCTATGGGGGGTATTGCTAAAGGGCAAATTGTGCGTGAAATTGATGCGCTTGGAGGGTACAGCGGTATTGTCTCTGACACATCGGCTATTCAATTTAAAATGCTTAATAAGTCTAAAGGGCCAGCCATGTGGAGTCCGAGAGTTCAGAGTGATCGTATGCGTTTTGCGGAAGATTGGCGTATGCTTTTAGAGGGTACTCCTAATTTAGATTTTTATCAGGAAATGGTTTCCGGATTACTTATCGAAGACGATCAAGTTGTGGGGGTGAGAACATCTCTTGGGGTTGAGATTAAAGGTAAGTCTGTGGTGTTAACTAACGGAACTTTTTTAAATGGATTAATTCATATAGGAGATAAAAATTTTGGTGGAGGTAGAGCTGGTGAAAAAGCAGCAACTGGAATTACTGAACAATTAGTAGATTTGGGTTTCGATTCGGGAAGAATGAAAACAGGAACACCACCTCGAGTGGATGGGCGTTCGTTAGATTATTCTAAAATGACTGAGCAGCCAGGTGATGATAATCCTGAAAAATTCTCGTATTTGGATGTTACAAAACCACTAGTAAAACAGCGTTCCTGTCATATGACTTACACGAGTGAATTGGTTCATGATTTACTACGTGAAGGGTTCGATCGTTCGCCAATGTTTAATGGTCGAATTAAAAGTTTGGGGCCTCGTTATTGTCCGTCAATCGAAGATAAAATTAATCGTTTTGCAGATAAAGATCGTCATCAACTATTTATTGAACCGGAAGGATGGCATACATGCGAAGTATATGTAAACGGATTTTCAACTTCGCTTCCAGAGGATGTTCAGTTTAAAGCATTGCGATCTGTTGCAGGTTTCGAGAACGTAAAATTCTTTAGGCCTGGTTACGCTATCGAGTACGATTATTTTCCGCCAACACAGTTAAAACATACCTTAGAAACTAAGTTAATTAATGGTTTGTATTTTGCGGGTCAGATTAACGGAACAACGGGTTATGAAGAGGCAGCTTCTCAAGGTTTGATGGCCGGCATTAATGCGAGTTTAAAAGTTCAGGAAAAAGAGCCGTTTATGTTGAAACGCGATGAGGCATATATAGGTGTTTTAATTGATGATTTAATTACAAAAGGTACAGAGGAGCCATATCGTATGTTTACGTCGCGTGCTGAGTATCGTACGTTGTTAAGACAAGATAATGCTGATT
The DNA here is from genome assembly GCF_014596935.1 of Aestuariibaculum suncheonense. Lineage (GTDB taxonomy): Bacteria > Bacteroidota > Bacteroidia > Flavobacteriales > Flavobacteriaceae > Aestuariibaculum > Aestuariibaculum suncheonense. The sequence continues at coordinate 26,506 of NZ_JACVXC010000007.1, read as the reverse complement.
TACGTTTAACACCTAAGGGTTATGAATTAGGTTTAGCTTCTGAAAAACGTTTACGACGCATGGAAGAAAAACATGAAGCAGCTGAAAAATTCGTGACGTTTTTTGAAGAGACGAGCGTAAAGCCAGAGGATATCAATCCTATTTTGGAGAGTAAAAGTTCAGCGCCAGTAAATCAGTCAGGAAAGATATTTAAAATCTTTGCACGTCCTAATATTGAGATGTCTGACATGCGAAAAATTGAGAGTGTTGAAAGCTATATTCAGGAAAATAATTTAGACGCAGAAGTAATCGAGCAGGCCGAAATTCAGGTTAAGTATTCTGGGTATATTGCTAAAGAAAAAAACAATGCTGATAAATTAAGCCGATTGGAATATGTCAAGATTCCTGAAAATTTTGATTATTCTCAAATCAACTCGATGAGTTTTGAGGCACGTGAAAAATTGAAAAAAATTCAACCAAGAACGGTTTCTCAGGCTTCAAGAATAAGTGGGGTTTCACCAAACGATATTTCCGTTTTATTGGTTTATATGGGAAGATAATTTTTAAACGTTCCACGTGGAACGTTTAATTTTTTATTCTAAAAATTAATTATTTGATAAAGTATCGGTTGGTTTTAAAACAAGATGTGCCATTTAAAAATAAAGCTAAACTTTTTCTTTTTTTTAATAACGTCTTTGGCTGTTGTTAATTTGTATTATTTGCCTTTAATGTTAATACCTGTCCTGATTTTGTTCAGTGGTTATTCATTTGAGTTTAATAGAAGTTTACAACATAAAGTTTTAATAACTGTTTTCGGAATCATTATTTTTAAATTCAGAAAATCATTTATTCATCCAGATTATATTTCTTTATTTCATCAATCTTTTAAAGAAGATTCAGGCTTTGAGGTTTTGGCTTTTGGTGAGGATAGATGGAAATCTTATACGATAAAATTTTTCAATTCTAATGAAAACGAAGTTATTTTTGTTACAAATAATAAGGAAGAGGTTTTAAGTTTAGGAAAACAATTAGCTGAATTATTAAATGTAGAATTGTATAATACGTTAGTTTAAATTTTTTATTTGGTGAGGTCTTTATTATTCGAAAATTGAATTATTTTGCAAACCATTTTTAAAATATTAGTGTAATTCGTGGCAGAAGAAAATAAACAGAAAGTGTATTTAAAAATAAAAGACCATTCCGTTTCCGGAGAAGAATTTAGTTTAATAGAGAATCCTGAATTCGGATTTTTAGAAACCACACCACAACCCAGTTTAGAAAAATTACCAGACTATTATAAAAGTGAAGATTATATTTCGCATACCGATGCTAAACGAAATGCTTTTGAAAAAGTGTATCATCTGGTTCGTTCGTATGCGTTGAATAGAAAATTACAATTAATAAATTCATTTCCATCGGAATCAAAAACCATTTTAGATATTGGTTGCGGAACAGGAGACTTTTTACAAACGGCACAAAGAAACGGTTGGACCATTTTTGGAGTCGAACCCAATGAAGAGGCTAGGGGAGTTGCTAATCAAAAAACAAATAATTCGGTTTTTGATGTGGATCAACTTTCTGAATTTGAAAACGAAAGTTTTGATGTTATTACCCTCTGGCATGTGTTAGAACATTTACCAAATTTAGAACAACAGATCACTGCTTTAAAAAAACTTTTAAAACCAAATGGTACTTTGGTCATTGCTGTTCCTAATTTCAAAAGTTACGATGCGGAGTATTATAAATCGTTTTGGGCAGCTTATGATGTGCCAAGACACCTTTGGCATTTTAATGCAACTTCTATTTCAAAATTATTTTCTACAGTATCGATAGAGGTGATAAAAATAAAACCCATGCTCTTTGATGCGTTTTATGTAAGCTTACTTTCTGAAAAGTATAAAACAGGAAAAATGAATTTCGTTAGAGCATTTTGGGTTGGATTGCAATCAAATGTAAAAGCAATCACATCAAAAGAGGCTTCCTCCCTAATTTACGTCCTCAGGAACACTAAAAACGACAATTAAGACTTTATTTTCTTTCTAAACTTGTTTGAATGAGAAAATACCAGTCTGAATTTTAAAAGTGTCTTAAATCGCTTTAAAATGATTTGTTTTTAATAAACGTTTCTTATCGATGAATGTTTTATATATAATAATTATTTATCATTTAAATAAAACCCAATTATTATCAATGTAAAGTTTACTTTAGTACATTTGGCTTTATTAAATTAACGAACAAAACATGAAAAAAATATTTTATGTGGCTGCTGTAGCAGTTGCTTTAACATCTTGCCAAAAGCAGGCAAAAATTGGATTTGTAGATAATGGTGTGGTGATTAATGATTACCAAGAGAAAAAAGATGTTGAAACCAAATATCAAGATAAAGAAGCTGCCTTCAGAAGAAAAGCAGATAGTATAGGGCAGGCATTCCAAATGGAAGTGCAGGAGAAGCAGGCAGAAGCTCAAAAGGCATCTCAGGTAAAAGCGCAGGAATTAATGGCAGGGTTGCAAAAAAAGCAACAGCAATTACAACAGCAAATGCAAATGGAGCAACAAATGATGCAACAGGAGTTTCAAAATGAGATCGATTCTGTAATAAACCATGTAAAGTCTTTTGTTAAGGATTATGGTAAAACTAATGGTTATACTTATATTCTAGGAACCAGTGAAGCAGCAGCAACTGTAATGTATGGTGTAGAAGAAGATGATTTAACTAAAACAATAACTGAGGCGTTAAATGAAGCTTATAAAAAGTAATTTTAAGTCTAGTTTTATATAATTTTAAGCTCAGGTTGATACTATCTGAGCTTTTTTTTATGATAATAAATATATTGTAAGAATTTTCGTGTATAAATAAATGTTTAATTTTATTGAAACAATTTTAGTTCATGTTCGTTGACTTTAAAAGATTAACCCAAATTGTTATTTGAAACTATTTTAAAATCGTACTTAATAAAAACGTTTAACCTTAAAGTAAATTAATTTTCATGAAGCACATTGTGTTTAGCTTATGTATGTTGTTTAGCTGTGTCATTTTGGCGCAGGATAAATTTACCATCCGGGGTATTTTAAAAGATAAGGCCAATGGAGAAACGATTATTGGTGCAACAGTCTTTTTGCAAGGCACGTCTAACGGAGCCATTACCAATGAATACGGTTTTTATTCGCTAACAGTTCCCAAAGGAGATTACACGCTTTTGGTATCTTATTTGGGGTATAATACGATTACTAAAACTATTAATTTAACAGCCGATATAACCTTAGATTTTGAGTTGGAAGAATCGGCTACCTCATTAAATGAAGTGGTTATTGTTGCCGAAGAATCCGAGCAAATTGCCATTAAAAAGCCTCAAATGAGCGTTTCTAAACTAAATGCGGGTACGATTAAGCAGATTCCTGTGGTTATGGGTGAAGTAGATGTTTTAAAATCTATTCAAACCTTACCAGGTGTCACGAATAATGGAGAAGGCTCTTCCGGGTTTAATGTGCGTGGTGGTGCTGTGGATCAAAACTTAGTGCTTCTCGATGAAGCTATTATTTACAACACATCTCACTTTTTTGGTTTCTTTTCCGTATTTAATGCCGATGCTATAAAAGACATTAAGCTTTATAAAGGCGATATCCCGGCTAATTTTGGAGGTAGAGTGTCTTCGGTGTTAGATGTGCGTCAAAAGGACGGAAACAGCAAGAATTTTAGCCTAAATGGCGGTATAGGATTAATTTCAAGTAGACTTGCCGCAGAAGGGCCTGTGTTTGGAGATAAAGGCTCTTTTTTAATTGCCGGAAGATCATCATATGCGCATTTGCTTATGAAAGCCATAGAAGACTTAAAAGACGATAAAATTTCCTTTTACGATTTAAACTTAAAGACAAATTATCAGATTAACGATAATAACCGTATTTATCTGTCGGGCTATTTTGGCCGTGATGTCTTTAATCTATCCACGGTTATTGAAAATAACTACGGTAATGCTACAGGAAATGTAAGATGGAATCACATTTTTAACGATAAGTTGTTTTCAAATTTATCGCTGATTTACAGTAAATACGATTATCAAATCATTCTTGATTTTATTGAATTGGATTGGGTAGCCGATATTAAAAATTACAATCTAAAGTACGATCTAAAATATTACTTAAATGATAAGATTAACTTGGATTTTGGAGTTAGCGGGATTACTTATAATCTGAATCCAGGCGAGGTGAAGCCAAGTTCTGAAAGCTCATCCATTAATTATTTAAAATTAGATGATAAACGCGCTTTTGAAGGTGGTTTGTACGTGAGTGCCGAACACGAAATCACAAAGAATTTATCGGCGCAATACGGTTTACGTTTCAGCTCGTTTTCCAGATTGGGAGGTCAGAGTATGACGAATTATGTAAACGACCAGCCAGTCGTTTATAACCCTGAATTGGATATTTACGAACGTGGTGAAGCTTCTGGTGATACCTATTATAAAAAGGGGGAGCGTATTAAGAATTTCAGCAATTTCGAGCCGCGCTTAGGGTTGTCTTATCAACTGGATAATAATACGGCATTAAAAGCGAGTTATACCAAATCATCACAGTATTTGCACTTATTATCGAACACGTCTTCGGTAACACCTTTAGATGTCTGGACACCTAGCGGACAATACATAAAACCGCAAATATCTAATCAGTATGCGATGGGGTATTTTAGAAAGTTTAAGAATAACACCTATGCTTTAGAATTGGAAGCTTATTACAAGGCCATCGATAACCGAATTGATTACATTGACGGCTCTGATTTAATTGGAAATAATAACATAGAAACCGAAATTTTAAACGGAGAAGCACGTGCTTACGGATTAGAGCTGTTACTTAGAAAGAACAAAGGGAATTTTACAGGATGGTTTGCTTATACCTTGTCGAAATCTGAGCAGCGTACCTTAGGAGGAAAAGCTGGCGGACCAGGAATAAACAATGGTAATTGGTACAACACCCCTTACGACAGAACTCATGATATTTCTGTAACAGGAAGCTATAAATTGAATGAAAAATGGAATTTCAGTTCGAATTTAGTTTTTCAAACGGGACGACCAGTAACCTATCCAAACGGACAGTATACTTACGAAGGACTATCGGTAGCGACTTATACCAATAGAAACGAAGATCGCTTACCAAGTTACCACAGGTTAGATGTATCGGCAACATACAAACCCAACAGAAAGCCAGATAACCGCTGGAAAGGTGAGTGGGTTTTTGGTATTTATAACGTATATAACCGAAGGAATGCCGCTTCTGTATCGTTTAATCAGAACGATCAAACGGGCTTAAATGAAGCCACTCGAATTTCAATTTTCGGAATGATTCCTTCTGTAAGCTATAATTTTAAATTTTAAACACAATGCAACGATATATAAAAAACATAGCGGTACTAATTCTGGCAAGTTTAAGTTTATTAGCTTGTGAAGATGTGATTGATGTTGAAGTACCAACAGGTGAAATTCGATTAGTTATTGAGGCGTCTTTAGACTGGGAAAAAGGGACTTCCGGAAATAGTCAAACCATTAAATTAAGTACATCAACACCGTATTTTGAAATTACAAATAATACAGCAGTTACCAATGCGTCTGTAAGAGTAACGAATTTGGATACGAATGAAGTCTTCAGTTTTACCAATCAAAACGATGGAACGTATACAACCACAAGCTTTGTGCCTGTTGCGAATAATCAGTATCAACTAGAAGTGGTATACAATAACGAAACCTACACAGCTATTGAAAACTTAATGCCAGTTCCAGATATTAATACGGTTAATCAGTCGGTTGATGGAGGTATAGATCCAGATTTGTTAGAAGTTAATATTTATTTTGATGATCCAGCCGATGAGGATAATTTCTATTTAATCCGCTATTACGAGCAGGGGGATTTATTTCCTTATTTCGAAGATTATTCAGATGAATTTTCAAACGGAAATGAAATTCATGATTTTTTTGAGAAGGAAGAAGATGATGATAATGATCAAGCCGAATTTCAGCCAGGAGATACGGTAGATATTAATCTTTATGGCATTTCAGAACGTTATTATAATTATATGCGTATTTTAATCGAGCAGTATTATTCAGGAGGCAATCCGTTTTCTTCAAATGGGGTTCAGTTAAAAGGAAACTGTGTGAATATTACTAATGAAGATAATTATCCGTATGGTTATTTTAGAGCTACACAAGTGGTAAAAACCAGTTATACGTTTCAGTAAAACAATAAACAATAGAAATAAAAGCGAAAAGTCGGCGAATTTGAAACATGGTCTAATAGCAGAAAACCTTGTGACAAATTCGCTTTTACTCTTCTTCACTTAAAATACTCCAGCATAAGTTTTTGCTATTAAACCAGTCTTGGAGGTTAAGATTTTGGGAACAAAAAAAGGATCAACTCACTAGAATGTTCTAGGTCATTAAAAATCTCTCGTTTATACTAAAACAGTTGTAAGTGAATTTACCCTACTTTTTATTTTAATTTTTTTAAATTTGATAACCAGGCCCCTAAGCTTTTTATCAAATTATGGATAAAGAACAGCAATCTGTTTGCGAGCAGAAAACGTATGAATATCTCTTTAATATGTATTCGGAGACGTTGTATAACTTCATTTATTATAAATGTGGCGATCAACAACAAGCCGAAGATATTGTTCAGGAAGCCTATATTAAACTTTGGAAGAACTGTTCTAAAGTACTCTTTTCAAAAGCAAAATCTTATCTCTATACCGTAGCCAGAAATGGTTTTTTAAACGACGTAGCGCATCAAAAAATTGTTTTGGAGCATCAGTCTCAACAGGTGAAACAAAATAATATGGAAACCCCTGAATTTGTTATGGAAGAGCAACAGTTCATGGAAAAATTAAAACGAGCCATTGCTAATTTACCGGAAAAACAACGCGAAGTATTTTTGCTAAGTAGAATCGATAAGAAAAAATACAGTGAGATCTCAGAGATTGTAGGTATCTCTGTAAAGGCTGTAGAAAAGCGTATGAGTCAGGCCTTAGAAGCATTACGACAACAAATAGTTGAAATTTAAAATAAAAAGTAGGGTAAAGCCTTAATGAACTGTTTTACAAGTATAATAATTATTCTGTATGGAGGCGTTTAACAGAGATGAATCGTTTTTAGCACGCTGGATTGCTGGTGAATTAACCAGTGAAGAGCTTGATAACTTCAGAAATTCTGAAGATTATGCCTTATATGTTAAAATTAATGATGCCTCACAAACCTTAAAAATTCTAGAGTTTAATAAAGCAGAAGTTTATTCAAAACTTAAAAAGAATACCGTACAATCTATTGTTAAGACAAAAGTAAAGCGATTGGTTCCCAAATGGGCTTATGCCGCGGCAGCGATCCTTATTTTAGCTTTTGGCCTGTTTTATTTCAGCTTAAGAGAAACTCAATTTACGACTGGATTTTCGCAGCAGTTGACCCTCCTACTTCCAGATGCGTCTAAGGTACAGTTAAACGCTAATTCAGAATTATATTTTAAAACTTTTAACTGGAAAGATCACCGTATTCTAAATCTTAAAGGAGAAGCCTTTTTTGATGTTGAAAAAGGACAAACCTTTAAAGTATTGACGTCGCAGGGTTATGTAGAAGTATTAGGTACAGAATTCAATGTCATAGCTCGTGAAGGGTATTTCGAGGTCTTGTGTATAGAAGGTAGTGTACAAGTGACGAGTCTGCCGTCAAAACAACAAACGGTTCTAGTGCGGGGTAAAGCAATTCGTGTACTAAATAACGCTTTTGAAACCTATAATTTTAATGTGAATGAACCCAGTTGGGTGATTGGTGAAAGTACGTTTTACGATACCCCATTAAAACAGGTCCTGATTGCTCTGGAAAATCAGTATCAAATAACGGTTGACGATGCACAAGTAGATTTAAACAAACGTTATACAGGAGGATTCACTCATAAAGATTTAAATCTGGCTTTGCGAACGATTTTAATCCCTATGGACTTCACTTATACTTTTGATGCCGATAAGCGTGTTATAGTTCTGAAATCAAGTAACTGATATTAAATTCATAATATTATTTTAAATTTAAGCTGTTATTTTGAATGAACTTAACCGTGTAAATGAAATATAAATTAACGTTTTTCTTCTTGTTGATTTCATTTTCTGTGCTTTCTCAACAAAAAGCATCGGTTAGCTATTCAAATGTTCCAATAGCTCAGGTTTTTATGGATTTAGAGTCTAAATTCAATGTAAAATTCTCCTATAATGCGAAGTTAATCGGTGAGCAAGTGATTAACTTAAATGCTGAAGAAGTCACTTTAGAAGCGCTTTTATTCGATATTGAAGCGCTTATCGATATTACATTTACCAAGGAAACGGAACGGTATTACACGGTTCAAAAAATAAAAAACAGAAGCTTAACCGATACGCAACATTTAGATCAGGTGGTAGTAAAAGAATACATAACTACCGGAATTAGTGAAAATAGCGACGATACATCCATTATCTTATCTCCAGAAAAATTAGGTATTTTACCCGGCTTAACCGAACCAGATGTATTGCAAAGTATTCAGTTGTTACCCGGTGTTCAAAGTCATACAGAAACGGCATCGGGTTTGTTTATCCGAGGAGGAACACCTGATCAGAATCTGGTGCTTTGGGATGGCATTAAAATGTATAATTCCGGGCATTTCTTTGGAACAATTTCAGCATTAAACCCTTATATCACTCAGGATATCAAATTGTATAAAAACGGAACGAAAGCGCGTTATGGAAACCGTATTTCAGGTGTGATTGATATCACTTCTGATGATGATATTCCGGAAAACATTACTGGAAGTTCAGGGTTTAATATGACGCATACCGATGCGAATTTAAAAATCCCTTTAAGTAAAAAGGCGGCTGTTATGATTTCCGGGCGACGCTCTTTTGCTGATATTTTTAACACGGAAACTTTCAGAAATTTATCGAAGCGCGTATTTCAGGAGACTAAAATATCCGAAGGGAATAAAGTATTTGAAGATGATGAAGTCACTACGACCAAAGACTTATTTTATTTTAACGATTTTACGGTAAAGTTCATTGTAAAACCCAATGCCTATAATACGTTTTTGGTGAGTAATTTATTCACTAAAAATAAGCTCGATTATGGCTTTTTAATAGAGGCTTACGACGAGGCTTCTCAAGATCAATTAGATATTAAAAATCAAGGAACTAGTTTTAAATGGAACCACAAATACAATGCGCGTTTTTCACATGAATTTAGTGCGTATTATTCAAATTACGATTTTGAATACACAGGAACCAATTCGATAACAGATGAATTTAATGACCTATTGAATAAGCAAAATGGAGTAGAGGATTTGGGTTTTGCTTTCGACGGCAATTATGAGTTGAATGCTATGTCTTCCGTAGGATTTGGGTTTCAGTTTTCGTCTAATCATGTAAAATATGCGTTGCGTTTTGAAGATAGCGAAAGTCCGGAAGACAACTACAATGAATCGAATATAAAAACCAATAATAATCATGCGGTTTATGGTGATTATAAATATCACGTATTAGATAAATGGCTGTTTAATTTTGGGCTGCGAGCCAATTATTTTTCGGTGGTTGATCGATTGTTCTTCGAACCGAGATTTCAATTGGAAACACGGCTATTACCACATTTAAAATTCAAAAGTTCAGTTGAGAATTTGCATCAATCTGTTAGTCAGGTAATAGAGTTTAACACACAGGAATTTGGCCTGGAAAATCAAATATGGGTATTGTCAGATGGAGAAGATATTCCGGTTTTAAAGAGTTTTCAGATCACTTCAGGCTTTGTTTTTGATAAATCGGGCTGGCAGTTAGATGTTGAAGGCTATTATAAAAATATTGATGGTTTAACTTCGTTTACTTTAGGGTTTGACAACATTGATAACTTTTTTTCTAAAGGAAAAAGTAAGGTTTTAGGATTGGATGTCTTGGTAAAAAAGAAAATTCATAATTACAGAACCTGGTTAAGTTATTCGCTGATGGATAATGATTTTACGTTTAACACTATTAATGAAGGTCGTTCGTTTTCTGGTAACGCCGATATTACGCATCATCTTAATTGGTCGCACACTTACGAATGGAAGCATTTTGAGGTGTCTTTAGGCTGGAATATACGAACCGGTATTCCTTACACTAAGGCTAATGGGTTACTAGATACTCCTGATGGCCCTGTTATTGATTTTGAAGACACCAATGGGGCAAGATTACCAAAGTATCATAAACTGGATATTTCTGCGACGTATACATTTAATTTTTCTGAAAACGGACGTTGGAAAGGTAAATTAGGTGCTTCGGTTCTAAATGTTTACAATCAAAGAAATGTGCTCAGCCGAAAATATGAAATACGCCAAAGTGCAGAAGACGATAGTTTTGTACTTCGAGAAATCAATAAAAACGCCTTGGGAATAACACCAAATTTATTATTCAGAATCGATTTTTAATTAGTCCTGTTTTTTGTGAAGCAAACGGGTAAGTTTGATAGATAAATCTGTTAAAATGATTTTAGCATTTCCATTACGTTCAATATGGTAAATGGCGTCCTGTAACTCCTCGCTAATTTCCATAATATTGTTACCGTGTATGAAAGGCGCGAAATTCTCCAGTTTAAACTTCTCGGTTTTGGGCTCCAAATACACCAAATCGTTGGCGTTGTAATTCAGTAATAGGGCTTGTCTGAAAAAGTCGATACAAAATTGAAGAAATTGTTTTTGTGTTTCTCTACCGGTTTTAGAAATGTCTTCGCTCCAAGAAATTAAATCGTGAATGGCGGCTTTATTACCTTTGGCTTTAAAGGCACTGCGTACCCAGAAAATAAACCAGGTTTCAAACTGAATATCTTCAGAATCCTGATAAACCAAATCACAGGCTTTATTGTAGTTGCCGTTAGATTGATGTGCAATTTTAGTCGCGGCAGCATCGTTTAAATCATATTTCTTTTTAAGGGTTTCCTTGATCACATCTTCAGCTAATGGCGGAAAATGCAAGACCTGGCAACGGGAACGAATGGTGTTAATAATTTGCTCTTCGTCTTCGGCAATTAGAATAAATATCGTTTTGCTCGGAGGTTCTTCAATCAGTTTTAAAAGCTTATTGGCGGCCGCGATATTCATCTTTTCAGCCATCCAGATAATCATCACTTTATATCCGCCTTCATACGATTTTAAGGACAGGGCTTTTACAATATCCTGAGCTTCATCAACGCCAATTTGTCCTTGTTTGTTATCAACACCTAAAAGTTTGTACCAGTCAAACAGATTGCCGTAAGGCTGTTCTTTTAAAAGCTGGCGCCATTCTTCAAGATAATGACTGGACACCGGATGACTTTTAGCCTTTTCACTGGTGGTTACCGGAAAGGCAAAATGCAAATCGGGATGCGACAGATTATTGAATTTTAGGTTACAAGATGCGTTGCCAGAAGTGTTTTCGCTATTGCTGTTATGACAAAGAATATATTGTGCGTAAGCAATAGCCATGGGTAACGTACCCGAACCTTCCGGACCGACAAACAGTTGTGCGTGTGGAATTCGACCATTATCAACACTTTGTGTTAAATGGGATTTTATGTAATCCTGACCTAAAATTTCTGAAAATAGCATGAGACAAATATAACCGAATTCACAAAAGAAATCATACCAAGTACTGCAATAAGACTAAATAACAGGCAGATTGTCGAATTTGTGTTGTGTTAATGCGTTTTTCTTTTAGTTTTGATAAACCTCATTAATCTATTCATTATTAGTTGTTTAAAATTAAGAGTCATGAACAAAACTACTATTACTTTTCTTTTTATGGTGGCCTGTTCGTTTATTCTAGGGGCTCAGGCATACAAACAGGGTTTCGATGCCAGTACCAAAGACAATTGGGTGTATTCAACTAATATTCCATTTTATTCCAAACAAAACGGCACCGATATATGGGGAAGGTCTTCCCAGGCCAATGGAAGAATTCCCAGAGCATTTTCAGGGCCTAGTTATATTGCGGGACGAGATTTAGATAATGAGTATTCTCAAGCTGTAACCGGTTTGGCTTCACCAGAACATATGTTGTTGTTTAATCCGGTAGCATTAAATGGTGCACCGGCCGATATCGTTTTTCGTGTGCAGTATGTGAATTTGAAAGCTTCAGATTATATCTATTATGAAGTGGCTTTTGACAATGAAAATAATTGGAATCGTTATGATGCTCATGAAGACATATTTAAAACCAATTTGAGCGGTAATTTCAATTCCCAAGGATGGAAAGAAATAACGTATAATGTGCCGTCGGGACATCAGTATGTGCGTATGCGACTGGTTATTTATCAAAATGGAAATGCTTATTTAGGGTTTGATGATTTCGAATTGAATATGAAAACCTTGTCGTCGAATGATTTGAATATTGAAGGATTTTCTTTCGGACCAAATCCCACAAAAGGGAATTTAAAGCTGAAAGCCAATGTTGGTTTTGATTACGTGAGTATTTATAACGTGTTAGGTAAAGAAGTGTTGAGTCAAGCGATTGGTTCAAATGAAGTGAACTTAGATTTAACACACCTTCCGAATGGCATTTTTATCGCTAGGGTGATTTCCGGAAAATCTTCAAAAAGTGTAAAAATTATTAAAAAATAAGTCTAAATTCAATAATTAATTTAAGAATCCGGGTAGCTTTTGGAAGTTGCTCGGATTTTGTTTTCAATCAAAAAGTGAAGTATTCTAGATTTAAATGTAAAATTGTCGCTCTGATTTATTTTTTTAATAATTCTTTGTGAATTACATCGTTTTCGTAAAAAAAGGCGTTTTAAAGCTGTTTTTAATTAGTTACATTTGTGAATCAAATTAATTAAGAACAAGAATGAAAACGCTAAACGATTTTAACTTCAAAGATAAAAAAGCACTTATCCGTGTGGATTTTAATGTGCCTTTAGATGAAAATTTCAATGTTACAGATGCAACGCGAATTGTTTCTGCCAAGCCAACCATTATAAAGGTTTTAGAAGATGGTGGAAGCTGTATTTTAATGTCGCATTTAGGGCGTCCGAAAGGCGTTCAGGCAGAATTTTCATTAAATCACATTGTTCCTAAAGTATCTGATATTTTAGGTGTTGAAGTGAAATTCGTTTCAGAGTGTGTAGGAGAAAAAGCTGAAGCTGCTGCAGCAAGCTTACAGCCAGGTGAGGTATTAATCCTTGAAAATTTACGTTTCCACAGTGAGGAAACTGCTGGAGATAAAGCATTTGCCGAGCAGTTAGCGAAATTAGGAGATATTTACGTTAATGATGCTTTTGGAACAGCGCACAGAGCACATGCTTCAACAACGATTGTGGCTGAGTTTTTCCCGGATCAAAAATGTTTCGGAAGTTTATTGGCTCAGGAAATAGAAAGCATCGATAAGGTGATGAAAACGGGAGAAAAACCTGTTCTAGCGATTCTTGGAGGCGCAAAAGTATCATCAAAAATCACCATTATTGAAAATATTTTAGATAAAGTAGACCACCTGATTATCGGTGGTGGTATGGCGTTCACGTTTATTAAAGCACAAGGTGGAAAAATTGGAAATTCTATTTGTGAAGATGATAAAATGGAATTGGCTTTAGACATTTTAAAACAAGCGAAAGAAAAGAATGTTCAGGTACATATTCCGGTTGATACTATTGCCGCGGATGCTTTTAGTAATGATGCGAATACGCAGGAAGTAGATATCGATAAAATTCCTGACGGATGGGAAGGTGTAGATGCTGGTCCAGAATCAAGAAAGCAATTCCACGATGTGGTGATGCAATGTAAAACAATCCTTTGGAATGGTCCTTTAGGCGTTTTCGAAATGGAAAGCTTTGCTCAAGGAACTATTGAATTAGGAAATTCAATTGCTGAAGCAACTAAAAACGGAGCGTTCTCTCTTGTTGGAGGAGGTGATTCTGTAGCCGCGGTTAAGCAATTTGGATTCGAAGATAAAGTAAGCTATGTAAGTACCGGAGGTGGTGCTATGCTTGAAAGTTTAGAAGGAATTGTGCTGCCTGGAATCGCGGCAATTCTGGAATAAATGGAATTAAGTTTTTAATTTAGCTTAAAAAATACGATTTTAGCCATATCATCGTTCAATAACGTAATGAATTGATTTTATGGCTTTTCGCATTTTTATATTTATATGTTTTTTTTCGTTTTCGGGAGCTTTCTCGCAAACTAAGGCTGCTGTGGGTGAAGAACAGGATGATATTTCTCAAAAGAATGTCATTTCAAAGGATTCTTTAGTTGATGGAAAAACACCAGCAGTAACACGCGTTTTATTTCAAAACGACTCCCTTTTAATTCAAAAGTTTGAAGATAATTTTTTAGCGGCAGGTGTCGATGAGAAGTGGTTAGAAGAGCTTTACAGCAACTCCCTTTACGATACGGTTTACAATGCAGTTACCGAAATTAATTTTGAGGAGGTAGAATATCCGGAGTTACCAACCGATACTTTAAAGGCGAGATTAGCCTTGTTAAACGCCAAAACACCGTTTAATGTCGAGTACAACGCGAGTTTAGAAAGCGTTATAAAATCCTATTTAAAAAATCGCAGAGACTTACTTCAGCGCTTAATTAATTTAAGTGCGTTTTATTTTCCAATGTTCGAACGCGAACTGGATAATTACGGTTTACCTTTGGAAATTAAATATCTGGCAGTTGTAGAATCGGCGTTAAAACCACGTGCAAAATCCAGAGTAGGAGCAACCGGTTTATGGCAGTTTATGTTTAGTACCGGAAAAATGTACGGACTAGATGTTAGCAGTTATGTTGATGAACGCAGTGACCCGATAAAATCTACCGAAGCGGCTGCAAAATACCTGTCTAAACTATATGAAATTTTTGGTGACTGGGATTTAGCTCTAGCAGCCTATAACTCAGGCCCAGGTAATGTAACCAAAGCGATAAGACGTTCTGGAGGTTATCAAAACTATTGGAATATCCGACATAATTTACCACGAGAAACGGCAGGCTATCTTCCAGCGTTTTTAGCAAATATGTATATTTTTGAATATGCCCAAGAACACGGATTTACAAAACCCAGGCCTGAAGTTGCGTATTTTGAAACCGATACGATTCGCGTTAAGCAAATGATTACTTTGGATCAGGTTTCTGAAGTTACCGGAGTGGCTATGGAAGAGCTTCAGTTTTTAAATCCGTCTTACAAATTGGATATCATTCCGTTTATAAAGGATGAAAATTACACTTTGCGTTTACCTAGAACCGTTATTGGTGATTTTGTAACCAATGAGGAGCAAATTTATGCCTTTGCTAAAGCGGAATTTGATAAACGAGAAAAGCCTTTACCTCAGTTTTTTGAAGCCGATACAAAAACGGTTTACAAGGTGCGTTCGGGCGATTTCCTAGGGAAAATTGCCAGAAAATACGGGGTTCGTGTGAGTCAGATTAAACAATGGAACGGTCTGCGAAGTAACGATTTAAGAATTGGTCAACGATTAACCATATACCCTAGAAATCCTCATGCCACGGTAGCCAGCAGCACGTCATTGAAATCCGTTTCGGCGAATGCAACCACCTATGTTGTAAAGAGCGGAGACACGCTTTGGGGCATTTCACAAAAATTTCCTGGAGTTTCTGTTCAAAATATTAAAGATTGGAACGGTATTAGTGGTAATACTTTAAAACCAGGAATGAAACTTAAAATATCTAAAGGATAATTCCTTAAATTTATCGAACTATGCGAAATCTTTTTGTTTCAATTTTAACCTTATTACTTGTAGTCTCTTGCGGCGATAAAAAGTCGTCCGACAAAAAAATTGTATTAGATTCATCTGGAAACATCAATAATGTTTCAGTAATTTTAGAAAACGATTTATGGGATGGTAGTATTGGTGATGCGATTAGAAATGTATTAGCAGCGCCAATTTATGGACTTCCGCAAGATGAGCCAACGTTTACTTTAAGTCAAATACCGCCTTCAGTATTTTCGGGTTTTGTAACTAAAAATCGAACCATTTTGAAAATTGAAATGGGAAAAGAATCTGAAATACAGTACTTGGATAATGTGTATGCTCAGCCTCAAAAGGTGATTGTGGTTTCCGGAAAAGATCGAAAGGAAATCATTGATGTCATCAATGAGAATGGTGCTAATATTGTAGATACGTTCAGGACCATGGAATTAAAGGAAAGACAACGCCAAATGGCAAAATCACCGCATAAATTTGAGGTTATCGAACAAAAACTAGGTTTTACTATTCAGTTTGATGCTGCGTATTTTATAGCCAGAGAGGCCGATGATTTTTTCTGGATCAGAAAGGATATCACTACAGGAACCACGAATCTTCTTCTTTTTACAGTGCCGTTACATGCTATTAAGAAGAATGATAGTTTAGCTAATCAAATCATTAAAATCAGAGATTCCGTAGCGAAAGCATATATAAAAGGAAGGCAAGATGGTGAGCTGAAATCTAATGGAGAAAAAATAGAGTCTTATATGACTACCGAATTGGCTTATGCGCCTTTCGTTTCGGAAACAATGGTAAATAACAAATTTGCTATAGAAACCCGGGGCATCTGGGATTTAAAGAATGATTTCATGGGCGGACCGTTTTTAAATTATGCTATTGAAGATAAGGCCAATAAACGTTGGGTGATTATCGAAGGGTTTGCTTTCGCGCCATCTGTGGAGAAACGCGATTATATGCTGGAGCTGGAATCTATCATTAAATCGGTTAAAATAGATTAAAAACAGGCTATATGAACACATAAAAAAACCAGCATGATAAACTTTATCATGCTGGTTTT
Source organism: Aestuariibaculum suncheonense (assembly GCF_014596935.1). Taxonomy (GTDB): domain Bacteria; phylum Bacteroidota; class Bacteroidia; order Flavobacteriales; family Flavobacteriaceae; genus Aestuariibaculum; species Aestuariibaculum suncheonense. Next base: position 9,781 of record NZ_JACVXC010000007.1, on the reverse strand, counting down.
TTTATGTATAAATAATAAGCTTGTAATTATTGCTTATCTTCTTTTTTGTCGTCGTCTTTACTAGCGTCTTTAAATTCTTTAATACCGCTTCCTAGTCCTCTCATTAATTCAGGGATTTTTTTACCTCCAAATAACAATAAAACTACTATAACTATTAGAGCTATCTGTAACGGGCCAATAGCGCCTAAAAATATACTTGATGAGATCATAATTAAAAATTTAGTTCCGCAAAGTTAATAATTAAAGTTTAATAAAAACGTTATTAACAATAACTTTAGAATAAAGCAAAGCCATCATCCTATAATTTTAATTATTTTTGTTTTTATCATGGAGGATAAAAAGAAAAGACCCAAAAAAATAAAACGCAAATTACTCGATAAGTACCGATTAATTATTCTTAACGAGAATACTTTCGAAGAGCGCTTATCGCTTAAATTAACTCGCTTAAACGTGTTTGTTTTGGCGTCGTTGTCAGCTATATTTTTAATGATTATTACCTGTTTAATCATTGCTTATACCCCTCTGAGAGAATATATACCAGGTTATTCCTCTGCGGCATTAAAAAAGAAGGCTACAGAGCTTAACTATAAAACAGATTCCTTACAACGCGTTTTAGCGTTAAACGATCGTTATTTTGAGTCTATAAAGCAGGTATTAAAAGGCGATGTAAGTGTGTCTGACGTAAATAAGGATTCTATCATTCAGGCGGTGAAATTGGAGGCAAGTCAAGTGGATTTTGCGCCAAGTGCTGAAGATTCTTTGTTAAGAGAAAAAGTTGATAAAGAGGATAAGTATAACCTATTCGAATCTGCCACATCGGCATCTAACTTTGTATTGTTTTCTCCGGTTAACGGAACCATTAGTGAACCATATAATTTAAAGGAAAAGCATTATGCAGTAGATATTGTAGTGGCTAAAAATACACCAATTAAATCGGTGGCCGATGGTATTGTTATCTTTGCAGAATGGACGCCCAGCACAGGTTATGTGGTCATTATTGAACATAGTTACGGATTAATTTCAGTGTATAAACACAATGCATCACTAACCAAAAGTCAGGGCGACCTGGTTAAAGCGGGAGAAGTTATCGCAACTTCGGGTAATGAAGGCGAGTTATCTACCGGCCCGCATTTACATTTTGAACTTTGGAATGACGGATATCCGGTTAATCCAACTAATTTTATAGATTTTAACTAACATATGATTTCATTAAAATCGGTATTGGCAAAACCATTTGCTAAGCGTGTATATAAAAGTGTTTTAAAGTGGGCCAATAGCCCCATTGAAACTCAGGATAAGGTGTTTCAGGCGTTAATTTCGGATGCCGCAGGTACAGCTTTTGGAAGAGATCATGATTTTGTGAGTATAAATAATCATGCCGATTTTGTAAAACGTGTCCCGATTCGAGATTATGAGGCTTTAAAATCTTATGTAGAACGCGTGGTTGCAGGTGAAGAAGACGTGCTTTGGAAGGGTAAACCTTTGTATTTTGCGAAAACGTCTGGTACGACATCAGGGGCTAAATACATTCCGATAACCAAGCAAAGCATGCCATATCACGTGGAAGCAGCTCGAAATGCGATTTTGCTATATATTCAGGAAACCGGGAACAGTAAGTTTGTTGATGGTAAAATGATTTTCCTCCAGGGGAGTCCGATTTTAAAAGAGCAAAACGGCATTCAGTTAGGAAGATTATCAGGAATTGTAGCGCATTATGTGCCTAAATATCTTCAAAAAAACCGATTGCCTTCCTGGGAAACGAACTGCATAGAAGATTGGGAAACCAAGGTCGATGCCATTGTTGAAGAAACCTTACCAGAGAATATGACGGTGATTTCCGGAATCCCATCTTGGGTGCAAATGTATTTTGAAAAACTTCAGCAAAAAACCGGAAAGAAAGTCGGTGATGTTTTCAAGAATTTCAATCTGTTTATTTTCGGAGGGGTGAATTATGAACCTTACAGAGCCAAGTTTGAAAATCTTATCGGGCGTAAAGTAGATAGCATTGAATTATATCCGGCCAGTGAGGGTTTTTTTGCGTATCAAGATAGACAAAACGAAAAAGGGATGCTGTTGTTGTTGAACTCAGGAATCTTTTATGAGTTCATAAAGGCCGATGAGTTTTTTAATGAAAACCCAAAGCGTATTACTATTAAAGATGTGGAAATCGGCGTAAATTATGTGATGATTATTTCCACTAACGCCGGACTTTGGGGGTACAATATTGGCGATACGGTTCAGTTTACGTCTACAAAACCGTATCGCGTGATTGTTTCCGGAAGAATTAAACATTTTATTTCAGCTTTTGGGGAGCATGTTATTGGTAAAGAAGTGGAACAGGCCATGCAGGAAGCGATTTCTGAAACCAACATAAGAGTCTCTGAATTTACTGTGGCACCTCAAATTAATCCGGATGAGGGTTTGCCATATCACGAATGGTTTATAGAATTTGAAAATGAACCAGATGATTTAGCTGATTTGGCAAAACGCATTGATGCGTCCCTTCAAAAACAAAATGTGTACTATTTCGATTTAATAGAAGGTAAGGTATTACGGCCTTTAGTAATTCGAAAAGTTAAAAAGGACGGATTTAAAAACTATATGAAATCGATAGGTAAACTGGGCGGACAGAACAAGTTACCGAGATTATCGAACGACAGAAGCATTGTTGAGGGTTTTCCTCATGTCGATTAACCGAAATAATAGTATATTTGGCGGAATATTAAGACGTATGAGTAATAGAAAACATCACGAAAGAACACGAGCTCAGGAGAGTTCGAACGCTATCGAGCGGATGTATATTACTATGCGTCATTTATTTAACCGCGGGTTTTATAAACCTATGGGGGTTTCGGGAGAAACCTTAAGGCAATCCTTGTTGCTTTTGCGTCCGGAGATCTATGGGTCTATTGGAGATGAAAAGGCTGAGCTTGAAGGACTACTTTATGTTATAGATCGGCTTCCTATGGGAATTGAAGAATGTATGTTTATCAATTTAACCAGCGATGAAGGCTATTTAAATTCGCATTTTAAACCCATAATTCCTTCAAAACGTCGTCGTAACTGTTATCGTATTGATGCGGAACAAATGAATATCGAAATTACACGCGGACGTTCGGAAATCTACGATATTTTAACCCATTTAACCTTTCTTTTTGTTGAATCGCATAAGATTAGCAAACGCGTTGTTATAAACGAATCGGGGGCGACGACTCGCGATTGGACAAAACTTGAAAATGCGGTTCTATCGAATAAAAAATTAACGCAGGAAGAGCGTGAAGTCGCTATTACGCATACTGCAAATATTTTAGGAAGAACTTTCAATGAGTTGATGACAGTTTACAATCAATTTGCTGTTGAAAATCAGCCGGAACGGTTTTTACATATCATTTATTGGGTAGGTAAATTAGCCATAGAAGAGCAAACCACAACTAATAAACGGACTGTAACCTTTAGTCCGATGCTTAGAGAGCGTATTGGGCATCATATACATGGTGAAATTTGGTCGGACACCATAAAGGATATGCTTTATAAAGAAGGGCTTTTACAACGCCCCATTCATATTATAAGTGCCAATATGCACAGTGTGATGAATACCTTATTCACGCCAAATGCTTTAAAACCTTTGGTATCTAAAAAGGATATTTTTAGCGTTTACGAGGATTTAAGCAATAAAGATAATGAAGCACTTCGAAGTAAAGTGAATAAGGAAGCTTTACAACGAGGTATGACGTATATAAAGGACACATCAGGAACGAATATTGATGTTCAGATTTTTGACACTAGTAAAATAGATGTTTCCAAGATTGATATTCCTGTAAATGCTGAATATATACAAGATAAAAAGCCTGTGATTTTGGTCATGGATTATGCGTTTGGAGAACAAGCCTATGAAACCATTGATGAGCTTTTAAAACCATATAAGGTTAAAGGAAAGGACCTGTATTTGAATGTGGATTCGGTGTCCATAATGGGAAAAGCGGGAATCTTACAGGGCGGAAAAGGAGATATCATGATTCCTACAGCACATATTTTTGAAGGTACCGCAGATAATTATCCGTTTAACAATGAGCTTCTAAAGAAAGATTTGGAAAATCAAGGGGTTGCTGTTTACGAAGGCGCCATGATTACCGTTTTAGGAACGTCATTACAGAATAAAGATATTCTGAAGTTTTTCCATAATTCCAGCTGGCGAGTGATTGGTTTAGAGATGGAAGGAGCGCATTATCAAAAAGCCATTCAGGCAGCCTCAAAAGTAAGAGGCAGCATTGGTAAAGATGTGAAGGTGAGATATGCCTATTACGCCAGTGATAATCCGCTTGAAACAGGAGCCACTTTAGCATCCGGAGGCTTAGGGACGTCTGGAGTAAAGCCAACCTATTTAATCACAAGAAAGATATTAGAACAAATTTTCAATTAATAATTTAATGTATGAGTAAAGAATTGCAAAACCCGCAGCAATCATCAGAAGAAGTCGATTTAGGACAGTTGTTTAAGTTAATAGGTAATGCTTTCGACCGCTTTTTTAAGTTTATAGCTTCTATTTTTAAAGGCCTTTTTAGTGTTGTTTTGATGCTATTAATACACTTTTATAAGCGGTTTTTATGGTATGTGGGCGCTGTAGTTTTAGGCGTTGTTGTTGGGTTTATTATAGATAAGAATTCTGATAAGCTATACGGAGCCAATTTGTTTATTGAAACGAATTTTAATTCAGCTCGTCAGGTGTATGAAAATATTAGACAATTACATGAATTAGCGTCCAAAGATCAAGATTCTGTTGAATTGGGGAGTCGTTTAGGAATTACATCTCAGGAAGCTGCTAAAATTAAAGGCTTCTACATTGAACCCGATATTGATGAAAATAAAGTTGTGGAAATGTATTCTGAGTTTTATATGCATTTAGATTCTTTATCCAGAACCGAAATGACCTATGAACAATATAAATCGTCATTAACTGCTTATAATTTTAAAATCCACCAAATAGGTGTAGCATCCACAAATAAAGGGTTGTATCAAAAAATAGAAAAGCATTTTGTAAAAGAGTTGAGTAATAATGCTTATTTAGAGGAATTATCAGAGGTTAATACGCAAAACTTAAAGCGAAAAGATCAGACATTATCAACTCAGCTTAAAAAGAATGATTCGTTGGTAGATGTGTATCTAAAAATACGTTTGAAAAAATCTGATAAAGAACCAGTGCAAGGTTCCGGAACTAACCTATATATGGGGAATGCGGAGTCTAACGGATTGATTGTTGATGAATCTAAACTTATTGATAAACGCTTGGAATTGGAAGCACAACGACGTGCTGTTTATGAGGATTTGGTAGAGCAAAAAAATGTGATTAACGTATTGTCAGGGTTTCCAAAGACAGGTTATGATATCAGAGCATGGACAGATAAAATGAAATTTTTATTGCCTTTAATTTTCTTAGGGGTAACATTGCTGAGTTTTATAATCTTAGGTTTGGGCCAATATTTAAAAGAGCAAACAAAATAAAGTTTAGAAAAAGGATAATGAATGTTTTAATAACAGGAGGTGCTGGATTTATAGGGTCTCATGTGGTACGGTTATTTGTTGAGAAGTATCCGGATTATAATATTTATAATTTGGATGCATTAACTTATGCTGGTAATCTGGAGAATCTTAAAGATATTGAAGGTTTTCCTAATTATACATTCATTAAAGGCGATATCAATGATTCCGGTTTTATAAATCAACTTTTTCAAGACTATCAATTTGATGCAGTAATTCATTTGGCAGCCGAATCACATGTTGATCGCTCCATTAGTGACCCGTTAGCGTTTGTAAAGACTAATATTATAGGCACGGTTAATTTACTAAATGCAGCTAAAGAGACTTGGGCTGATAATTTGGAAAATAAGTTGTTTTATCATATTAGCACAGATGAAGTCTATGGTACGTTAGGGGAAGGTTTGTTTAAAGAAACGACCGCTTACGATCCTAATTCACCATATTCCGCTTCAAAAGCGAGCTCCGATCATTTTGTTCGTGCTTATGGAGAAACCTATGGTCTGCCCCACATCATAACGAACTGTTCAAATAATTATGGGCAGAATCAGTTTCCTGAAAAGCTCATTCCCTTATTCATTAATAATATTATTAATAACAAATCGCTTCCCGTTTATGGCGATGGAAATTATACGCGAGACTGGCTCTATGTAAAGGATCATGCTTTAGCTATTGATTTGGTGTTTCACAAAGGGGAGCATGGAGAAACCTATAATATAGGAGGGTTTAATGAGTGGAAAAATATCGATTTGGTGAAGGTGTTATGTGCTCAAATGGATAAGAAGCTGAGTAGGCCTGTAGGAACTTCTGAAGAATTAATAACCTACGTTAAAGATCGTCCAGGTCACGATTTGAGATACGCTATTGATGCTTCCAAAATTAATACCGAATTAGGGTGGAAGCCATCAGTAACTTTTGAAGAAGGCTTGGAAATAACCATTGATTGGTATTTAAAAAATGAAAAATGGTTGAATAATGTCACTAGTGGAGAATATAAGAACTACTATAAAAAGCAGTATAGTTAAATGAAGGGGATAATTTTAGCAGGAGGTTCAGGGACGAGATTACATCCATTGACATTATCAGTAAGTAAGCAGTTAATGCCTATTTACGATAAGCCTATGATTTATTATCCGTTATCGACCCTTATGTATGCTGGAATTCGGGAAGTCTTGATTATTTCAACACCTAAAGATTTACCACTTTTTAAAGACTTATTGGGTGATGGTGAAAAGTATGGTTGTAAATTTGATTATGCCGTGCAGGAAGAACCCAACGGCTTAGCTGAAGCATTCTTAATTGGAGAAGACTTTATAGGAGATGATAAAGTCGCGTTAATTCTTGGAGATAATATATTTTATGGAACAGGCCTAACAAAGCTGTTACAGGCTAATAATAGTCCTGATGGCGGCATTATTTATGCCTATAGAGTTCATGATCCGGAACGTTATGGCGTTGTTGAATTTGATAATGCCGGGCAGGTTATTTCCATAGAGGAAAAACCGGAACAGCCAAAGTCCAATTATGCGGTTCCAGGTATTTATTTTTATGATAATTCGGTAGTCGAAATCGCTAAGAATATAAAACCGAGTCAAAGAGGAGAACTAGAAATTACAGACATTAATAAAGCTTATCTTGAACGTAATAAATTACATGTCAGTGTTTTAGATCGAGGTACTGCCTGGCTCGATACAGGGACCTTTCAATCTTTGATGCAGGCGTCGCAATTTGTAGAAGTCATTGAGGAGCGTCAAGGCCTGAAAATAGGGGCTATTGAGGGGGCTGCCTATGAAATGGGGTATATTAATGAAGACCAATTTAAAGCCTTGGCAGAGCCTTTATTGAAGAGTGGCTACGGAAAGAATTTATTGGGTTTATTGAATAAAACACAATGATAGTAAAAGAAACAAAATTGAAAGGCTGTTTTATTATTGAGCCTAAAATTTTTAATGATACCAGAGGGTATTTTTTTGAGAGTTTTAATCAAAAAACCTTCAATAAACTTACGAATCAGAACGTGAATTTTGTTCAGGATAACGAGTCGTTTTCTTCAAAAGGGGTGCTCAGAGGACTTCATTATCAAACAGGAGACGATGCTCAGGCCAAATTGGTAAGAGTCATTAAAGGGCGTGTTTTAGATATTGCGGTTGATCTTAGAAGAGGTTCTGATACCTTTGGAGAATACGAAGCTTTAGAGTTAACAGAAGACAATAAAATGCAGTTGTTTATCCCGAGAGGTTTCGCTCACGGATTTGTGGTGTTAAGTGATACCGCTATATTGTTGTATAAATGCGATAATTTCTATAATAAAGGGTCTGAAGGCGGTATTATTTTTAATGATATCCATTTAAATATAGACTGGCAATTGCCTGAAGAAGAGTTGCTGATTTCAGAGAAAGACTTGCTACTACCTACATTAAAAGATGCTAAGCTATGATAAATGTGTTAGTTACTGGAGGACAAGGGCAGTTAGCATCTTGTATCAAAGATGTTGAGGTTGAATATGATAATTTAAATATTATCTATACCGATTCAGAAGCCTTGAATATCTGTAATGTAAGCCAGGTACAATCTTTTTTTAAATCATATGATATAGATTATTGCATTAATTGTGCGGCCTATACGGCAGTCGATAAGGCTGAAGAGGAGAAAGAGTTGGCATTTAAAGTTAATGCAGAAGGCCCTAAAAACTTAGCGTTGGCATGTAAAGAACATAACGTTGTTTTAATTCACATTTCTACAGATTTTGTTTTCGATGGTACTAATAGAGAACCTTATACAGAAGAGGACAAAACTAATCCTATAAGTGTATACGGGGCTTCTAAATTACAGGGAGAAATTGAAATACAGAATATACTAGAGGAACATTTTATTATTCGAACGTCCTGGTTGTATTCGGAGTATGGTTACAATTTTATGAAAACGATGTTGCGTTTGTACTTCGATCTTTCGACAAGCTCAAGACAGGCTAAGCTCAGTACGACAACAGATGGAGAAATTAGCGTGGTTTCCGATCAAATCGGGACACCAACCTATGCGGGTGATTTGGCTATGGTGATACTTGAAATTATCAATAGAGGATCAAAGGCTTATGGATTGTACCATTACAGTCATGAAGGCGCTATTTCTTGGTACGATTTTGCTAAGGCTATTTTTGAGTTTTCAAATATTCTAATAAACGTCAATCCGATATCCACAGCGGCCTATCCTAGAGCTGCCAAGCGTCCGCCTTACAGTGTGTTAAATAAAGCGAAGATTCGAAAAACCTTTAATGTTACTATTCCTGACTGGCACATTCGTTTAAAACAGATTTTGGAAGGTCTGTAGGGTTAAAAGATTCTGTATATTAGCGGCCTTTGAATTCGTTTAGGTCATTTCAAAATATCAACCCCCAAATGAAGCACCAAATTTTATAAACAATCCTCAAATTAAGGCTTTTAAGTACGGGAGTGTATGGTTTTAGTACTGTTTACGGGTGTGATATACAACTCCTTTTTGGGAGGTGATGTCTGTAATCCCTGTCATGACGCGAGTTTTCAGCTTGGTCTATTCGTTTTACATGCTTAAAACACATTTTCTTTTCATACTATTACCATACTGTATCTATGCTTTATCTATGCTAAAGCATAGCTTAATCTATACGGAAGCCATACTTAAGCGTAGCATTCACCTTTACTCACTTAGCATTTACGGCACCAAGGGGTGAAAATGGCATCAATGACCTTTTATGGCATGGATGACCTCTTGAATTTGAATACCTTAACAAATAGTTCTTGTTTTGTTTTAAATCATAAAGACCTATTTATTATGGCAAAACAAACAGGAATTATTAAATTAAAAGGAGCTCTAGGCGATCTTTCCTTTTACAAAACGAGCGACGGGCATCTTGCCCGTATTAAAAGCGGTGTAGATGCTAACAAAATTGCTACTGATCCTGCGTTTCAAAGAACCCGTGAGAATGGTATGGAATTTGGGCGTGCAGGTAAAGGTGGCAAGGTAATTAGACATGCCATTCGCGTATTATTACAGCATGCGAGAGACAAGAGAGTGGTTAGCCGACTGGCTAAAACGTTACTTGCAATTATTAAAACCGATCCTATTAATGGTCGAGGTGACAGAACCATTACGGCTGGTAATATGCATTTGTTGAATAAGTTTGAATTTAATAGTAATGTGCAAAAACCGGCTATATTGAGCCACCCACAGCGGATTAAAGTGAGCATAGCGCGGCTGATGAAACTGAGCCACC
>NZ_JACVXC010000078.1 GCF_014596935.1 Aestuariibaculum suncheonense | reverse complement strand
GATTATTTTATATCAAGAATACTAAGATCGTAGGCATTAGCAGTGTTTCAGCTGCAACGGTCAACGTTGGAGTCAATTTGATCTTAATCCCCATCATTGGTGTATGGGGCGCTGTAGTCGCAGCGATAGCGGCAGAATTAACTCGATTTATTTTTAACCTTTATCAAGAGAGAAGATATCTGAACAAAAAGTTGCAAGCTGAAAGCCAGGAGTGAAAGAAGCTATGAACATA
>NZ_JACVXC010000077.1 GCF_014596935.1 Aestuariibaculum suncheonense | reverse complement strand
ATTTTACAAGTTTTTATCGGTGGAACTGACTTCATCACTCTCGATCCACTAGAAAATAATACTGTGCCTGTTGCTATGATCAACGAATGGTCGAGCATGATCGGTGCCAACTATTATCAAATTCGCGGTGATCGCTGGATCGTATTTGCTCCACTCGCTGGATTTGCCGTAACCATTCTTGCGTTGAACTTTATGGTTGAAGCGATGAAACGTCAATACCTTGCAAAAGGTGC
>NZ_JACVXC010000076.1 GCF_014596935.1 Aestuariibaculum suncheonense | reverse complement strand
GCTAAGAGTTCTGTAACAGGACGAATTCTAGAATTCATAATCTTACATGCTGGAATCATAACTTGCATGTTGCTGACTGACATCTTTATCACATAGTACTGTTGTTTTTCATCGGGGAATTCTTTTTCTTCAATGGCTTCAATTACACCTACTCCATGCATTGGGTACACAATGTTATCGCCAATTTGAAACAAATACTCCACCTCCAGATTTGCTAACCTTCTAAGAGTACCA
>NZ_JACVXC010000075.1 GCF_014596935.1 Aestuariibaculum suncheonense | reverse complement strand
TCATCAATCATAAGCCTCACATCTAGATTATCTTTCAGTTTCTCATAAACCGCTTTGCTCTCTTTAGCCGAACGGCAGATCACCGCTATCGTTTCATGGCCTTTATTCAACCAATTCCCTACAAGCTTCTTCACCTGATCAAGATGATCTTCCTCACGTTCTACTGCTGCAATAACGGGTTTTTCACCTGAACGATTAAACGGAATAATCTCGCTTCCGTCTTTCAGTAGACTT
>NZ_JACVXC010000074.1 GCF_014596935.1 Aestuariibaculum suncheonense | reverse complement strand
CGAAGGCCGCCGCGATCACTCCCGCCATCAAGGTCCCGACCCAGGGCTGTGCCGCCGCCGGACGCAACGCCTACTTCTGCCAGTACGTGAAGTCGATCGTCGAGAACGACGAGGCATTCGGTGCGGACATCCAGGAGCGTCGCGACCTGCTGCGCCGCGGTGGACTCAAGATCTACACCACCCTCGACTTCCGCGTGCAGGACCCGGCGGCCGAGGAGATGGCCAACGTCGTCC
>NZ_JACVXC010000073.1 GCF_014596935.1 Aestuariibaculum suncheonense | reverse complement strand
ACCGATAAATTGTTCTGTAATCTTTCCGCATTGATGTGTGCGATATTCCATGAGATGTGTCCTCCTTATTTACCTTGCTTCAAGAATGTGCTGAGCTCTTCGATTGCAACTTCCGACTGTTCTCCGGAATCCATGTTCTTCACGTTGATGATCCCTTTTGATAGTTCTTCTTCACCTAGAATCGCTACAAACTTCGCTTTTAATCGGTCAGCTGCTTTAAATTGAGCTTTCATCTT
>NZ_JACVXC010000072.1 GCF_014596935.1 Aestuariibaculum suncheonense | reverse complement strand
ATTCAGGGTACCATTACTTATCCAGTGTTTAATATGGATGGTAATGTTCGAGTTGAGACGTTAACAGCAGTATCTCACACGAGTCGGTTTATCCGGTCGAAACTAAATACGCAATCTCCTAAGACACTTACGACAGGACAGCTGCGTGTGGTGTTGTTCAATGACCGCTTTGCAGAAAAAGGAATTATCGAGATCGTAAATTCCCTTTACCGAGATCCTAACGTAGGAAATCGACT
>NZ_JACVXC010000071.1 GCF_014596935.1 Aestuariibaculum suncheonense | reverse complement strand
GGTCAGGCTTATATTTTGCATAATATGAGGCTTCACCCTATTCCTGAAGGAGCTGTGATGGGAATCCCGACAAAAGTGATGCCGTTTGCGACAACACCTCTTTTCTCTGTAACGGGAAAGGCAAGAGCAGGGTTAGACCTTATTCTTCCTAAACGAAAAGATGCGCAACAAGATATTTCTGTCGGTCATTTTTTTAGAAGACGTCTTGGTGATGAAGTAGTTGATCGGCTGATCGAAC
>NZ_JACVXC010000070.1 GCF_014596935.1 Aestuariibaculum suncheonense | reverse complement strand
AATTTTCTGGGCATTGTCATAGCCCAGTACTGCAAACTTCTTACCTGCTGCTTTCTCAACAGAATTAATATTTTTATCACGTACAAAGATATAAGCTGAGCCTAAAGGTGATACACCGGCAACTTCATATTTATTACCACCCAGAGTTGTAGTCATTTTGCCGGCATTACGGGCATCCAGTACATAAGAGATTGCACGTTGGGCCACAGCATTACTCGGCACAGCACCCAAGGCATCAAT
>NZ_JACVXC010000069.1 GCF_014596935.1 Aestuariibaculum suncheonense | reverse complement strand
TGTACATCCATAGCTAATGCTTCTGATACAGTCTCTGATTCCCTCGTGATGCCATTTGCATCGATTGTGAACGTACCGCTGTTCCATTCAGCTTTTTCATCTGTAATGGATAGTGTAAGTCTACCTTCTACGTTTTTGAACGGATATTGCTTTAGAAAGCTTTCTACATCCACAATACGTGCCATGAAGTATGGATAGTGCTCTTGGTGAATCCTTGGATTGTTCAATAAAAACGGAAGC
>NZ_JACVXC010000006.1 GCF_014596935.1 Aestuariibaculum suncheonense | reverse complement strand
AATATTATTTAACAACTAATTGGAATCTCTAGTACTCAAAATGGTTTATTCTCTTAGTCAATACTAACCGTTTCCAGCTAGCATCTTACGCTGTCAATTCAATATGTTTATGAACTTATTTCTCTTCTATTCTTAACTCGTTTCCTCGTTAAGCGGGTGCAAATATAAAACCCTTTTTTTTACCTCACAACTGTTTTGATACTTTTTTTTTGAAAAATTTTCGAAGCTTTAAATCTTCACTTTCTTCAACTATATCAACACTTTTATAAGAACCTCGCTACTCATAACACTCGCTATTTTTGCGGCTGCAAACATACAACCTTTTTTGATTCTAACAACATGTTTCTAAAGTTTTTTTGAAGTTTTTTTATTTGACTTGAAAATCAATTTCTTAAACCTCTGTATCATCACCTTTATAAGAACTTCCCTCAGCAGTCTCGCCGCTAACGGGCTGCAAATATACTCCCCTTTTCTCTTAACTAACAAACTTTTTATCACCTTTTTTTATTCTTTTTTAATCTATCCTAAATATCAATTAGTTACATGAAGAATATTTTAGATCGACAGATGGAAATTTAATGATGAACAACTTTAAATATATTATGTGTGTGTGTGTAAAACAAATACTGCTATATATTAAAGTAAAGAAACTAACTATCATTGCGCGTTAGGGATAATAGTGTATAGCCCACAGCGAGGTACAAGCGAGGACTTGAAACGGATAGCCCGACCCTAAGGGAAACGCCCTACTTTATAAATTAATGTGACCTCAACAAAACATACGATGTATTACTCCTATACATATGAGATTAATGAAACTCCGCTTTTATAGGATTTAACTATTTTTTTTACTGGATTTACCGGGTTAAGTCTAGATTAGTTAATATTTTTGAATGAAATTTAAACAAACACATTATGGATTTAGCAGAAATTGATTTTCAAAGCTTCGACTCTTCAAAGTTGATGGATTTTATTACCGAATACGGTCTCAAGGTTATTGGAGCGATTCTCATCTGGATTATTGGATCATGGATTATCAAAAGCATCCTGAAGGCAACTCGTAAAATCATGTCTAAAAGTAATTACGAGGAAAGTCTTCAAAAGTTTTTACTAAACTTATTCAGCTGGGGCTTAAAAATCCTTTTAATCATTACCCTTTTAGGAACCCTTGGTGTACCAACCACCTCATTTGCCGCCATTATTGCTGCTGCTGGTTTAGCTGTGGGTATGGCGTTACAAGGATCTTTAGGTAATTTTGCCGGCGGTGTTTTAATTATGATTTTTAAACCTTTTAAGATTGGCGACTTAATTGAAGCGCAAGGCGAAATAGGTGTTGTAAAACACATTGAAATTTTTACAACAAAATTAACCGGACTTTCTAATAAAGAAATTATTATTCCTAATGGTGCTTTATCTAACGGAAACATTATTAATTACACCACTGAAGGTACACGTCGTGTAGATTTAGTAATTGGTGTAAGTTACGATGCTGACATTAAACAAACCAAAGAGGTTTTAATGAATGTTTTAACATCTCATCCAAAAGTCATTGACACACCCGCACCAACCGTTAACGTTTTAGAATTAGCCGATAGCTCGGTAAACTTTGCTGTTAGACCTTGGTGTAATGCCGAAGATTACTGGACGGTATACTTTGAATGTGTAGAAAATATTAAATTAGCTCTTGATGCTGCTGGTATTGAAATTCCTTACCCACATCAAGTGGAAATTCACAAAAATGCTTAAGCCTTTGGCTTAGGCTTCATCACAACAAAGTCTTTTAAATAGTAAGGCTCAAAATAAGCGACATCTTCGGTGTCGCTTTTTTTATACTTAGCATCGCTAATCACACCCATTTCGTTTGCCGATGGTAATTTCTCTTCTAAAAATATCGCATTGGGATGCTGAATGAGCGTTTTTGTTTTCTCCACACCATTCCCTATAAAGTATACTTTCCCTTGATTTAAATATTCCGCGAAAGCGTTCTCATCTAAAATCTGAGCTTCGGTTTCACGCACTTCATTGTAATTCGCATCATAAATTGCCGAATATACTTCCATACGTCTGGCATCTAACATAGACACAATAACACCATCGGTAATTTTTGCCTGGCAAGCCAAGGCCTGTAAAGTAGGCACAGACACCAAAGGTTTATCTAAAGCAAAACACAAACCTTTAGCAGCAGACACGCCGATACGTAATCCGGTATAAGAACCAGGGCCTTTACTAATCGCAACGGCATCTAAATCTTTAGCTTTCACATCTGTTTCTTTTAAAACCGAATCGATAAATACATGTAAACTTTCGGCATGCGAATAGTTTTTACTGTTATCTTCTTTTAAAAAGATTGTTTCTCCGTCTCTTGACAAAGCCACCGAGCAGTTGGTGGTAGCCGTCTCTATGTTAAGTATTAATGCCAAAGCTAATTTGTTAATGATTTTCCCATGTAAAAGTCTAAAACTTTTGTCTTAAAAACAAAATCATACTTTGCATTTATTAATAAATTTTGCGCATTTAGGTATCGTACTCTGGTTTGCTCTAAATCGAAAGCTGTCATATTCCCTAATTTATAGCGTTCTTCAGCATTATCGAGGGCGAGTTTTTGAGATTCAATTGATTTTTTTGCAGATTCGTACGCTTTTAATGCTGCTTGCGCATCGGTAAATGCTCGTTGAATATTCCCTTCCAAATCTAATTTGGCCTGTTCTAAATCTAATTTGGAATTTAATTCTTGTATTTGCGATTTAGCTACTGCTGTTTTATTTTGGAACTGAGAGAAAATAGGTATGCTTACTCCTAACCTAAACGAATGTGATTTTTGATTATTAAGCTGATTAAAAAATGAATCTTCATTTTCGGTTAAATTGGAATAAAAAACATTAGACCCAAAACCATACCCAAAACTAACGCTTGGCCAATATCCTGCTTTATTAATTTCGGTTCCCAGCTCTGATACTTCAATATTTTTTTCAGCCAGTTTTATTTCATTTCTATTACCATAAGCATAGTCTAAAATAGCATCGACATCATTATAAAACAAAGCAAAATAAGCAGCATCGATATCAATCATTTCTACTTGAAACCCTTTATATGGAATTTGTAGTAATTGTGATAATGTTAATAATGATAAATTATAATTGTTCTCAGCGGTTATTAAACTTTGCTCGTCTGAAGCCAAAGTAGCCTCGGCATCAAATATATTTGCTCTAGGTTGAACACCTGCACTAACAAAACTCTTAACCTGTTCTAATTGCTTTTTAGAAAAAAGCGTTTGAGCTTTTGCTGCTTCTAAATTTTCTTTATTAAATAAAACATTTAAGTAAGCATTTGCTACATTAAGTGAAATATCGTCTTTTAATTGTTGTAACTGCAATTCACTAGCTTCTTGCGACAATAACGATTGTTTGTAAATGTTTGTATTACGAAAACCATTAAATATATTTTGCGAAACCTGTACCCCCATACTCGTTTGATGTGATGTACGATTAACAAACTGCCCCTGAAACAACTCTTGATTACCAAAACCCATAGATTGATTCGCACTTGCTCCTAAAGATGGTAGCATATTACCTTTTGCTGCTATCACATTTTGTTCGCTTGTTAGCACAGAGTTATTCGACTTTTGAACACTAATATTATGTTCTAAAGCATAATCGATACATTCCTGTAAGTTCCATGTTTTTTCCTGAGCAAAAACAGATGACACTCCCAGAATAAGAGTTAAAATTATATAGTTTTTCAAATTAAACATAATCGATTTCATTTTTTAGCGTCTTGGCCCTCTGTCTTCCTTATCATCTTCTGAAGCCTTATTCCACACTTTTACTTTGTCTCCTTCTTTTAATCCTTCAGTAATCTCAACATTAATACCATCTGAAATTCCTAATTCTACATCGACCTTCTTATACTTACCTTCTCCTTCTAACACTTCTACAAAAGGTTTTTCGGTAATTCTGTTATATTGCAACAAGGCTTCGCGAATAGCAAACACGCTGTCTTTACTTTCTATATCAATTTCGGCATTGGCACTATACCCTGCTCTTACATTCGTTCCTTCATCAATATTAACATTAGCCTTAATGGTAAATTGAACGGCACCATTCTCTTCAATACCTTTAGGGGCAATAAAAATTAATGTTGCAGGGAAATCTTTGTCTTTAATAGCTCCCAACACGACTTTAATCTCTTTTCCTTCTGAAATTTTCCCAACTTCGGCTTCATCAACCTTTCCTTCAAAAATCATATGGCTCATATCGGCAATGGTTGCAATGGTCGTTCCGTCATTGAAATTATTACTTTCAATCACCTGATCGCCTTCACGTACAGGAATCTCTAAAATGGTTCCAGCGATTTGCGCAATAATATTGGTGTTTGCTGAAGCGCCACCTGAGATTGATCCACGTTTTATAATCTGATAATCGTTTTGAGCCTGCCTTAACGTTTCTTTAGCCTGATTAAACGATAGCTCGCTGTTTTCAAAATCTTGTTGAGAAATCACACCTTTTTCAAAAAGCGATTTATTTCTGTTATACAGCGTCTCTGCATTATTGAATGATAACTGCGCTGTTTTAATTCGGCTATTCGCACTGACCAGACTTTGTTCGTTTGGTACCACACGAATTTTAGCAATCAGGTCTCCTTTTTTTACTTTATCACCTTCTTCAACAAGAATCTCATCGATAATTCCTGAAATCTGTGGTTTTAATTCAATTTCTTCTTCCGGATTTAGTTTACCTGTTGCTACGGCCTGTGTATTTATAGCAGTGTAAAAAGGTTCTTCAACCTTAAAATCTTCTATGGCTTTAGAATTGGCATCTTTAAAATATTTCAAGACCACCAACAGCAGGATTAAAACAACGATTCCAATTATGATTTTTACTGTTTTACTCATGTTCTTTTTTTGATTGTTTATTCTTCTCTTAATGCTTCTATGGGTTTTACACTGGTCGCCTTAAAGGCCGGAATAAGTCCGATTAAAGTTCCCAGAATAACTAATATGACTAATGCTATAAATACAACGGCGATAGATACTGATGCATTTACCAGAGCAGCATCGTCGCCCTGACCAAAGAAGTGGTCTAGCGCAATTAAAATCCATCCACCTGAAATGATGCCCAAAATACCGGCAACTAAGGTTATAAAAACGGCTTCAACAACGATTTGTCGTTTAATTTCAAAAGGTGTAGCACCTAAAGCTCGTCGTACACCTATTTCCTTTGTGCGCTCTCTAACGGCTATTAATAAAATATTTCCAATAGCAAAAACGCCCGCGATTAAAGTAGCAACACCAACAAACCAGGTTAAAAACTGCATTCCTATTAAAAACCCAGTTAATTTGGCAAACTCCTTCCCTAAATTAAAACTTCCGAAAGCACGATTATCATCTGGATGAATGGTATTTAAATTTTTAAGAAGAAGTTTAGAATCTACTTCTATTTGTTTGATATCGAAGCCCGGCTTCCCCGTAATCATTAACCACCCAATACGGTCTCCCTGATTGTAAATTTGCTGATACGTCGTAAACGGAATGTGCATATCCTGTGACGGCCCCATCCTAACGTTCGAAATTTCAAATACACCAATAACTTTAAAATTGATATCGTTGATTTCAATGTATTGCCCGATGGCATTTTCATCTTTCTCGAAGAGCTGTTTATAAACATCTTCCGATATGGCTACTACTTTTTTATTATCCTTAATATCATTTTCATTTAGAAAACGACCGTTTAAAAGATTTTTCTTTTGAAGTTTATCCAGCAACGGATAGTCGCCCACCATTTGAAAACTTCCGGTTTGAAAATTTCTGGTAGCGGATACCTGACGTTGATTTCTGGGCAACACAAACTCAATCCCTTCTACATTCTCTTCTATTTTCTTAGCATCGGTTAGCGATAACTGCACACCTCTGCCTTCCTGAAACCCCTGAAACGGTTTACTTGTTCTTTGTCCCCAAATGAAAACACTGTTGGTAGCGAAATCTCCGAATAATCTATTAAATGAATTTTCTAAACCTCTTGCCGAACCTAACAAGCCTATAAGCAATAATATACCCCACCAGACACCAACCATAGTCAACACCGAACGAAGCTTATTCTTTTTTAAGCTATCTAAAACCTCTTGCCAAGTATCTCTTTCAAATAAAAATCTAAACATATTAATCGTTTCTTAGGGCAACAATCGGTTTTATTTGTGATGCTTTTTTTGCAGGCACATAACCAGCAATGGCTCCGGCTATAATTAAAGTAACAGTTGCTCCAAACACCAAACTGTTACTCACCCCCGGATCTTTTATAAAGTAAACCTCCAAACTCGGTCCCGCCAATTCCAATACACCGACGCCAATTAACAAGCCAACATAACCCGCAATAGCAGTAATTAAAATGGACTCTATTAAAATAATGGATACTATATTTCGAGGAGAGGCTCCTAAGGCTTTACGTATTCCTATTTCTTTAGTGCGCTCTTTAACAATAAAAATCATAATATTACTGATGCCTACAACACCTGCCACTAAGGTTCCGAAGCCAATAACCAGAATAATAACCGTTAAACTAAAGGTCATCATATCTACATTTTTAGATCCCTCGGCCATGTTAAATATTCGGATGGCTCTCTGATCAGAGGGCGCAACTGAAAACCGTTTCTTTAATTCACGGGTTAAATCGTTACCAAATGACAAAGCTTGATCGTAATTCAATTTCGAATTATAGGATAAATTAATCTGATCGATATAATCGTTATTACCATAAACCTGCTGTGCTGTAGAGATTGGCATGTAAATCATACGCTCCTCATTATCGTCTCCATCGTCACTAAAGACACCAACTACTTTATATGGAATACCACTTAGGTTAATATATTTACCTAAAGCAGTTGTTTTTGAAAATAAATCTTCTTCTACTAAACGACCAATCACCACTACTTTTGATCGGTTTTGTAAATCGTTTTGATTGATGTAACGCCCTTCTTCAACAATCGTTTTTTCTAAAAACTGATGATCAGGATGTACCGCACGAACAGAATAACTGTTTTTTTCGTTACGGTAAGAAGCATTTACATTTCGGTATATACGCCCAGTAATGAATTCTACTTTTTCGGCAAATTCATCTTTTATATAATTGAAGTCTTCGTTTTTAAACTGAATTTTTCTTCCGGCCTGAAGCCCCTTACTTGCCTGTGTGGTGGTTCCTGAATTTATAAAAATCACATTGGTAGCGTCGTCTCCAAAAGCTTCTTTGAATGTATTTTTTAAACCATTGGCAATTCCGAAAAGAATAGCAAATAATAAAATAGCAAACGCTACGGTAAAACCAGAAAGTAAACTTCGGGTTCTGTTTTTATTAATACTTTGAAATATTTCTCGCCAAAGATCTAAATCAAACATACTGTTCCGCTCTTACTTGATTGACTTTAGTATCTTCCATAATAACTCCATCACGCAAACGAATGATACGTTTACACATATTGGCAATATCTTCTTCATGCGTTACCATTAAAATGGTTTTACCTTCATCATTTAAATGTTGAATAAAAGCCATAATCTCATGAGAGGTTTTCGTGTCTAAAGCTCCTGTTGGCTCATCGGCAAGCAGTAATTTTGGATTCGCAGCCAAAGCACGGGCAATTGCCACACGCTGTTTTTGTCCACCAGAAAGTTCCTTCGGTAAGTGATGTGACCATTCGGCTAAACCTACTTTTTCAAGATGAAACATCGCCAGTTCTAAACGCTCCTTGCGTTTCATGCCTTGATAATACAAAGGTAGCGCCACATTTTCTAAGGCCGTTTTATAATTGATCAGATTAAACGACTGAAAAATAAAACCTAAGAATTTGTTCCTATAAACAGCGGCTTTCTTTTCGGTAAGATCTTTAATAGTTAATCCATCCAGAATATATTCTCCAGAATCGGCTTCATCGAGCATTCCTATGATGTTAAGCAAGGTTGACTTTCCGGAACCCGAAGACCCCATAATAGCGACCATTTCGCCTTCTTCGACCGATAAATCGATACCTTTTAAAACATGTAAACTGGAATCTCCTATAGGATAGGATTTGTGCAACTGATGAATTTGTAACATTTTTGATAGGTTTGTTATTTGAAGCCTTCAGAAATTAGACTACCTTAACAAAGATATGTTACAAAATGAGAGAAAAAAGTTTTTATTATTTTTTTAACGTATTGAATTTCTTATAAATAAGGTAGCCAATTCCTCCAACAAGTATGTAAGGTAGCGCCATTAAATACACAATACCATCGTTTATGCCTTGCGCTGCAGACTGTCCTTCTTCACTTTCTAAAACAGCGCGACACATCGCACACTGGGCATTAGTTTCAACAAATGAAAACAACACCAGAAAAGTAAATGTTATTTTAAGCTTTATATAACTATGCATAATATGGAGCTATCATGATGTAAACAACCACACCGGTAATAGCAACATACAACCACAAAGGAAATGTGATTTTTGCTATCTTTTTATGTCGTTCAATACTATTGGTAATCCCCCGAACATAAGTAATCAACACAAAAGGTATTACGATTATTGACATTAAAATATGCGTAATCAACACAAAGTAATACATATATTTTAAAACACCTTCACCACCGTATTTAGTGGAATCACTTGTCATGTGATAAGCCACATACATCACTAAAAATAACAAGGATAATACGATGGCAAATTTCATTAACCTTTCGTGCAGCTTAATTTTCCCGTTTTGCACAGAAATAAACGCCAATACTAAAACTAAGGCTGTAATCGCATTAATCGTTGCATAAATTGGCGGTAAAAACACAGGAAGCGTCGCATCGATTTTGACCCCAAATAAAACAGCTACCACAACCGGAATAACAACCGATAAGGCAACAATTAACTTATTATACTTTTTATCGTCAATGATTTGTTCTGAATTATTCATCAAGTAACTTTTTAATATCTTCTTTTAATGCTGAAATTTCCTGTGGTGCTCCATCTTCGTCTATCTTCTCTTCTTCTGAAGCAATACCTCTGTAATATATAATTGGATTTCCATACTCGTCTTTTCGTGAACGAATAAATCCGTTTTTGTCTATTAATGCAAAATTACCCGAATGCTCGAAACCTCCAGCTGCACTTTCTTCTTCTGCTGAATATAAATTAAATCCTTCATTCGACAGTTCATAAATTTCATCGCGGTCACCAGTCATTAAATGCCAGTTCGGATTGCTTATGCCGTATTGTGCTGCATATTCTTTTAAGACTTCAACAGTATCATAAGCCGGGTTGATAGTAAAAGACGCCACTCCAAAATTTTCAAAATCTTTAAAAGTATTCTGAACCTGAACCAGGTTTTTACTCATCCTTGGGCAAATGGTCGGACACGTTGTAAAAAAGAACTCTACCACATACACCTTACCTACGTAATCTTCATTGGTTATGGTTTTGCCATTTTGATCGGTAAATGAAAATGAAGGCACTTTTTTAGGCGCACCATCCACTTCAATGAAAGCCAAATCTGATGATTTCCCTTTTTTTTCGCTTGCAAAATCACTACGGCTTTCATCACGAACCACATCGCCATTTTGAATGCGATCGATAATTTTTGGCACAAACAAAATACCAAACAGTAAAATGATAAATGCAATACCTATGTATGAATAATTATTCTTCTTCATGATTAGATTTTAAATCGTTGTCTCTTCGGCTTGACGAATCGAACTCGCCTTTACGTTTTTGTCGGTACTCAGTAAATAAGATACGTAAATCGTCGCTCATTTTATTTTTAATCTCAGCAACCTCGATACAGTTATACGCATTCAATCCATAAACCGGATTATTCTTTTCCTTCTCTCTATCTTCTCTATCGTCAAAACGACCACGTTGATATAAATCTTTATCGATGATAAAAATTTTATTGGTTGCCAATGTCGAACCTAAAGCTTCTTCGGTTTTTAAACTGGCATACACTTGCTGAATTTGTTCTGAATCACCATAAACAAAATGCCAAAACTTCAAATCTTCATAGGTAAAGACTTCTTCCTTTAATTTTTC
Organism: Aestuariibaculum suncheonense; assembly: GCF_014596935.1. Classification (GTDB taxonomy): domain Bacteria; phylum Bacteroidota; class Bacteroidia; order Flavobacteriales; family Flavobacteriaceae; genus Aestuariibaculum; species Aestuariibaculum suncheonense. The sequence continues at coordinate 205,306 of NZ_JACVXC010000006.1, read as the reverse complement.
AACAGATTGCTGAGTGCCCTTCGGGACCAATAAAACAATTTGAAACTTTTTAAAACCTTTAAATTTATCGTAAACCAGCTCTTTCAAGTTTGAAACTTCAACAGCATTATCCATTGGCTTTATTCCTAAAAAGCCTAATACGGTGATATGCTCTGCTAAGCGAATAGTTTCTCCGTCTTCCGAAGTAAATCCGTCGATATCCATCACCGATTTGTTAACAATATCCAGCGGCGTGTAGTTGTGCGTTGCAGGATACAAAAACAATAGAAAGGTTACTGGCAGAAAGAATAAAACTGCTAAAACGACGTATCTACTTATTTTCTTGTAATTCATTAAATACCTGTTGTGTATTGCGGTGCAAAAATAAAAAAAGGCGGTTTAATAACCGCCTTTATATTTCTATTTAACTAAATTATAATAGTTAAAAATCTGATTTTATATATCCTTTATCGTAAACGTTAAATACATATCCACCTTCTTGTAATAAGATGAATACTAAATAAAGTATTAAGAAAATGGTTGTCCAAACCACAGCACGTCTTAGGCCTTTAGTTTCATCACGCATGTGCATGAAATCCCAAGTAATATAATATGCTTTTACGATAGTTAAAATGATAAATATCCAGTTAAGTAATTTCATACCTAACACTTTTGCCATTAAGGCTTCTGGTTTGTAAATACCCAAAACAACTTCAACTGCAGTTACAAGAGATAAGAATACTAATACACCCCAGATTTTTTGTGTATTCGATTTAAACTTAACTAAACCTCTAAATATCTCTAATTTATGATCTTGTGCCATTTTAATGCTATTTTTAATATTAAACTAGGTAGAAGAATGTAAATACAAATACCCAAACTAAATCGACAAAGTGCCAGTATAATCCAACTTTCTCAACCATCTCGTAGCTTTTACGCTTTTCATAAGTTCCTAAAACGACATTAAAGAAAATAATGATATTTAAAACAACTCCTGAGAATACGTGGAATCCGTGGAATCCAGTAATAAAGAAGAAGAAATCCGCGAACAACGGCGAACCATATTCATTGTGTTGTAAATTAGCTCCTTCTACAACTAATTTTCCGTTAGCTTTTAATTGTTTTAACGATTCAGCTCTTGATAATACTGTTTTCTGACCATCTTCAGTTAATTCCTGAGTTCTGATTAACAGGTTATCGTTTGCTTCAAAACCATGTATAACGTCTTCTACAGTATAACTTGGTAAAGACCCTTCACCTACGAACCATAATCCGTTTTTACGCTCTTGCTGAACACGCTCATGCTCACCTGCAACAACGAAATCTCTTAGAGCCACACGGTGACCTTCAGCATCTACGAATTGTAAAATGTTACCACCTTTAGTTTCTACTGCTCCAAAATCTCCTTTAATAAATGTAGCCCACTCCCATGCTTGAGAACCTACGAAGATTAAACCACCAATAATGGTTAAGAACATGTATAAGGTAACTTTCGCTTTATTTAAATGGTGACCTGCATCTACAGCCAATACCATAGTTACAGACGACATAATAAGAACGAAGGTCATGAATGCCACATATATCATTGGCAACTCTTGTCCGTGTAAAAACGGCACGTGAGTAAACACCTCATCGGCTATTGGCCACGCATCGATAAATTTAAATCTTGAAAATCCATAGGCCGCTAAAAAACCTGAAAATGTTAAGGCATCAGAAACGATGAAAAACCACATCATCATCTTACCGTAACTTGCCTTAAGTGGCTCATTACCACCACCCCAAGTTTTCCCTTCTGTCTCAGTAGTTACAACTGTAGTACTCATATATGTTGGTTATTATTTTAAAATTTGGACAAAAATAAGTATTTTATTCATGTAATGAAACATCAAACTTAAATTTTAAAGGCTTAAATGCTGATGTTTCACGATGTTTAAAACGTATTTAATGAAATGAAGATTAATTTATCTTACGAAATACAAAAACAGAAACAGATATACCCACAGTATATCAACAAAATGCCAAAACGTTGCAGCTAACTCAAAGCCAAGCATATTGCTTGAAGAATACTTCTGTTTAAAATGATTATAAATTACAACCAGTAAACAAATTAACCCCGCCACAACGTGTAATATGTGCATTACCGCTATGACATAAACATAAGACATGGTTACATTACTGGTAGGACCTGTAAAATTATAACCTAATTCAATAATTTGCTGAAACCCTACAAACTGATTGTAGATAAACACGATTCCTAACACCAAAGCAACTACTAACCAAAGCATCGCACCGGTTCTGTTATCTTTCTTTAAAGCTTGTTTTGCTAAAAATATCGAAAGACTACTCGCTACAATAACCATGGTGCTAATTATAAAAGCATTTGGTAATTGAAAATCTTTTAACCAGTCTGGTCGTGAACTACTCACAATAAAAGCACTTGTCCACCCCGCAAACGACATCACTAACGAAATGATACCGAACCAAAGCATCATCTTTTTAGCTCTTCCTGTTTTTTCTTCTCTTGTACCCTGTGTTAAATCCATGGCTTATCTAATAAATTTATCTATTACGTACACAATTTGCATTAGCGATATATAAGATACGCTAACAATCATTAATTGACGCGCGGCCTTTTCAGACATTATTTTAAATAAACGGAAGGCGTAATACAGCATCCACAATCCTAACAAAAATACAACAACAGCCGAGACAATACTTAACTTTAATTCTCCTGTGAAACCAAAAACCGGAATAATAGACACTAAAATCGTCCAGATGGTATACATAATGGTTTGTACCGCTGTTCCTTTATCCTGTTTTCCTGTTGGCAACATGTAAAAACCTCCTTTTTTATAATCTTCATATAAAAACCATCCTATTGCCCAGAAATGCGGGAACTGCCAGAAAAACTGAAGTGCAAATAGGGTTCCCGGTTCAATTCCAAAATCATCAGTTGCAGCCACCCAGCCTAACATAAACGGAATCGCTCCAGGAATCGCTCCAACAAATACAGCCAATGGTGTTTTTGTTTTTAATGGTGTGTATACACAGGTGTATAAAAAGATAGATATCGCACCAAACATGGCTGTTTGCTTATTAATCGCGTACAGAATAATGATACCTAATAAAGTAAATATACAAGCGATGATAAACGCTGTGGTTACCGACATACGTCCTGATGGGATTGGTCTAGTTTTGGTGCGGTTCATTAAGGCATCTAAATCCTTTTCTATAATTTGGTTAAATGCGTTCGATGCCCCTACCATAAAATACCCACCTAAAGCAAGTAAGACCAACGTCTTATAGTTTACCGTATCAACTCCCAGTAAATACCCAGCCAGTGAGGAAAATACCACACTTAAAGCTAAACGCATTTTAGTAATTTCTTTGAAATCTGAAATAACCGAAGGGGCTGCTAATGAAGTTTTTGAGTTACTCAATGTTCTTTGTTCTTAATCGCTTTTCTTTTGCGAGTGCAAAGATACTTTTTAATACCAATTTGACCAATGCTTTTTACAGGTATTTAAAAAAGTTCATTGAGCATGAATTAGTTGAACAATAGATACGGCTTTAAGATACTGAAACAAGTTCAGTATGACATAATTAAAAATCGAAATACCAATTGAATAAATCCGTGCGAATACCGAAGTTAATCCAAACGGTATTTGACTTGAACGTCGTTGCAGTTTCTGCTTCAGGATTGAAGTCCCTAAAAGTAATATCGGTAAAAATTTTCAAGTTTGACGCCGGATTAATTAAATACCCCGCCTGAAGGTTTCCGTTAAACACCTTGGTTTTGTTCCCTTGCCCGACTTCAACTCCGGTATCGAACGGACGGTCGTCGTAATCGCGATACACATCACCTCCATAACTGTAAGTGTCGTTATCATTATTAAAGTCTAAACCGCGGACACCAAAAATCAGTTTTGCATTGGCAAACCATCGGTTATAATGATAACGTCCTATTAAAATGAATTCACTTAAATTAGCACCCCACAAATGTGCCATCGATTGGTTGTTATGCCCGTAATTGGTAGCAATGGTATTATGCGAATAAGTATAAGGGCGAATGCGATTATATTCCGCCTGAAGTAATAAATTATTGACGTTAAACGCATTGTAATATTTTGCTCCAAGTTGATATCCAAACTTATTAACCCAGCTGCGCTCACCACCTTTTATAGCACTAAGTTTGAATTCATCTAACACAAACTGACTATAAATATTAATATTATCGTTCACTTTATATTTCCCAGAAGCTCCTAAAATCGCATTTCCGGCATCCTGTCCCGTTTCAAACTCGATAGCCCTGTAAAAAATAATCGGGTTTAGGTAATTAATATCAAATCCGCGGTTATTACTATTGGTCCACATCACCGATTCAAAGAAACCCAGATTTAATCGTTTCGACACATTCCAGCTCAGGTAATGATTCGCCATATATTTGGTTAGAAAGGCACCATCTTCGGTTACTTCAGGACGCACATCACGCAACCACATCCAGGTGTTCGTGTATTTTATTTTCCAGAACTGAGTATTTAACTTTAAAAACGGGTGAGGACTCACTACATCACTTACCAACAACGAACGGTAACCATCTCCAATAAAATTTTTACCGTGTCCGAACTGAATATTTAAAAAATCTGCTGGCGCATACGACAAATAAGCTTCGGCAACAGGATAATCGTAAGAATCGGTTTTGAATCGCTTGGCAATACCACGTCCCGGAATAATGGCCGGATCTGGACCAAAGGCTTTTAAACTTTCTGCATATTCATTAACGTATTGTGCAAAGCGTCCCTGGCTCTCATAAACCGTCGTGAAAAAGTTAAATTTCTTACCTAAACCACCTTGTACGCGTAAGCCTCGCGTGTTGTTATATGTTGAACTGAAATCGGCTTCAGTATCTTTACCCACTTCAAGATCGAAAATCGGGTCGATGGTGAACCAATAGTCTTCACCTTGCAATTTTACCAAATGCTCATTCCATAATTTTCTACCAAACCAGGTCTCGCGATTTTGTTGCAACATGGTATTTTCAGCTTCAAAATCGTAATATTTTGCTACATCCTGATATATAAACGGTTTGGATGCCGTATGACTATTCGTTCCCACAACATTAATTTGCCTATCGAATTTAGCATAATCGGCATGCGTGAATGGAATATTTAACTGACTAGTATAAGCTTTATTTTCAAACGGTAATAATTTAGTAGTTACACTATCAAATTCGGTTTTAGCCTGTGTTTCCAGAGTCGTCACCGCATTCGTTTTTGAAGCCGAACTATGAGATACTGTTTGATCAATTAAAGGAATTTTCACTTTAATCGAATATTGTTTAAACGTCTTTCTGCCGTTATACGTTGCCGGTATCACTTTTGGAAATTGGGAAAACACTCGTTTAGTTTCTGTCTTCAGTTCCTCATACATCGCGTCGACGTAAATCACTTTAAAACTTCCGGTAGTATCGACTTCAAACAATACGATAATATCTCCTTTATACATATCATCTGTAACCTTTTGAGGCACTTTGAAAGTATTATAGATTTGATTGAACACGCTAACATCAAAGCATTTTTGCAATGCATCAACTGCTACGGAATCACAATTTGAAAACACTGGTGGCTTTTCGTAATACAACTCATTTTGCGCATACACACTATATTGAAGACAGACAAAAAGTAGAATAATGAATTGCTTCATGAATACCGATTTAAAGTTGAATTTGGCAGAAAGATACTATATTTTTAATAATGCATTCATTAAAAAAAGCCGATATCGCATAACGACACCGGCTTTTGGTTTTCATTTATTTTTTTAGCGTTTAATCCTGAACCTGAAAAATAATAGGCAGATCATAAATGACATCTACATTTCGATCGCGTTGTTTACCTGGTGTCATTTCAGGAATAAAATCAATAACGCGTTCTGCCTCTTTTTCTAAATCAGAATGAGGCCCTCGTACTTTTACATCATTTACTTTTCCGTTTTTATCAATAGTGAATCGCGTTCTAATAACTTGTTTACCAGACAATCCTAATTCGCTTCCCAGATTCGTATCGAATTTCTTTTGAATGAGCTTGGTTATCTTATCAGACATGCATTTTCGACGTCCTTCGTTATCTTTTTCATTTTCGCAACCCGGATAAATAGGTACTTGTTCTACCCTTATAAAATCAACAGGTGCATCATCAGTTGGCGCATCGACAACATTTACAGCACCGACGTCTAAATCTTCACTAGAAGACTTCTCCTCATCAGGAGTTGTAATCTTATCAGATTCCTTATCATCAGAATCATTATCTACTACTTTAGGATCCTTAAAATTTTCAGGTACTTCGGGTTCCTTTGGCTCTTTTGGAGCTTCAGGCATATCAGGTTTCTTATCCAAAACTTTAAAGTTTTCAATAGCTATTTCATCAGAAATATCAATAGCTGGAATATCTCCATAATCCTTTGGAAGTTCTGATTCAAATTTCATTTCTAAAAGTCCGTATACCGAAAGCAAACAAACTATTAAACCAATTTGAAAAAACAGGGTCGTGTTTTTTTGTAAATTAGCCTCATGCTTTTGTGATTTTTTCACGCTTTGCTCATTTTCCCGAATGAGATCGTGAGTTTTCTTTGAATGACTCATAATTATTAAAAGTTAAAATGTTAATATTATGATAAAGTCACAATAAGCATACCAAAAAAAGAAAACCCGTTACAAAACTGTAACGGGTTTTTAATATTATAAACGTTTAGTATTAAACGTAGTAACTTAGTCCTGTACTTGGAAAACGATTGGTAAAGAATATGGTACGGTTACAGGTTTCCCACGTTGCTTTCCTGGCTCCATTTTAGGAAGTAACCCAATTACACGCGTTGCTTCTTTTTCTAAACCTGGATGTGGTGCTCTGGCACGAATACCTACAATATTACCTGTTTTGTCAATTTTAAAGATTACGTTAATACGCTGTCTTCCTGATAAACCTAAATCACTAGCTAAATCGGTGTTAAACTTCTTATTAACAAATTGAGAGATCTTTTGAGACATGCAGTTTTTCTTATCGTTGTTTGTTTTCTCTTTTTCACAACCAGGGAAAACAGGCACATTCTCGATTACAGCAAAAGGAACCTCTATATCTTCTTCTACAGCATCCGCAACTTCAACCTCTGCTACTTCAACAATTTCAGTTTCTTGCGTTACCTCTGTAGATTCGATTACAGTTTCTTCAACCTCAACCTCATCTTCTACAACTTCAATAATTTCAGGAGCTGCTGGTGGTGGTGGTGGTGGTGGTGGTGTTGCCATTTGGTTAGTTAGAGGAATTTCTTCTTCAAACTCTTGATCCATATTCACCATACCAATTTCTATTTCTTTGTCATCGTAAGTTTTATAGTTGATTGCAAAGTTTGTTAAGAATAACATTAACGCTAAACCAACTAAAAAGTAAAGTGAACTGTTACGTCCAACATTTGCTTTAGGATTCTTTTTAGGTTCCATAATTTAAATTCGTTTTTTCAGGATTGCTAAAATAACTATTTATTTGTCAAAAAAGCAAGTCTTTATATTTTTTTAATCTGTGTTCTGTTGTATAACAACGCTATTCCTACAGCTAACAAAACCCCTACTGAATTTGCTATAACATCTTCATAATCAGGTTTTCTAGTCACTGTTACCATCCCTTGTAATACCTCAATAATTATACCAAAAATTATTGAAAATAATGCGGAATAAATTAAAGCTTTTACGCTGGACCACTTAAACTTGAGCAAAAAAGTACCGTACCATAATAATGCTAATACCAAATATGTAATACCGTGGAATATTTTATCGGCATTTGAAATTCCCACATCAGGAAGTTCTTTTAGCCGCATTAAGCATACAAATGTTAACGCTAAAGTATAAAGAACACTTATTAAAAACAGCTGTTTCTTAAGCACCAATAAGGGCTTTATAATCGTCAGCAGACATTAAACCTTCTACTTGAGAAAGATCTGAACATTTTACCTTAATCATCCAACCAGCACCGTAAGGATCGCTGTTTACCGTTTCAGGAGCATCTTCCAAAGCCTCGTTGAACTCGATAATTTCACCTGATAATGGTAAAAATAAATCTGATACCGTTTTAACAGCTTCTACCGTTCCAAAAATTTCTTCAGCTTCTAAAGTTTCATCAACAGTTTCTACTTCAACATAAACAATATCTCCTAACTCGCTTTGTGCGAAATCTGTAATACCAATTGTTGCTACATCACCGTCTATACTTACCCACTCGTGGTCTTTAGTATATTTTAATTCTGCTGGAATATTCATTTTTATTATTTAAAAGTTTTAGTTTCGGCAAATGTATTTATTCAAAAGCTAAATTCAAACACTTATTATGTTAATTCCCAAAATTATATCGAAGTGTAAATCCAGATCGAATGGTTGTTTGCGGGAATGCTGTACTAATGGCATAATCTGAGAATGCATAATCGAAATAGAAAATACCGGTTAAGTTTTTACTGAACGCATAATCGGCCGAGTATTTAAGTCCCCAGATGGTTTGCCCAGAAGTCACCTGATTGTTTTCTAAATCGAGATATCTGATGATGGTTTTATTATCTCTTACCGAAATATCTGCCTTCATATTCAAATCGCTAACAATACGCTTGCTTGGCCCTGCCAGGTTAGAATGGATTCTTAAATCTTTAATTCTATATCCTAAACCTATAACATATTCCTTGCCTTGCACTTCAGTCATTAAATTATTATCGAAACTTAAAGACAGTAATCTATCGCGTTTAATCTCGGCTAAGATTTTTACCGAATTTTTCATTTCAAAATCGATACGCACTAAAGGGCTAAACATCTCCGTTAAATTGATGTTGCTATACAAGGTTTGATTTTTGTAGTTACCAGATTGATTTTTAACATCGGCTGGCTGGCTATCGTATTCTACAGAAAAATCAGGTTTTACGTAATCTAAATTCGTTTGAAACTGATTAATCGTATACGTTGAGCGATATCCATGAGTTAAAGAGAAACGCTTAAAGTTCTTTTTAAACCAGGCAAATTTCATGAACCCTGTATATTTTAAATCCCAGTTTGGAATTGGCATATCTCTAAACGCGGTAGTCTTCACCTTACTTGCATCCTGACCTGAATAGGCTGACAAGAATGCTGGTAACAAGACCGCCTGACTATTTTTACCAAAACCTTTAGGGAATCCATCCTCATCCACATCGGTAATGTCTACACCTTTTTCCTGAGCCAAACGTCTGGCTATGGTTAAACGGTTTGCTCTGAAATCGTTAAACGCTGCACTCGAATTTTCATCACTTGAGCTAAACGCGGTTTTAATTAGAACAGTAGATATATTAAAGTTTCCAAAATTATTTGGCGTTAACGACTCGTACTCGTATTCTCCACCAACAGAATTTACACGGTAGTTTTCTGTATAATTATCGTAGTAAGCACGATTACCAACTAAGTCTATTTTTAAATCTCTGAACGGCTCTAAACTCGCCGAGACATCCAATTGTTTTGTATTTGTTGTTGAATACTGCTGATTGAATTCTGGAAAAACTGTTAACCATCCATTTCTAGCTGCCAAATATCGCACATCGCTCTGGCTACCAAATGTAAATCCTAAAGTTGGTTTTAAAGTCCCTATAAATCCTGGGGTTTGTAAATACCCTGGTAAAAAAGTTCCATTATTTTCAGAATAATTTATTTGAACACGTTTAACTGACGTTAACACATCAATACCAGCATTTAGAAACTTCGTTCCGGTTTGCGTATTCTTTTTAGGTTGATTCTGCTCTGTTCCCGGAGGATTATTTCTATTGATATTAGACGTACTTGTACGCGCAATTGGCTTTTTAACCAAGCCGATCTCTCTGTACAATCTGTTTAAATCGAAACTTGAATTGATGTTGTGCGTATTGGCATTTTGTACCGTATTTCCTAAATTATAAGTCACACCATCAACATCTAATTCACCGTATAAATCAGAACCTTTTTGCCATTGAAAATTTCCGCTATATTGATACGTTGTACTAATAAAACTCAAGGCCGGAATCTTGTTAACTGGCACTTCGTAAGTGACACCAAGATTTTGCATTTGGCGGTTTGGATCTCCAAAATCGAAGAAGCCATCCCAAACATCTAAACTCGGATCCTGTAACTGCTCACCTGCAATCGTGTTTTTAAAATAGTTACGAACAATATTGTTATTAGCTGCCGTAAAATTAAAACTTAAAGCGTCAGTTAAGTTGTAATTAATGGTATACTGAAAATCGAAGGTGTAGTTTCTTCTGAACAATTCTTCAATACCAATATTTCCCGCTCCTAATTCAACTTCTCTATATTTCTGACGGTTAAATTGTCGGTTAATATCTGTATTCACCGTAAAGCTTGATGGCAATAAATTCAGATTGAAATCCTTTAACAGTTTCCAGTATTTCCCTGTGAATAAAGAATCGTTCTTTTTAAAGGGTTCAATACGGAACGGCTCGAAATTATAAGCGTAATTCGCTCCGGCACGTACTGTTTTATTTACTGAATTCTCTATTTCGAAATCTCTGTGTTCAACTTTATTATAAGAATAGTTCAAAGTCAAGTTTTCTACATCGTAAAAATGCGGTTTCTCTTCTTCATTGGTTTTAATCTTACGAACTCCAATAAAGTTGATACTTTGACGCTTGGTATAATCTTCTGATTGTTCTTTAATACGGTCTCTATCAGCATTCGTTTCGGCTGCATCTAATCTGGACTCTAAGGTCAAATCTTCGTAATACTGATCATATTTTGGCGTGATTAACTCTTCACTCTGCGCATAATTAAACGGCACCTGAACTCCCCATTTTTTAGGTAATAACTGTCCCACGTTAATATTAGTCACTACGTCGTACTGCTTCACATCCTCTAAGCTACGCTGACTTGGCCCCTGCTCGATACCTCCAAAGCCAGAAGTACTTTGTCTTCCTGTCGCACTAATATTCATGAAATCGGCAAGATTGGTATCCATACTAACGATAGCAGCCCAACCACCTTCGTTATTCATGTCTGACAAACGTAACTCGTTAAACCATACTTCTGCACAAACATCGTTACTGGTGGTTGCATTTTTAACCCCAACCATAAGAGTTCTGATATCCCCGAAATTCGGATTACCTTTAATACCCACGCGATGTTGCCCGGAAACATATCCTGAATACGGATCGGTAACCGCTACAATTTCTCCATCTACAACATCGTAAAAGGTTGGATCTTCATTAGTCAACGACATATCGGCTAAGCCCTGTGCCTTAACTTTGGTTAACACTTCAATGGGCAAATTAATTTCATTGGCTTCCGGCCATAAGCCAGCTCGCGTTGTGGATGTTGATACCTGTAACGGAATTTCAATTTGATAAAAATTTTCGTTAAGGTCATTACCCATTCGAATGAAACCTACAATATCGTTATCTACTAAATTACCAACACCGTCTTCACCATCTTCAGCATGAATAAACATTCTTAAACGTTTAAACTGACGCATATCGATATTAATATTTTTATAAACGGCCTTGGCGTCTTCAGTTTCCAGATTACAAACTTTAACCACCAACGATTGTTCGTTTTGATTTATTACCGTATTGTTATTAAATAACTGCTCGGGTTCGATACCCGGCGGACGTTGGTAACTACCTTCGTTTTCAATCGTACCAATAACACCAACAGAAAAATCGGTTTGTGCATCTTCTGGAGTCGGATCGTTTTTATCTAAAGCCTGTGTGTAACGACGCCATTCACTACGTACTAATTCAAGAGTTCCAAAACGGAATACCGTTGGCTGAACAAAATCTTTTAAATACACACGTGTAAAACGAATCGAACGAAAATCAGTGATACCTCCATAACGTTTGTATTCTGGCACATTCGTATCGTCAAACTTTTCTAATGGCACATTAATAGGAATTCTAAACTGATACCATCTTACATTTTTACTATCACCGTTAGGTAAAGATCTTGGACGTTCTTTAAAATCTCTTAAAAATTCTTTTAGCGGATTTGAACTTGGCAAATTATCGAAATCACTTTTAGATTCCGGTAAATTTTGTCTGGTAATTTCAAGAGCATATTCGAAATAGCTATCAATGGTGTTCATCGTGTTATCACGATTTATATCCTCCACATCGGGTTGAGTATTGGCACCACGATCGGTATTAGTAAATGTATCTGGGGTATTCCCCTCAACACCATTATATTTTTTATAGCGCTCAAAAATGCCGCCTTCAGCATTTAAGAAATAGGTATAATTATCGTTTGAAGGGTCGTCTCCAAAATTAGAACCAAAAATAGACAGCTCTTCTGAATCATCGTAACCATCGTAACCCACATCTTGATTAGTACGTTCCTGACCTGTAGTATCAAAGGTGTAAATTAACGACTGGTTTAATGGTGCTACTGTTCCCCATTCGGTTGGATTCAATAAACTTACATCGCCATCTCTTGGCAAGCCGTTTTCGTATAACTTTTTACCATCTTTAATAATATCTTCTGAAATATTGCCTAAGTTGAACACTAATGTTCCACCCGGATTTGCTGTATTCTCCTGAAACGGATCTTGTAACCAGAACTCAATATACTCCACATTTTGTTGCTCGAAATCAGTAGAGGTTAACTGACGAGTAATTCCCGCCCAGGAATCCTGCGGATTATTAATCTCATTATTGGTCGTTGTTGGATCGAAATTGTATGGTCCACGTTCTGTTGGATAATATGCCAGATCTAAAGTGTTTAATACCGAATTCTGCCCCTGTACCAAATCTCTTTCTGGATACAACTCATTAATAAATACACGACTTGTATATAAACTTGATAAATCGTTATCTGAAATACCATCTGGTCGTTGTGCACTGTAAAAAATTGGATCGATGTTATACCAATTCAGCATGGCTCTCTGATAACCATTCTGAATTCCATTTTGATCTTCATTTGGGTTTGTAGCCACATTCAACTCTAATGGTCTACTCGATAAAAACCAGGATTGCTGCGATTTTAAATCGATGGAATTTTGAGTACCTTCAAAATCGTCAATATACGAAGTTGCTTCGCCATTTAAATTTGTGCCTTTTGGTGCTCCCGGAGCCAGATATGCGAACTCACCTCGTAATGACAAATTCGATTCAACATCGGTATCAATGTTTGGTAACTTATTCACCAAGCGTGTAAAGAACGGTACTTTGGTCGCATAATTTCCGTTGAAACCAAAAATAGTATTGTTAATAGGCTCTGAACCGTAATTGGCTTTTTGGGTAATCGGACGTTCATTTAAATTCAGAAGCGTTCCGCCTAATACAAAATTCTCATTGAATTTGTGTTCAATATTAATACCCGTAAAACGTTTGGTTTGCTGACCAAACACAGCGTTATTTTCAGTAGACACTTCAATTGGTGTATTCGATGCTTTTAAAGCTTCATCTAAAATTTGAACGCGACCTAACTGATAGTTTACCGTATAGTCAATACCTTCAACTAACACACGACCTCCGGCTGTTACCTTTACCGAACCACGAGGGACATTAAACGACCCGATAGGAATACCATCGCTTCCACTTGATTTATAGCGTCCTTTTAGTTTGAATTTATTCTTTTCAACCTGCTCTAAAGCAGCTGTTTTAGTACTGTTATAAAGCACATTATATACGTACTTTTTCTGATCGTCGTTATAACTTGCATCATTTTCGTAATCACCATCACCTAAAACATTAAATAAGTACTCACCAAACGGTTCGGTACTGGTAAATATAATTTTACCGTTTTGTGGAATAACGGTAATCCCCGAAACAAAATCGAAGAACCCGTCTCCATTGGTTTGCGGGTCATTGTTATAATTAAGCTTATCTAAATTAAATACTCGTAATAACGGAATATTCTGAAGTTGTGCTTCTTCTGGTGTATTTCCCGTAACCGGATTTCCATAAATGTCTTTAGCAAAACTTCCGCTTACCGGTTTAATATAGTTTAACGGAGACGCTTCGTTATAAAATATATTTAGTTTGAAATCTTCCTGACTTAGATTGTAAGCTCCGGTATCGTAAATGTTTTTCATCATTAAATCCCAGATTGGCTGTGTTACGTTCGTAATACTACTTTTCAATAATTTCAATACCAAATTAGTATTGACCACATTCGTTACCTGACCAGAACTGTTTGTGGTTACATCGGTCGCATCAACCCCATCATTTGCAAATTCCCCAACCTGATACACCTGACCACCTACCGTATACTGGAATGCAACGGCTAAAACCTCGTCATTATTTAAACGCTGATTTAAGGAAACATACCCTAACTGACTGTTATAAGTATATTCCTGACCATTGATTAACTTCCTTGCATTTTCCAACTTTGCGTAGTCGAATCCTTCATTAACTCCTGTAATATTAAATCCGGATTGCACGGTTGAAACATCTCGGATGGCAGCATTTAACTGTGAGTTTGCCCCGCCAACATCAGTTGGGTTGAAGGCATTATTTTTGTTATCGGGTGAAGCGCCTGGTGCTGCAAATACATTTACATTTGATGCTACTTTATCGGTTTCCCCTAAATCCTGAAGGGCTACAATATTTCTAACGTTATCGGTTTTATTACTTCGGTTGGTTACCCAAACTTCAAGTCGTGTAATTTGTAATCCTCGATTGTTAATAAACGGATAATTCTCTAAAGCTCTGTCGTAATTATCTCTAAAATACTGCGCCAAGAAAAAGTGTCTGTTTTCGTCATAATCTCGAATGAATAGTTCGAATTCTTCTAAAGTCCCTCCGCCTTGAGCAATAACTCGGTTGGCTTCCGATTTTTGTTCTGAAAAGACTGCCGTAACGGTGGTTCTTCCAAATTGTAATTGTGTTTTAACCCCAAATAAACTTTGCGCTCCGGTAATTAATGAGCTGTTTAATGGCATATTTACATTACCAACTTCAATTTTCTGAATAATGTCATCCTCGGTAGGCGTATACTCCAATTTTATTAAATTCTGAAAATCGAAAGTTGATTGCGTATCGTAATTTGCATTAACCTGCAAACGAGTTCCCACCTTACCCAATAAACTCAAACTGATGCGCTGATCGAAATCAAAGGTGAAATTACTGCGGTTTCGAGGTGAAAAGGTTGGGTTATCCTGCTTGGAAAATAAAACTCCTAGGTCCATTTCCACAGAACCTTGTGGTACAACTTCAATAGTATTACTTCCGAAAATGGTTTCAAAAAAACTGGATTTTACATAAAACTCTGGTAAGAGATTCTTCTGAGCTTCTTCTGCACCTTCTTTTTTACCATCGAAAGCATCAATTTTTTGTTTATAATATTCCCTCAGGCTTTCTTTAGCCACCAAGTCGTAGTATTCTTTTGGTGTTAAGATAACCGGATACTTGATATTGTAATTACCAATCTTTTCGGTATAAATGTATCGATTCGTTATCGGGTCGTAAGTATATTTAGATTCAATACTTTCTGGATTGGCCGTTTTAATGGTTCCTAAATTGAAACCGGTTTTAAGTGAATCGGCATCCTGTGCCCAAAGCACTACTGAAAATAATAAGGAAAAAGCTAAAAAAAAGCTTTTGAAGCGTTCATGTGTACGCCTGTAGTTTGATTTTTTAGAAATAAGGTTAGTTATATTCAAAATCGAATTATAAATTTTTTAAAGCCTGCTTGATTATATTTTCGACGGTTGCTTCTGGTTCTGCCTTTAAAATCTTCTCAACAACACGCTCTGCCTGCTTTCTCACATAACCAAGAACCTCTAAAGCAGATAACGCTTCATCTTTGTTGGTATTGTCTTTAGAGACAGAAACTTCATCAATATCGTAAATTTTCAGAACTTTATCTTTTAAATCTATAATAACGCGCTGCGCCGTTTTAGCTCCAATCCCTTTTATGGACTGAATTAAGGCCACATCTTCGCCTGCAATACCTTCAATAACCTGCTTGGGAGTTAATGAAGATAGCATGGTGCGCGCAATGCTAGCTCCTATACCGCTAACCGATATAAGTAACCTGAATACTTCGCGTTCTAACAAAGAAGAAAACCCATACAAGGTATGGGCGTCTTCTTTTATTTGTAAGTGTGTATATAACTTTAAAAATTCTTTATCCGGAATTTCGGAATAGGTATGCAGAGAAATGTTTAATAAATAACCAACTCCGTTACAATCAATAACAACATCGGTTAAGTTTTTCTCTACAAGTTTCCCTTGAATATGTGTAATCATTTATAGCAATAGGTTTCATTCCAAATGTAGTAAAATTATTTAGAATGGTATCACTATAAACTTTGCTTTTCCTTCTCCAGCTTTTCTTTTTGTTGCGCGTCAACGACTGCTATCGCTGTCATGTTTACAATTTCATCTACACTTGCTCCAAACTGAAGGATGTGTACCGGTTTACGCATCCCCATCATGATTGGTCCGATAGAATCTGCTTCATTTAACTCTTTTAACAGTTTGTATGTAATATTAGCAGAATCTAAGGTTGGGAAAATCAAGGTATTTACCTTCTTATCTACCAATTTAGAGAATGGAAATTTATCTTTAAGCATTTCAGCATTTAAAGCGAAATCGGTTTGTAATTCCCCATCTATAATCATATCCGGATAATAACGGTGCAAATAAGCTACGGCATCACGTACTTTTGACGCTCTCGGATCTGCTGATGATCCAAAATTCGAATACGATGTCATGGCCATCACCGGTGTTAATCCAAACATTTTTACCACCTGTGAGGTCATTTGTGCAATTTTTGTTAATGTTTTTGTGTCCGGGTCGATATTGATGGAGGTGTCACTCAAGAATAATGGCCCGCGTTTAGTCATCATCATATTGGTTGTTGCCACGCGCTTCACGCCATCAGCCATACCTATAAGCTCTAACATAGGTTTTACAACCGTTGGATAACTTCTTGAATATCCTGAAATTAAAGCATCAGCATCACCGTAGTTAACCATCATCGCTGCAAAATAGTTACGCTCACGCATTAAACGTTGCGCAGCATAGTAGGTTACTCCACGACGTTTACGTTGCTCCCAGTATACTTTAGCGTATCGATCTTTTCTTTCGTTTTCTTCTTCCGTTTTAGGATCGATGATTAAAATATCTTCTGCATCAAATTCAATTTCTGCCATCAATTCTTGAATCGCTTCTTTTCTTCCTAATAAAATAGGAATCGCGATACCCTCTTCGTAAGCTATTTGTGCTGCTTTTAAAACTGGCAACTGATCAGCTTCTGCAAATACCACACGTTTCGGATCTAGTTTCGCTCGGTTTAATAACAAACGAACCATTTTATTATCAGACCCTAAACGCTCACGTAATTTGTCTTGGTATCCTTCCCAATCGGTGATTGGTTCTTTGGCCACTCCACTTTCCATAGCTGCCTTTGCAACAGCTGGTGGTACTTCAACAATCAAACGCGGATCGAATGGCTTCGGAATGATATACTCTTTACCAAAAGTTAATCGGGTTTCACCGTAAGCTATATTTACCTGTTCTGGCACTGGTTCTTTGGCTAAACGAGCTAAAGCCTCAACAGCTGCCATCTTCATGGCTTCGTTAATTTTTGTAGCACGAACATCTAATGCCCCTCTAAAGATGAATGGGAAGCCAAGAACGTTATTTACCTGATTAGGATGATCACTACGTCCTGTAGCCATAATGACATCTTTACGTGTTTTTACTGCTAAATCATATTTAATCTCCGGATCCGGATTTGCCATAGCAAATACAATCGGGTCTTTTGCCATAGATAATAACATTTCTGGAGATAATACATTCGCCATGGATAAACCAATAAACACATCAGAATCTACCATCGCTTCTTCTAATGTATCAATTTTTCTATGTGTTGCGAACTCGGCTTTTTCTGAAGACAAGTTTTCTCTGTCATCACGAATAACACCTTTACTATCCAGCATCACCATATTCTCACGTTTAGCACCAAAAGCCTGGTATAAGCGAGAACATGAAATCGCTGCTGCCCCGGCACCACTTATTACAATTTTTGCCTCTTCAATTTTCTTTCCTGTTAATTCTAAAGCATTGATTAAAGCTGCTGCCGAAATGATTGCCGTACCATGTTGATCGTCGTGCATTACCGGAATATCCAACTCTTCTTTCAATCGGCGTTCGATTTCGAAAGCCTCAGGAGCTTTAATATCTTCAAGGTTAATTCCACCAAAAGTAGGTGCTATATTTTTTACAGTTTCAATGAATTTATCAACATCTTCGGTATCAACCTCAATATCGAAAACGTCGATATCTGCAAATATTTTAAATAACAAGCCTTTACCTTCCATTACCGGTTTAGATGCCTCAGGACCAATATTTCCTAATCCTAAAACCGCTGTACCGTTTGAAATTACAGCAACCAAATTTCCTTTTGCTGTATATTTATAAGCATTGTTTTTATCTTTTTCAATCTCTAAACATGGTTCTGCAACTCCTGGAGAATATGCCAGAGATAAATCTCTTTGGGTTGCATATTTTTTGGTTGGAACTACTTTTATTTTACCTGGAGTAGGTTTTGCGTGATATATAAGTGCCTCTCTACGTTTACTTTCTTCGCTCATAAATTAATAAGTTAACTTCAAAGCAAAGATAGTAATAGTATATTAGGTAAGGCCTTAATCTTTTAAGTTTTTAATGGTACTTTTTTAGCTGAAAGACATAGAATATTGATGCTTATTGCTCTACTTTAAAAAATCTATATTTCGTTTTAAACCAGAAAATTTAGTGCGTTTAACTGCCGATTTTTTAAATATTTTACTGAAAACATCCTGAGTAATCTCTTCCCAGTCTTGTTTAGTCATCGATAATAATTCCGGATGCGGATTAAATAAAGGTTCTGAATGCGCTTTTGAAAATCGATTCCATGGACACACATCCTGACAAACATCGCAACCAAACATCCAATTATCAAACTGCCCTTTAAATTCGCTTGGAATATTGTCTTTTAATTCAATGGTAAAATACGAAATACACTTACTGCCGTCTACTACATATGGTTCGGTAATCGCTTGTGTGGGGCAAGCATCAATACATTTCGTGCAGGTTCCACAATGGTCGGTTGTGGGTAAGTCATATTCCAACTCCAAATCGACAATTAATTCGGCAATAAAATAAAACGATCCCACTTGCTGTGTTAATAAATTACTGTTCTTACCAATCCAACCCAAGCCACTTTTTGTTGCCCAAGCTTTATCTAAAACCGGCGCGGAATCAACGAAAGCACGACCATGAACTTCTCCTATTTCTTCATGAATGAAATTCAACAAATCTTTGAGTTTATCCTTTATCACAAAATGATAATCCGTTCCATAAGCATATTTACTAATCTTAGGAGCTTGAGCATCCTTCTGACTCTCATTAGGATAATAATTTAACAGTAAAGAAATGACACTTTTTGAACCTTCCACTAGTTTCGTTGGATCTAAACGCTTATCGAAATGATTTTCCATATAATGCATTTCGCCATGCATCTGTTTCTTCAACCAACGTTCTAAACGAGGCGCTTCAGCTTCTAAAAATCCCGCTTGACTAATGCCACAAGTCAAAAAACCGAGGCGTTTGGCTTCGGTTTTAATCAATTGTGTATGTTTGATTTTAGAACTCATTTGTAAAAAATCCTGAAACCAGTTCAGGATGACATATACTATTCGAATAATCCTCCTTGAACTGATCCTCGAACACGACCTAAATGTTTGTAGGCTTGCTCGGTTACTTCTCGTCCACGAGGCGTACGCATAATAAACCCTTGCTGTATTAAAAACGGTTCGTAAACCTCTTCAATGGTTTCTGCACTTTCACTTACAGCAGTTGCCAAAGTCGTTATTCCAACAGGCCCTCCTTTAAACTTATCGATAATGGTCGTTAGAATTTTATTGTCCATTTCGTCTAAGCCATGCGCATCGACATTCAATGCTTGAAGTGCAAATTTGGCTATTTTAATATCGATACGGCCATTTCCTTTTATCTGAGCAAAATCTCGTACACGGCGTAATAGAGCATTAGCAATACGCGGTGTACCACGACTACGACCGGCAATTTCAATAGCCGCCTCCATAGATATTGGCACATTCAAAATGGATGCACTACGCTCGATAATCGTAGATAATAATTCGGTGTTATAATACTGTAATCGACTTTGAATACCGAAACGGGCGCGCATTGGTGATGTTAATAACCCTGAACGCGTGGTTGCCCCTACTAAAGTAAACGGGTTCAAATTAATTTGCACAGTTCTCGCATTTGGGCCTGATTCAATCATGATGTCAATCTTATAATCCTCCATCGCGGAGTATAAATACTCCTCTACAATCGGACTTAAACGATGAATCTCATCTATAAACAAAACATCACGCTCATCAAGATTAGTTAACAATCCGGCCAAATCGCCTGGTTTGTCTAATACAGGACCCGAGGTGACTTTAATACCAACATTAAGCTCATTAGCCAGAATATGTGCCAAAGTGGTCTTACCCAATCCCGGAGGCCCATGAAACAATGTGTGATCTAGAGCCTCATCACGCATGTTAGCCGCCTGAACAAAAACCTGTAGATTTTCCAATACCTGATCCTGACCTGCAAAGTCATTAAAACTAAGGGGTCTTAACTTTTTTTCAACATCCATTTCTTCAGGCGAGAAATGCTCGTTTGTGGGATCTAAGTTTTCGTTCATGGTGTTCAATCTGTACTGCAAAGATACCGAAAGCTATTCGGCATAAGCAAATATAAAGAAAAAGCCTTTCTAAAATTTAGAAAGGCCTTTTTGGTATTTTAATATTGTTTGTCTAGTGTTGAAGTTCTTCTTCACCATCCTTTAGCGGAACGTTTTGCGGAACGAAATCAACATCGTGACCTGGTTTACTGTAATCGTAAGCCCAACGGTATACGTGAGGGATCTCTCCTGGCCAGTTTCCGTGGATGTGTTCTACCGGAGTTGTCCACTCTAAAGTAGTCGATTTCCAAGGGTTTTGAGTTGCTTTCTTTCCATAGAAAATGCTATAGAAGAAGTTCCATAAGTAAGCTATCTGTACAACACCACCTACTAAAGCGAATACGGTGATGATAACATTTACGTTTGCTAAATCGTCGAATAATGGGAAGTTACTATTCGTGTAGTAACGACGCGGTAAACCAGCCATTCCGATGAAGTGCATCGGGAAGAATACACCGTAAGCACATACTGCAGTAATCCAGAAGTGAATGTATCCTAAGTTTTTATTTAACATACGTCCGAACATTTTAGGATACCAGTGGTAAATACCAGCAAACATACCGTAAAGAGCAGAAATACCCATTACTAAGTGGAAGTGAGCAACTACGAAATATGTATCGTGAACGTTAATATCTAATGCAGAATCTCCTAAAATAATACCTGTTAAACCTCCGGTAATGAACGTAGAAACGAAACCGATAGAGAATAACATAGCTGGGTTCATTTGTAAGTTACCTTTCCAAATCGTTGTAATCCAGTTAAAAGCTTTTACTGCTGATGGAATGGCGATTAATAAGGTTGTGAATGTAAACACAGAACCTAAGAATGGATTCATACCTGATACGAACATGTGGTGACCCCATACAATCGTAGATAAGAATGCAATTGCTAATATAGACGCAATCATCGCACGGTAACCGAAAATTGGTTTACGCGAGTTTGATGCCATAATCTCTGACACAAGACCCATCGCCGGTAAAATAACGATATATACCTCTGGGTGACCTAAGAACCAGAATAAGTGCTCGAACAATACTGGTGAACCACCGTGGTAGTGTAATACTTCACCTTGAATGAAAATATCTGATAAGAAGAATGATGTACCAAAACTTCTATCCATGATTAATAACAGTGCAGCAGATAATAATACCGGGAATGACACGATACCAATTACAGCTGTAATAAAGAATGCCCAAATAGTTAATGGCAATCTTGTCATGGTCATACCTTTTGTACGTAAGTTAAGTACCGTAACCACATAGTTTAGTGATCCTAATAATGAAGAAGCAATAAAGATAGCCATGGCTACTAACCATAAGGTCATACCCATACCAGAACCACCTTGAGCCATTGGTAAAGCACTTAATGGAGGGTAAATAGTCCAACCTGCAGCAGCTGGTCCGGCTTCAACAAATAAAGAAATAACCATGATGATACTAGATAAGAAAAATAACCAGTATGACACCATGTTTAAGAATCCTGATGCCATATCACGAGCACCAATTTGCAACGGGATTAATAAGTTACTGAACGTACCACTTAATCCTGCTGTTAATACAAAGAATACCATGATGGTACCGTGAATAGTAACTAATGCTAAATAAATATCGGCATCCATTACACCTTCAGGAGCCCATTTACCTAATAAAGCTTCAAACAATACGTTTGGCTCTTCAGGCCATGCAATCTGCATACGGAACATCATAGACATTAAAATCCCAATAACTCCCATGATGGTACCAGTAATAAGGTACTGCTTAGCAATCATCTTATGGTCCATACTAAAGATGTACTTCGTCATGAAGGTCTCTTTATGATGATGTCCGTGGTCGTCGTGAGCGTGAGTATCTGCGTGTGCTGACATAATCTTATATCGTATTTATCTTTTTATTAATTGGTTGTTAGTTAAGAGAGTTTTTAAATTCCTTTTGCTCTTTAATCCATGCGTCAAACTCTTCTTGAGTTTCTACAACAATTTTCATTTGCATATTGTAGTGAGATTTACCACAAATTTTATTACAGATTAATAAGTAATCAAATTCGTAGCGATCTAAAGCATCCTCTCCTTTAGCAACTAATGCTTCACTTTTTTCTACTCTGATTTTGTTGATGTTTGCAACCTTTTCAACCATATCAGGGTTTTGTCTCATTTCCTCACTTGTTACAGTTGGAGTAAATCCAAACTGCGTAATCATACCAGGAACACAGTTCATTTGTGCTCTAAAGTGTGGCATGTAAGCCGAGTGTAATACGTCTTGTGAACGCATTTTAAATAATACCGGTTTTCCAACTGGTAAGTGTAATTCTTTTACAATAATATCATCTTGAGCATTAGGATCAGCTTCATCTAAACCTAAAATATTAGCTCTATCGATATCAATTAAACGTACATTCGACTTTCCTAAAGTGTTATCCTGACCAGCGTAACGTGCTGTCCAGTTAAACTGCTGTGCATATAATTCAACTACCATTGGGTCGTCACTCTCGTCAACACCCATGATGTTTACCCAAGTGTTCAATCCGTAGATGATTAAACCTGCTAATACAATTACAGGAATGATTGTCCAAATAGCCTCTAGCTTGTTGTTATCTGCAAAGAATAATGCTTTTTTACCCTTTTCACCTTTGTATTTAAATGCGAAGTAGTGTAATAAGAACTGAGTCACTGTTTGAACAAAAAAGATGATAACTAATGAAATGGCCATTAAGTTATCGATTGTAGGACCATGTGCTGATGCAGAGTTAGACAGTAAAGGTAAATCTCCCCACTTAACTATACATACAATGGTAATGATATAAATGAAGGCTAAGAAGCCCATCATTAAATATGCATTTATTTTGTTGTCTTTATCGGTGGCTACCTGGTCGCATTCCGATTTAGCTTGTGCTAAATCGAAAATCTTTACCATTTGCCAGATGGCAACTAAAATAAATACTAAAACTGTAATTGTTAATAAAGCAGTCATTGTTATCGTTCGTCTTTATTTATATCTTAATTAATAATGGAAATCTTCGCTTTCTTTGATTAAAGGATATCCTTTTGCTAATAACGGCGCTTTTGTTAACGCAGTAAATACAACAAATATGAATAATCCAGCAAATAATAATATTGAACCGATTTCCGGTATTCCAATAAACCATCTGTCTCCAACAGTAGCAGGCATAATCATATTAAAGATGTCAATGTAGTGACCAAATAAAATTACAATACCTGTCATTACCACAAACCATGGTACACGTTTAAAGTCTGCATTCATTAATAATAATAATGGGAATACAAAGTTAAGCGCTACCATACCAAAGAATGGTAATTTATAATCGTTGATTCGAGTGATGAAATAAGTTACCTCTTCCGGAATGTTCGAGTACCAAATTAACATGAATTGTGAAAACCATAGGTACGTCCAGAAAATACTAATTGCGAACATAAACTTGGCCACATCATGTAAATGGTTTTCGTTTACAAATTCTAAATAGCCTTTAGATTTTAAGTAGATGCTCATTAAAGCGATAACGGTAATTCCACTTACAAACATACTTGCAAATACATACCATCCGAATAATGTAGAGAACCAGTGAGGATCTACACTCATTACCCAATCCCATGACATCATAGATTCTGAATAAATAAAGAATACTAAGAATGCCGCAGCAATACGGAATGATTTCTTAAAGTTTGTATTGTATTTCGCGTTATCCTGAGCGATAGAGAATTTACGCGCGAAGTGACGGTATAAAGCCCATCCCGCAATAAATACTAAACCTCTAACAGCAAACATTGGTAAATTTAACCAACCTGATTTTCCTTGAATTAATGCATCTTCAGCAACAACCTCCGGATTCATCCATATGAATAAGTTATAGTGCCCAATCGTTCCTGATGCAATAGCAATAGCTAACACAATTAAAGCCCCTGGTAATACGTAAGCGGTAATCGCTTCCATAACTCTAAATAATACTGGAGACCATCCTGCTTGCGATGCAATTTGAACCGCGTAGAATGCCAAAACCCCTAAACCAATCATCATAAAGAAGAATGCTGCTACGTATAGCGCAGACCAAGGACGGTTTGCTATTTGATGTTGCACGTGTTCTGCATGAGCGTCACCATGGTGCGCATCTTCAGCGTGAGTAACTTCACCATGTGCAACTTCTCCGTGTGTGTCATGAGCATCAGCAACTGCGTGTGCAGTTTCCTCTCCATGACCACCACCGTGATG
This sequence comes from Aestuariibaculum suncheonense, assembly GCF_014596935.1. Lineage (GTDB taxonomy): Bacteria > Bacteroidota > Bacteroidia > Flavobacteriales > Flavobacteriaceae > Aestuariibaculum > Aestuariibaculum suncheonense. The sequence goes on along the minus strand of NZ_JACVXC010000006.1, from coordinate 180,382 downwards.
TGATGCCTCTTCAGCAAGCATAGTTTTTACTTCGTCTAAAGATTTATGAGATGTCATAAAACCATATCCAACACCTAACAATCCTAAAACCATTAGAATGATAGAAAATGTCTTTAATTTATTTGAAAATGTGTACATATCTATATAATCTTATCTTCTTACTTTACTAAATCAGCTCTTAATTTTAACACGTATGAAACTACTTGCCAACGCTCTTCTTCATTAATCTGATTAGCGTAAGAACCCATTGCATTTTTTCCGTAATAAATGGTGTGGTAGGTACTTCCTTCAGTAATTTCTCTGTCGGCGTAGTTTGGTATACCTAATATCTTTTCACGTTTTACCAGGTTACCTTGACCGTCACCTTTGTTACCATGACAAATACCACAGTAAATATCGTAAAGCGCTTTTCCTCTTTCTAAATCTACTTGAGTAGAATCTAACGGACTTGTTAAAGTCGCTTTAGCTAATTCGTAACCTTCAGTTGTATTTTCAATATCAAAAGGAATAAATCCTCTGGCTACCGATCCTTCTGCTGGTAATTGTGCTTCTACTCCGTTTCTAAATGCAGTTGATTCGCTATACGTTTCATAGCCTACAGACTCGTACATGTTTGGCATGAATTGATAGTTTGGAGCTGTATCCTTTTTACATGATACGGCTACTAAAACAACTGCTATTGCTAATATTTTAATTAAGCTCTTCATCTCTATATTAATGCGCTTTATCAATTAAATTAATTTCAACTGCTCCAGTTTCACTTAGTAAGCTTTGTAAGGCTTCTTCATTACCATGAACAGATATTTCCATTAAGAAATGGTCGTCTGTAGTTCTTGGATCTGGGTTTTCAGCATTTTTAAATGGCCACATTCTACTGCGTAAGTAAAAGGTAATTACCATTAAGTGAGCCGCGAAAAATACGGTAAGCTCGAACATAATTGGCACGAAAGCCGGCATGTTTTCTAAATAACTAAAACTTGGTTTACCACCAATGTTTTGTGGCCAGTCTTCAATCATAATAAAGTTCATCATTACTGTTGCCACTGTTAAACCTACCAAACCGTATAAGAATGCTGCAATAGCAATACGTGTAGGTGCTAATCCCATAGCTTTGTCTAGCCCGTGCACTGGAAACGGGGTGTATACTTCATCAATGTGGTATTTTGCTGCCTTAACCTTTTTAACGGCTGACATTAACACATCGTCATCGTTATAAATAGCGTGAATTACTTTAGATGCTTCCATTGTTTACGCTTAGTTTTTAGTGTTGTTAACGTTTCCAGAAGTTCTTTCATCTGCTCCTGTTCCTACTAAACTTCCTCCTGCTTCTCTGATTTTCTTGTAACGCTCACCAGATGATTTTAAGATCGTCTTAACCTCTGCCTGTGCAATTACCGGGAATGTTCTAGAGTATAATAAGAATAATACAAAGAAGAATCCGATAGTACCAACAAAGATTCCAATATCAACAAAAGTTGGTGAGAACATTGTCCAAGACGATGGTAAGTAATCACGGTGTAACGATGTTACGATAATTACGAAACGCTCGAACCACATTCCTATGTTTACCACAATAGAGATAAAGAATGAGAACATGATACTTGTTCTTAGCTTCTTGAACCACATGAACTGTGGAGAGAATACATTACAAGTCATCATCATCCAGTATGCCCACCAGTAAGGTCCTGTTGCTCTGTTTAAGAATGCATACTGCTCATATTCTACACCTGAATACCAAGCAATAAATAACTCAGTAATATAAGCCACACCTACGATAGAACCCGTAATCATAATTACAATGTTCATTAACTCGATGTGCTGTACTGTAATATAATCTTCTAAGTTACATACTTTACGCATAATGATAAGTAAAGTATTTACCATGGCGAATCCTGAGAATACCGCTCCAGCAACGAAGTATGGAGGGAAGATTGTTGTATGCCATCCTGGAATTACCGACGTAGCGAAGTCAAACGATACAATGGTGTGTACAGAAAGTACTAATGGAGTTGCTAAACCTGCAAGTACCAAAGATACTTCTTCAAAACGTTGCCAGTCTTTGGCACGACCTGTCCAACCAAAACTTAATAATGAATATATTTTCTTTTGGAATGGTTTAATAGCTCGATCTCTTAACATCGCGAAATCTGGTAATAAACCTGTCCACCAGAATACTAATGATACAGATAAATACGTAGAGATTGCAAATACGTCCCACAATAACGGCGAGTTAAAGTTTACCCATAACGAACCAAATTGATTCGGTATTGGTAATACCCAGTATCCTAACCATGGACGACCCATGTGAATAATCGGGAATAAACCTGCTTGCACTACCGAGAAGATAGTCATCGCTTCCGCAGAACGGTTAATCGCCATTCTCCATTTTTGACGGAATAATAAAAGTACTGCAGAAATAAGTGTTCCTGCATGACCAATACCAACCCACCAAACGAAGTTAGTAATATCCCAGGCCCAACCTACGGTTTTATTTAAACCCCAAGTTCCAATACCTGTAGATATGGTATAAATGATACATCCAAGTCCCCAAAGAAACGCTGCCAGTGAAATACCAAAAACTATCCACCATTGTTTGTTTGCCTTTCCTTCAACAGGTTTTGCTACATCGACTGTTACGTCGTGGTAAGACTTCTCTCCTGTAACTAAGGGTCTTCTAATAGGTGCTTCGTAATGAGACGCCATAATTATATAATTGATTCTTTAATTAGATTTATGCTTCAGTTGTATTTCTCACTTTAGTTTGATACATCACGTTTGGTTTTGTACCTACGTGCTCTAATAAGTGATACATACGGTTATCTTCTTTAAGTTTAGCAACTTTGCTCTCCTTATCGTTAATGTCTCCAAAAGTCATAGCTCCACTAGAACAAGCCGCAGAACATGCTGTTTGGAATTCACCATCCTTAATTACACGTCCGTCACGTTTAGCATCAAGAATTGTTTTTTGTGTCATTTGAATACACATAGAACATTTTTCCATAACACCACGAGAACGTACAACGACATCTGGATTTAATACCATACGACCTAAATCGTCATTCATGTGGTAATCGAACTCATCATTACCATTGTATAGGAACCAGTTGAAACGACGTACTTTGTAAGGACAGTTGTTAGCACAGTATCTCGTACCTACACAACGGTTATACGCCATGTGGTTCTGACCTTGACGACCATGTGAAGTTGCAGCCACAGGACATACAGTTTCACAAGGAGCGTGATTACAATGCTGACACATTACAGGTTGGAAAGCAACTTGTGGGTTTTCTGAAGCATGCTCCATTTCACCAAATTCACTTAATGAACTTCCTAAACCAGAAATGTTATCTTTCTTCTCATCATCACCTGCGAAAGATTCTTCAGATGAATAATATCTATCGATACGTAACCAGTGCATATCACGGCTACGACGTACTTCAGTTTTACCAACTACAGGTACATTGTTCTCTGCGTGACAAGCAATAACACAAGCCCCACATCCTGTACATGCATTTAAGTCGATTGATAAGTTAAAGTGATGACCAATTGAACGATCGAACTCATCCCATAAATCAACTTCAGGAGATGTTACCGGAGTCTCTTCGTGATTTAATGATACCACAGGAATAGCATTCCAGTATTTTTTATCTTTAGTATTGAAGATTTCTAAGGTCGTATCTTTAACGATATCACCACGTCCCATTAAGGTATTGTGTAACTGTACACATGCAAATTCGTGCTCACCAGCAGCAGCTTCAACAGTTACATTTTGTACGTTACTGAAGTTGTGGTATAATGTATAAGCATTGACACCTGTTTGCATTTCCTCTTTAATACCTTTTGTTTTACCATAACCAAATGATAAACCAACAGAACCTTTAGCCTGACCTGGTTGAATTAATACAGGAACAACTAATGATGTACCGTTAACGGTTACTTTAGCATAGCTTCCGTTTAAAGCTCCGTTAGCAACATGCTTGTTCATTAAACCTAAAGCCTCAGCATCCGCTTTTGAAACTGTTAAGTAGTTATCCCAAGACGTTCTTGTAATTGGATCTGGAAACTCTTGTAACCATGGGTTGTTAGCTTGTTGCCCATCACCCATACCTACTTTGGTATATAATGCTAATTCTAAACCTGAACCTTTAGCTGAAGCAGCTAAAGCACTTGCTGCAGCGTTAGATGGTTTTTCAACTTCGGTATTTTCAGTAGAAGCTTCAACAGTTGTTTCGATAATAACAGTTGTTGTTACAAACTGTCCATCGTGTAACGCTTGGTTAAATGACGCTCCGTTTAAAATATTAGCATTCCAAACCTCTTTAATGTAATCATTATACGCTACACTATTAGAAGTCCAGATTAATAAAGCTTCCTGAAATTGTCTTGTATCGAATAAAGGACGAATTGTTGGTTGCATTAATGCATAGTGTCCGTCTTTAATTTCTACATCTCCCCAAGACTCTAAATAATGAGGAGTTGCTGCGATGTACTGAGTTTCAGAAGCCGTTTCATCTTCTTTCATTGAGAAAGTAACAGATAATTCCGTCTTCTTTAATCCTTCTGCAAAATCAGCAGCATTTGGTAACGTATAAAGCGGGTTAACACCAGCCATAATGATTGCTGCTACTTTACATGCTTTCATATCGGCAACTAAATTTGCAACTTCTTTAGCATTACCTTGTCTTGTTTTAATAGCAACTTTAGCATCAAAAGCCTTACTTGCTAAAAACTCATTTATTTCTAGAACTACAGTTTGTGCATTTACATCTTGAATACCTGTAACTACAACCCCGTTTGATCCTGCTTTCTTTAATTGAGCAGCCGCCTTTTGAACAGCCTCATCAATATGAGCTGGTAATTCACCTCCAACGGCTCCACCAACTACATAACTATATAATTTCGCTAAGGCAACTTTTTGCTGACTTGGTGTTAAAGGCACACGTTTATCAGCATTAGCACCCGTTAACGACATGTTAGATTCAAACTGTATGTGACGAGACATTTTACCGTGGTTAGGCACTTTGTTCTTAGCATAGCCAGAATCAAATCCACCACCTTGCCAGTCACCTAAGAAATCAGCTCCAACAGAAACAATAGTCATCGCTTTAGAGAAATCGTAACCTGCTAAGGCACGTTTGCCATATTTAGCCTGGAACGCATCTAAAGCAGCAGATTCTGATACCGCATCATACACTACATGTTGCACGTTACCATAAGTCTCTTTAAAGCTTGCAATTAATTTATCTGTAGAAGGGCTCGCAAAAGTTTGTGTTAATAAAACAATCTTCTTGTTAGCCGCTTTTAACTCATTTAACTTTTTAGTCGTATCTGCATCGAAATCACCCCAAGAGATAGCATTACCATCTTTTTTAGGACCTTGTACTCTTAAACTATCATACAATCCTAAAACCGAAGCATTCACTCTGGCATTAGCGCCACCGTTAGTAGCTGCCAAAGTATTATTTTCAATCTTAATTGGACGACCTTCACGTGTTTTCACTAAAACACTAGCAAAATCGAAACCATCGGCGATAGTTGTCGCGTAGTAGTTAGCAACACCAGGAATAATTTCCTCTGGTTGTACTACATAAGGAATCGACTTAACTACAGGACCTTCACAGGCAGCTAATGAAGCCGCAGCTGTACTGAATCCTACATATTTTAAGAAATCGCGACGCGTTGTAGAACTAGACTCTAATGTATTTTTATCACCTAAAAATTCATCTGTAGGAATCTCACTTACAAACTCGTTTTGTTTTAGCGTCTCAACAATAGAGCTATTTCCGTTTAGCTCTTCAACACTTTTCCAGTATTTCTTGTTTGATGACATATTATATAATTGAATTACTTCTTATTAAATTTTATTAATAGTGGCATTTTCCACATTCTAAACCACCCATTTGTGCTGCTGTAAGTTTTTCTACGCCGTACTTTTTAGATAATTCTTCGTGAATTTTCTCGTAGTAAGCGTTGTCTTCTACCTTAACATTTGTGGTTCTGTGACAATCAATACACCATCCCATTGTTAAAGGCGCATGTTGGTACATAACCTCCATAGTTTCAACTGGACCGTGACATGTTTGACACTCTACTCCAGCTACAGAAACGTGCTGAGAGTGATTAAAGTAAACAAAGTCTGGTAAATTGTGAATACGAACCCATTTCACCGGCTGCGAATCACCTGTATATTTTTGGTTGGCATCATCCCAACCTGCTGCTGCATATAATTTTTTGATTTGATCATCATAGAACTCCTTAGTGTACTCTGCACTAGTTTCACCGTTATACTCATAAATAGATTTATGACAGTTCATACAAACATTAACAGAAGGAATTCCTGAAGTTTTACTTACACGAGCTGAAGAGTGACAGTATTTACAATCGATACCGTTATCACCAGCGTGAATTTTGTGTGAGAAGTGAATTGGTTGAACCGGCTGATAGCCTTGATCAATACCAACCTGCATTAAATATCCGTAAATAAAGTAAGCACCGGCAAGCAATAAAAAGATTGCAGACACTAACATTAAGAATTGATTCTTAACAAAAGCTTTCCACAATGGCATTCTTTTAGTTTCTTCTGGCAACTCAACACCTTGAGCTTCAGCAAAACGACGTAACGTTTTGTTAACTAAAACTAAACCTACTGCTAAAAGCGCAAATAACACAGCAAGCGCTGCTAACACTAACTCGTTAGACACACCTCCTGTTGTCGCTCCTGCCTCTGCACCAGTTCCTGCTGCAGCTACAGCCGTAGGCGCCTCCTTTTTAACCTCTGCGGTATACGCTAAGATATCATCAATATCTTTTTCAGACAATTGAGGAAAAGCGGTCATGGCTGCTCCAGCATACTCATTGTATACTTTGTTCGCATAAGCATCACCAGACTTGATTAAACCAGAACTGTTATGAACCCAATCATAAATCCAAGCTCTGTCAAGCCCTTGCTCATCTGCTAAACGCGCCTCAACATTTCGAAGCGCTGGCCCTGTCATCTTCTTGTCTAATTGGTGACATGCAGCACAATTCGCATTAAATAATGATTTTCCTTTTGCTGGATCTCCTTCCTGAGCAGAAAGGGACGCGGTAAAGACTAATAAAATAATTAAACCTAAACCAAGTATGTTCTTGCTTAATTTACGGTGAATCACCTTTTTCATATTGTTGGTTATATTAACTTCTAAACTTTGGTATGGTTTTTTCATACAATAATTTAAAAAAAACGCAGTTATAAAATCTCTCGCAAAAGTAACATTTAAACTCGTATCTAGAAATGTTAGATAAGCGTTAATTGTTAATTTAGAGGGATTCTAAATAATGAAATTAGCCCTAATTTTACATTATTACGTATACATTTGCATAAACCCAATATAAAATGAAACCTTTGAAATTAAAAATCAAGCTATTAAGTCTTTTTTGCTTCGTAATAACCTCTGGTTTTTGTTATGCGCAGCAAGGCAATGTGACTATAAATCAAGATAAAAACATTCCTACATTGCTTAGTTTAAAGAAGCAAATTAACAGTAGTGAAAACGATTCTGAGAGATATAGAATCCAAATTTATTCGGGTAACCGAGCCAAAGCAGAGTCTACTCAAACGGAATTTACAAACCTTTTTCCTGACTGGCGAGCTTCTATTCAATATGAAACACCAAATTTCAAAATCTGGGCTGGTAATTTCAGAACGCGTTTGGAAGCTGACAGAGCTCTGAAAAAAATTAAAACAGAATTCCCTACAGCTTTTATTTTCAAACCTAAAAAGTCCAGTTAATCAGTAATCAAAACTTATATAAAAAGCGACCTTTTTAGGTCGCTTTTTTATTGAATGTCATTCGATTATTCATTGTCTTAAAACATAAAAAAGGCGCTTATCTCCATAAGCGCCTTTTCATTTATTATTAAGCTTTATTTAAGCTTTTTCTTAACTTCAACTTCGTGGAATGCTTCAATAATATCGCCTTCTTTGATATCATTGTAATTCTTGATTTGCATACCACAGTCGTAACCTTTAGCTACTTCCTTAACATCATCTTTGAAACGTTTAAGAGAGGCCAATTCTCCTGTATAAACAACTACTCCATCTCTAATGATACGAACACCAGAACTTCTAAAGATTTTACCATTCGTTACCATACATCCGGCTATGCTACCAATTTTAGATACTTTGAAGATTTCTCTAATCTCTGCAGTACCAGTAACCTCTTCTTTGAACTCTGGAGACAGCATGCCTTCCATCGCATCTTTAAGATCGTTAATTGCATCGTAAATAATTGAGTAGGTTCTAATATCGATTTCTTCTCTATCTGCCGTTGCACGAGCATTTCCTACAGGGCGCACGTTAAATCCGATAATTATCGCATCTGAAGCCGAAGCTAATAACACGTCACTCTCTGTAATTGCTCCAACTCCTTTATGTAAGATGTTCACCTGAATTTCCTCAGTTGATAATTTCTGGAACGAATCGGTAAGTGCTTCAACAGAACCATCCACGTCACCTTTAAGGATAATGTTTAATTCTTTAAAGTCTCCTAAGGCGATACGACGACCAATCTCATCAAGTGTGATGTGACGTTGGGTACGTACTGACTGCTCACGTTGTAATTGAGATCGTTTGGCTGCAATTTGTTTTGCTTCGCGCTCATCTTCGAAAACGCTGAATTTGTCACCTGCCTGTGGTGCACCATCTAAACCTAAGATTGATACCGGAGTAGACGGACCAGCTTCAACAATATCGTTACCACGCTCGTCGTGCATGGCTTTTACTTTTCCACTGTTTTTACCAGCTAAAACGTAATCTCCAACTCTTAAAGTTCCAGCCTGAACTAATACCGTTGCTACATACCCTCGACCTTTATCAAGGAAGGCTTCAACAACTGTACCCACAGCCGGTTTGTTAGGATTTGCTTTAAGCTCTAATAACTCCGCTTCAAGTAATACTTTTTCTAATAATTCTTTAACACCGGTTCCCATTTTAGCAGAAATATCGTGTGATTGAATTTTACCACCCCAATCTTCAACTAAAAGGTTCATGTTTGCCAATCCTTCTTTAATTTTATCAGGATTCGCTGTCGGCTTATCTATTTTATTAATCGCGAATACAATTGGAACACCCGCTGCCTGCGCATGAGAAATCGCCTCTTTTGTTTGTGGCATGATATCATCATCGGCTGCTGCAACAATAATAGCAATATCGGTAACCTGAGCTCCACGAGCACGCATTGCTGTAAAGGCCTCGTGACCCGGTGTATCTAAGAATGCTATTTTTTGTCCGCCATCTAATTCGACACCATAGGCTCCAATATGCTGTGTAATTCCTCCAGACTCACCTGCGATTACATTTTCCTTACGGATGTAATCTAAAAGCGATGTCTTACCGTGGTCTACGTGACCCATTACCGTTACAATCGGTGCTCTTGGTTTTAAATCTTCTTCTTTATCTTCTACAACTTCAATTGATTCTTCAATATCAGCCGTTACGAATTCTACCTGATAACCAAATTCATCAGCAACAATAGATAAAGTTTCTGCATCTAAACGTTGGTTCATGGTTACCATCATACCTAGTGACATACATGCCGAGATGATTTGCGTTACCGGAACATCCATCATAGTTGCAACTTCGTTTGCTGTAACAAACTCGGTTACCTTAAGGATTTTGCTTTCTGCAGCTTCCTGTAACAACTCTTTCTGAGTTTGATCTCTGTGCTGATCTCTTTTATCTCTACGGTATTTAGCGCCTTTACCTTTAGCTGATTTTCCTTGAAGTTTTTCAAGTGTTTCTCGCACTTGCTTTTTAACATCTTCTTCGCTAGGGTCTTCCTTAATAATAGGACGTCTGGCTTTGTTACCACCTTTATTAAAACGATCGTTTGGTCTGTTAGTATTTCCTCGGTTATCACCACCCTGACCTGGCTGTCCTGGCTGGTTTGGTCCTCCAGCTTTACTTATACGACGACGTTTTTTCTTGTTGGCATCAGCACCACTAGGCTTGTTATCGGCTTTTTTATCTTCCTTCTTCTTCTTAGGTTTATTAAATTGAGATAAGTCAATTTTATCACCTGCGATTTTAGGACCGGTAAGTTTTTGGTACTGTGTTTTTACCTTCTCTTCTGCAACGATTTCTCCGTTTTCGTTAGTCACAAGGGTTTTCTCTACTTCAGGACCTTTATTTTCTTTAGGTTTGTGCTCTGTTACAGGCTTAGAAGGTTCTACTTTAGGTTTCTCCTCTTCTTTAGGTGCTTGTACAGGTGCTTCTGCTTTAACTTCTGGTTTTGCCACTTCTTCCTTAGAAACTTCGGTTTTTACAGGCTCTTCTTTAGGAGCTTCAACCTTTGGTTCTTCTTGTTTTGGTGGTTCTGGTGTTTCAGCCTGAGGTGTTTCAGTAGGCTTTTTAGGTTCTAAATCTATCTTACCTACCTGCTTAGGACCAGAAAGTATTTTAGTGGCTTTTACAATTTCTTCCTTTCTAGCTGCCTCTTTTTGTTTTTCTTCAAGTTCACGCTCACGTTGCTCTCGCAGCACCTCTTTTTCTTTCTGCTTAGCCTCACTAACCTCTTTAGATGCTACTTTTTTGTTTGCATCTACCTGAAATTCACTAGAAAGCACATTGTAGACTTCCTGAGAAATTTTAGTGGTTGGTCGTTTCTCTATTTCGATACCTTTAGAATCTAAAAACTCCACGGCACGATCTAAAGAAATATTCAGCTCGCGTAATACTTTATTTAATCTAATTGTTTCAGCCATAAATTGCCTTTAAAATACTCAAATATATATGTTATTCTTCGAATTCTTCTCTTAAAATTCTAATAACTTCTTTAATTGTTTCTTCTTCTAAATCGGTACGTTTTACTAAATCTTTAACATCCTCTTCCAAGATACTTTTTGCTGTATCTAATCCAACTCTGCTAAATTCTTCAATAATCCATCCTTCTATTTCATCTGAGAACTCGCTTAATTCAACGTCTTCCTCAGCACCTTCTCTAAACACATCGATATCGTAACCGGTTAACTGACCAGCTAAACGGATATTATGACCACCTCTACCAATCGCTTTACTTACTTCCTCTGGCTTTAAGATAACCTCTGCTCGTTTGTTTTCTTCATCGATTTTGATAGAAGTTACTCTCGCAGGACTTAATGCTCTGGTAATGTATAATTGTAAGTTATTAGTATAATTAATAACATCGATATTTTCATTTCCTAATTCACGAACGATACCATGAATTCTTGATCCTTTCATACCTACACAAGCTCCAACAGGATCGATTCTGTCATCATAAGAATCTACCGCTACTTTCGCTTTTTCTCCTGGAATTCTTACAACATTTTTAATTGTAATTAAACCGTCGAATACCTCAGGAATTTCTTGTTCGAAAAGTTTCTCTAAGAATGAAGGCGCTGTTCTAGACATGATAATGGTTGGTTTCGCACCTTTAAGCTCCACACTATCAATAACACCTCTTACGTTATCTCCTTTTCTAAAGAAATCTGAAGGAATTTGTTTTTCTTTTGGTAATACAATTTCGTTACCTTCATCATCTAACAAAATAACTGCTCTGTGACGAATATGGTGCACTTCGGCAGTATATATTTCACCTACCAAGTCTTTAAATTGTTTAAAAACTATAGTATTGTCATGTTCGTGAATTTTTGAAATTAAATTTTGGCGTAATGCTAAAATAGCACGTCGTCCTAAATCTATAAGCTTTACTTCTTCTGACACGTCTTCACCTACCTCAAAATCCGGTTCAATTTTACGAGCTTCAGTTAATGAAATCTCCTGATTTGGATCTTCAACCTCGCCATCAGCAACCACAACTCTGTTTCTCCAGATCTCTAAATCTCCTTTATCAGGGTTTACAATAATATCGAAATTATCATCATCACCATATTTCTTCTTTAAGGCACTTCTAAAAACTTCCTCTAAAATCGCCATTAACGTAACACGGTCAATTAGCTTATCGTCTTTGAATTCTGAAAAAGATTCAATTAACGCGATATTCTCCATAACTCTTATTGAATTAAAATTTAATCATAACTTTTGCTTCTACAATATCCTCGTAAGCGATAGTCGCTTGTTTAGTTACAGTTACTTTACCTTTACCTACTGGCTTAGGCTCTCTAACTTTCCACTCTAATATTATATCTGTGTCGGTGGCTTGAGCAAGTGTGCCTTCAAACTTCTCTGAAGCTGTTCTTACTTTCAGGTCTCTATTCAGATTCTTTTTATACTGTCTTTTATTTACCAATGGTGATGCTGCTCCTGCCGACATAACTTCTAAAGAAAAATCATGTTCTTCTCTGTCAATATTATGCTCGATGGCACGACTTACAAACATACAATCTTCAACCAACACGCCATTATCGCCATCAATCACAATTTTAATATGATTATCACTGCCAATGGTAAACTCGATTAAAAACAAGTCTGAGCGTTCTTCCAACGCTGCATCTAGTAAATTTTTTACGGTTTCTTTAAACATTTTTTATTATAAAAAGAGGGGACTCCATGTCCCCTCGTTCTTAATTTCGCCTTTCAACGCTGCAAATATATAACATTTTATTGATTTTTAAAGGAATATTTCATAAATTTAGATGTAGACGGTATGTGTAACAAGCAAATTAAAATCACTAAATTCATACCATATTTATTAAAAATCAAACAACGATAACACCCATAAAACTCAAAATATTAAACCACAAAACCAATGAAAAAAATTCTTGTCCCTACCGATTTTTCAACCGAAGCTGAGAACGCCTTAAAAGTTGCCGCACAACTGGCAAAAAAGCACAATTGCGAACTTCACCTCCTACATATTCTTGAAATACCATTACATCAAGTAGACCCCATTAGTGGATTCAGCGAATTGCCTGAGGCTCTATTTTTTATGAAACTGGCTCACAAACAATTTACCGAACTTAGAGAAAAAAATTATTTAAAGGATATTAAAATTCAGGAACACGTAGAATTTCACGAAATCTTTAAAGGCGTTTTTCATGTTTGCAAAAAACAACACATCGATTTAGTGATTATGGGATCAAGCGGCGCCAACGGTTTAAAAGAAATTTTTATTGGCAGCAATACCGAAAAAGTGGTCCGCACATCAGAAACACCCGTTTTAGTTATTAAAAATGAGCACAATAATTTTAGTGTGGATAACATGGTTTATGCCTCAGACTTTGAAACCGATAGTCAAAGTGCTTTTGAAAGCGCTGTTAGTTTTGCCAAATTATTTCAAAGCAAACTTCATTTAATAATGGTAAACACCCCGAATTATTTCATCACAACCGAAGAAGCTAACGCGAAAATTGAACATTTCACCAAAGATTTCAATTTAAAAGACTACACCACAATCATATATAATGATGCCAGTGTTGAAAGCGGGATTTTAAATTATGCCAAATCCATTTCAGCAGATTTAATTGGCATTAGCACTCACGGCCGAAAAGGACTGTCTCATTTCTTCAACGGGAGCATTAGTGAAGATCTGGTTAATCACGCCAACAGACCAATTATCACCTTTAAAACCAAGGAGTAAACAATAAATCAAATCCTTAAATTTACAACATAAAAAAATCCTAACCTTATTAGATTAGGATTTTGCAATTTTGTTGGCCTACTAGGGCTCGAACCTAGACTCTTCTGGACCAAAACCAGACGTGTTGCCAGTTACACCATAGGCCAATGCTTGATTGCGGGTGCAAATTTATAACAAAGTTTGGTTTCTGCAAGTTTTTTTTAAAAAAATTTTCATTCCTTCCTTAACGTTTACTTAAAAAGGTAACGAATACCATATTTATTATTAAATTCGCCTTCATAAAAATAAAGAAAAATTCATGACCAATTTCAACTTTAAGAAGTGGAACACCATTTTAGGATGGTTTACTTTTTTAATTGCTCTTATCACATACACCCTAACTACCGAGCCTACTGTAAGTTTCTGGGATGCCGGAGAATATATTTTAACCTCTGCTAAATTACAGGTAGGTCACCCTCCAGGAGCCCCTTTATTTCAAATGCTAGGTGCCTTTTTTTCTATGTTTGCTCTGGAGCCATCTCAGGTTGGTTTCATGATGAATATGATGAGTGCAATTTCAAGTGCTTTCACTATTTTATTCATGTTCTGGACCATTACTTTATTATTAAAAAAATTAGTAGGTAATAACAAACCGTTAAGCCAGAATAACGCTTTAGCTATTTTAGGAAGTGCTTTGGTTGGCAGTTTAGCCTTTACCTTTACCGATTCATTTTGGTTTAATGCAGTTGAAACCGAAGTTTATGCCATGGCAACTTTAATTATGTCTGTGTTGTTCTGGTTAGGTTTACGCTGGGAACAAGACATGGATAAACCAAGAGGCAACCGTTGGTTAATTTTAATCTCCTTTATCATTGGTCTTTCTTTTGGAGTTCACTTTATGGGATTATTAACAATCCCTGCCATAGGTTTAATCTACTACTTTAAAAATTACAAAACCACAACTATTAAAAACTTCATCGTTGCAAATATTGCATCGGTAGCTGTTTTATTATTTGTCTTTAAATTATTAGCACCTAATATTCTTAAAATATTTAGTGCTTCCGAAATATTCTTTATTAACACTATTGGCTTACCGTTTAACTCAGGAACTATCATTGCTGGTATTGCTTTGGTTGCTCTTATCTATTATGGCTTAAAATACACCAAAACTAAAGGCTATGTACATTTAAATACCACGGTACTTTGCTTAACGTTTGTTATTGTTGGATTCTCGACCTGGTTAATGCTTCCTATACGTGCTAACGCCAACACGGTAATTAACGAAAATAATCCATCTAGTGCACGTGAGTTATTGGCATATTACAACTTAGAACAGTATCCTGAAACCCATTTGTTTTACGGACCACAGTTTACCGACCAATATGCTTTTCTTGATGAAAACAACCCGTATGTAGACGACAAACCTAAATACGAAAAAGACGAAGAAAAAGGAAAATATGTTATTGTTAACGACTACAAAAATGCAAAACAAAACTATAATTCTAAGCATGCTTCCTACTTACCGCGTATGTGGAGTGCAGAACATGCCGAAAACTATATGATGTTCACCGGGTTTTTAAATTTCAAATTAAAAGCCGAACATCAAATGGATAACCAGCTACGCAGTGCCGTTAATCAGTTTAAAAATGATGTAGCACAAGGCAATGTAGACCGTGAAGGCTACAACACCTTTTTAAAGCGTTTTAAAAGTTATATTGATATTGAAAAGCCAAGTTTAGCCGATAACATCAAATACATGTTCCAATACCAATTGGGTTATATGTACTGGCGTTATTTTATGTGGAACTTCTCCGGAAGACAAGACGACATCCAAGGAAAATACGACAACCACGGTAACTGGATTACAGGCATTAAACCTTTAGATGAAAAACTTCTTGGTTTATCGCAAGACAATCTGCCAAGCGATGTAAAAAACAATAAAGCAAGAAACACCTATTACTTACTACCCTTTTTATTAGGTTTAGTTGGTTTCTTCTTTTTATTCAATAAAGACAAAAAAGTTTTCTGGACGATGTTAGTCTTCTTCCTGTTTACAGGTGTTGCTATTCAGGTGTACACCAATGTACGTCCGTTTGAACCAAGAGAACGCGACTATTCGGTAGTAGGCTCATTCTACGTGTTCGCGCTTTGGATTGGTTTCGGAGTTTATGCCATTTACGACGCCGTTAAAAAATTAGCCCCTTCAAAATTCACCGCTCCCGCTATAACTATTGCTTGTTTAATTTTAGTACCGGGTATTATGGCTGGTAACAATTGGGATGATCACGACCGCTCAGGAAAATACACTGCCAACTCTATGGCTAAAATGTATTTGGACTCTTGCGAGGAAAACGGCATTTTATTCACCATTGGTGATAACGATACGTTTGCCCTTTGGTACGCTCAGGAAATTGAAGGCTACCGTACCGATGTTCGTGTGGTAAACACCAGTTTATTCCAAACCGACTGGTACATCGACCAAATGAAACGTCAAGCTTACGAGAGCGAACCTATTCCTTCACAATTAAAACATGCCAATTACCAATACGGAACGAATGACTATATAGTTATTGAAGAAGTTATTCCTGACACTTTAATGGTAAAACAGTTTTTAGATTTTGTAGCCAGCGATAACCCTAAAACCAAATACAAATACGTTTTACAACAAAACAATATCGACCTATCTCAGGTTCGACGTCAGGATTTAAATGCTACTTATTTACCAACACGTCATTTACGTCTTCCAGTAAACAAAGAAAACGCTTTAAAATCGGGGATTGTTAAACCAAAAGATGCCGATAAAATTGTTCCCTATATCGATCTTACAATTACCGGTAACGCCCTTTATAAAAACCGTTTATTGATGTTAGATGTTATTGCTAACAACGACTGGAAACGCCCTATTTATTTCACTGGTGGAAGTTTTGGTGACGACGATTACATCTGGATGAAAGACTATTTACAATTAGATGGTTTATGCTACAAATTAGTACCTATTAGAACACCTATCGATAAATCGAATCCGTTTGACATGGGGCGTGTAGATAGTGAATTGATGTACGAAAAAGTGAAAAACTGGTATTGGGGTAATAGCGGAAGTCCTGATATTTACCACGATCCTGAAACGCGCAAAAACTCTATTACCTATAGAAGTAATTTAGCCCGTTTAATCGAGCAATTATTAAATGAAAACAAACTGAAGAAAGCTGAAGAAATAGCAGATATCGCTATGACTAACATGCCGGTAGAACATTTCGGTTATTACACCTTATTGGAACCTTATATTAGCGCATACTACGAAGTAGGGAATAAGGAAAAAGCAGAAAACTTATTCAAACAGGTTGCTAAAAAATATCAGGAGAATTTAACCTATTACAGTAGTTTGTCTGTGGATAGTCAAAACAGAATGTTTGAAGAAATTTATACCGATATTCAGCGTTATAAAGCACTAGTAGATGTGTTGGTAAAATACGACCCTGAGTTCGCTGAAACGGAAGGCGATATTTTCAACAACCACTTAATGTTGTTCAAACATTTTTACGGTAATCAAGCCGATGAAGATGCTTATTCTCCAGACGAAGAAGACAGCACCTTTAGTCCACAAGACAGTAGTGCTGATATCTTAGATTAATCCATGCCAACCTCGTTTGTAAAAATACCTGTAGTTATTAAAAAGATGTTCCCAAACTATGTTTGGGACATCACAACTACAGACAAAGTTATTTACCTCACCTTTGATGACGGTCCAACACCTGAAATCACCAACTGGACCTTACAAACACTCAGAAAGCACAATGCTAAAGCTACGTTTTTCTGCATAGGAAACAATATTGAAAAGCACCCTGAAATTTTTCAAAATATTCTAAAGGAAGGTCATACTATAGGCAATCACACGCACAACCATTTAAGAGGCTGGAAAACCTCACTTCAGGATTACTTAGAAAATATAAAACAGGCACAAACTACTATTGAAGAACACAAATTAGAGGGCATACCTCTAACCATAAACCTGTTTAGACCTCCTTACGGCAAACTAAAACCTAAGCAAGGTAAGCAACTATTATCCTTAGGCTATAAAATTATTATGTGGGATATTATTTCGTTCGATTGGGATAAAGACATCCCCGAAGACGTTTGCTTAGAAAATGTGATTTCTAAAACTAAAAGCGGAAGTATTGTGGTTTTTCATGACAGCCTTAAAGCGGCAAAAAACATGCAATATGCCTTACCAAAAGTATTGAAACACTTTACAGAAAAAGGTTATCGCTTCGAGGCTATTCCGTATTAAATATATTGCTGAACAATACCAATAAGGGTATTAGCGTCCTGTTCTCCACTCTGACGCCATTTCATTTCGCCCCCTTTATAGATAATTAATGTTGGTATAGCTTTCACGCGTAAAGCTTCTGCGAGTTCTCCGTTTTTTTCAACGTCAATCTTAATCACCTTTGCTTTATCGCCCAATGCTGCAGCAACATCTCTTAATACAGCGTGCATTGTAGAAGACTGCTCATTCCAATCTGTAAAAAAATCTAATAAGACCGGAATTTCTACATCAATAAGTTCCCCAAATTTTGACATACTTTATTGTTTATGAGTCAAATATACTATTACAAACCTACACATTTTTTTCATATTACGAATATTCGTATAGCTTTATCACACATTTAACAATGCCTAATTATAAAAATACGCAATTTCTTTAGGAAATACAACATTTCATTGACAATCGAAATATTGCTTCTGGTAGCTGATTAACTTTAAGCGGTAGCCGTACCCTTTTTCAATTCAATAACAGTAATTTCAGGCCATATACCAACACGTCCAGGAAATGCCAAATAGCCAAACCCGCGATTCACATTAAGATATTGTCCCATTTCATTATACATTCCCGCCCAGTATTTATAACGCCATTTAGCCGGACTCCATTTAAACCAACCTGGAATTTCAATACCAAACTGCATACCGTGTGTATGTCCGCTTAGCGTTAAATGATAATGATAGTCATCGTCTTTCACTTTCTTTTCCCAGTGTGTCGGGTCGTGACTCATTAAAATTTTAAAATCGTTGGCATGCACATCTTTAACAGCTTTCTTTAAATCACCTGCTTTCTTAAAACCACCGGTTCCCCAGTTTTCCACACCAACAATAGCCAATCGTTGTCCGTAGCGCTCAATAAATCTACTTTCATTAAGCAATAAATCGAAACCTATTTCTTTTTGATGAGTTTTTAAATCTTCAAGATTCTGATGTTTTGCAGCTTCAGAATCCCAAGTTACATAATCGCCATAATCATGGTTTCCTAAAACGGAATACAATCCGTCTTTTGCTTTTAACTTTCCGAAGATACCGAGATAAGGTTTCAACTCTTCCGCCTTATTATTTACCATATCACCTGTAAATAATATCACATCGCTTTCCTGTTCGTTAATCAGGTTAATTGCGTAATCAACTTTATCAATATCATCAAAACTTCCGGAGTGAATATCACTTACCTGAGTCACCTTATAACCATCAAAAGCATCTGGCAAATCGTCAAAAGTTAAGGTGTATTTTAAAACTTTAAAGTTGTATTTTCCTTTGTAAATACCATAAATGATTGACGCAAACGGAATCGCCGCAACACCCAAAGCAATTTTACTTATAAACTGACGACGCGAAGCAAAATAATTACCTTCAGCTGAGCTGCCTTCAGTAAAGTATCTGTAAATCGCCTGCGGAACTCTAAACAAATCTTCACCCAACATAGCAATCAACACAATCATTTTAGGCACCAGTAATGCTATAAAGAATCCAAAAGCAAAGGCATGTCTGTGCGTAAAACCATCACTTCGATTAAAACCGTAGTAGTTGTAAACAAAATTACCGATAACCAATAGAGAAATAACCCAATATATAGCCTGAAGCCAATGGTTTCTGGTTACCGTTTTAAAGGCCTGAAAGGCATACAAATCGGCAATAATATAAATGATCAGGAAAATCGCCCAACGCAGCATAACTTATTTTTTTATCAAATATAACTCAATTTAAACAGTAAAATAAACCCTCAAATGGTTTTAACGCTACCTTAAGAATTATGTAACTCACTATTTTTCAGAAGCTGTAATCGATAAAATCTGCTTGATGGTATTCACATCGGAATAAGATTTTATGGTTTCATCGAAAAACTTCACACTATTCATAGCAACCTTTGGAGAATCAATAACGGTTTCTATCGTTGATGCCGACACATGGATCTCTGAAAAGCCAGCCGCTTGAAACTTCGCTACATTAACAGGCTTAATACCACCACCAGACAAAATATGAATTTTATCTTCTGTTTTATCCTTTAATTTCTGAAGTAAATCAAGACCCTTTTCAGCGGAAGATTCCTGTCCTGAAGTTAGAATACGATCAACACCTAAATCTTTCAATTGCTCTAAAGCTTCTTCCGGATTGGGAACCCAATCGAACGCCCTATGAAAGGTAAATTGTAATGGCTTTGAAGTTTCAATTAGCACTTTTGTTTTATCAATATCAATGGTATTGTCAATATTCAAAGCCCCAGAAACAATTCCTGCGCAACCTAACTCCTTACAAAGCTTAATATCGTGTTTCATAATCTCCATCTCGTCATCGCTAAACGTAAAACTTCCACTTCTTGGACGAATTAATACAAATACTGGAATCGATAATGTTTCAACCACTTTTTTTATGAGTCCGAATGACGGTGTAATACCTCCAACCGCCAGTTCGGAACACAATTCAATGCGATGCGCTCCGGCTTTTTCGGCATTAACAGCCGATTCAAACGAATTTGCACAAACTTCTACAATCATAAGTCTTAATTATATAACAAATATAAAGATTCATAAAGACTAATCAACACCACAAAAAATGGTTGGTAATTAAAACTATGATTCAGCATAATTTCTCTCAAAAGTCAAACTATCTCAGCCTAAGAACACAAGACATTTTCTGAGATAAAAAGTTGATTTAATAACAAGCCTCAGTCTATTTAGACCTCGATAATCGCGTAAGTTTTTGTAGTTTTGAACTTCTTATCAAAACAAACATTATGTCCGATCAAAAACGTCTATTTTTAGTTGATGCCTACGCTTTAATTTTCCGTGGGTATTACGCCTTTATAAAGAACCCAAGAATTAACAGCAAAGGTATTGACACCTCTGCCATTATGGGTTTTATGAATTCCCTTTTAGATGTTATTAAACGTGAACGACCAGACCATTTAGCCGTTTGTTTCGATAAAGGCGGAAGTGCCGACCGTGTAGAAATGTTCGAAGCTTATAAAGCGAATCGAGATGAAACTCCGGAAGCTATTAAAGTAGCGATACCATACATTCAGGAAATTTTAAAAGCGATGCACATTCCTATTATGGTTAAGGAAGGTTATGAAGCCGATGACGTCATTGGAACCCTTTCCAAACAAGCTGAAAAACAAGGTTATCAAACGTTTATGGTAACGCCTGATAAAGACTTTGCTCAGCTCGTCTCTGAAAATATTTTTATGTACCGCCCAAAATCGTTTGGTGGTGGTTACGAAACCTGGGGCATTGAAGAAGTAAAACAGAAATTCGAAGTCACCAACCCACTTCAAGTAATAGACTTTTTAGGTATGATGGGCGACTCGAGTGATAACATTCCCGGGCTTCCAGGTGTTGGCGAAAAAACCGCCAAAAAATTTATTGCCGAATATGGCAGCATGGAAGGTTTACTGGAGAATACCCATGAACTTAAGGGTAAAATGAAAGAGAAAATTGAAGCCAATAAAGAACTTGGTTTACTTTCAAAAAAACTGGCAACCATTATGCTGGATGTTCCGGTTGAATTCGACGAGCATGATTTTGAAATGTCTGAACCTGACATTGAAAAAGTAACGACTATTTTTCAGGATTTAGAATTCAGACAATTAACTACCAATTTCCTGAAAACCTTTTCTGCTAATACTGAAGTAACAACTCCTCAACCTGCAGCGTCCACTGAAACAGCAGTTAAAACAGAATCTAATAAAGAACCTGCTTCAGCTGGAGCCGGACAGTTCTCTCTTTTTGGAGGCAGCGATGAAGAAGACCATTCTTCTCATAATGAATACACCAGAAAAACAGTTGAAACCACATCGCATTTTTACCAGAGCGTAGCATCGGGAATGGCGACTAAACTATTCATTAAAAACTTAATGAGTCAAACATCGGTATGTTTTGATACGGAAACGACAAATCTTAATCCATTAGCTGCCGAATTGGTTGGCATAGCCTTTTCATGGGAAACCGGGAAGGGATTTTATTTACCATTCCCTGAAGATAAAAACGAAGCCCAAGAACTTATCGAACAGTTACGTCCATTTTTTGAAAATGAAAGCATCGAAAAAATTGGTCAGAATTTAAAATACGACATTAAAGTTTTAGCCAAATACAACATTACGGTTAAAGGCAAATTATTCGATACCATGCTTGCACACTATCTGATTAATCCAGATATGCGTCATAACATGGATGTCCTGGCTGAAACCTATTTAAATTACACGCCTATTTCAATTGAGTCTTTAATTGGTAAAAAAGGTAAAAACCAGTTATCGATGCGTCAGGTGGCTTTAGACAAGCAAACCGAATATGCTGTAGAAGATGCCGATATTACCCTTCAGCTTAAAGAACATTTCGAAAAAGAATTAGGCGAAGCCAATACACAAAAGTTATTTGATGATATTGAAATTCCGTTATTACGCGTATTATCGTCAATGGAACTGGAAGGCATCAACCTAGATAAAGACTTTTTACATAGTCTGGCTGATCAATTAGACAATGATATTAAAACCTTGGAAAGCAAAATTTATGAGATTGCCGGAGAACAATTCAATATCGCCTCTCCAAAACAATTAGGTGATATTTTATTTGAAAAACTAAAACTGATTGATAAACCCAAAAAGACCAAAACTGGGCAATATGCGACTTCCGAAGATATTTTAAGCTATCTAGCAAAAGACCACGATATCATTCAGCATATTTTAGATTTCAGAGGTTTATCGAAACTTAAAAGTACCTATGTTGATGCGTTACCGCTTCAGGTCGATGAAGTAACCCATCGCGTTCATACCGATTATATGCAAACTGTTGCAGCAACTGGTCGTTTAAGTAGTAACAACCCGAACTTACAAAACATCCCGATTCGTACCGAACGCGGACGTCAGGTACGTAAAGCCTTTATTCCTCGTAATGAAGATTACACCCTACTTGCTGCCGATTACAGTCAGATAGAGTTACGTATTATCGCTGCATTAAGTGAAGAAGAAACCATGATTAATGCTTTTAAACATGGTGAAGACATTCACGCCTCGACAGCTTCAAAAGTATTTAATGTACCTATTGAAGAAGTGACTCGCGAACAACGTAGCAATGCAAAAACCGTAAACTTTGGAATTATCTACGGGGTTTCTGCTTTCGGATTAAGCAACCAGACTAATTTATCGCGTAGCGAAGCCAAAGAACTTATCGATACCTATTATGAAACCTATCCGAAGTTAAAAAACTACATCAGCCAACAAGTCGATTTTGCACGAGACCATGGTTATGTGCAAACCGTTTTAGGGCGTCGTCGTTACTTAAAAGACATCAACTCTCGTAACGCTGTAGTTCGCGGGGCTGCAGAGCGCAATGCGGTAAATGCACCTATTCAGGGTAGTGCCGCCGATATTATTAAAATCGCTATGATTAATATTCATAAGAAATTAGAAGCTGGTGATTTTAAAACCAAAATGCTACTGCAGGTTCATGATGAATTGGTGTTCGATGTTTACAAACCAGAACTCGACACCATTAAAACCTTAGTAAAAACCGAAATGGAAAACGCCTACCAATTGGCTGTGCCTTTAGATGTCGATTTAGGCACTGGTAATAACTGGTTGGAGGCGCATTAATAAAATAAAAAAAGCGATTCAAAATATTGAATCGCTTTTTTTATATACCCATCCACGCTTTTATTTGTGGCTGATAACTTCTACCACTTTTTAAAATTGTTTTATGCTTATCATTCATTGTGATATTATAACAACTATTAAAATGGGTAAAAACTTCTGAAACCATATTTGTATTTATAATAAGGCTACGATGAATTCGCAAAAAACCTTTAGGGAGTTGATCATCTAATGTGGATAAACTCTGGTCTGTGATATGTTCTTCTCCTGGCTTTGTGAAAATAGACACATATTTATCGGTAGACTGGAAATATGCGACGTCTTCAAGTTTCACAAAACTAATTTTCTTACCCACCTTTACCGTAATAGAGGCTAGCTCCTTGCCTTTAGTCCGATTATCATTAAAATGTTTTAACAATTCTAAAATTTGCTCGGTCTGTTTTTCATGTTTAAAAAAAGTAAGCTTATCTATGGTTTGTTGTAGTCGCTCTTTTCTAACAGGTTTTAATAAATAATCTAAACTATTAGTGGCGAAAGCTTGCAATGCATATTCATCAAATGCTGTACAAAAAACAACTATTGGAATATTTTGTAGCTTTTGCAACATTTCGAACCCATTCATTTCTGGCATTTGAATATCTAAGAAAATAATATCTGGTTTTAAAATCTGAATTTTTTCAACACCTTCTTCCCCATTACAAGCTTCATCAACAACCAAAAAAGTTTCAGAAAAATCGCCAAGTAATTCTTTTATCCGTTGTCTTGCTGGTGGTTCATCATCTATAATAAGGGTTCTATACTGCTTCATTTATAAATCGCTTCATATTATTAAATCCTTTTTCACTAATGGTAATCCATATACGCTTAGCAGGTTCATTTTCCCAATGTAATTCTCCTTCGCCCTCGTAACTTAATTTTAAAATATCGTTTATACTTTGCAATCCGTAACCTGTAATAACACCTTCTGGAAAATCAGGGCCATTATCGGACACACTAATTTCTACAACTTCATTATTTTTTTGGATCTTTACTTTAATAATACCTTCGTGTTTTATTTTCGATACGCCGTGTTTAATAGCATTTTCTACCAAAGGTTGAATAATGTTTCGGGGGATTTCAAACTGCTCTATGCTTTCATCGACTTCAATTGAAAATTTCATACGGTCTCCAAAACGAATTTGTTCTATTTGCAAATAAGCGCGAACCGCTTCAATCTCCTCTTTTATAGTTGAACTCAAGGTATTATTTCGATTAATGTTATAGCGAAATAAATCGGACAAAGACAAGGCCATTTGTTCTGTTTTTTCAGGATTACTTCTTACCAAACCTACTATTGAATTTAACGAATTGTATAAAAAATGTGGATTAATTCTAGCATTTAACGAAGCTACTTCTGCCTGCGCCTTTAACGCTTTCATCTTACTCAGCTCGATATCTTTTTTTCGTAATTGTATTTCAGTTTGCTCCCTTAAGTATAAAAATGCAGTTCGTATTGAAAAAACAACAATTCCAATGAGACTGATAATAAAATTAAATTTATTATCACTATTAAAAACAAACATTAAAACAATAATTGTTATAATCACCAAAAATGTGAATATAATTTTCAACTTTAATTGCTTTGCTATGGTCCATTCTTTATTAATAATATTCTTCTCTAAAACATAAAGTAAACTTAATACAATTAAACATATTGGTATATACACGATTAAAGTCACGAACCATGAATACAAATAAAGACCTAACCCTCCTGAACTCGTTAAATAATCATATAAATTAATTCCAATATATGAGGTAAACATCAAAACCATGCCTGGCATTAAATAATTTAAATAACCAACTCTATATCGTCGTCTAAATACTCTACGATAAGAAAAAATAAAAATTAAGAAAGTAATTAAAACTGATAAAATCACACCAAAGAACTTCATTTCATTTTTATAGAAAAAGTTTAAATAATACCTTTTAGTATAATTGCTGAGTATATAACTTTTAGCTTCCTTAAGCAAGTCTTTAGAATATAATTTCTGAAGCAAAAACCTATCCGACAAGCTAAATTTTGTTAAAACAGGATCAGGATCAAAGTCATCAAATATTGCATATCCCGTTTTTGTACGATATTTGACATTTTGAATACCACACAACGATCTTATCACAAAAAACTCCAATATTCGTTTTCTACTCTCGAAACTATCAGAATCATTAAAACCTATTTGATATTCCTTAAATATGATTCCAGATTTTCCTATTTTTGATCTACTTCCAAAACGAGTGCCGTTAGCGACTATTTCAATAATAACATTTCCTTTTTTTTGAGTTGAGAAATTAATGTTATTAGGAATAATTCCCTTTAACTCTTGTATTAGATTGCAAATAATTATTGAATCATTCTCATTAAATGAATTTTTTAATTGGATACTGATATCACTACTAAACTTAATAACATCTCTGTTAACCCCGTTGAAAATTCTTTCTTTCGTCCAAAACCAAAAAGTTTTATAAAAAGGTGACGATTTATCAAACTGAACATATTTTTCCCAGACTGTGTCTGTCATCATTTTTCGTATTTCTTCCTGAGCGTTTAATTTTAATAAACCAGCAAAGAGTAATAAAATAATTATTTTTTTCATTTGTGTAAATTTAAAAGGTTGATTAACGTTCATAAATAAAAAGCAATCAATTATCCCAAAACAGCTAATTCTGACCAACTGCGAAACGAGCTGACAAACAGCATACTTTGTTAAACTTAGTTTAACAGTTGGCCCAATTTGGTTGGTTTAATTATTTTTACCCTTTTTAAATCTTACACATGAAATTAAACCTTACCTACATTTTCATTTTGGTGTCTTTTGTTTCAATCGCACAAAAAAAAACACTTGAATTTTCAGATATTCAACAATGGAATAGTATTAAAAACGAAGCTATTGCTCCCAACGGACATTTTATAGTTTACGATTTAGAACAGGAAAATGCCGATAGCCATCTTCATGTAACATCTAACAAAGGAGCAAACCTTTTAGAATACTTTAGAGCTACAAATGGTCAGTTTACCTACGATTCTAAATTTTTAGCCTTTACCATAAAACCACTAAAAGACAGTTTAGATAACATGCTTCGTCACAAGGTGAAGAAAGATAAATTACCAAAAGATTCTTTAGCAATTTACAACCTTGACTCCAAAGAACTCGACAAAATAGGCAATGTAAAATCATATCAACTCCCTGAAAAATGGTCGGGCTATATCGGGTATCTTCTAGAAGATATTAAAGCTCCAAAAAAAGAAATCAAGACTGATAGCACCGAAACCAAAGACGATAAAAAAGATGCAAAACCTAAAAAGGTAAGCAAAACCAATGGTTATCATTTAGTGATTAGAAACCTTAACTCTAAAGCACAGGACACTTTTAAATATGTTACTCATTACACCTTTGCTAAAACAGGTAAAACACTGGCATTTTCAACAACCGGTGATAAAGATAATAACGGTGAAGGTGTGTTTATTTACGATTTTAACACATCGCAATTAACCAATATTTATTCCGGAAAAAAAGCAAAATACAACAAACTAAGCTTCAGTGAAACCGGAAAACGTTTTGCCTTTGTGGTCGATGCCGACACAACTAAAGTACAAATTAGACCAAACGAACTTTATATTTGGGAAGCCGGACAAGAAACTGCCAGTAAACTATACGACAACGCAACCACTCCAAACGGTTATTTAGTTTCTAAAGATGGTACAATAACGTTTTCAAAAGATGAATCTAAGTTATATTTCGGATTACGAAAACCTCCTATCATTAAAGACACCACGTTACTAAAAGACGAAATTGTAAATTTAGAAGTGTGGACGTATAACGAACCTAGACTATACACGGTTCAGGAGTTGCAGGTAAAAAACGACACTATTAAGTCTTATGAAACTGTTTATAATTTCAATAATAAAAAAACGGTTCAGATTGAAACGGAAGCCTTCCCTTATTCAACGCTTACCAATAAAGGCAACTCTAACATCACATTAGTAAATACACCAACACCATACTCACTTGAAAGTCAATGGACAGGAAGATCTCTCAAAGATTACGCTATTGTAAATACTAAAACCGGCAATCAAAAAATCATTTTAAAACAGATGCCAAATGCATCTTTAAGTCCGAAAGGCGCATTTGTTTTTGGGTATCACTCCATTGACAGTACCTGGTTTACCTACAATGTAAAAACTAACAAATATTTAGAATTGACCAAAGGAAAAGTATTTTACGACGAATTAAATGATTCACCAGATTTCCCTAGCTCTTATGGTACTGCCGGATGGATGGAAGACGATAAACACATCTTACTTTACGATCGCTACGACATCTGGAAATACAATCCGAATACGGGTGAAACTTCAAACTTAACCAACGGACGCGCCAATAAAATCGTTTACAGATACATCAAATTAGACAAGGAAGAAGAATCTATAAGCGTGAAAAACGAGTGGTTGTTATCAACATTTAATGAAACCACCAAAGCTGGAGGTTTTGCTGAATTCAACCCTAAAAACAACACCATAAAACAATTAGAGGAAGGCGATTTTAGTTATAGCAAACCAACAAAAGCCGAATTAAGTGATGCTTTACTATTTACACGCGAATCGTTTACTGAATTCCCTAATTTACGATTAACCGATTTAAGTTTTAAAAAACAAACCGTTTTAAGTGATGCCAATCCGCAACAAAAGGATTTTAACTGGGGAACGATAGAACTGGTGAAATGGACTTCTTTAGACGGTGAAGAACTGGAAGGCTTATTGGTTAAACCCGAAAACTTCGACCCGAACCAAAAGTACCCAATGATTGTTAATTTCTACGAACGCAGTTCAGACGATATTCACAAACACAGACCACCATCTTTCGTGCGTTCTACCATTAGCTATAGCTATTACGCCAGTCGCGGTTATGTTATTTTCAACCCGAATGTAAAATACCGTGAAGGCTACCCTGGCGAAAGCGCCTTAAGTTGTGTGGTTTCCGGAACCAACGCCATCATTAAACAAGGATTTATAGACAAAAATAATATTGGCTTACAAGGTCACAGTTGGGGTGGCTATCAAATTGCATATCTAGTAACAAAAACCAATATGTTTAAAGCTGCTGAATCTGGCGCTCCCGTTGTGAATATGATTAGCGCTTACGGCGGAATACGATGGTGGACTGGATTAAGTCGTCAATTTCAATACGAGCATACCCAAAGTCGTATTGGAGGAACACCTTGGGAATATCCAATGCGTTATATTGAAAATTCACCTATTTTCAATATTGATAAAATTAACACTCCTTTATTGATTTTACATAACGATGCCGATGGACACGTACCGTGGTATCAAGGTATTGAGTTCTTTGTAAGCTTACGCCGATTAGGTAAACCCGCTTGGTTTTTAAATTACAATGACGAACCGCACTGGCCATTAAAATACCAAAACAGAAAAGACTTTACCTTAAGAATGTCACAGTTTTTTGATTACTACTTACAAGGTGCCGCAAAACCTGTTTGGATGGAACGCGGTGTTCCTGCCATTGAAAAAGGAATTAATCAAGGCTATGAACTTTTAAAAGAGTAGCCATAACCGCTATAAAAACAAAAAGCCTTGTATTGAATACAAGGCTTTTTTTATTTCTTACGAATTAACGTTTATTCTTTGATTTAAATTTGGCTTTATTTTTACGCTTATTAAACGGCACTGCATCATCAAACGTATGCTTCGGTTTACCTGGTTTATTTTTTCGCCACGAATCGTTTTCAGGAAGCAATACTTTTAATAAGTCCTGACGTCCTAATTTGTTCAAAGTATTTTTTATCCAGGCTTTATTTTCATCTTTATACCAGAAGAAGAAACGGTGTTGTTCATCTTTCTCTTTTCTGGTTTTTGGCGTATTGACTTTCTTCAACGTATATGGATGATATCCGCTATAATAAATTACCGTTGCTACCGTCATAGGGGTCGGCGTGAACCCTTGCACCTGTTCTAACTGAAAGCCCATATCTTTGGTTTCAGCTGCCAGATTCGCCATATCTTCAGCTTCACAAGCCGGGTGATTCGATATGAAATAAGGGATTAACTGAAGTTTCAATTTGTGCTTCACATTAATCTTATCGAAACGCTCCTTAAATTTATGAAAATAGGTAAACGATGGTTTACGCATTAATTTTAAAACCGGATCACTAGTATGTTCTGGCGCTACTTTTAGTCGACCAGAAACATGCTTGGTCATCACCTCTTCAGTGTAATCATCAAGTTCTTTAGGATCGGCATTCTTATTGAATTCCGGCACCAGCATATCATGACGAATACCACTACCTATAAACGATTTCTTCACTTTAGGATGACTATCAACCGCCTGATACAATTCCGTTAACGGTTTATGTGACGTATCCAGATTACTACAAATAACTGGAGAAATACATGAAGGTGCCACACACTTGTCGCATATAGACTGAATTTTACCCTTCATTTTATACATATTTGCACTTGGCCCGCCAATATCAGATAAGTAACCTTTAAAGTCTGGCATGTTGGCAACCTTATCAACTTCTTTTAAAATAGACTCCTGACTACGAGAAGCAATAAATTTACCTTGGTGTGCCGAAATCGTACAGAAACTACACCCTCCAAAACATCCACGGTGAATGTTAATGGAGAACTTAATCATTTCAAAAGCTGGAATGGGTCCGCGTTTATTATATTTTGGGTGTGGTAATCGTGTATATGGTAAATCGAAAGACGCATCAATTTCTTCTTCCGTCATAGTTGGGTACGGCGGATTAATCATTAACGTTTTATCTCCCACCTTTTGAAAAATACGACGCGCTGCCAATTTATTTGACTCCTGCTCGATCACCTTAAAATTAGATGCATAAGCCTTTTTATCTTTTAAACAGGTTTCATGTGATGCGATTTCAACATCTTCCCAATTACTGTTTTTTGGAATAGATTCATCCTTTTTTATGAGAACCGCTGTCTGATTTATAGTATTCAAACTACTAAATGGCACTCCTTTTTGTAACAAACGAACAATTTCACGAAGCGGTTGCTCTCCCATTCCATACACCAGCATATCAGCTTTAGATGACTCTAAAATGGTAGGCATAAGTTTATCACTCCAGTAATCGTAATGCGTAACACGACGTAAAGAAGCTTCAATCCCTCCAATCAACACCGGAACATCAGGCCATTTTTCCTTTAATATATTAGAATATACCGTTGTGGCATAATCAGGACGAAAGCCTATTTCTCCATTTGGTGTATAGGCATCTTTATCACGACGCTTTTTATTAGCATTATAATTACTAATCATAGGGTCCATACAACCGCCGGTAACCCCAAAGAATAATTTAGGACGACCAAGCTTTACGAAATCCTGAAGGTTATCGTTCACATTAGGCTGCGGCACAATAGCTACTCTTAATCCATAACTTTCTAAAGTACGACCAATAACGGCCGGGCCAAAGGTTGGATGATCCACATAAGCATCACCGCTAAACAGGATAACATCGAGTTCTTCCCATCCGCGTATTTTAACCTCTTTGTTTGTGGTAGGTAACCAATCTGAAAGTTTTAGTTCTTGCATAACGCTGCAAAATTAATCAAATTTCGGTTCTTGTTCTTTATTTATTAAAGCTTTATGATTTTTTCACCTGTTTAAAACCTAAAATTGATGTACAAATCTTCCGATTACAATTCCAACTTATAAAAAAATATAAACAGATACATTTTAACACCTAAAGCACAAATAATTCATTTTAATATATTTACATTTAAATTTCACAATAATCCAGTAATTTAAAAAGCTGTATAAAAATAACTTAGCACACTATTTGGTAATCAAATAATTAATCGTAAATTTGCAAACTCTTTTTGAGAGAGGAATGTTTAATAAAAATTAATTAAAAACGTGGACACATTAAGCTACAAAACAGTATCAGCTAATAAAGCTACTGCAGATAAGCAGTGGGTTTTAGTTGACGCCGAAGGACAATCTTTGGGTCGTTTAGCTTCTAAAGTTGCAAAACTTTTAAGAGGTAAACACAAGCCTAGCTTCACACCTCACGTTGATTGTGGTGATAACGTAATCGTTATTAACGCTGAAAAAATCAACTTAACTGGAAACAAGTGGAATGACAAAACTTACATCCGTCACACAGGTTACCCAGGTGGTCAAAGAAGTTTAACAGCTACAGAATTGTTTGGAAAAGATCCTGCAAGAATCGTAGAAAAATCAGTAAAAGGAATGTTACCTAAAAACAAATTAGGTGCAGATTTATTCCGTAACTTAACAGTTGTTGTTGGTACAGAGCATGCACATGCTGCACAAAAGCCAGCTACAATTAACTTAAATGAATTCAACTAATGGAAGTGATTCACAAAATTGGCCGTAGAAAAACGGCTGTTGCTCGTGCGTATGTTGCCCCAGGAAGCGGTAACATCACTATTAACAAAAAAGACATAGCTAGCTACTTTACTACTGCTACTTTACAGTACAAAGTTAAGCAACCATTAGTTATGACTAACAATGAAAGCAACTTTGATATTACCGTAAATGTATATGGAGGTGGTATTACTGGTCAAGCTGAGGCTATCCGTTTAGCTGTTTCTCGTGCTATGTGCGAAGTAGATGCAGAAAACAGATTAACTCTTAAACCAGAAGGTTTATTAACAAGAGACCCAAGAATGGTAGAGCGTAAGAAATTCGGTCAGAAGAAAGCTCGTAAGAAATTCCAGTTCTCTAAACGTTAATCCTATTGTTGAAATTTTTTCAACGCAATTAAAAAAATTAATAACAGTTATTGTTGTCCTAGTCCAAAAGACAGGATTTAGTTTAGCATCTAAATGAAGCCTAAGGCTTAACCTTAGCCAAAAGGAACATTGCTAATTCAACAGAACGTAAACTATTACAAAATGGCAGTAGAAGTAAAAGAATTACTTGAAGCAGGTGTACACTTCGGACACCTTACTCGTAAGTGGGATCCAAACATGGCTCCTTACGTATACATGGAGCGTAATGGCATCCATATTATCAATTTATATAAAACTGCAGCTAAAATTGAAGAAGCTGGAGCAGCATTAGCAAAAATCGCAGCTTCTGGTCGTAAAATTTTATTTGTAGCTACTAAAAAACAAGCAAAAGATATCGTTGCTGAAAAAGCAGGAGCTATCAACATGCCATACATCACTGAAAGATGGCCAGGTGGTATGTTAACAAACTTCGTAACTATTAGAAAAGCTGTTAAGAAAATGGCTTCTATTGATAGAATGAAGAAAGATGGTACGTTTAACACGTTATCTAAAAAAGAACGTTTACAAGTAGATCGTTTAAGAGCTAAGTTAGAGAAAAACTTAGGTTCTATCAGCGACATGACTCGTTTACCTGGTGCTTTATTTGTAGTTGATATTAAACGTGAACACATCGCGATTAAAGAAGCTCAAAAATTAAACATTCCTATCTTTGCTATGGTAGATACCAACTCTGACCCTCGTCAAGTTGATTATGTTATCCCAGCAAACGACGATGCTTCTAAGTCAATCGATAAAATCTTATCTCATGTTACTGCTTCTATCTCTGCTGGTTTAGCAGAAAGAAAAGCTGACAAAGTTGAAGGAGAAGATGCTCCTAAAGCTAAAAAAGCTGCAACTAAAACAGTTGCTGCTAATGAGGAAGAATAATTAACATTTACACAATATAAATAAGTCGTTTAATTATTTTCTTTGCTAAAATATTTGAACGACTTTTTTTTAAAATTTAAAATACATGGAATCTACAGTAAAAATTACAGCAGCAGAGGTTAATAAGTTAAGACAAGCTACTGGTGCAGGGATGATGGATTGTAAAAAAGCTTTAGTTGAAGCTGGTGGAGATTTTGATAAAGCAATTGAAGTTTTACGTAAACAAGGACAAAAAGTAGCAGAAAAAAGAGCTGACAGAGAAAACTCTGAAGGAGCTGCTGTTGCTAAATTAAACGCAGACAACACTGCTGGTGTTGCTATCGTTTTAGGTTGTGAAACTGATTTCGTTGGTAAAAACGAAAACTTCTTAAAATTAGCTAGCGATTTAGCTGAAGTAGCTTTAAACTACAACACGAAAGAAGACTTCTTAGCTGCTGATTTTGGTGGTATTACCGTTGCTGAGAAATTAGTTGAGCAAACTGGTGTTATTGGTGAGAAATTAGACATCACTTCTTTCGAAAGATTAGAAGCTCCTTATGTTGGTTCTTACGTTCACATTAACAAAATTGCTGCTTTAGTAGGTTTATCTGCAAAAGTTGATAACGCTGAAACTTTAGTAAAAGATGTAGCAATGCAAGTAGCTTCTATGGGAGCAACTACATTATCTTACAAAGATTTCGATCCTGCTTTCGTTGCTTCTGAAACTGAAGCTAGAATTGCTGTAATCGAAAAAGATAACGAAGAGTTAGCGCGTTTAGGTAAAACACTTAAAAACGTTCCTAAATACATCTCTATGTCTCAATTAACTCCTGAAGTTTTAGCGCAAGCTGAAGAAGATGCTAAAGCACAATTAGCTGCTGAAGGTAAACCAGAAAAAATTTGGGCTAACATCTTACCAGGTAAAATGGATCGTTTTGTTTCTGATAACACTACACTTGATCAAGAGAAATGTTTATTAGATCAAAACTTCATTAAAGACGAAAAAATTAATGTTGCTAAATACGTAGCTTCTTACGGTGATGTTACTATCACTGATTTCAAAAGAGCTTCTGTAGGTTAATTTACATAACAACAAAAATATAAAACCATTGTACTTTAGGGTACAATGGTTTTTTTATACATACATCTCTAGTTCTCAAATTGCCTAAAAATTCACTTTAGCAATTTATTATATTGATTATATTTGCACAACCTTGAGTAACAAATAATGAAATACAAAAGAATACTCCTTAAATTATCTGGTGAAGCTTTAATGGGAAATCGCCAATATGGTATCGATCCTGAGCGTTTAGCCGAATATGCAGCCGACATTAAACAAATAACCGATAAAGGTGTAGAAGTTGCCATTGTTATTGGTGGTGGAAACATTTTTAGAGGTGTTGCCGGAGCTAGTAACGGTATGGATCGTGTACAAGGAGATCACATGGGTATGTTAGCCACCGTAATTAACGGCTTGGCTTTACAAAGTGCCCTTGAAGATGCCGGAATACCTACACGCTTACAATCGGCTATTAAAATCAATGAAGTTGCAGAGCCTTTTATTAGAAGAAGAGCGATGCGTCACCTGGAAAAAGGTCGTGTGGTAATTTTTGGTGGTGGTACCGGAAACCCTTATTTTACTACCGATTCTGCAGCCGTATTACGTGCTATAGAAATTGAAGCCGATGTGATTTTAAAAGGAACTCGTGTAGATGGAATTTACAATGCCGATCCTGAAAAAGACGCAAAAGCGACTAAATTTAATTTCATATCTTTCGATGACGTTTTAAGAAAAGGCTTGAAAGTTATGGACACTACAGCATTTACCCTAAGTCAAGAAAACCAATTACCAATTATAGTTTTCGATATGAACAAAAAAGGAAACCTTTTAAAAGTCGTTTCCGGAGAAAACGTTGGTACCGAAGTTAACCTATAACCTTTGGCGCAATTTTTGAAACATTGATTTTACTTAAAAGCTAAAAACATGAACGAAGACATTCAATTTATACTAGACACTGCGAAAGAATCTATGACTAATGCGATTAAGCATTTGGAGAAGGCATTTGTTAACATTCGTGCCGGCAAAGCAAGTCCTGCCATGCTAGGTAGTGTTTTAGTTAACTACTACGGATCTCCAACACCATTAAGCCAGGTAGCTAATGTTAATACACCTGACGGAAGAACCATTACAGTTCAACCATGGGAAAAAAACATGCTTCAAGAGATTGAGAAAGCTATTATGATAGCAAACCTTGGGTTCAACCCAATGAACAATGGAGACACCATAATTATAAACGTTCCGCCACTTACTGAAGAGCGCAGACGCGATTTAGCAAAACAAGCTAAAGCTGAAGCTGAAGATGCTAAAATTAGTGTAAGAGCGGCCAGAAAAGATGCTAATAACGATATTAAAAAATTAGAAGACGTTTCTGAAGATTTAAAGAAAAATGCTGAAATAGACGTACAACAAATCACAGATAAGTACGTTAAAAAGGTGGATGACCTTTTCGAAGTGAAAGAAAAAGAAATCATGACCGTATAATTTAAAAGCGACATTTAAGTCGCTTTTTTTTGTAAACCATTCGCTTTTTAATCGCATTTATATGTTAAAGCATTGTTTTTTTATTCTTTGTTTATGTGCTTCTTTTTTGTTGCAGGCCCAATCATTCTCAGAAGACAACACAGAAACAGTAAAAGATTCTCTAAAAAAGAAAGCTTTTATAGAACATTTAGGCAATGGTTATTTCCCTACCAAATATTTTAACTTCGACCTTCGCTATCTCATAAAATATAACCAGTACGAAGCACTAAGAACCGGACTTGGAGGCATTACAAACGATGCACTTTCAAAAACCTTTCGCATTAATGGCTATTTAGTTTACGGTTTTGGTGATGATAAATTTAAATACAGCGTTGGTGGCGCTTATCGTTTAGCTGAAAAAAGTAACACCTGGCTTAGCGCATCCTACACCGATGATTTACAGGAAACCGGAAGCACCAAATTTTTAACCGATAAACGTTTTTTTCAGTTTTTCGAACCGCGCTTACTTAACATTAGCCTTTTTCATGCGCATGTCACAAAAACGCTTAGCTTAGGACATCAAATAACACCAAAATTACTTACGGAATCAGAATTCTCTATAAGTCATATCGATCCGACGTATAGCTATATTTATGCGGTTGGAGATGAATCATATTCTGAATTCGATATCAGTTCAGCCAAATTTGCAATACAATGGAATCCGTTTAGCACTTACGAAGTGTCTAAAAATGAACAAAAAGAAGTCAAAGAAGGCTTTCCGAAGTTTACACTTCAGTATACCAAAAGTTTTAAAGATGTTTTTAAAAGTGATTTCAATTTTTCAAAATTCGATTTCAGAACCATCTATCAATTTGGTGATGAAAAAGGAAGCTATTCACAAATTGTACTGGTAGCCGGAATAGCAAATGGCAACGTCCCCTTAACACATTTGTATCACGCCTACCCAAATAACATCAATAAAGAAACCATTTTACAACGCTTTTCAGTGGCAGGTATTAACAGTTTTGAAACCATGTTTTTTAATGAATTTTTTTCTGATAAATTTACTACGTTTCAATTTAAACATTACTTAAAACCTTTCGATATCTCTCCTAGCTACAAACCCCAGATGGTTTTAATTACGCGTTACGCTTTAGGTAATATCGATCAGCCGGAG
Organism: Aestuariibaculum suncheonense; assembly: GCF_014596935.1. GTDB lineage: Bacteria > Bacteroidota > Bacteroidia > Flavobacteriales > Flavobacteriaceae > Aestuariibaculum > Aestuariibaculum suncheonense. The sequence goes on along the minus strand of NZ_JACVXC010000006.1, from coordinate 143,581 downwards.
CGCCACGAAAATATCTCCTTTGGCTCGCTGGATAAAGGCTATACCGAGTCGGGTTTCGAACTTAATAAATTACTTTTTGGTTTTGGTTTAAGCTTCACGTATAGATATGGCGCTTACCACCTTCCGGATATTGCCGACAATATCGCTTTTAAGTTTACATTTAACTTGACTTTATGAGGTAATACACTTGTTTTTCCTACCTTTGCCCAACTTTTATTAAAGGCATGCTTAAACTATTTACAAAACACTTTTGGGACGTTATTGCGCGAATTATTCTGCGTAATAAAATAGGGATACTTCTTGGTATTTTAATAATCACCGTTTTATTCAGTACACAATGGAAAAACATGCGTTTTACCAATACCGAAGCCAACCTGTTACCAGACGACCACGAGGTAAATATTGAGTATAACAATTTCTTAAGTATTTTTGGTGAAGAAGGAAATCTAATCATCCTTGGTGTTAAAGACTCGACACTTTTAACGGTTGAAAAATTAAACGCCTGGAACAACCTTGCTCAAGAGTTTAAAAAATACGACGAGGTAGAAACAGTAGTTTCTGTAAAAGACTTACAGAAATTGGTTAAAGATACCGAGCATGAGAAATTTACCCTAGAACCCTTCATTAAAGATTCTATTGCTTCGCTACAACAAATTGAATCTTTAGAATTCGAGCTGTTTAATAAATATCCATTTTACGATAATGTCTTATTCAACAAGGAAACACAAACCATTAGAACAGCCATCTATCTAAAAAAAGATATTGTAAATACCTCGATTAGAAAAGACTTTGTTGCCAACACTCTTGAACCTAAAGTAAATGCTTTTGAAGAGACCTACAATTTAGATGTTCGTATTTCGGGCATGCCGTACATCCGAACTCTAAACGCGCAGGTTATTGTTAGTGAAATTGGCTGGTTTGTTGGCGCTGCACTTCTGGTAACCTCATTAATATTCTTCTTTTTCTTCAGATCATTTAGAGCAACCTTCATTTCACTGATTGTTGTATCTATAGGTGTTATGTGGACTTTAGGAATTTTAGGGGCTCTTAATTATGAAATTACCGTACTTACTGCTTTAATTCCGCCGCTTATTATTGTGATAGGAATTCCTAACTGTATTTTCTTAATCAATAAGTACCAAAATGAAGTTAAAAAACACGGAAATAAGGTGAAGTCTTTACAACGTGTTATTACCAAAATTGGTAATGCCACTTTAATGACTAACATTACCACTGCATCTGGTTTTGCAACATTTATACTTACTGAAAGCACCTTACTTAAAGAGTTTGGTATTGTAGCGTCGTTAAGTATTCTTGCCATTTTCGTATTGTGTTTATTGATTATTCCAATCATTTATACCTTTTTACCTTATCCAAAAGACCGTCACTTAGAACACCTAAACAAACGTTGGATTGGTGGTTTTGTAGACTGGATGGAACGCATGGTAAAACACGAGCGCATTGCGATCTATTGTTCCGGTTTAGTTTTACTTATTGTGAGTATTATTGGTATTTACCAGATAAAAATCACAGGGAGTTTAATTGAAGATATGCCTCAGGATTCTGAATTCGTAAATGACATCCGATTTTTCGAAAGTGAATTTAACGGCATTATGCCTGTTGAAATCATGATTGATACCAAGCGTAAAAAAGGCGTTATGAAACTGGCGACTTTAAAACGTATGGACGAATTACAGGAAGCCATCAATGAAATTCCTGAATTATCGAAACCCATTTCAGTCGTTGATTTAGTAAAATATTCTAAACAAGCGTACTACAATGGCAACACAAAATATTATCAGCTACCAACCAGTCAGGAGAACAGTTTTATTTTATCGTATGCTAAAAATTCATCGTCAAATGTCGATTTACTGAAAAACTTTGTGGATAGTACGGGGCAATACGCACGTATTACCACGTTTATGAAAGACATTGGTACCGAAAAGATGGAGCGTATTGAAGAAAACCTTCAAACTAAAATTGATAAGTTATTTCCAAGTGATCGTTACAAAGTAACCATGACCGGAAAAGCCGTAGTGTTCCAAAAGGGAACAAAATACTTAGTTAAAAACTTAGTGATTTCATTATCCTTAGCCATCATCTTAATCGCTGTTTTCATGGCTTATATGTTCAGATCACTAAGAATGATTGTCATTTCATTAATTCCAAACTTATTACCATTATTAATAACCGCAGGTTTAATGGGCTATTTGGGTGTGCCTATCAAACCATCAACCATTTTGGTATTCAGCATTGCTTTTGGTATTTCGGTAGACGATACCATCCATTTTTTAGCCAAATACCGTCAGGAATTACAAGCCAGACACTGGAAAATTAAGCCATCGGTTTACGGTGCGTTACGTGAAACCGGTGTGAGCATGTTCTATACCTCTATTGTACTGTTCTTTGGCTTCTCAGTTTTTACCATTTCCAGTTTTGGCGGAACGGTAGCTTTAGGTGCCTTAGTATCGGCCACACTATTATTCGCTATGTTATCAAACTTATTGCTATTACCTTCGTTATTATTATCGTTAGAACGTAGTATTGCTAATAAAGAAGTTTTAAAAGAGCCTTCAATAAATATTATTCCTGAAGAAGACGATAACGAAGATTAAGTCGTGATATTCATTTTAATATAAACAGGCTAAATTTTATATTTACACTATTAATTTTAATACCTATGAAATCATATACCGTTTCAGAATTATTATCTCAAAATAATATCGCTCCAAATACTGAAGTTGACATTAAAGGCTGGGTAAGAACCTTTAGAGCAAATCGTTTTATTGCGTTAAACGATGGCTCAACTTTAAACAATATTCAGTGTGTTGTAGATTTTGAAAATTTTGATGAAGCATTATTGAAACGTATCACCACAGGTGCTGCGGTTCACATTAAAGGAGACTTAGTTGAAAGTCAAGGAAAAGGACAAACCGTTGAAGTGCAAGTGAAATTTGTTGATGTCTTAGGTGACTCAGATCCTGAAACTTACCCGATTCAACCAAAAAAACACTCGTTTGAATTTTTAAGAGAGAACGCGCACCTTCGCACTAGAACAAGTACATTCAGTGCCGTTATGCGTTTGCGTTCTGCTTTGTCATTCGCAATTCACAAATACTTTAACGAAAATGGATTCTACTACATGCATGCACCAATCATTACAGGTAGCGATGCTGAAGGCGCCGGAGAAATGTTTAGAGTAACTAATTTAGATGCTAAAAATGCACCTTTAAATGAAGCTGGAGAAGTAGATTATACAAAAGACTTTTTTGGTAAAGAGACCAATCTTACCGTTTCTGGTCAGTTAGAAGCTGAAACTTACGCCATGTCTTTAGGTAAAGTGTACACTTTCGGACCTACTTTTAGAGCTGAGAACTCAAATACGTCTCGTCACTTAGCAGAATTCTGGATGATTGAGCCAGAAGTTGCCTTTATGGATTTACCAGGCAACATGGATTTAGCTGAGGACTTTATGAAATCGGTTATCAAATACATTTTAGATAATAACAAAGAAGACTTAGAGTTCTTAGATAACCGTTTACAGGAAGAAGACAAGAAAAAACCACAGGCTGAACGTAGCGAAATGACTTTGATCGAAAAATTAAAATTCGTTACCGATAACAACTTTAAACGTGTGAGCTACACTGAAGCGATTGATATTTTACGTAACAGCAAGCCTAACAAAAAGAAAAAATTCAAATACATTATCGATGAGTGGGGTGCCGATTTACAAAGTGAACACGAGCGCTACTTAGTAGAAAAACACTTTAACTGTCCGGTAATTTTATTTGATTATCCAGCAAATATTAAAGCCTTCTATATGCGTTTAAACGATGACGGTAAAACCGTTCGTGCTATGGATATTCTATTCCCTGGCATAGGTGAAATCGTTGGTGGCGCCCAACGTGAAGAGCGTTTAGATGTTTTAAAAGAAAAAATGGCTGCCATAGGTATTCCTGAAGAAGACCTTTGGTGGTATTTAGATTTACGTAAATTTGGCACGGCTGTACACTCTGGTTTTGGTTTAGGTTTCGAACGCTTAGTTATGTTTGCCACCGGAATGAGCAATATTAGAGACGTAATTCCGTTCCCTAGAACACCACAAAACGCCGAATTTTAGAAAACATTAATTAATGGTTACACATCAGTAAAAGTTTTTTTACTTTTATCTTATACCAAATCACAAGATGCTCAAGCAACATTTACAATTTAAATTATCGCAAAAGCTGTCGCCGCAACAAATTCAATTAATGAAATTGATTCAGTTGCCTACGCAGGCTTTTGAGCAACGTATAAAACAGGAACTAGAAGAAAATCCTGCTTTAGATAGTGGAAAAGATACTGTTGAAACGGACTATGATAGTGATTTCGATAACTCGAATGATGAGTATAACGATAGTGAAACCATTGGTAATGACGACATCAATGTTGATGAATATTTAAGTGATGATGAAATTCCTGATTATCGTATGCAAGCCAATAATTACAGCAGCGATGATGAAGAAAAAAGCATGCCTTACGCTGCAGGAACCTCATTTACACAACACTTAATTAGCCAACTTAACACCTACCGATTAGACGATGAAGAACGCGAAATTGCTGAATTTTTAGTTGGTAGTGTTGATGAAAGCGGCTACATTCGTCGATCGCTTTCGGATATTATGGACGATCTGGCATTTACCCAAAACGTTTATACTTCCGAAGAAAAAATTAATAAAGTACTAAAAATAGTTCACCAGTTAGATCCTGCGGGTGTTGGTGCAAGAAACCTGCAAGAGTGTTTAAGCATTCAATTACACCGTAAGGAAAAAACACCCGATACCGAATTGGCCATTGATATTATCGATAATGCTTTCGAGCAATTCACAAAAAAACATTACGATAAATTATTACAAAAATTTGACGTTACAGAACTGCAACTCAAAGACGCCATTCATGAAATCGAGCATTTAAACCCAAAACCCGGAGGATCTTATGCTGGTAACAACCGTATTGTAGAACACGTTGTTCCCGATTTCGCCATTAGAATTGTTGACGGCGAACTGGAACTAACCCTTAACGGACGTAATGCCCCTGAGCTTCATGTTTCCAGAGGTTACAACGACATGCTTAAAGGCTATAAAGAGTCTAAAGAAAAATCGAAATCTCAAAAGGATGCTGTGATCTTCATCAAACAAAAGTTAGACGCTGCGAAGTGGTTTATTGAAGCCATAAAACAACGTCAGCAAACCTTATTTGTTACGATGAGTGCCATCATGCATTATCAGGAAGAATATTTCTTAACCGGTGATGAGCGTAACTTAAAACCGATGATTCTTAAAGATATTGCAGACGAAATTAATATGGATGTTTCAACGGTTTCCAGAGTTGCTAACAGCAAATATGTGGATACACCTTATGGAACGAAACTGATTAAAGATTTCTTCTCTGAAGCTATGAAAAATGATCAGGGTGAAGATGTGTCTACAAGAGAAATTAAAAAGATTTTAGAAACCGTTATTGAAGAAGAAAACAAGAAAAAACCCCTAACCGACGAACATTTAGCCTCTATTTTAAAAGACAAAGGCTATCCTATTGCAAGGCGTACGGTTGCAAAATACCGGGAGCAACTCGACATTCCTGTTGCCCGCTTACGTAAAAAGATATGATAGATAAGATCTTAAAAAGTATTTCGTTTGTTTTTCATCCGTTAATAATGCCTGTTCTGGGTGTTATTTTTTACTTTTCTAAATCTCCTCGTTTCATTCCTCAAGAAATTATACAGGCAAAGTTACTTTCCCTTGGAATTTTAACCATTATTCTTCCTGTTTTACTTTACTTTTTACTGAAAACTTTAGGAAAAGTAAAATCTATTTATATGCCAACCTCCGAAGAGCGTATACTTCCCTTAGCCTTAAACTGCATAGTAGTCATTGTTATTTTACAACGTATTTTAACTGCAAACCAGATAGTTGAACTTTACTATTTCTTTTTGGGCATTTTAATCTCAACCATGACCTGTTTAATGCTTGCCGTATTTAAGATTAAAGCCAGTATTCATATGATTGGTATTTCGGGAGTTTTTATGTTTTTTATAGCCCTAAGCATTCATTTTAGCATAAACATAAACGGAACTTTAGCTATCATGAGTATTATTACAGGTGCGGTGGCCACTTCTCGTTTACATGCCAATGCACATACCAATGTCGAGTTGATTTTGGGCTTTCTTGTAGGGATGTTTCCGCAGTTAATTTTAGTAACCTACTGGTTATAGAATATAGAATATCAATCCTATTTTAATATTATTCATATCGATGCTCTCTCCGTTGATTTGATTTTCTTTTGAAAATATAGGCGATAACGCATAATACAGATAAGCATTCCAGGTATTGTAACCAAAACTTAAGTTTAAACCATACTGAAACTTCTCGAATACCTTAATATTATTGTATTGTATGTCTCCTAAATCGCCTCGATACTTCACACGATTACCAAAAATATACCCTAGCTTAAACCCCGTATAAATACGCCAGAATTTATATTCTTCCGGAGTGGAGGTTCGCCACCTGAATTCAATTGGCATTTCTACAATATGATTACTGAATTTATTTTTGGTATAGGTATCGCTTTGCAGAATAATATCGTAAGTTGTTACCTGGTTCTCATCTTGGCTAATATAAAGGTTATGATAAAAGGAATTCGTTGAATAGCCTAAACCAATACTCAAAGCCACATTACGTCGCTTATTTAACGGCATGTCCTTCATAAAACCTAGGTGTAATCCGTTAGAAAAACCGTTTTGAGAGAGATCTACAGGACGATTTCCAAATAAGTTATAAGTTACAGCTAAATAAAACTGATCTTCCTTATAAAGTGAGTCTACAACCTTTTCAATAGTATTTTGGGCTATCACTTGATACACCCCTGAAATCCATAAAAAAACAAACCATATCCTATTTCTCATCAAAACCGATTTAAACCTAAATTGTTAAGGAACCATAAATTTATAATAATTCTATACGCCATAAAAAAATAAAAGCGTTTTGATATCTCAAAACGCTTTTAAATATAAAATTAAGAATTAAAATCTATTCGCCTGTTACACTACCCTTTTTAGTAGTATAGTTAATTTTTAGCGCATTCACTTTACGCAATTCCTTCTTAATATCCATTATTAATCCCATGTTTGCATCTTGATCTACTTTTAAAGCAGTTGATAAAAATGGAACTAACTCTTCTCTTTTTGATGCGCGCTCTGCTGCAATAAAGGCAGCGATTTCGCTAACATCAGCAAATTTATCATTAAGCTGAATTTTAGCCGCTGTACCAAATTGCTTCGTGTAATTTTCACTTGGTTTTCCTGCATAAATATACATTACCAAATCTTTTTTATCTAACTTCTCAATCTGATCAGCAAATGGCAAATTATTTTCAACCATTAATGTATTTTGCCTCATTACGGTAGCCACCATAAAGAAGAATAATAACATGAATACAATATCTGGCAGCGATGCTGTAGATATCGCCGGCATATCACCGCTTTTTTTCTTATTAAATTTAGCCATAAAATGTTAAATTTTAATTATTGTACTTCAGAAAGCTTTTGAGGATATTCTAATTTTATCTGCTCAATTTGTTCTTTCAATTTAGTTTTATTTCCTGGCCAATTTACATCGTCATAATTAGCTTCCATTTCTGCGAACGTCATTCCGTATTGCGATTTTGCTCTACGATCTCTTAACACATTATATGCCGCAACTAATTCATTTTGTACTGCGATATACGTTTTATAAGTAGTTTCACGTTCGTTTTTCAACGAAATAATAGCTTTATCTGGATTATCTGATGAATCCGGATCCTTTTTACCGTTACAATATTTACACGATCCGTCGCCACCATTATCTAAGAACTCAATAGCTGCTTGTCTAAGATCTTTAATTTCCATTAACTCATCTTCTACAAGTAACTGATCTTTTCCGTTTAGTAAAACCTCAAAGATGTTCTTCTTTTTAATTGTTGGCGGCTGAACGTTTTCATCTTCCATAGGTGGTAACTTACGGTTGATTCCTGCATCTGTTTCAATAGTAGTTGTTACTAAGAAAAATATTAACAGTAAAAACGCGATGTCGGCCATGGAGCCTGCATTTACTTCTGGAGCTGCTCTTTTTGCCATATCTTACTTTTTTATTTGTGTAATAATTTTTTAACTGTTGAAAGCAATGTTGCTCCAATAGCTGTAACTGAAAGGATATAGAAAGCTATTAAACCAGCACCTACATTTTTAGAGATAGCTTCGGTAATGCCTAATCCTTTTGCGTTAAACGGTGCTAAATCTAGATCTGTTCCAGAAGAAATTCCGTAAGAAATTGCGATTACAGCTAAAAATAATCCTACAGTTAATAGGGTCTTTTTAATATCGCCTGCAAACAGACCTTTTACAACATATATAACGATTAATGCTAATACTATGAAAAGCACCGTATAAGTAACATAAAGAATGTTATCTATTAGCCCTTCAGAGTCTGAGGTCATAATCATTAGTGCAAGAACCGCACCAACGATACCCAGAACATACGCTATATATTTAAGAATTGTATGTAATTTCATAATTCGAGTTTTGTTTTATTATTACTTTTTGTTTCTGATTAATAGATCCATTAACGTAATAGAAGCATCTTCCATAGAGTTAACGATACTATCAATCTTAGCAATAATGTAGTTGTAGAATACTTGAAGAATCATCGCTACAACAAGACCGAATACTGTTGTTAAAAGTGCTACTTTAATACCACCAGCTACAAGAGATGGTTGCATATCACCAGCTGCTTCAATTTTATCGAATGCTTGAATCATACCAATTACCGTACCCATGAATCCTAACATCGGTGCTAATGCGATAAATAATGAAATCCAAGACACGTTTTTCTCTAATTGTCCCATTTGAACACCACCGTAAGCTACAACAGCTTTTTCAACTGCGTCTAAACCTTCGTCTGTTCTATCTAAACCTTGGTAGTAAATAGAAGCAACAGGACCTTTAGTATTTCTACAAACTTCTTTAGCAGCTTCTACACCGCCTGAGTTAAGAGCATCTTCTACTTCTTGGGTTAATTTTTTAGTATTAGTAGTAGATAAGTTTAAAAAGATAATTCTCTCGATAGCAATTGCTAAACCTAAGATTAAACATAAAAGTACAATCCCCATAAATCCAGGACCTCCTTCTATAAATCTCTTTTTTAATTCTTGATGAAACGTAAGCTCTTCAGCAGGTGCATCAGCAGCGTCATCTTGTGTAGTTGTTACAGTTGTTGTAGTAACTGCAGTTGTGCTTGCATTTGTAGTTGCATTAACAGTTCCAAAAGCCATCATTCCTGTAATGGCAAGGATAGAAAATAATCTTTTCATGTTCTAGATCTTAATTTTATTAGTTAAAGTGTTAAAGATATAAAAAAAATACAATTTAAAAACATATTTCAGCAGAGAGGAAGGGATTCGAACCCTCGATACGCTTTTGACGTATACACACTTTCCAGGCGTGCGCCTTCGACCACTCGGCCACCTCTCTGTAATTTTTCTAATGCACTTTTTTCGGGGGCTCAAATAACGAAAAATTCTTTGAACCTTAAAATTTTAACCGTTAATTTTAGGTCATTTCTCCTCTTAAGGGAATATTTACTGTCATTTCGACACCATACATTAATATAAATAAGCTTTTTAGTTCCAAAAATGAAACCAAATAATTAGACTTTCCTTTTTTAATATACTATTTCTCAGATGTAGTTATTTTAATCTCCTGATTTTTTTCTGTATGAATAACTATTATTCCATCTTGTAAAGTATATTCTGTGTCTATATGAAATTTTAAGTCATCAAACGGATTTCTTAATTTCAAAAGACCTCCTTGTTCAGAAACAATAGTTACTTGGTTTACCTTACCATCCTTTTTCTTTGCCGAAACCAAAAACGCACCTTCAGTTCTAAGCTTGTCATAACTGACATTAGTCCATTGCTTTGGTATGGCCGGAAAAATTTGTATTACTCCTGTATGACTCTGAATAAGCATTTCTTGTAATCCTGCAGCAAAAGCAAAATTACCCTCTAATGTAAATGGCCTATATTTAAACTTCGAATACCCTCTATTATGTTGCTCTCCATTAACATGAAAGGAATTTGGCAAGCAAAAGTTCTCTGCAAATATTTTTAATGTTTTAGCAGCAGCCTCTCCATCAAATGCTCTGGCTTGTAAATTAGCCAACCAACTAAATGAATATCCTGTATAATAATCTGACCCCTTTTCTAGTAGATGATTAATTGTATTGTCTATAATCTTCTTGTCTTCATCACTCTTACTATAATCTATAAGCCCTAAGGGGTGATACGCCAATAAATGTGAAAAATGACGATGCGAATGCTCATATTTATTTTCTGGAGCAATCATTAAGCCTTCTGCTTCATCTATGGCAAAATAAGGCCATTCTGCCAACATTGACTTCCACCTTTCTGCTTCTTCATTGTTACCCAACTCTAAAGCCAGTTCTGAAGCCTTCTCGTACGTCCAACGAATAGCAGCCAAATCGAAATTTGTAGTTTCACCAAACCAAGCTCTTCTAGAGTTATTATACATCTCTGGGCTTGCACTTATTGGCAACTTTCTAAATCCGTTTTCACTTTTAACCGAAATATCTTCAAAAAACGTGGCAACCTCTTTTATCCATGGATAAGCTTCATTTTTTAAAAATTCTCTATCCATGCTATAACGCCAATGCAAATAGAAATGCTGACTTAACCAACCGGAAACTGTCGGTCCAAATGCATATTGAATCCATCCACCCATAGGCTGTCCTTCAATTGTAGTAACACCTGGCACAGCTAATCCATCAGATTCATAATATTCTCTAGTGTACTTTTTAAAGTTCGCTTTACACTTAAGCAACCAATCTAAATACCCCTTTTCTAAATCAATATGATTAGAAGAATAAGAAGACCAATAGCTTAACTGCGTATTTAAATCGTGATGATAGTCTCCTTTCCATGGTGGCAATTTACCGTTATCTGCAGTCCAAACAGCTTGTAATGAAATTGGTGGAGCCCCAGTTCTTGCGGCAGACCCAAACTTATATTGTTCTAAATACCATTGCTTTTCCAAGACTTCGTCTGGAATATTGATTTTAGATTTTGCCCAAAAATCTGACCACCACTTGTTGTGACTAACAAAATCGGTATTGAAACCACGTTCTATAGCCTCCGCTGTTAACACATTAGAATCTAAAACAGCATCTGAATTTGGAAAATGAGCACTAATGCTCCAGCATCCTTCCAAAGTTTCGTTTACATATTTCCATCTTACATTAACATCGTATTTAAAGCCTCCCCATCCTTCTTGCACATATGTTATACTATTTTCTTCTTCTTGAACTTGTCCTTTTTTATAACCAAGACGTCTTAAATCCTGACCTGCAACAGGTGATTGTTCATTATCTTCTCCCTCTAAATTATAAGCAGGAGGTAATAAAACTGGCTTAAAATTCTTTGAAACTCCTTTAAATTTAAACCATCCTATTTTTTCAGTAGCATGTACATAGCTACTAAACTCCATTCCGTTCTTCCAAGAAATAACTCCAAGACCATTTTTTATGAATAATCGAGTGGAATCAATTTTTCCTAAATTAACTATATTGAATTCTATTGCCGCTCCTGGAATTTTTGAAGGCGCAGGAGATTTATCATAAGGAGCATCAAATCTATTTTGCACCTCTTTGTACGTATCATTCTTCCACTGTTCATAAACCCATGAAAATTTATAATCAGGGGTGTTCAAATTCTCCATTGGACGAATATCCCATAAATTTACATTATCTAAAGACATTCTTAACTGTCCTTCATTTTGCCAAACCAATGCACCTATAAAGCCATTACCTAAAGGCATGCCTTCATCCCATCTTTTTGCTAAATCATTAGAAACTAAGTCGTGTTTAGTAAATACCTTTTGAGGTTCAATATTTACTTTAAAACATGACACCAAAACAAGTATCATAAAAACAAAAAGAAGGTTTTTCATTATATCTATTAGTTTAAATTTATCTCTCTACGACAAAAAAGTCTTTTATTTTAAATTTCCATGTCAATTATTATACATCTATAGACAATACAATTGCAATTGAATAATTGTGAAATATAAAACGAATGAATTAAGACATTTCTCCTCTTAACGGCGTCTCATATGCTGTTTTGAAGACTTTTTCCGAAACATTTTGCCCCAACATATACATTAATTTACTCAAAGCAGCTTCGGTAGTCAGGTCTTTCCCTGAGATAACTCCCATATTTTTAAGCTCATTACTGGTTTCGTAATGCCCCATCATCACGCTGCCCCCTGAACACTGAGTAATATTAACTATATGAATCCCTTTTTGAATCGCCGCTTTAATATTTTTTAAAAACCAGTCTTCAGTAGTCGCATTTCCTGATCCGTAGGTTTCAATTATCACCGCTTTTAAATTTTCGGTGTTTAAAATATTATTTAACACCTTATCAGACATGCCCGGGTAGACTTTAATAAGCGCAATATTAGTATCTAAATTTTTATGGACCTGAAAGGCTTTCTTTAGATTAGGCTTAAATAAATATTCATTATTCACTTTTAAATGCACACCCGACTCTGCTAGATCGGGATAATTTGAAGACGTAAAAGCTTCAAAATGTTCCGCATTTATTTTAGTTGTTCGATTGGCACGATATAATTTATACTCAAAATATAAACAAACTTCTTTTATAACGGGATTTCCTTTATCCTGAAGCGAAGCCATTTGAATAGAGGTAATTAAATTCTCTTTAGCGTCGGTACGTAAATCCCCAATAGGTAATTGTGACCCGGTAAACACCAAAGGCTTTGCTAAGTTTTCTAACATAAAACTTAAAGCTGAAGCCGTATAACTCATCGTGTCGCTACCGTGCAATACCACAAAACCATCAAAAGATTGATAATGATGTTCTATAATTTCAGCAATCTGCACCCAGTATTCTGGATTCATGTTACTGGAATCTATGGGTTCATCAAAGGATACCGTATCAATATTACAATCTAATAGTTGTAATTCCGGAATCTGTTTCAAAAGGTTTTTAAAATTGAACGCTTTTAAAGTTCCGGTTTTAGCGTCTTTAACCATACCAATGGTACCTCCGGTATAAATTAATAGTATATTTGGTTTTGATGTACTCATCATTTCTAAGCTTTTAAATTAAATACCGAATATGTCTTTAGAGTTTTGCGTGGTTATATTTGCAATCTCCTCTTCACTCCTATCATATATATAAGACAGTTTTTCTAAGACCTTAATAATATAGGCACTTTCATTTCGCTTTCCGCGATACGGAACTGGAGCTAAATAAGGGGCATCGGTTTCTAATACAATATGTTTTAAATCGATATCTTTTAAAAACTGATCGATTTTACCGTTCTTAAACGTAGCGACACCACCAATACCTAACTTCATATTGTAGGATATGGCCTGATGTGCTTGCTCTAAAGTTCCTGTAAAACAATGAAAAACACCAAACAAATCGTCGCCTTTCTCTTCTTCTAGAACTTCAAAAATTTCATCAAAGGCTTCACGACAGTGAATCACAATAGGCAATTTGTAATGTTTCGCCAATTGAATTTGACGCTTAAAGGCAATTTTCTGAATCTCTAATGTGCTTTTTTCCCAATACAAATCGATACCAATTTCGCCTACAGCATAAAAATGACGTGCGGCAAGCATTTCTTCCACATGTTTTAATTCAGCTTCATAATTCTTCTGCACATGCGTTGGATGCAATCCAGTCATTAAAAACACATGATTAGGAAAATCCTGTTCTAACAGTAACATCGATTCGGTATACGTCGAATCGATGGCCGGAATAAAAAAACGAGAAACACCTAAATCAATCGCTCGATTAATCATTTCATGTCGGTCGTCATCAAAAGCTTCACTATATAAATGGGTATGGGTATCGGTTATTATCATGAGGTAAAAATAAAAAAGTCAGCCCTTTTAATAATGGTCTTTTAGATAATTTTAGATTTAAATCACAATCTTATAGATAATATAGAATTTTATATCTTTTTAAGTGAAGCATCCCTGTATTTATAGTACTTTTAGCGCACAATCATCACATATGGAAGACACATTAGAACATTTTCTTCTTAATAAAGGATACACCAAAGTTAAACTGCGTTTAACAAAAACCAATCATTTCGAAGTTAAGGCCACTTTAAATGGCGTTAAAGGTCGTTTTATTTTAGATACTGGTGCTTCAAATTCTTGTGTGGGTTTTGAAGCTATCGATACTTTTAATCTAAAAGTCAAGGATTCTGAAATTATGGCGGCCGGTGCCGGTGCCATAAATATGGAAACTAAAATGTCTAAAAAGAACAAACTAAGGATTGGCAAATGGAAACAAAACAAAGTTGTTTTAGTCCTTTTCAACCTTAGTCACGTGAACACCGCTTTAATAAATCACAACTCAAAACCAGTTGATGGTATTATTGGAGCTGATATTTTAAAAAAATCGAAAGCTATTATAGATTACGAGAAGAAATACATCTACTTGAAATTAGAAAATTAGTATATTTACTCAACAAAACTAATAGCAGAATACTCCCTTTTAATAAATGAAGCCATCTATTGTTATTGCAGATGACCATCCTCTTATGCTTAGAGGCATGTCTGATTTTTTAACTTCTAAAGGATTTGACATCGTTGGAAGCGCGCAGGATGGTAATGCCGCGTATAATCTTATTGTAAAGCTAAAACCTGAAATTGCGATTTTAGATATCAGAATGCCGTACAAAACAGGATTGGAGATTGCTGAAGCATGTAAAAAAAATAATTTGGCCACTAAAGTCATTTTAATCACCTTTGATAAGGAAGAAGAACTTTTTGATCAGGCCAAAGAATTCAACGTATACGGTTATATTTTAAAGGAATTTGCTGTTGAAGAAATAGAAACCTGCATTTCGCACGTATTAAAAGGGGAACCTTATTTTAGTGAAGAAATTGCTTCTTATTTAAACATAAACAATCATAGTAACAGACCTAAGAATTTAGATTTACTCACCAAATCGGAACTAAAAATTGTAAAGCTGGTGGCCGAAAACAAAACCAGTCAGGACATTGCAAACGAACTATCTATATCCGTTAGAACCGTAGATAAACACCGTAGTAATGCTATTAACAAACTGGAACTTGACGATAAACCAACATCACTTGGTATCTGGGCAAATAACCACAAAGCATTTCTGTAAAAAAATAAGTAGAACTGCGTATTTTTTTTTGCCTTTGCATCCCTTACCTTTACGTTGCTATTAATTAATTCTTAGGGAGGATTATACAGGAGGCTCTGGACTTTATTGTTTAGAGCTTCTTTTATTTTAATAGATTCTTAAATCGGAATCGAAAAATAAGTAGAACTGCGTATTTTTTTTAGCCTTTGTATACCTTACCTTTACATTGCTATTAATTAATTCTTAGGGAGGATTATACAGGAGGCTCTGGACTTTATTGTTTGGAGCTTCTTTTATTTTGCACAGACCTAAATCTGAAACAAAAAATAAGTAGAACTGCGTATTTTTTTTCTCACAGATCATCTTTAATTTTATCTCGCTATTAATCAGTCTCTTAACAGGTAATTATATATTAATCCTGCGCTTTAAGGCGCAGGATTTTAAACAGACATCATTAATCACTTAAGTCTCCTATCATGGAAAAGGAAAACGAATACTTAAACAAATACTTTATCATTGGATTAGCTACCCTAGTAATTATAGTAATCGCAATAAACGTTTTAGTTTTATTTTAGTTAGTTTTTTAGTTAAATAAAAAAAGTACTAGTGAAACACACCAGTACTTTTTTTATTTTGATAAAGCCCGAGCTAACTAATTTATAGTTCTAAAGCTTTTTTGATATCGCTATTCATCAATAACTCAACCGGGTTCTCAATACCCTCTTTAACAGCTACTAAGAAACCAACACTCTCTTTACCATCAATAATTCTGTGATCGTAAGACAATGCTACGTACATCATTGGATGAATTTCAACTTTACCATTCACAGCAATTGGACGCTCGATGATGTTGTGCATTCCTAAAATACCACTTTGAGGAGGGTTAATGATTGGAGTTGATAGCATACTACCAAATACACCACCATTGGTAATCGTAAATGTACCACCTGTCATTTCATCAACAGTAATCTGACCATCACGAGCGCGTAAAGCTAAACGTTTCACTTCAGATTCTACGCCTCTAAAACTTAAGTTTTCAGCATTACGAATAACAGGAACCATTAATCCTTTCGGTCCTGAAACAGCAATACTAATATCACAGAAATCGTAAGAAATCATTTCTTTATCATCGATCATTGAGTTTACTGCAGGATACATTTTTAATGCTCTAACTACTGCTAACGTAAAGAAACTCATGAAGCCTAAACCAACACCGTGTTTGTTTTTAAAGGCATCTTTATACTCGTTTCTTAATTCAAATATAGGCGTCATGTTAACTTCGTTAAACGTTGTTAACATAGCTGTTGTATTTTTAGCTTCCACTAAACGCTCTGCTACTTTACGACGTAACATAGACATTTTAGTTCTTGAAGTACCTCGGCTTCCTCCTGAAGGTGTTCCCATTGAAGGTACTGCTTTAACAGCATCTTCTTTAGTTACACGACCATCTTTGCCTGTTCCAGAAACTGAAGCTGCTTCGATACCTTTCTCAGCTAAAATCTTTTTAGCTGCCGGGCTAGCTGAACCTGTTGCATAGGTCTTCGTTTCAGCGGCTGCAGGAACTGGAGTTTCAGCTTTTGGCGCTTCTACTTTAGCTTCTGCTTTAGGGGCTTCACCGCCTTCTGGCTTAGCAGCGCTTGTATCGATTAAACATACTACTGCCCCAACGGCAACAGCATCACCTTCTTCAGCTTTAAGGGTAATAGTTCCGCTTACTTCAGCAGGCAACTCTAAAGTTGCTTTATCACTATCAACCTCAGCAATAGCCTGGTCTTTTTCTACATAATCACCGTCTTCTACCAGCCATGTTGCTATTTCCACTTCTGTAATGGATTCCCCTGGCGAAGGCACTTTCATTTCTAAAATCATTATCTTATAATTTTAATTGAATTTTTTACTTTATTATATAACTAGTTATTATCGAAAACAGCATCAATAACGTTACGCTGTCTCTTTTTATCACGTGTACTTGATCCTGGTGCTGGTACAGAGTTGTATGGTCTTGAATAACAAGCCAATTTAACCAATTCCATACGTTGTGCAAGATACATCCAAGCTCCCATGTTTTTAGGCTCTTCCTGTGCCCAGGCGTACTCTGCAACATTTGGATAACGGTTAATAACTTCCTGAATTTTATCTAAATGAAGCGGGAATAATTGCTCGATACGCACTAATGCCAAATCTTCTCTTCCTAACTCTTCGCGTTCTGCTAATAAATCGTAGTAGAATTTACCTGTACAGAATACTAATTTCTTAACGTTATCTGGATTTACGGTATCATCAATAACTTCCTGGAAAGTTCCTCCAGCCAATTCATTAATACTTGAAATCGCTTTAGGGTGACGTAATAAACTCTTAGGTGTGAAAACGATTAATGGTTTTCTGAAGTTACGTTTCATTTGACGACGTAACAAGTGGAAGAAGTTTGCAGGTGTTGTACAATCGGCAACAATCATATTATCTTCTCCACACATTTGTAAATAACGCTCCATTCTAGCTGAAGAGTGCTCAGACCCCTGACCTTCGTATCCGTGAGGTAATAACACCACAATACCATTTTGCGCTTTCCATTTATCTTCTGCAGCCGATAAATACTGGTCGAAAATAATTTGTGCACCATTACTGAAATCACCAAACTGTGCTTCCCAGATGGTTAAGGTATTCGGATTTGCCATAGCATAACCATAATCGAAACCTAACACACCATATTCTGATAAAAAGGAGTTGTAAATATACATCTCGCCTTTGTTCTCAGGGTTCGTGTTCAATAAATTGATACGATCTTCTGAAATCTCATCACGTAAAATCGCGTGTCTGTGACTGAACGTTCCACGCTCTACATCCTGACCTGAAATACGCACATTGAAACCTTCTTCCAATAAACTTCCGTAAGCTAATGTTTCAGCCATACCCCAGTCTAAAGTATCTGTTTCAAATACCATTTTTGCACGACCTTCTAAAATACGTTCTGCTTTACGCACAAACTTCACGCCTTCTGGAACGGTTGAAACCACTTTAGAAATACCTTCCAATTTTTCCTTAGCATAAGTCGTATCAGTCGGCACTAACATGCCTTCTAATTCAGAACGCTCAAAACCTTGCCAGCGCTCCTGCATAAACTCTCTTACTTTTGAAGATTCTGCTTCTCTAGCTTTAGTATATTCAGACTCTAAAGTATCTTTAAACTCGTCTACAATACCTTTTTTATAAGCTGCATCAATAGTATTTTCAGCAATTAACTTGTTTGAATAAAGATCAAACGGATTGTTGTGTTTCGCAATCGCTTTATATAATTTAGGTTGCGTGAAACGTGGTTCATCACCTTCGTTATGACCATATTTTCTATACCCTAATAAATCGATGTAAACATCCTTTTTATAACGCATTCTGTAATCTAGTGCTAACTCCACAGCGTGAACTACAGCCTCAGCATCATCAGCATTAACGTGTAATACAGGCGATAAAGTTACTTTAGCCACATCTGTACAATAAGTACTTGAACGCGCATCTAAATAGTTGGTTGTAAATCCAATCTGGTTATTCACCACAATGTGTACAGTACCACCTGTCTTGTATCCGGCAAGCTGGCTCATTTGCGCTACCTCATAAACAATACCTTGTCCGGCGATAGCTGCATCACCATGTACAACAATAGGAATGATTTTAGAATCATCACCATCGTAATCATTATCAATTTTAGCACGCGTAATCCCTTCAGCAACCGATGCAACAGTCTCTAAGTGCGATGGGTTAGGCACTAAGTTCATTTTAATATTCTTTCCGTTTTGATAGGTTTTATCTAAGGTTAGTCCTAAGTGATACTTAACGTCTCCATCGATATCTGCATCTTCGAAGTCTTTACCATCAAACTCACTGAATAATTCATGCATTGGTTTTCTGAAGATGTTCACCAAGGTACTTAAACGTCCACGGTGTGCCATACCAAGTACACATTCCTTTACACCATACTTTTCTACAGCATAAAATAATACGTTACTAATTGCCGGAATTAAAGACTCCCCTCCTTCAAGAGAGAAACGCTTTTGTCCAACATACTTAGTTTGTAAAAAGTTCTCAAACGTTACCGCCTGATTTAACTTAGAAAGGATGTATTTTTTCTTTTCTGCATCAAAGGTAGGCTGGTTGTCGTTTTGATTTAACTTCCCTTGCCACCAAGCAATCACTTCCGGATTACGTAAGTACATGTACTCTACACCGATAGAACTGCAATAGATCTTCTCTAAATGCACTAAAATTTCACGTAATGGTTTTGCACCAATACCTAAAACTTCACCCGCATTAAAAACGGTATCTAAATCGTTTGAGGATAAACCAAAATTTTCAATTGCTAAAGTAGGCGAGTAAGATCTTCTGTCACGCACAGGGTTTGTTTTAGTAAACAAGTGCCCACGCATTCTATATCCGTCAATAAGTTTAAGAACCTGGAATTCTTTTTGAAGATATTCTGGCATTTGCGCCGAAACACCTTCAACAATCTCTCCTTCTAAACCGTAGTTCTCACTACCAAAATCGTAACCCTGAAAAAAGGCTCTCCAACTTGGCTCTACGGCGTCTGGATTCTCTAAGTATTGATCGTATAAATCAGCAAAGTAGGCTGTATGCGCTGCGTTTAAAAAGGAATATTTATCCATTATTATATATAATTCACTATCAATTAGTCAAATTTACCGGCAAAAATACAACTTTTGCGAATATTAGATGTTTATTTTGTTATATTTATGATTATCATAACACCCATATAATTAAAAATTAAATTTTCAGTTTAATTTGTTAACATATTTCAAAGAACTAAGTATGATTACTTTAATTAATAAAAAATCCCTACTGCTTTTATTAACAATTATTTGGAGTTTTAACACTTTAACTGCACAACAGTTAGAAAACGACTTTTGGAAACACGTCCGTTTTGGCGGCGGTATAGGATTAAGTTTTGGAAACGGTTTTTTCAGCGGAACACTAGCACCAAGCGCCCTTTACGAATTCAATAATAGCCTAGCTATGGGCATAGGACTTAATGGCACCTATAATAGCAGTAAAGATTTCTACAAATCGACTATTTTTGGAGGCAGTTTAATTGGTTTATACAGCCCGATTAACACCATTCAGTTATCTGCCGAATTTGAAGAACTTTACGTAAGCAGGAAATACGACAACCGACTTAATTTTCAAGACGACAACTATTGGTATCCAGCCTTATTTTTAGGTGCTGGTTACCGCAACCGCAATGTTACCTTTGGCATTCGCTACGATGTGCTTTACGACCGAAATAAAAGTATTTATGCCGATCCTTGGGCGCCTTTTGTAAGGGTTTATTTTTAATTTCAAACAACTATTTCCATTTCATTTTCTATTCTTTTTTATAAAAATCAGTAAAACCAATTAGCCTGAATTGAAACTTAAAACAAGAAAAACACACTATTTATGATGATTGTCATATTTAATAATCATTTCAGAACCTAACTTCGCAAAAATCTAATTCATCATTATGAAATCAGCATTTAAATTACTGACTTTAATTGTTGCCTTAGCTATTTTTAGTTGCGGAAGCAAGGAAGAAAAAAAGAAAAGTGGATTTTCTTATGAACAAAAAACAGCAACACAACAAACAAATAAATCTTCTGAAGCACCAAAAGCCCTTAGCGCATCTCAAAGGGTAGATTTAACCGATAAAGGTATTGGCCCGATTACCTCGATTATACTGGCTAGTGAAATAGACCAAAACATAGCTTCTCATGGTAAAGACATATTTAATAAAATGTGTACCGCTTGCCACCGTCCGGACAAAAAATTTATCGGCCCATCTCCTGTTGGCATTCTAGAAAAGCGATCTCCTGAATGGATTATGAATATGATTTTAAATCCTGAAGAAATGGTACAAAGAAATCAATTAGCTAAAGATTTACTTATTGAGTTTAACGGATCGCCAATGCCTAATCAGAGCCTTTCTGAAGAGAACGCCAGAGCTATTTTAGAATATTTTAGAACGTTAAAATAACACCATAAACATTATACACACATCTACCACCTCAATATAAGACATTAGCTTTTTCACGGTTAACTAATGCTCACACCTCCCTTTGGCACCAGCACCGGATTAATTATCTCATTATCTGTTCTTATTATTTGGGTAATTTTACCCATTTTCAGAATTGTTATGAAGTCGAAGAAAAAAGATTTTTAAATGTAATAATTATCACTTTTCAAAAGAAAACGAAACCGTAAATTTGCAGCATGTTAAAATTCTTGGTCAATAAAATAACCGCGCTTGTTCTGGTAGTTATCCTACTGGCACATAACATCAATACGCTTGTTATTGTGGTTGATTTTGTCGCCAATCAGGATTTTATTGCCAAAACACTTTGCGTTCAAAAGGATAATCAGCAGGGGTGTAACGGTAAATGTCATTTGCAAAAACAACTGGCGAAAAACGAAACTGGTGCCGACCATAAAACACCTTTAGAAGAAAACAAACGTATGGTGTTAGATGCTTTTTTCATTTCAAACATCGATACGATTGATACTCAAAATACATTGCAATTAACTTCGCAATCTAAGTTAATTTACAAAACTCCGGCGATTTACGAAAGCACCATCGCTGTCGATACACCGCCTCCAAACATTTCGTAATTCCATAATTTATCAAAAAACAGGCTCAAATTCATCTCAATTGATGTATTAGACAAAACGCCTATGTTTAAACATTAACTGTATAGCTTAAGACTTATACACACTGTGACTATACCCTAAATTGAATTACAAAATGAAATTTTCACATATATTACCTATTCTGTTTATCACTTTATTTTCTGCTAGCTGTTCTACCGATAACGATGATGACCTTATAATTAACGAACTGGAGAACTTAATTAAAGTTCAAAACCTTGTAAACGACACTCATACTATTGAGGTTTACACTAAATCAGGAAGCTTTTACACAGGATACAACGCCGTAAGCCTTAGAATTGTAGATAACACCTCTAAAAGTTATATTGAAAATGCTTCAATAAACTGGATGCCGGTTATGCAAATGCCAACCATGCAACACTCGTGTCCAAAATCAGACGTATTAAAAACTACAAACAAAAAAACCCTTTACGACGGCTACATTATTTACCAAATGACAAATACAGATGGTTCTGGCTGGTCATTAACAATAAATTACACTATTGATGGTATAACATACGTGGTTACCGATACAATCACGGTTTTACAAAGTAAATTACAAAATGTAAGTAGTTTTCAAGGAAGCGACAACAAGCGTTATGTGATTGCCATTATAGAACCTACAAAACCTATTATTGGCATAAACAATCTGGTTGTTGGCTTATACTCCATGGAAACAATGATGTCTTTTCCCGAAGTTGAAAACTACAGCTTAGCCCTGGATCCTAGAATGCCAGGTATGAGCAACCATAGTTCGCCTAACAATACTGATTTAACATATAGTAGTACAGATAGTATGTACCATGCCGACCTGTCCTTAACCATGACCGGGTATTGGGTTTTAAACTTAAAACTTGTCGATGCTGAATACACCGTTTTAAAAGGTGAAGACGTTACCGAAACAAACACCCAAAGTAGCTTATATCTAGAATTAGAATTTTAACACACTAGAGATTGCATCCTGTTAATAAAACACGATGCAATCCTTACAACACATAGCATTATGAAAAAGCTCATTGTTCTTATATTGGGCATCATATACAGTGGAGTTTCTTATGGTCAGCAAAGCGATGTAATTATAAAGAAAGACACTACACAATTAGATGAAATTATAGTATTAGGTAACCGAAACCTGAGTAATTATCGACAGGAAAAAACCTTGTCAAGCATTGACAATTATTTAGAAAAATCGAATCGTGTGACCATGATTAAACGTGGTAACTATGCCTGGGAGCCTACACTAAATAATATGACCAGCGAACGCTTAAATGTCACCATAGACGGCATGCAGATTTTTGGTGCCTGCACCGATAAAATGGATCCCATAACATCGTATGTTGATGTTTCAAATCTAAAGCAGGTAACAATCAATTTTGGTCAGGAAGGCACTGAAAACGGTCATAATATTGGTGGTGCTATCGATTTACAAATGCCAGAATCTAAATTTAATCATTCAGGATTAAAGTCAAGTGTCGATTTGGGCTACGAATCCAATGGCAACTACAAAACCTGTGGTTTAGAACTGGAATATTCAACCAATAAGTTTTACCTAAATACGGATGGTATTTACAGAAAATCTGACAATTACAACGCCGGAGAAAACAAAGAAGTCCCCTTTTCTCAATTTGAAAAATTCAATATTTCTACACAGGCAGGTTATAAATTATCAAATAACCACAGTTTGGATGCTAATATTATTTACGACAAAGCTACCGATATTGGTTATCCGGCGCTACCTATGGATGTCTCATTAGCCGAGGCTATAATTACATCGGTAACACACAACTACAAAAGCAACCTCAGCTATATTACATCCTGGGAATCAAAATTGTATTTCAATACCATAACCCATATTATGGACGACTCCAAACGTCCCGATGTACCTATTCGTATGGATATGCCCGGTTGGAGTGACACTTATGGATTTTATAGCAAGTTAAAATTCACTGCAAACAAACATCAGTTTCAGTTTAATCTCAACGGATTTTACAACCGATCTTTAGCCGAAATGACCATGTACCCAAACGACTCCAATCAACCGAGTATGTTTATGTACACTTGGCCCGATGTCAGAACCTTGTACAGTGGCTTGTACATAAGAGACAACTATACTTTAAGTGATGCTGAATCGATAAGTACTTCCGTACGATTCGGGTTTCACAACAACACAATTGCAAAAGATGAAGGTTTGGAAAGCTTAAAAATTTTCTATCCCGATTTAACCAATTCTAAACATCGCTTTTTAACTTCGGTAGCTTCAAATTATCATTTAGAAAAAGAAAATTACCATCTTTCATTGGGTTTAGGCTATGGCGAACGCGCAACTTCAGTGAGTGAAGGTTATGGTTTTTTCCTGTATAACAACTTCGATAATTTTGATTATATCGGAAACCCAACCCTAAAAAATGAAAAATCATTTGAAGCCAATATGAAAGCAAATTATCTTTTCGGCAATTTTAAAATAGGTTTAGAATCGTCATATTTCCATATAAGAGATTACATTGTTGGCGAGATTGATGCATCGTTAAGCCCTATGACTATTGGTGCCAACGGTGTAAAAATTTATACGGCATTAGATTATGCTTCTATTTTCGATATCTATTTAAACTCGAGTTATCTGTTATCAAAAACCTTATCTATAAATGCTTCTGTTGGTTATAACTACGGCAAAGGCAGTAATAACGAACCTTTGCCCCTAATAAAACCTTTCTCGTATTTAGCCGAATTAAATTATAACACCACCAATTTTAATGCTGCATTACAATTGGAAGGCAACGGCAACCAAAGTCAGTACTCAAGTTTTTACGGAGAAAACGAAACGCCGTCTTATGGTATACTAAATTTAAACTTCGGAAATATATTTTATTTAAAAACGAATAAACTGGTTCTAAAATATGGTGTAGAAAATATTTTAGACCGTTATTATTCTACCTATGCCGACTGGAATAATATTGCGCGACAAGGACGTAATTTTTATATCAACACGTCTTTTGTCTTTAATTAATAACAAAAAAAACACCCTCTTAAATTTTATCTTCAAGAGGGTGTTTTTTTATTGATATTTATGCCTAAACCAAACTTTTTGCCATTCGCGCTTTAAAATTAAAAACGCTACATCTTCCGAAAGTTTTAGCACATCACTTCCATCGAGTTCCTTAACTTGTCGCTCAGAAACATCAATAATGTAGAGTAGATTCAAATAATCGGCGAACTTTTCCTGAATAAGTTTATAGATGGTCTCGTGCAGCATCAACTTTAAACTAGAAGGCAAAATAGCTTCATCAAAATCTAAATCGATATTCGCTAGTAAAAAGTCTTTATTTAACTGCACCACCAACTTACTATACAAGTCCAGATTGTTAGCTTCACTAATTAAATCTTCAAACGTTGATGGCAACTGCATTATACCTTTCTATCCATTAAACTTGCTCCGAACGCTTTTAATATTTCCTTGTTGTCTGTAGAAATATTCAAAGTTTCTAAAACCTCGAAAGCCTTATTTGTATAATTTTCAATTTCATTTCTGGTGGCTTCAGCAGCACCACTCGACTTAAAAATATTTTTTGCTGTTTCTATTTTATCGGAAGGATCACTCGGACTCAAACTGAATAAATGCTGAAGCTCCAACTTATTATCTTCTGAAGCAAACTCGACAGCTTTGATGTATAAATAGGTCTTTTTATTTTCAATAATATCACCTCCTACTTGTTTCCCAAAGGTTTTTGGGTCTCCGAAAGCATCTAAATAATCATCCTGCAACTGAAAAGCAATCCCTAAATTTTTACCAAACTCGTAAATTCCTTTTTGGTCTTCTTCTGAAGCTTCCGCCACAATGGCTCCCATTTGCATCGCCGCACCAACCAAAACTGCTGTTTTGTATTCAATCATTTTTAAATACTCTGGAATAGTCACATCATCGCGCGTTTCAAAATCGACGTCGTACTGCTGACCCTCACAAACCTCAAGTGCCGTTTTACTAAACAACTTTGCTAAAGCCTGAAATATGGTAGGCTCGTAATTTTCAAATAGCTGATACGCCATAATCAGCATGGCATCGCCCGATAAAATGCCTGTATTTACGTCCCATTTTTCGTGTACCGTTTCTTTTCCGCGTCTTAACGGTGCATCGTCCATAATATCATCATGCACCAAAGAGAAATTGTGAAATACTTCAATACTCAACGCCGCATTTAAAGCTAATTTATAATCGACATTAAAGGCTTCAGCGGTCATTAAGGTTAACACCGGACGCAAACGCTTTCCGCCTAATTGTAAAATATAATTGATAGGATTATATAAAGAAACAGGTTCGCGTTGCGTGGTAAACCCATTTAAATACGACGTTATAGCGTCTTGATAAAATAGTACGTTTTGCATACAGCAAAAATAAAGTAATTGCCCTAACTAATGCAACCTATTTAAACCCAATATTAAAAAACTGTTAAAACTCAGGAAACTTTTTTTGTTTTTAAAGTTTCTTAGCTTAATTTTGTGGGGATTATGAAAGATGATATTTTAAAAACTGCAGCAGAATTATTCTTAAACTATGGGTTTAAGAGTGTAACGATGGATGAAATTGCCAATGCACTTGGCATGTCGAAAAAAACCCTTTATCAGTATTTTGAAAACAAAAACGACCTGGTCGAAGAAACCACCTTATACATGTATCATGTTATTCAAACCGGTATTAACGACATCATCCTGCAAGATAAATCGCCAATTGAAGAGATTTATGAAATTAAGCGTTTTGTCATGAAGCATTTAAAAGATGAAAAATCGTCACCACAATTTCAATTACAGAAATACTACCCAAAAATTTACGACGATTTAAAGGAAAAACAGTCCTGCGTTATGGGCGACTGTGTGATTAGCAACTTAGAGCGAGGCATTCAATTAGGATTGTACCGAGATACTATCAATAAAGAATTCATATCGAAAATCTATTTCAGCTGTATGATGTCGCTAAAGGATAAAGATCTGTTTCCTTTAAATAATTTCTCGATGCAGACCTTAATGAACAACTATTTAGAATACCATTTGCGAGGCATTTGTACGCAAAAAGGTCTTGATTATTTAACCGAATATTTAAACAACAATCAATCATAAAACATGAAACCGAAATGATTAAAATAAGCTCATTTACTACTATAATCATTGAAGGTTACCTGTGACCATTAAAACAATAAAAACTAACACATGAAACAAAGTCTAATACTTATATTTGGTTTATTACTTTCAACCACTTTGTTTTCACAAGAGCAATCGTATAGCTTCAGCCTGGAAGAAGCTATTAATTTTGCTATTGAAAACAACCGAACAGCCATAAACGCTGCGAAAGATATTGAAGCCGCTAAAAAACAAAAATGGGAAACCACAGCGACCGGTTTACCACAACTTAGTGCCTCGGTAGACTACCAGAATTTCCTAAAACAACAGGTATCCCTTATTCCAGCCGAAGCTTTTGGTGGTAACCCGGGTGAATTTGAAGAAGTGGTGTTTGGTACCAAACAGAATGTAGTCGCTACAGCCACAGTAACTCAAAAAATATTTGACGGGTCTTATATTGTTGGCTTACAATCGGCAAAAGTATATTTAGATATTTCTAAAAACGCTAAAGAAAAAACCGATTTAGAAATTAGAAAAGCAGTCATTAACGCTTACGGCAATGTACTTTTAGCAGAAGAAAGCCTGATTCTTTTAAATAAAGACCGCCAGATTTTAGAAGATAATATTAACGAAACCACAAAAATTTTCGAAAACGGTTTAGGCGAAGAAGAAAGTGTAGAGCAGTTACAAATAACCTTATCGAGCTTAAACAGTAATTTAAACAAAACCGAACGTTTAAAAATTTTAGCCTACCAAATGTTAAACATAACTTTAGGTTTAGACATAAATACCAATACTTCGTTAACCGATAAACTGGAAATGTTAACCGCTCAAAACATCAGTCTGTCGCTACTAAGCACCGAGGAAAACGTAGAAAATACGATAGATTATAAAATTGCAGAAAACTCTATGGTGTCACAGGAATTACTTTTAAAATTAGAAAAAAGCAAAGCCTTGCCAACTCTAAACGCCTTCTTGAATGGCGGATATTCGGGTTTTTCAGACACCTTCAACTTTTTCAGCAGTGACCAGCAATGGTTCGGGTCTTCATTATTCGGTTTAAGTTTAAACATCCCCATTTTTAGTTCTTTAGGCAGAACAGCTGCAACAGCACGTGTTAAAATAGATCTTGAAAAAGCAGAAAACGACCTAAAAGAAACCGAACAACAATTAAAACTTCAAATTGCCTCAGCTAAAAGTGAATACCAATTCGCCATAGAAGACTACGAAAACAAAAAACTCAACTTAAATCTGGCAGAGCGTATTGAACGAAAAAACCAAACTAAATTTTTCGAAGGTATTGGTTCCAGTTTCGATTTACGACAGGCACAAACACAATTATACAATGCGCAACAAGAGTTTTTACAAGCTATGCTAGATGTTATAAACACCAAAGCTGAGTTAGAAACTATTTTAAATACGGTTCAAATCAATTAATCAATCAAAAAAATTCCATACAAAATGAAACATATATATTCGTTATTTATCATAAGTATACTGCTTATCTCTTGTGGGGGCGAAAAGAAAAAGAACTCTGTTGAAAAAGTTCTAGAAAGCAACAATTTAGAAACAATTCGACTAAAACGTGGTGAATTAGTTAATGAACAGGAAGCTATAAATGCTAAAATTAAACTTCTTGATGAAGCCATTTCAAAATTGGATACGGTTAAACATATTCCGTTAATTACCACGTTCCTGGCCAAAGAAGAAGTGTTTAACCATACGTTAGAAATTCAAGGTAATGTAACAACTAAAAATCTTTTGGTTATTACTCCCGAATACAATGGCATTTTAACCAATGTTTATGTTAAAGAAGGCCAAAAGGTAAGTAAAGGTCAGCTATTGGCTAAAATTGATGACGGTGGTCTTAGTCAGCAATTAGCACAGCTAAAAATTCAGGCCGATTTAGCAAAAACCACTTTCGAGCGTCAAAAACGTTTATGGGAACAAAATATTGGTAGTGAAATTCAATACTTACAGGCAAAATCAAATTACGAATCTCAGGAAGAAGCTGTAAGTCAGTTAAAACAACAAATTGCAAAAACCAATGTTACGGCACCTTTCTCTGGTACTATTGACGATGTGATTACCGAACAAGGTAGTGTGGTTGCTGCAGGTCAATCCCCCCTTATGCGTATTGTGAATTTGAATAATATGTACATAGAAACCGATATCCCAGAAAAATACATTTCGGATGTTACTAAAGACAAAAATGTGATAGTAGAATTTCCTGTACTTGGAACTACCGTAGAAACCAAAGTACGTCAGGCCGGTGATTTCATCAATCCAGACAACAGAACATTTAAGGTAGAAGTTGGTATTCCTAATCAAGATAATACGATAAAACCGAACTTAACAGCAAGACTGAAAATTAACGATTACACCAACGAAAAAGCACTCTTAGTGCCACAAAGCATTATTTCTGAAAATGCAAACGGTGAACAATATGTTTACGTTATTAAAGATAAAAACGATGAAAATATTGGAGTTGCTAACCGAGTAATTATTAAAACCGGTAAAACCCAAGGCGACGTAATTGAAGTTTTAGAAGGTATTAAAAACGGTACCGAGATTGTTCAGGAAGGAGCGCGAAGCGTAAAAGACGGGCAAACTGTTGAAGTAATTAACTATTAAACCAAAATAAGTAATGACTAAAAATAAAAAGAAAGTCGACAAAGAATTTGGTTTATCTTCATGGGCGATAGATAATAAAACCACCATGTATGTGCTTATTGTGGTTATATTTTACCTGGGAGTTTCAGCCTTTTTCGACATGCCTCGAGAAAATTTTCCCGAAGTAAACGAAACTAAAATTTACGTAAGCTCTGTGTTTCCCGGAAATACAGCAGAAGACATCGAAAAACTCATAACCAATCCGCTTGAAGACCGCTTAAAAACGGTTAGTAATGTTGTTGAAATCACCTCTACATCGCAGGAAGATTACGGCATGTTAATGGTCGAGTTTGATGAGAATATTACTGTTGAACAGGCTAAACAAAAGGTTAAAGATGAGATCGATCAGGAAACCTCAAGTGAAGACTGGCCAACCTTTAACGGAGCTAAAGTAGAACCGGATGTTTTTGAGTTAAGCCTTTCTGAAGAAATGCCAATTTTAAATATCAATATTTCTGGAGATTATCCTATTGAAAAGTTAAAAGAGTATGGCGAATACCTTCAAGATGAAATTGAAGACTTGCTCGAAATTAAAAAAGTAGATATCCGTGGTGCTCAGGAAAAAGAAGTTGAAGTTGCCGTAGACATCTATAAAATGATGGCTGCCAAAGTAACCTTCAACGATGTTATTGGCACCATAAACAATGGTAACATAACCATGTCTGCGGGAAATTTAAAAGCCAGCGGCCAACGCAGAACCATTCGAATTATTGGTGAAATTGAAAAACCTGCAGAGCTTGAAAACTTTGTGGTTAAATCTGAAAACGGAAAAGCAACCTACTTAAAAGACATCGCTAAAGTATCGTTTCAGGAAGAAGACAAAACTACATTTGCACGAGAATATGGTGAACCGGTTGTAATGCTGGACGTTAAAAAACGTGCAGGTAAGAACATGGTAGCAGCTTCTGAACAAATTCAAGTTATTGTTAAAGATGCCATTGACAATGTATTTCCAGCCGATTTGAAAGTAACTATTACCAACGACCAGTCTGAGAAAACCATTGGCCAGGTGGATGATCTGGTAAACAACATCATTTTTGGGGTACTTTTGGTGGTTACCGTATTAATGTTCTTCTTAGGTTTTAAGAATGCTATTTTCGTTGGATTTGCCATTCCTATGTCCATGTTCATGTCACTCATGATTCTTAACGGATTAGGTTACAGTTTAAACACCATGGTACTGTTTGGTTTAATCATGGGGCTTGGTATGTTAGTAGACAACGGTATTGTAGTTGTGGAAAATGTGTACCGCTTGATGGACGAAGAAGGCATGAGTCGTATGCAGGCAGCCAAAGAAGGTATTGGTGAGATTGCCTTCCCTATTATCATCTCGACCGCCACAACCGTAGCCGCCTTTATTCCATTAGGATTATGGCCTGGTATTATGGGTGAGTTTATGATGATTTTACCTATTACCCTATCGGTTGTCTTAGGATCATCTCTATTTGTCGCGATCTTTTTCAACTCGGTTTTAGTATCTCAATTCATGAATACTGAAGACAAGGATATGCCGTTAAAACGCATTATTAGAATGACAGCTATTATGGTTGTTTGCGGGATTATTGTGTTTATTGTAGGCGGTCCATACCGTGCTTTAGGGACTCTTATGGTGGTTACAGCCATATTACTATGGGTTTACCGATTATTTTTACGCAAGTGGGCCAATAGCTTCCAAACCAAAACACTGGTAAAGCTTGAGCGCTGGTACGAGGGGCAACTACGTTGGGCACTTTCAGGCAAAAAGCCTTACATCATCAGTATTGGTACATTCGCTTTGTTAATTCTTTCGTTTATTGCTTTTGGTATTTCATTAGGTACTCAACGTACTAAAGTAGAATTCTTTCCCGACAATAAACCCAACCAAATTATTGTCTACATTGAATATCCACAGGGTACAGCCATTGAAAAAACAAACGCCATAACAAAAGAAATTGAAAAGCGTGTTTATAAAGTTCTGGACAACAATCAGTACAAAGACGGTAATTATAATTTCCTTGTAGAAAGTGCCGTTTCTCAGGTTGGTGAAGGTGCAGGAAATCCTCAAACTGATGGTGGCTCGGCTGCCGAAATGCCGCATAAGGCTAAAATTACCGCATCGATGCGTGAATATAAATACCGTCGAGGTGCCGATAGTGAACTCTTACGCCAAAAAGTTCAGGAAGATTTAGTTGGTATTTTTCCAGGCGTTCTAATTTCTGTTGAAAAAGATGCTAATGGACCACCGGCCGGTGCGCCAATTAATATTGAAATTGAGGGAGACGATTATAACGAACTTATCGCTACCGCTGAAAATATGCGTGAATTCATCAATAATAGAAATATTCCGGGTATTGACGAGCTTAAAATTGATGTGAATAAGGACAAACCATCCATGAAAGTGGTTATAGACAGAAAAAAGGCTGGAGAACTAGGTATTAGTGCTGCCCAAATCGGTCAACAGCTGCGTAACTCTATCTTTGGGTCTAAAGCCGGAATTTATAAAGAAGATGGCGATGACTATGATATTTATGTACGTTTCAATGAAGACAACCGATATAATACCAGTGCCTTATTCAATCAGAATATCACTTTTAGAACCAATACAGGACAATTAAAAGAAATTCCTGTATCGGCAGTAGCAACACATGAAAACACTTCTGGTTTTAGCGCCATAAAACACAAAGATACCAAACGTGTAGTTACCGTATACTCAGCATTATCGCCAGGATATACCGATGCCGGAGCTATTGTAACGCAAATTCAAAATGAAATGAAGAGTTATGATGGCTTACCTAAAGGCATTAAAATTGATTATACCGGACAAATAGAAGAACAAAACAAGCAAATGGCATTCTTAATGGGAGCCTTCTTTACAGGGCTTGGATTAATTTTCTTCATCTTAATTTTCCAGTTTAACTCAGTATCAAAACCAGCCATTATTATGCTGGCTATTTTCCTAAGTTTCATTGGAGTATTTGGCGGACTCGTAATCACAGGTAGCGCTTTCGTTATCATGATGACTATGGTGGGAATCATCTCCCTCGCCGGAATTGTGGTAAATAACGGGGTAGTCTTACTCGATTACGCACAGTTATTAATCGATAGAAAAAAACATGTTTTAGATCTGGATTCCGATGAATATTTACAAGTCGATGATTTATTCGAAAGTATCGTAAAAGCCGGTAAGGCTCGTTTACGTCCGGTATTATTAACAGCGATTACAACCATTCTCGGTTTAGTACCGCTGGCTATTGGATTAAACATTAACTTCTTTACCTTATTCAGCGAATTTAACCCACATATTTACATGGGAGGTGATAACGTAGTCTTTTGGGGCCCCCTAGCTTGGACAGTTATTTATGGTCTGTTTGTAGCAACCTTCTTAACCCTGATTGTAGTGCCAGTTTTATTCTTCTTAAGCATGAAGTTTAAAATGTGGCTAAGTGAAAAACTGCGTTCAGACGACACTAAAGAACAATTTGCAGTGGTGACTAACACGCCTATTGAAGATTAGTTAAAGCTTTATACCTAAGCCTTAATTAATAGCAGAAAAGCCCTGACAAATGTCGGGGCTTTTTTTATTGTTAATCAGTAAACTTCATTAAATTTGCAACTCTAAAATTTCATTATGTACAGAAGTCATAATTGTGGTGAGTTAAATGCATCACATATTAATAAAGAAGTAACCCTTGCAGGTTGGGTTCAAAAATCTAGAGATAAAGGATTTATAGTTTGGGTAGAT
The DNA here is from genome assembly GCF_014596935.1 of Aestuariibaculum suncheonense. GTDB lineage: Bacteria > Bacteroidota > Bacteroidia > Flavobacteriales > Flavobacteriaceae > Aestuariibaculum > Aestuariibaculum suncheonense. The sequence continues at coordinate 110,153 of NZ_JACVXC010000006.1, read as the reverse complement.
TTAAGAGACCGCTATGGTATTACCCAATTGGTTTTCGACGAGGAACGCACATCCAAAGACATGATGGAGCAGGCACAAAACCTTGGTCGCGAATTTGTTATTCAGGTAAAAGGAACCGTTATTGAACGTACTTCTAAAAACCCGAATATCCCAACCGGAGATATTGAAATATTAGTTTCAGAACTAAACATTTTAAACGAAGCTAAATTACCGCCATTCACTATTGAGGACAAAACCGATGGTGGTGAAGATTTACGAATGAAATACCGATACTTGGATATTCGTCGTAATCCGGTAAAAAACAATCTTATTTTCAGACATAAGGTAACTCAGGAGGTTCGCAACTATTTATCGAAAGAAGGATTTATAGAGGTTGAAACCCCTTACTTAATAAAATCGACACCAGAAGGCGCACGTGATTTCGTAGTTCCATCACGCATGAACGAAGGGCAGTTTTATGCGCTTCCACAGTCACCGCAAACCTTTAAGCAGCTGCTTATGGTAGGTGGTATGGATAAATATTTCCAGATTGTAAAGTGTTTTAGAGATGAAGATTTACGCGCCGACAGACAGCCTGAGTTTACTCAGATAGATTGCGAAATGGCATTTATCGAGCAAGAAGATATTTTAAATGCTTTTGAAGGCTTAACACGCCACTTACTAAAAGAAGTAAAAGGTATCGAGATTGAAAAATTCCCAAGAATGCAATACGACGATGCCATGCGTTTATACGGAAACGATAAACCGGATATTCGCTTTGGAATGCAGTTTGGTGAGTTAAACGCCGTTGCTCAACATAAAGATTTCGGAGTTTTCAACAGTGCAGAATTAGTTGTTGGTATTGCTGTTCCTGGTGGAAATGCATACACAAGAAAAGAAATCGATCAGTTAATCGACTGGGTAAAACGTCCGCAAGTTGGTGCCTTAGGTATGGTGTACTGTCGTTGCAACGACGATGGGACGTTTAAATCATCTGTAGATAAATTCTACGACAACGACGATTTGGCAAAATGGGCTGAAGTTACCGGAGCTAAAGCTGGCGATTTAATTTGTGTGCTTTCTGGCGATAAAAATAAAGTACGTGCACAATTAAGTGCGTTACGTATGGAATTGGCAGAACGTTTAGGCTTACGTAACCCTGAGGAGTTCGCGCCGCTATGGGTGATGGACTTCCCGCTATTAGAATGGGATGAAGACACCGAACGTTATCACGCCATGCACCACCCGTTCACCTCTCCTAAACCAGGGCAGTTAGAATTACTAAAAACCGATCCAGGTGCTGTAAAAGCTAATGCTTACGATTTAGTTTTAAACGGAAACGAAATTGGTGGTGGTTCTATTCGTATTCACGATAAAGAAACACAAGCATTAATGTTCGATTATTTAGGATTCACTCCTGAAGAAGCTAAAGCCCAATTTGGTTTCTTAATGGATGCCTTCCAATATGGCGCACCACCACATGGTGGTTTGGCCTTTGGCTTGGATAGATTAGTATCTATTTTAGGCGGACAAGAAACCATTCGTGATTTTATCGCATTCCCTAAAAACAATTCTGGTCGCGATGTAATGATTGATGCACCTGCTCCTATTGACGATGCACAATTAACAGAGCTAAGTTTAAAACTTAATATAAAACAATAATCTAAATCCTGCTTTTTGCAGGATTTTTTGATAGCTTTATAAATACTATGCCCAAACAAACCATTTTAAAGCAGATTTTAATCTGGAGAGCCAAGCACATCTCTCACAGACAATTTATTTATATTTTAAGTATAGTTGTTGGCTTCACTTCAGGTGTTGGTGCCGTTGTATTAAAAAACTTAACACACTTTATTCAGCATTTATTAGAAGGTAAACTTATTGCAGATTATCATCATGCTTTTTATTTTTTGTTTCCTATTCTTGGTTTATCCCTAGTTTACTTAATTATTAAATATGTTATAAGAAATAAAGTAAGTCATGGTATACCTTCTACACTTTACGCTATGGCTAAACGTAAAGGTATCATGAAACGCTACCAAATGTTCGGGTCTATTTTAACAGCTCCCCTTACCGTAGGCTTTGGTGGATCGGTAGGATTGGAAGGCCCAACTGTTGCAACCGGAGCAGCTCTAGGTTCAAACATCTCAAGAATGTTTCATATGAATCAAACCTCAAGAAACCTTCTTATTGGTTGTGCTGCAGCCGGAGCGATGAGTTCTATATTTAAAGCTCCTATTGCAGCTATTATTTTTGCCATAGAGGTCTTCAGTTTAGATTTAACCATAGCCTCAATGCTACCCTTATTATTGGCTTCGCTTTCGGCTGTTTTAACCTCTTATTTTTTCTTTGGTGATGATATTTTATTGCCATTTAGAATTGAAGATAAATTCTATATAAACGACGCTCCTTTTTATATGTTATTAGGCGTTGTTGCTGCTTTTATTTCTATTTATTTCACCGAAGTATACGATAGAATCCATACGTTTTTCGACAAAATTGATTCACCTATAAAACGTTTACTTATTGGAGGGTTGGGACTTGGACTTTTAATCTTTTTAATTCCACCTTTATACGGTGAAGGTTTCGATGTTATCAACAATCTAATTATTGGTAATCCAGAAAAAGCACTTCAAAGCAATCTGTTTCATATGGATACCGATAATATCTGGATTGTTGTTATGCTTCTTGGCGGATTAATTTTCTTCAAGATTATTGCCAGCTGTTTAACTTTTGGTGCTGGCGGTGTCGGTGGCATTTTTGCACCTACGCTGTTTATGGGGAGCATTATGGGGAATTGCATTGCTAAAATTATTAATCACTGCGGTTTATTTAGCGATCCTGTTTCTGAAAGCAATTTTACACTGGTGGGTATGGCTGGCTTATTAGCTGGTGTTCTACATGCGCCACTTACCGCCATCTTTTTGATTGCTGAACTAACAGGCGGTTATGAACTTTTTATTCCTCTAATGTTAACTGCTACTATTTCATTTGGGATTACGAAGTACTACAAGCATCATTCCGTTTATAACATGGAATTAGGTAGAAAAGGCGAACTTATTACACACGATAAAGATCATGCCGTTTTAACGTTAATGGACATCGATAAAGTAATTGAAACCAACTTTATATCAATTACTCCAGAAATGAATCTTGAGCAAATGATTCATGAAGCCGTTATAAAATCGAATCGAAACATTTTCCCTGTAGTAAAAGAAGACACGCAAAAACTTCAAGGCATTATATTACTGGATGATTTACGCCCAATTATGTTCGACCAGTCACTCTACAAAGATGTTGTTGCTACCGATGTCATGCAAAAACCACCAGCCGTTATCAACCTAGATAAAGATAAAATGACAGATATAATGCGAAAATTCCAAGACAGTAGCGCATGGAATTTACCTGTAACTAAAAACGGCATCTATTTTGGTTTTATCTCTAAATCTAAGTTATTAACAGCTTACCGCAGACAATTAATTACCTTACAAGTAAATTCTTAATATAAGCTATATTCTGAAGCATTTATTTATTAACTTTATAAGCATGTCTTTTGATGCTAAAGATCTATTACGAAAGTTTTTAATTTGGAAATACAAACATATTTCCGAGAGGCAATTTATCTATATTTTAAGCGTTTTGGTTGGCATTCTTGCTGGGGTAGGGACAGTGGTTTTAAAAAATCTTACACATTTTATAAGATCACTTCTTGAGCTAAACTTATTTAAAAACTACCAAAACACCTTATATTTCATCTTTCCAATCATTGGCTTGGCCCTGGTTTATATCATTAAGCAAACCTGGCTTAAAAAACATATTGGACATGGTATTTCAACAACCTTATACGGCTTGTCGAAACTAAATGGTATTCTTCCAAGATATAATATTTACGCCGCTTTAATCACGGCTCCACTAACAGCAGGATTTGGTGGATCGGTTGGATTACAAGGTCCCGCCGTAAGTGTTGGTTCGGCTTTAGGATCGAACACAGCACAATTGTTTCATATGAACACTAAAACCCGATTGCTACTTATTGGTTGTACTTCGGCCGGGGCAATGGCTTCGATGTTTAAAGCCCCCATCGCCGCAATTGTATTTGCTGTAGAAATTTTTAGTCTTGATATTGCCTTCACCTCTTTAGTCCCTTTATTATTAGCTTCGGTTTCTGCAGTAATTACATCCTACATGTTTTTAGGAACCGATGTTTTGTTACATGTTATTATAAAAGATACTTTCAGTTTTAAAGATATTCCCATCTATATCCTATTAGGCATTGTAACAGCGTTTTCATCGGTATATTTTTCAAAAGTATTTTTTGCCATCACTAATTTTTTTAAACAATTTGAAAGTCGTGCCAAGCGCCTATTAATTGGCGGATTAGCAATTGGAACCATGCTCTACTTTATACCGCCGCTTTACGGGGAAGGTTACGGCATTATGAATAACCTTTTAAAAGGCGACCATCTATCAGCAATTAGCACCACCCCCTTTAAAAATTTAGATTTAAACAATATCTGGGTTGTTATTGCCATGCTACTTGGTATTGCTATTTTTAAAGCTGTTGCGATGACCACCACATTTGGTGCCGGTGGCGTAGGAGGGATTTTTATTCCAACGCTTATTATGGGAAGTGCTTTAGGAAATGCCTTTGCCAAAATAATTAATAATATAGGACTAGGGTTTTCTGTTAACGAAGCTAATTTTACCCTTTTAGGTATGACAGGTTTAATGGCAGGGGTGCTTCATGCACCCTTAACGGCTATATTCCTTATTGCAGAAATCACGAGTGGACACGAACTTTTTGTTCCCTTAATGATTGTTGCTGCCATATCCTTTGCCATTACGAAATACTACGTCTCACATTCAATTTACACCATGAAGCTTGCCGAGCGCGGCGAGCTTATGACCCATGATAAGGATCAAAACACCTTAATGGCTTTAGATATCGATAAAGTAATAGAGACCAATTTCGTTAAACTAAAACCCGAAATGTCTCTGGGATACATTTTAAATGAAGCCGTAGCAAAATCATCAAGAAATCATTTTCCCGTGGTTAACGACGACAACGAATTTTTAGGCGTAATTAGACTCGATGATATACGACACATGATGTTTAATGCCGATCTTTACGATAAAGTTAGTGTTACAGATATTATGCATGCCGATGCCGGTATTATAAACTACAATGAAGACACCATGAACGATATTATGGAAAAATTCAAGTCTACCGGTGCATGGAACTTACCTGTGGTTAAATCTGGAAAATACTTTGGCTACATTTCTAAATCAAAACTATTAACAGCCTACAGAAGACAACTATTAAAATTCACAAAATAAACCATGAGATATATTATCATTACCATATTCCTTTTAGTATTTGCAAGCATCATTACCGGTTTTGTAATAGATACGCCATATTCTCAAAAACTTATTGGTTTTGGGGTAATGGGGCTCTTTTTTATAGCCTTCCCTCTGTTCGCATATTACCGCTGGAAAGATAAAGACATTAAAGACTATATGCTCACTAAAGAAAATTTAGATGAGATGCGCAAGTCACAAAAGGATAATAAACTTTAGAAGTGATCACTAGCGTGTTTAATTCAAATTCCGTTTTTCAATAAAAAAGCGTTTCATTAATTCAGAGGCTTCCGCTTCTAAAACACCACCTTTCATAATAGTTTTAGGGTGTAATCTGGTATTTAAATTAATACAACCGCGTTGCTCATCTCTAGCGCCATATACAATATTTGAAATCTGACTCCAGTATAACGCCCCGGCACACATCTGGCAGGGTTCAAGCGTTACATACAAGGTACAATTCTGAAGATACTTACCGCCTAAAAAATTAGCTGCTGCAGTAATGGCCTGCATTTCGGCATGTGCCGTCACATCATTTAAGGTTTCCGTTAAATTATGTCCGCGGGCTATGATGCGATTGTCAATAACCACTACAGCTCCCACAGGAATCTCACCTTTTTCAAAAGCCTGTTCTGCTTCCTGTAGAGCACGCTTCATAAAATATGTATCGTCAAACGGGTTTTCCATACTTCAAATATACGATTTCAAAACATTCAAAAAATAATCGGCAAAACTTTTGATGCTTATTAGCAAAAGCTTCCATCATGAAAAAACATTTTACCATCGCTATTCCCAAACCATGCCACGAAGACTGGAATAGCATGACGCCTAACGAGCGCGGCCGATTTTGTAGTTCCTGTGTTAAAACGGTTGTAGACTTCTCCAAAATGAATTCTGAAGACATTCAAACGTATATCGAAACCAATAAACACCAACGCATTTGCGGTCATTTTAAACAAAGTCAGTTAGACAGTATCAATCTGCGCATTCCTTCCCAACTTATAATTAAACCAAAAACATTTCATAAAGCTTTTTTACTCACTTTACTGCTTGTTATGGGAACCACATTAATGAATTGCACTAACAACAAAGGCAACAAACAAAAAATTGATAGTATAGAAGTTATAGATACCCTCCAAAATAAAATTGTAGATTCTACAAAATTTATAAATGAATTAATTCAAAAAAGCTCAACAACAAATCATACTTATACAAAAACCATACAAACACCATCACCATCTCCAACCGATATCGTTGCTATTGAAACCCTAGGAGAGATTATAAGTGGTACTATTCCTGAAATTATGGTTGACGGTGAATTGGAAATCATGGGTGACTTGGAACCCGTGGAAAAAACAACTGAAGAAGACCCTATAGTTTTTGGCATGATATCAGAAACACCACCACAATTTAAAGAAACTCCCAAAAACCTGAAGGATTATGATAAAAAAGCATACTTTTCAGAACATTTTTCTCAAATTATAACCGAAAATTTTAATACAGATGTACACCAAAACCTAAAGGGTATTCAACGTATATATACGCGGTTTAAAATAAATAAAGAAGGTAAGGTTGTCGATATACAAGTTAGAGCACCTCACCCTGCATTAGAAAAAGAAGCCATACGAGTTCTTAAACTGTTACCTGATTTTATTCCAGCTACACAAAGAAATAAACCCGTCGAGATCACACAGAATCTCCCTATATTTTTCAAAGCCGGAGAAGAATAAAATCTGTACTTTTGCCTCGTGCAAAACACCTTATTACATAGCATTACTTCGCCTGAAGACTTACGTCTTTTAAAACCTGAGCAATTACCACAACTTGCTCAGGAACTACGTGAATTTATAATAAACATTGTAGCTACTAAAGAAGGGCATTTAGGCGCCAGTTTAGGTGTAGTAGAATTAACCATCGCACTACATTATGTGTTTAACACCCCAGAAGATCAGTTGATTTGGGATGTTGGCCATCAAGCTTACGGTCATAAAATATTAACTGGACGGAGAAACGTTTTTCATACCAACCGCCAGCTAGATGGTATTTGCGGATTTCCTAAACGCGACGAAAGTGCTTATGATGCCTTTGGTGTCGGGCATTCCTCAACCTCCATTTCAGCAGCTTTAGGTATGGCCATCGCCTCAAAATTAAAAGGGGAAACCGAAAAGCAACATATTGCTGTTATAGGAGACGCTTCCATCGCCAGCGGTATGGCGTTTGAAGGCTTAAACCATGCAGGAGTAACCGATGCCAACCTGTTAGTTATTTTAAACGATAACGCCATTGGTATAGACCCAAGTGTTGGTGCTTTAAAGCTATATTTAACCAACGTTAAAAAAGGCACTCAAAAACAGGATAATATTTTTGAAGCTTTAAATTTCGATTACTCTGGACCGATTGATGGCCATGATTTAGATGCTATAATTTCAGAATTGGAACGTTTAAAAACCGTTAAAGGCCCAAAGTTTTTACACGTGATTTCCACTAAGGGTAAAGGTTTACGTCAGGCAGAAGAAGATCAAGTGAAATACCATGCTCCAGGAAAGTTCAATTCGGAGACCGGAGAACTTATTCCTAAATCGGTATCTAACATTCCAAAATATCAGGATGTTTTTGGGCACACCATTGTAGAGTTAGCCCAAAAAAACAAAGCCATTGTAGGTATTACACCAGCTATGCCTACGGGAAGTTCCTTAAAATACATGATGGATGAACTTCCGGATCGCGCCTTTGATGTAGGTATTGCCGAACAACACGCCGTAACCCTTGCAGCCGGTATGGCCACTCAGGGGTTGATTCCGTTTTGTAATATCTATTCCACATTTTTACAGCGCGCTTACGACCAGATTATTCATGATGTGGCCATACAAAACCTACCGGTGATTTTTTGTTTAGACCGTGCCGGATTGGTTGGTGAAGATGGCGCAACACATCACGGAGTTTACGACCTTTCATACTTACGTTGCATACCCAACCTGATTATTTTTGCACCGCGTAATGAAATAGAACTCCGCAACATCATGTACACCACCCAGTTAGGCTTACCTCACCCTATCGCCATTCGTTATCCGCGCGGACGCGGTATAACAACCGACTGGAAACAACCTTTTGAAGCCATTGAAATTGGAACCGGTACTATTCTGAAAGGTGGCGACAACATAGCCGTTTTAAGTATTGGTACGATAGCTAAAAACGTTTCCGAAGCCATACAGAATTGTAACAAACCTGAAGCTATCGCACATTACGACTTACGCTTTGTGAAACCTTTAGATGAGCACCTGCTTCATAGCATCTTCAAAACATATGATGCTCTAATTACCATTGAAGACAACTCTGTAAAAGGTGGTTTCGGCTCTGCTGTTTTAGAATTTGCAGCCGTACATCATTACAAAAATAATATTACAATTTTAGGCATACCAGATCTGGTTATTGACCATGGCAGCGTTGCTGAACTACAACAGCAAATCGGTTTAGATGCTGACAGCTTAACCACTTACCTCAATACACAGCTATAAACTTTACAGTTTATATACAAGCCTTACTTACCTCTTTCTAAAAACATACAAAATACTATGATTCTTCCTTGGGATTATATATTATGATTATTTGGGCAACAATTGCCAGGAAAACCAGTATCTAAATTTCAATTCGGGTAAATAATTCTACAGTATCAAGAGCTCGCTTACTGATTGACATTTGACGACTTCCTTCTTTTAGCTGAATTTCAGATAAATCGTTAAGATTAGCTTTTAATCCATCAATATGCTTTAAAACCTGAGTATTATCTATATAATCAGAATTTGAAAACTGACGTTCGGCATCCAGTAACTCCTGCAGATTTTCTTTTAAATCCTTGAATACGTTTGATTCTTCTGATGTTAATTTTGTTTGTTCGAATCTGGAAACTAATATTTTTAAACCACCGTTTACCTCAGCATTTTGATTTTCAAAAAAAGTAGTATCAGACAATGATACTGCTATCTCCTTTTGCTGAACGGACTTTAACATTTCAAAAATTAAATCCTTTGCTATTAATCTGTCTTCGTAGATGGCAACGACTGAATCACGAACCTGAATAAAATTGTTTTTGTCTATTAAATTTGTAGCTATGATTAAGACAAAAATCATTAGAATTCCAAGTATCCACTTTAATTTGTTGTAGAATGACATATTTAGCAGGTTTTAGAAATTTAAAATCGGATAGTAAATATACAAAAAACGCTACAAAAATGAATCTATGTCAAAAGTTGCATTTTATAACTGTAATTCCTTTTTTATCTCTTTACACTGCAACCGTATTACAGAGGTATTTATAAATCTTTTATAAGTAACTCACTATTTTAGCTATTTTAAAATTAATGTATTTTGTAACTCAAAATCATTATACCTATACCTCATCCATACTATATCCATACTTTATCTATACCTTATATATGGGTGAACCCTATTTATGACTCGTCACAAAATAGCTATACAGGCAATGTACTTTTTGCCTGATAAGTAAGTTCTTTTTTTGGTCAATGCTTAATGTATGAATACGCATTTAACCAAGTCCTTTGACAACAAATACTTTTACAAACCTCTCTGAATAAATGTCGGAACCATATAAAACCCCTGGGGGAAATCTGCCTTTACCTTTTAATGCTATTGAAGTCGATGACCTGGCTTTTCATAAGCCTTAATTCTTTCAAGATACAGACTCTAATCGTTCTGAAAACACTATAAGTATTCTATCGTCTAAATCTACTAACGAATCTCGTCTTAGCCCATAAGACAGTTGATATCATATATTAAGTAACATACGAAGCCGCATACTTTAAAAACTAATCCCTTTTATCTTTTTATAGTCTAAAATCGCTTTACTGTCGGATAAGAGCGACACGTAGTAACACACACTCGACAGACGCGCATACAAACTCGGGCTATCGGTTTTAATATTTTTTGGCAAGCCTTTTAAAATGAGTTTATCGTAGTTGGAAGCCGTACCATTAAAACTGTTATTTACCGCTGCTGTGTAGGTTTCCAACAAGGTATTGATGACTCCGTAACCCGCAATTTCCTTATCGATAACTTCGATTGACTGGTAGATTTTTTCGATACTGATTTTAATGATGTCGTTAATTTGTGCTTCATACTTACTCTTGTCCAACAACGCGCAATCGAAATCGCCATTTAAAATAGCGTCCTCGTGTTCCATAAAAATATCGACGGCTTCATTAATTAGCGACCCAATGGCGAGAGCCCTTAAATACCCGATACGATCTTCTTTAGTGGACAAGGCATAATAATTTTCAGGTCGGATGGTATGACGAATAATTTTTGACAAATACTCTAAAGCATACTCTTCCTGAATAAGGCCAAGGTTAATACCGTCTTCAAAATCGATAATGGTATAACAGATATCATCGGCTGCTTCAACCAAGAATGTTAAGGGGTGACGCGCATAACTCACGCTATCTTCACTACGTTTAATTAATCCGAGTTCTTCCGCAATATCAATGTATGCTTCCTTTTCACTTTGGAAAAATCCGTATTTCTTATCAGCAATATGTGCCGTTGGCTTTTTAGGTAAGGACTCTTTAGGGTATTTGGTAAACGCCCCAAGCGTGGCGTAACTTAATCGGAGTCCGCCCACACGACCGGCACGATCTTCCGTTAAGATTTTAAACCCGTTCGCATTCCCTTCAAAATCACATAAATCCTGATATTCTTTAGCAGTTAACCCGTCTTTGTATTGTAAGCCCTCCCCTGTTTTAAAGAATTCACCAATAGCTTTCTCTCCGGAATGTCCGAAAGGCGGATTTCCGATATCGTGTGCCAAGGCCGCTGCGGCCACGATAGCTCCGAAATCATTCGCCTGATACCCATGAACATTTTGCAAATGCGGATGTTTTTCCAATAACTTTTTCCCTACGAGTCTTCCCAAAGAACGCCCAACTACACTTACCTCTAAACTGTGCGTTAAACGGGTATGTACAAAATCGGTTTCCGATAAGGGAATCACCTGTGTTTTATCTTGTAAGCTTCTGAATTCCGAAGAAAATATAATACGATCGTAATCGACTTCGAAGCCTAAACGCGTTTCATCCTGTTCCTTTCTTAATCGTTTGTTCGTATCACCAAAACGCTTTAAAGATAATAGTTGTTCCCAGTTCATAGTAAATCGTTAATGCATGGCAAGATAATTAAATTCACCAATATGTATAAAGCTTTATTGAAAGTTACAACACCTGCCCCCTTACCTTTATTAACGTTAAGATAACATTACGTAAAAATTGTTTAATATTTACATAACACACTGATGGTTTTTAAACTTTTAATTTGCAGTCTATTAAAAATCATACATCAATGAAACGTTTATTTTTTGTAGCCGCAATGTTAATTTCAGCAATGTCTTTTAGTCAGAACACTGGCCTTGTTGTTGGAAAAATTATGGATGCTGAAGTCAATAATGCGCCTTTGGTTTTAGCTAACGTAGCTATAAAAGGTACTGAAACAAAAGTAGACACCGACCAAACCGGTTTATTCGTTATTGAAAACTTAGAAGCCGGAGATTATACTTTGGTTTGCAGTTTTATTGGTTATGAAACCAAAGAGATTAACGTTCATGTCGATGCTTTTGAACCTACTGAATTAAAATTAACTTTAGCCGCAAGCACAATCTCTCTAGACGACTTAGCGTTGTTAACCGCTACTGCCGATAAAGGAGACAAAGCCCTTCCTAAAGGATAATTCACACCATATAAATATATTAGGGATTAATATATTTCGAGTAGTCTGCAAAGCCAATAACCGTTGTTATTGGCTTTGTGCTTTTCTAATGGATTACTGAATAAAACTCACAATTATAAGCAAGTTTTCAATGTTAAATTAATGTTTAGAAACCTCTAATCTCATAACATTAACATAACGCTTTTATCACTATTGTTTAACCTCCAGATAACGCTGCGTTCATATAACGTCACGTTATTTGCACCTAGATAAAAACTAATATTCATGAAAAAAATGACTGTGTTGCTCATGCTTTTAGTAGGAGCAATTTCATACGCCCAAACCACAGGGTCTGTGGTTGGTAAACTTACTGACAAAGAATATAATAACGAACCATTAGCTTTTGCTAACGTATTAATTAAAGGGACCACAACGGGTACAACTTCAGATTTTGACGGACTATATAGTCTTGAAGGATTACAGGCGGGTAACTACACTTTAATATTTAGTTTCGTGGGTTACGAAACTCAAGAAATTGCTGTAACTGTTACAGCTGGTAAAGTCACCGAAGTAAACGTACCTATGGGTGCCAGTGCGGCCTCTTTAGACGAAGTGGTTATTACCACAACAACCAAACGTGAAAGTGAAACGGCTTTATTATTGGAGCAAAAGAAAGCTGTAGAAATTAAAACAGCTATTGGTGCTCAGGAGTTAAGTAAAAAAGCTGTTTCTGATGCTGCCGATGCCACTTTAAAAGTTACTGGTGTTAACAAACAAGAAGGTTCAAGTAAAATCTATGTGAGAGGTTTAGGAGACAGATACAATTCTACAACACTTAATGGCTTATCATTACCTTCGAATGATCCTAGAAATAAAAATATTGATTTATCTTTATTTAGTTCAGATATTATTGAAAGTGTTGGTATTGGTAAAGCATTTTCTTCATATATGTCTTCAGATGTTGCCGGAGCAAGTGTTGATATTGTTAGTAAAGTAACAAACGAAAAGTCTTTATTTAAGGTGAGTCTTTCTTCCGGAGCTAATACACAAACTACATTTAAAGATTTTAAAACTATCGATGGTGCAAACTGGTTTGGTGTAAACTCAAATACTCACCATAAAGTAAGAAACCTTAATACCTACAGCTTCGATAACAGCTTTACTCCAAATACAGGAACGGCTAATCCTAATATGGGATTATCAATCAACTATGGTAGAAAAATCACCTTATCAGACCAAAGTAACCTTAGCTTCTTTTTAGTAGGATCTTTTGACAACAAATATGCTTACCAAGATGGTACTTCTGATGCAATTGTTGATATTTATGATGATGGCACTCTTAACGTAGGTTCTATTTTTGATACAAAAACGTACAGCTACAGTGCGTCAAAAATGTTAATGGGTAATGTATCTTATAAGATTAACAATAACCACAATTTAAGCTACAACCACTTATTCGTACACTCAAATTCTCAAAAGATTGAAGATTACTTAGGTACAACACCTGATATAGGAAGACCTGATGATGATAATAGATTGGTTAATCTTGTATTACAAACTGAAGTACAAAACAAACTATTTGTTAACCAATTAATGTCTGAACATAAATTTGGAGAATCATTTGATGTTAATGCAGCTGTAAGTTACAATGCTATTTATAATGATGAACCAGACAGAAGAAAGAATACTTTCATTATTGATAATGATGCCAATACTACTAGAATTTCACAAAATGCAGTAAGAGATAATAGTAGATTTTACGGAAACCTTTTTGAAAACAGTATCGCAGGCAACTTAAATGCTGTTAAATATTTAGGTGAACGTTACGAAAATAAAGGAAAAGTTACTTTAGGATACAACGGAAGTATTACTGACAGAAAATTTGATGGTATTTATTTTGACCATAACTTCACCAATCCAAGAACAACATTTGTTGATGTAAATAACTTAGATGCTACTTTCAACCAAACCAATTTAGCTAATGGTGTGTTTGGCGTAGAAACCTCTCGTGGTAGAAACAGTGACGATGCTGAAACATATTTACCGCAGTTATACGATGCTAAGAAAACTATTCATGCTGCTTTTATCGATGCTGTTTACAACTTTAGTGACAAATTCACTGCTAATGTTGGTTTACGTGCTGAAGATATTAAAATGGATGTAGAATGGGATACAAACATTAGTTTCCCAGGATTCTCTAGCAACAGTCAAATTGCGTTAGATAAACAGTATGTTTTACCTACGCTTAACTTAAAATATCAATTAAACGATAAGATTAATTTAAGAGCTTCAGGAAGTATGACTTATACCTACCCACAGTTTAAAGAAATTGCACCGTTTACTTACGAAGGAATTAACTATCAAGAAAGTGGTAACCCATTATTAAATCCATCAGACAACTACAATGGAGAACTTAAATTTGAAATGTTCCCAAACAAAAGTGAGTTAATCTCTATTGGTATATTTGGTAAGTTAATCCAGAATTCAATTAACCGATTAGAAAGAAACTCTGCTATTGAAAGATCTTTCACATTCGATAACTCTGGAGACGCTACTGTATTTGGTTTAGAATTAGAAGGTAAAGTAGATTTATTTACCGTTGAATCTGATGATGACAAGTCTCAGAATCTTACATTAGGCGGTAATGCTACTTTAATGAAAACTAAACTTGAATTCAATACTAACAATACATTATTTAACTATACCGGAGGTAGCTCAGAATTAGAAGGTGCTGCGCCATTAACAGTTAATGCTGATATTTCGTACAGATTTAATGTTAATGAAAAAGAAACAATATCTACTTTAGTTTTCAACTACCAAAGTGATAAAGTTTATAGTATCGGAACAAACTTTAAAGAAAACATCGTTGAAAAAGGCGTGCCATTATTAGACTTCGTTTTCAGTCACAAATTCAACAAAAACTTAGGAATGAAATTCAATGTTAAAAACATTTTAAACCCAAGTTTTGATAGATACAGAGATATCCCGGAAAAGCTAACCATGAATTCATACAAAAGAGGAACTTCTTTCTCTGTAGGAATCGCTTACGAATTATAATCTTGAAAGAAAATTCAATTATTAACCCCTCTAATATCACAAAATAATAGAGGGATTTTTATTAAGACAAAAAGACTTAAAACAATAGTAAACATTAACTTAACATTAGTCTAATTTCTTAACCTAATACTAATGTTAGCTTCAAACTATATTTAAACCTGGGTCTTTTATTTGCAGAACAATAAAACTAGGAAACTAATAAAATAGAAAACAAAATGAAAAACTTAAAAAACTTATTAATCGTTGCAGTAGCTGCCTCAATTTTCTCTTGTTCAAGTGATGACGATAACAGAACTATCGATCCAGGTAACGGAGGTGGTGCTATCACAGACAATGAATTAAAAGGTGAAATTTCTGAAGATGCTACTTTATTAGCATCTGTTGATTATACTCTAACAAGTTCTTTAACTGTAAAGTCTGGAGCTACTTTAACTATTGAGCCAGGAACGGTAATTAAAGCGAAAAGCGGAAGAACTGATGTATTCTTAGCTGTTGAAAGAGGTGCTAAACTTATCGCAAAAGGAACTGCTTCACTACCTATAAAATTTACTTCTGATGCTGCTTCTCCTAAAGCAGGAGATTGGGGTGGTCTTGTATTAGCTGGTAAAGCCAAAACTAACAAGGGTACTGATGTAGAATCTGAAGTTGCTGGATTATTATACGGAGGGACTGAAGATACTGATAACTCTGGTGAATTAAGTTATGTAATTGCTGAGTATACCGGTGCTAAAATTAATGGTGAGCAAGAATTTAACGGCATTTCTTTCTTTGGTGTTGGTAGTGGAACAGTAGTTAACAATATTATCGTAAACAATGGTAACGATGATGGTATTGAGTTCTTCGGAGGTACTGTAAATGTAACTAATGTTTACTGCGCTAACATTGCTGATGATATGTTCGACTGGACTGACGGATACACTGGAACAATAAACAATGCTTTTGGTGTTCGTAACGATGGGTTCGATGCTGCTAGTGAAGATCCAAGAGGCATTGAAGGTGACAGTAATAGTTCAGACCCTACTGCTGCTCCAATTTCTACACCTACTTTAAAAAATGTTACCATTCTTAACCTTAATCCAGACGTTCAATTAAAAGGGGGTGCTGAAATTAGACGTGGTACAGTTGCAACTATAGACAACATCTTATTTGCTGCTTATGGTACAGCTTCTTTTGGAAACAGAATAGATACTAACGATGACAAAGGTAATGGTACTGTAACAATCACAAATGCTGTTTCACAAGGAAACGTAGGTACGGATAAAGTTGGTGGTGACATCGATGGTACAGTCACTGAAATTACTGATGGAATTACGGTTACTGCTGATAACACAATCTCTACTAAAACTGGTATTGGAGCAGACTTATCAGTTTTCTCTTGGGCTAACCAAAGCTTTGTAGTTGTCAAATTATAAGCAAAACAAATCCTTAAAACATAAAAAAAGCATCTCGATCGAGATGCTTTTTTTATGTTTTAGTATTTACGTTTTAAAGACCCTTATCGTTTTTAACATTGGTTTCTTTTAAACTTGCTATTTGATTAGCCTTGTAATCTACTTCTTTTACAGTTTCACCAGTATAGTAAAACCATTTGCCGACTTTTTTCCCATTATCATAATTACCAGAAACCGTTTTCTTGCCTTCTTCATTAAAGCTTAACCACTCACCTTGTAATTTACCATCTGCAGTGTAAAAGCCTGTCTGGCTTACCACTCCATTGTCATGATAGTAAGTTACCTCAATTAAGTTAGTGTCTTTATTAAACTTTAGGTCTCTTTTTTGTTGACCAAAAGAAACCACAGTTACTAAAAAGGCTAGAGATAAAATAAACTTCTTCATAATCATGGGGTATTTAACATTTATACAGTAAATATACACATTTCGTAACATTTAATCAATGTTGGGATAACATTAATTTAACACTAGCCACCACAACTACTCATTTACAACAGTTTACATGTTAAAATTTAACATTAACGAATTAATAATTACTTAATATTAGGGTTACATTTAAATGATTTAAATCGCTGATATTTGGCTAAGTCTTAAGACAACATTTAGTATTTCATATAATCTATTAGTTTTTGTCGACTACATTATTATGATTTCTATTGAGACTACCTTTGGCCGAGGTAGTCTCTTTTATTTTACGTACATTTAACATTAAGGAAACATACAACTCATTTTAATATAAGTTCTTTGCGGCGACAAAAACTAAGAATAAAATTATGAAATTTAGATGGAGCCTCGTAGCCGTATTTGTATTGGCTACAAGTATGATTTATGCACAGGAAGCAAATGCCCCAAAGTTTGGAAAAGGACTTTTTAATCTAGTTGGAAAAGACAGTTCTTGGACCATGAAAGTTGGATTCAGAATGCAGCTTTTAGGTACTTCTACATGGCAAGATGGTGAATCTTCAGAAAGCAATATGTTAGTTAGACGTTCACGTCTAAAATTTGATGGTTTTGCCTTTTCTCCAAAACTTCAGTATAAAGTTGAGTTGGGATTATCTAACCGCGATATGTCTGGTGTATCAGCATATACCAGTAATTCTCCAAGATACATTATGGATGCTGTTTTAAAATGGAACTTTGCAGGAAACTTTGTATTATGGGCCGGACAAACCAAACTACCGGGTAACCGCGAACGTGTTATTTCTTCAGGAGATTTACAATTGGTAGACCGTTCGTTATTAAACAGTCGTTTTAACATCGACCGCGATATGGGACTTCAGTTAAGACACCACTTCAACCTTTCAGAAAAATTTATTGTAAAAGAAGTACTATCGATTTCTCAAGGTGAGGGTAGAAATGTAACTACTGGTAACCAAGGCGGACATCAATATACTGGTCGTGTGGAATTATACCCTTTCGGAAGTTTTGAGAGCAAAGGAGACTATACCGGATCTGATTTGAAACGCGAAAAAACGCCTAAATTGGCCATAGGTACCACCTACAATTTCAACAATAATGCGGTTAGAGAGCGTGGAAACCTAGGATCTTATATGGAAACTGCTGAAGGCCTTTATGAAACAAATATTTCCACTATCTTTATAGACGCCATGTTTAAATACAAAGGCATCTCATTTATGGGTGAATATTCAGATAGAACAGCAGACGATCCGATTGCTAAAAATGCTGACGGGACCTTGACAGGTCAGGAGGTACAGGTAGGTAAAGGTATCAATCTTATGGCAGGGTATTTATTTAAAAATAACTGGGAAGTTACTGGTAGATATACCCATATTGAATTAGACAAAAATGTTACCGGTAAAGATCCCGAAACACAGTATACATTAGGTTTATCAAAATTTATATCTGGTCACAAATTAAAGGTTCAAACTGATATTAGTTATTTAGATGTTCCGACCAACAATGGTCAAATTATGTACAGGCTTCAGTGCGATATCCATTTTTAAACTTAACATTATATTAACATAATATTTAGAAACACTAAAGATATTTGCAAACTATTTCGAATTTAAAAAATGGAAAATATTTATTTATTTATGATTATTGCCCTGGGCATCTTGGCAATTGCCGATTTGGTTGTTGGGGTAAGTAACGACGCGGTAAACTTCTTAAATTCCGCTATTGGATCGAAAGCCATTTCGTTTAAAACGATAATGATTGTCGCCAGTATTGGTATTGCTGTTGGGGCCATTTTCTCAAGTGGTATGATGGAGGTCGCCCGTAAAGGAATTTTCAATCCGCACGAGTTCATGTTCAATGAAATTATGATCATTTTCATGGCCGTAATGATTACGGATATTCTCCTTTTAGACTTTTTTAATACCGTTGGTATGCCTACATCTACGACGGTTTCCATTGTATTCGAATTACTTGGAGCTTCTGTAGCTATGGCACTTATTAAAATTGCTCACCAAAACGGAAACTTTGCCGATGTTGTAAATTACATCAATACCTCTAAAGCCACGTCCATTATTTTTGGTATTCTGCTCTCGGTAGTGGTTGCCTTCTCGGTGGGTGCTATTGTGCAATGGGTAACACGTTTGTTATTATCCTACAACTTTTTAAATAAAGCAAAATGGGTTGGTGCTGTTTTTGGTGGTTTAGCTTTAGCTTCAATCACGTACTTTATTTTCTTAAAGGGAATTAAAGGAACGGCTTTTGCCAGTCAGGAGTTAGACATGCTTGGCGGCATGAAACTCAGCAAATTCTTAGAAGAAAAAGTATTACTAATTGTGTCTTTAAGTTTTGTGTTATGGAGTTTAATTTCATTCGCCTTAATGACATTTTTAAAGGCTAACATATACAAAGTTATTATTGCTGTAGGAACCTTTGCTTTAGCATTAGCCTTTGCCGGTAACGACTTAGTTAACTTTATTGGTGTGCCTATTGCTGGTTATCAATCTTATAACGCCTGGGTAAATTCTGGTGTTGCTGCCGATGCCTTTAGTATGGGTGTATTAGCAGAAAAAGTACCTACGCCAACCATTATGTTGGTCATTTCAGGATTAGTTATGGTGGCTACTTTGTGGCTCTCATCGAAAGCTAAAAAAGTGACTGAAACAGAGATTAACCTATCCAGAGAAGGTGAAGGTAAAGAGCGTTTCCAACCCAACTTCTTGTCTCGTGGTTTTGTAAGATCGGCTATTGCTATGTCGCAAATGACCTCTTTTATTTTACCTGGATCTTGGCAGGAGAAAATCGAAAAGCAATTTGAAAAACCAGTAATTTCAGTATCTAAAAAGAAAGCGCACGAATTACCTGCTTTCGATATGGTTAGAGCGGCTATTAACTTAACTGTTGCTGCGGCGTTAATCTCCTTAGCGACTTCTATGAAATTACCGCTTTCTACAACTTACGTAACCTTTATGGTGGCTATGGGTTCGTCTTTAGCCGACAGAGCCTGGGGTAGCGAAAGTGCTGTATACCGTGTTGCCGGGGTTTTAAACGTTATTGGTGGTTGGTTCTTTACTGCATTTATTGCCTTTATCGCTGCTGGTTTAATCGCCTACTTAATCAACTGGAATGTATCTGTAATGGTACCGGTTTTATTATTACTTGCTATTGTTTTATTAGCGAGAAACTATATTGCACACAGAAAAACGGCTTCTGAAATTAAAGCTGAAGATAGTTTAACGCATTCCGAGAATAGTTCTATTCAGGGTGTTATTCACGAAAGTTCTAAAAACATCGCAAATGTTGTAAAACGTGGAAACAAAATTTATACCAACGCGATTAACGGTTTAGCAAAACAAGATTTAACGCTATTAAAGAAAAACAAAACTCAGATTATAAAACTATCAAATGAAGTTGATGAATTGCGAGATAACATCTTCTATTTCATTAAAAATTTAGATGAATCCAGTGTTGGTGCAAGTAACTTCTACATTCACGTTTTAGGGTATTTACAAGATATGGTTCAGTCTTTAGAATACATCTCTAAAGTGAGTCATAAGCACATTAACAACAACCATAAAAAACTAAAATTCAATCAGATAAAAGAGCTTAAGGAAGTTGATGAGCGTTTCGAAAGGTTATTTACAAACGTACAGAATGCATTCAACACGCAATCTTTCGAGCAAATCTCTGTGATTTTAGGAAGAAAAGCTGAAATCACTTCTTTAGTGACTAACAAAATTCAAAAACAGGTTGAACGTACGCGCACTGAAGAGTCGAGTCCGAAAAACACAACCTTATACTTCAGTTTATTATTAGAAACAAAAGATTTATTAAATGCTACAATGAATCTTCTTGAAGAATACGATCAGGCACACGACGGATCTGTTCGACCTGCGACTCTTAAAGCTGAAGAAACAAAAGCTTAAATAAACCTTACTTTATAAAAAAAAGCCTGTGAGAATATCGCAGGCTTTTTTTTATGACTGCCTACGCAAGAATACATCGTAATTCCTATCATTTTTATATACATTTGTAAAAAACAACCAATTATGATTTCAGAAAACAGTTATTTTGACGACAATGTCAAATCTTTAGGCTACACTTCGGCGACCGGAAAATCGACTTTAGGCGTTATGGAACCAGGCGAATACGAATTCTCAACCTCGTTACACGAAACCATGACCGTGATAGAAGGGCAAATGACCGTAAAATTACCAGACGCACCAGAATGGGTTACTTATAAAGCCGGTGAAGCTTACCAAATAGAAGCCCATAAGAGCTTTTTAGTGAAGGTAAGTACGCAAACCGCATACTTATGCCAATACAAATAGTTTTGGCTTTAAATAAACTAAAAAAGCACCTCTTTCGAGGTGCTTTTTCATAATATAACACTTAATTAAAAAATCATTCTCAGCCCATTATAAAGCGTCAATAGAATGCTTATCATTATGAGCCACACATCACACAATCGTCGTCGCCTTGTCCGGCTTTAGCTTGTGCAATCAGGGCTTTCATTTCTTCAGGGGTTAAAGGCTGCACATCAACTTCAGCCTGAGTTTGCTTCGAAAATTTAGCAGCGTTTTTTGCGGCAATGTTTTGCTTTTCCTGCTGCGCTTGAATATTCACCTCACTAAGCTCTACAGCCTGAGCAACCGGCTCTTCTTTTTTACTCGTTTGTAAGGTAAATTTAATTGCATCAACCGCACTCTTGGTACGCAAGTAATACATTCCTGTTTTTAAGCCGCTTTTCCAGGCGTAAAAGTGCATAGACGTTAATTTCGCCATGGTTGCACCTTCCATAAATAAGTTAAGGGATTGTGACTGATCGATAAAGTAACCTCTCTGACGAGACATATCAATGATATCCTTCATGCTTAACTCCCAAACCGTCTTGTAAAGCTCTTTAATATGCTGCGGCACATCTACATTTTGTACAGAACCATTAGCACGCATAATCTCTTGCTTTAAACCTTCATTCCAAAGTCCTAATTCAACTAAGTCTTCTAATAAATGCTTGTTTACTACAATAAATTCACCTGATAACACACGACGTGTATAAATATTAGAGGTATATGGCTCAAAACATTCGTTATTTCCTAAAATCTGAGATGTAGAAGCCGTTGGCATTGGCGCTACTAAAAGTGAGTTACGCACACCATGTTTTAACACCTGTTCACGTAATTTTTCCCAATCCCAGTTACCGCTTAACTCCTCATCTTTAATATTCCAAAGGTTATGCTGAAACTGTCCTTTGCTAATAGGAGAGCCTTCATAAGTTTGATACGGCCCATCTACTTTAGCTTCTTCCATACTTGCTGTTACAGCTGCATAGTAAAGCGTTTCAAATATATCCTGGTTAAGCTGTTTTGCTTCATCGCTGGTGAATGGCATACGTAATTTAATAAACGTATCAGCCAATCCCTGCACACCTAATCCAATAGGACGGTGACGCATATTCGAGTTTTCAGCTTCAATTACAGGGTAGTAGTTTCTGTCGATTACTCGGTTTAAGTTCTTCGTTACACGTTTTGTAATACGGTATAATTCTTTATGATCGAACTCGCCATTTTTCACAAACATTGGTAACGCAATTGACGCTAAGTTACATACCGCAACTTCATCGGGAGAGGTATATTCTAAAATTTCAGTACATAAGTTAGATGAACGAATCGTTCCTAAATTCTGCTGATTCGATTTACGGTTTGCAGCATCTTTGTACAACATGTAAGGCGTACCGGTTTCGATTTGAGATTCTAAAATTTTCTCCCAAAGTTCACGGGCTTTAATGGTTTTACGCCCTTTGCCTTCGCTTTCGTATTTTAAATATAATTCCTCGAATGCTTCACTGTGAACTTCGTCTAACCCAGGACATTCGTTTGGACACATTAAAGTCCAAGGACCGTCTTCCTGCACACGCTTCATGAACAAGTCTGAAATCCACATCGCGTAAAATAAATCGCGTGCACGCATTTCTTCTTTACCGTGGTTTTTCTTAAGATCTAAGAAATCCATAATATCGGCATGCCAGGTCTCGATGTACATCGCAAAACTTCCTTTACGTTTTCCACCTCCCTGATCTACATAACGCGCTGTGTCGTTAAATACTTTTAACATCGGTACAATTCCGTTCGATGTTCCGTTGGTTCCGGCAATATAGCTTCCTGTTGCACGGATATTGTGAATAGCCAAACCAATACCTCCTGCAGATTGTGATATTTTTGCGGTTTGCTTTAGTGTATCGTAAATACCATCAATACTGTCATCTTTCATCGTTAAAAGGAAACAAGACGACATTTGTGGTTTTGGCGTTCCTGAATTGAATAAGGTCGGCGTTGCGTGAGTAAAATACTTCTTAGACATTAACTCATACGTTTCCACTACAGAGTCGATATCGTCTAAATGAATACCAACAGCCACACGCATTAACATATGTTGCGGACGCTCGGCAATCTTTCCATTCAACTTTAATAAATAAGAGCGCTCTAATGTTTTAAACCCGAAGTAATCATACCCAAAATCACGGTTATAAATTATGGTAGAGTCTAATACGTCTTTATTATCCATAATCACCTTATACACATCGTCAGCTAAAAGCGGTGCTTCCTGCCCCGTACGCGGGTTAATATACGTGTAAAGATCGTGCATGACCTCACTGAATGTCTTTTTGGTATTTTTATGTAAGTTAGACACAGAGATACGTGCTGCTAAACGCGCATAATCTGGATGTGCCGTAGTCATGGTTGCAGCAATCTCAGCAGCTAAATTATCAAGTTCGCTCGTGGTTACACCATCATAAAGTCCTTCAATTACTCGCATTGTTACTTTTAATGGATCTACTAACTCGTTCAATCCGTAACATAATTTTCGCACCCTAGCGGTGATTTTGTCGAACATAACCTGTTCTTTTCTGCCGTCTCTTTTGATTACATACATAGTATTACACGTGTTTTGGTTTTCCTGATTACAGCTTCAGAAAAAGGGTTAATTAGATATTTCCAAATATTAATCACAATAATCTGACTAACACTTAGATGACTTAGTTGGATAAATAAAATTTTGTTTGAATCTCATGCCCTGTAAGGCATGAGATGATACTTTTATAGCATAATAAGTGGTTCTTCGAAAAGACTTTTAATTAAAAATCTTCGTCGAAAGAGAACTTATCTTTATCTTCTTCTTTGTTAAGAACTCCGGCTTTTTGATATTCAGACACACGTTTTTCAAAGAAATTGGTTTTTCCCTGTAACGAAATCATATCCATAAAGTCAAACGGATTGCCTACGTTATACACTTTCTCACAGTTTAACTCGACTAACAATCTATCGGTCACAAATTCCAAGTACTGTGTCATTAATTTCGAGTTCATACCAATTAAACTAACCGGTAACGACTCGGTGATAAACTCGCGCTCGATATCTAAAGCATTAACAATAATATCTTTAATACGCTCTTTAGGCACCTGATTTACCAAGTGATTGTTATGTAAGTGTACCGCAAAATCGCAGTGCACCCCTTCATCTCTTGAGATTAACTCGTTAGAGAAGGTTAAACCAGGCATTAAACCACGTTTTTTTAACCAGAAAATAGAACAGAATGCTCCCGAGAAGAAAATCCCTTCTACTGCTGCGAACGCAATTAAACGCTCGGCAAAACTTGGAGACTCAATCCATTTTAAAGCCCAGTCTGCTTTTTTCTTAATCGCCGGGAAATTTTCAATAGCGTTGAATAGAATATCTTTTTCTTTCTCGTCTTTTACGTAAGTATCAATTAACAGAGAATAGGTTTCACTATGAATATTTTCCATCATGATTTGAAATCCGTAGAAGAATTTCGCCTCACTATACTGCACTTCATTTACGAAGTTTTCAGCTAAATTTTCGTTTACAATACCATCACTAGCGGCGAAGAATGCTAAGATGTGTTTTATAAAATAACGCTCATCATCGGTCAACTTATCTTTCCAATCTGTTAAATCCTGATGTAAATCGATTTCCTCAGCGGTCCAGAAACTTGCTTCTGATTTTTTATACCACTCCCAGATATCATGATGCTGAATTGGGAATATTACAAAACGATCTTTATTTTCTTGGAGGATGGGTTCGATAGCCTGAGACATTGTTTTTGAGTATTTTAAATTTTAAAGTTTAACGAAAATTTTTAATCGATTTGGGAGTAACAAATATTGGAAAATGATGTTAAAAATGAAAGCTTTAGTTATAAACATTGTTTAAAAGTTTTTAACAATTATGAAAATTACTGACAATAAGAAGTTTACAAATAAAAAATGTTTAATTACTGAAAATCAATAATTTACATTTTTTGTTTTTCCAAAAAGTTTACAGAAATTAAAAGTTTTACGAGCGTAAAACCCTTTGTTTTAAAGGTGTTTTAGAGGATTATTTAGCTTCAGCTATTTTCTCCAATTCCATATACCAGTCCTCTCCAAATTTTCTTATCAAAGCGTTCTTAACAAATTTGTAAACCGGCACCTGTAATTCCTTTCCTAACGAACAAGCGTCGTCGCAAATTTGCCATTTATGATAATTCACAGCCGAGAATTCGCTGTAATCCTGAACACGAATTGGGTACAATTCGCAGGATACGGGTTTTTTCCAGTTTACATCACCATTTCGGTAAGCAGCTTCAATACCGCAAAGCGCTACGTCTTTGTCGTCGTAAATTACATAAGCGCAATCGGCACCATTAATCAGAGGCGTTTCTAATTCACCATCGTCTTCAGAAGTAATAAAGGTACCCTGTGCTTCAATAGCATCGATACCTTCCTGACGCAAATACGGTTTCACCTTAGGATAAATCTCTTTTAAAATTTGCGCTTCTTCCTTATCCAATGGCGCTCCAGCATCACCATCAACGCAGCACGCCCCTTTACATGCTGAAAGATTACACACAAATTCCTTTTCTATAATGTCTTCAGAGACAATGGTTTTTCCTAATTGAAACATACTTTTCTAATCCGCTTTTCGGCTGCAAAAATAACGAAACTTTATCTTTAAAACACTATTGTTATTTATCATATTGCTATACATTTGTTACTAAATTAAAAATGCGACGTTATGCAGTTTAACTTTAAAGAAATTTTTACAGCCTTTATGGTTCTTTTTGCAGTTATCGATATTATTGGTAACATTCCTATTATTATCGATTTACGAAAAAAGATGGGACACATTCAAAGTGGTAAAGCCTCAATTATCGCCGGCGTTATTTTAATTATGTTCCTATTTTTAGGAAAAAGTATTTTAAACCTGGTAGGTATTGATGTCAATTCTTTTGCGGTTGCGGGTTCTTTTATCTTATTCTTTATTGCTTTAGAAATGATTTTAGGCATCACACTTTATAAAGAAGAAGAACATAGTGCCATGTCAGCAACGGTATTCCCACTGGCCTTCCCCTTAATTGCCGGACCAGGAAGTTTAACCACATTACTATCACTACGTGCCGAGTTTAGCACTGAAAATATAATTGTTGCCGTACTCTTAAATGTTATTATTATTTTTGTAGTGCTCAAAACTTCTAAAAAGATTGAGCGCCTTATAGGTCAGAATGGTATTAACATCATCCGTAAAGTATTCGGAGTTATTTTATTAGCGATAGCTGTAAAACTGTTTGCTCATAACATTAAGGCTTTATTTGATTTAACTTAAAACTTCTTAAAATGAAAATAGCAACCATTATCATTAGTGTTTTAGCCTTAGCTCTTGTGGCGTTTAATGTCACAAAAATCGACTTCAGCGCACCATTACAAGGCGAAAGTACCATTGCTTTAATTACCATTTTAGCATCGCTTTGCGCCATTTTAATCATGCTTATTTTATACACATCTAAACGTATTGAACAAAAAGTAAAAGAACGTCGTTAATATGAAGTTTGATGCTTTAATTATTGGAGGTGGTGCAGCCGGCTTGTCTTGCGCATTAGTTTTAGGATCTGCTAAAGACAAAGCTTACGCTAAAGACAAACAGATTGGTATTATTGCACACCAGAAAACATCGCATCTGCAAACAGCCTTATTCAATAATGTACTGGGGCTAAACCCAGGAACTACAGGCAAATCTATTTTAGAAAGCGGCAAACAGCAACTCGCTGAATTATATCCTCACGTCAACCAAATTCAAGGTGAAAAAGTTCTGGAACTGACAAAAACTGAAAACGGATTTATAGTTAACACCAACAAAAACAGTTACGACGCCAAACTTGTCGTCGTTGCCGTAGGCTACACTAATTTAATGCACATTAAAGGTTTAGAAGTCTTCGTTGAACCACATCCCAGATCACCCATTGAAAAAGAGCGTATCTGGCTGAAAAATACCAATCATTTCATTGAAGAGCACCTATATGTTGCCGGATCGTTAGCCGGATGGCGCAGTCAGTTTGCTATTTGTTCGGGCAGCGGTGCACATGTGGCTACCGACATTTTAACGCTTTGGAATGACGGGAAAGACGCGAAAGTTCACGATAAAATAGATAACTAATTACTCGTTGGTTTCACTTAATTTAATCACCTCATCAATCATAATATCACTCTGATTGATAATCTGTTCGAAAGCACCATCACCATATAACTGATCGGCTAGCGCTGCTTTAATATATTGCTTTACCTCATCGTGGTATGCTACAAAAGTGATTTTAGTATTAGTACGCACATTTACGTAATCCTGAAAATCAAAGACCATTTCATCACTTACCATAAAACTATTGATAAAGTCATCACGAGAAATATGACTGTAAGCATTTCGATCTTTATCCAACTCCACAAACACAAAGTTGCTTATAAAGCCACTGCGTTGTAAAAAGGTTAAAGTTTCATTTTGTAAACTCGTATCTATAGGCACAAATACATCGGGAATAATGCCGCCACCCCCATAAACCACTTTGCCTTTAGGCGTTGTGAACCGAAGTGAGTCTGCCACTTTAATTTTATCAGAATCAAACAACTCTCCACTTTCTATGCGCTCAAAATAATCGTGGTAATAATCGTCGTTTCCTTTATCGTATGAACGCTGAATAGAACGTCCGGTTGGGGTGTAATAACGTGACACGGTTAAACGCACCGCACTGCCATCGCCTAAATCCATTTCGCGTTGCACTAAACCTTTACCGTAACTACGACGACCAACAATAGTTCCTTTATCGTTATCCTGAAGTGCGCCGGCCACAATTTCACTTGCTGATGCCGAATTTTCGTTAATTAAAACAAAGAGCTTCCCTTTTTCAAAATCGCCTTTACTGGTGGCGAAGTTTTTTTCGATATGGCCACGTTTGTTTTTCGTAAACAGAATTAGTTTTTCATCCTCTAAAAACTCATCTACAATCTGCTCGGCTACCCCAAGGAAACCACCCGGATTATCGCGTAAATCTAATACCATTTCGGTAGCGCCCTGAGCTAACAATTTATCTAAGCCCTTTTTGAACTCTTTATAGGTTGATTCTGCAAACCGGTTAATTTTTATGTACCCCAGTTTGTCTGTGAGCATATAAGCCGCATCCACACTTTTAATAGGAATACTCGAGCGTTTCACCGTAAAGTCCAAAAGTTTAGACTCACTTCTTCTGTAGACTTTTAATCGCACTTTGGTATTTTCCGGCCCTTTGAGTTTATCGACCAAGTCATCACTCTTCAGATTAGCTCCGTAAAGCGTATCGCCATCTGCCATTAAAATACGATCACCTCCTTTTATGCCTGCCTTTTCACTTGGCCCGCCTTCGATGGTTCGAATTACTGCAATACTATCTCTAACCGGAAAAAAACTAACGCCAATACCAATAAAATCACCTTTCATATTTTCGGCAACGCGCTGCATATCTTCTTTTGGAATGTAAACGGAATGCGGATCGAGATTCTCCAGAATACCGTTTACCGTTACATCAACAATACTATCTGTATTAATGTCATCAACATAATCGTAATCGATATAATCAATAAGTCGGTTTAACTTATCCTTTTTGCTATTGGTAGAAAACAAACGGTCGGGCGAATCGCTAAAATTTAACTTTCCACCAATAAAAATCCCTGCCGCTATTGCGACACCTAAAATTAAGGGCAAGTATTTTTTATTACTGGACATTAAGCGTCTATATCTTCAATTTGTTTGAGTTCTATACCTGCTTTCTCTAAGAATTTAAGTCCGGAGTCGTCTTTATAAGCATCCTGATACACCACCTTTACAATACCAGCCTGATGTATTAATTTACTACATTCTTTACACGGTGACATAGTAATATACAAGGTTGCTCCTTTACAAGATTGTGTCGATGCAGCTACTTTTAAAATCGCATTAGCTTCGGCATGCAACACATACCATTTGGTGTAGCCTTCATCATCTTCACAAAAATTTTCAAAACCCGATGGCGTACCATTATACCCATCGGAAATTATCATTCTATCCTTTACAATAAGCGCGCCTACCTGACGGCGTTTACAGTAAGACAATTTCCCCCATTCTTTAGCAATTCTTAAATACGCCTTATCGTACTTAAGCTGTTTAATCTTCGGCATGAATCTATTTTGTTTTTGGCGTGTTGCCTCTTGGCAATCAGGTTTTACTCGTATTTAAAACTTTTAAATTAATGAACTCGTGAATACAAGTATTTCGGTAGTCGCTTTTATTTCATAAAATAAAGAGCTCCAACAGCTACCTCGATCCTTCACGCGAAATAATATAACGAATATACTTGGTTCGTATTTTAATTACAACCTTAGTTCGTTAAACTTTTACGAAAGTTTCTATAATTTGGGATGAAAGTGCTTGATTTCTAAGTTATGACAGAAAATCACTATTTAAAATCATTGGAATCACCAAGCCCACCACAATAGCCGAGATGACCATAATCCAGTCGCGTTTAGAAAAACGAAAAATGGTTTGTACCAAATACCCTAAAAACAACACGATAAACACAATAATAATTTGTGCAATTTCAATACCTAAAGCGAATTCCAATAACAATACCAGTTTACTATCAGATTCACCAAGAAGCATTTTAAATTCCCTGGCGAAGCCTAAGCCGTGAATCAACCCGAAAAATAAAGTCGACAAAAACAAAACGCCTACTTTTTCTTTTTGAGCGCCTTTCCCCGAGGTAAACACGTTAAACAAGGCAACAATTAAAATGGTTATAGGAATTAAAAACTCGACAATAGCAGCATTTACACTTACCATACCATAGGTCGCTAAAACTAAAGACAAAGTGTGCCCTAACGTAAACATAGACACCAGTAAAAACACACGTTTCCAGTCTTTAAATAAATACGGAACTGTTAATACGATAAGAAATAAAACATGATCGTAGGCTTTAATATCAAGTACGTGGTTTATACCATACTCTATGTTAAACCAAATATTCTCTAACATAATACTGAATTAAGATATGGGAAAAGTCAAAGATACAATTAATTCGATTTTTTCAGAGGACTATGATACTTTTTATCCAATTGAAATAACATCTCCCTGGTAATATCCTGAAGTTCAAATTCATGATGCCAGCCCCAGTCGGCTCTGGCTTTCGTATCATCTATACTTCTGGGCCAGCTATCGGCAATAGCCTGCCTGAAATCCGGACTGTAGGACATTTTAAAATCGGGGTAAATCTCCTGAATAGTCTGTGCAACTTCTTTAGGTGTAAAGCTCATAGCGGCCAGGTTATAAGACGATCTTACTTTTATCGCTTCAGCCGGTGCTTCCATAATATCAACCGTAGCTTTAATGGCATCGTTCATATACATCATGGGCAATTTGGTGTTTTCAGACAAAAAGCATTCATAAGCCCCGTCGGTTACAGCCTTATGATAAATTTCAACGGCATAATCGGTAGTACCACCACCGGGCATCGTTTTCCAGCTTATGATTCCCGGATACCGTAAACTTCTTACATCTACGCCATATTTATTAAAATAATACTCACACCAGCGCTCTCCGACCTGCTTGGTAATACCATAAACGGTAGATGGCTCCATAATGGTATACTGCGGCGTGCTTTCAACAGGCGTTGTGGGTCCGAAAACCGCAATACTCGACGGCCAAAATACTTTTTTAATCACATTGGATTTCGCCAGATTCAACACATGAAACAGCGATTCCATATTTAAATCCCAGGCCTTCATGGGGTATTTTTCTCCAGTAGCGCTTAACATCGCCGCCATCAAATAAATGGTATCAATCTGATATTTATCGACACAAATTTTAATACTGGAATAGCTACGCGCATCAACCACTTCGAAAATCCCGGTATTAACCACCCCTAAATTACTATAGCTAATATCGCTTGCAATCACATTCGAGCTGCCGTACATTTCACGCAGCTTAAATGTTAATTCTGAACCAATTTGTCCGCAAGCACCAATTATTAATATTTTAGGTTTCATTTCGACAGGGTTTTATATACATTATTTAAATTTACTAAGATTTTATTGAAAACTTTTCATTTTCGACCGAAAACATTTTCGATTTCATCAGCATGTATTTTTAATATTACTAAACTATTCCTATATCTTTGTCGTTGTATTTATATTTAAAACCTATGCATTTTAAATTTTTAAGTCTTTTAAGCGTTTTCATTTTTATCATTGCCTGTAAGCAATCGCAAAATCAGGAAGCAACTACTGATCCTTCTGTAAATACATCTGAAATTACCGAAAGTGACATTTCCAAACTTAAATACACCGAATTTCTACTGGACCGTCAAACCGAAGAAGCCATACTTAGCTGGAACGAATACACCCAAATAAACGATGTGGTTAACAACGTTAAAAAAGGCGATTTGAGTTTTTTTAATGATAACGACGAGGCCATAACGGCGCTCCTAAAAGATTTCAATAAAAACATTCCTGAAAAAGTAAATACCGATGCCGTTAAAGCACGCATTAATGCTTTTGAAACCAAACTCTACAAACTGCAAAGTTTTTCAGGTTTATCAACTACACATCGCGATGAACTTCTGGCAACCCTTAAAGAATTTCTTGTGGCTTTTTCTAATTTAAACCTTCAAATGAATAAAAAAATGGAAGCCGATAAGAACGTATTTGAACGTCCGTAATCCAATTTTTATTTTAACACGTTTGTTCGCTCATTTTCTGTTAAGATTTTCATAATCAAAACCCTGTTAACGACTAACAATAGTAACTTGGGCCGTATTATTTAACCAAATCAGTATATGAAAACAAACTTAAATCTAAGACCATTCTTAGGCTTATCGTTGGTTTTAGCAATTTCATCATGTAAAAATGAAGCTAAAAACGACACCACTCAAGTCGCCCAAACACCGGGTATTAACCTAGAGTTTATGGATCCTTCTGTAAAACCACAGAACGATTTCTTCAAATTCGTTAATGGTAAATGGTTAGAAACCACTCAAATTCCAGACGATCAAACCCGATGGGGTAGCTTTAATGAGCTAAGAAAAAAAACCGATGAAGACGCACTTGCCATTCTAAAGCATGCTATGTCTGACAATAAAGACATTAAAAAAAGTGAAGTCCTTCCGGGATCAGATCAGCAAAAAGCCATAGACCTTTACAAAAGCATCATCGATACCATTAGCAGAAATAAACTTGGTATTAATCCGATTAAAGCCGATTTAAAAAAGATTGAGGCTATCCAAAATATTGATGACCTTGAAGCCTTTTTAATCGAGAAAGAACCTACTGGCGGCATTGGTTTCTTTGGTTTTTTCGTAGGAACAAACCCCAAAAACAGCAACATCAACTCAGCTTATTTAGGTTCAGGTAGCTTAGGACTTCCTGATCGCGACTACTATGTAAAAGATGATACTGATTCTAAAGACAAAAGAGCACAATACGTGGCACATATTACCAAAATGCTTCAATATTTAGGCGATACAGAAGCGGAAGCTAGCGCTCAAGCGAAACGTATTTTAGCTTTCGAAACACGTCTTGCTGAACCTAAAATGGATAAAGTTGAACGCCGCGATGCCCGTAAACGCTACAATCCAAAATCTATCGCCGAATTACAAAATATGGTTCCTGCCATTAACTGGAACACCTATTTTAAAGGTATTGGCGTAAAAAGCATTGATACCATTATTGTAAGCGAGCTAAAATACACCGAAGCACTACAAAACATTCTTGCAGAGAATAATGTGGACGACTGGAAAGCCTATTTACGCTGGTCCTTATTTAACCGATCTGCAGGAACTTTAAGTACCGAAATAGAAAACGCCAACTTTGAGTTTTACGGCAAAACATTACGTGGTGCAAAACAACAGCGTCCGTTAGAAGAAAGAGCCTTATTAACGGTTAACAGTACTGTTGGTGAAGCGTTAGGCAAACTTTACGTAGACGAAGTTTTCCCAGCCGAAGCGAAAGCTCGTGCCGAGAAAATGATTGCTAATGTGATTAAAGCATTTGAAAATCGTATTAGAAATGCGTCTTGGATGACTGAAGAAACTAAAGAAAAAGCCGTAGAAAAACTATTGGCTTTAAACGTCAAAATTGCTTACCCAGACAAATGGAAAGACTACTCTGATCTAGAAATCCATTCCACGGATGAAAACGGATCGTTTTCTCAAAACATGCAAAATGTAAGCGCCTGGAGTCACAAAAAGAATTTAGAAGATTTAGGACAGCCGGTAGATAAAAGCCGTTGGGGTATGTCGCCACAAACGGTGAATGCCTATTTCAATCCGTCGTTTAACGAAATTGTATTCCCTGCCGCTATTTTACAACCGCCATTCTTTAATTTTCATGCAGATGATGCTGTCAACTATGGAGGCATTGGTGCTGTTATCGGTCATGAAATTTCACACTGTTTTGACGATTCCGGGGCACGTTACGACAAAAACGGAAACCTGAACAACTGGTGGACTGATGAAGATTTAAAACAATTTGAAGCCTTAGGAAAAGATTTAGCCGACCAGTACAGCGCTATTCAGGTGTTACCTGAAACCAATATTAACGGGCCGTTTACCCTTGGTGAAAACATTGGGGACTTAGGTGGTGTAAATGCTGCTTATGATGCCTTACAATTAAGCTTTAAGGATAATGGAAGACCGGAAGACATTGATGGCTTTACTGCCGAGCAACGTTTCTTCATGTCCTGGGCAACAGTTTGGAGAACTAAAATGCGAGACGACGCTTTAAAGAATCAAATTAAAACCGATCCGCACTCTCCTGGCATGACCAGAGCCGTACAACCACTATTAAATATTGACGCTTTTTATGAAGCATTCAACATTAAAGACACTGACAGTTTATATTTAGAACCTAGTAAACGTGTAAAAATCTGGTAATAAAAAAAGGGTGTTTTCTAAAATAAGAAAACACCCTTTTTTACTTTAACACTAAAATTATTTTTTCTCTTCCGCGGCTTGTGCCTGAAGCATTTGCTTTTGTCTTAACAACTCGTTTTTGGTAATTTGAATCAAGTTAAAATTAGGCGATTCTTTAAACGCTGCATCTAAAATATCTACGGCACCATCAATATTGGCTTTTCTGTCTTTATTGTACAAGGACAAGGCTTGTAAATACATAAACGCCGATTTCAGCGAAACCTCATAAGGCTGTTGTGTTTCATAAAACGCCTTTTTCATATCGTCTTTCGCATTAGCCAAGCCATAGGTAATATTTTTATCGGCTTCTTCGATTTGCTGTGTTTGCAGGTTTA
This sequence comes from Aestuariibaculum suncheonense, assembly GCF_014596935.1. Classification (GTDB taxonomy): domain Bacteria; phylum Bacteroidota; class Bacteroidia; order Flavobacteriales; family Flavobacteriaceae; genus Aestuariibaculum; species Aestuariibaculum suncheonense. The sequence goes on along the minus strand of NZ_JACVXC010000006.1, from coordinate 75,549 downwards.
ATTCTGCCAACTCGTAAGCCAAATGTGGATTGGGATCTCTTTTAAAGATTTCCTGAAAAAACCCAAGAGCTAACTCCGGACGTTTTACCGCTTTAAGTGAAATGGCTTTAACTTCAAGAGCCATATCAGAATCATCCATTTTTTTATCAATTCCAATCGTATTAAGCGCCTGCACGTACTGACCTTCTCGCATGTAAATATAAGCCAGCGTATCCACGCGGTCAGCTAATGGCGACAATACGTTTAAATGCGTTAATCCGTTAATAATTCCCTGAACATCGCCTTGCTTTTGCATTTGTTTGTAGTAGGCTTCAAAATGTTTTATTAAGTCAGAATTACTTTGGGCACCCATCGTCATTCCACAAGTCAATAAAACCATAACTAATACTCTCTTCATGTGTTTCTATTTTTTTAGGATGCTAAAACTATAAAAAATTAACAGTTAACCAAGTAAAAAACCATCAATAATTGCTTTTACAAATTGAACTCCCCATAAATACTTATAAAAATTGTTAAAAACGAAAAAACGCATTCTTAGGATTACTTGAAAAAAAGAACTATATTTAGAACTACTAAATTAAATATTATGGGAATAAAAAGTTTTCAAGGTGCAAGAAAGCAACAGGCTCACGCTGTTGATGAAACCCTTTTAAAAGTGAGCGATTATATGTCTACAGATTTGATTACGTTTACTCCCGACCAAACCATAGAAAGTGTTATGCAATCTTTAATACATAACAAGATTTCTGGCGGACCAGTAGTTAACGAACATAATGAATTAGTAGGGATTATATCTGAAGGAGACTGCATCAAGCAAATTAGTGAAAGTCGTTATTACAATATGCCAATGCAAGACAATACCATCGAAAACCACATGGTTAAAAATGTGGAAACCATAGATGGAAACATGAATATTTTTGATGCTGCCAATAAATTTTTACAAGCCAAACGACGCCGTTTTCCAATTGTTGAAAATGGTAAACTGGTAGGACAAATTAGTCAGAAAGATATTTTAAAGGCTGCCATGCAGTTAAAAGGACAAAATTGGAAGTAGAGAGATAAGCAAAATTACTTCCAACATTAAAGCTTTTGGTTTATTTTTCCAGAAGCTTTTTTGTTTACACTAACTTTCACGCTTAACCAAGGCATAATAATCCCCTTCCAATGGCAGATAGCCCTGATCGTAAACAAAGTAATATATCGTGCCGGTTTTGGTGGTATAAATACTGGTAAAATAATTAAAATCGAATCCTGCTTCTATTAACTTAGCTCGGGACGTTTTTGTCTTCTGCTCCGGATTGAACGTTTCTAAAATCCTGTAGTTCTTACGAAGTCTGTTATTCGTATTTCGAATTAAATTTTTACTATCCTTATTCACCCGATTGTTATACGCATTCCGGCAACCATCGCTGCAGAATTTCTTATCGATGCGACCAACGATTTTTTCTCCACATTCTAAACATTGCTTCATATTAATATTTACGGTTTAGTTTCTTTGTTCTTTGTTCTTTGTTCTTGGTTCTTGGTTCTTGGTTCTTGGTTCTTGGTTCTTGGTTCTTGGTTCTTGGTTCTTGGTTCTTGGTTCTTGGTTCTTAAATATACAAATTATTCGTTTACAAACGACTACAAACATTTACAAACGAATTTAAACAAGTAAAAACCGAATCACCTTTGAAAGGCGTCGCATCTTTGCCTTGTCGAAACATAAGAACTCGATAGTATTAACTGTTTAACCTTAAAATTAAAAATTATGAATACGATTAGAAACCGAGTACAGTTGATTGGTAACTTAGGAAATGATCCTGAAATTTTGAATTTAGAATCCGGTAAAACCCTGGCTAAATTTACCATTGCTACAAATGAGAGCTACACGAATAACAAAGGCGAAAAAATCACCGATACGCAATGGCACAATTTAGTCGCCTGGGGACAAACTGCTAAGATCATTGAAAAATACGTGAGCAAAGGCAAAGAAATAGCGATTGAAGGCAAACTTACCTCGAGAAGCTACGACGATAAAGACGGAAACAAGCGCTACATTACAGAAGTGGTTTGCAACGAACTATTAATGTTAGGAAAATAAATACAGCTAAAAGGTGGTATTTACCACCTTTTTAATTTTAGCAGCGACAGCCCCTTCTTTTAATCGATGTTATTACACGTTTATCAAAAAAAAGATATTGTCAATAAAATAAATTATAGGTTAGTGGCAGTTTATAATGCCCTAAACGTGAAACACCTACTAATACTTACCTATTTAATAAGCTTTAGCCTTATTGGTCAAAATAAGGTTTTTGACACAGAAAAAAGTAACAACGACTTATATGCATATGCAGAATATGTGAACGTCTACGATTCAGATTTAGTCCTTCAAGATCTTATTAAAAATGATTCTTTAACGTACCAGCAACTCAAAACAGGAAACCATAGTGTCGGTTTTACTGTTAACAACTATTGGCTAAGGTTTAAAATTGTTAATAATAGTAAATCTTCCAAGTCATATTATTTAGAAACAGCAAGACCGATAACTGACATTGCAAACCTTTATCAGATTAGTGACGATACTATTTCTAAATTTAAAAGCGGCGACAAAATACCTTTTAAAGACAAACAGGTTAAACATCAAGCCACCATATTTAAATTAATTTTACCTCCAAATGAAATTCAACAGATATATATCCATTTAAAAAGTGATGGTGAAACCATTAATTTGCCATTAAATCTTTATTCTGAAACAGAGTTCTGGATGGTGAATAATAAAATACAACTATTCTACGGCCTGTTTTATGGTCTCTTATTTTTAGCAGGTATTATTTACTTATTTTTTTACACCAGCTTAAGAGAAATTTCGTTTTGGTATTACGGTATTTATGTTTTTTCCATAGCCCTTATGCAAGCTGCTTTGGATGGGTTTCTACACGAATATCTATTTCCTTCCGGCGGTTATATAAACGACAGGGCGGTATTAATTGCTGCGCAGTCTTCTAATTTATTTTTACTCAAATACTGTGAACATTTTCTAAAAGTAAAGGACTATTTAAAGTCTTATTTAAAAGGATTTCACTTAGCATATGGCATTATAGCCATATCCTTTTTAATGCTATTTATTACACCAAGCACTTTAAAATTATCCTATCCCCTTAGTAATTTAAATGGTTTGTTTAGCTTACTACTTATACTTACAACCATCTTTACCATGCGTTATAAACGCATAAAAATAGACCCTTATTTTTCTTTTGGAATTCTATTTTTAGTCATTGGATTATTAGGATTTGTGATGAATAATCTCAGTTTACTACCTAATAATTTCATCACACTTAACAGCGCAAAATTCGGATCTGGCTTTGAGGTTATTTTCCTGTCACTTTCGATGACTAATCTGATAAAACAACTTCGCCTTGAGAAAGAACAATCACAAGCCGAAGCTCTGAAAAAATCTGAAGAAATTAGTCAACTTAAAACCTATTTCATGTCGAACATGAGTCACGAACTCAGAACCCCAATTAACGCCATCATGGGTATTGCTGAAAATGAACTTGAATCCATAGAGCACAACCAAAGCAGGAAGCCTTACAAAACCATTATCAATGCTTCATTAAGTTTATTAAGCAACGTTAATGACATTATTGATTTTGAAAAAATTGAAAACAAACAGCTTGAACTAAATCCAGAAACGTTTAACCCGTCAACAAGACTAAAGCAAATTCTCGAAAACTGGAAAGCTCAAGCTCTTGAAAAAGGACTGCAATTCACTTATGAAATAGACAAACATATTCCATCAAAAATTTATGCAGACCAAGTCAGGTTTATTCAAATCATCAATAATGTACTGAGTAACGCGGTTAAGTTTACAGAAGAAGGCTCAGTATATTTCAAGCTAAACTGCTCGAGACCATTTGAACATATATGTCGTTTTTCGTTTCAAATTTCAGATACAGGCATCGGTATAGATCCTAAAGCCAAAGACGATGTCTTTGATAGTTTTAGCCAAATGAAACTGAATCATAAAAGACAGTATGGAGGTATTGGTTTAGGCTTAACTATCGTAAAGCATATTGTTGAATTATTTGGAGGATCGTTACATATAAAAAGTAAACCTGATGAAGGTACAGACGTATTTATTGATTTAGATTTGAAAAGCCTTCCTTCCAATGCGTCTGAAATTGTACAAAACAACAACTCCAATCTTTCTCTGCATGCACTTATTGTAGAAGACAATAAAATGAATCAAATGGTCATGCGTAAAATTTTAAGCAGTTCAAAAACCATCGATTTTGCAATAGCAAATAACGGACAAGAGGCCCTTGATATGTTGCAAGCCGCTGACTTTGACCTTATTTTAATGGATTTACAAATGCCCATTATGGATGGTTACGAAGCTACCCATATTATCAGAAACGGCACTCTGAACATCAACAAGAACATCCCTATCATAGCCGTAACAGCCGATGCATTGCAAGAAACTAAACATCGTGTTTTAAAACTAGGCATGAACGATTATATGACCAAGCCCGTTAGCAAAGATTTATTATTGGAAAAAATCTATGCCCTTGATTTTTCCGAAAAACATGAACCTATAAAACACGAACCAAGATAGGTCAATATTTAATTTGCCTTTGAGGTGTTTTCATTATCAATATTAAAATACCCCCCTTTATTTTCCTTTCGTTCTAAAGACTGACTCACGATAAGGTGAGCCACATTAATCATATTTCTTAATTCGCAAAGTGAGGTGGTAATTTTCGATTCTTTATAAAAGGCCTCTACTTCATCGTGAATCAACTCCAGACGTCTTTTAGCACGATGTAACCGCTCATTGCTTCTTACAATCCCAACATAATCACGCATCAAGGCCTGAAGCTCTTTAAGGTTATGCTGAATTAGCACATGCTCTTTAGTAATAGTCGTTCCTTCATCATTCCAGTCCGGAATAATGACGTCAGATTCTTTATATTCATGTTTTGTATGATATTTGAAAATGTTATGCGCATAAACTAAGGCTTCCAACAATGAGTTAGATGCTAAACGGTTAGCCCCATGCAACCCGGTTCTGGAACACTCTCCACAGGCAAATAAATTTTCAATGGTTGTTTTTCCTTTTTTAGACACCTTAATCCCTCCACATAAATAGTGCGATGCCGGAACCACAGGAATCCAGTCGGTTTTAATATCGATATGGTTATCTAAACACTTCTTATAAATATTAGGAAAATGTTTGGTAAAAGCTTCCACATCTAAATGCGTACAATCCAGAAACACATGAGATGCACCGGACTTTTTCAATTCACTATCGATACTTTGCGATACAATATCTCTGGATGCCAATTCGGCACGTTCATCGTAATTCAGCATGAAACGTTCACCTGCTGCATTTCTTAAATAGGCGCCAAATCCGCGAACAGCTTCCGAAATTAAAAACGAAGACTCTCCTTTGGCGTCATATAAAGCCGTTGGATGAAATTGCACAAATTCCATGTCCTTAATTCTGGCCTTAGCACGATACGCCATGGCAATACCGTCACCTGTAGCGATAATGGGGTTTGTAGTATGACCGTAAACACAACCAATACCTCCAGAAGCTAACAGCGTACTATTGGCTTTTATCGTCGAAATCTCTCCCGTTTTCTGATTGAATACATAGGCCCCATAACAGGTCAGCTCATCAGGATTAGCACCTTCGATATGATGATTTGTAATTAAATCTAAGGCAAAATGATGTGGTAGAATAGAAATATTAGTCAGTTGATGCGCACGCTTTAATAACGCACGTTCAATTTCATAACCGGTAATGTCTTTATGATGCACCACACGGTATTCAGAATGCCCGCCTTCCTTACCTAAATCGAATTCTCCTTCGGCATCCAAATCAAAATTAGCGCCCCAAAGCAACAGTTCTTCCAGACGCTGAGGTCCTTCTTTAATCACCATTTTCACGACATCTTCCTTACAAAGTCCGTCGCCGGCGATTAACGTGTCTTTTATGTGCTTTTTAAACGAATCGTTTTCCTTATCCAGAACAATGGCCACCCCGCCCTGAGCATATTTAGTATTGGACTCGTCCTCGTTTGCTTTGGTGACGATCATTACTTTTCTGTCAGGAAATTTTTCTGCAATCTTAACCGAAAAGGTTAATCCGGCAATTCCCGAACCAATAACTAAATAATTTGTAGTAACCATGGTTTTACTCAATCATCGAGATTTAAATACGTCGGGATTGCCCCGAAATCAATCTAATTTTAACGTCTTATTATTTAGACAATTCTAACATGCGCTCAATAGGTAACAAGGCACGTTCTATAATGTTTTCCGGCACGTGAATTTGCGGCGATTCGTTAAGCAAACAATCGTATAATTTTTGCATGGTATTCATTTTCATGAAATGGCATTCGCTACACGCACAGGTATTATCTTCAACAGCAGGTGCCGGAATTAAATCGGCCGTCGGAATTTCTTCCTGCATTTTATGTAAAATACCGGCTTCGGTAGCTACAATAAACTTCTCATTTGGATGTTGCTTCACGAAATTAATCATCCCTGAAGTCGAACCAATATAGGCTGCCGTATCTAAAATATGTGTTTCCGATTCCGGATGTGCTATAATTTTATAATCGGGGTGTTTTTTATGAAGTTCTATTAACTTATCGATAGAGAAAGCCTCATGAACCACACAACTACCATCCCACAATAACATATCTCTTCCCGTTTCCCTCATAATGTAACGCCCAAGATTTTTATCCGGCGCAAAAATGATAGGTGTCTCTTCCGGAATAGACTGAACAATTTTTAAGGCGTTTGAAGAGGTACAAACAATATCACTTAAGGCCTTAATTTCGGCAGAACAGTTTACATATGTAATCACCACATGATCTGGATGCGCTTTAGTAAACGCCTCGAAACTGTCTGGCGGACAAGAATCGGCTAACGAACAACCCGCTTTTAAGTCTGGCAAAACAACGGTTTTACTCGGATTCAATATTTTAGCTGTTTCTGCCATAAAATGTACACCGGCAAATACAATCATATCAGCATCGGTTTCGGCTGCCTTTTGAGACAAGCCCAAACTATCTCCTACATAATCTGCAATATCCTGAATTTCCGGCACTTGATAATAGTGCGCCAGAATTACAGCATTCTTTTCCTTTTTAAGACGATTTATTTCTTTTACTAAATCTATTGTTTCACTCATAATCTTCTCAATTTCATCTACAATCGAACACCCTGTAAACGCTTATTTTTTTGCAAATATCATAATTAAAATTATAATGTATTGTGTTTGCCTTAAAAAATAAAACGAAATTGAATACAAATTATATATCCTCTAAATCTTTTAATTCTCATTAAAGAAAAAGGCGTTTCATTGTTAAAACAGAAACGCCTTTTAAGCTACGATTAACCATTAATAGCTTGAATTTAAATGACTAACTCTTCTTTTTGAAGCTGAACTTCCATGATTTTTAAAGCCTGCTCCCCTTGCTCTAACTGATATAAAATATCAGTTTTTAATTCCTGAAAGTTATTTTGAAGCTGTAAAAACAACAATTTATAATATGCTATCCCCTTGTTCATATTCGAAATAAACGTCGACAGGTACTTCTCCTCTTTTTTCGTCATATCCACCATAGCGGCCTCCATTTTTTGTTTTAAATAGTCCATATAAATGAAAAGCTCTTTTACAAACATATGAGGTCTGTCGGTTCTTGAAATCATGTTATCGCGCCCGTAAATATGATCAGTTATATTTTTCAGACTCATAATTCGGGAGTAATACGCCATGTTTGGTCCCGGGCAAATGGAAACCCCTTTACCTTCAGTCTTGGTATCTAAATTGTATTTTAGCAACGCTGAAGTCCCTAACCCAACACAGGTACACGACTTTTCAATAATTTTATTATACTGATCGTTATACGCCTTATCAGACAAATTCAATTCATCTAAGGCTTTAATTTTTAAATGCTGGTATTCTCGGGATGCTGTACAAATGCCGGTTTCTTTAAACTCTTTATTTAGAGCTACAAACTTTTTAGGGCACGCACTACCCGGCCTGCCTTTATTAATTAAGTTTTCCTTTTCTAAATCTTTAGTGTTGTTCCTTAAATTATTAAACGGAATCCCCAACGGCGAAATATCGCTTAAATACAAATCTTCTTCCTTAGCAAGCAACAATTTATCCATTGTTTTTTCATCTACCGTTGTTGCCTCGGGAACCAACAGGAAAGGAGTTCCCCAGCCAATAGCATCTAAGTCATATTCTTCTATTAAAAACTCGTGTTCTTCATGAGTTCCAACACCGCCTTGTGCTGAAATTTTCATCTCTAAGGGCAACTCTGGAAGGACTCTATTTTGGTTTTCGAGTTCTTGTTTTAAGATAGCCTCTATGGAATGCCTTAAGTTTTCCCGATTGTCTTTGAATTCTGCCAATACCGGTCCTAACAAATACCCATCGGTTGCAAAGGCATGTCCGCCGCAGTTTAATCCAGATTCTATTCGGTACTCAGACACCCAAAGTCCCTTTTTCGCTAAAAATTTGCCTTGAATTAACGCGGAACGATAATCGCTTACTTTTAGTATAATTTTCTTTTTGAACTTGCCTTTTTCATTTGGAAAAAAATCTTCAAACGAACTCATATAAGCATATAGTCTCGGATTCATTCCTGCTGATAAAACGACTGAAGATTCCAGTTTACTGTTTGCAAAGCCTCTGAATGCCGCATGTGCATCGTTATACTCAACAGGCAATTGCTGCTCTTGGTTAAAATTATCCTTATCAACCTTGGTCATGATGTTCACATCAATGCTACCTTTAACCAAACGCTGATCTAGCCATGATTTTATGTCTGATAGTGCTGCGCCGTTTTCGGTTAACAGATTAAATTCTTTTTTTAGTGGATTATGCGTTGGTAACAACTCTAAATAGGTTTTAAAATCATCTCCCATTTCCAAAGCCGATTTTTTGATGGCTTCAAATTTTCTGTCAACAACATCACTTATTAAATTTAAATACGAAGTAATGCGCTTTGCTCTAAAATCGTCAACTTTATTGGTAATTTCCTGATAAGGTATTTCAAACTTCTCGCTGTACATTTTTCGTAATTTCTCTATAAGTATATCGTCTACCAGAGAAATCACAGAATCGATTCCATATTGCGCCACTTTTAAAGGGGAATCTATGGTAAAACCTATTCCCATGACCGGAATATGAAACGAATGTGCTTTAGTATTCATAGTTGAAATTTTGGTTACTTTCTTAAAAGGTCAAAAGTAAAAGGTTCATCTGTCATGAATTATGACATTTATCATAAAACAGATAATTAAGCATGCTTTGTAACACCGGGAGATTAGCAATTATAAAGATTTGGAAGAAAGACTTCTTTTATTTAATTATTCACAACAAGAAATCGATAATTAGCAAATTTTAATAAAACTTTAAGACGATTGCGCTTGTTTCTTAGAGCTTCATTATTTTTATGCTTAATTTTCAATTAGAACGATATATGTCTGTAGAACCAAAATTAACACGATTCAAGCAAAACGTATTGTCAAAATATCAAATATACAACAGTATATTTATGACTTTGCCTTTTGATTCAATCACAAAAACAGGAGTCTTACTCCCATTATTTCATGAAACTTGTAGAAAAGGATTTGCTAATGGTGATGATCCAACGACCATTGTAGACACCTTCTTCAAAAAATATCAGGCAAGGCGTAATAAAGAAAGTCAAATTAATCTGTTATTCAGATTTATACAATACATAGAGCGTCAGGTTGTATTATTTGATGCTATTGAAGATGCCGCCTTCCCGATTGTAAATAACATGGAAGGCATTGGTACTTTAAGAAACCTGAAGGAAACATCGAATTCTGAAAACAAACTGGAAGAATTACGTGCCTATTTAGAAGAATTTAAAGTGCGTATTGTATTAACCGCACACCCAACACAATTCTATCCGGGTTCTGTTTTAGGAATTATTACCGATTTAACCGAGGCGATTAAAAGCAACGACCTGTCTCAAATTAATAACTTATTCGGGCAGTTAGGTAAAACTCCTTTCTTTAAGCACACCAAACCTACACCATACGACGAAGCTATTAGCTTAATATGGTATTTAGAGAATGTATTCTACCATTCATTCGGACAGATTTACAACTACATTCAAACCAACATTTACGACGATAGCAAAAAACACAACGAGATTATTAACATCGGATTCTGGCCAGGTGGTGACCGCGATGGAAACCCGTTTGTAAAACCAGACACAACCCTTAAAGTAGCTCGCAGGTTAAAACAATCTATTTTAAAGAAATACTACGCCGATCTAAAGAATTTAAGAAGGAAATTAACCTTTAGAGGGGTTGAAGACCGTATTATTCGACTGGAAACCATCATCTACAATTACAGTATCAATTTAGATACACCAGATAAAATTTCGGCTAAGGAATTACTTACCGAATTATTAAGTATTAGAAAAGTAGTTGTAGAACAGCACCAGTCGTTATACGAAAACGAAATCAACCAACTTATCAATAGAATTCACATGTTCAGATATCACTTCGCTACATTAGATATCAGACAGGACAGTAGAATTCACCACTCGGTATTTACCAGTGTGGTCGATCATTTAATTGCTAAAGGAAGCAAATCGATTCCTGCCAATTACCACGATTTATCGGAAGCCGAACAAATTGATATTTTGTCGAAAGTTTCCAATGAGGACATCGACTTCAATGCTTTTGAAGATGAGATGGTTTACAACACCTTGAAAACCATTGAAGCTATAAAAGAAATTCAGGCAACTAACGGAGAAAAGGGTGCTAACCGTTACATCATTAGTAACAATCAAACCGCATTAAACGTGATGCAGTTATTCGCGATGCTTAAAATGGTAGCTTTTAGCGATAATCTAACTGTAGACGTAGTTCCTTTATTTGAAACCATTACCGATTTAGAAAATGCTCCTGCCGTTATGGAACAGCTTTACAGCAATCCACAATACATGGCGCACTTAAAAGAAAGAGGCATGAAACAAACCATTATGCTTGGGTTCTCCGACGGCACTAAAGATGGTGGATATTTAATGGCCAACTGGGGTATTTACAAAGCCAAGGAGCTGTTAACCGAAATGTCCAGAAAATACGATATCACAGCCATATTCTTCGACGGACGTGGCGGACCACCTGCAAGAGGTGGAGGTAAAACGCATCAATTCTACTCTTCATTAGGACCAACTATTGAAGACAAGGAAGTGCAGTTAACCATTCAAGGTCAAACGATTAGTTCTAATTTCGGAACTTTAGATTCTTCGCAATACAACTTAGAGCAGTTAATTAGTTCTGGTATTAAAAACAGGCTAACCGACAAGAATAAGCTTTCGGATGACGACCGTATTGTTATGAACGACTTAGCCGAAACCAGCTACCAGGTTTATAAAGATTTCAAGAGCCACCCGATGTTCATTCCTTATTTAGAGCGCATGAGTACATTAAAGTACTATGCAAAAACAAATATTGGTAGTCGACCATCGAAACGTTCAAAATCTGATAAACTAATTTTCTCTGACTTAAGAGCGATTCCGTTCGTGGGGTCCTGGAGTCAGTTAAAACAAAACGTACCTGGATTCTTTGGCGTAGGTACGGCTTTAAAGAAATATGAAGAGCGCGGCGAATTTCATAAAGTAGAGCAACTTTACCACAACTCGAAGTTCTTCAAAACACTGCTAGAAAACAGCATGATGTCGTTAACTAAATCGTTCTTCGATTTAACCAAATACATGTCGAAAGACGAAGAGTTTGGGGCATTCTGGAACATTATTTACACCGAGTATTTAACCACCAAAGAACTGCTTCTAAAGCTTACAGGCTATACTGAATTAATGGAAAACGAACCTTCAGGAAAAGCTTCTATTGAGGTTAGAGAATCTATCGTGTTGCCATTATTAACCATACAACAGTATGCGCTTAAGAAAATTCAGGAGCTAGAAAGACAAGGCGTTCCTGTTGATGATGAAGAAAAGAAAATTTTCGAGAAAATCGTAACACGTTCGCTATTCGGAAACATTAACGCCAGCAGAAACTCGGCATAACCGCAAATCAGCGATTTATTTTAAATAGAAAAAGCCTTCGATTACGAAGGCTTTTTCATTTCCTGATATTCATCACACCTATGCTTGATTGATTATTATATAGTTATTTGGTTAAATTTGCTTGAGAGTAGCAATAATCTTATAGGCATACCAGATAACGCTCTTCTTTACTTACAACGAAATTCCGGCGGACAATATATCAGATATCAAACATAAAAAGGATAGTCTATCTCGATAAAGATAGACTATCCTTTTAACACTAACTAAAACTATATATTAGTTGTCATTTAACCTGAAATCCGGATACGCATCCATACCATGTTCATGACCATCTAAACCTTCTATTTCTTCTTTTTCTGACACTCTGATACCTACTGTTTTCTTAAGTGTATAGATTATCGCGAAAGACGATACCACACAAATCGCAGCATAACAAAGGACACCGATTAATTGTGTTAAGAAACTGTGCTCTGGATTGGTAGAAAAAATTCCAACAGCTAAAGTTCCCCAGATACCGCACACCAGGTGAACAGCAATAGCCCCTACAGGATCGTCTAATTTTAATTTGTTATCTACAAAGCTAACAGCCAGCACAATTAAAACACCAGCAACCAAACCTATAATAATGGCACTTGTTGGAGACACCACATCGGCTCCTGCTGTAATCCCCACTAAGCCACCTAAAATTCCGTTTAAAAACATCGTTAAATCCATGTTTTTATACATTACTGTAGATAAAATCATTGCTGCAATACCACCAGCCGCAGCTGCCAAACACGTTGTTACCAATACTAAAGATGTTAATCCCGGATCTGCTGAAAGCACTGAACCACCATTAAATCCGAACCAACCTAACCAAAGAATTAAAACACCCGCTGTTGCTAATGGAATGCTATGGCCAGGAATTGCCTGAGCTTTACCATCTTTAAACTTCCCGATTCTAGGACCTAATAAACAAACCGCTACAACAGCAGCCCATCCACCAACAGAGTGCACTAATGTAGACCCCGCAAAATCATAGAATCCCATCTCTTGCAAAAATCCGCCACCCCATTTCCAAGATCCTGCAATTGGATATACCAGACCTACATATATTAAGGTAAAGATCATGAATGGTACAATTTTAATACGCTCGGCAACAGCTCCAGAAACTATAGTTGCAGCCGTTGCTGCGAACATCCCCTGAAACAAGAAATCCGTCCAGTAAGTATACCCTTCATTATAGGTTAAGTCTAAAGCGCCTTCGGCAGTTAACGGCGAATCTAATCCGAATCCAGCAAAGCCTATAATCCCGTTAAATTCTCCGGGATACATTAAATTAAATCCTACCAAGCAGTATAACAATAACCCGATAGTGATAATGAATATATTTTTAAATAATATGTTTATTGTGTTCTTTTGTCTAGTTAAACCAATCTCTAAACATGCAAATCCTAAGTGCATGAAGAAAACCAGTGCTGTACAGATCATCATCCATACATTATTTGTAGTAAGTAATTCCATTATATTAGTTATTTTTTCTTTTTAAGATGCTATTATTATTTTAATGTTTCTCCTCCTTTTTCTCCTGTTCGTATTCTGTAACATTCAGTAATGTCTGAAACAAAAATTTTACCATCGCCTACTTCACCTGTTCCTGCGGAACTTAAAATAGCCTGAATGGTAGCCTCTTCAAAATCATCATTAACTACAATTGATAAATACCTACGCTGAATATCGGATGTACTGTAACTTATACCTCTGTAAACATGTCCCTCCTTCTCATTACCAATACCGGTAACATCCCAGTATGAAAAGAAGTTAACACCCACATCGTGCAAAGCTTCCTTTACTACACGATACTTAGATTTTCTAATAATTGCTTCAATTTTTTTCATTATATTCTCTTATTTGTTTAGTTAGTTAAATTTAGAAAAATATATTTTCTCATAATTCTCATCATCTCCATTAACAGTTAAAAAGATGCCTTGCATAAACAAGACATCTTTAAAACAAAACTCTAATTTCTATTAAGAAATCGTTCTTATATAAATTATTTTTTAACGCCTCAATTTATGAAGCTTGATCTAAATCTCTTTGTCTCTTACCTGCGTAAGCAATTGTTCCGTGCTCTGAAATATCAAGACCAGCAATCTCTTCAGCCTCCGTAACACGTAATCCACAGATTTTCTTTAAAGCAAATAACGACACAAACGATAAAGCAATAGCCCAAACAGCGTAAGCTGCAACGCCAATAGCCTGGGCAGCTAATTGAGCAACACCTCCACCATTGAAAATTCCAATACCCGCATCGCCATCAATTCCCCAAAGACCAATTACTAAAGTTCCCCAGGCACCGGCAACACCGTGTACAGAAATAGCACCTACAGCATCATCAATTTTTAATTTACTTTCGATAAATCCGATAGATAATACCACTAAAACACCACCGATTAAACCAGCCAACACAGCTCCGCCTTCGCTCATGTTACCACAACCTGCAGTAATACTAACAAGACCAGCAAGAGCACCATTTAAAGTCATACTTAAATTTGGTTTTCCATTTTTAATCCAAGTAAACAATAAAGCACTTAAGGCACCTGCAGCAGCAGCTAAGTTTGTTACTAATACCACTTGAGCAGCAGCAGTAGCATCATCACCACCCCAGGCTAATTGTGAACCACCATTAAAACCGAACCATCCTAACCAAAGGATAAACACCCCTAGTGTAGCATACATCTGGTTGTGACCGTGCATTTCGATTGGTTTACCATTTAAGTATTTCCCAATTCTAGGTCCTACCATCCAAGCAGCAACAAGTGCAGCCCATCCACCCACAGAGTGAACGATAGAAGATCCTGCGAAATCGATAAATTCAGCTGGCATCCATTCAGCATTTAACCATCCGCCATTCCATTCCCAACCTCCAGCGATTGGATAAATAAAAGCAGTGATTATGATACTAAAAATAGCATACGTAGTATACTTTGTTCTTCCTGCGATTGCTCCAGATACAATAGTTGCAGCTGTAGCGGCGAATACGGTTTGGAAGAATAAATCGGCAGCTCCTTGTGAGAACGTAAAACCACCCCAGTGGAAAAATCCACCACCAGAAACATCAGCTCCGTACATTAACGAATACCCGATAAACCAGAATGCCAAAGACCCAACAGCAATGTCAAGGAAATTCTTCATGGCAATGTTTACAGCATTCTTAGAATCAGTCATACCAGACTCTACTAAGAAAAATCCAGCTTGCATAAAAAACACTAAGATACCCGAGATAAGCATCCATAGCATCCCCATATCGCCTTCGATAGCGGCGGTATCCTGAATTAAAAGAGGCATGTTTAATAAAGACATATTATATAATTTTTAAGGGTTAGATTGTTTAGGAAGGTGAAGTAAGTTGGTTAGTTAGTTAGTGTGCACTCCACCCTCCTTATATAGTTTATTTAAAATTTATTGCATGCTTTTAAATTAGAATGAATAGATGGCTGCTAAAACAAAAGAACCTAAGCTTTTTGATGTGTTAAAATCTTTATCCTTGAAAAAAGCATCCTCAGATGTAGAATCTAATCTTAATTCAGGCTTAATTGTTAAATTATCAATAGCGAAACTACCTGTTAAGGTTGCAGCAAATACAGAGCCATCACCATCTGCATCATAACCACCAATAGCACCAGCTCCAAAATCGGTTTCAGCAAAATACTCTCCTCTAAATCCTAAAGTGAATGTATCTGTCACTGAATATTGAGGATAAATAGCTACACCATAAAAAGAAGGATCTTCTGGTGCATCATATTGTAAATACGCAGCATTTAAACCTAAATAAAAAGCATCAGATAAATCGAAACCTCCTGTAAAGTCAACTTCTAAAAACGAAGGATCAACTAACACATTTAAGAATTGGCCTTTGTACCCTAACTGAGCTCCAAAAGCATAATCCCCTGTTACGTTAAATTCTGTAACATCAGTATCATTCATTACACCAACCATCAAACTTAAATCATCAGTTAAAGCGATATCAGCTTTTAAACCTGTATGACTAAATGGTCCGTAAGAGAATAAATAAGACGTACTGTAGTTGAAGTTAGCCGTTGGAGAGATTACCTCATAACCTAAAAAGGTATTAAAATTACCCATTGTTAAGGTTACTTTATCACTAACATTCCAGTAAGCATATAACTGATTGACGATGTTTCCTGTTGCTGAATACATAGGTGAATTAAAAATTGCATCCGTTCCTCTTGGTCCAAATACTAAATCGGCAACAAACCCTGCCTTTTCTCCTTCGTAAGACGCTATTAAGTTTGCCATACCCAAAGCAAAACCAGGTAAATTAGCAAAAGAAGACCCCGGCGCAACGTAGTAATCATCAACACCATCAGAAAACACATCATTTGGTGCATTAAAATTTGCTCTGTAATAAGCATCAATACTACCGCTTAAAGTTACTTTTGGAGAAGAGTCCTCCTGAGCAAATAACACCGAAGCCGCAAAAAGCATTGAAAGAGTAAGTAATTTTTTCATAATGTTTAATTTAAGTTATTAATTTTTTGGTTAATTTTTCCTTAAGAACGTCGTAAACTTATATTAAAAAATTTTAACCCCCATAAAAAAAGGGGGTCTAACTTAAACTTTTGTAGATATTATAATTTTACCCTGTTTTTTTTAAGGGTACTGTTTTATTTTTTTGGTTTTTTTGAATTTTAACAACTCGCAATATTGAATTATCGTCAATATTTAATGTTTTTTAATGCGTTAAATTCTATTTATCGAAATATTCATTAAAATAATTTCAGTTATCTCAATCAAACACTGATAATAACACTTTGAATATTTATTAAAAATCTTCATATTTATTAACATATAATTATTTTTATCTTCACTTATCTCCTAATATCGAAATAATGAAATGGCCATTATTTTAATTTAAAATCTATACATATATTCGCTTATTAAGTCACTTTTC
This sequence comes from Aestuariibaculum suncheonense, assembly GCF_014596935.1. Lineage (GTDB taxonomy): Bacteria > Bacteroidota > Bacteroidia > Flavobacteriales > Flavobacteriaceae > Aestuariibaculum > Aestuariibaculum suncheonense. The sequence goes on along the minus strand of NZ_JACVXC010000006.1, from coordinate 58,515 downwards.
AAAACCAAAATTTGTTGATTATGCTGAAGAAACAAGGAATGTATTTACCTGAGTTTGAACATGAAAATTGTGGGGCTGGTTTTATTTGTAATCTTAAAGGAGAGAAGACAAATCAAATCATTCACGATGCATTAGAAATTCTTGTAAAACTAGAACACAGGGGAGGCGTTAGTGCCGATGGAAAAACTGGTGATGGCGCCGGTTTATTGATTGATATTCCTCATGATTATTTTAAGCGTGTATGCAGCTTTAGTTTACCAGAACAAAGAGCGTATGCCGTAGGTATGGTTTTTTTACCAAAAAATACCAACCAATATAAATTCTGTAAAGATATTTTTGAGAAAGAAATAAAAGCTCAAGGCCTTTCTATTTTAGGATGGCGTAAAGTACCGGTAGACTCTTCTCACTTAGGTGAAATCGCTTTAGCGTCAGAGCCAACTATCGAGCAATTATTTGTGGGTAAAACCGAAGAGATTTCAGAGGACACCTTTAAAGCAAAATTATACGCCGCTCGTAAAATTACAGAGCACACCATTAGAACATCTAAAATTTCTGAAAGCGGTTATTTTTACGTACCTAGTTTATCGACTACAACGTTAATATACAAAGGTATTATTATGCCTGAAGATATCGGGCCATACTACACCGATTTACAGCAAATCGATTTAGTAACCCGCTTAGCTTTGGTACACCAACGTTTCTCAACCAACACTATGCCGACATGGGAACTAGCACAGCCTTTCCGTTTTATGTGTCAGAATGGTGAAATCAACACGCTTCGTGGTAACGTAAGCAGAATGCGTGTTCGTGAGGAAATCATGAAAAGTGAAGTATTCGGTCCGCAAATCGACAAACTATTCCCAATCATCTTACCAGGAAAATCAGATTCTGCATCTATGGATATGGTGGTGGAATTGTTAACACATACCGGAAGATCGCTACCAGAAATCATGATGATGATGATTCCTGAAGCCTGGGAAAAACACAAAACCATGTCACCAGAGCGTAAAGCCTTTTACGAATACAACGCGTGTATTATGGAGCCATGGGACGGACCTGCATCGGTACCCTTTACCGATGGAGATTATATTGGAGCCCTTCTTGACCGTAACGGATTAAGACCATCTCGCTATACCGTAACCAAAAGTGGTAAGTTAATCATGTCATCTGAAGTTGGTGTTGTAGACATCGATCCGGAAGACATCAAAGAACACGGTCGTTTGGAACCAGGAAAAATGTTCTTGGTAGACATGAACGAAGGCCGCATTGTAAGTGACGAAGAAATTAAAAATACAATTGTTTCAGAGCGTCCTTACCAGGAATGGTTAAACAAAACCAGACTGCATTTAAGAGATGTACCCTACACCAACGAAACCTGTCCGATTGAGACCATAGACATTAAAACCAGACAACGTTTATTTAACTATACGTTCGAAGACATACAAGAGGTGATTACCCCAATGGCTATTGACGGTAAAGAAGCCTTAGGTTCTATGGGTATCGATACCCCGTTAGCGGTGTTATCAGACCGACCTCAACTTATTTCAAATTACTTTAAACAATTATTCGCACAGGTAACCAATCCGCCATTGGATGGAATCCGCGAAGAAATTGTAACCGATATCGCCTTAAATTTAGGTAAAGACCGTAATATTTTCAGCATTACCGAAAGACAGTGTAGAAAATTACGCATTCAAAATCCGGTAATTTCCAATGCCGATTTAGAAAAAATAAGAACCATTTCCATTGAAGGCTTTAAAGCAGAAACGATCCATATACTTTATCCAAAAAGCCAAGGCCTTAATGGTTTAGAAAATGCTTTAGAAGATATTATCATCCAAGTAACAAAAGCTTTAGATCGCGGAACAAACATCATCATCTTATCCGATCGTGGTGTTAATAAAGACTTCGCTCCTATTCCTGCTTTACTAGCTTGTTCTTACGTGAATCACCAAATGAACCGTTTACGTAAGCGTTCGTACTTCGATATTATTATCGAATCTGCCGAACCTCGTGAACCGCACCACTTCGCAACCTTATTCGGTTACGGTGCCAGTGCGATTAACCCGTACATGGTGAACGAAATCATTAGAATGCAGGTGAAAGAAGGCTTTATTCAGGGCATGGACGAAGACAAAGCCGTGAATAACTTCAACAAAGCGATTGGTAAAGGGCTTCTAAAAATCATGAACAAAATCGGAATCTCAACCTTACACTCGTACAGAGGTTCTCAAATATTCGAAATTGTTGGTTTCAATTCACAATTCGTTGAAAAATACTTCCCTTACACCGCTTCAAGAATTGAGGGTATCGGATTATACGAAGTTGAAAAAGAAATTAACGAGCGTTATAAACAAGCGTATCCAGATAACTTAATTGATAAAAAATTAGGTTTAAACATTGGTGGCGATTACCGTTGGAGACGTAATGGCGAGCGCCACATGTTCAACCCAACAACAGTAGCTAAATTGCAGCAGGCGGTACGTTTAAGCGACCAAAACAGCTACGATGTATATGCTAAAGCTGTAAATGAACAAGCTGAAAACCTGATGACCATTCGTGGTTTGTTCGAGTTTGACAATTTAGACCCTATTCCTTTGGAAGAGGTAGAACCATGGACAGAAATCGTAAAGCGTTTCAAAACCGGAGCGATGTCTTACGGATCGATTTCTCGTGAAGCACACGAAAACCTAGCCATTGCGATGAACCGTATTGGCGGTAAATCGAATTCTGGTGAAGGAGGAGAAGACAGACGTCGTTTCCATCCGGACGTCAATGGGGACAGCCGTAACTCGGCAATCAAACAGGTAGCCTCAGGACGTTTTGGGGTAACCTCGCACTACCTAACCAATGCCAGAGAGATTCAAATTAAAATGGCTCAAGGTGCTAAGCCTGGTGAAGGTGGACAGCTTCCTGGCGAAAAAGTATTACCATGGATCGCTGCTGCTCGTAACTCAACGCCTTTTGTGGGATTAATTTCACCGCCGCCGCATCACGATATTTACTCTATCGAAGATTTAGCACAGCTTATTTTCGACTTGAAAAATGCGAACCGTGAAGCGCGTATTAACGTGAAGTTAGTATCAGAAGTTGGTGTGGGTACTATTGCTGCGGGTGTAGCAAAAGCCAAAGCCGATGTGGTATTAATCTCTGGGTATGATGGTGGTACCGGAGCATCACCGTTAACCTCTTTAAAACACGCAGGTTTACCTTGGGAACTTGGTTTAGCTGAAGCACAACAAACCTTAGTCCTTAACAACTTACGCAGCCGTATTGTTGTAGAGTGCGACGGACAGTTAAAAACAGGACGTGATGTGGCTATCGCTGCTTTATTAGGTGCTGAAGAATTTGGTTTCGCAACCGCGCCTTTAGTAGCTTCAGGATGTATCATGATGCGCAAATGTCACTTAAACACCTGTCCTGTAGGTATCGCAACTCAAGATAAAGAATTACGTAAAAACTTTAAAGGCACACCAGAACACGTAATTAACTTCTTCTACTATGTTGCGGAAGAGTTAAGAGGTATTATGGCTCAGTTAGGATTTAGAACGCTAGCCGAAATGGTTGGTCAGACACATAAAATCAACGCCAATAAAGCAATTACACACTATAAAGCTAAAGGTTTAGATCTATCAGCTATTCTTCACAGGCCAGAAGCCTACAACAAAATGACTGTGAGAAATACTGAGAAACAAGACCACAATTTAGACGAGGTTTTAGATTTCACCATCTTAAAAGATTCACACCGCGCTTTATACCGAAAAGAGAAAATGGATTTAGCTTACCCAATCCATAATACCGATCGTACGGTAGGAGCTATTGTAAGTAATGAAATCTCTAAAATATACGGACACTTAGGCTTACCTGAAGACACATTAAACATCAGTTTTACCGGATCGGCAGGACAAAGTTTCGGAGGATTCGGAGCTCACGGTTTAACCTTCAAGTTAGAAGGAAATACTAACGATTATTTAGGTAAAGGATTATCCGGAGCTAAATTAATCGTGAAAAAACCTGCTAAGGCGGACTTTATTGCAGAAAACAACATCATTGTTGGAAATGTTTGTTTATTCGGAGCGATTGAAGGAGAAGCTTACATTAACGGTATTGCCGGAGAACGTTTCGCCGTAAGAAACTCTGGAGCTAAAGCCGTTGTAGAAGGTGTAGGAGACCACTGTTGTGAGTACATGACCGGTGGAAAAGTCGTGGTTCTTGGTAAAACAGGACGAAACTTCGCTGCTGGTATGAGTGGAGGTATCGCTTATGTTTACGATCCGGAAAATAAATTCACAAACGGATTATGTAACACAGAAACTATCGAATTCGAAACGCTTTCTGCCGATGATAGTGCCGATTTAAAAGGTATGATTCAAAAGCACGTTGCCTATACCGATAGTAACTTAGGTAAAACCTTATTAGCCGATTGGGAGAACAGCTTAGCAAACTTTGTTAAAGTGATGCCAACCGAATACAAACGTGCCCTTAAGCGTTTAGAGACTGAAGAACAAATGGTAGAAGAATTAGAAATAGCATAATTGTCATGGGAAAAGTAACAGGATTTAAAGAATTTGAAAGACAAGACGAAGGATACACGCCTGTAAAAGACCGTGTACAGCATTATAAAGAATTTACAGTGCCTTTAAGCGACACTGAAATTACAAAACAAGGCTCTCGCTGTATGGATTGCGGTATTCCGTTTTGCCACAGTGGCTGTCCGCTTGGTAACTTAATTCCGGATTTTAATCACATGGTACATCAAGGTGAGTGGCAAAAAGCCTCTTGGTTATTACACTCCACCAACAACTTCCCTGAATTTACAGGAAGATTATGCCCTGCTCCATGTGAAAAAGCTTGTGTATTAGGTATTATTGAAGATCCGATTTCAATTGAAAATATCGAAAAAAATATTGTAGAACGTGCGTTTCAGGAAGGGTGGATTAAACCTCAGCCTCCTAAAACCAGAACCGGTAAAACAGTTGCTGTTGTTGGGTCTGGACCTGCTGGTTTAGCAACTGCTCAGCAGTTAAACAGAGCAGGTCATACCGTAACGGTTTTTGAACGTGATGATGAAATCGGAGGCTTATTACGCTACGGCATTCCTAATTTTAAACTAGAAAAGGAAATCATCGACAGACGTATTGCCATTTTAGAAGCCGAAGGCATCAGTTTTAAAACCAATGTTAATGTTGGTTTAAACTATGACGTTGAAAAACTTCACGAATTTGATGCTGTGGTACTTTGTGGTGGTGCTACCGAAAGACGAAGCTTACCAACTCCGGGGATTGATGCCGATGGCGTTGTGCAGGCTATGGATTTCTTAACGCAACAAACCAAAGTATTATTTGGCAAAGAAGTGAAAGATCAGGTCATGGCGACCGGTAAAGACGTTATCGTAATTGGTGGTGGAGATACAGGATCAGATTGTATTGGTACTTCTAACCGTCATGGTGCTAAATCGGTTACAAACTTCGAAATTATGCCGAAACCACCAGGACACCGTTCACCAACAACCCCTTGGCCATTCTGGCCATTACAGTTAAAAACCTCGTCTTCTCATGAAGAAGGTGTTGAAAGAAACTGGCTGATAAACACTAAGGAATTCGTTAAAGACGAAAACGGCAAATTAATCGCTTTAAAAACGGTTAATGTAGAGTGGAAAATGGTTCCGGGAGAACGTCCGCAACTTATAGAGGTTGCTGGAACAGAAAAAACCTGGCCCTGTGATTTAGCCTTATTAGCGTTAGGATTTACAGGTCCTGAGGCGACTCTGGCTGATAAGTTAGGTGTTGAAAAAGATGCACGTTCTAACTACAAAGCGGAATATGGTAAATACCAGACAAACATTCCAAACATTTTTACAGCAGGCGATATGCGTCGCGGGCAATCGTTAATTGTTTGGGCTATTTCTGAAGGTAGAGAAGCTGCAAGACAGGTAGATTTATATTTAATGGGTAAATCCGATTTACCTTCCAAAGATGTTACTGGCGATTTAGTCGCTTTATAAGATAAAAATCACTTCATATTTTAAAACCCTTTATAGATACTATAAAGGGTTTCTTTATTAATAATCCTTAAAATTTAAACACTAATTTTTAAAAATTATATAACAATATACAAGTCTATTATGTCAATTTTAAAAATTTTTAATACATTAAGCATGCTTTAATGTTATATTTGAATAGATAAAAATCCTGTAAATGTTTAAAAGAGCAATAGCCATATGTTTCACAACCCTATTCATGGCACTTATTACAGCGCCAGCCGTAGTTGTTGTCTTAGATGATACTATTGACACTTCTATCTTTTATTCGTTGAGCGAAGAAGAAGAACACGGAAAATGTAAAAGTCTCGTATCGCCTTTTTCATTGCAAACCCACGATGGCATTATGAATTTTACCATCGGAAACACACCATCTTACACTTATCGTTTTAAAACCTATCCGATACCACATTTAAATCTGGTCTCGCCACCTCCGGAACAAAGCATATTGTAATTAATTCATTATTTTGGACTTAATGGTCCTTATCCCTATCCTAAATATTAACTCATCCTAATTTAACCGTTAGGACATCAAAATTATTAATGATATGTTTAAAACTTTAAGAAGCGACTTGCCTGCAAGTATCGTTGTATTCTTTGTAGCATTACCTCTTTGTTTGGGTATTGCTCTAGCCAGTGGAGCACCCCTCTTTTCCGGGTTAATTGCTGGAATTGTAGGAGGAATTGTTGTTGGAAGCCTTAGTGGCTCTAAAATCGGTGTCAGCGGTCCAGCTGCCGGCCTGGCTGCGATTGTACTAACGGCTATCGGAACACTTGGTGGTTACGAGAACTTTTTGGTTGCTGTGGTTATCGCAGGCATTATTCAAATTGTTTTCGGAATTTTGAAAGCCGGTGTTATTGGGTATTATTTCCCTTCTTCAGTAATTAAAGGGATGCTTACCGGTATTGGTATTATCATCATTTTAAAACAAATTCCACATTTTTTTGGTTACGACTCAGAACCAGAAGGCGCTGACAGTTTCATGGAAGCTTCAGGTGAAAATACATTTTCAGCGATTCTGCACATTATAGACAACATCACAATTGGATCCATGATTATCGGATTTATTGGCTTAGGCATTATTTTGCTTTGGGACAAAGTTCTATCGAAAAAAGCTAAATTTTTCCAGGTGATTCAAGGGCCCCTTGTAGCTGTTGTAGTAGGTATTATTTATGTCATTATTACCTCAGATTCCGGCAGTTTATCCATATTAAATAAACACCTTGTTAGTGTTCCAATCCCGGAAGACACTACTTCTTTTTTTAATCAGTTTAGTTTTCCTAATTTTTCAGCCATTACCAATACTGAGGTTTGGGTTGTTGCCTTTACTATGGCTTTAGTAGCAAGTTTAGAAACTCTATTATGCGTTGAAGCAACAGACAAGATAGACCCAAACAAAAACGTAACACCTACTAACAGAGAATTATTAGCCCAAGGTACAGGAAATATTATTTCAGGCTTAATTGGTGGTTTACCTATCACTCAGGTAATCGTAAGAAGTTCTGCGAATATTCAATCGGGAGGTAGAACCAAATTATCTACTATAATTCATGGCTTTTTATTACTAATCTCAGTGATATTAATTCCACGACTATTAAACCTAATCCCTTTATCAGTTTTAGCAGCTATTCTATTAGTTGTTGGTTATAAATTAGCCAAACCAGGACTATTCAAAACCATGTATGCCTTAGGCTGGAAACAATGGTTGCCATTTATAACCACTGTTGTAGGTATTGTATTCACAGATTTATTGATAGGTATTAGTTTAGGACTTTTAGTTGGAATTGTTGTGGTCCTTTTAAAAAGCTACCAAAATTCACATTTCCTTCATATAGAAGATAAAAGCAATGGTAAACACAAAATTAAAATGACGCTTGCTGAAGAAGTAACCTTTTTCAACAAAGGTGCTATTTTAAAAGAACTGGACAGTTTACCAAGAGACACCTATCTGGAAATAAACTTAATAAAAACCAGATATCTCGATAACGATGTTATTGAAATTTTAGAAGACTTTTTATATAAGGCTAAAGAACGCAACATAGACATCAAACTAGTTTCTAAAAGGGGGATTGTAGAAAATCCTGCAAGCTTTATTCATTTCTTTAATGAAAGGCCAAAATCTGATTTAAGCTTAAGTTAGACCAAAATTGTCAAAAAAGATATAAAGCTTTAAATTTGGCAAGCTTTAATATCTTTTCAAAATACAGAAATCAATTTTATAGCTCAACATGGTTCAGCTTGAAATCAACATATTACTAAACGTTTAAAAATATTATGAAAGCACATACAAGAGAAACCCAAGCTACAATGACTCCAGAAAAGTCATTACAATTCTTAAAGGAAGGAAACCTTAGATTCCAACAAAATCTTAAAGCAAATCGTAATTTACTAGAACAGGTAAACGATACCAGCGACGGACAATTCCCTTTCGCCACTATTTTAAGCTGCATCGACTCAAGGGTATCTGCCGAATTGGTTTTCGACCAGGGTTTAGGCGACATTTTTAGTGTGCGTATTGCAGGAAACTTTGTGAACGAGGACATCTTAGGAAGTATGGAATTTGCCTGTAAACTTGCCGGAACAAAACTTATTGTGGTTTTAGGCCATACCAGCTGTGGCGCTATAAAAGGTGCCTGCGACGATGCCAAATTAGGCAATCTAACCTCTATGTTAGCCAAAATAAAACCCGCTGTTCAAGGAGTAACTGAACCCGCAGATGCAAGCCTAAGAAATTCTAAAAATTCAGAGTTTGTAGATAATGTAGCCGCCAAAAATGTACTTTTAACCATCGAAAGAATTCGAAAAGAAAGCGAGGTTCTTAATGAAATGGAACAACATGGAGAAATTATGATTGTTGGTGCGATGTACGACATCAATACCGGCGAGGTGACTTTTAACTCATAATTATTAACCCATTGTAGAATACAAAAAAAAGCGAACCAAATGGTTCGTTTTTTTTCATTTTAATTGTCTTTAAAAAAGAGTATAGCCAAAAATTAAAGACATTGTTCCTAAACTAGACTCAAAATGTGGCACAACCGTTCTTTTTAATCCATTTCTAAATTCCAAAGCATATCTTTTATGTCTATATCCAAGACCAAATGCCAAACTGTTAGACTGTTGAATTGTTAAACTATCTGCATTTTCATATAAAATCTCTGAACTCGAAAGATTAAAAATTATAGATGCGTTTAAAAACAAGCTAGAATTATTACTCAAATAAAAATAATGACGTACCCCTATTGGAATTTCAATTGAATTGAAATCAATTTTAGCCCCTCTTGCTGCGGTGTCCAATTCCTCATCACCGCTATATTTAAAATAAGCTATTTCACTAATCACTGCCCACTTATTCGCGTTAAATGGTAATAAAAACTCTACCTCTGCCCCTAACCTTAAACTTAATTTAGTTCCAAAATCTACATTTTTAAAACTTTGTGCCGCTCTGTAAATTTCTAATGCAGTACTATTTATCCCTGATCTAATATTAAGACTTGTAGTTACTTTATTACGCTTTTTATAAAATTCAATGTATCCGGAATTGACACAAGCATTATACTTTTTAAACAAATCAACTAACTCTTTTCTATTATAAGATACATCCTGAACCCCATCTAAAGGCTTACCATCACATCTTAAAGCATCCCATAACTGCTTTTTATAAGAACTATTGGTTGTAACTTTATTGGAACTGAGTTTATATCTTTTATAAACTAATGGCTGTATCTCCTTATTCTCAGAACCATAAAAAAAACGCTGCGAGTTACCATTTGTATATTCGTATAATGAAATTTTCCCTTCTACTAAAACCCTCAAAAACACCTCATTTATCTCAAATTCAGGCTCTTTATTATCAGTTAATTTATTGGTGTCATCTGTAGACTTATCAATATTGACTTCAGATTTAATATATTTAGATGTATTATAAACTCCAAATTCTTTAAGCTCCCTTATAGAAATACTGTTGGTTTTATCGGAATCCACTAACCTATATTGAAACTCTCTAGGGTTACTTTTCCAATCGTTATTCTTAATTAGACATTCTGTTTTTTGCCCAGAATCCTTGATAAAATAGCCCTCCTCAAAGGAAATTTGTGCCATACAATAAAAGCTCAAAAAGATAGCTAAAAACGTAAGCTGTAGTTTTCTCATAAATTTATTTTAAAATAATTTAAAACAATATATAAAAAACACCTTACAAAATAACAATCTAACTTCATTTTAAAAATCATACCTAATGCTGCGATTAGTCATAAAAAAAGCGAACCAAATGGTTCGCTTTTTTTTATTATGTATAACTATTTAATTTTATGCGTTTCTCATAAACTCTTCACACTTATCGACCATATTTTTACTGCCACAAATGAACGGCACACGCTCGTGTAATTCGGCTGGTTGTATATCCAAAATACGTGTAAATCCATCACTGGCTTTTCCATTAGCCTGTTCTGCTAAAAAGGCCATAGGATTGCATTCGTAAAGTAAACGTAATTTACCTTTCGGATTTTTTGAACTTTGCGGATACATATAAACCCCTCCTTTAATCATATTTCTATGAAAGTCGGAAACTAAAGATCCTATATATCGAGATGTATAGGGTCTATCTCCTTCATCTTTCTGGCAGTATTTGATGTAATCTTTAATCCCTTGCGGAAACTGAATATAATTTCCTTCATTAACCGAATAGATATTCCCATCCTCTGGAAACTCCATTTTCGGGTGCGATAAATAAAAGGATCCAATCGCAGGATTTAAGGTAAATCCGTTAACACCATCACCGGTAGTATAAACTAACATGGTCGATGTTCCGTAAACAATATAACCTGCCGCCACCTGCTTATTTCCTTTCTGTAAGAAGTCTTCTAAAGTAACCGGTGTACCTACCGGAGTTACACGACGATAAATAGAAAATATGGTTCCTACCGACACATTTACATCAATATTTGACGATCCATCTAACGGGTCTATCAATACGACGTATTTATTACCATGGTTTTCATCAATACTGTTAATCGAGATGAAATCGTCTTCCTCTTCACTGGCAATACCGCAAACAATATTTCGTTTGGTAAGGGTTTGAATAAATTTTTCGTTAGCATAAACATCTAACTTTTGCTGATCCTCGCCCTGGATATTGGTATCGCCTGCTGCACCTATTATATCAACCAATCCAGCTTTATTTACTTCATGGTTTACTATTTTTGCAGCTAAACGAATGGAATTAAGAAGACTGGAAAGTTCACCAGAAGAATATTTAAATGAGGCTTGATTTTCAATTATAAATTCTCCTAATGTTTGTTTTTTATGCGACATAAATGAAGGTTTATTTTGCACAAATATCCGTTAATTTTTAATGAACTACAACGTTTTCGTTATTTAAAACAATTTAAATTTTCAGGATTAAACTATCTTTGAAATAATTATTAAATATTATGAATTTCACAATTAGAAAAGCTGTTAAATCAGATATGCCAAGCGTTTTGGCGCTAATAAAGCAGTTAGCTGTATTCGAAAAAGAACCTGATGCTGTTGAAGTCACCCTTGAAGATCTTCAAAATGATGGCTTTGGAAATACACCAGCCTTTGAATGTCTCGTAGCCGAAGTGGACGGAAAAGTAGAAGGGACAGCCATTATGTTTCACCGTTATTCTACCTGGAAAGGGCGCATTTTACACCTGGAAGATTTGGTGATTAGTGAAGCTATGCGCGGTGCAGGTATTGGCACAGCTTTACTGGACGAAGTGGTTAAATTCGGGCACAGTTTAGGGGTGCGACGTATTAACTGGGAAGTTATAAACTGGAACACACCAGCCATAAATCTATACGAGAAAAAAGGTGCCCATGTGTTAAGAGACTGGAATGTTGTACATTTAAGCGAGCAAGGCATAAAAGATTATATAGCAAACTTATAACATGCAGGTATTTAAATTTGGTGGTGCATCGGTAAAAGATGCCGAAGGTGTAAAAAACCTGGAAGCAGTACTACAAAAAACAGGCTATAAAAACACCTTGGTTGTGGTTTCTGCTATGGGAAAAACAACCAATGCCTTAGAGCTTGTTATTAAAAACTATTTTGATAACAAAGCCGAGTTACAAAGCTCACTTCAGGATGTTGTTAAATATCATAACGAAATATTACTCACCCTCTTTGAAGACGATAACCACCAGGTTTACACTAAAGTTAAAGCGTTTTTCGACGAACTTAACAGCATACTAAAAAGTAATAAATCGCCTGATTATAATTTTGTTTACGATCAGATTATTGGTTTTGGCGAACTCATTTCAACTACCATTGTAAGCGAATATCTAAACCGTATTGGCATCACCAACAATTGGATGGATGCGCGTAATCACATAAAAACCGATAATTATTACCGCCGTGCCAACGTTAATTGGGAAACCACACAGGAACTCATCACAAAACAATTTAACACTCAAGCTTTAAATATCACGCAAGGCTTTTTAGGCAGTGACGATAATAACTTCACGACTACTTTAGGACGCGAAGGCAGTGATTACACCGCGGCTATTTACGCCTATTGCCTGAATGCTAACAGTGTGACCATCTGGAAAGATGTTCCCGGTGTATTAAATGCAGACCCACGATATTTTGAAAACGCCCAATTGTTAAATAAAATCAGCTATCGCGAAGCCATCGAGTTGGCTTTTTACGGCGCTTCCGTAATTCACCCGAAAACACTACAACCCTTACAAGCCAAGGAAATTCCGTTATACGTAAAATCCTTTTTAAACCCTGAAGCTTCAGGAACCCGAATCGGTAAAAATATTACCCTAGACCCGATGATTCCCTGCTTTATTGTGAAAAAAAATCAGGTATTGATATCGCTGTCATCTCTGGATTTCTCGTATATCGTTGAAGACAATATTAGTGAGATTTTTAATTTATTGCATCTGTACAAAATGAAAGTAGATGTCATTCAAAATTCAGCCATTAGTTTTTCGGTTTGTGTTGACGACAATTACAATAATCTGGAAAGGTTATTACATCATTTAAAAGCAAAATTTAAAGTAACTTGTCACGACAAGGTTTCACTATACACGATTCGTCATTATAATCAGGCGGCAATAGACGATATTGAAACCGATAAAACGATATTATTAAAACAATTAACTCAAGAAACTGTACAGATTGTTAGCAAATAAATGTCATAGCTAAGCAAAGAAAGAAGAAAACCTTCCGTTTAAAAATAAGCTCAAGACAGATTTTAAATCTCGATTATCGAGTAAATAAACAATTTAGTACATTTACACCCATGACTAAACAACAAAATACGGGGCTGGTAACTGCCAAAGAAGTCGCTAAAGTAATACACGTAGCGAAGTATGGTTTTATAGGAACTTTTCTAGGATGGATACTTATGAAAGTGCTTAAAATTTCAACCCTTAACAAAGTATATAACAGAAATAAACATCTCGATGAATTACCGTTTTTAGATGCTATTTTAGATGATTTTAAAATTAAATTTGAAATCCCTGAAGAAGATTTAAAACGTTTACCAAAAGACGGCGCATATATTACCGTTTCTAATCATCCGCTTGGAGGCATTGATGGCATTTTACTTTTAAAATTGATGCTGGAACAACGCAAGGATTTTAAAATTATAGCCAACTTTTTACTGCATAGAATTGAACCTTTAGTGCCATTCATTATGCCGGTAAATCCGTTTGAAACCCGTAAAGATGCAAAGTCCAGTGTTGCCGGATTTAAAAATGCTATTCTCCATTTAAGAGAAGGACATCCGCTGGGTATTTTCCCTGCCGGAGAGGTGTCTACCTATCGCGATGGTAAATTGGTAGTCGATCGCCCCTGGGAAGAAGCCGCTATGAAACTGGTTAAGAAAGCCGAGGTTCCTGTTGTACCGATTTACTTCCATGCGAAAAACAGCAAGTTGTTTTATAAACTGTCTAAAATTAGTGATACCCTAAGAACAGCCAAATTACCATCGGAATTATTAACCCAGAAACGTCGTACCATAAAAGTGCGTATTGGGAGACCTATTTCGGTTGCCGATCAAAAAGAATATGCATCGCTTGACGATTTTTCAGATTTTCTGAGACGCAAAACCTATATGTTATCTAATGCTTTTGAAGATAAACCTAAGATTTTAGATAATATTTCGTCGACCTTAAAAACACCAAAACCTCCTAAAAATATTGTAACGCCGGTTGATGGCGACTTAATGATTAAAGAGGTTGATGCCCTTCGCGAAGAAGATGCCCGACTTTTACAAAGTAAGAATTACGAAGTCTTTTTAGCGGAGCCAGGTAAAATACCAAACATTTTAAGAGAGATTGGTCGATTACGTGAAATTACGTTTAGAGAAGTTGGTGAAGGAACTAATGAATCTATCGACTTAGATAATTTCGACACCTATTATCACCATATGTTTTTGTGGGATAATGATACGAAAGTTATAGTCGGCGCCTACCGTATGGGCTTAGGCTCTCAAATTTTCGAAAAGTACGGCATCAATGGCTTCTATTTACAGGATTTATTCCGATTCGAGCCGGAATTATACAAAATGATGAGCCAGTCTATTGAAATGGGGCGTGCGTTCATCATTAAAGAATACCAGCAAAAACCGATGCCTTTATTCCTGTTATGGAAGGGCATTGTACACATCACCTTACGCTACCCGGAACACAAATACCTTATAGGCGGGGTAAGTATTAGTAATCAGTTTTCAAACTTCTCAAAATCGTTAATGATTGAGTTTATGAAATCGCACTATTACGATCCGTATATTGCACAATACGTACGTCCGAAAAAGGAATTTAAAGTCAAGCTGAAAGATGCTGATAAAGATTTCGTTTTCGATGAAACCGAAGCCGATTTAAATAAATTCGATAAAATTATTGACGAAGTCGAACCAGGAGCTTTACGTTTACCTGTACTCCTTAAAAAATACATCAAACAAAATGCGCGTTTGGTGGCCTTTAATGTCGATCCGCTATTCAACAATTCGGTGGACGGCCTGATGTATATTAAAATAGCCGACTTACCGGAAAGCACCGTTAAACCTGTTATGGAAGAATTTCAGGCAGAACTGGAGCGTAAGTTTATGAATGGTAATAACGAAGAAGAGAGCAACGATTAGTTGCTCTCTTCTCTTTATAAGAATACTATATTTAAATCCCCGTTGTTACGGAAATGACAATTTCAATAAAGCCACAACAAACGCATCGGTGAATTGTATTTTATTAAAACCAAGGCTTCTTCCCTACCTGATACGTATTATAGAAATCGGCATCCGATTTTGTCAGGTAAATAATGCCTTCAATAATTGGAACAATACCTGCAATACCACAGGTAACCACACTTGCGATTAACTGAATAATGCCTTCTTTAGTGTAACCTAAAACAAACTTATGAATCCCCAAATACCCAAATAAAATCGCTAAAATTCCTGCCAAGATTTTTTTATTTTCCGCAGGGTTTTCTAAACTATTAAAAGCTTCTTTAGCCCCTTCTGAAAATTCTTTAGCCGTTTCTTTAGCTTCTTCTGCAAACTCCTTTGCTTTGTCTTTTAAATCGTCATTTAAATTTTTATCTTCTGACATAGGTAAACGTTATTAATTGATTAGTCCATCTAAAATTAGTGAAAAAATCGTTTAACTTTAAACAAAATACTACCTAAACAACATAATAATACCCCCAACAGCAGTTACAATTAAAATAAACCGCCTGTAATTCACATTCGAAATCAATTTCACTACATAAGCTCCCAGAAAAAACCCGATAATAACAAAGGGTACCAAAACCGAATTCAGCACCAACGTTTCCATACTAACCGTATGCCAGACGAAAAAGTGAAAGGGTAATTTAAAAACGTTAATAATAAAGAACAGCCATGCCACTGTGCCAATAAATTCATTCTTTGGTAATCGCGTGGCAAGGAAATAAATATTAGCAATCGGGCCTGCGAGATTCCCTACCATAGTAGAAAATCCTGCTAAAAACCCCATAGATGATGCAAACCAGACATTATTGGGCACATCGTTAAATGGTTTTTTTTCCGTATAAAACATGATTAATACCGAACCGATAATGATAATCGCCATGAGGCGTTTAAATAGTTCTTCAGAAATATCGTTACCTACCCAGACGCCTACCAGCACACCTATAACCATTGCCGGCATGAGTTTCCATATATAATGCCATTTAGCATGTTTATTATAGTACACGACTGCAAAGACATCAGCCACAACTAACATAGGAAGTAAAATTCCAGTGGATGCTTTCTCTCCGAAAACAAAGGCCAGAACCAGGATTATGACGATCCCTATTCCTTTTATTCCCGATTTCGAGAGTCCCAGAACAAAGGCAGCAAAACCAATAGCCAGCCATTGGAATTCACTTAAATCATACGACTGAAGAATGTCTATATATTCCAAAAAATATGTTTAAAAGGTTAACCCCGAAGTTACAAAAATGATTTATCGACAGGTTCCCAAAGTTCAATTTTATTCCCTTCGTTATCTAAAATCCAGCCAAATTTACCGTACTCTTATACTTCCATCTCACCTACAACAGTAACCCCTTCAGCTTTTAAGGTTTCTAACAATTCAGCTAAATGCTCCACCCGATAATTAAACATAAACTCCTTTTTGGAAGGCTCATAATATTTGGTATCCTCAGGAAACGGACTCCATTGTGTGGAGCAATCATTGCCTTCAGCATCTTTCCACCAAAAGGTACAACCATAATCATCGGTATTAAAACCTAAATGCTTTTTATACCAGTCTTTTGAAGCTTCAGGGTCTTTCGATTTAAAAAACAATCCGCCAATACCTGTAACGCGTTTTTTCATCTGTTAAAATTTTATTGTTCTTATAATTGTCAGATAGAATGCCCAAATTATCATTTTAGTTGGGCTGCAACATATTGCTGATAGCATTTTATGATGACTTCATTTTAATGTTGGTTTCATAAATAGCTATCCATTGCTGCGGGGTAAGCTTAGTACAGAGTTCCCCTATCAAATCAAAAGGAATATCTTCAACCTTTTTAAAACGCATACAACTCTTTTCCCATATCCAATTTGCGCTTACTGTATTTAGGGTATTCGGTAACAAACCAATTGTAAATCTCGGGAACTGCATAAATACCCATATGGTAAAGGTTGACCGAATTTTTCTGGGAAGCAAAACTCATAAACGGCAAAGGCTCACTTGGGTTACAATGATATCCGTCGGGATATAAACTATGAGGCACAAAATAGCCAATCATCCCATATTGAATACCTTCCTGAAACCCTTCCGGAAGATTTTCTTTAATAACTTCACGAAGTTTAGTCAACGCCTCCTGACGTTCTTCAGGAACTTGTTTAATATATGCTTCCGGAGTTTCTGCCTGATAGTGCATGTGCCAACTTTAGTTTCCTAAAGTTAACAAAATTTAGCTTTAATTTTATCGACAATGGTTTGCGCTAACTTTTCCTTGCTCTCTACCGTCCAGCCCGCAACATGAGGCGTTAACAGAACATGTTCTGAATCGATTAAATATTGAAAGGCTTCCGGTAATTCCGAAGAAAATAGGGTTTCAAAAGACGCTTTTTCGTATTCTAATACATCAAGACCTGCACCAAGTATTTTACCAGACTTTAGGGCATCGACTAAATCCTGAGTCACCACACTTTTACCACGTGCGGTATTAATAAACCAAAACGGTTTTCTAAATCCGTTGATAAAATCGGCATTAATCATTCCCAGAGTTAACGGGGTTTGTGGTGTATGCAAACTCACCACCTCAACCTTCTCCTGAAACGCTTCTAAACTCACCTGTCTGGCATTGGCATCACCTACATTGGCTTGAATATCGTAACACAACACCTCAACATCGAAGCCTCGAAGTTTTTTTGCAAAAGCTTTGCCCATGTTTCCGTAGCCTATAATTCCAACGGTTCTGCCATCCAATTCGATACCACGATTAGCCTCACGTAACCACTGACCCTGACGAACTTCTCGATCGGCTTTATTCAATTTATTAAACAACGATAATAACATACCCAAGGCATGTTCGCCCACGGCATTTCGGTTCCCTTCCGGTGCAGCAATAAGAGCGATGCCTTTCTGCTCGGCATATTCGCAATCGATATTCTCCAGACCCGCACCAACACGACCAATAAATTTAAGATTCGTTGCGGCATCTAGAAAGGGTTTATCAATAGTAAAACGGCTTCGCAGAATGATGCCATCATACTCTGAAATTTTAGCTTCTACAGCTGCTTTTGACGAATTGTAATCTTCGTGGTTGATGAATCCTAAATCGTTTAACTGATTTAGCATGAGTTCGTGATTGGTGTCTAAATGAAGAATTTTCATGTTGAAAAATTAGACCACAAAAATAAAGATAATTGAGCTAGGTAAACAAGTTCAGCAAGACAAAAGATATTGCGGAAATCCCGTTCCTATGAAACCACACCCTAAAACTTAAAATCCTAAAATGAGTTTGGCTATTAAAAAGTAGATTAAAATACCAAAGATATCGTTACTGGTGGTAATGAACGGCCCGGTGGCTACGGCTGGGTCGATGCCTCTTTTATCGAGGAAAATAGGAATGAATGTACCTATTAAGGCTGCGATAACGATTACGGTAATTAATGCAACACAGATGGTTAAAGACACTAAATATTCTGTTCCAAATAAGAAATGGCTAATTGGCAATACAATAAGAGCAATACCAATACCATTAACCAACCCCAATAAAAACTCTTTGAATAAACGCTTAAAAATTTCGCCTTTTATGGTATCGTTTGCCAGACCCTGCACCACAATGGCCGAAGATTGTACCCCTACATTTCCAGCGGTTGCCTGAATTAAAGGCACGAAAGATAAGAGTATTGTAAAATCTTTCATAGCGGTTTGAAACCCGGTAATAATCGTCGCAGCACCCAATCCACCAAACATACCTATAAGCAACCAGGGTAAACGGGCTTTGGTGAGTTCAAAAATACTATCATCAGCCTCTACGTCTTGCGAGATACCTGCCGCTAACTGGTAGTCACGCTCGGCTTCTTCTTTCATCACGTCGACAATATCATCAATAGTAATTCTACCTAAGAGTTTCATGTTGTCGTCTACTACCGGAATGGCCTCCAAATCATATTTCTGCATGACTCTCGCCACATCTTCGGCATCGTCATTAACATTTACATAGTCTACACTGGAAATGTATATATCGGCAATTTTCTGCTCGTTCTTGGCAACTATTAAATCTTTTAAGGATAAACGGCCAACCAGTTTTTCCTGCTTATCGACTACGTATACCGAATGTACTCTGGTAACTTCTTTGGCCTGACCTCGCAAACGGCGCAAGCAACCGGCAACGGTCCAGGTGTCGTAGACCTTAACCAACTCTTTTGCCATAAGTCCACCGGCAGAATCTTCATCGTATTTAAGAAGCTCTGTAATTTCGGCTTTGTGCTCTTCATCCTCAATTTGAGAGATAACTTCCTGACGACGTTCTTCGGGAAGCTCGGCAATAATATCGGCCGCATCATCGGTATCCAGCTCGGCAATTTCTTCGGCAATTTCCTTAGTCGATAAATTTCTCAGGACCTTCTCTCGATTGTCTTCATCGAGCTCCATTAAAATATCGGCCGTGGTTTCAGAATCCAGAAGTTTAATTACATACATGGCCTCTTCAAGATCCAGTTCGTCAAGAATCTCGGCTATATCGGCATAATGGAAATCGTCTAAAAGGTTTTTAAGGTCTTTATCGCGGTTTAAGCGGATAAGACTTTCTACCTGATTGACTAAATCGTCCGTTAATTCGAATTGTATGTTTTCTGATTCTTCTGCCAAATGTTATGCTTTAATATCGTTTTCTACTAATTGTGTAAGTTCTATAAACTGCTGAACACTTAATTGTTCCGGGCGCTTATCAAATATACTATTTGCTTTTAAATTATCGCTTAAATTGAAAGTTTTTAAGCTGTTACGAATGGTTTTTCGTCGTTGCTGAAAGGCAGCTTTTACCACTTTAAAAAACAAAGCATCATCACACGGGAGACTATAGTCGGCTTTACGGATTAATCGCATCACTCCGGAATCGACTTTTGGTGGCGGATTAAACACATTAGGTGGCACCGTAAATAAATATTCGGCATCGTAATAGGCCTGGGCCAGAACGGATAAAATTCCGTAGACTTTACTGCCTTCTTTTGAACAGATGCGCTCAGCGACCTCCTTTTGAAACATGCCTGAAAATTCTGGAATCTGGTCGCGCATATCCAGCATTTTAAATACAATCTGCGTCGATATATTATACGGGTAATTCCCGATAATAGCGAAAGGTTCGCCTTTAAAAATTTCGTTTAAATCGTACTTTAAAAAGTCTTTTTCAATAATTCTGGGGGCCAGGTTCAGATAATTAGACTGCAAATACTCTACCGATTCGGTATCAATTTCGATCACGTAGGTTGTGATGTCTTTTTTAAGCAAATACTTGGTAAGCACCCCCATACCCGGACCAATCTCTAAAACAGATTTGTAACCGTTTAAAGTAAGAGTATTGGCAATGTCTTGTGCTACGCTTTCATCATTTAAGAAATGCTGTCCTAAATGTTTTTTTGCTTTTACCTGATGTTGATTGGAGTTATTTGCCACAGAATATCGAATATTTTAATGCAAAAGTAAGTTTTATAATTTGGAATACCTGAAACTCCTTTATTTTGTAGCCACGAATTCCCGAATGAATTTTTATTTTTTAATGATTGCTTGTTTTCAAGGCTCTTTTTAAATCTTGAATTTCATCATAATCATTGATACCCATTACCTCAATTAAATGTAGAAAATGAATTTTATCTTGCAAATGATACTTCTTCAAAACATTAAAAACTTTAGAAATTTCATTTTTTTTAGTTTGAAGAAACCTTTTAACAATAATATTTCCGTTTAATAGTTCAATTTTAATCTCGTTTTCAACGCCTTGTAATAGTTTAGGTTTAAAGGTTTTTCTATAAGCATATTTCCCCTTATAATCTCTATTATAGATTCTTACATCTTTGATACTAGAAAGTAATATGGTCTCTTTTCCTAGAATTATTTTATCATTTGAAAAGATTAATTCTCCATCAAATTTTCCATTTAAGTTTTGATATCTAAAATTATTTATCAATTTAATTATAAACATTGAAATAACCGTCGATACGAATAAGCCCAATGGTATAATCGCAAATTGACTTTCATTATCAATTAAAATTATCAAGATTATGGAACTAACAAATGCTATTGATATGAAAAAATCGATGTTAAAAATGTGTCTTTTTTCTGGTATGAAAATTTTAAATTTATTCATTTTAAACAACTGACAATCTGAAATATTTACAGCCAAAACATACAAATTATGTGTTTTGTTTTAACTGAAAATTAAAATGTTTTAAGGGTGTTTTTTAACCGTAAAAGTTACTCCTTAAAGTTAACCGTGTACTCGTCTACAATTTGTAACTCGGTTCTAAAGGATAGCACTTTGTCTCCAAAACGCTTAACGGCATCACTTCTTAAAACCTCAGCATGGTCTCTGAAATATTCGTCAAGTGCTTCGCGAGAGGCTGCTCTGTACTGCACCGAGTAAGTGACTCCGCCCATTTCTTCTTCAACCAAAACACGCGTTAAAGTAGCTGTTGTAAATTTTCCGGTAGATAACACCTGGGGAATATGCGCTTTAATCCACACTAACCATTGCTCATGAATAGTGTCGTCTATATTTGAAGTTACGTTGTATATGTACATAATGAAACTATTTTTTTTTGCAAAGTACCGTAGTTCTGCAACAGCATCAAAGTAATTTACCTTAAAATTGGAATGGCTGGAATATATTTATACGATTTATTTTGATACACTCTGATTGTATTAATTACAGTAACCAAAATATTAAATCCGTAAATACCAAAAACAAACATAATCATTTTAAATGGTCCAACAGATATACCAATACTTCCGGATGTTCTTAAAAATCCTAAAAAACTTGATACAACTATAAGGTAAATTGAAAACAAAATTAATACCCAGGTTATTTGAAAATTCATAATCGCCTTACCTAACTTATCTACTCCTTTTAGTTTATCCTTTTTTAATATCCATAAAATAAGCGGGATAATTATTCCCAATATGGGAAAAAACAAAAAGCTTAAAGACGATATACTCATAAATGTTAGATAGCCTTTATCTTCCTGAATTTTCCAATCAATGATATCTTCTGGGGTACAATCTAATGCTTCGGATAATTTTCTTAAGGTATCTCCTCTTGGTTCAGTTTCGTTATTTTCAATTCTTTGAATCGTTCTTAAGCTTAATCCTGAGGCTTCTGCTAAATCCTCTTGAGATAATCCTTTTCTGTTTCTTAATGCTTTGACGCGTTGTGCTAAATTCAATTCACTCATTTTTTACAGGTTTTAATTTTTGAGTAAAACTAAGTCCCGGGACCTCTATTTGATAGCGTCTTTTGAACGACATGTTTACGTCATAAGTGTCAAAACCTAATGTTTTCGATATGTTTAAAGCTAATTAATAAAATCGCCTCGTAATGCGCGGTAGCGTTTTCTGGCATCTACAAAGTAAATGCTGTCGGCATGATTAAATATTATTTGTTCATAATAGCTCTTTGCTTTTTCGGGCTGATTAAGCTCATGCTCATAAATATCAGCCAGACTAAACAAGGCATCATCAACCAAAATACCATCACTGTAATTTGCTATAATAGCCTCATAATTGGTTTTAGCCTGCTCAAACTGTTCATTTGACTCAAATAATTGTGCTTGTTTAAACAACGCCTGGGGAATAATACCCTCGGTTTTATGATTGTTTAAAATGTTATTCAGCAAGTCTATGGCTTCGGATTTTTTATTCTGAAACGCCAACAAATCAGCTTTAGCATAGAGTTTTAATGCTGTTTGTAATGAATCGCCGTCGTACTTATTATCGGTAATGAGTAATTTCAAATCTAAGGCGTCGTTGGCAATTAATTGCGATGTTGAAGCCTTTAAAATATTCAATTGCGATTCTGCCCATTTAAAATCTCCTTTATAATAGCTCGTTTTTGCGACTTTAAAACGGGCTTCCTGAGAAATGGTACTGTTCTTTAAGTTACGTTGTATTTGGGTGTAATAAATTAAGGCATTGTTGAACTTCTCCTGTAACACCAGAATATCGCCCAGCTCCAGTTTTACCTCTGCCTTTTGCATCTCATTTAAAGGCAATTTTAAGGTGTCTTCCAAAAACTTAGTCGCCTTGTCGGGCTGATGATTTAAAAACGCCAGAAAATGAGCATAACCCAACTGCAACTTAAATGTTAATGCAGATAAACCAAAGGTATTAAACAACTCCTGATATGCTTTATCAATTACAGCGTACTCTGATTTTGGAGTTTGTTCCGTTTCAATTTGAATTAAATTATAATGCGCATGAAGCAATACTTCGGTATCCTGAGCATTTTCGGTTATAAAGGTTAAAATAGCTTTGGCAATGTCTGAAGCATTGTCGTTCATCGCTATTTCAGCTAAGTCTTCAATACTATCCAGGCTTTCAGGCTGACGCATAAAAATGGCCTTCTCCTGTACAAAGGCTTTACTGTAATCTTTCTGCTGAATAAACAACCAACTCAATAAACTGTTCCAAAGTAAATTGGGCTCCTGCTGCATCTTTTTAAGCAGAATTTTTCTAAACAACACGTTGTTTTCATTATCACCATTCTCACTAATAAAATCGCTTATAAAGCGTTTGATATTCCCTAACGCGATAGGATTAGCTTCAGCAAAATCGACATAGCCAATAAACATCTCCTCTATATTACCCAGCTCGCCATGTAATTGCGCCAATTGTAAATTAAAATTATAATCAGGATTCAAAGTCATAGCCTTTTGGTATGCCTGAATGGTTTCGTTTAATAAGGTATAATTTTGAAAGCTTTTTGAAACCGCAAACACATTACTAGGTCGTTCGTCTATGCTTTTAAGGGCTTCATCATAATAAAACCGGGCATGTTGCAAATCATTTTTAAGCTGATAATTATACCCGAGATCTACCTTAAATGCCGGATAGTTTACCCGTTCTATTAATTTCAGAAGAAAACCTTCAGCCGCATCATATTGCTCCAGTTCCTGATACGCTGCCACAATCTGGTTGATATAATTCACATTTGAAGGCGAGGCGGCATACAGTTTTTTATACTCAAACAAGGCCTTCTCGAAATCGCCTGTATTAAAATACTCGCGTGCCAGCATATCGCTTTGTGAAAATGCGGCCGAACTGATGAATAGAAATATGATTAACAGGCGTCTCATTTCGTAAATATAATAAATGCCCTGTGTAGATGCGGCATATTCTTTCAATAAAAAAATGCCCGAATAACATCCGGGCATAACCAACCAAAATTAATGTTCTATTAACTACCGTCTAAAACGAAAGTAACATTCGATTGGGGACAGTCTTTAACCTGTCGCCTATACTATAACCGACAGCATAAAGTGAACACTTAATTATAAAAAATTAGAATATTAAAATCTAACCGCTAATTACTATTTTATACTAGCAACATTTTCGGTTTTATGTTCAGAATGAAAAATATCGAAATCTGAAAATAAAACTTGAGCTGCAAAGAAAATTAGCGTGATTAAAATAAGAAGGCGCTTAACATTTTTCATGGTTAGGTTAAGTTTTTTGTTTTTGGAACTCCTAACTTCGAAAATTTATTTAAAAACACCAAGGAATAAGGAAACAAATCGACTAAAAACGTTGTTAATTAACACTTTATCGATTTAAAAGTATAAAAATCGAGTAATTTGTAAGTTTTTTACTCGATTTTTATTATGCTGCTAATCAATGATTTTAAATCCTGTATAAGACTGTAAAACTTCAGGAATCGCTATACCGGCTTCGGTTTGGTAATTCTCTAAAATGCCCGCCAAAACGCGAGGCAAGGCTAATGAACTTCCGTTTAACGTATGTGCTAATTCGTTTTTACCTTCACTATTTTTAAAACGTAGTTTTAATCGGTTCGCCTGGAAGGTTTCAAAGTTAGACACCGATGAAATTTCCAACCAGCGATCCTGTGCCGTAGAAAATACTTCAAAATCGTAAGTTAAGGCCGAAGTGAACCCTAAATCGCCACCACATAATCTAAGAATTCTGTAAGGCAATTTAAGCTCCTGTAAAATAGTTTTTACATGGGCTACCATACCGTCTAAAGCCTCATAAGATTTACTTGGATGCTCCACACGTAAAATTTCAACTTTATCGAACTGGTGCAAACGGTTTAAACCACGAACGTGTGCCCCGTAACTTCCAGCTTCACGACGGAAACACGGCGTATAACCGGTGATGCCGATTGGCAATTCGCTTTCGTTAAGCACCACATCTCTGAAAATGTTGGTTCCCGGAACCTCAGCTGTTGGGATTAAATATAAGTTATCAGCCGTAACGTGGTACATTTGCCCTTCTTTATCCGGCAATTGCCCCGTTCCAAATCCTGAAGCCTCATTGACTAAATGCGGCAACTGAAATTCGGTGTACCCAGCTTCAGTATTTTTATCTAAAAAGTAAGCGATTAAGGCACGTTGTAAACGAGCTCCCTTTCCTTTATAAACCGGGAATCCGGCTCCTGTGATTTTATTCCCCAATTCGAAATCGATGATGTCGTATTTCTTAGCCAGTTCCCAGTGCGGTAACGCCCCTTCATGCAACTTTGGGATATCACCTTCTCTGTAAACCTCTAAATTATCCTCATCGGTAGAACCTGCCGGAACGATATCGTTAGGTACATTAGGAATTTTGTAAAGCAACTCGTTTAACTCGGTTGACTTGGTATTTAAAGCCTCGGTAAGTTCTTTTGAAAGCTCCTTTAATTCACTGGTTTTCTCTTTTAAAGCATTTGCTTCCTGAGCGTTTCCCGATTTGTACAAGTTCCCGATTTCTTTGGATAAGGCATTCGATTCAGCTAAGGTGTTATCTAATTCGGTTTGAATACGACGTCTGTCTTCATCAAATGCAATAACATTATTAATCATCTCGGCAGCATCGATATTACGTTTTGCTAAGCGAGTAATAACTAAATCTTTGTTTTCTCTAATAAAAGGGACTTGTAACATGAATATAAAATTTAAGCGACAAATTTAATGATTTGCACGATATTTAGGCTGCTTTTTAAATCTAAAATCGAATTTAAAAATGTTCAGCAAGGTAACTTAAAGAGGTTTCTTTATCTTTTAACAATTGCTCTTTTAAGGCTTCAACCGATTCGAATTTTTTCTCGTCGCGAATGCGGTGCAGCAATGCGATTTGAAGGCCCTTTCCGTAGATGTCTTTACTGAAGTTGAAAAAATGCACCTCTATGCTTTCTTGTTTCCCTTCAACCGTTGGATTGGTACCTATATTCATCATACCAAAAACAGGCTTGCCATCAATCATCGATTGTACCACATAAGCCCCTTGTTTCGGGATGAGTTTATAATCTTCGGCTATTTTAATATTAGCGGTAGGATAGTCTATCTGCCGCCCTAAGGCTTTGCCTTCTACCACGGTTCCGGTAAGCATAAAATTGTAACCCAAATAACTGTTGGCTTTATCGATATCGCCTTCTTCAAGAGCTACTCGAATTTTCGTAGAACTTACAGATACGTCGTCGATATCCTGAGCAGATATTTCTTCAACATCAAACCCGTATAACGCTCCAAATTTTATGAGATCGTTTATATCGGCATTGCGGTTTCTTCCAAAACGGTGATCGTAACCAATAATGACTTTTTTAGCGTGAAGCGTATCGACCAGAATTTCCTTTACAAAGTCTTCGGCGGTTAAACGGGAAAAATCTTTAGTAAACTTTTTAATAAGTAAATAATCTAACCCTAAACCTTCTAAAATAGTACGGCGCTCATCAATAGTATTAATCAATTTAATACTGGAGTCTTTTTGCAAAACCATTCGCGGATGCGGAAAAAACGTTAAGATAACAGATTTTAAATGTGCCTGCTTTCCTGTATTGATTAAGCGGTTAATGATTTTTTGATGCCCTATATGCACCCCATCAAAAGTGCCGATAGTCACTACGGTATCTTGCTTGGGTAACTTATCTAAAGTACTTATAACTTTCAAACTAAAAATTTTAAACAAAATTAGAGATAATAGCCCTATAAAAAAAGAAGTTTAAACGTTTCGCTTTTGATTCGTTTTATTTTTTCACAAAAGGATAAGATACGAAATGACCTTCCTTTTCAATTCGAATAAAATATAATCCGGATTTGAATTGCGACGTGTTAATTGCTAAATCTGAAATACTATTTACAACAGAGTTGCTGATTAACTGCCCTAAAGTATTGTATATTTTATATCCATCTGGTAAATCATTACTAATAGCCAACGAAATATTTAACATATCAGATGCTGGATTGGGGTAAATTTTAATATTATTCTTTGCAAAATACTCATCAATACCAAGCGTTAGCGTAGAGATATTTGTTGTTTGGGAACTGCCGTATTGCGCGCCTGATGCTATTATATTATCGCTATCATCTTTCAATTCATATGATCCATCACCAAATTCTCCACAACAAATACCATCCCCTGCTGCATCTATAATTTTAAAATAATAACAGGAATTATCTGAAATATCAAAAGTTGCTGTTATAGTTGTAGTATCGCCATCTGTATAAGGTCCTCCAGAAGCCACCATATTAGTGCCGTCACCAAATTCCCAGGTAATTTCACTACCATAATTATCAGGCGTTATCGTTAAATAAAGTTTTGAAGTTCCGGAAACATTAATTGCTGTATCAAAGTTTATAGATGCTAAATCATTACAATCACGAGAATCAACATTCCCGTTAGGATTTGTAACCGACACATTAAAATCATGATTCCCCAGAGCTACATTTTGCGAAGGCAGAGTTACAATAACATATTCGCCATATTGCAAAGCACCACTCCATGGCTGACTTTGGGAGGTTCCACCATCAATATTGTAATTGATTGTTGCTGATGTTAATGTTGATGTTCCGTAATTGGTTAATCGAACTTTAGGCGCTATAACACTACAATTACTTAAATTAACACCTTCTAATTGAATACTGCCGTCGTAATTTACCGCGACAGGAGCTGAACAAGCATTTGACGACAATAAACTAAGTCTACTGGAACTCATAGTCGCCTGCATTCTGCTTTTTTGGTCTATAGTAAAAATATTCATACAGGAATCTTGAGTGTAATCCATATAATTTTCAACCATATCAGCACCGCCTGTTGGGCATGAATCAACATTTTCAGGACATAATTCATTGGCTTCCGCTACGGCAGGTGTGTCGGCACAAAAATCACCCGAAGTCGAATTTTCTCCTGCACAGCCCCCTTCAAAAGTATGATAAAGCCCTAAATAATGACCTACCTCATGTGTTGTTGTTCTTCCTTTATTATAAGGCGCATTCAAAAGAAATGAGCCATCATTATAATCTATGCTCCCAAAATATTTATAATCAATTACCACACCGTCTGTAGCTGAACTACCTCCAGGAAATTGAGCATAACCCAGTAATCCTGAACCACCCTTAAGCTTGATAGTCCAAATATTCAGATAATTAGAACTGTCCCAAATAGTAGATGGTTTTAAAGCATTAACTTTGGTAAAAGCATCACTTTCACTCGTCTCTATAATCCCGTCTTGACCTAAATCAATTCTGTCTATACCGTTAGTTGGGCAACCATCAGGAGTTTGCTGCGCCAAACAAAATTCAATTTCTACATCTGCTCCAACAGCACTAGTATTAAACCCGGGCGTTCCTGCTGCTCTGCGAAAATCCTGATTTAATACGGCTATTTGAGACGCTATCTGAGCATCCGTAATATTTGGAGCAACACCAACATCTTCTCCATTGTGAAATACATGAACCACCACGGGAATGGTAATAACAGCATTTGTTGCTTTAGTTTCTGATAATCGTTGTGCTTTTTTAAATGCTATAATTTTTTGCAGGCTTTGCTCAAAGCGATCCCCTCCCATCATTTCAGGATGTGATCTAATCAACTGATGGTTGTATTGATCTGAACCACATCGAATAACGGGCTTCTCATCTTTTTTAGACTGAGCCTGAAGTAATAAAATGGATTGGGAGAATAATAAAAGAAGTAAGGTAATTTTTTTCATAGCAACACAACAAACAGTCTAATTTACAGTTTTTAATGATAAAAAAAAACTTATTTTTTATCATTACTTCCCGTTAAAACCATTCATGGTATTCGACAAACCGGCCAGACCAAAGGATTTAATCAATTCCACAGACTTATCTAAACGCTCTTTCAGTTTTGCGTTTTCTTCATCGGTCCACTCCCCTAATACGTAATCCACCTGTTGTCCTTTACTAAAGGCATCACTAATACCAAATCTGTAACGATTATACTGTGTGGTACCTAGTTTATCCTGAATGTCCTTTAATCCGTTATGGCCACCATCGCTACCCTTGGCTTTTACGCGAATACTTCCAAAGGGCAAGTTTAAATCATCTGTAATAACCAACAGATTTTCTAAAGGAATCTTTTCTTTAGCTAACCAATACTGAACGGCTTTTCCGCTTAAATTCATATAAGTATTAGGCTTTAAAAAAATAAAGGTTCTTCCTTTTAACTTATATTCAGCAATATCGCCAAGTTTCTGAGTTTCGAAGGTTATCGCTTCCTGCTTGGCAAAATAGTCTAAGATTTTAAACCCGATATTATGACGGGTGTTCGCGTATTTATCTCCTATGTTCCCTAAACCTACGATTAAGTACTTCTTCATAAAAATCTGTGTCGTGTTTTTAATCTTTTGTAAAAATAAAAAAGCATCCTGAATTCAGGATGCTTTAATATGTAATTTAGAATAAAGTCTTATTCTGCTGCTGCAGCTTCTACTTCTTCTTCTTCATCCTCATCGATATCAGCTACCGAGTTTCTAGAACGTCTTACCTGACATACTACTGTATTGTCTGGGTGCATAAATTTGTATGCATCATTTTCTAAAGTAGTGATGTATAATTTACCACCAATTCTTAATGGCGTAATGTCTGCTTCAATAAAATCTGGTAAGTTAGCTGGTAAAGCTTTAACTCTTAAGCTACGCTTGTTTTTACGTAACACACCACCATTCTTAACACCACGAGAGTTACCTACTAATACTACAGGAATTTCCATAGTAATTTCTTTGTCTTCGAATAATTGGTAAAAGTCTACGTGCATGATAGCATCTGTTACCGGGTGAAATTGGATATCTTGTAATACCGCATTGTAAGTTTCACCATTTTCTAAAGCAATCACAACTGTATGCGCATTAGGCGTGTATACCAGTTTAGAGAAAGCTAATTCTTCTGCAGAGAAATGAACTGGCTTATCTCCTCCGTATAATACGCAAGGAACCTGACCAGCATTACGTAAGGCTTTTGTTGCTTTTTTGCCCACGCTTTCTCTTTGAGATCCGTTGATTGTAATTGATTTCATAATTATGTATTTATTATTACTTGTTTATATATGGAAACACTATGGTAAACCATGTGTTTTCATTGCTTGTTTGTTACATTACAAATTTAGAAGCGATAGACTGGTTATTGTGTACCTTCTCCATTACCTCGGCAAATAAATCGGCACAACTTAACACTCTAATTTTGTCGCTTAAAGGCTTCACAGGAATAGAGTCTGTTACA
The DNA here is from genome assembly GCF_014596935.1 of Aestuariibaculum suncheonense. Lineage (GTDB taxonomy): Bacteria > Bacteroidota > Bacteroidia > Flavobacteriales > Flavobacteriaceae > Aestuariibaculum > Aestuariibaculum suncheonense. Next base: position 27,794 of record NZ_JACVXC010000006.1, on the reverse strand, counting down.
ATAAGCTCTTCTAATTTTGAATTATTTAAATTTTCGTAAGCTTTACCAGATAAAATTGGGTGTGTACAAATCGCTCGTACGCTTAATGCACCACGCTCTATCATTAAATCGGCTGCTTTCGTTAAGGTTCCAGCAGTATCTACCATATCGTCAACTAATACCACATTTTTACCGGTTACATCACCAATTAATTCCATATGAGAAATCACATTGGCTTTAGCACGTTGCTTGTAACAGATTACGACATCGCTTTCTAAGGCTTTAGAATAAGCATAAGCTCTTTTAGACCCCCCCATATCAGGCGACGCAATGGTTAAGTTATCCAAATTTAAACTTTGTAAATACGGTAAGAAAATCGTTGAAGCAAATAAATGATCAACCGGCTTTTCGAAGAACCCCTGAATTTGATCAGCATGTAAATCCATGGTGATAATTCTTGTGGCTCCGGCAGCCTCTAAAGTCTTAGCTACAAGTTTAGCCGCGATTGGTACTCTGGGCTTATCCTTTCTGTCTTGTCTTGCCCATCCAAAGTATGGTAAAACAGCAGTAATGTGTCTTGCTGATGCACGTTTTGCAGCATCAATCATTAACAACATTTCCATTAAATTCTCAGGTCCAGGATTTGTTGACCCGATGATAAAAATACGAGTACCTCTAATCGACTCTTCATACGATGGTTGAAACTCTCCATCGCTGTAAGTCGACATGATTACTTTTCCTAATTCAGTTCCAAAAGCCTTGGCAATTTTCTCCCCAAGTTCCTGACTTTGGGTACATGCAAAAATTTTAGCTTCGGTTACAATTGTCGGCATAGCTAACTTGTTGTTTTTTAGCGCAAAAGCGCGGCTTGTTTTTAACGAGGTGCAAATTTAGACATTTATTTTTACCTAAAAAGGATAATACACAGTATTTTTATTAGAATTATAAAAAATTTATATATTTTTGCTGTCGCTAAAGCGCTCAAGTGGCGGAATTGGTAGACGCGTCGGATTCAAAATCCGATTCTTCGGAGTGTGGGTTCGATTCCCACCTTGAGTACAAAAAACCCTTGTTAATCGATTGATTTTCAAGGGTCTTTAATTTTATCAGTAACAATATAGTAACAAAAATTGGATTATTTTCAACCCAAAAAGGGCATTTTTCGAAACTTAAATTAATAAAGAGGTAAAAAAAAGGGTAAAGAAAAAGGTAAAAGAAAATCTAGCGCACTTTACAATACTCACCCTTTTTTAAAAAATTTATATCGCATCCAACCCTAATTCTTTCAAAAAACAGTTATGGGTTTCTCTACTTTCTTTTATTCTCTTTTCAACATCGTTAAGTTTGGTGTTTACTTCTTTTAAATCGATTATAGGTTCGGCTTCTGCTGTGCTTACGTATCTTGAAATATTTAGATTAAAATCATTCTTTTCAATTTCTTCAAATGACACACGACGGGCATATCGCTCAATATAATCTGGACGCTCTTTATAAGTATCTACAATTTTCTTAATATCGTTCGGCTCTTTATCACTTGGCTTTCCATTTTTAGTACCATCACGTAAAATATTTTGACGCTTCTCCTTTTTATAATGCTCACTTGCATTTATAAATAACACGTCATCATCCTTTTTACATTTTTTCAACACCAAAATACATACAGGAATACCCGTAGAAAAGAATAAATTTGAAGGCAAGCCTATTACTGTATCAATATTACCATCTTTTAATAATTTGGTTCTAATCCGTTGCTCTGAACCACCTCTAAACAAAACACCATGAGGCAATATAATAGCCATAGTACCTTCTTCACTTAGAAAATGAAAACCGTGTAATAAAAAGGCAAAATCGGCTGCCGATTTTGGTGCTAAGCCATAATTTTTAAAACGGAAATCTTCGGCTGTAGTATCGGTAGGTTCCCAACGCAAACTAAACGGCGGATTGGCAACAATGGCATCGAACTCGATTTTTTTCGCAGGGTTCATTTCATTTAAAATATCCCAATCATTTTTTAAGGTATCGCCATGAAATATATCGAACTCCGAATCTTTTACACCATGCAACAACATATTCATACGTGCTAAGTTATAGGTGGTTATATTCTTTTCTTGACCGTATATTCTACTGATAGTTCCACCACCTTCTTGCTTTTCTATTTTATTCTTAACGTTTAATAGTAATGATCCCGAACCACAAGCAAAATCCAATACCTTATTTATTTTTTTCTTTTTACCTGCTTTTGGATTATGACTGTCTAAGCTTACTATTTCAGAAAGTACTGTAGATAACGCTTGAGGTGTATAAAACTCCCCAGCCTTTTTTCCCGAACCTGCTGCAAACTGCCCAATTAAATACTCGTAAGCATTACCTAAACTATCAACATCAGTATCAAACCCTTCTATACCTTTTGCTATTTCATTAATAATTTTACAAAGCTTTTTATTACGTGCCTCATAGTTTTTGCCTAGCTTTTCTGAATCTAAGTTAATTTCGGAGAATAAGCCTTTAAACGAATTTTCGAACGATTCGTTTTCTATGTATTTAAAGCCACTTTGAAGTGACCTTAATAAACTATCACTATGTATACGTGCTAATTCTGCAATACTTTGCCACAAATATTCAGGCTCGATAACATAATGCACTTTGCGACGCATTTGTTTTTCGAAATCTTGTATAAATTCTGGATTGTCTTGATACCAAACCGAAAGCGGCGTCCGAGTATCTTCTTCATCTAACTTCGGGTAATCTGAACCTAATTCCTTTTTAACCGAATTTTCGTAATTATCGGACAAGTAACGTAAAAACAGAAACGACAACATATAATCACGGAAGTCGTCGGCATTCATCGCTCCTCTTAATTCATCGGCTATTTTCCATAGGGCTCTGCCCAGTTCGTCTTGTTTTTGTTTTGCTGTCATTTTAATTTTTTAATGGCATTATCAATATCGCCTAACTGTTGTTGTTCTTGTTGAAGCCTTTTGCTACGGAAGGTTTCGTATTTATCTTCTGCTAATTTATCGGCTACCTTTTTAGTAATGCTTCCAGCATTTTTCAAAATGTCTTGACCATTGAATTGTAAAAAAGCATCTAGCTTTTGTCGCCAATCTTTCATAAACATTTGGCGGTGGTTTTTAGCTTGTAATTCAGCAAAATCGAGATACATAGTTACAATACGGTTTAACGTATCTAATTCGTCTTTATTCAAATAGTTTTTAGAAACCGTAACATCCTGTTTTCTAACCTTAGAACCTTTAAAAGTCGTCAAACCCATGTTATCTTTAGTAACGTCACTTCGCTTTGCTATTATTTCGGCTGCTGTGTTTCCCGTTGCTGCAAAAATAAGTTTGTTTTGCACCACTTTAAAAAACGCTTGTGTTTCTTCAGCTTTTGGGCTATAATCTACAGCTAGAGCATAAATGTCTGTTATTTTACGATAAAAACGCTTTTCACTAGAACGAATATCACGTATTTGTTCTAGTAACTCATCGAAGTAATCTTTACCAAATGGATTATCTGGGTTTTTTAGTTTTTCGTTATCCAGAACAAAGCCTTTTCTAATTAATTCGGTAAGTTGTTTTGTTGCCCACATTCTAAAATGCGTACCTCGTAAAGAGTTTACCCTGTAGCCAACTGAAATAATCATATCTAGATTAAAATACATAACTGGCTTGGTTTGTGTTTTGTTGGGCATAGCTCCATGTTGAGTGGTTGTTGCAATTTTTGCAACAACCAGTTCTTCACGTAATTCGCCAGTTTCAAAAACATTCTTAATATGTCTTGAAATACCGCTTTTATCAATACCAAAAAGCTCAGCCATTTGGTTTATTGTTAACCATATGGTTTCGTCCTTTAACAGTACATCTACTTTAACCTCACCATTTTCATTGGTGTAAAGCAAAAAGTTATTGGTTTTTAGGTTGCTCATGTTTACAAATTATTATACGGCTTCTTGCTGTTTATTAAAAATTTCAGGTAAATAAAATTCATATTTAGCTAGAAATCCGTCGAATATTTTTTTAAATAAATCTTTGTTATCTGCTCCCATTTCCTTTGGGTCGTAAATAGAATACTTACCATGACTAAACAAATTTAAAGCTCTTTCAAAAAGCACTTCGTCGTCTAAGCCTTGAATACATTTGTCAATCTTATCGTAACCAAAAAAACTAGCCGTTTTTTCTAATATACTTCTTAGTGTATTAAAATGATGGGTGTAAATATCACCAGAATCGACTACTTGTTTTAATTGACTAATAATGGCGATATGATGAAAGAACGGTACATCACCAGTATCTTGCAAGGTATATGTTTCATTATTTTTAGAGTGTAAATAATAGGCTTTATGTTTTGCTTTATTCTTTAACTCATTAAACATAACATTAAAAAATAAACTGTGATGCGAAGATACCACTGTCTTAATTTTACTTCCTTCGTTTTTAATTTCCTGTATCAAGTTAGCTAAATCGCAAGCTACGGCAATCGCTTTATTTTCGTCTAAGGAAGAGATTGGGTCGTCTATATAAATGTATTTAACCCAGTTGTAAGCACCAGTATCATCATCACTATTCACTTGGTCTATGGCGATTTCGCAAATAGCGATAAAAAAACACCAAATAAAAAGATTTTCTTCACCTCTTGATATTTTTATATTTTCAACGGTTTCGGTATTACCATCAATAACAACATTTCTAGAAAAGGTAACAGTGTAGTTTTCGTAATCGATAAAAAAATTAATATCTACATAGTTTTGAAATAATTTTCCAATACGAGTTTCCATTTCTAAATCTTGAAGACCTATAAATAGTTTAGAATCTTTATTTAATTGCAGCATTCTTGTAACCCCATTTTCTAAATCGTTATTCCAAACGAAAAGGTCTTCTGTAAAAGCATTAAAATATAACGTATCAAAATCTCCCTCAGGTTTATTAAAATCTTTAAATTCCATAGACAGTCTTGTTTTACCTGTGCCGTTATGGGCAAAAAACAAGATAAATTCTTTTTCTGGGGTATGGTCGCCTGTAAGTACTTTACGGAAATGACTTGCTACTTCTTTTAAAGCATTAAATTGTATAGTTTCTATATTTCTACCCATACTTAAACATCACTTATATTAGGAAACAACTGCTGTAATAAACCTTTTTTATGGTTTTGCAGGCTTTCTATTTTTTGGGTTTGGGCTTCAATTGTTTCGTCTATAGAAGATAAACAATTGGCTATTTTTTGCTGTTCCAAAATATCTGGAATATTAATATTGAAACTGGTAAGAACTTCCTTGGTTATTGTTTTAATAATACCCCCTGGTGCTTTTTCTTTTTCTATTTCAAACAACAACTGGATTACATAAGCAAAGAATAACTTGTCTATAGGTTTGTAAAACTCTTCGAAGAGCAATAAAGTTCTATCAATATATGCATCATATTGAGTTATAGCTACACGACCAATTGAACCTTGAATAGTGATAATTACAGTACCTTTTTCTATAAAAACACTTTGTTCGGCAGCTAATTGACTAATTTTCCTTTTAGTGGTTGGCTTTATTTTAAGATTAGTGTCAACATCATAAACCTGTATAAATGGCATTCCGTTTATATCGTCATACCATTCTGGAAGACCATATGGTTGCGGAAAACTCCCTCTTCTAAATTTAGATAACTCACCCAAAGTAGTTCCCTCCCAATCCCCATCATTTTTAAATTCTGGAAAACGGTATTTAGGCTGCGTTTCGCCTTCTTGTGGAAACAACTGTTGTAATAAGCCTTTTTTATGCGCTTGTAATAACTCTAGTTTTTCTGTTTCGGCAGTAATAACATCATCTAACGATGATAAACAATTGGCAATTTTTTGTTGTTCTTTTAGTGAGGGTTTAAAAAAAGGAAAATCCTTAATTTGTTTTTGAGAAAGCATAGGTACAGCGGCAGAAGTACTAATTCTTTTTACTTCATTTTGAATGTAGTTCCCAGTTAAAACATAATAAAGGAATTTAGTATCACTAGTTATATCTTTTATTAAAACCATACTAGGGTTGATAGTAGCTTCACCAATTTCTTTATCAATTAACGCACAATCGCCTAAACTTCCTCTTTGAGAAAAAATAACATGACCTTCCTTGACCATAATTTCAGGTGATTCATAATATTTTTCCCAACTCAAAAAAGTAGGGTCTGACAAATCTAATCTATGATTTTGAATGTGCTTACCACCTAAAACAAGAACTCCTTCTCCTTTAGCTACCAAGTCACTTTTGGTATAACCTCTATAACCAATACGTCCCTTCAAATTACAGTTTTCTTCAATTGTTGAAGGCTTCCATTCATCTTTAAATTCAGGAAAACGCAATTGCGGCACTATATTTTCTTCTTTATTATTCATAAGCATTTAATCCTGCTATCTCACGCTCTTGGGCTAGTTTGTTTAATAATGGCACTAAGTCTTCCATGAGTTCTAATTCTTTAACTCGGCGGTCTTTCCAACCTAACTCTAGCGGTGCTAATAGGTCGGTTAATTTTTCACCATCGAACAACATGCGGTTCATAATTTCGGCGATAAAGCTTTTAAGACTTTCTGTAGTAATTCCGTGCTTTTCAGAAATAGTACGCACTTCTTTTTCTGCCTTGTCGTCTTTATATTTTTGGTAACCTAAACGTATTTGTTTTTCGGTTAAACCATTACCTACTTCAAGGGTGTTAATGTATTCAATGATATCGTCACGCTCATCAATTAAATTCGCACTAGAACTTAACAGGTTAATAAGCTGCTGGCGTGTCATTTTTTGTTTAGACGGTTTGTCTTGGGTGTATTTGGCTATTAAGCCAATAATATAATCGTAGTCTATAATGGCAGACGAGAACAGTACAAACTCGAAATCTAGTTGTTCTACTTCTGGAGGTACATTATCGCCTTTATCTTGCTCGGCTTTTAAACGCTTAGCCGTATCTAAATACACCGATTTAAAGGAACGTAAATCGTCTATAGGCAACAATGCTTCAATCGTTTCAGTTTGCTGCTCTTCAAGGTCGGTATATTGGTCTAATTGTGTTTTTAAGCGTTGTACTTCTTTAAAGGTATTAATAAACTCGGCACGCGCTTCGTCGCCTTTTAAATTGGTAACATCGGAAGGCGTACACTCCAACCCTTTCGACTCCATAAAAGCTTTTAAGTTGCTTACCGCCTTTTCGTATTTATCGATAACCTTAGGCGCTGCATCGACCAACCAAATTTCTTTAGGGTTATCTACTTTTTCGCCAGAGAATAACACCATGGCTTTATCGACACTTTCCTCTTGGTGACGGAAGTCTAAAATATTACCATAAGGCTTGGTATCGTTAATAACACGATTGGTACGTGAAAAGGCTTGTATTAAACCGTGATACTTTAGGTTTTTATCGACGTAAAGCGTGTTTAAATATTTAGAGTCGAAACCCGTTAACAGCATATCGACCACTATCATCACATCAATTTTATTCTTGTGCGCATAGTCTTTATTGCTATACTTTTGGTCTTTGATGCGTTGTTGTACGTCTTGATAATATAAATCAAACTCCGAAATCGTGTGATTTGTACCGTATTGCCCGTTATAATCTGAAATAATAGCCGTTAAGGCTTCTTTCTTTTTATTGGGTTCGACTTCGTTATCGGCACGTTCTTGTGGTAAATCTTCCTGAATTTGTTTAATATCTTTATTACCCTCGGCAGGCGGCGAGAACACACAAGCGATATTTAGCAGTTTGTAATCTTCGTTTTCTTCTATCTTTTCGGCTTGTAACTCTTTAAAGATATTGTAATACTGAATAGCATCATTTATAGAAGCCGTTGCCAGTACACTATTAAACTTTCTATCGTTAGTCGCTTTGTCATGCTTTTTAATAATGGCATTGGTAACCGCCAGTTTATGCAAATCGCCACCAACCGTAACATTGCCATCTGGTTTAAAATAATCGATATGAAAACGTAATACGTTTTTATCTTCTATGGCATGCGTAATGGTATAAGCGTGTAACTCCTGCTGAAACACATCGGTCGTGGTTCTGAACGATGCCTCAGTACCTTCGATGGTTTTATAAGTGGCGTTATCTTCAAAAATAGGTGTTCCCGTAAACCCAAATAGTTGCGCTTTTGGAAAAAACTCTTTAATAGCGTCGTGATTGTCGCCAAATTGCGAACGGTGGCATTCATCGAAAATAAACACCACCCTTTTGTCTTGTAAAGGTGCTAATCGGTCGTAATACGTAGGCTTATTGTCTTCCCGTTGTTTTACATTTCGTCTACTATTTTGATTAAGAGCCAAACCTAATTTTTGAATGGTAGTAACGATAACCTTATCGGCATAATCGGTAGAAAGCATGCGTTTTACTAAAGTTTCGGTATTAGTGTTTTCTTCAACACTACCTTCTTGAAACTTGTTAAACTCCTCTCGTGTTTGCCTATCTAAATCTTTTCTGTCGACTACAAATAGACATTTTTCAATATTTGAATTTTCTTTAAGAAGGGTAGAAGCTTTAAAGGATGTTAAGGTTTTTCCACTTCCCGTAGTATGCCAAATGTATCCGTTTCCTCGGTTTTGGTCGATGCAATCTACAATAGCTTTAACCGCATAAATTTGATACGGACGCATAACCAGTATTTTTTGCTCGCTAGCGACCAACACCATATAACGGCTTATCATTTGCCCTAAGGTACACTTGGTTAAAAACTTATCGGTAAAATCGTCGAGGTGGCTTATTTTTTTATTGTCTTCGCTGGCTAATTCGTAAACAGGTAAAAACTGCTCATCGGCATTAAAAGCGAAATGCTGGTTATTGTTATTTGCAAAATAGAACGTTCTTGTTTTATTACTAACAATGAACAATTGCATAAAACACATTAAAGAATTGGTATAGCCATTACCTAGATCGCTTTTATATTCTACGATTTGTTGCATGGCTCGATTTGGGCTAACATGCAACGACTTTAATTCTATTTGAACTACAGGAACGCCATTAATAAGTAAAATAACATCGTAACGGTGGTTACTATACTCTGTGTTAATTCTTAACTGGTTAATAACTTCAAATTCGTTTTTGCACCAATCTTTAATATTAACAAGCGTATAGTGTAAAGGCGTACCATCTTCTCTTGAAAATGTGTTCGTTTTTCTTAAATAATTAGAAGCTTTAAAAACATCGGGGTTTACAATTTCTTCCCGCAACCTTTCAAACTCCGAATCGGTTAAATTTACACGATTTAAGCTTTCAAATTTTTGCCTAAAGTTTTGCTCTAAGGCTTCTTTAGTTCTTATGTCTTTTCTATACGTGTATTTTAAATCGGTTAACCTACTTATTAACTCTTCTTCTATTTGTTGTTCTTTAGTCATCAACTCTAAACTACAGTTTTAAAACCTAAAAATAAGATTATTTATACATTTTAGTAAAACTTGTTTTTAAAGTTTTTAAATAAAATCGCTGATGGCAAAAACTAAAGTGTATTTGGGTGTAAAATAAAAAACCTGCTAGATTACATGACGGCAAAGTTTTTAGGCAATCCACCTTATCTAACAGGACGAGCAAATATAATTAATTTAATCCTTTATACCCTCTAAAAACATCCTCTAAATCGCAATTATACCAACCCTGCTCTTTAAGTTGTTCATCCGACATGCCTTGAGTCATATCCCAAATTTCAGCATCTATACCCAACTGCTTTAAATCATGTAGTTTTTTCTGCATTATTGCTACTGCCTTTTCACTCATATCTGGAACTATTACCACTTTTTCACCGATTAGAGGCTTTAACTTTGTATCGGTAAGCCCATTTATACCGCCGTACGCCAACCATCTATAATTAGGCAACTCCATAGCACATACTATAGCCGTTTTTTCACTTTCCACTAACACAATTGGCTTATGGTTATCAAACGCTAGTAAATGCTCCCCAAACAAGCAACTATAATACCCATTCTCATTTTTATATGGCACTTTAAAATAATTTGTCCTTTTACCATCTTTACCGTAGTAAACAACTTTAGCCTTTTGCACATTACCCTCAATATTAATTAACCAAAATACTACACCGCCGTCCTTACCAGTGCCAATGTGATACATTTCTTTAACACTATTCACTAAATCTTCAGGATATGTGTTACGCAAATAAAATAGTAAATTGTTTTCCTTGGGATTTTCAACAAATAACCTAACTACATCGTAATCAATATATTTTATATTTTTAGACGGAAATTCTTCACTTGTAACACAGCTCTGGATTAATGTGTTACTACTTTGTGTTACACTATCGTAAGACAATTGTGTTACATGTTTTTCAAAATTATTAGTCGTTTCATTCCAGATGTATTCGTTACCCTCATCGTCTTTATAAAGGGATGGTGGCACAGTTGAAACACCACACGAATGGCAATACCCAAAAGCCTCTGGAAAGCCCTTAAAATTAACAAATTTGCCATCCTTATTTAGTTTACCACAACAAGGTGTAATAAGTTTAATATTTCTTTTACGCTCAAACTCTAATTTATAATCAACTCTTTGTAACATATCTATAAACATTAGTAGAAACTGGCAACTCGAAACCACCTCAATACATCACTATAAATTATTCAAAAACAAATATTTACACAGAAACAAGTGATGAGTTGCGAGTTGCCAGCCCTTAACTAAACTTTCGCCCATTTTTTTGAAATTGTCCCTTTATGTAGCCCCGTAATTTCAGCTACTGCCTTTTGCGAGGCTTCATTTTTTTTCGCCAATTTAATAATTTGTTCAACAGAAGGCTCTGCTTCCCGAAAACCTTCCTTAACAATTAATTGAAAATTTAAAAAGTAAAACTCATTACATTCTATAGCCAATTCGACGACTTCATCGGTTAATACACTTGCAAACGTGGAACCAGAAGCATTAAGCATCATAAAAATAATAACACATAGCTTCTGCACCGAAATTTGCATCTTAGACATGTATTCTTTAATAACTGGTTCAGCCTCCCCTTGTCTATTTATTAAGTCTTGAGTGTATTCAAATAGCAATAGCTCTGCACTTTTCGACATTACAATTTCAAATTGCTTTTTTGTTTCTTCAGGGTTTTCGCTTTGACGTTTATAGGCTAAAATATTTTTAATTGAAGCACCATAAGAAACCAAGCTACTATTGGCAATACCTTCTACTACAAGTGTATTGTTGTGTGTTATTTTTGGCGTAAAAAACTGCCTATCGATAAACCCACTTTCTAAATTACCGTTAGCAAATAACTTAGGTAAAAATTGATACTGCAAGCCACCAATAAGAGTCACATAAGTTGACTTAATTCTAAAACTCTGAGTCGTTTTACGAGAAACATCTAAACAGCCGTTGGTATAGCCCTCTAGGAAAAAATTACGCCACGCAACACCGTCACGACTATTAGGGTTCGCCATCTTTTCAATTAACCCATAAATCTCGTCTATTGCAATACCGACAGCGTTTGGGTTATCTGCGTGTACCTTATGTGCCGCTTCAATCGATGCGTTTTGAATTAGATTTTGCTTTCTTATTACACTCTTCTCATCCCCCTCACTAACCCTTAATTCGTCTAGATAATCCTCATATTCCACATCGTCTATTTCCTTAATAGGATTGGTGGCTATTTTAATTGCTTCACTCTTAGCATCACCTCTACTTCCAACAATTGTAAAATAACAATTACCGTAGTTTTTATACCCTAAGCCTTTAAGATAAAAAGTTAAACCAACGGAAGTACTAACCGTAAAAAATATTGAACTCAACATGTACTCTTTTGGCACACGCTTACATAAAAAAGCTTCTTCAATTAAACCCTTAAATTCAGAAGGCAAAAGAGAAACTATAGTATTTAGTTTCTCTTTTGATTTTTCTAAATCTGTCTGGATTACGTTTTTTAAAGCTTCTTCGATTTGCTGCTTATTATTGTATTCCATGACTTTAGCCTATTTAATATGAATAACTTTTTGGTTCAACTCATCGTATCTAAGACCATGCATAAAATACGACAACTTTTCATAGCTAAAATCTAGCGGAAACGTGAAATTTTCGAAATACCCATCTTCGTACAATAGTTTTTTTAATTCCCTCGAAACCTTATCAAACTCAGCCAAAATTTCGACAGTAAACAAGGGGTTTTCATTAATTTCTCGGATTAAGTCAAGAAAAGCATAGTATAGCTCGTCAATTTCCTCAATCGCAGGATTACGCTTCTTGTCATACACCCAGAAAATCAATTCCGTGAAGCTCAGGCTTTGTAACACGTCCAAATACTTATTTTGTTTTTTGTCAACGGTATTGTATTCAGACACTTCGTCACTTAAATAAGCCTCAATAGCTTGTCTCACGTTTTCGGAAACAGTTTTACCGTTTAAATGGCTTAAAATTTCTAGTTCATCCTTGAGGCTACTATTAATTCTTGTGTTTACAACTGCTGTTCTCATTTTCTTCTTCTCCTTTCGTTAAACTTATTACCAGTGAAACAATGCAAGGTTGCCTCTCTTTCTAGTTCTTCGTTAGTAGATTGACGATTTCTTAGCATCCAATCATCTAATTCTGATTTTTTGAAAAAAATGTTTTTCCCCGTTGGCTTATAATAGGGGATTGTTCCAGCAGATGTATGCTTATACATCTTACTTTTTGAAATGCCTATATATTTACAGGCTTCCTCTAACGTCAATGCGTCTTTTTGTGAAAATTGGTTTTCTTTTAAGCTTTTTAATTCACTTAACACTTGTTTTAGAACATCTTGTATGTGCTCCATAATAATTTAATTTTTAATTAATAATTATGGACTGGCGCCAGTTCCTTGTTGTTAACACTGGCAAAGATGTATTACAAAACAGATTTGCTTATTCATATATTCATAATCAAGTATATTATGAATTCATAATGAATAAACTTTAACATTTTCACAAGACTTTTTAGGCACAAGAATTATCTTTTATATGGTTAATGACATCCCTTACCATGTTTTTTTCCGTGGGTGTAGCATTTCTTTTTGAATGCGCCAAATTAGATTGTGTTAGAAGACGGTTATTATTTGTTTTAAACTTTTTTGAGTCTTCAACGCTAGTCTGAGTTAACCCTTCAAATAATTCGTTATTAAGTTCACCCAAAAAGAATGAAATAGCCTTTGTAGTCGCAATAAAATTGACTTCAGAAGAGTGTGTTTCTGGACATTTCATAAAAACATTTACAAAATCTTCGTGTGTAGTTTGTTGGTCATCTATAAAGTCATCCGTTAAGTAAGCATAACAATCCTCACTTGTAAAGTAATCTATATACTTTTTTTCAAGTTTAAAATAATTCTCACTATCTTCTTTTTCAATTTTAATACAGGTCTCACTTTCCTCTTTTTCACCCCCGTTATCTTCCAAATCTTCTTCAGGTTTTAAAAGACTACACAGTTCTCTATATAAATCTATTTGGTCGTAATCCCGAACGTTATAATCGATAACATTAAACTCGGGCATATTTTCAAAGTCATCAAACCTATTTAATTCAAACATTTTCTCATATACACCAGCATATTCATTAAATGAAAACGAAACATAATTATAAGCCTCACTTTTTGCTAGGTCACTTACAAATTCCTCGAAACTAAAATCCTTATACCCCACATTAATAAACTTTTCGTTTATATCGTCAATTATATTTAATTCATAACCTGTTTGGTATACTTTATTCCTTTTTTGAAAAATCTCCTTTAATACGTAACAATCTTCTCGATTTACTAAACAATTCCCTTCAATTTTCCACAATTCAGCAGATGTTTTATTCTGTGCATTTCGAAAGGCTAACTTCTTATCATTATACGTTATAAGCCTATCTTTAATAATCTTGGTCGCTTCTTTTCTATGAATACTATAACTTTCGTTATAAAGATCTATATACTTATTTATTTTCATGTAATTTAAAAATTCAGTTCTGGTAAATTATCTACTGCACTATCTTTAAGCCCGTCAATATAATTAAGGTACTTTATGGTATTTCTTGTATTTGCGTGCCCTAATGCATCCGCCACGGTCTTTAAATTAGCACCATGCAACAAAAGCTGAGTAGCAAAAGTATGTCTTGCACAATAAAAGGTGATATGCTTATCAATTTCAGCCCTTTCTACCCAGTTTTTTAAACACTTGTTTATACCATTATCGGAAATTGGGTTACCGTCCTCATTTAAGAGATTAAAAACCGAATCATCATTTTTCCCATTTTTCCCTAACATAGACACAAGACTATCTTTTAGTTTAACATCAACTTTTTGATTTGTCTTGGCTCGACGTGTAATCAATCGACTATTCTTCAAATTCGTCCATTTTAAAGCCTTTATTTCAGCATACCCTAACCCCGTATAACAAGCGAATAAAAAAGCTTTTTTAAGCTCAGAATTACCACACTCTGTTTTAACTAACAACTGAAGTTCCTCACTTGTCAATACTTGTTTCCTAAGCTCATCAGGGCTGTTTTTTCGGCGAAATTTAAGATTTCTAGTAGGACTAACCCTTATCAATCCCTTTAATTCAGCATCCCTTAATATTTTTTTAAATCTTGTATAATAATTATGTGGTGATTCGCCAGTTAAACCCGACTTATCATTAAGATAATCAATAAACCCAGACATTATGGCTGGGCTAATATCTACCAACCTTAACTTAGAATTATTCACATAATCTTCAAATTTATTCAATGCTGAACTTATCATCCTAACATCTTTCTTTTCGTAATCTTTGATGTAGGCATTTGCAAAATCGAAAAAATTAATGTTTTGTAAATGTTTAGGTAAGTAATCCGTAGTCTGAGTAATTATTTCTAATTCTCGTTTGGCTTTAATTAAATTGGCAATTTTTTTCTTTTCTGCCTTTTGTTCTTTGGTATCTCCAGCCTCTACTTTTATGTCTAAGAACTCATAAAACCTATCCCCATTTTGGTATATATCTAAATAGTACTTAAATGCACCCTTGGCTAGTTTCCTTTCTCTTAATTTTACACTCATAATCAGTAACAATATAGTAACAAAAATATGTAAAAAAAGGACTAAACAAAAGAAATTACAATTTTTTAAATCTCTGAAAAGCCCCGTAAATACTGGCTTTTCTTTGGTTCATTTTTTCATCTAAAAATCAAAAATGTACCCACCTTGAGTACAGACAAAAAGCTTCACGGTCGTGAAGCTTTTTTTATTTAAATCTCCTCTATTCACTTCATTGTAAAGAATTATACACGTATTTATTCCCTGTTTTTCTATACTTTAGGTTTTAATATTACCTTTGTACCCTTTAAAACACTTTGTTTATGATATATTCAATGACAGGCTACGGTAAATCGGTTTTGCAATTGCCTACCAAAAAAGTGACGATCGAACTAAAGTCACTTAACAGCAAAAATTTAGATTTAAATGCCAGAATGCCATCTATATATAGAGAGAAAGAATTGGCTATTCGTAAACTTCTGGCTGATAAACTGGAGCGTGGTAAAGTAGATTTCTCTATTTATGTTGAAGCCACTGCCGAAGATACCTCAACGCAAATCAACACGCCTGTTGTTAAACAATATATGGCACAGCTACGACAAGTGGTTGATGGCAGCGACATTGAATTACTTAAAATGGCTGTACGTTTCCCCGATGCTTTAAACACCGTTCGTGAAGAAATTGACGAAAACGAATGGCAACTTATAGAAGCTGAAATTCACAAAGCGGTAGACGACCTAAACAATCACCGATTAGACGAAGGTAAAGTTTTAGAACAGGATTTTAACGCCAGAGTTTCAACTATCGATAACATTCTTGAGCAGGTCATTGCCATGGATCCCGAACGTATTCAAGGCGTTCGCGAGCGTTTACTTAAAGGCGTTGAAGAATTAAAAGAGAAATACGACGAAAACCGTTTCGAGCAGGAATTGGTGTATTACATTGAAAAATTCGACATCACCGAAGAAAAAGTACGTTTAAAAAATCACTTAAACTACTTTACCGAATCGATTAACTCGAAAGATTCTAACGGAAAAAAATTAGGATTCATTTCACAGGAAATGGGGCGCGAAATCAACACCATTGGTTCAAAAAGTAACTACGCACCAATGCAACAGTTAGTCGTACAAATGAAAGACGAACTGGAAAAAATTAAAGAACAATTATTAAACGTATTATAACAATACCAAAACCTAGTAACATTGAATCAAGGTAAACTTATTGTATTTTCGGCACCATCAGGCTCAGGAAAAACAACCATAGTAAGGCATTTATTAGGTATTGAAGATTTAAACTTAGAATTTTCAATATCGGCAACATCACGCGAAAAACGCGGTACCGAAGTACACGGCAAAGATTATTACTTTTTATCACTGGAAGATTTTAAAAAACACATTAAAAATGAAGATTTTTTAGAGTGGGAAGAAGTGTATCGCGATAATTTCTACGGCACTCTAAAAAGTGAAGTGGAGCGTATCTGGGCCATGGGTAAACACGTTATTTTCGATATCGATGTGTCTGGTGGATTACGCATTAAACGAAAATTCCCGGAACAAACACTGGCACTTTTTGTAAAACCACCAAGTATTGACGAATTAAAAATTCGTTTAAAAAACCGCAAAACCGAAAGCGAAGAAAAAATAAGCATGCGCGTGTCGAAAGCATCAGCCGAACTGGCCACCGCACCACTTTTCGATAAAATAGTAGTGAACGACACCTTAGAACACGCTCTGGAAGAAGCCGAAACACTGGTTAGAGACTTCATTAACTCATAAAATAACACCGCGCCATAATTACTCAGTAGTTATGGCGTTTTTTAAAACTCTAAAAAAACGCATTTATCCCATGAAAATCGGATTGTATTTTGGATCATTTAACCCTATACATGTCGGACATTTAATTATCGCCAACCACATTGCCGAACATAGCGATTTAGATGAAGTCTGGTTTGTGGTTACACCCCATAATCCGTTTAAAAAGAAAAGTACTTTACTCGATAACTTCGACAGATTAGAACTGGTACATCGCGCAACTAAAGACTTCCATAAACTTAAGCCTTGCGACATCGAGTTTAATTTACCGCAACCCAACTATACCATTAATACGTTAGCACATTTACAGGAAAAATACCCGAAGCATGAATTTGCTTTACTCATGGGCGAAGACAACTTGAAAAGCTTCCACAAGTGGAAAAACTACCAGGTGATTTTAGAAAACCACCATATTTATGTATATCCAAGAATTTCCGGTGACAAACAATCTACTATTTTCGACAACCATCCAAAAATTCATCATATCGACGCACCAATTATGCAATTGTCTTCAACATTTATCAGGGAATCAATTAAAGCCGGAAAAAATGTAAAACCCATGCTACCGGAGCACGTCTGGGAATACATTGATGAAATGTTGTTTTATAGGTAATTTTAATTTGCATTCAACCAAAAAAATATCGAAAGTTCTCTCTGAAACCCAACATTTCAGAAAGTCCTCAATAGGGCTTAAAGCCTTAAAAGAAATATTTAAAAGACAAACTTCCTTTTTTATATACAGAGAAAACTACCGCCTTTTAAAAAAGACTCTTAAAATCAATTATAAAGATCTTGAGACGATAACTAGTAATAATCAAAAAAGAGTTCACTTTCAGAAAAAAATAATAAAAGATATATACAATACAATAACAAGTGCCAGATCTTTTATTGAATACTTTGATGAGGATAAGTCGTTTTTAGAAAATGATTTTGATTGTTTTATGAAAGAATTAAGGAACTTCATAGTCCACCAAAACTACATTCCCTTAATTTCAAAATTAAAGCACACCCAATCTGAACAGAATAGATTTGAATCATTCAACACGATTCCTTTTAACGACTATTTAGATAATCAAATAAATAAATTTCCAAAAAGACATGGGTTAAAAAAAGCAAAGCTATTCATTAAGGAAATAGGAAATGAACCATCATTAAATAATATTCTTAGAAGCTATAACCAGAAACTTCATATCTATTATAAAAAAATAGTAATGGAAATAGTGCTAGATAATTATGATATACTAAAAAGTTTAATTCAAGAAGTTGAAGTCTTAAACATTAGGTTAAAAGATTGCAATTTAAACGTCGATACCCATTCTCCAATAACAGAAGCTCATTTAAGATATTTAAAATTATTGATTCAAAACAAAGAAACCGCTTAAAGAAGTCTCTTTAAAGCGGTCTCTTAACTACTAAATAACCAACCAAAAATTGTTATACCCTTGTACTTGTTCTCGGGTTTTCTACTTTATCTTTTCTAGGCTTACGCATTTTATCTGTCGTATCAGACGTTGCTGTTTTGCCTTTTGTATTATCTGTTTTTAAATATTGAATGTATCCTCGTCCTGTAAACTGGTAAACCGATTGTGATGACGGGTGATACAATTCTATCTTTCCGTCATTTATAACGCTCAATTCGAAATATTCATTGTCGAAATAATCATAATCTAATGTTAAAGTTTTCAAATACATATCACCGGCTACATCACCCACACCGTACACACCGGTATAATCCCAAATTAAATTACTCACAGGGGTACCAGAATTGTCTTGAGAACTTCTAAACTCAGAATCATTGCCGCCCGCTAAAAACTGTAAAAAGTTTTCGTTATCAAATTCATTTAATGCCCCATAAGCACTGGTATATGTTTTTTCCCAAGCATCGTATTCCTGTAAGAAATAATGAATGTTATCATAAAACACAAAGTCATAATCGAAATTGTTGCGTTGATACCCATCTAAAAAATAAGAGGTATCATTCTTTGGGTTATACAACTCTATGGTATTATTATCTATTTGGTAAACATCAAAAGTTGAAAATCCATCGATATCGTGATACACATCTAATATCATCTCGTAGGCGTCATATTCTCCGACATCAATTCCGTAACCATTACCAGTATCGCCTAAACCCACAATATTATTATTTGCATACACTACACCATTTCTAAACGACATGGTAAAGGCCTTTTGTAAAAACGGGGTTGTACCATAACCAACCGTACTATTAATATCTACGTACCACAATTCGTAAGAACCTAATAAGGCGTTTAAAGATATTCCTGGTTCGTCTTCAACAATTACGGTTTCCTGATAACATGATGTAAACAGGGTTGAAACTAGCGCAAAGCTTAAAAGTAATTTTACAGTCTTCATAGTCATTCGTTTTTTGAGTTACTGACTTTAGAGTTTCAAAACGCGTGCCAAAAAATTTGTTTAATAATTTCTTCACACCACAACAATGAATATTTTGTGTACTTTTGCTAAACATTAAACATTTAAACTTTTCATGGAAAAACCTTTAAAATACGCGGTGTTTGGCGCTGGAAGCTGGGCAACGGCTATTGTTAAAATGCTTTGCGAAAATTTAGATGAAATTGGTTGGTATATGCGCAGCGTGTACACCAAAGAACACTTACTAAAAGAGCAACATAACCCTAATTATTTAAGTTCGGTTGAGTTTCATTTAGAACAACTAAAACTTAGTAATGATATTAATGAAATTGCCGATTTTGCCGATGTGCTCATCTTTGCTATTCCGTCGGCATTTATGCACAGTGAACTCGAAAAATTAAACATCGATATTTCAAAGAAAATTATTGTTTCGGCCGTTAAAGGGATCATGCCTGAAAGCGGTTTACTGGTAGGTGAGCATTTTCATGATTTCTATAATATCCCTTTCGACAATATAGCGGTAATAGCTGGGCCTTGTCACGCTGAAGAAGTGGCTTTAGAACGTTTATCGTACTTAACCATTTCTTGCGCCCATACCAGTAAAGCCAAAACCATTGCCAAAAACTTATCAAGTGATTATATAAAAACCAAAGTTAACGATGATGTTGTTGGTGTAGAATATGCCGTCATGCTGAAGAATATTTACGCCATTGCCGCCGGTATTGCCCATGGTTTAGGTTACGGTGATAACTTTCAGTCGGTGTTGATGAGTAATTCCATTAGAGAAATGAAACGTTTCATTAAAAAGATGCATAAAATGAAACGAAATATAAATAATTCGGCTTACTTAGGCGATTTACTGGTAACCGGTTATTCTATTTTCTCTAGAAACCGCATGTTTGGTAATATGATTGGTAAAGGTTACACTGTAAAATCAGCTCAAATGGAAATGAGTATGGTGGCCGAAGGGTACTATGCCACAAAAAGTGCCCACTTACTTAACGAAACCAATAAAAGCAAAACCAAGTTGCCTATTATAAATGCCGTTTACGAAATTCTTTATGAAAATAAAGACCCTAAAAAGGTATTTAAAAAGCTTACGGAAAAATTAGACTAGATCTTTTCCTATGAAGTATAAAAAAAGGCATCGAATATTCGATGCCCTTTTTATTTTATACACAAAAGCTGTTACTTAACAACCACTCCTTTAACTTTCATTAACGGCACGGTTTGCAGTGCTTTTAAGTTAATCGTGTTTTTTCTGAATAAATAGGTTTTTTCAAACATTTGGTTTCCTTCAAAAAAAGTTACTCGAAACTGATTATTTAACGCAAATAATTCTTCTTGCATCAACTCAATTTTAGCATAACTTTTTGCCGGTAACTTATCTAATTTCTTTCTAAAAGTAGAGGTTATTTTTTGGTCGCTGTAACCATTTGTTACTATAAGCACCACGTCTAAATCAACGTCCTTATCATTTATAATGTAGGCGTTCCAGTCCTGAGTTTTATAAATATCGTTATACTCATTTACTACCGCTACATAAACCCCTTCAACTTTAGGAATTTCAATATCTTTTTTCATCTGTTTTATCTCCTGCTTAATTCGAGCTGCAAAAATAGTAAACTATTCAAAATCTAACTTATAATCCTCTGAAGTAATCCCTCGTAAATTATAAATGACGAAATGCTTTAAAAGTTCTTCGTTGGTGTACTTATCAAAAAAAGTATTGTTTTTTAAGGCTATTTCTTCAAATCTTACGAAATACAAATCGCAAAACAGTCTTAAATTTACTTCTGGTCTGATAATCCCTTCCGTTTGGGCTTTTTCTAGTAAGGGGAAAATAATATTGTCTAATATGTACGTTCTGAACTCGTCGAAAATTAAATTAGCTTTTGGATAATACTTTTTTAGCCCGAAAATGAAGGAAGGTTTAAAGTGAGCTATATGCTGAAAGGCCTTTTTATAAATGAAAATAATGGAAGTTATCGGGTCGGAATTATCGTTCCCCTGAAGGCTTTCGATTTCGTCTTTGTAATTTTTAATTAATAATTCGACGCACTGAATGACTAAATCTTCTTTGCTATCGAAGAATTTATAAATGGTTTTTTTAGAAATACCTAGCTCTGAAGCCAGCTCATCCATCGTAAAGCGTTTGCTCCCAAACTTGGTAAAGTTAGATACCGAACATTCTAAAACTTCTTGTTTTGTTGTCATTTCAAAAAAAGCTAAAGTTTGGCAGAAGTCACTTTTAACACTTCTGCCAACCCTAACCTACTATTAAGGATTCTTCTTCATATTTATTTCCAGCCACCACCTAAAGCTTCGTAAATAGTTACAACACTTAACAATTGTTGCAACTTATTATCAATCACATTTAGTTCGGCGTTTAAAGCACTTTGTCTAGCCGTTAACAAATCTAAATACGTGGCATAGCCATTTTGTAATAACTCTTCAGAATTCACTTCAGCATTACGTAAAGCCTCTACTTCCTTTTGTCTGTATTCAAACTTTTCGGTTTCAGCATTGTATTTATACAAGGCATTCGATACTTCGCTTCCAGCAGTTAACAAAGCTTTCTTGAAGTTTAACAAGGCTTGCTCCTGTTGTGCATCGGCCACTTCCTTTTGCGTTCTTATTTTACGCTGATTAAAGATTGGCTGTGTTAAACCTCCAACAATATTTGCAAACAGTGAGTTGGTATTAATCAATTGGTCTAACTGTAAACTTTGTAATCCTCCCGTAGCTGTAATCGTTAACGACGGATAAAAATTACTTCGCGCTACATTGGTCATTTCAAACGACTGAATTAAACCAAATTCTGCAGCCATCACGTCTGGTCTGTTACTTAGCAATAACGATGGTACGCCAAGCTTGATTTCAGAATCTAAATCCTGACTCTCTAATTCTCCACGCTCAACAACTACCGATGTACGTCCTAATAATAAATTCAAAGTATTTTCAGTAGTGAAAATCGCTGCTCTTAAATCGACTTCAAGTGCCTTTGCATTGTTATACTGTGCAATATTTTGATCTACCGCTACCTGTGTTACCTGACCCGCATCTTTTAAGGCTTTAATGGTTTCTACACTTTTCTCTCGGGTTTCGATGGTTTCTCTGGTCACATTCAACTGTGCATCTAAAGCCAGCAACTGATAATAAACTGATGCAATACTGGACACTAATTGAGTCTTTACCGCCTGATGTGCTGCGACGCTTTGCAAATAACTGGCTTCACTGGCTCTTTTAGTACTACGGATTTTTCCCCAGATATCAGCTTCCCAAGACAGATTACCTGAGATTTCAAACTGCTCTAAAGAACCATTAAAGAACGATCCAAACTGGCTGTTCTTTGCCAATTCCTGGTGTGTCATTGAAGCTTTCGCTCCTAACGTTGGAAAATAACCCGCTTTGCCTTGTTTGTAATACGCCTGAGCAGCAGCCATTTGCTGAATTGCTAAGCGAATATCAATATTGTTTTCCAAACCTTCCTGAATGTATTCATTCAAATAGGTATCGGTAAACATATCTTTCCACGATATGTCTGCCATCGATATACTATCGGTTGGCAGGGCATCGGTTCTATATAAATTCTCGGTTTCTTCAAACTCTGGTCTGTCGTAATTTTTAGCGACAAAACAACTTTGTAAAGTAAAAGTAACAGCTAAAAGCAATACCGATTTACTAATATTTTTATGTTTTATAATTGACGCCATCTTATTCTTCTTCAATAGTTATTACTTCTGGTTTACTTGATACTTTTTCCTGTAACCACTGGAATACAATAAACAACACCGGAATAATAAATACCCCTAAAATGGTTCCTATTAACATACCTCCGGCAGCACCTGTACCAATCGAATTATTTCCTTCGGCACCTACGCCTTTAGCTAACACTAACGGCATTAATCCTAAGATGAAGGCAAACGAAGTCATTAAAATTGGTCGTAAACGAGCCTTTGCACCATGAATTGCTGCATCAATCAAACTTTCTCCATTACGTCTACGCTGTAAAGCAAACTCTACAATTAAGATGGCATTCTTGGCTAATAACCCAACCAGCATGATTAATGCAATCTGGAAGTAAATATTATTCTCTAATCCCATCATTTTTGTTGAGAAGAACGCTCCGAATACTCCTAATGGCAATGAAAATATTACCGAAAGCGGCAATAAATAACTCTCATATTGCGCCGATAATAAGAAATACACGAAAATAATTACCAATAAGAAGATCATTACCGTTTGGTTTCCGGCACTTACCTCTTCACGCGATAACCCTGAATAAGCTACTTCGTAATTGCTTGGTAGATTTTTAATCTCGTCGTTTACAATAGCAATCGCATCTCCCGTACTAAATCCCGGGTTTGAAGCACCACTAATTTTTGCTGAATTATATAAGTTGAAACGCGTTACCGACTGTGGACCATACACGCGTTTTAAATTAACAAACTGTGTAATTGGCGTCATCTCGCCGCTACCTGTTTTTATATATAATTCGTTTAATGAGGTTTTATCTGATCTGTCTTCTGGTAAGGCCTGAACATAGACGCGATATTGCTTTCCGAATCTAGAAAAATCGGCGGCATAAACCCCTCCAATATACCCTTGCATGGTTGAGAAAATACTGCTTACCGAAACGCCATATTTTTTAGCTAAGGGGACATTAATTTCCATTTCATACTGAGGATATTTCGTATTGAAAGACGACTGTCCGTACTGAATTTCTGGATGTTTCATTAAGTTTCCAATAAACTCTTGCGTGGTTTTATCCAGCTCTTCAAAACTTCCTCCGGATTTATCTAATAAGTTTACCTCAAAACCTCCCGACAAACCGAAACCAGGAATACTTGGTGGTGAGAAGAAAATAATGTTTGCATCAGGAATGGTGGCGGCGATTCCGAATAATTGACCAATAATTGCATTAGCGGATTCTGTTTCTCCTTCTCGCTCTTCCCAATTTTCCAGTTTAACGAATCCTAAACCAAAGTTTGTTCCCGCTCCACTAATTAAACTTCTACCATTAATAACTGTTACCCCTCTAACTCCTGGAATTTGCTTCGCTTTATTATAAAGTTCCTGAGTAACAACATTCGTACGATCCATTGATGATCCTGCTGGTAACTCTACGTTCATGAAAATGATACCTCTATCTTCTGCTGGCACAAATCCTGTTGGGGTTGAGTTTGCTGCCCACCAAATACCTACACCTGATAAAACAAGAATAAATACCGTAACCCATTTGTTATGCGATAAGAATTTTAACGATCTTCCATAACGCTCGGTTGTTGCTTCAAAAGCCGCATTGAAGGCATCATAAAAACGCTGTAAAAAACTTTTACTTTTATGCTCATCATCATGAGATTTTAAGAACAGTGCACATAATGCCGGACTTAAGGTCATGGCATTAACAGCCGATATTAAAATCGCTACAATTAAGGTTACTCCAAACTGCTCATAAAAAACACCGGTTGGTCCTTGAATAAAGGTTACTGGAATAAATACCGCTGCCATTACTAAAGTAATTGAGATAATCGCACCCGATATTTCATGCATCGCCCCTAATGTTGCTTTTTTGGCATTCTTCTCGCCTTGATCAATTTTCGCGTGCACCGCTTCAACCACAACAATAGCATCATCTACCACAATCCCGATAGCTAATACTAAAGCGAATAAGGTTAATAAGTTAATCGAGTACCCAAAGAGATTCAGGAAAAAGAAAGTACCTACAATTGCAACGGGTACTGCTATCGCAGGAATTAACGTAGAACGGAAATCCTGAAGAAAAATAAACACCACTAAGAATACCAGTAAAAAGGCTTCAATTAAGGTATGTTTTACTTTCTCCATCGAAGCGGTCAAGAAATCGTTGGTGTCGTAGTTAATGACATACTTCACCCCATCAGGAAAATCGGCTGATAAACGTTCTAATTCCACTTTTATTTCAGTGATAATTTCCTGAGCATTCGATCCAGCAGTTTGGTAAATACCCATGTTCACACTAGGATACCCTTCTGTAAATCCGAAAGACTCATATCCTTGAGCATCCATTTGAACGGTTGCCACATCTTTTAAACGTAAATACTCACCATTATCTAATGCTTTAATGATGATATCTTCGTATTGCTCTTCAGTTTTAAAACGTCCGCTATATTTAATATTATAAGTAAACGCCTGTCCATCATTCTGACCTAAAGCACCTGCTGAAGCCTCTAAACTTTGCTCTTTTAAAGCAGCTGTAACCTCGGCTGGAATTAAATTATAAGCCGCTAATTTCTCAGGTTTTAACCAGATACGCATCGCATAATCCTGATTAGAAAAAACATTTACGTTACCTACTCCATTAACACGTTGAATAGCAGGAATAACGTTAATTTTTAAATAATTCTGAATATAGGTCGCATTGTAATCTTCATTTTCAGAATATACCGAGAAGAACATTAACGCTGATGTTTGTTGCTTTTGGGTTAATACCCCAGTTTGTTTTACCTCCTGTGGTAATAACGGATTGGCTCTAGCTACACGGTTTTGTACGTTTACCGCAGCAATATCCGGATCAGTATTCTGGTTAAAAAACACCGTGATATTTGCTGAACCATTGTTATCGGCAGAAGACGTCATATACGTCATCCCTTCAACCCCGTTAATCTGCTCTTCAATAGGAATGATAACACTCTCTAATATAGTTTCGGCACTCGCCCCAGGATAACTTGCCGTTACCTGAATGGTTGGCGGAGCAATATCTGGATACTGTTCAACCGGTAAGGCCGCATAGCCTAAAATTCCCAAAATAACTATGATAATGGAAATTACGGTCGATAAAACCGGTCTTTCTATAAATGTTTTTAACATAATAATTTTTCTTTCTAAGTATTATTGGAATAATGGCTTAATAGGCTTTACCACACTATCGAAAGCTACTTCTTGTGGCAGGATAGGCATTTGGTTTCTTAGCTTACCAATACCTTTTATTACAATTTTATCGCCTGCATCAACACCCGATGACACTATATAAAGTTCATTAGTTTTATCCTTAACCGTAATTAATGTAGCCGATACCGTATTGTCTTGATTTACCTTATATAAAAAAGTTTGGCCTTGCTGTTCGTAAGTCGCCGACTGTGGCACTACAACAGCATTTTGATAATTAGTAGGTATTTCTATCGTTCCACTATTTCCGTTAGCCAATAATAAATTTGGATTTTCAAACATTGCTCTAAAACTTACTGTTCCTGTGGTTGGATCAATCTGACCGGTAACGGTTTGAATCGTTCCTTCTTGTTCGTAAGCTTGTCCGTTTGCCAATAGTAAACTTACCTTAGGGAAGTTGTTTACTTTATCCTGAAGTGTTTTCCCTTCTGTTTTTTGAATAAAGTTTAAATATTCCGTTTCGTTCATTGAAAAGAAAGCGTAAACCTTGTCTATACTAGCCACAGTTGTTAACGGCTTAGTGCTTGTTGCACTTACCAAAGCACCCTCTCTATAAGGGATTGCACCCACATAACCATCAACCGGACTTGTTACGGTAGCATAAGCTATATTGGCAACAATACTGTTATAGTTGCTTTTGGCTTGTAATAATTTTGCTTTCGCTGTTTCTAATTGCACTAAACTAATGATACCCTTTTCAACTAACGGAACTAATTTATCAACCTCCACCTGAGCTGCGTTTACGTTCGCTTTAGCAGCTTCAGCATCCTGACTTAACGATTGTGTTTCTAACTTAAATAAAGTCTGCCCTTTTCTTACTTTCTGACCTTCGTCAATCAATACTTTTTGAATATATCCAGATACCTTAGCTCGAACTTCACTGCTTATGGTTCCTTCTATAGTGGTTGGATACTTTTTAAAAGACGTTACATCTTTCTGTGGTATAGCACTTACCGTAAAGGGTGACGCCTGAGGCGCTGCCTGAGCCGCCTGTTCTTTTCCTTTGCCGCAGGCTACTAAAAATATCGTCGACAACATCAACGACCATATGAAATAGTTTTTCTTTATCATTTTCAATGTATTGGTTTAATTACTGGTTCTCTCTATTATTCTTGATCTTAATCTTAAAATGGAATTGGTAGCTTCCTCTAAATACTGTAGATAATCCTCGTGAAATTCTAAGTCGAACTGTTCTTCTTCATCTAACATTCCCAACTTGTTTACTTTTTCTTTGTAGTCGCGAACTTCAATGTGTAATTCTCTTTCCAGATTCCAGGATTCAACCATCTTATCTATACTAATAAGGATGGTATCCTTCTTTATAATGAAGTACTTTTTTCTATCGCCCGGTTTTGTAAAATATTCTATTTTCTTTAAATGCTGCAAGTGATTTAAATGTGTAGAAATAGTACTTTTACTAGCGCATAGATCTACAACCAAATCTTCAAACGTAGTCCCTACTTTTCCCTTGAGAATCGCGTACGCCATAATACGCGCCGCAACTGGTGCTAACTGCTCTTTGTTTTCTAAAAACACGCCTAACTTTTCTATTAGTGCACTTCTTTCTTTACACGCCATCATTCCTTTAAAAATTTGTGCAAAGATACATTTAGTTCGTAAAAAACCGAACTAACCGAAGTTAAATTTTGTTAAATAAAAAACCGCTGATTTCTCAGCGGCTAAGTTGAATATATCTTTCGATTGTTTTTACAGCCTAGATATAAACTGCACTGA
>NZ_JACVXC010000068.1 GCF_014596935.1 Aestuariibaculum suncheonense | reverse complement strand
ACAAAACTCGCGGGATTATAGCTCTAATTTATTGAATTAGAGTGGGAAACACCCCCATTGGTACAAGCGTGTTAACACGAATTGCTCCTAATTTGGCCGGTTATATCATAATCCACCAAAAAAGAAATCGTCCGTGCACGAAACACGGACGAATGGGGCGCCAGAAGGGACACACGAGTCGGTAAAGCGAGGCCGGATTTTCTTCAGACGAAAAGCCGGTGCTTTTACACGTGTGACAGAG
>NZ_JACVXC010000067.1 GCF_014596935.1 Aestuariibaculum suncheonense | reverse complement strand
ATCAGAACGTCTTTTTGGAACTTTTTACGATATTCATAAGCAAGATGTACAGCTGCAATACATGCTTCTGGATCATCTGCATTAACGTGAATGATCGGAATCTCAAACCCTTTTGCAAGGTCACTCGCATATTTCGTTGAACGAGAATCGCCGCTATCTGTTGTAAAACCTACTAGATTGTTCGCGATGATATGAAGTGTCCCACCTGTTTGGTATCCTCTAAGACGACTTAAGTTCAATGT
>NZ_JACVXC010000066.1 GCF_014596935.1 Aestuariibaculum suncheonense | reverse complement strand
CTCTGAATCCGTCGTTCACGCGGAATCTTTATCAAGCATCAAGAAAAAACAACAAGAAAATGCAAAGAAAGCGAAAGAATCACAAGCTAAGCTGGACAAGAATAAAAGCAGCCAAGCAGCGATTGAAGCGGAAGTAGCAAGAATCGATAAGCTTTCTTCTGAAACAGACCTGAAAGTACAAGCCAAACAAACAGATATTAAAGAAACAAAAGAAGAGATCGACGTGTTAAAAGGCGAGATCG
>NZ_JACVXC010000065.1 GCF_014596935.1 Aestuariibaculum suncheonense | reverse complement strand
AGCGTTTACTTTCTGTTCAAGACGATCCATATAATGTTCAAGCTCATCAAAACGGAAAGCCGATTTTTTCATGGATTGAGACGGATCGATTACACGGTCCATCTTCTGGTGAGCACGTGCTACATTTTCACGTCCCATCAATTCCATACGTTTGATCTGCATATCTTTTAGCTTATGTTTCATCTGCTCATATTTTTGTTCAAGCTCTACAAGATCCTTTTCTGCTTGAAGTGTCGACTCCT
>NZ_JACVXC010000064.1 GCF_014596935.1 Aestuariibaculum suncheonense | reverse complement strand
GACGTTACCGATGATCATGGTTGCTGCCGCTAATACCATCACATACGGCTGAACTTGCAGAAGGATCGGTTCCTTATCGATCCCTGGAGCCGCAATGAAACAGATGATGATCACTCGCAACAATATCACAAAGCCTGCTGTTTTCGACACGACACTCAAGAATGCTGTAACCGGAACAGGCGCACCTTCATATACATCTGGTGCCCACATGTTAAGCGGAGCGGCCGCGATCTTAAACGTTAGT
>NZ_JACVXC010000063.1 GCF_014596935.1 Aestuariibaculum suncheonense | reverse complement strand
TGATAGTTGTGTAGTTTCACAAACAATACATTCCAGTTCGCTACTTGTCGATTTAATACTTCTTGAATGGTATTCATATAATCATCTCCTTATTTTGTTTCTTCGTTTAATACACGGTTCAAGCGCTTGCGAAGCATGTCCATTCCGCTTCCTCCAGCTTGGAAGTGACGCAGCTTTCCTTCTTTATCAAACACATAGTACGCAGGTACATATTTATTCTCAAAAGCATCCGTTAGTTTATGCT
>NZ_JACVXC010000062.1 GCF_014596935.1 Aestuariibaculum suncheonense | reverse complement strand
TCCGCTTTTGATGACATGAGAACAATCGCGATCAGCCGACTCATGCTAGATAATTTTGACCATATCAAAGCGTATTGGATCAACATTGGCGTTCAGTTAACTCAAATGGCATTAACGTTCGGTTCTAGTGACATCCACGGAACGTTGATCGAAGAACGTATCTCTCATGCTGTTGGAGCATTAACATCATCAGGTATCACGCGCAAAGAACTTGTACATTTAATTAAAACAGCTAACAAAGTGCC
>NZ_JACVXC010000061.1 GCF_014596935.1 Aestuariibaculum suncheonense | reverse complement strand
GACTCTGTATTCTTCCAAGCGTTAAACGGAAAATATGATGCCGTGTTGTCTCTCTATCATGATCAAGGACATATCGCAGCTAAGATGACTGATTTTCATCGAACCATTTCAATCACGAACGGTCTTCCGTTCTTAAGAACTTCGGTAGACCACGGAACAGCATTTGATATTGCAGGAAAGAACATCGCAGAGAGCACGAGTATGGAAGAATGTATTAAACTTGCTGCTCAATATGCACCGAAGTT
>NZ_JACVXC010000060.1 GCF_014596935.1 Aestuariibaculum suncheonense | reverse complement strand
GGTTAACTGTGCCTTCAGCTGAACCAACTGTAGAAGTGCTAACTGAACTATTAGGTTTTAAAAAGATTGGAAGCTACGCACCTGAAGTGACTGGTCAACCTGAAATTATAGTATTGGAAACAGGTGAAGGGGGAAGTGGTGCTGAAATTCATGTAGAAGAACGAAATGACCTTCCTCAAGAACGACTTGGTCGAGGTGGAGTGCACCATGTTGCCTTTCGAGTTGATAATGAAGAAGAACTTCATG
>NZ_JACVXC010000059.1 GCF_014596935.1 Aestuariibaculum suncheonense | reverse complement strand
ATATAAATAGGCTGATAGAAATTAAGTCCATTTTTTTGAAAGTAAGATGTTCGTCCAAACAAAAAACATTGAAAAGAATATATTAAAGTAGGGCTTAAGTAATGCCCAATGTTTCTAAGGGAGTGTTCTTTCAATGTCAGTATATTTTAGTCCTTACCGATACTTTTTTGTTCAATTGTCTCAAACACAACAAATTATTTCAGAAGTATTTCTTCTAAGCTCAAACCAACCTTCAGGTACACCTGA
>NZ_JACVXC010000005.1:18620-248489 GCF_014596935.1 Aestuariibaculum suncheonense | reverse complement strand
TGACAAATAGAGTTTGAATCTCTAGTTTTAAGGCTTTACAGCGCATGGCAAACGCTACGCTAGGCCATGCTTCTCTGTCCTTACTGCGCCTTAAAACTGATCTTGCTACGAAATGAATCATAGGTCAACATCTTGTTTGATGTACCCTGTAAGTTTTAAACAAATGGATTCCGCATCAGGTGCGGCATGATAGTGGGATGTGAAACGTGAGGCGTGAGATGTCAGTTGTTTAGTCCCTTCTTGTAGTAATCAAGCCCCTTTTTCGATTTGACGGTAAACGATTTTACTCCTCTTAATATCAAATCTACCTACGCAGGAAATCGAAGATTCTACTTAGTCAACACTAGATTTGATTGGGGCAAGGGGTTTTATTTTAGCGTGTTCATTTTTATTCGTGTATGTCTATTGTCTTATTTAGAACTCATGATGTTCTCTTTTATTCGTGCCTATCTATTGTTTTTTTTTGAACTCATGATGTACTTCGCAATTTGCTTGACCAAAAAAGAACCAAAAAAGTCAAGTCAAAAAATAGGAAATTGCTAAAGCACCATGCGTTTTCGGAATTGCATGCTTGATGCTACGCATCGCAGTTTCATTCCTCCTCTTATTATTTCTGATTTTTGACAGCCCTAGTTTGGTAATGTGAGGCGTGAGGTGTTAAGTCGTAAAGTTCTATTACAGTTTTAAACAGATGACTTTACTTTGCTTATCATTAATGACATTAGGCTTGAAAAAACGTGAGAGATTGTCTTTTGCGAGAGATTGAAAAGAGATTAAAATAAGTAATTAAACTTAATTGTTATAGGTTAAACACAATATCATTAGTTTAAGAATGGAATAATATATTTAATTTATATTTACTTGAACTTTAACCAGTACTTATGTTTGGAACTTACAGGACGTTATTAGCTATTGCAGTTGTATGCACTCATTTATTATTAATACCTGCTATAGGCCAATATGCTGTTCATGGGTTCTTTATATTAAGTGGTTATTTGATGACCTATATTATGCACCACACCTATGGATATGATTTGAAAGGGATTTTTCGCTTTGGTATTAATAGGTTTTTACGACTTTATCCAACTTACTGGTTTATATTGTTGGTATCTATTTTAATTATTTATTTTTACGGAGAAGATTATTCCAGAGCTTATAAGGATGCATTATATATACCTAAAGAAAAGAAGGAATTTATTTATAATTTTTCATTAATCTTTCCAAGATGGACTCCGCATTTGATTCATCCCAGGTTATCTCCTCCTTCGTGGGCATTAACTGTAGAATTGTTGTTTTATTCGCTAATTGCCTTCGGGCTATCGAAAACAAAAAGGCGTACTTTAATATGGTTTTTTTCAGGTGTGATATATTTTGTTGGCACCTATTTCGTAGGATTGGGAAGGGGATATAGATATGATTTTATTTTAGCCGGAGGTCTTACTTTTTCAATAGGCGCTATTATTTATCATTATAAGCGATTTATTCTATCTGTTTTAAGTCAAATAGGCGTAAAACTTAATATTTATGTTTTATTTATTCTGTTAGTTTTTAATGCGGTATTAGGTTCTGTAACTCATTTGAAGCAGGATCTTAGTTATATTAATGAAATGAATTTTTATTTAAATTATATATTAAATGGGCTAATCATAGTTTATTTAATAGATAATAAGCTTCCTTTTGTATCGAAATCTACAGATAAATCTATTGGGGACTACAGTTATCCTATTTATTTATTTCACTGGCAGGCTGGTTTTGCTGCAACAATGTTGCTTTGGGGAAAGCCTGTTTTAAATAATAGTTTTACAGGTGTACTTACAGTTGTTGTTGCATTTGGTCTAATTATCGTTTTATCTAAATTCAGTTTTATACTTATTGATGTTCCTATTCAGAAAGTCAGACAATATGTAAAAGGGAGAGTGTCGTGAGACTAGGAGTGGTTGAGTTACAGTCGCAGTTTACTGTTGTGGGGCTTAGATAAATGAATTCCGCATCAGGTGCGGAATGATAGTGGGATGTTAAGCGTTGTCGGTTGTGGGGTGTTAAGCGTGAAACGTGGGGCGTGAGACGTGAGTCGTTAAGTCGTAGTTTGCTGTTGTGGGGCTTAGATAAATGGATTCCGCATCAGGTGCGGCATGACAGTGGGGTGTGAAGCGTGAGGCGTGAGGTGTTCAGTCTCCATTTTAATATAGGAAGTCCATAATACATTTCGTTTAAACCTCTACACACCGAATTGCACACCTAACATTTAGTTTTAAATGAATTCAAACAAATGCATGAAAAATAAAAAACACTGAAAATCAAAAGATTAACAGTGTTTTAGTTTAACTTATTACTAAGTTTGTCGGGGTGGCAGGATTCGAACCTGCGACCTCCTGCTCCCAAAGCAGGCGCGATAACCGGGCTACGCTACACCCCGAGTATAATGGTTATCTCATTACGGGGTGCAAATATACTTCTTTATATTAAATACACAACCCTTTTTCTTAAAATTTTCAATTAATCACACATTTAATTTTTAGCTAATTTAGCCGACAACCATCTAACACACTTTAAGCTTGAACTTTAAAAAAGTTATTCTACTATTTAGTATTTCAATATTTATTTTCTTCACAGGTTTCTCTCAGCAAAAAATTAGTGGAAAAGTAATTGACCTTGATACAAATGCCCCGATTTCTAAAGCTTCAATAGTTTTAAAAAATAATAGAGACACTATATATACTAACAACCAAGGACAATTTGAAATTTATGCTTTAGGAACCTATATGGTTAAAAAATCGGGATACTTAGATAAAGAAATAACTATTCTGAAGAACAATCCTATTGTTCAACTTCAAATAAATCCTTCCGAATTAAATGAAGTTGTTATTAATGCGAATCAAATCCCCAAAACACTAAATACTTCATATGCCTCCTATGAAGTTATATCATCTCAAGATATTCAACAAAATAACAGCATAAACTTTGCCACTATACTAAACCAGGTTCCGGGAATTTTTATGCAAAATGGCGCTTTAAATACCAACCGAATTACCATAAGAGGTATTGGCTCAAGACAGTTATATGGCACCAGTAAAATCAGAGCTTATTTTAACGACATTCCTTTAACTACAGGAAACAGCGAAACAACTATTGAAGATTTTGAATTAGGTGCCCTCTCAAGAATTGAAATTATAAAAGGTTCGGGGTCTAGTATTTATGGTGCCGGATTAGGTGGAACCATCAATTTAATTCCGAAAACCGCCATTTTTAATGAAACTAAAATACAAAACACCTCAACTATCGGCTCATTTGGGGTATTTAAAGATGTTATTGAATTCAGTTCTGGGTATAAAAACACAAGCTTAAATGCTATTTACAGTCATACACAAAGTGATGGATACAGAGCCAACAGTGCATACAATCGAAAAACCATAACCTTAAACGCTAATCACTTTATAGATGAACAGAATGAAATTTCTCTTCTCGGAAGTTTTGTAGATTTAAAAGGCTACATACCAAGCTCAATCAACGAAAATACTTTTTTAAATGCACCAGAATCGGCTGCTTTTTCATGGGCACAATCAAAAGGTTACGAAGACACAAAGCGAAGTATTCTAGGCTTATCATGGCATCATCAATACCGTAAAACTATTTTACAAAAAACCAGTGTTTTTACTTCTTTAAAAAATGCGTATGAACCGAGACCTTTTAATATCCTTTCGGAAAATTTATCGGCTTTAGGCATTAGAAGTAGACTTTTAGGTGATCTCGGAAAACTGAAATGGACAGTAGGTATAGAATTTTTCACAGATTTCTACAAATGGAAAACTTTCGAAAATCTTTATCAGAACTATCCATCCGGAACCGGCAGCGTTCAGGGTGACATGCTTACAAACTTTAAAGAAAAACGGCATTACTTCAATATTTTTATGGAATCTAATTATGCCATAAACCATGATACCGAAGTCAGCTTTGGGTTGAATTTAAATAAAACATCATATAAACTTCACGACTATTCCAACAACGGAACAAACCCTAATCAAACAGGCTCATACGGCTTCAAAAGTATCCTGTCTCCTACTTTTGGGTTAACACATGCACTTTCAAGAAACATCAAACTTTATTCTAATATCAGTCACGGATTTTCACCTCCAACTACCACTGAAACATTACTCCCCGATGGCTTAATCAACCCAGATATTAAACCCGAAACTGGCTGGAATCTTGAAATCGGATCCCGTTCGGTTTTTTTTAACAACAGACTGCGATTAAATGTATCTGCTTTCCAATTAAACATCTCCAATTTACTTGTTGCCAAACGAACAGGAAACGACGAATACATTGGGCTTAACGCAGGAAAAACGCAACATAACGGTTTTGAATTAAGTGGTAACTTTCAGTGGTTAAAAAATAAAAATTATAAATTAAATACAGATTTTAGCTATACATTAAATCATTTTAAATTTAAAGATTATGTTGATGGCGATAACGATTATTCTGGTAATGATTTAACCGGTGTTCCAAACCATACCTTTAACATGAGTTTAATTTTCAACACTGCCTTTGGAATTTACGGGAATATAAATTTTCAAAACATTGGAAGTATACCAATCACTGACAGCAATAGCTTATATACAAGTTCTTACAGCCTAACCCATTTTAAAGTAGGTTGGCAAAAAAAACTTAATAAAAAACTAAATATTAATATATTTTTAGGTTTAAATAATATATTTGATACAGCCTATGCCTCTCAAATTCTTATCAATGCGACGGGCTTCAATGGTGCTCTACCTAGGTATTATTACCCAGGAAATCCTATAAATTATTATTCAGGATTTAATGTTACATACAACATAAACTAACAAGCAATGAAACCAATTTACAACTTATTAACCTTATTCATAGTTTACACGTCCTGCGCTCAGCAAACTGAATCTGAAATAAAAGCAGAATCTCCTGTTAATATCGAATACACAACCGAACTCGTTGTTCCCGATTTAAACATTGCCTGGGGAATGGCTTTTCTTCCTGATGAGAGCATTTTAGTAACTGAAAAATCTGGTGAGCTTATTCATTTTAAAGATGGCACCAAAACCACAATTAGTGGTTTACCGGAAATTTATGTGCGTGGTCAAGGCGGATTTATGGACATTAAATTGCACCCTGATTATGAAAATAACGGCTGGATATACTTCTCATATGCCTCTCCCGAAGGTGAAGGCGAAGGTGGAAACACAGCGATTATGAGAGCAAAATTAAACGGCTCGTCATTATCAAACCAGGAGCAACTTTATAAAGCTGTCCCAAATACTACCAAAGGACAACATTTTGGTTCTCGAATTGAATTTGACAATGAAGGTTATTTATTTTTCTCGATTGGTGAACGCGGACAACGAGACATCAACCCACAAGATATTAACCGAGATGGTGGTAAAATTTACAGATTGCATGCTGACGGTACTGTTCCAACTGACAATCCTTTTGTTAACAACTCTGGAGCAAAAACTGCCATTTACAGTTACGGACACAGAAATCCTCAAGGCATGACCAAACACCCTGAAACCGGTGCTATCTGGACACATGAGCATGGTCCGCAAGGTGGCGATGAAATTAATATTATTCAAAAAAGTAAAAACTATGGCTGGCCGGTAATTTCATACGGCATTAACTACAGTGGCACAACCTTCACTGACATCACCCAAAAAGAAGGCATGGAACAACCACTTTTTTATTGGATTCCTTCCATAGCACCCAGTGGCATGGCTTTTGTAAATTCTGATAATTATCCGAACTGGAAGGGCAACTTACTGGTTGGTTCATTAAAATTTCAATATTTAGAACGTCTCATTCTTGAAAATAATAAGGTTGTAAAACGCGAAAAATTATTCGAATCTATAGGTCGGGTTAGAGATGTTCGTCAAGCGCCAGACGGCTATATCTATTTAAGTGTAGAAGGTAAAGGCATCTATAAAATTGTTCCAAAAAACTAATTTAAACTATGAAATTCATCTTACTAAGCTTAATCATTACGGCCTCTTCGATCACCTATAACTTAAAGCAAAACTCCCCCCTTGAGGAAAGCATAAAACGTGGGAGTGAAATTTACACCGATTTTTGCATGAACTGCCATTTACCTAGTGGGGAGGGGGTAAAAAATGTATATCCCCCACTCGCTAAATCAGACTTTCTTACTAAAAATCAGGAAGCCAGTATAAGAGCCGTAAAGTATGGCATGACTGGTGAAACAAAAGTAAATGGCATGACTTATAAAAATGTTATGGCTCCATTAGGATTGTCAGACACCGAAGTTGCCGATGTCATGAATTACATTAACAACTCCTGGGGTAACAAAAATAAAAAAATGGTCACCAAGGAAGTCGTTGAGAAAATCAAAAAATAAGCACATTCTCGATTAATTGTTTTACATTTATTTAAATTTGTAGAAGGCTAATCAAACAACATTACACATGCTTATTATTGGAATTGCAGGCGGAACAGGTTGTGGTAAAACAACGGTTGTAAACCAAATACTTAACGAATTACCGGAGAGTGAAATAGGTGTGATTTCGCAGGATTCATATTATCAAGACACCTCACATTTAAGTTACGAAGAGCGTGTAAAAATCAATTTCGATCACCCAAGATCGATAGATTTTGATTTACTTGAGCGTCATTTAAAAGATTTAAAAAGCAATAAACCGGTACACCAACCTGTTTATTCTTTTGTAAAACACAATCGAACCGGAGATACCATTTTAACACACCCCAGAAAGGTGATGATTGTTGAGGGTATTTTAATTTTAACCAGCCCCGAAATAAGAAACATGTGCGATATTAAAATATTTGTTCACGCCGATTCCGATGAGCGTTTAATACGCCGTTTAAAACGCGACATTTCAGAACGTGGTCGTGATTTAGAAGAAGTTTTAAGTCGATATCAAACCACTTTAAAACCCATGCACGACCAATTTATCGAGCCCATGAAAGAATTTGCAGATATCATCATCCCCAACAACAAGTACAATACGGTTGCGGTAGATATTGTGCGAACTATTATTAATAACCGATTATAAAGAATGGCTTTATTCAAACATAAAATATTCAAACCTTTTAAAAATATTTTCGTCCTCATCATCACGCTTTTTGTGGTTTGGATGCTGTTTTTTGACGCCAATTCCTGGCTTATTCACAATGAGTTAAATTCTGATATTAAAGATTTGGAAGCCGAAAAAGAATACTATTTAAAGCAAATAGAAAAAGATAAAAAGGCCCTGAAAAAACTGAGCACAGAAGAAGGTATTGAAAAGTTTGCGCGCGAAGAGTATTATATGAAACGTGATAGCGAAGAAATTTTTATCATCGAATACGAAGACAGTTTAAAAACAACATCTAATGAATAAAGGACTATTTAGCGAATTTGATGCCGTTTCTACCAAACAATGGAAACAAAAAATTCAATTCGAGCTAAATGGCGCGGATTACCAAACCCTTGTTTGGCAATCTAATGAAGATATTTCGGTAAAACCCTTTTATAATGCCGATGACATTAAAGATTTTCCCTTGACTTCTAACGTCAAAACAACCCAATGGTTCATTTGTGATACTGTATTTGTTAACGATGCTGAAAACGCCAACCGCAAAGCTCTAAAAGTCATCAAAAATGGGGCTGAAAGCATAAAATTCATCATTCCAAACAACGATATTCCTATTGAAACGCTTTTAAACCATATTGATTTAGAAGCTATTCAACTGCATTTTGAATTGCATTTTTTAGATGTTGAATTCACAAAACAGCTTTTGAATACGGTTTCAAAACCAAACATATTTGTTCATACAGATATTATTGGCAAACTTGCTAAAACCGGCAACTGGTTTAACAATATGAATGCTGATATTGAAAACTTCAAATCTATAATTGAGATTACGAATACTTATAGCATCAACAGTTCATTATACCAAAATGCGGGAGCAAATATGGTTCAGCAATTAGCGTATGCTTTAGCCCATGCCAACGAGTATTTAAATATACTAGATGATGATTTAACTTCCGAAGCTAAACAACAAACCAAAGTCATTTTTAACGTTTCAGCAGGCAGTAATTACTTTTTCGAAATTGCCAAATTGCGCGCCTTGCGATTACTATGGAAAACTTTAGCATCTGAATACGACATTAATACAGAATGTCAAATTTTCACAACACCATCTAAGCGCAACAAAACGGTTTACGATTACAACACCAACATCTTGCGTTCTACAACCGAGTGCATGAGTGCTATTCTTGGCGGAGCAGATACGGTTTTTAATTTACCTTATGATGCTGTTTACCATAAATCAAACACCTTTAGCGAACGCATTGCACGAAATCAGCTACTTATTTTAAAACACGAAAGTTACTTTGACAAAGTGAATAATCCGGCAGATGGTGCGTATTATATAGAATCGTTAACCCAGCAGCTAGCCGAAAAAGCCTTAATACTTTTTAAAGATATTGAAGCGAATGGTGGCTTTTTAAAACAGCTTAAATCAGGTACTATTCAACGAAAAATAAAGGAAAGTGCTCAAAAAGAACAAATTCAATTCGATAACAAAGAGGAAATTCTGGTAGGTTCCAATAAATATCCAAATCCGGATGACCGAATGAAAGCAACATTAGAATTATATCCTTTCGTTAAAACTCATTATAGAAAAACATTAATCGAACCCATTATAGAAAAACGATTAGCCGAAACTTTAGAACAAAAACGCTTAAACAATGAAAATTAATATGAAGTCAAATCTTAACTTTTTTGCATTTTTATTAGTCATCACTTTTTTCAGCTGTAAAAACGGTTCAACTTTTTCAGATTTTCAATACGCTGAAAAGCCGGAAACCATAACCTGCCAAGGTTTAGTCCCTAACTTATACAAAGAAGCGTTGTACGCTTTTGAAGACGATATCGTCGCTTTCTATGGCAAAGAAAAACCTAATAATAGCTTAACTCAGGCGTATTATCAATTTATTCGTGATGCTAACGCCAAACGTGTTAATTATTCAGGAATTGCATCAGAACACACCTTAAAAATTTTTGAAGCCTTAAAAAATGAAGGAGATTTATGGGATGCCGAAAACCCAAATAGCCACTTAAATTACAAAGGCACGTTAATGAGTTGCGTAGCAACAAACATTCATGATGAAAGTTTAAAAACCACTATGAATGCATTGATTTCAACCAACAGCATGAGTCCAAAATTATTTGGCGCGCCTTTAATGTCGAGCTATCGTTCAATTTTATCTGATAAATATTTGGCAACCTACGTAGCTTTCGATTTGTTTTATGCTAACCTTTTCAATTTAAATAAAACACCTCAATCCTAATTCATGTCCAGAAAAAATCTTCAACATATCACCCTTAAATCAGCAGACCAAAACCTGAAGTCCGAAAACCAATTGTTCGAGACTGCGGAAGGTATTGCTGTAAAATCAATCTATTCAAAGGAAGATATTGAAGATTTAGACCATTTGAATTTTGCTGCCGGTATCACGCCTAACCTACGTGGCCCCTACACAACTATGTATGTTAGAAAACCATGGACCATAAGGCAGTATGCAGGATTCTCCACAGCCGAAGACAGCAATGCGTTTTACAAGCGTAATTTAGCAGCCGGACAAAAAGGTTTATCGGTCGCTTTCGATTTAGCAACGCATCGCGGTTACGATTCTGATCACGACCGTGTGGTTGGAGATATTGGAAAAGCCGGAGTAGCCATAGATTCTGTGGAAGACATGAAGCGACTGTTCGATGAAATTCCATTGGATAAAATGAGCGTTTCCATGACCATGAATGGCGCTGTTCTACCCATTATGGCATTTTATATTGTCGCCGCCGAAGAACAAGGTGTTAGCCAAAATCAACTATCGGGGACCATTCAAAATGATATTTTAAAAGAGTTTATGGTGCGTAACACATATATTTATCCACCTAAACCTTCTATGAAAATCATCTCCGATATTTTTGAATACACTAGCAAACACATGCCTAAATTCAACAGCATCAGCATTTCAGGATACCATATACAGGAAGCCGGCGGAACCGCAGATATTGAATTAGCCTATACCCTAGCCGATGGCTTAGAATATATTAAAACAGGATTGGCTGCTGGTTTAGATATCGACGATTTTGCTCCTCGCCTATCCTTTTTTTGGGGAATCGGTATGAATCATTTTATGGAAATCGCCAAAATGCGAGCTGCACGTATGCTTTGGGCAAAACTGATAAAACCATTCAACCCTAAAAACGAAAAATCACTAAACCTAAGAACACACTGTCAGACCAGTGGCTGGAGTTTAACCGAGCAAGATCCATTTAACAATATTGCAAGAACCACGATTGAAGCCGCTGCTGCCGTTTTTGGTGGCACACAAAGTTTACACACCAATGCTTTGGATGAAGCCATTGCCCTTCCAACTGATTTTTCGGCACGTATTGCCCGAAACACACAACTATTTCTTCAGGAAGAAACAAAAATTACCAAGACTGTAGATCCCTGGGCCGGTAGTTATTACCTTGAAAAACTCACTAATGATATCGCTGAAAAAGCCTGGACATTAATTGAAGAAATTGAAGGTTTAGGTGGAATGACTAAAGCTATTGAAGCTGGAATTCCAAAAATTAGGATTGAAGAAGCCGCTGCTAGAAAACAAGCCCGAATAGATTCTAATCAGGATACTATTGTTGGTGTTAACAACTATCGCTTAAAACAGGAGGATCCGATTACTACACTCGAAGTCGACAATCAAACCGTTAGATTAGCCCAAATAGACCAGCTAAAAACCATTAAAGCCAATCGAAATTCAAATAAAGTTAATGATGCTTTGGAAAAATTAAAGGAAGCTGCCCGAACAGGACGTGAAAATTTATTAGATTTAGCTATTGAAGCCGCTCGCGAACGCGCTACTTTAGGTGAAATTAGCATGGCCTTAGAAACGGTGTTTGGGAGACATAAAGCTCAAATAAAATCTTTTTCAGGGGTGTATAGTAACGAAATTAAAAACGATGATGCTTTTAAAAAAGCAAAAAATCTTGCCGATATATTTGCAAAACAGGACGGTAGACGCCCTCGCATTATGATTGCAAAAATGGGACAAGATGGTCATGATCGCGGCGCCAAAGTGGTCGCTACCGCTTATGCCGATTTAGGCTTCGATGTCGATATCGCTCCCTTATTTCAAACTCCACAGGAAGTTGCTAAACAAGCCGTTGAAAACGATGTACATATTCTGGGTGTATCCTCTTTAGCCGCAGGACACAAAACCTTAGTCCCCCAAGTAATTGAAGAATTAAAACAGTATGGCCGTGAGGATATTATGGTTATTGTTGGCGGTGTGATTCCTAAACAAGATTATCAATTTTTATTCGATGCCGGTGTTGTTGCTGTTTTTGGTCCGGGGACAAAAATTAGTGAAGCGGCGATAAAAATTTTAGAGATTTTAATCGACTAACGGATTATTTTATTAACAAAAGAAACTTCAAAATTTTATTAAAAGCCACTGTTAACAAATTCCGTTTTTATTACTAAATAATAGTTGTATTTTTACCCCTAATA
Source organism: Aestuariibaculum suncheonense (assembly GCF_014596935.1). Classification (GTDB taxonomy): domain Bacteria; phylum Bacteroidota; class Bacteroidia; order Flavobacteriales; family Flavobacteriaceae; genus Aestuariibaculum; species Aestuariibaculum suncheonense. The sequence goes on along the minus strand of NZ_JACVXC010000005.1, from coordinate 236,927 downwards.
AAACCAAATCATTTCATGGGTAAAATAATTGCAATTGCTAACCAAAAAGGGGGTGTTGGTAAGACAACAACATCGATCAACTTAGCGGCTTCTCTTGGAGTTTTAGAAAAAAAAGTACTACTTATTGATGCTGATCCTCAGGCAAATGCAACTTCTGGAATTGGAATGGATGTCGAGAGCGTAGAAATTGGAACCTACCAACTTTTAGAACATTCGCATGCTCCTAAAGACGCCATCGTAAAAACCGACACGCCAAATCTGGATATTATTCCTGCACACATCGACCTTGTAGCTATCGAAATTGAACTTGTTGATAAAGACCAGCGCGAATACATGCTTAAAAAAGCATTGGTTGAGATTAAGGACGATTACGATTACATCATTATCGACTGTGCGCCATCATTAGGCCTACTTACTTTAAACGCCTTAACGGCTGCTGATGCTGTTATCATCCCAATTCAGTGTGAGTACTTCGCTTTAGAAGGTTTAGGAAAATTACTAAACACCATAAAGAGTGTTCAAAAAATTCACAATAAAGAATTAGACATTGAAGGCTTATTGCTTACCATGTACGATTCGCGTTTAAGACTGTCGAACCAAGTGGTTGAAGAAGTTCAAAAACACTTCAACGATATGGTTTTTCAAACTATTATTCAACGTAATGTACGTTTAAGTGAGGCCCCAAGTTACGGCGAAAGCATAATTAATTACGATGCGGCTAGTAAAGGCGCAACAAATTACTTAAGTTTAGCTAAAGAAATTATCAATAAAAACGCATAAATATGGCTAAGGCAACAAAAAAGCAAGCTTTAGGAAGAGGATTATCGGCACTTTTAAAAGACCCTGATAACGATATACAATCGGTACAGGACAAGGGTGCAGATAAAGTGATTGGAAACATTGTTGAATTAGACATCGATTTTATTGAAGTTAACCCGTTTCAACCACGTACCAACTTTAGTGAAGAATCACTGCGCGAGTTAGCGTCTTCAGTAAAAGAATTAGGTATTATTCAGCCTATCACGGTTAGAAAGTTAGGGTTTAACCAATACCAGTTGGTTTCAGGAGAGCGTCGTTACAGAGCTTCTAAACTAATTGGATTAGAAACCATTCCGGCATACATTAGAATTGCAAACGATCAGGAATCGTTAGAAATGGCCTTAGTTGAAAATATTCAACGTCAGGACTTAGACCCTATCGAGATTGCCTTATCATACCAACGTTTAATTGACGAAATCAATCTAACTCAGGAACAAATGAGTGAGCGCGTGGGTAAAAAACGTTCAACCATTGCGAACTACCTGCGTCTTTTAAAACTAGACCCGATTATTCAAACCGGGATGCGCGACGGATTCATTTCTATGGGACACGGTCGTGCTTTAATTACTGTTGAAGACCAAAGTGCCCAGCTGGATATTTACGAAAAAATTCTATCTAATCAGCTTTCGGTAAGAAATACAGAGGAACTGGTTAGAACTTACGGCGAAACCAAAACTGTCGAACCAACTCCAAAAAAACAAACCGAAACTGTACCTACCTACATAAAAGATGGCATTGGCGCTTTTTCTGAATACTTTGGTCATAAAATTGACGTTAAAGTATCTAAAAACGGTAAAGGTAAAATTACCATTCCGTTTCATTCAGAAGAAGATTTCAATCGAATAACAAAATTAGTAAAGGGTGCCAAATAAACTTTTAATAACAAGCGCATTAGCGCTTTTGTTTGGTTTGTGTGTATCAGCGCAAGAAAAAAACAACAAAAAACCAGAACTTCCGAAAGAAGTGGTTGTTGATACCCTTGTACAATTGCCTCAGGAATTTAATCCGTTATCGCCCGCTAAAGCAGCTTTTTACTCTGCTGTGCTGCCAGGTTTAGGTCAGGCCTACAATAAACGCTTTTGGAAAATTCCTTTGGTTTATGCTGGTTTGGGTACCGGTGTGTATTTCTACATTAACAATAACAAAGAATATAACCGTTATCGCGATGCCTATAAAAGCCGTTTAGCCGGATTTGAAAATGATGAATTTTATTTTGATTCGGAAGGCAACAAATTAAATACACCTCGTGTTACCACGGAAGGGTTGGAACGCGGACAAAAATTCTACAGAAAAAACAAAGAGATTTCACTTTTAGTGACACTGGGCATTTATGCCCTGAATATTATTGATGCTAATGTTGATGCACACCTTATGCAGTATAACATTGATGAAAACTTATCATTAGCGCCACATTACAGATTTAACGAGATCGATGCAACAAGCAATCTCGGCCTAACATTTAATTTTAAATTTTGATTATGAAAATAGCTTTACTTGGTTACGGAAAAATGGGGAAAACCATCGAACAAATTGCTATTAAACGCGGACATGAAATTGTTTTAAAAGTAGACAAGAATGACGATGCTTACGATATTACTCAAGCCGATGTTGCCATCGATTTTAGTATCCCAACAGTGGCTTTTAACAATATCTCTAACTGTTTAAATAACGGTGTTCCTGTTATTTCAGGAACTACAGGATGGTTGCAGGATTACAATAAAGCTGTGGCTTTATGTGAAGAAAAACAAGGTGCTTTCATTTATGCATCTAACTTTAGTTTAGGTGTTAACATCTTTTTTGAGCTAAACAAAATATTGGCTAAAATGATGAATACACTTAAGCAATATAATGTGACTATGGAAGAAATTCATCATACACAAAAATTAGATGCGCCAAGTGGTACCGCTATTACTTTAGCCGAAGGTATTATTGAAAACCACAGCGGTTACGACAACTGGAAATTAGATGAAGCTGCTGAAAAAAGCCTTCCAATTGTTGCAAAACGTATTGAAGATGTTCCTGGCACACACACTATTAATTACGAAAGTGAAGTCGACACCATCACTATTGAACACACAGCACACAACCGTCAAGGATTTGCCTTAGGCGCTGTGATTGCAGCTGAGTGGATTATTGGTAAAAAAGGCATTTTCAACATGAATGATGTGTTAAATATTGGTTAACACCTGTATTTGAAGTAACAAATGAAGTAAGTTTAAACACTAACGACACAAACAAAACAACATAGGTATGACATTAATGCAATGGTTTATTTTCATCTTGATTATTCAGGTGATTCACGGTTTAGGAACTTGGAAACTTTATATTAAAGCAGGCAGACAAGCCTGGAAAGCCTTTGTACCAGTGTATAACGCCATAGGGTTAATGCACATTATTAACCGCCCTTGGTGGTGGACCATCTTATTATTTTTGCCTATTGTTAACCTGATTATGTTTCCGGTAGTTTGGGTTGAAACTGCCAGAAGTTTTGGTAAAAACTCAAGAACAGATACCCTGTTAGCTGTTATTACTTTAGGGTTTTACAACTATTACCTGAACTATGCGACTAACGAAGAACACATAAAAGACCGCAGTTTAAAGCCAACTACAGATGTTGGCGATTGGGTAAGTTCTATATTATTTGCTATCGTTGCGGCAACTATTGTTCATACTTATTTTATTCAACCTTTTACCATTCCGTCATCATCGCTAGAAAAATCATTATTGGTAGGTGATTTCCTGTTTGTAAGTAAGTTTCACTATGGAGCAAGAATACCAATGACAACGGTTGGAGCTCCAATGGTTCACGATACCATTCCAGGACTTAACAAAAAATCATACCTTTTTGATGACCATTACGAAGACAGAAAAACCTCTTTAGTAAATAAGTTACAGTTACCATATTTACGTATTCCTGGTTTTGAGGATATTGAGCGAAATGATATTGTCGTATTCAACCAACCAGCTGATACACTATTGGATATGAATAACTTCCATCCGGATAGAAACTATTACAAACCTATTGACAAAAAAACCAATCTGGTAAAACGTTGTGTCGGTATTGCTGGTGATACTTTAGAAATTCGTGATGGTTATGTGTTTATCAATGGAGTACAAAATGTATTACCGGACCGTGCACATTTACAGTTTAGTTATTTAGTACAACCAAAAAGCACACAGTTTAACCCTAAAGTATTAAAAGATCGCTACGACATTACGGATGGCTTTGGTATTATGAACAATCAAAATACCTATTACTTCTCCGCTATTTCAGATGAAGCGTTAGCTAAGTTTAAAGACAATCCTAATGTGGTTAGTATCACACCGAACAAAAAACCTAAAGGCGAACGTGATGCTTCTATTTTCCCCCACGATCCAAATTACAACTGGAATGTTGATAACTTCGGACCGATTGTCATTCCTGAACAAGGAAAAAGCATTGCACTTAATATCGAAAATTTACCGCTTTACAAACGCGCCATTAGCGAATACGAAGGCAACAATGTTTCAGTTAAAGGCAACCAGATTTTGATTAATGGTGAAGCAACTACCTCGTATACCTTTAAACAAAACTATTACTGGATGATGGGTGATAACCGCCACAACTCTATCGATTCTCGATTTTGGGGCTTTGTACCTTTCGATCACGTGGTTGGAAAACCAGTATTTATTTGGATGAGCTGGGATGGCAAATCGCCTCGTTGGGATCGTTTCTTTACGACCGTTAGTGGTAAAGGAAAAGCGACATCGTTCCTAATTCCCTTCCTGATTTTATTAGCTGGTTATTATGTATTCAGCAAATGGAGAGCTCGTAAAAAAGCAAATGCTTAATTGGCTTATTTTTTAAAATGAATATTATCATTCACCCGACTTATTTCCCAAGTATAGCACAGTTTGTTGCTATTGCGAACGCGGATGACGTAACTTTAGAAGTTGATGATAATTTCTTAAAACAAACCTATAGAAACCGGGCTTATATTTACGGCGCTAATGGTAAGCAAACCTTAAATATTCCTGTAATTCACACACAGAAAAACAGACAAAAATATAAAGATGTAAGGATTTTCAATGAAGACAACTGGCAAAGTAATCATTGGAAATCTTTAATATCGGCCTATAGAACATCACCGTTCTTTGAATATTACGAAGATGAACTGAAACCTTTATTTGAAACTAAAGCAGATTATATTTTAGATTTTAACCTGAACTGTTTTGAAGTCATCTGTGATTGTTTACAACTGGATATCGCCCCTGTTAAAACGGAAGTCTTTCAAAAAGAAGTTAATGAGCATACTACCGATTATCGCTATTTAGTTCACGCTAAAAAAGAACTGGAACAACTTTTTGAACCCTACACGCAGGTATTTGATGATAAACATGGATTCATACCCAACCTGAGTATTCTGGATTTACTCTTTAACGAAGGCCCGAATGCCTTGACTTATTTAGAAAACCAAACTTTAGCACCTCTGTAATGGTTCAGTTTATTGCGCATTACGGCTGCCATGTGTTTTTACCTCTCATCGTAGCGTTAATCTGGTATAAACCACAGGTGATGATGGCTTATAGCATCATGTTAGCAGGATTTTTAATTGATATCGACCATCTATTAGCCACACCTATGTTTAGTCCGAATCGATGCAGCATCAACTTTCATCCCCTGCACAGTTATTACGCGATTGGAGTTTATGTCCTGTTATTAATTCCGAAGAAAACGAGATTGATTGGCTTAGGCTTGGTGATTCACATTATAGCCGATGTCATCGACTGTTCGTTTATGTAACTATTCCTTTTGCTTTAAAGCCAGTGTAGCCATGATGGGATAATGATCTGAATAATGTTCATTATACGACTTGAATCCGTTAACAGCAAAGGCTTCATCAGAGAAAATATAATCGATGCGCACCGGAAAAAACTGAAAATCGTAGGTACGGCCAAAGCCATTACCTGCCGCTTCAAAAGTATCAGTTAAATCGCCTTTCATTTTTCGATACACATACGAATACGCCGTATTATTAAAGTCTCCACAAATAATCATTTTATAATGGCACTTTGCTTTGTGATTCAAAAGCATTTCGGTTTGTGATTGCTGCTTTTTAAATGTTGACCCTATACGATTAATCAATCGCTCTGAATCTTCATTCTTTAAGCTTTCTAGTTTGGTTTCAATACGCAACGATTCTAAATGTACATTATAAATTCTCAAGGTATCTTTTCCTTTAACAACATCTGCATAAATAGCATTGTTCGATGTATTAGGAAATTCTACCGACCCTGAATTGATAATAGGATATTGCGAAAAAATAGCCTGACCATGTTTTATTTTTTTTCCTGAGAGGTGTTCGTACTTGTATTTAAAAAACGACAAATCGTTATTTTTACGAGGGTGGTAATCTTGAATACACAAAATAGCTGGTGCTTCTTTCTTTACAAAATCAATCATTTTTGTGTCGATATCGGTTTCAGGAATCCAATCGAATAAATTAAACAACCTCACGTTGTAATTCATTACTTTAAAATTTTTCGGATCTTCAACCTTTTTTGATGTCGAAAATTTATATAAGGATCCAAAACAAAAATACCCAACAACCAAAACAACAAGCGATAAGAGCAGCTGTTTTTTCACCCGAATCAACCAATATAAGAAAAATAAAACGTTAACAACAATCAGGAAAGGCACTCCTAAATTAAGCACCGATAATACCGCAAATGTCCTGGGAGGTAAAAAAGGTAAAGCATAAGAAAACAAAAGCACTAACGCTATGACCGCATTAATTAGATAAATAAGCTTGTTAATAGCGCTAAGGTTTTTCATGGGTTTAATAACGTCTTATAAACAGATACCTTATTTACCTGCTCTAAATAAAAACTCCTTTTCTTCGGCTGTAAGACTATCGTAACCACTTTTACTTATTTTATCGAGAATAACATCAATTTTCTTTTGTGTATTAAACTCATTAAAATCGGCTTTAGTATACCCACTTACTTTAGTTTTATTTTTATGAACTGTTTTTAAAGGTCCTTTTTTTGAAAGTTTCATATTCGAAAACATACCCACCAGACTTTCAAATCCACGGCCAATATCATTGCCTTTCACCAATTGTTTAGCATAAAAATACCCTAATAAAGCACCTCCAAGGTGTGCTAAATTTCCACCAGCATTCATTCCGAATAATCCAAAAATATCCAAAATAACAATCGCCACACCTATATACCACAATTTGATATTAAAGGTAAAAAAACGTACTTCCTGATTAGGCATATAGGCACAAATGAAAATCAACAAAGCACGAACTGCTGCCGATGCGCCGACTAACGTTGAATTTGTTCCGAAGAATCCTGGAAATAGTGAATAGCCTAAAAGAAATAACATTCCACCACTCATCGCCCCTAAAAAATAAATGTTAATGGCCATTTTAGAGCTAAATAAGTTTAAAAACATCTGCCCGATAAAATACAACCAAAGCATATTAAATAAAATATGTAACGGATCGTAATGTAAAAAGGCATACGTAATAATAGACCAAGGTCTGATGATAAAACTGTTGAAGTTACTCGGTAACTCAAACCACACCAAATAAGACCGAAGCAGTAAGCCAATAACAAAAACAACCACATTTGTGGCTATTATTTTTTCAAGGACATTAAGTCTCGCTAATTTATATTTTAAATCATCGAATAAACTACTCATTAATACCAACGATTTTGGTTAAACTGATTCTTTTTCCAGTACCACATGATAATAAAGCCAATAACAGCCCCACCAACGTGCGCCATATACGCCGTGTTACTTGGACTAAAAAAGGATTGTCCTGTAATACCTGATACTAAATCTAAGATAATAATTCCGGGAATAAAATACTTGGCTTTTATAGGAATTGGTAAAAAAATCATCATCAATTCAGCATTTGGGTTCATCATACCAAAAGCCGCCAAAACCCCCATAATGCAGCCTGAAGCGCCTACCATACTGGCTTTATATACCGGAAAAATATTCTGCAAATCGGTTAACTGCTGATTGGAAACTCCGCTCAACACTTTGTTTTCCGATAACATATGAGTAATTTGATCGGAAGTTAATCCTGAAGCTATTAAATCGTTAAAACTTGGAATAAACTCAACGTAATAATACCCTAATTGCAGTAAAACTGCTCCTATTCCTGCCGAAAAATAGATAAATAAAAAACGTTTACTTCCCAAAACCTGCTCCACTGGTGTTCCAAACATCCAAAGCGCAAACATATTAAACAAGATGTGAGATATCCCACCATGCATAAACATATGCGTTACAATTTGCCATGGCTTAAACATCTCATTCTTTGGAAAATATAGCGCAAACCAGTCATAAAACATACCATTTCCAATAGCTAATGTTCCTACAAACATAATCACATTAATAATGATTAGGTGTTTTACTGTTTCAGAAATTCGCATCATAGTTTATATAAATTTTTTATCCAGCTCGTCAACACTCATCGTTATGAAGGTGGTGCGATTTGCTGGTGACACACTTGGTTCTTTACAGGCAAACAGCTGATTTACCAAGTGTTCTTGTTCTTCTTTTTCTAAAGCTTGCCCTGTTTTAATCGCTAAACTCTTAGCCATAGATTTTGCCATTAAATCGGTAGCGCTAAAGCTGCTATCCGGCACTTCATTTTCCACATCACTGATCAACTGTTCTAAAATGATAGACACCTCACTTTCAGGAACACTTACCGGAACACCAGTAATTTCCACCAATCCAGCTTGTATCTTTGCAAATATGAATCCGGTATGCTCTAAATCACTCTTTAAATCGCGAATAACCTGCATTTCCTGATTTGAAAAATGAAGCTGAAGCGGAAATAATAACTGCTGACTAACCACATTCCTTACCGTCATTTGACGTAAAAACTTCTCGTATAAGATACGTTGATGCGCTTTGTTTTGGTCTATTAGTAGCATCCCAGATTTTATAGTACTCACAATATATTTATTATGAAGCTGATAGGTGGTTTGCTTCTGCTCTACTTTATTTTCTTCAGAGAAGGCTGATATGGTTGTCTCCTCGGCTTCAAACTTAACCTGATTAAAACTTTGTGGCTGTTGTTGAGGACTTACAAATTCTGTATGCTGATTCGTCTCAACGTAAGTTTCATCATCCTCATAATATTCTTCCTCTTCATCTTGCTCGTCATGGTAAACATGTCCTAATTCCGATTCCGGTGATGGAATAAACTCTGAATTTGCTTTTTTATAAATATCCTTTTCAGAAATTCCAACACCTAAATCTCTGGAAAGACTTTCCCAAGACACAGCCTGATCACTCTTTTGAGCAATGGCTCTTACAATAGAATTAACTTCCTCTTTAAACGGGTTATAATCTCTATCAACCTCAATAGTTGGCGTTTTTACAGGCTTTTTCTCTAACTCGTAAGGCGTATCTAAACTCGCATCACGATCAAAATCTAAAACCGGTGCAATATTAAACTGACCCAAACTGTGCTTTACCGCCGAACGTAACAATGCATATAAGGTATGCTCGTCATCAAACTTAATCTCGGTTTTTGTCGGATGGATATTAATATCGATAGACTGCGGATCGAGTGTTAACTTTAAGAAATAACTCGGATGTGTTCCATTTCTTAACAAGCCATCAAAAGCCGCATTAATCGCGTGATTTAGGTAAGCACTTTTTATAAAACGATCGTTTACGAAGAAATACTGCTCGTTACGTGTCTTCTTGGCAAATTCTGGTTTCCCAACGAAGCCTGACACTTTTAAAACCTCTGTATCCTCTTCAACCGGAACTAATTTTTCATTGGTTCGGGCACCAAAAATATTAACGATACGCTGCCTATAATTCCCAATAGGCAAATTAAATGTTTCACTTCCATTGTTGTAAAAAGCGAAACTAATATCGGGATGTGCCAAAGCCACCCGATGGAACTCATCTAAAACATGGCGTAATTCAACGTTGTTCGACCTTAAAAAGTTTCGACGTGCCGGAATATTAAAAAACAGATTCTTAACCGATATTGAGGTTCCCGGAGGTGTTACCACCACATCCTGAGCGACAACTTTACTGCCTTCTATAAGAATTCCGGTTCCTACATCATCATCTTCCTGTCTGGTTCGTAACTCGACATGCGCAATGGCCGCAATACTGGCCAGCGCTTCACCACGAAACCCTTTTGTATGTAACTGAAATAAATCTTCTGCACTGCGAATCTTAGATGTCGCATGACGCTCGAAACTTAATCTAGCATCGGTAGCACTCATACCTTTACCATCGTCTATAACCTGTACAAGCGTTTTTCCGGCGTCTTTTATAATAAGTTTAATGGTTGTAGCACCAGCATCAATGGCGTTTTCTAACAACTCTTTTACAACAGAAGCGGGGCGTTGTACAACTTCTCCTGCAGCTATTTGATTTGCGACATGATCGGGTAAAAGTTGTATAATATCTGCCATGAATTATTTAAAAAATATGGATAAATCGAAATCGATGATAAATAAAAAGATAATAACAAGAATCGCAACAATTATTAAAATGCGCCGGTTTGCCTCATTATCTTCATTATTTTTTAAATCATCTAATGCGTTGATTAATTTTGTTTTTAGGCCAGTATTACCTCCCACCGTTTTTCTGTATTCGTCAAACTTATGCTTGATTTCAAAAGGATTACCTTCTTCTCCGCCATTAAAATAACGAGGGGTATAACTAAATTTTTTGTTTTTACGTGTTTTAAAAATGCCCATAATGTCTAAAGTTTAGGTTAATTGAATTTTGAATCTAGTAGGTACATACAAATCAATAACAATACCAAAATTAATAGTAATGTACGAATAGACATGGCGCCCTTTACTTTTCGCTTGGTGCTTCTGGTACGTTCCCATTTCGATATGAAATCATGATCTTTAGAAGACGTTGTACCAGACTTCTCCTCGGTTTCCTGTGAAAATCGAGGTTGATAACTAAAGGATTTATTTTTACGCTGATTAAACAAAATAGATGAATACTTATACTTCAAAAGTACTTAAAAATAGGCAGAATCAAGAAATAGTATTGCCAAAAATTGTTAACAGATATCGTCTCAAAATGTTCAAAAACAAAAGAGATGCTTAATCCTTTTACCGACCAAGCATCTCTTTTATTTTATTAAAAACTAATCTGCAGTCTTTTAGCTATTGTTTCGTAACTCAGCCATTTTAATTGCTGCAATAGCAGCTTCTGTTCCTTTATTACCGTGTTTACCACCTGAACGGTCGATAGCCTGTTGCATGGTATTGTCGGTAAGCACACAAAAAATCACCGGTGTTTCATGCATAACGTTTAAGTCTTTAATACCTTGCGTTACACCTTCACACACGAAATCGAAATGCTTGGTCTCCCCTTGAATTACACTTCCTATAACAATAACTGCACTCACAATTTGCTCCTGCATTTTTTTTGCGCCATAGATTAATTCAAAACTTCCCGGCACATTCCAACGAATTATATTTTCAGGCAATGCCCCATTATCTATAAGTGCATCGTAAGCCCCTTGATACAAGCCTTCTGTAATGGTATCATTCCATTCAGAAACAACAATCCCAAATCGAAATTTCTTCGCATTTGGGATTGTAGCTTTATCGTAATCTGATAAATTTTTATTTGCCGTAGCCATATATTATTTACTTGCCAATACCTGAGCTTTACCAATAAATACATCGATAGTTGCAGCCTCGGTAGAATTTGGATATTCTTCTTTAATTCTGTTAAAGTAATCTAACGCTTTACCTGCCTTACCTAATTCTAAAGCAATTGCTCCTGCTTTGTATAAGTACATTGGCGTTGTATACCCGTTATTTCTCATATTAGCAGCTTCTTCGTAGTAACCTAAAGCATCATCTTGTTGATTTAATTGTACGAATGCATCACCAATATTACCTTTTGCTAAAGGTGCTAAAATTTCATCATCACTTTTAAAATCACTTAAATACTCAATCGCATTTTTGTAATCTTTTAATCTTAAATAAGCTGTACCTGCATAATAGTGTGCTAAGTTAGCCGATGGTGTTCCGCTGTATTCTTCAATAATGTCTAACATACCATATTTACCTTCACCACCATTAAGCGCTAAGTTGAATAATGAATCCTTTTCTACACCGTTTACTGCCTGGTCGAAATATTTTTGCGCCTGAAACATATCGTTCATCGCATTTACTTGCTTAGGTTTTGCAATAAACTCGCTATAACCTAAATAACCTAATACAACAACCGCTACTGCACCAATAAACATGAAGATGTATTTCTGATTTTTCTCAACAAATTCTTCTGTTTTTGACGCCGTTTCATCTAACGTGTTAAAAACCTCTGCTGTTGTTGATTCTACTTCCTCTACTTCAATCTTTTCTTCCTTCGTTTTCGGTTTGTAACCTCTTTTGTTATATGTTGCCATGTATTTATTCTAAAGTTAATGCCACGCAAAAATATAATTTTTCTTCATATACAAAAGGTTATTTATTTGTATTTTTTCAATAATTTGCACCTCCTTTTAAAGAGTCGCGACTCCTTAACATGCTTTAAGCTACTTTTTATATGATTTTAAAATCACTTTCTCTATTAAATTATAAGAATTTCGAAAGCAAATCCTTCAATTTCAACGATAAAATCAATTGTATTGTTGGAAATAACGGTATTGGTAAAACCAATGTGCTCGATGCCATTTACCATTTATCCTTCGGAAAAAGTTATTTTAATCCGGTAGCAACACAAAATATTAAGCATGGTGAAGAGTTTTTTGTGGTGAATGGCGATTATGTGAAAGCCGATAAATCTGAAAAAATTACGGTTAGTTTAAAACGCGGTCAAAAAAAAGTGATTAAACGCAACGGAAAGATTTATGACAAGTTTAGCGACCATATTGGGTTTCTGCCTTTGGTAATTATTTCTCCCGCCGATCGCGACCTGATTGTTGAAGGTAGTGACACCCGTCGAAAATTTATTGATGGGGTTATTTCGCAAAGCGACAAAGGCTACTTAAACAACCTGATTAATTACAACAAAATCCTTGCTCAGCGTAATGCCTTATTAAAATACTTTGCATTAAATCACACCTTTAATAAGGAAACATTAGACATTTACAACCAACAGCTTAACGACTACGGCACACAAATTTTTGAGAAACGCAAAGCCTTTTTAGAAACCTTCATTCCTATTTTTAAAGCGCGTTATAAAGCCATTAGTAATGGTAACGAAAACGTTGAACTAGAGTACAACAGTGGTTTATTTGAAGATGATTTAAAGTCCCTTTTACAAAAATACATCAACAAAGACAAAGCTTTACAATACACCAGTGTAGGCATTCACAAGGATGATTTAAATTTTAATATTGAAGATCACCCGATAAAAAAATTCGGAAGTCAGGGGCAACAAAAATCGTTCTTAATAGCGCTTAAACTAGCACAATTCGATTTTATAAAAGCGCAAAGTGGCGTTAACCCCATTTTATTATTAGATGATGTTTTTGATAAACTTGATGAAAATCGCGTAACACAGATTATCAAACTGGTGGATGATGCTAACTTCGGACAAATTTTTATAAGTGACACACACGCCGAACGTACCGAGAATGCCGTAAAACAAGCCCATCAATCGTACGAAATTTTCAGACTTTAAAACCTATGAATCTTGAAGAACATTATACCACACTTTACAATACATCTATTGAAAAAATAAAAAACAACACTTACGACATCGATTCTTTAATAGAATCTGAAAATGACAACCGATTTGGCATCACCCTTTTATTACGACCTTCGGAAGCTGCTAAAACCAATATTCAACAGTTTCTTGATGAATTAAAGAGGATTGATTCTGATCAATATTACTACACTAATTCAGACATTCATATTACCGTCATGTCTATTATTTCGTGTTACAGCGGATTTCAACTAAACCAGATTAACATTCAGGATTATATTGAGGTTATCAAACAAAGCTTAATTGAATCCCCTAATATTCAAATTCATTTTAAAGGTTTAACCGCATCACCTTCCTGTATTATGCTACAAGGTTTTATGAACAATTCCGCCTTAAATGATATTCGTGATAATCTCAGAGAAAATTTTAAACATTCCACTTTAGAACAAAGTATAGATAAACGCTACACGATACAAACCGCACACGCCACTGTTGTCCGTTTTAAAAATAAATTAAAGCAAAAAGACCACTTCATAAAAACCATTGAACGCTTTAAAGATCACGATTTTGGATCCTTTAAAGTTGAAAGTTTAGAACTGGTTTACAACGACTGGTATCAAAAAGAAGCGCTTGTTGAAAAGTTATTTCAATTTGAACTTTAAAACATAGTACCTTTGCCACTTCTCAAGACTCCAAATTCATGGCAAAACGCAACAACGAACATATTAGCATCTCCGACGCTTTAAAAGAATTTGTAGAAACCAATAAATTAGAAAAAGGTTTAGATAAAGTTAATGTGGCCGATGCCTGGGCAGAACTTATGGGTAATGGTGTTAATAATTACACCCGATCGGTTAATTTAGAACGAGACACACTTTACGTGCAACTTAATTCCAGTGTTTTACGAGAAGAATTAAGCTATGGAAAAGAAAAGATTATAGCTATGATTAATGAGGCTCTCGGTAAAGAAATCGTTAAAAAATTGATTCTCAGATAATTTTAATTTAAAATAAAAATAATAAAAGCGCTTTATTTCTAACAAGCTGTACTTATTTACATTACCTTTGACCTTTAAATTTTTTATATACAAATACAATGAGTAAAGGTACAGTAAAATTCTTCAACGATTCAAAAGGTTTTGGTTTCATCGTTGAAGATGACAACAACAAAGAACATTTCGTACACATTTCTGGACTAGTCGATGAAATTCGTGAAGGTGATGTAGTTGAATTCGATCTACAAGAAGGTAGAAAAGGATTAAACGCCGTAAACGTAAAAGTAATCTAATACATATACTTTAACAATTACAATAAAAAGGCTATCAATAATTATTGATAGCCTTTTTTTGTGCGTAAAATTTTATCAAAAATTTTACGAAAAAAAAATAAACTTCAAAAAATTTTATACTACATTTAACTCAATTAATAACTAATATTTCAATTATGAGTACAGGAACAGTAAAATTCTTCAATGATTCTAAAGGATTTGGTTTCATTATCGAAGAAGGTTCAAAAAAAGAACATTTTGTTCACATTTCAGGTTTAATCGACGAAATTCGCGAAGGTGATGAAGTTGAATTTGAACTGAAAGAAGGTAAAAAAGGATTAAACGCAGTAAATGTAAAAGTAATTTAATATATACTATTTAATTTTTTTAAGACACAAAAAATCCCGCATCAGCGGGATTTTTCGTTTTATATAAGCCTCGTTTTTAATTAAAACTGCTCTCTTCCTGCGAAGTGGAACGCACCTTCAATAGCTGCATTCTCATCACTATCACTTCCGTGAACCGCATTTTCCGCAACAGAAGCAGCATATAATTTACGAATCGTTCCTTCAGCAGCATCAGCTGGGTTTGTAGCTCCAATTAAAGTTCTGAAATCTTCAACCGCATTTTCCTTTTCTAAAATAGCAGCTACGATAGGTCCGCGAGTCATAAACTCTACTAACTCACCGAAGAATGGACGCTCACTGTGAATTGCATAAAATGCTTCAGCATCCGCTTTGGTCATTTGCGTTAATTTCATTGCTACAATTCTAAATCCTGAAGCTGAAATTTTTTCTAATATTGCGCCAATGTGTCCGTTTTCAACTGCATCTGGCTTTAGCATTGTAAATGTTCTATTTGTTGCCATTTTTAATTTTTAGTGTTTTTCTGTTTTTGTTCCATCTAAAAGCATTCTTACAAACGTAAATACATTTCCAAAACCACTTCACAATGGAGCTCTTTTAATTTTGCTGCAAAAGTACGCTATTTATCAATAAAAACAAGCCGATGTAATTTTAAAAAAATTGTATCTTCGTCATCTATGAAAAATGAAGAAATAACAAGCATAAAGCAACTATTATCTACTGAAAAAAAGATAGTTATTGTCCCTCATAAAAACCCCGATGGAGACGCCATCGGATCAACATTAGGCCTTTATCATTATCTACTAAAAGGCAAACATCAAGTTCATGTTATCGCCCCAAACGATTATCCGCATTTTTTAAAATGGATGCCAGGTGAAGCCAACATCTTAAAATACGATGCACAAACCAAAGAATCTGATGTTCTAATAAGTGATGCCGATATTATTTTTACTCTGGATTTCAATGCGCTGAACCGTGCCGGAAATATGGAAACGGCTTTAGCTCAAAGTACCGGAATTAAAATCATGATCGATCATCATCAAACTCCAGATGATTACGCACTTTATACCTATAGCGATGTCAACATGAGTTCAACCTGCGAAATGGTATACCTTTTTATCGCTATGTTAGGAGATACAACTTTAATTGATGCCGATATTGCTTCTTGCTTATATGCCGGTATTATGACCGATACCGGGTCGTTCCGTTTTCCTTCAACAACGAGTCAAACGCACAGAATAATAGCTGATTTAATTGATAAAGGTGCTAACAATTCTCAAATACACAATAACATTTACGACACCAATAGCTACCAGCGTTTGCAATTATTGGGTTGTGCATTAACGAATTTAAACGTTCTACCAGAACATCGCGCGGCATATATCACGCTCTCTCAGGAAGAACTAAATAAATATGATTACAAAAAAGGAGACACCGAAGGTATTGTTAATTACGGATTGTCGTTAGATAATATCGTGTTAGCTGCTATTTTTATTGAAGACAAACAGGAAGGCATTGTTAAAATATCTTTGCGTTCAAAAGGTGACTTCTCGGTAAACGACATGTCGCGATCACATTTTAATGGTGGCGGACATATCAATGCTGCTGGTGGTCGAAGTGAATTATCACTAAACGATACCGTTGAAAAATTTATTAGTATATTGCCTAGTTATAATAAAGCCCTGAATAATGAATAAATTTTTAACTCTGGCCTTAATTGCATTCACGTTTGCTTGCAAATCTCCGGAAGCAAGACGACCTATTTCTGTAAAATCGGGCTCGTTTATTGACGCTTCGGTAGAGCGCAATAAAAAACTAAATGCAAGGGAACAAGCACTTATAGAAAAGTTCATGACTCAAAAACAAGAGAATGACTATATTGCTTCAGAAAGCGGATTCTGGTATTTTTATAATACCAAAACAGACATCGATTCGTTACAAACTCCTGCTTTTGGTGATATTGTTAACTACGATTACGATGTTAAAACCTTAAATGGCAGCACGATTTACTCTTTCGCTGAACTTAAAACACGTACGTATACAATAGATAAAGAAGAACTTTTTACAGGATTACGCGAAGGGCTAAAACTAATGAAAGCTGGTGAAACCGTTACCTTTCTATTTCCATCACAAAAAGCTTACGGCTATTATGGCGACGAAAATAAAATTGGAAGCAATACACCTTTAATGTGTAAAGTCACTTTAAATTCTATCACAAAAACCAAAGACGACTAGTTTTGAAACAAAAGCATAAAAAATCAACTATTCCCTATTAAACATTTAGAATACCACATGAATCCCTTAAAAATTTCAATTAAATTACTTTTCATTGTTACCCTGATTACCAATTTAACCTCTTGCAAAGCGCAATACCCGGAACTTGAAGATGGTATGTATGCCGAGTTTGTAACAAGTAAAGGTATTATGGTTGCGAAACTGGCTTACGATAAGACTCCGGTAACGGTTGCTAATTTCGTCTCGCTAGCTGAAGGCACAAATACAATGGTTGATAAACAATTTAAAGGAAAAAAGTTTTATAATGGCACAACCTTTCATCGGGTTATAGACAGCTTTATGATTCAGGGAGGCGATCCTTACGGGAACGGATCTGGTGGACCAGGTTATAAATTTTCAGATGAATTTTCTCCGGAATTAAAACACGACAAAGCTGGTATTTTGTCTATGGCTAATTCAGGACCAAACACCAATGGTAGTCAATTTTTCATCACCGACAAGCCTACACCATTCTTAGATAATAAGCATTCTGTTTTTGGTGAACTGGTTATTGGTTTAGATGTTGAAGACAGTATTTCGAAAGTAAAAACTGGAATGATGGACGCGCCAATTGATACGGTTTATATTAAAGAATTGAACATCATTAGAAAAGGTAAAGAAGCGAAACGCTTTGATGCTCCTGATATTTTCGTTAATCATTTTATTGAAGCTGAACGTCTGGAAAAAGAAAAAGCAGCTAAAATGGAAGCTTTATTAAAAGAAACCAAAGAAAGATTTGAACAACAAAAAGCTGAAGCAACCACCTTACCTTCAGGTTTAAAATACTATATCAGCAAAAAAGGTGATGGTAATAAACTACCGTCAACCGCCATAATACTCACTGATTATAGCCTATACATGGAAGATGGAAAGCTTTTCGACACAAGTAAATTAGAACTTGCTGAGGCCCACGAAATAGTTAATCCAGGGAAACGCGATGCCGGAATGTATCGCCCAATTGAAGCTGAAATTAGTCCGGATGCTCGTATGATTCCAGGTTTCAAAGAAGGTTTACAACAATTAAGCGTTGGTGATAAAGCGACCCTATTTATTCCGTATCACTTAGGCTATGGCGAAATGGGAAATCGTGGTATTCCACCGCGTGCCAACTTAATTTTTGAAGTTGAAATTATAGAGGCACTTTAAAGTAAGATAAACATACATATTTAAAAAAATAAAACTTATGTACCTATTAAAATTTGATTGGAACCCTATAACAGGTATCGATATCATTGGAAATTTTAAACTACACTTTTATAGCTTAATGTGGGTTACGGCCTTTGTTCTAGGGTGGTTTATTATGAAACGTATTTTCACTAAAGAAAAAGTGTCTTTAGAATATTTAGACCCATTATTCATTTATACCGTTTTAGCCACCATGATTGGTGCGCGTTTAGGACATGTTTTATTTTATCAGTCTGAATTAATTTCAGAAGACTTTTTTAGCATCTTTTTACCTTTCCGATTTAAAGGTGGTATTGAATTTACAGGATTTCAAGGTTTAGCTAGCCACGGTGCCGCCATTGGAATTATTGTTGGCATGTACTTGTATCGTAAAAAATACAATTACAAATCCTTACTATGGATTTTAGACCGCGTCGTAATTTCTGTTGCTTCAGGTGCCGTATTCATTAGAATTGGAAACTTTATCAATTCGGAAATTATAGGAAAGGTTACCGATTCCGCTTTTGGTGTACGTTTTATTCAGGATCAGTATTACAAGAGTCAGATTGTACAGTTAACCGGCATCAAAGATGTTCAGGAAGCCTATAATGCCGTGACTAGTAATCCGCAGTTTCAAAACTTATTAGACGTTGTACCTTACAGACATCCGGCACAATTATACGAATCATTCTGCTACGTTTTTGTATTTTTAATTTTATGGTATTTCTACTCTAAAACCACTAAAAAAGATCAAACCGGGTTTTTATTCGGATTGTTTTTAATCCTGTTATGGACCATTAGATTCTTTGTGGAATTTGTAAAAGAACCTCAAGGCGACGAATACATCAACTGGTTCGGATTAAATACCGGACAATGGTTAAGCATTCCGTTTATACTTATCGGGCTGTATTTCATGTTTGTTTACAAACCAAAACAACCTGTATTATAACATGATGTTTAATCGTTTTAAATTATGTTATCTGTGTTTTGCAGCCTGTTTAGCGTTAAGCCTTACAGGTTGCAAAGAGGATAAAAAAGTTGTAAAACAAACCCAAGTTCAATTCTCCAAAGAAGGCGAACTTACCATTTTTAAAGCCGATTCTACTCAGGTCTATCTAGATATTGAAATCGCCGATACCGAATTTGATCGCGAGACCGGCCTAATGTATAGAGATGCCATGAAACCCAAACAAGGCATGCTTTTTATTTTTGATGATGTTCAAGAGCGTTATTTCTATATGAAAAACACGAGAATTTCATTAGACATTATTTACATTGGTGATGATAACAAAATTGTGAGTTTTCAGAAAAATGCCAAACCTTTTGATGAATCATCATTACCATCAAACCTGCCAGCAAAATATGTATTAGAAGTTAATGCAGGTCTAGCAGACCAATGGAGGCTTTCTGTTAACGATAGTATTAGTTTTGTAAAAACACCTTAATAATGTCGTCTGCCTCCGGAATATTCCATAGCTTCTCCTTTACCAAAACCATAGCTAAAACCAAATGTAACAAAGCGACCACGTGCATTTTTACTATAAGCCAAAAAAGTATTTTGGGTAGTAAATCTCTCATCGATTCTTGAAGCAAAAACATCGCGAACTCCTACATTTAAAACACCTCTGCCTTTCAGTATTTTTTTCCGAAGGCCTAAATCTAAAAACAGCATATCGCTCACTACACTTTGTACGGTTTTATATTTGGACTGATAATTTCCAGTTGCTTCAAAATCTATATCAGCAGGCAATTTAAATTTCCCCATTAACTTGGAAGTCCACTGATTTCCTTTAAAATCGAACACCTGAGCTTCAAAACTTCCATCACGTTTAAAGGTATTATAATTAAAATCGGCATTAAGTGTTAACCAATTTATCGGGCTATACTTGGTATTAAACTCAATTCCGTAAGTACTGTTCGCCCCAATATTCTCGGGTCTTGTTATGTTTACATTATCTTTGGAAGTTGTAATACGTTCAATCACATCGGTGGTGTAGCGATGATACACTCCAAAATTAAGCGATGTTTTTCCGATATCGAAAATACTGGTCAATTCGTACGAATCTGTAAATTCAGGCATTAGGTTAGGATTCCCTTGACGAATGCTAAAACTATTCCTTATATTAAAAAACGGATTTAAATCCCATAATCGTGGGCGGTAAATGCGCTTAGAATACCCGGCTTGCAAAGAAACCATATCTGATACTTTATATGATGTATGTACACTTGGAAACAGATTTAAATAATTTTGATTATTTGCTTCATTAGTATTTGCCAATAAAGTCTTCAAATCGGTTTGTTCTACCCTAAGTCCTGTTTTCAATCCCCATTTCGCTCCCTCAAAAGACCCTGTTGCATAAATCCCAAAAACATTCTGATTGTAATTAAAAATATTGGTAAGCCCTTCGTCCGTCACAAAATTTCCATCAACAAAGTTCTCCACTTCATAATCGTTACTTACATCATTTATTACATATTGAGCACCGGTTTCCAGACGCCATTGTTCTGAAAATGGTTTAGTATAATCTAACTTAAATGTGTACGTGTAATCACTAAAATCGGCTCGAGTGCGTTGAACGGCATCTCGATTTTCACCCGAAACCGTAACATCATTAAATAAAGAAGATTGGTCTTTGGCAAATGACTGCCCTAGAGCACTAAACAATAAATCGTGATCTTCATGATCGTCAAAATCCCTTTTATATTGAAGCTCATACTGCCATTTAGGATTAGTTGCTTCAGTTACTTCGGTTCGCTCCCATTGGGATACTAAACTGTTATTCTCATCAAACAACTTAAACAGATTATTTGAAGGTTGATCTTCTACCTCATAAGCAAAATTTCCAGAAAGCGTTACCACATTATTGGGATCGATATAATAATCGGTTCCTAAAATGATATTATAAAACTTTTCATTTCTGTATTCGTTTCCTGAATTCATCAGGTCGGTATTATTAATCAGATCTGTATTAATATTCTCCCCTTCGTTAGGATTACTTCGTCGGCCAATACCCAGTTGTGTAAATAAATTAAACTTTTCCGAACGTCGGTTTAAACTCAATCCGATACTGTGATTATCTGGAACTCCAGAATTTAGACTTAAAGAACCGTTCAAACCTTTACGCTCCTCTTTTTTAATAATGATATTTATAATACCTGAAGTTCCCTCGGCATCATATTTTGCAGATGGGTTTGTTATAACTTCAATACTTTCAATCATATCGGCAGTAATACTTCCCAGCGCCCCACCTTCGCCGGTAAGAATAGAAGGTTTTCCATTAATTAAAATCTGTACACCACTACTCCCTCGTAAACTTATAATCCCCTCTATATTTACACTAACCGAAGGCACATTATTGAGGACTTCCAAAGCACTCATACCTGTACTGGAAATATCTTTACCCACATTAAAAACACGCCTATCTAATTTAAATTCAGTTCTGGACGTTTCTGCCTTCACTACCACTTCGTCTAACTGCGAAGCATCCTCCTGAAGTTCAATGGTTCCCAGATTAATGGTATTATTTTTTAAATTGAATTGTTCAATAGTTTTCGATAGAAACCCTATAAAACTTACTTCTATATAAAACTTTGATGCTTTGGTGTTAAGAGAAAAACTACCATCCTCAGTAGTTATAGCACCTGCAATAGCTTGTTTAGTATCAAGACTGGCAACTACAATGGTAGCATAGGACAATGGTTGCTTACTAACTTCATCAACAACAACGCCTTTTATTTCAATGTTTTGTGAGGCCCCCTTTAACCCTTGAAATAATACGAATACAAAAAGAATATATATTGAAACTGTCTTAAAACTCATTTTTTAAACCTGTTATTAAAAGTTGCAAGTTAAATTAAAGTGCCCACTTTTTAATAAATCTCAGGTTTAATTTGGGTAAATGTATAAACCTTCCTCTTGTTCGCCATGATCTAAAGTCTTTACATATCGGAAACCATTTTTAACATAAAAATGGTGCAGGTTTATGTCTTCTATGGTTAACCAAAACTTGCCATGCATATAAGTATCTTTCAAACTATTCAACCATAAAGAGCCTAAATTCTGACCTCGTTTTGATTCTAAAACATAAATGAACCCCAAATATTTGTAACCGGTATCAAACCAAAAATCAGCTTGCTGTTTAGCATATAGCATATCTGGCGGACATTCAGAAAAGACTAAACCTCCGGCTATAATATCATCTTCTTCTTTTAAAACAAAACATTCGGTTGAAGCTTTGTAATCATCCCAAAACGGCAGTATACTTTCCTGCCAATCCAAGGGAAGGATTGAAAAAAAGGATTCTACCTCGAAACACTTCTCAAAATTCATAACCCTATAACATTAAAGTAATCCCCAAGACCATAATTTATCGGAGTCTTCAGTCCAACGGTCACCAATATCAGTGCGGTAATAGCCATTATTGATAATTACGTTATGTATACGGTTATACATCATTTTCTGAGCATCTTTCATGGTATTGCCAACACCGGTTACCAAAACGGCTATGCCTGTATTTCCTGTAATGAGCCATTCGTCGTTTACCTTTTTTAAATGCATCGGATGCACGCCTTCTTTTCCATTCTTTTTAAACACGACTACCGCATCTTTAGAGAATAAATTAAACGTTTTTTTATCGTCGTAAGGAAATGGTGGCACCACAATAAAAGCGCCTACCTGAAAACCTTTCTTCGTGTTGATTTTAAACTTTTGCTTGGTCACCAATTTATAAAATAACTCCCCTATGGGTTCATTAATTCCGGCGCGTTGAATTAACACCTGCGGATACCCAAAACGCGAAGTAAACTCCAATGGATAAATGCCATTTCCATTCACGATACAATTGATATCGATATGTCCAATAAAATGATGCTTGGCTAACGTATGCTGAAATTTAAGCAAAGTCGCTTCAAAAATTGGAGAATCTTTAACCCAAAACATACTGGTTCCCATTTCTCCTGTTGAAACACCAAGCTCTTTAGGGAATAACTTTTTATGCTCGAAAGTGATATTTATCGGATAGATAAACTCATTCCCATTAAAAAACGCCGCGATTGATATTTCAACACCCTTAACTTTTCGCTGAAGCTGAAAATTTCCGAAGTTGTTTCCCCAAGATTTCTCATAAGCTTTTAACACTCGAATCACGTCGAGGCCTTCTTCATCACTTCCCACAAACAACAATTGTTTGAGTTCTTGAGTTTCTCCACAAGGTTTCAACACATACGAACTCGGGTGGGTTTCTATATAATGAATAGCGTCGTTAAACGTGGTAAACTCCTTTGAAGGAATCACTTTTATTTTATGCTTCTTTAATTCGGCCTGACCAAAATTCCTATCTAATTCCAAATTATCTGTATACTCGGTTCCTCCTAAAACCAATTTGCCTTTGGCTCTTAATGCACTGGCAATTTTTCCATAACCTGTATAATCGAATACGATAACATCGGCCCAATCAACATGCTTTTCCCATTGTGCTGCTTTGGGCACAAAACCATAACCGATTTCTTTAGACGCTTTGTCTTCTATGTATAATTTTACGGCGTGACCTTCTAAGTAAATTGTGTTAGCAATGTCCAGAGACTCGCCCCAACGCGAAACAAAAAGAAACTTTTTTCGCGACTGTGTCTGGGTTTTCACCTAAACAGTTTGAAGTATTAATTGATAATTCATCACAGATAAATTTTAAGCAAATGTATATAAATAACATATCAGTTGTATACAGCCTTCAACGAGAAATTATGTTAAATTTTAAGCATAAAAAAAGCCCGTTAAAACTAACGGGCTTTTTATTATTAAGAACTAACTAAATTAGTCTTCTTTCTTCTTTTTACCTTCTAAACGTTTTACTGTATCATACATAATTGGCGATGCAATAAATAATGAAGAGTATGTACCAACTACGATACCAACGATTAAAGCAAACATAAATCCTCTAATAGAATCTCCACCAAAAATGAAGATCGCTAATAATACCACCAATGTAGTAGACGATGTATTTAAAGTTCTTCCTAATGTACTGCTTAATGAAGTGTCTACAATTTTGTTGAAATCCCAGCTTGTATGTTCGTTAACGTACTCTCTAATTCTATCGAATACAATTACCGTATCGTTTAATGAGTAACCAATTACCGTTAAGATCGCCGCAATGAATGCCTGATCGATTTCCATACTGAATGGCATGAATTTGTACGTTATTGAGAATACTCCTAATACAATTAATACGTCGTGGAATACTGCTGCAACAGCACCAAGTGAATATTGCCATTTTTTGAAACGGAATAAGATATAAAGGAACACAACGATTAACGATCCTAAAATCGCCCAGAATGATGCTTGCTTAATATCATCGGCAATTGTAGGACTTACTTTGTAAGACTCCATTAATCCAATCGCTTTATTCACATTGTTGTTATCGATAAACTCTTCGTAAGACTGACCTCCTAAATAAGGTTGAATAGCTGTGAATAATTTTGTTCTGATTTCTTCATCTACTTCTTTACCAGTTTCATCAATTTTGTATTTGGTAGTAATTTTTAAGCTATTGCTTTCTCCTACCGTTTTAGCATCAGCACTGTTGAATACATCTGGTTGAGATAATACACTCTTAATTTCTGAAGCGCTCACATCCTGAGGGAAGATTACGCGGTATGTTCTACCTCCAACGAAATCTACACCTTGATCTAATCCGTTAGTAAATAACGATCCTAATCCTAATACGATGATGGCTCCTGAAATGATGTATGCTACTTTACGTTTCTTTAAGAACTCGATATCAATTCTTCTGAATAAGTTTTTAGTAAGCGGCGTAGAGAATTCTAACTGACCGCCTTTGTTTACATACCAGTCGATTAATAATCTTGTAATGAAAATAGCTGTAAATAATGATGTTGCGATACCAATTAATAATGTAGTTGCGAAACCTTTGATTGGTCCTGTACCAAATACAAATAAAATTAATGCAGTTAAACCAGTTGTAATGTTCGCATCTAAAATAGATGATAAGGCATTGCTAAATCCATCCTGAATCGCTTCTTTCTGGCCTTTACCTTTGGCAATCTCTTCTCGAATACGCTCGAAAATAATTACGTTCGCGTCAACCGACATACCAATAGTTAATACGATACCCGCAATACCAGGTAATGTTAACACCGCACCTAATCCCGATAAGATACCAAAGATTAATAAGATGTTTAATAACATTGCAATATCAGAGAATCCACCGGCCTTGCCATAGTAGATAACCATCCATACTAATACTAAAGCTAAGGCAATCATGAATGACATAGTACCACTGTCAATCGCTTCCTGACCTAAAGATGGTCCAACAACATCACTTTGAATAATATCTGCCGATGCAGGTAATTTACCAGCACGTAAAACGTTAGCTAAGTCAATCGCTTCGTTTAAGGTAAAGCTTCCTGAGATAGATGAGTTACCTCCAGAAATTGGTCCTGAAGTTACTCCTGGAGCCGAATAAACTACGTTATCTAAAACAATAGCTATCTGGCTTCCATTAGTAAATGCCTCTCCCGTCATTTCTTCCCAGATTTTAGCACCTTTTGCATTCATTTGCATAGATACTGTTGGTCTATTCATTTGGTCATATTCCTGACGTGCATCTGTTACTACTGCTCCACTTAATTGTGGCTCGTTATCTCTGTTTCCGGCCAAAGCGTATAATCCAACTACTTCACTGTTTTTCTCCGGTTTACCAAAAGCAAACTTTGTGTAACGCATTTCTGCAGGAAGTAACGCTCTTACTTGTGGCTTGTTTAAGTAGTCTAATACTTTTGCGCGATCTGCAACTTCAAAATAAGCAACAATTGGTCCGCCTTGGTATCCGGGACCACGAATTAAATCGAAAATTGGATTTACAGTATCTACAGCAGTAGAATCGGTAGTTGCATCTCCTAAAAGATCATCGATAGCATCTTCTTTTGCATCTTCCTGATCGTTGCTTTCAACCTGCGCTGTTTCCGGTTTTGTATCAACAATATCTTTTAAAGTTTCGTTTGCCTGAGATAAGAATCCGAAAAACTGCTCTCCTCTGTATGCGTCCCAAAACTCTAATTGTGCTGTACTTTGTAATAATGATGTTGCTCTTTCAATATCTTTAACCCCTGGTAACTCTACTAAAATACGACCAGAAGTTCCCAAACGCTGAATGTTTGGAGATGTTACCCCAAACTCATCAATACGCTTACGTAATACTTCAAAAGCTGAAACGATAGACTCATCAATTTTCCTTTCGATAACGACTTTTACTTCACTATCGGTCATGCTTCCATCAATCTCTCCATCTAAAGTTTTTGTATAGAAAATATCAGGAGATGCTAATTTGGTATCGCCTTTAATTTTATCGAAAGCGATAAAGAAATCTTCTAAATAGGTGTTTTGAGAATCTTTTTGTAATTCTGAAGCATCATCTAATGCCTTATTAAATACAGGGTTTTTAGTATGATTTGCTAATCCTTTTAAGATGTCTTTTACAGACACCTGAAGAATTACGTTAATACCTCCTTTTAAATCTAAACCAAGGTTCATGGCTTTTTGCTTCACTTCACTATAAGTGAATTTAGCAATACCCATGTTAAATACAGTATCGTTAGCAATCGCATCTAAATACTTTAATTCTTCTGCACTGCGTTTTGCACGATAATCGTCTTCTGTTTCAGAGACTTTGTTAATGGCAACTTCTTCTGCCGTACTTTCTATTTGACTTGCTTTAAACGTGAATGATAGCTGGTAAATACTAACCAATCCGAATAAAACTGCAAATAATTTTACTAATCCTTTATTTTGCATGTTTTGTTGTTTTTGTGTCTAATTCATCTTCATCTGATTCATCAAAACCGATGACTAACTTTTTGACACGCTTTTAGTTAATTAAAATTGTAAATATTCTAAAAGGTTAAAATCTTTCAGAGTGTTTTAAGAATATAATTTGAGTTATTGGGAAGCCTTTATTTAAAACTGAAGTATAGACTTGTTGTCGATTACTTAATAATCAACAGATGTTTATTTTAAGCTAACCCTAAAGTTACTGGGCCCGCTCGTACTTCCGGTATATTACCCGCTGTATTATCTATGGTAACAGCGATATCACTAAATACTTTTAACGCAACCTCAACAATAAGATCATCGTTTAGGTCTTCTGAAGTATTAAAATAATAAACGTACGGATTAAAAAACCTGTCGAAGTCCTGCTTAGCACTAAGTATGTGCTTTCCTCCAAAGCCTGACGGCACATCATTGGCTTTGTGAATTTCGAACACATCGAACTTGTATGCTTTAGAGTCGTCCGAAGGGAAGTTATTTTTCGCTGTATTAGCATAACCAACCTGTAGCGAATCGTCATCAGACAATAACTCTTTAATACTGTCTACATCGGCAGTACTGTAGTATGAGATAACCACTTTGCCATTTTGCAGTTGCTTTACCTGAACGGCATCGGCTCCTATAGCCTGTAGTTGGCTGGTTACCTCTAAAATGGCTGTATGGGCTTCATCAGATGTCACTTCAACATCTGTAAATTGCAGTATAATCTCCTGATTAGGTTCAGATGTTCTGTTCTGATAAATACCTAAAAAGGAAATTAATACGATTAAAGCACCAAAGTACCATTTTGTTCTCATGCGCCAAATATAAAAAAAAGACTGTATTTCTACAGTCTTTCCTTAAAATATATAAATTTTTATAATAGAATCTTATAATTCCAGTAAGCCATTGGTTTTTCTAACCCCTTCGGCACTGGCTTGCATATGTGCTTTTTCGGCATCACTTAACGGAATATTTACAATGCTTTCAATACCGTTTTTACCTAAAATTACCGGAACACCAATACAGATATCAGATAAATTGTACTCTCCTTCTAATAAGGTTGAACACGGATACATTTTCTTCTGATCGCAGGCAATCGCCTGAACTAATCCGCTAACAGCTGCTCCTGGGGCATACCAAGCCGACGTTCCTAAAAGTTTAGTAAGCGTTGCTCCTCCAACTTTAGTATCTTCAGCTACTTGTTGTAAACGTTCTTCTGATAAAAACTCAGATACTTTTACACTGTTTCTTGTTGCATGTGATGTTAATGGTACCATTCCGGTATCGCTGTGTCCGCCTATAACCATCCCGTCTACATCACTAATAGGTGCTTCTAAAGCTTCAGCTAATCGGTATTTAAAACGTGCTGAATCTAAAGCACCACCCATACCAATAATACGGTTTTTAGGTAAGTTTGTTGTTTTGTGCACCAAGTACGTCATAGTATCCATTGGATTACTTACTACAATGATAATGGTGTTTGGGGAATATTCGATTAAGCTGGATGCCACAGACTTCACAATTCCTGCATTAATACCAATTAATTCCTCACGAGTCATACCCGGTTTTCTTGGAATTCCTGATGTAATTACACAAATATCGCTATCTGCTGTTTTACTGTAATCTCCTGTTACTCCTGTAATTTTAGTATCAAAACCATTTAACGAAGCGGTTTGCATTAAATCCATGGCTTTTCCTTCCGCAAAACCTTCCTTAATATCTACCAAAACGACTTCTGAAGCAAAATTTTTAATGGCAATGTACTCTGCGCAACTAGCTCCCACTGCGCCTGCGCCTACTACTGTAACTTTCATATGTTAATGTTTTATAGTTTAATATGTATTTTGAATTTTATCAATGTTATAAAGATAGAACTTAGGGAATAGTTTAGCCAAGAATAAGCTAAAAACTTAGAATTTCCCTAACAAATTTACAAATTAATATACTCTAAATAAAAAAAGTGCAAGATTAAATCTCACACTTTTTGAATTATTTTTCCTTATACAATTAACTCTTATCTAAAACCAAAATTTAAACCAACAGAAAAGGCATTAAACTCGGCTAAATGGTATTCGGCATTGAATCTGAAAAAGCCAATTTTCAATTTAGTTCCTAAAGTTCCTCGCACGCCAGAAACTTTACTGGAAACTGAAAATGGATCTGTTATAGCTTCAGACCCACTTAAAGGTCCTGTGGTAATAATATAGGTTCCTAATAAATCAGATTCGGATTTTCCGCTAATATACCCAACCCCTCCATAAAAATTAATAACTGGCAGCTTAGTTGAAGCTATTAACTGAAACAACCAAGTATTTGTATCATTCTCCAACCTTTGATTATTTCCATCAACACCTGAAGATTCGGTTAAATCGTAAGAAGCACCAAGATGCGTATAAGCCACCAAGCCTGAAAGTGCAACAGGTAATAATTTATCGGCAGGCAACCACTTGGTCATTTCAAATTGCAACCCGGCTCCATACATGTTAAAAGCCACCTCATCTGTTTTTATTTCCGGCATAAAACGTGCTTTAACCTCAATGCCTTTTATTAAACCAACACTCCCCTGTATAAATGCCGAAGGCAGTAAATTACCACTGGCATTACCAATACCAGAAGGCAAAGTGATGCGTTCGCTTGACAACGGATTAGTTTTATCTGTAATAATGATATCTATATCAGGATTATTTTCACCCAAAGCCGTAGCGACTTGTTTTGAAGCCGATGCATCTTCGAATGCCAAGGTAAAATCGTAATCCGGACTATTATAATCTGCAATATTCATTAAAAACGACTTATCCGATTTACCCACCAAAGACGCATTTGCTACTAGCGAGATTTCAAAACCACCTAAAGGTTTAGCATCTGCCGTATTAAACCAATTGGCATTCATACTATACATTAAACCATTAGTTGCTGGCGCTAAATAATCATTTGCAAAACGTTGGGCGTTTTCAACACCGGCAATAAGTAGGGCATCGACATCGTTTTGAGCTTTGGACACTAAAGTTGCTAAACCAAAGATTGTGAATAAGGCTATTTTTTTCATTATGTATGTTTAGGGTTATAATCAAAAGTAAAAAAAAGAATCATAATTTCGTTTCAACGCTAAAAATTAACGTTTTAACGACATTAAATTTACTTAAAATAGTACTCTGAAACTCATATTTGGTGTTAATCGTAATGATGTATTATTTACCTCTATCGTTTTATTAGAATCATCGGGATCGATTTTATAATATCTATTGATGATATTTTTAGAATTCGTTACATTCAACACTCCAGCTTTTAATGAGGCATTTACCGAAGATGACATCTGAAATTTATAACTCAAGGATACATCAACCCGCTTAAACTCATCTAGATTTTCACTGTTTGGGGTATCGTAATTCACATAAATATTATTCCCTGATTGTATCGTTTCGTTCCCTTCAACAGGTTTTGTATAAGGCAACCCTGAACGCCACATGCCGCCGACTGATATTTTTAAATGCTCTAAAATATCATAATTAAACGCCAGAGAAACCGAATGCCTGATATCTACATTATTTGAAAAAACTGAAGGTTCAAAAGTCTCAAACCTATATTCATTTACCGAATAAGTATAACTCAGCCACGTACTGTACTTGTTTGCCGTTTTATTCACCAGAAATTCTAGGCCTCTGGAACTGTACTCACCAATCGCACTTAGGTATTGAAAGTTATTGTAAAACCCCTGATTACTCGCCGTGATGCCTTTTACATTTTTATAAAAGCCAGCAACACCCATGTTAAAATGCATTTTATTCCATTCAACGCCTAAAGAGCTTTGTTTACTTTGAGAAATAGGAATAGATTCTTCGTTTGCTAAAATCCAGCGACGCTTTTCAACTCCTAAAAAATCATCCTGAAAATCGACAATTTGTGTGGCTGACTGATTTTTGAATTCACCTCCCAGTTTCAAAGAAAGCGCGCCAACCAACTTCTGCCTGATATTCAATCGGGGTTCAACTAAAAACCGATGAAATTTTTCGAAATAATTCAATCGAATACCAGCTCTTAAAAACGTTTCTGCGGTATTTAATTCTAATTGCGAATACAAAGCGTGATTACGCAACACATCCTTTTTAATTTTAAAGTACGAAGGGACTGTTACTGCTGTTTCATTTAAAATACCGGTTTCATTAAACTGATAACCATTTAAAAACGTCACGTCTTTACTGAATTTATAATGTGTATTCAATTTAAAACCGGTTTCTAAAACCTCATTTGCCTGGGTTAACAACTGATCAGAATCTACATTATAATCCTGAGCATCAACATTATATTTCGAATAATAGGCATTAAATTTTGTTATAAAAGCATTCGTCCAATTCGCCTGCCATTGTGCCCCAAACCCCTTATTTTTCTGAGACAAATTACTCGATTTCGATTGAGTTTCTCCTGAAGTATTTACCACTTGTTCGGTGTACACTAAATCATTATTGATTTCAATGAAATTGGCTCTAAACTTATGCTTATCTCCTAAATTAAATAACAGTTTAGCCGTATAATCGTAGAATTTGAAATCAGAAGATGTATCGATATCACCACTGGTTTCTCTTTGAGTTCGAATATCGCTATCCTGAAAACTTCTGTCGAAATAATTATTATAGGTAAAGGTTTTAAAGACATCGGTGAACGAGCGACGTCCTGAAATGTGAAGTTCCAGATCTTTCGCTAAAGGGATTTCCAAAAACGCATCGGCACTTATTAAATTTGCGCCAAAACCACCAGAAAACTTATTCGTAAGGGTGTTTTTTGTTCGCATATCAATCGTACTCGACACACCATCACTAAACTCACTACTTGTACCGTTTTTTGTTACCGTAACCTTCTCCGTTAAATTGGGATTATAGGCAGAAATCAATCCAAAAAAATGACCGGAATGATACATTTTTATACCATCCCACAAGATTAAGTTCTGATCATTGGTGCCCCCACGCACATTGATATTGGCTATGCTTTCGTTTACACTTTCAATTCCTGGCAACGCCTGAATAGACTGTAGCACATCAGGATCGGTTAATCCGGGTAAAATTCCAAAGGTCTTTGTGTTTAATACGGTACTTCCATCCACCAACTTTTGTATTCCGTTTGTTAAAAACTTCGTGATCACAACCTGATTAAGTTGCTCGCTGTTTTCTTCCAGAAATATTGATTTACAGGATGGATTACCTAAAAACAAATCAACGGCATTCAATTCAACGTCCTTATATCCTAAATAAGACAAGGTAATAACGGATTCCACAGGAATGGTTTTCAATTCAAAATAGCCCTGATCATCAGTCACCGTTCCTGTTTGTGAATTTTTAATATAAATGGATGCTCCAAACAACGGCTGTTTATCTTCCGCTGCAAACACCTGGGCACAAACAGAAATCTGCTTATCTGTTTTTGAAACCGTCACATAACGATTATCTAAAATCTGAAAATTTAAAAGGGTTTTGACGTTTAGATATTCTATAACCTGCTGAAGTGTTAATTCGTATTGTGGAGCTTTGATAAAAATATCAGATACATCCTGAGACGCATAAGAAAACTTAACATCAAACTGCTGTTCAACTGTTGCTATAAACTGGGATAATTTGATTTTATCAGCGTTCTGTCCGTAACCAAAATGACTTACAAACAGAACAACACAAAAAACTATTTTAAGGTGTTTACTTCTTTGAAAGTACAACATGCTTGCCTTCAATTTTATAATTTAAATCTAAAGGAATTGTTATAGACTTCAAAGCAATTTCTAAATTTTTGTGAGTAAATGCTCCTTTAAACAATACCGATTCATCTACGTTTTGCAATGTTACTATTATACTATACTGGCGTTGTAACTCTTTAAGAACTTCACCTAAAGGCACATTATCAAAAGATGATTCTTCCTGTAGCCAAGATGGTATTTCAGCTTTAAAATCGTCCACCAATTGAATAGTATTATCAACCACTCTAAATGATTTTCCCGGTGATAGTTTTACTATTTTACTATTATAATTTACAGCTACCAGACCTTCGTAACACTGTACTTCAAAATAACCCGTACGTTTTTTAACATTAAACTGAGTTCCTAAAACCTGAACAGTCCCTGCAGACGTATTAACTGTGAATTTTTCTCCCTTTTGAACCTTAAAAAAAGCTTCGCCGTCTAAATCCAGTAAGCGATTAGATTGCCACTCCTTTTTACTATAATGCAATTTTGA
Organism: Aestuariibaculum suncheonense; assembly: GCF_014596935.1. Taxonomy (GTDB): domain Bacteria; phylum Bacteroidota; class Bacteroidia; order Flavobacteriales; family Flavobacteriaceae; genus Aestuariibaculum; species Aestuariibaculum suncheonense. The sequence continues at coordinate 203,339 of NZ_JACVXC010000005.1, read as the reverse complement.
AGCAGCATTTAAAATAACCTCCGATCCATCGGGTAAAGTGAGCGTTTCGGTTTGGGCTATTTCAGTTTCAAAGTTTACATCATTATTAAAAAATAAAAAATAAGATGACGTTAACATAACTACTAAAATAGCAGCAATCTTCAACACGGTATTAAAATTAAAAGTTATCACTTTTGGTGATTTTTTACGTAACTTTCGATTTCTAAATGCCGTCAAAGCTGCCTGAGCATCGACTTCAGGCGCTTGCATATGTTTAGCATAATGAGCTATTTTTTCCAGTATTTCAAGATTTTCAGTTTGTTTTAATTCTAAAAACTCCTGCTCACTTAACTCATTATCAAACCATTTTAATATGTCATTATTATTCTTCATTTTTCTAGCTTACAATTTTAAGACACTTAGCTTTTAATTTACCCTACCCGTCTTTTAAATATTTTCAATATGTTCCCTCAAAACCTTTAAAGCTCCCGACATACGTTTCTCGACTGCCTTTTGGGACACACCTAATAACTCTGCTATTTCCCGATATTTTTTTCCTTCAATTCTATTCAACAAGAACACTTCTCGTTGTGCTTCGGTTAACAAAGCAATCGCATCTTGTAACTTCTTTTTAAACTCTTCTTCCTGTAAAATATACTCCGGACTTTCGTTAGTTTGATCGATATAAGGTACAGCCTTAGCATATTGCATAACCACTTTAGCATGTTTGACCTTGTTTAAAAACAAATGATTAATCGTAGTAAACAAATAACTTTTTGCTTTTGTAAAATCGATTTTAGAACAATTCTCCCAGATTTTAGAAAAAGCATCCTGAACAAAATCTAAAGCTGAGTCGCTATCGCCACACTTGTAATATGCAAAGTTAGAAGCCGACTGCACATGTTGTAAATAAAAGGTATTAAAGTAGGTTTCTTCACAAAGCTTATTTTCGTTACTTTCCATTCTAATTTTAAAATTGAGGCATGCTCTCCAATAAAGAACATGTTATTTTTTAGTTCAATTGGTTATTAAGGTGTGACAATATATTAAAATTAGAGCAATTGCATTATTTTTAAATTTTTAAAAAAAAGGGGTAGGGTAAATTTTCTTGTGGGTGTCTAACCTATAGAAATGCAAAATTAATTTGCTGAAAAAAGAAAAATACAACCCTAAAAAATTGATCATGAAAAAATTAAAATTCATTACATCTTTAGTTTTAGCCGCAACATTAACCTTAACCTCTTGTCAGGATGAAATTGATAGCGAAAGCGGACTAAACCCGAACACAAACTCTGCCAACTCTACGGCAACGAGTAATTTTGAACGTACTTCAATGTACGACGGAAGCTTTGACGATTTTGTAGATGGCATCTCCTGCTCGTCTATCATGTACCCCTACACCGCTACTGTAAATAATCAGGAAATTACTTTATTAAGTCAGTTAGATTTATCTCTAGTCTTAAACATTTTGGGAGCAATTACTAACGATGAAGACACCGTTATTTTACACTTCCCTTTAACTGTTCAACTTAGCAATTATACCGAAGCAACGATAAACAGTCAAGCAGAATACAACGCCCTAATGGATGCATGTACCGAAGCCGAAGCCAATGCTGAAGAAGCTATTAACTGTTTAAACATCGACTACCCGGTTACTATATTAACTTTTGATATAAATGCTGAACAAACTGGCAGTTTTGTTGTAGAAACCGATCAGGCGCTTTATACTTACATGAGCAGTATGGGTGACGACGAACGCTACAGTATTTCTTACCCAATCACAGCAACAATCAATGGCGATAGTACTATTGAAATTTCAAGTGACGCCGATTTACAAACCCGTATTGATGAGTGTACAGCTACCGAAAAAACTATGGAAGAAGCTGAAGAAGATGCGAAAACTTTAGAAGAAATTTTGGCAGATACCAGTTTTAAAGTTGAATCATTTCTTGTGGCCGGTATAGACACAACCAGCGATTTTGTAGACTATACCATAGCTTTCTCTAACGATTTAAGTGTTGTTGCCGATAATTCTTTAAACACGGTTAATGGGTCTTATATGGTAGATTCAGAATTAGAAGTAATGCTGGAATTAAGCTTCTTGGGCAATACCTCTCTAAACTTATTAAATAAAACCTGGACAGTAACCAATTATGACGAAAACACCATAACATTAGAAAGCTCGACGACTTCATTACTAAAACTTGTGCTTGTGAAAATTTAGAACCATACCTACATTTTTAACGTATGTTATGATAAAACAGCCACCTAAAACAGGTGGCTGTTTTTAAAAAAAGTTATATTTACAATCATGAAACACAAACTACTTCTATTACTTACGGCTGCATTGGTTTTTAGCTCGTGTACCAAAGACAACTCTAGCAATTCAACCAATTTTAAAATTGAAAATCAGCAGGCAACAGGAAGCTCTGCTTTCGATATTCTTTCTGATGACACCTATAAAAGCTTAATCATAGAATTAGTTTATGTTGAAGGTTTTGCTCCTACATCAACCGCCATTAGTAACTTTCAAAATTTTTTAAACGCTCGAATTTACAAACCCGGAGGTATTACCGTAGAAAAACGGGCTATTGCATCACCCGGAGAATCACCTTATACCACCAAAGAAATTGCGGCTATTGAAGACAAAAATCGCACACTTTACAATACCGAAGACCAAATAGCTATTTGGATGTTTTTTGCCGATGGTGAGTCCGACCAGAATGACGACACCAGCGTGGTATTAGGCACAGCATACCGAAATACTTCCTTCGTTATTTACGAAGAAACCCTACACGGATTTAGTGATAGTAGATACGAACCTAACCGAATTACTTTAGAATCTACGGTCATTAACCACGAATTTGGTCACATCTTAGGACTTACCAATTTAGGCACCGCCATGACCGAAGACCACGAAGATCCTGAACACGAAAAACATTGCGATGTTGAAAGCTGCTTAATGTACTGGGCAGCCGAAAGCTCATCAAGCCTTGGCAACCTTTTTAATGCCGGAACAGTACCGCAACTAGACCCGAAATGCCTGGCCGATTTACAAGCAAACGGCGGCAAATAACTCATTAATTTAATTAAACCTACACTCATGAAAAATTTATTTTTTACAATTGTTTGTGCTTTAGTTTTTAGCTTAAACACATTTGCTCAAGATTCAAATTTTGGTATAAAAGGAGGCTACAACTTAGCTGCCGTGCAATATGATAACGACTACGAAACAGGACAACGCCACGGTTTCCACATTGGATTCTACGGCGAATCTTTTCTCAATGAAAATATAGCCCTCCAAATTGAATTTTTATACTCACAACAAGGTTACGAACTCGAAAACAGCAATGCAACTTTCACGCAAAAACTGGATTATTTAAACCTGCCCTTAATGCTAAAACTATACCCTGCTGATAACTTCTTTTTAGAAGTCGGACCACAAGTAGGCCTAGCCGTGTCACATAAAGAAGAATATAAAGGTTTATTTTTTGATGGATATCGAGAAACAGAACCTGATAATTTTGATTGGGGCGTAAACTTTGGAGGCGGCTTTAAAACCGATTCCGGCGTTTCATTTGGCATAAGATACCACCTAGGTATGGGAGACATTTATGATGATGGAAACCCTAAAAACCGTGTATGGCAATTTTCAGTGGGATTCGATTTTTAAAATCCCATCTTACCGTCCTAATAAAAGTCAGCTTAAAATTAAGCTGACTTTTTTTGTTTTGCATAAAACTGCGGTAGGGAAAAACTAAATATAGTTGTCTTATTAATGAAACGCCCTTAGAGCGTCATGTAAAACATAAAATAAGGACTATGAAACTTTTTAAAACATCAGCAATACTACTAGCGTTAAGCTTTTCTTTTAATCTGCAAGCTCAGGAACAAAATGAAAACCCGCAAGATAAAACATCGTATTATCAGAAACGTGCCGCGGAAGACGCTAAATTTGAGCAGCAATTTTCAGCGAAAACCAAAGCCGATGAAACCACATTTTGGGAAGAGCAAAAAGACTATGAAAAAGCCTTAAAACGTCGTGATAAAAAAGCATATAAAGCCTATATGAAAGGCAAACAGGATGCTTATGCCGAACATTACACCCATTGCAACAATCATTGTCACCATAGTGATCATTATTATCAGCACGCATCATTTTATTACTACAGATATCAATATCATTATTATTACAATGCTCCAAGACAACGCTCCTTTAACACCAGCGTTCGCCTAAGCACACCTGGTGTTCGTTTAGGTATTTTATAAATTTCAAAAAAACATATAAAATAAAAAAAGGTCGCTTAAAATAAGCGACCTTTTCAATATATTCAATACTATAAATTAAGCGTCAATATTCGCATAAACTGCATTCTTTTCAATGAAATCTCTACGCGGTGGCACCTCATCACCCATTAACATAGAGAAAATTCTATCAGCCTCAGTACCATTATCAATTTGAACCATACGCAGTGTTCTGAATTCAGGATTCATAGTCGTATCCCAAAGTTGTTCTGCGTTCATCTCTCCAAGACCTTTATAACGCTGAACGCTCACACTACCACCAAATTCTTCTGTAATAGCATCACGTTCTTTATCATTCCAAGCATATTGCTTTTTGTTACCTTTCTTAACTAAATATAAAGGTGGTGTTGCAATATACACGTGACCTTCTTCAATAAGTTCTTTCATGTAACGGAAAAAGAATGTCAATATTAACGTCGCAATGTGGCTACCATCAATATCGGCATCACACATGATTACAATCTTGTGGTAACGTAATTTCGATAAGTTTAAGGCTTTACTATCTTCTTCAGTGCCAATGGTTACCCCTAAAGCAGTAAAAATATTTTTAATCTCCTCGTTTTCAAACACTTTATGCGACATCGCTTTTTCAACGTTTAAAATCTTACCACGTAAAGGTAAAATCGCCTGAAACGCACGGTCACGACCTTGTTTTGCTGTACCTCCTGCCGAATCTCCCTCGACAAGGAATACTTCACATTTTGAAGGATCCTGCTCCGAACAGTCACTTAATTTTCCTGGTAAACCGCCAATACTCATAACGGTTTTACGCTGAACCATTTCTCGTGCTTTTTGAGCCGCGTGACGTGCTTGAGCTGCTAAAATCACTTTTTGAACAATAATCTTAGCATCATCTGGATGTTCTTCTAAATAATCGGCTAACATTTCAGAAACCGCCTGACTTACAGAAGCAGATACTTCACGGTTACCTAATTTCGTTTTGGTTTGTCCTTCAAACTGAGGCTCGGCAACTTTTACCGAAACAATCGCTGTTAAACCTTCACGAAAATCATCTCCCGCAATATCAAACTTTAACTTGTCTAACATACCTGATTCATCCGCATATTTCTTTAATGTATGCGTCAACCCACGACGGAACCCTGATAAATGTGTTCCTCCTTCGTGTGTATTGATGTTGTTTACGTAAGAGTGTAAATTTTCAGCATACGATGTATTGTACACCATAGCTACCTCTACAGGCACCCCATTTTTCTCGCCTTCAAAAGAAATTACATCTTTCATTAAAGGCTCACGAGTAGCATCTAAATACTTAATAAATTCTTTAAGACCTTCTTCTGAGTGAAAAGTTTCACCTTCAAACGTCCCATCTTCTTTGGTTGCTCGTCTATCTATTAAATGGATAGTGATGCCTTTGTTCAAGTAAGCTAACTCACGCATTCTACTTGCTAATGTATCATAGCTATACTCTACAGTTTGCTGAAAAATAGTTGCATCCGGCTTAAAAGTCACAATAGTTCCGCGCTTATCGGTTTCCCCGATTTGCTTTACAGGATATAACGATTTACCGCGCTCATACTCTTGTTCCCATACTTTACCATCACGGTGCACGGTTGCTCTTAGGTGCTCTGAAAGTGCGTTAACACAACTCACTCCAACCCCGTGTAAACCACCAGATACTTTATAGGAATCTTTATCGAATTTACCTCCAGCACCAATTTTAGTCATTACAACCTCAAGTGCTGAAATACCTTCTTTTTTATGTAAATCTACAGGAATACCTCGTCCATCATCTTCAGTAGTAATAGAATTATCTTCATTAATGGTAACTGTTATATTATTACAGTGCCCTGCCAAAGCCTCGTCAATCGAGTTATCAACTACCTCATATACTAAGTGATGTAATCCACGAACTCCAACATCTCCAATATACATTGACGGACGCATACGCACGTGCTCCATACCCTCAAGAGCCTGGATGCTATCGGCCGAATAGCCATGCTTGTTAAATTCTTCTTTTGCTTCGCTCATATTTCGAAATTATCTTAAATTTTGTTCTAGTTTACGCATAAAAAAATGACGCACAGGCATCATTTTCTCGATACAAACAAATATACGAAATAACAAAGCTTTCAAAAAGCTTTTTATCGACTTTATCCATAAATTATCAACAATTGTTAATTAATTAAAAATGTCTTAAATCGCTTAAAAAAGGCCTTAAAATTGATTTTGCCGTTTTTATTTGTTTTGTAAAATTTGAATTTTACAAAAATCAATTACAACGCATTTAAAGACTTATTTACGGTTTACAATACCACTTCAAAATGACTTTTTCACAAGAAAAACCACCCCTTTTTAGCATAAAAAGTTTAAATTCATGGTAAACATGATGTTTGTCACATTTTCATCATTTAGTTCGTAATAACTTTGTTTAGTAACCTTTAAACAACTTACCATTGTTATGAAAATAAACAACCAGACTATAATATTTTACCTACTACTCCTATTTATATTCCCTGCAACACTATTCGCTCAGGAAAATGATAAATTCAAACCAACATTTAACTGGAATATTACTTCACAATTCTGGCTCAGGTATTCCGATTTAAATGAAGGCTCAGAAATTCATGGTGAACCGACTTCAGAATTTTTCGATATTTCCATTCGTAGATTACGCATTCCTATTTCAGCTCAAATAACCCCGAAAATATATACTTATGCCATGTTTGGTGGCAACAATTACAATTTTAAGGGTGACACCTTCCCTATTGGTATTTTAGACTTATATGCAGAATATTCTTTTGCCAAGTACTTTGAAATTGGCTTTGGAAAATCGGGTTGGCAAGGCCTTAACCGATGGAATATACGAAGCAGCAAAACGCTTATGGGCCTGGACTCACCTCTATTCACCTTGAATTCTGTTGAAATTAACGATGATATTGGCCGTTTGTTCGGACTTTGGATTAAAGGTCAGGCAGGTCATTTTGATTACCGTATGACGTTTAATAGACCTTTCTACGTGAAAACTATTCCCAATGGTGCAGTTAATTTTGCGAATAACAAGCCCAGAGTAAAAACTTCGGCATATGTAAAATATCAATTTTTTAATCACGAATCTAACAAATCGGCTTATCAAACAGGCACCTATCTGCAAAAGAAAAAAGTCCTTAATATAGGTGGTGGATTTCAATTTCAACCCGAAGCCATGAGCGATGGCGATGCCAATCTTGAAGACACTAACATTTATGACATTTCGCATTATGCAGCAGATTCGTTCTTAAATCTTCCGCTATCTAATGGCAATGCCATTACGGCCTACTTGGGCTACTTCAATTATGATTTTGGGAAAGACTATATCCGTAATGTTGGAGCGAATAATCCAACAACCGGAGGTGGAACCGACTTTAATGGTTCAGGCGTTGCATTTCCTATGATTGGAACAGGAATCACCTGGTACGGGCAATTTGGTTACGCATTTAAAGAAACAAACGTTTTAAACCTTCCTACAATTATTCAACCTAATATTGCCATACAACATTCCAATTGGGACGCTTTAAATGATAACATGACAGTTTATGATTTTACAGTAAACTTTCTAATAAAAGGCTCTCACGACAATAAAATAAGCATTGGATATCAGCATCGCCCGATATTTGACGCCATATCCTTAGAACAAAAGGACTATAAAGGCATGGTTGTGCTTCAATATCAAATTTCGTTTCATTAAGTCCGGTTTTAAAAATTAAACACAAACAACCATTTCATTATACAAACAACAAATTATTTTAATCTTTTTTAACAATTCAATAATACCTTGCAGGATACTTAAAAAAATAATGTATCGTATGTTTATTCTCTATATATTTGAAAACAAAGAAATAAAAATGATAGTAATCAATAACAATAATAATTTCAATAATCCTAAAAGTTAGGACAGGAAGGTTATTGTTTAAAATATATGTAAAAAAGCCTTCCGAGTTCGGAAGGCTTTTTTTTAACCCAAAATTATTAAGACATGAGTAAAATTATGACCGTCGACATCTTGTCGAGTATTAAAGGAGCCCAGCCCAGTGAGGCCGTGAACAAATTATTTGATGTAATTAAAAATGCACAGCCAACAAATAATAACTCTTTTAATAATAATCGTAATCATTGTCTATCGATAAACGATTTAAGAGAAGACGAAGTGATTGAAAGTTCGACCACCGAAAAGCAAATCATTATTGAAAACTTTCCTAAAGAGAAAAAAGGCTATTTGGTGGTTTCAAAAATTATAGAAGAATAACACATGGAGTCTCAAATACATAAAATTCACCAACAACTGGTTAACAAAGACATAACCTGTGTTGCATTGGTTTCGGAAAAATTAAATGCTTTAAAGGCAAACACACATAATACGGTAAATTCTACTTTAGATGACTTAGCGCTTAACTTAGCAGCTAAAGTCGATTCTAAAATTACCAATGGCGAAACCATTGGCTTGTTGGAAGGCATTCCTTTTGGTATTAAAGATGTTTATATGCTTCAGGGAACGACAACCACAGCGAGTTCCGATTTACTTAAAAACTACAAATCAGCTTATACAGCAACGGCGATTCAAAAATTGTTAGATGCCGGTGCCATCCCTGTAGTTAAAGAAAACTGCGACAGTTTCGGTCATGGTTCTTCAAGTGAAAACACCATTTTTGGCGCAGTAAAAAACGCTATAAATCCAGAACTTGTTGGTGGTGGTTCTAGTGGTGGTTCGGCAGTAAACGTTGCTAAAGATTATACCGTATTTTCTATTGGTGGCGATACTGGTGGTTCGGTTCGTCAGCCGGCTGGTTACAACCATGTTTACGGACTAAAACCTACTTACGGCCGCATTTCACGTTATGGCCTAATGGCTTATGCCTCATCTACCGACTGTGTTGGACCAATTGCTAAATCGGTTGAAGATATTCGTATTATTTTAAACGTGATGAGCGGTAAAGATGTAAAAGATCAGACGACTTACGCTTCCGCGGAAATTAACGCCGACAGTATCTCAGATACTTCTGAAATTAAATCAGTAGGTTACTTTAAAAACTTTATTGAAAGTGATGCGATCGACCCGAAAATTAAAGCAGACTTTTTAAGTACAATTGAAAAAATAAAAGCAAAAGGTATCGAGGTTAAAGAATTGGATTTCTTCCAATCCGATATTTTAGTATCGACGTATTATACGCTTGCCATGGCCGAAACAGCTTCTAACCTATCGCGTTTAGATGGCTCCAACTACGGTAACCGTATTGAAGATAAAAACTTAAAAGAATCTTACGCCGTAACACGTTCTGAAAATTTTTCAGAAGAAACCAAACGACGCATTGTTGGTGGAAACCAGGTATTATCACAAGGATTTTCAGATGAAATTTATTTAAAGAGTTTAGCCCTTCGCGATGCGATTTCAGAAAACTTTGAGGAGGATTTTAAAGATGTTGATATCATCTTATCTCCGGTAACACCAAGCACACCTCCTGAAATAGGCAACAGTTTAAAAGACCCGCACGCCATGTATTTAAGCGATGCATATACCGTTGGCTTTAGCCTTGGACAATTACCAACATTAACGGTTCCGCAAGGTACAGAAACAGGCTTACAAATTACAGCCGCAAAAACGAATGACGAACTTGTTTTGAAGTTTGCTAACTTCTTAAAAGATACGATATAATGGAATTAGAACAATTAGACGCGCTTTTAAAAGCCTACGAATTAGAATTGGTTATCGGACTGGAAACTCACGTACGATTAAACACTAAAACCAAACTGTTTTGTTCTTGCCCTAATCAGGAAATTGAAACGCCTAACCAAAATATATGCTCCGTTTGTACTGGGCAAATGGGGGTTTTACCTGCCGTAAATAAAGAAGCCGTTAAAAAAGCAATTTATTTCGGAAAAGCTGTAAAATCGACCTTTTCCAACGAGGTGATTTCATGGGATAGAAAACATTACGAATACCCGGACAATCCAAAAAACATACAAATTACGCAGTTTCACAACCCCATTATTCCAGATGGGCAAGTGTCTTGTTTCCGTAACGACGGATCACAATTCACGGTAAACTTAACACAAGTCCATATAGAAGAAGACGCTGCGAAATTGATGCACGAAAAAACGGTTTCTTTGGTAGATTTCAACAAAGCTGGTGTACCACTAATTGAAATTGTTACAGAGCCTTGTATTCGTCATATTGAAGATGCCTCAACATATGCGCAATACATTCAGCGTATTGTTCAAAATTTAAAAATCTCTGAAGCCAATCTGGAAAAAGGAGAATTTAAATCCGATGTATCTGTATCACTCCGTAAAAAACATTCATATGCTTTAAATCCGCGCACGGAAATAAAAAACCTAAACTCCTTTAAGTTTATGGTTGATGCTTTAAAAGAAGAAGTTGAAAAACAACTAAACTATTACATCGAACATAAAGAATTCAGACCCGATCAAACCACGGTACTTTGGGATGCCGATTTAAAGCAAACCAAAACCATGCGTAAAAAGGAATATGAGGCCGATTACCGTTTTATTTCGGAACCAGACCTCCCTTTTGTTTGCATCAAAGACGTGGTGGAATCGATTGATGTAGACGTCAGTTCACTTCCGTTTGCTGTAGAATCTATTTTGATAAAAGGTGGCGTATTACCTCAGGATGCGAAATTTTTTACAGCAGATTCGTTACGTTCAGAAACTTTTGTAGCAATTAATGAAGTTATTCAAGACCCGTCATTTGTTGCCAAAACATTGACCAACAACATCAAACCAGAAGAATACGGAGATATTCACAGAATTGAACATTTAATTGAAATTTTTCAGTTGTTTAAATCTGAAAAAATCACTTCTGTTCTAGTTCAAAATGCGATTACTGAATATTTAAAGGACAGGCATTTTGATTATAACCAATATTTTGATGAGAACACCATTTCTGAAGATAAAATTCAGAATGCTATCGCTCAAGTGATTGCTGAAAACAAAACTATTGCCAACGATATCAAAGCCGGAAACCAAGGTAAAGCTGGTATTTTAGTCGGAAAAGTGATTTCGATTATTGGCAAAGGTGCTTCAGGGAAAGTGATTCGCGAAGGCATTTTAAGTGCCCTACAAGCAGATACCTCAGGAACTTCATCAGGAGAAACTACGGTAAAAACAAAAGCAGAAACTCAGGCTACTTCTAAAAAAGAACAGGAAGAAGTTTTACCTGAAATCCCTATCGTTATCAAAGAGGAATACCGAACCCATTTAATCACAGATATCATAGACGAAAGCATTGATCAGGAAGTTACCTTTGCTGGATGGGTATCAAGTGTTCGTGATCACGGCGAATTAATTTTCATTGATTTGCGCGATTCAAGTACCGAGATTTTTCAAGTACGCTTAAGTCGTGAATCCTTCCCCAACCTGGATGAATTGGTTCGCTTAAAACCTGAGTCGGTAATTACCGTTTCAGGAACGATTGTGCAACGTAAGGAAGATGATTACAATGCAGCGTTACGCACAGGAAGAATTGAATTAGAAGCTAAAGCTCTTGATATTTTAAACCTTTCAAGAACGCTTCCGTTTGAAATAAAACGTGCGACAAAAACCAATGAAAACACCCGTTTCCAATATAAATATTTAGATCACCGAAATGATGATGTGCGTCGTACGATTGTAAATCGCCATAAAGTGATTAAACTGCTTCGTGATATTTTAGACGAGCAGGATTTCCTTGAAATAGAAACCCCTATTTTAAGTGCCGGAACCGACGAAGGAGCTCGTGAGTTTATTGTTCCGTCAAGAAAACAAGCCGGCGCATTTTACACACTTCCACAGGCACCACAACAGTTTAAACAAATGTTGATGGTGAGTGGTTATGAGAAATATTTCCAGATTGCACGTTGCTTTAGAGACGAAGATTCTCGTGGTGACCGTCAGCCTGAGTTTACACAATTAGACTTGGAAATGGCTTACGCCAGCATGCAACAAATCGTCGATTTAAACACCAAAATGTTTAATGAAGTGGTGACTAAAATTTACGGCAACAAATGGATTTTACATCCGTTTGAGGTTCTAACTTATAAAGAAGCCATGGATAACTACGGTTGTGACCGTCCGGATTTACGCTTTGGATTAAAGCTTCAGGATATTACCGAAATTGTTAAAGACACTACATTCCAGGTATTCAGTAAGCCTATTGAAGAAGGTGGCATTGTAAAATGTATTAAAGTTACCGCGGAAGAACAAGGCAAAAAACGTTTATCGAAAGGGCAAATTGAAAAACTAACGGGTATAGCCCAGCAACATGGTTTAGGCGGTTTAGCTTATATCATCGTTAATGAAGACGATTTGCAGTCACCAATCATTAAATTCTTAGGAGAAGATATCGCTGCAGGAATTATTGAAGCGACACATGCTCAGGTTGGCGATATCGTATTCTTCTCAGCTGCTGATTATGCGACCGCAAATAAAGCTTTAGATGCTGTACGTCAGGAACTAGGTAGCATGTTGAAATTAATTAATCCGAAAGAATTAAGACCTGCATGGGTAGTAGATTTCCCTATGTTCGAAAAAACCGATGAAGGCCGCTGGACATTTACCCACAACCCCTTCTCTATGCCTGCTGTTTACGACATTGAAAAACATATGAACGGAAAAGACGAAGAAATCGGAACTATAATTGCTCAGCAATACGATTTAATTCTGAATGGTTACGAAATTGGCGGAGGTTCTGTGCGTGCACATAAACCTGAGATTTTAGAAGCCACCTATCGCAACATGGGGTATAACAAAGAAGAAATGCTAAAAAGCGTTGGCACTATGTACAAATCGTTCCATTATGGTGCTCCTCCACACGGCGGAATTGCCTGGGGTGTAGACCGTTTAATGATGATTTTAGAAAAGAAAACATCTATTCGCGAAGTGATGGCCTTCCCTAAAACAGGAACCAGTGAGGACTTACTATTTGGTGCTCCTTCCCTACTTTCAGATAAAAAAGTAGAGGAAATGAATGTAAAAATCATGAGAAAATAACTCTCTTATTAATCAATAACCACAAAAGCTTCAGAGGTTTCTGAAGCTTTTTTTATCCTTAAATTTAAACAAACTGAAACTTTAACAGTCTTATTTAAGATTTAGAAAAACTTTAAGAACATTTCGGTTTATCTTTAAAAACACATTAATCTTTAAACAACTAATATCTTTTTATGAAAAAATCAACTCTTTTAACCACATTAGCTTTTGCTTTTGTGATGTTATGTTCAGTAAATTCTAATGCTCAAAAATTCGCTAAATTAGACAAAAGTCCTTTAGACGTTGCTTATTACAGAACCGACAGAAATGCGCCTCCAATGGCTAAAGTAATCTACAGCAGACCACAACTTAACGGTAGAGCCTTAGCTACTTTAGCTCCAAATGGTAAAGTTTGGAGAACCGGAGCAAACGAAGCTTCAGAAATAAAATTCTATAAAGATTCTAAGTTTGGCGGAAAAGACGTTAAAGCTGGTACTTATGCTTTATATACTATTCCTGGAGAAAAAGAATGGACCGTTATTTTAAGCTCAGACACCGATGTTTGGGGTGCATACAATTATAACGAAAGTAAAGATGTTTTACGCGTGACAGCTCCAGTAACTCAAGGAGAAGCTGTTGAAGCTTTTTCTATCGCATTCGATAACGACAAGATGTTCCTAGCTTGGGATACGACCAGAGTTGCTGTTCCTATCAGTCAGTAATTAAAAAACTATGATTATATAAAAAAGCCTTGAAATTCAAGGCTTTTTTTATTCATGTATATCTTCCGAAACGTCTGCTAAATCTAATAATCTGCGTAAGTTTTTTTTCAATAAATAGAATCTGTAAATACCTATTAATAAAAACACAACAGAAAACCCCAAAGAGACGTAAGCCAGATAATCAAAATTTGAATACTCGTTTTTCAATTCAAAAAACGCAAAACTACCTATAAGTAAATACAACGACGACCGAATGTAGGACATCAAAGTGCGTTCATTTGCTAAACGCGTGCGCTCAATAGCTAACTGATCACGTAAAATTATGCGTCCATCAGGTTTAAACTCCCGACGTGAAGACATAATCTTATTTCGTTTTATTCTCAATGCTTTTGGTTTTAAACGTTTCCTAAAATTACGTTATTTTTTAAGGAATATTTAAATACTTATGTGTTTGTAACGACACCTTCCACTTTGGGTGTTTCATTACATAATCCACAATTTCAGGAATCACTTTATCACGTTTGCTCCACTCCGGCTGCATGTATAAAATACAATCTTTATTCACTTTCTCGGCCTGTTCTTCGGCAAAACGAAAATCATCTTTATTATAAATAATTACCTTTAATTCATTTGCTTTAGCATAAACTTCTTCGGTAGGTAATTTCATTTTTTTAGGTGATAAGCAAATCCAGTCCCAGGTTCCGGTTAACTTATAAGCACCCGAAGTTTCAATATGAACCTGCATGCCTTCAACTTTCAACTGTGTTGTTAAAGCCGTCATATCCCAAGTTAAAGGTTCTCCTCCGGTTATTACAATAGTATCGCTGTACTTTTTAGCGTTTTCTACAATTTTAGTCGTTTCGGTAGGCGGATGTAAATCGGCATTCCAGCTTTCTTTCACATCACACCAATGGCATCCCACATCGCAACCACCAACACGAATAAAATACGCCGCAGTTCCTTTATGATACCCTTCACCCTGAATGGTGTAAAATTCCTCCATTAAAGGCAGCATTTCGCCTTTATCTACTAATGTTTGTATTTCGCTTTTCATGGGTGCAAAGATACATATTCATTTACTTATTTCACTTTTTTTACCGTTCATTTAACGTCTTGCCAATTCTATTAGAACAAAGACATTCAACAACCTAGAAAAACAAGAAAAACCACGTTATTGATTCCAAAAGTTCGCTATTTTTTTCTTCATCAATTTTCATGTATTTTTAACCAAAATTAAAGGTATGAGTAGAACAGACGATTTTTTAAAACACATTACTGAAGGCAATACTACCAAAGGCGATTTTATTCCGGTTGGAGCTGCCATGCTTGACGGCGAAACCATTACCGGAGCCCATGTAAAAATCCCTTTAAAAACATTAAATCGTCACGGTTTAATTGCTGGTGCTACCGGAACTGGAAAAACCAAATCGTTACAGGTTCTGGCTGAAAATCTAAGCGAACGTGGCATACCTGTTTTACTTATGGATATTAAGGGCGACTTAAGTGGTTTAGCGCAACCTAGCCATGGCCATGTGAAGATTGATGAGCGTATGTCACAAATTGGTCTGCCATTTGAAGCCAAAGGATTTCCTGTTGAAGTACTTACCTTATCAGAACAAAATGGTGTTAGACTTCGTGCGACCGTTAGTGAATTCGGCCCTGTTTTGTTATCCCGAATTTTAGATTTAAGCGATACACAAGCCGGTATTGTCGCTGTTATTTTTCAGTATTGCGACGACAACAAACTCCCTCTATTAGATTTAAAAGATTTTAAAAAGATTTTGCAGTACGCAACCGAAGAAGGCAAAGCTGAATTCACCGAAGCTTACGGACGGATTTCAACATCTTCAACTGGAGCTATTTTGCGTAAAATCGTAGAACTGGAACAACAAGGCGCCGATTTATTTTTCGGAGAAACCTCGTTCGATGTTCAGGATTTGTTACGCGTTAATGACCATGGTCTAGGCTATATTAACATTATCCGTTTAACCGATATTCAGGACCGTCCTAAACTATTTTCGACTTTTATGCTGAGTTTACTGGCTGAAATTTATTCTACCTTTCCTGAACAAGGCGATAGCGGAAGACCAGAACTTGTTATTTTTATTGATGAAGCACATTTAATTTTCGATGAAGCATCAAAAGCCTTACTTAATCAAATTGAAAGCATCGTTAAACTAATTCGTAGTAAAGGCGTTGGTTTATATTTTGTAACGCAAAACCCTACCGATGTTCCCGAAGAAGTATTAAGTCAGTTAGGATTAAAAATTCAGCACGCGTTACGAGCCTTCACAGCAAAAGATAGAAAAGCGATTAAACTAACAGCTCAAAACTATCCGGATTCTGAATATTACAATACCGAGAACGTTTTAACATCTTTAGGAACCGGAGAAGCTCTGGTATCGGCTTTAGATGAAAAAGGACGTCCGACACCTTTGGCAGCAACCATGATGCGCGCACCAATGAGTCGCATGGATATTTTAACCGAAGATGAGTTAAAAACCCTACTTTCATCCTCTAAACTTGTTAAAAAATATAACGAAACCATAGACCGCGAAAGTGCTTACGAATTGCTTAACAAAAAAATAGCCGAAGCTGAAGCCGATGAAGCTAAAGAACAAGCCGAAAAGGAAAAAGAAGCCCTAAAAAAAGCAAGAACATCTTCGTCAACATCCAGACGCCGAAGCACGGCAATGAATCCTGTGGTAAAGGTTTTAACCAGCGCTACTTTTATTAGAAGTGTTTTTGGTATTTTAACTAAAATCATGAAAAAATAATACGACATTTGTCGCTTAATAAATAAAAAACCTATCTATCATTACATGAAAAAACTAATTTTAAGCATCTCGGTGTTGTCGCTACTTTTCGCTAGTTGTAACAAAGCGCAAGACCCCTTTGAAATCTCAAAACAACACGTTGGTTTACTTACTGATTCAACACGTGTTAAAGACTTAAAATCCATATTTACTAACGATTCTATAACCGAAGCATTTAATGATAATGGGTTTATGGGGGTCAGTAAAAGCATTGAAGTATTCGATAAAGCAGGGAAAAAACTTTTAATATTAAACCCGGAATACAAATCGGATACCACAGCTGTGGTGAGAAGTGTACAAATTATCGATCCGCGTTTTAAAACCGATAAAAATATTACAACGTCAAGTACCTTTAAAGATATTAACAGTAATTATAAGATTTCGAGAATAGACAACCTGATCAACTCGGTGGTCGTGACTGTAAACGAACTAAATGCAAGCTTCACCATTGATAAGCAAGAACTTCCTGCAAATCTTAGATTTGACATGAATCTGGATATTGAAGCGATGCATATTCCTGATAATGCAAAAATAAAATACTTCTTTATAAACTGGTAAACCTCTATGAATCCGTTTTTATCCAAATTACTGGTCGATGTTGCTCGAAAAAGGCTTAAAAGCCAAAGCGATCAGCCTGTGAGTAAACGACAAATCGTACCACTGGTAAGGATATTTCAGGTAGAATTAGCCCACGCCGTTAAAGAATACATCTTTATTATCATTGGTGTGTTTTCTGCTGGATTCGGATTAAAAGGTTTTTTATTACCCAATCATTTCATAGACGGAGGCGCCACTGGTATTTCGTTATTACTAAACCATGTGACGTCTCTCGATTTAAGTATATTCTTAATTCTGGTTAACCTTCCGTTTTTAATATTAGCATCAAGAACCATTAGTATGAAGTTTGCTATTAAAAGTATAGCTGCCATTGCTTTTTTAGCCTTTGTGGTTCATTTTGTAGATTATCCCACTATAACAGAAGACAAACTTCTAATCTCTGTTTTTGGAGGATTCTTTTTGGGTTTAGGTATAGGATTGTCTGTGCGAGGTGGCAGTGTTATAGATGGTACCGAAGTACTCGCCATTTACTTAAGTCGTAAATTATCGCTAACTATTGGAGACGTTTTACTTCTTATTAATATTTTAATATTCTCCGTTGGGGCTTATATCCTTTCCATTGAAACGGCGCTTTACGCTATTTTAACGTATCTTGCAGCCGCAAAAACCGTAGATTTTGTTGTTGATGGTGTTGAAGAATATGTAGGTGTTACCATAATATCAATACACCATGAGGAGTTACGTGTTATGATTACCGAAAAACTACATCGCGCCTGTACCATTTATGCTGGTAAAGGTGGTTTTGGTTCTTCCGGTAAAAGCTACGAAAAAGACATTATCTATACAGTAGTTACCCGTTTAGAACTCGCCAAACTTCAAACTGAAATTGACAAAATAGACCGAAACGCCTTTATTATTATGGGAATTGTAAAAGACCTTAAAGGTGGCATGATTAAGAAGAAACCCTTACAAGGACATTAACACGAAAACCAAAATATTTTGGCCAATAAAAAATTCACCGTACAAAACAGTCCATTTGTTGTACCTACGACCGATGGCAAAGTTATTAAAGAACATTTTGGCGTTGCTACCGACGGCAACAGCACCATTAGCATAGCCCATATGAAAGCACCTGCCGGCTGGAGCGAACCCTTTCAAACACCTGAGTTCGACGAATACACCTTCATCATCAGTGGAAAAAAACAATTTATTATTGACGACGAAACCGTTGTTTTAGAGGCCGGACAATCCATAAAAATAGAACGAAATACCCGAGTGCAATACTCGAATCCTTTTACCGAAGTCTGCGAATACATTGCCATTTGCACGCCTGCATTTTCAATGGATTTAGTTCACCGAGAAGACATTTAAATGAACAATACCCTCGTAAAAACCATAGGTAAGCTTATTAATACAGCAAGCTACTTATCGCCAAGTTATGCAGCAAAAATAGCTGTAGATTTATTTTCAACACCAAGAAAAGGAAAATTACACACCGAAGAATTAAAATACCTTAAATCTGCAAAACAAAAGACTTTTGTATATGATGGTATTAATATTCACACCTATCAATGGCAAGGAGCTAACAAAACCATTTTACTAGTTCACGGTTGGGAAAGCAACACCTACCGCTGGAACGATTTAATCGAACTTTTACAAGCCGAAGATTACAATATTGTGGCTTTAGATGCTCCAGGACACGGAAATTCAGGGCATAAAACCTTTAACGCGGTTTTATATTCAGAATGCATTAATATGGTCGCCCAAGAATTTAAACCAGACGTCATTATCGGGCATTCTATTGGTGGTACTGCTTCCGCATTAGCGACTAACAATAATAAACTTCCTATTGAAAAATTAATCATGTTAGGTGCTCCTTCAAATTTTGATGAAGTTATTGAAAACTACGTCAACATTATGGGCTACAATAAGAGAGTTATCAAAGCCATGAACGACTATTACATGAAGCACTTTGGAAAACTTCCCAGCTTTTACGCCTTCAAAAACTTTTCAGAACATATTACTGCCGAAGGTTTGATTATTCACGATAAAAAAGACCGTATCATCTCGTATCGTGATGCTTTGCAAATTTCGAAATACTATAAAAACTCTAAGCTGGTAAAAACACAAGGCTTTGGACACGGCTTAAAAAATGAAATTGTTTACAATCATATTTTAGAATTTTTAAACGCTTAGATTTATTGTATTTTTGCCCACAACACTAATTACCTCTACATGTCGGAAGAATTAAAACGAATAAACAAATATTTAAGTGAAGTTGGATACTGCTCGCGCCGAGAAGCCGATAAGCTTATTGATGCCGGTCGTGTAACTATAAACGGTAGCGCTCCTGAAATGGGAACTAAAATAGCCCCGGGTGACGTGGTTTGTGTAGATGGTGAGGTAGTAAAAAACACCAAAGACAGTTTCGTCTATCTGGCCTTTAACAAACCGGTTGGTATTGTCTGTACTACCGACACCAGTGTAGAGAAAGATAATATTATTGATTATATTAACTATCCGAAACGCATCTTCCCTATTGGTCGTTTAGACAAACCAAGTGAAGGGTTAATTCTTTTAACCGATGACGGTGACATTGTAAACAAAATTCTTCGCGCAAGTAACAACCACGAAAAAGAATATATTGTAACGGTAGACAAGCCTATTTCTCAAACCTTTATTGAGCGCATGGCAGGTGGTATTTATTTAGAAGATTTAAAGAAAACCACCAACAAATGTAAAGTTGAAAAGCTTAGTACATTCGAGTTTAAAATTATATTGACTCAAGGCCTGAACCGACAAATCCGTCGTATGTGTGATTATTTAAATTACGAAGTACAAACCCTGAAGCGTGTTCGTATTATGAACATTAAGCTGGACACGCCCATTGGGAAATACCGCGAATTAACAAAAGAAGAATTTAAAGAACTTAACAATTTAATTAGCACCTCAACCAAAGTCTTTAAACCAAAAACCGACCGACGCTCGGTTACCTCTTCGGAAAGATCGCAACCAAACAACAAAAGACAACCAAAACGCAGAAAACGGTAAACAAAAAAAGCAGCATTTAAAAATGCTGCTTTTTTTATTCTATAATATCAAGTTCTTACTTATTGTGTCTTTCTCTTGCCAATAAGGTATTTTTAAGAAGCATCGCAATCGTCATTGGACCTACACCTCCTGGAACAGGAGTGATAAAGCTTGCTTTTGGACTTACACTTGCAAAATCGACATCACCAGCTAAACGGTAACCCGCTTTTTTAGTGTCGTCTGGTACACGAGTAATTCCTACGTCAATCACCACTACACCATCTTTAACCATATCACCGGTTAAATACTCAGAGATACCAATCGCAGCTACAATAATATCGGCTTCACGTGTAATCTCTGCTAAATTCTTAGTACGACTGTGCACAACTGTAACCGTTGCATCACCAGCTTTACGTTTCTGGCTCATTAAAATACTCATAGGGCGACCAACAATATGGCTACGTCCCATAACCACCACATTCTTACCAGAGGTTTCTACATTGTAACGCTCTAATAATTCCATAATTCCGAATGGTGTTGCCGGAAGGAATGTTGGTAAATCTAAAGCCATTCTTCCCACATTTGTCGGATGAAAACCATCAACATCTTTATCGGGATCGATAGCCATTAATACCTTTTGCTCATCAATATGCTTAGGTAATGGCAACTGCACGATGAAACCATCAATATCATCATTCGTGTTTAATTCATTGATTTTCTCTAATAAAACTTCCTCAGTCGTTTCTTCAGGTAAATCAATTAAAGTAGAATGAAACCCTATTTTTTCACAAGCTTTAACTTTAGCATTTACGTAAGTCATACTTGCCCCATCTGTTCCAACTAAAATCGCCGCTAAATGAGGGACCTTTTCCCCATTAGCAATCATGCTTTGTACATCGACTGCGATCTCCTCTTTAATATCGTTACTTACTTTTTTACCGTCTAAAATTGTCATATTTCAGATTTTGCTTGCTTGTTTATTATAATTGTTCTAAAATTTAATACTAACGCATGCCTTTCATCATGCTCATCATCTTTTTAGCACCACCTCCCTGCATCATCTTCATCATTTTGCTCATTTGGTTGAATTGCTTTAAAAGCTGATTCACTTGTTGTACCGAAGTACCAGATCCTTTACCTATACGTTTTTTTCTACTCGCATTAATAATTGACGGGTTGGTTCTTTCTTCTGGTGTCATAGAATAAATAATGGCTTCAATTCCTTTAAAGGCATCATCATCAATATCGACATCTTTTAACATTTTTCCAGCTCCAGGTATCATGCCCATAAGGTCTTTCATGTTACCCATTTTCTTGATCTGCTGAATCTGGTTTAAGAAATCGTCGAAGCCAAACTGGTTTTTAGCAATTTTCTTTTGAAGTTTACGCGCTTCTTCTTCATCAAACTGTTCCTGTGCACGCTCTACTAACGACACCACGTCTCCCATACCAAGGATACGGTCTGCCATACGTGAAGGATAAAACACATCAATCGCTTCCATTTTCTCTCCAGTACCAATAAACTTAATAGGCTTATTAACTACCGATTTAATTGAAATAGCCGCACCACCACGCGTATCACCATCTAACTTGGTAAGTATAACCCCGTCGAAGTTTAACACATCGTTGAAGGCTTTCGCTGTATTAACCGCATCCTGACCTGTCATAGAATCTACAACAAATAAGGTTTCCTGTGGCTTAATAGCTGCATGAATATTAGAAATCTCGGTCATCATGGCTTCATCAACAGCTAAACGACCCGCGGTATCTATAATCACAACATTATGTCCGTTGGCTTTTGCATGAGCAATACCTGCCTGCGCAATCGCGACCGGATCTGTATTTCCTTTATCGCTATATACCTCTACACCAATCTGCTCACCTACCACATGTAACTGGTCAATAGCTGCAGGACGATACACGTCACAGGCAACTAATAACGGTTTCTTTGTCTTTTTATTTTTAAGATAATTAGCAAGCTTACCTGAGAATGTTGTTTTACCAGAACCTTGTAAACCTGACATCAAAATAACGCTTGGCGTACCAGACAGGTTAATACCTTCAGCATCGCCACCCATTAATTCGGTTAACTCGTCTTTAACGATTTTAACCATTAACTGTCCTGGCTGTAATGTTGTTAATACATCCTGACCAAGGGCCTTTTCCTTAACGGTTGTTGTAAATTGCTTTGCTATTTTAAAGTTAACATCGGCATCTAATAAAGCACGTCTTACTTCCTTTAAAGTCTCTGCTACATTGACTTCGGTAATACTTCCGTGACCTTTAAGAACGTGTAAGGCTTTATCTAATTTATCGCTTAAATTATTAAACATAATTGTTATTGAAATTTTAAGAAGTGCAAATTTAGTGATTTGCTGTGTATTATAGAAGTATACGAACTATAAAAAGTGAAACAAAAAAAAGGACTATCAAAATCATTAGTTTGACAGCCCTTTTCAGGTGAAAGCTTCCCTAAAATAATTAACCCACTAATTAGAACAAATAGATTTAGCTTTCAACCGGTAGCAGAATTAGTTTTTCTTTTCCAATACTAAAATGCGTTCCACTTCCCCTGAAGCACTAAAGTCTTTTAATTCTATTCGAGTTGTTGAAACGTCTTTAATTCTCCAACGGTGGTTTAATACGGTAAACGGATCGGTTTCTTCGAAGCGCATTCCCATAAACAAGCCTTCATTTCGGTAAGCTAACCAAGAACCATTAATGACATTAGCTTCCAAATCGGTTGCTGTTACAAGCCCTGTAGCCATAAAATTCAGCGTGAAATCGTTATAATCTGAAGTTTTCTCGACCTCGCCGTCTTGGTATTTGGCAACTTCCCAGTCTCCGAGAATCAACAACCCGTTAATATATTTTAGATCGTCGTCCAACTCCGGGCAATATCTTTTTAATACCATTTTATTATCTGCATTTTCAAGCTTAATAATTCCTGGCTCTAGGAATGTTACTAACCATTCCAGATTTAAATCTGGTCGGCCTTCAAACACGATCTGCAACATAAACCCGGCGTCAACCTGATTAACCTGATAGGTTCCTTCAAGCAGTTCACCATTAACCCGTAATTTCACCCCATTATCGGCATTGAACTTTAACGGCGTACCTATATATTCAGTTTCATTATCTACCCCATCAATATTTAATCGCTCAACACGCCAAAAACACTCCTGCAAATAATTTTCAATGCGTTCTTTTGAATAATCAATTACGATATCGCAATTCTTCTTTAAAATCGCACGGTTACCACCTGCCTTATACAATTTAATTCTACCATATTCTAGGTCGTAGACAAACCATTCTAAAGTAAAATCTACTAACGAATCGAACTCTAATTTTATTAAGGCACCATTGTCGACTACTCGGGTAGACCAAGTTCCTGTTAACATATCTCCACCTCTCGTGCGAACCTGAACCACATTTTCTGCTTTAAACACAATGGCATATTCACGATATTTATCATCTAAATCATCGTCATTTCTTTCGAATTCATAGACCACCCAAGGACAAATTTGTAATAAATGATCTAAGCGTTCTTTAGTGAAATCATGGTCTCCATAGTCGTTATCATCATCTTCATCACAGGTGTCTTTTGCTTCTTTTATTGCATTTTGTAAGGCTAAATTATTATTCACTATAATTTTTGAGCCATCACCCAACAGCATGGATACCGGAAAATTTAAACTGGCAAAAACTTCTCCTTCCCTCACTCGATGTATAAATCTGTACAAAGCACGGTCGCCTTCAATATTCACGACATCCATCACCTGAAACTTGCTATTGTAAACAGAAAACGAAATCGGGTATTGAAAATCGATACACTCAATATCATCGTCGTCTTCATTATCTCCTCGGCATTCTTGTGCTAATTCTATTAATCCCTCCTTAGATTCAATGGTTATTTCTGTAAAATCGGAAGTCGTCACAACAATTGGAAAAAAAATCCCCAAGTCTCTGTATTCGTAATCGAACTCCTTAAATAAAGCGGCAATAATCTTGTAATCTTCAGTAGAATCAATGGTAACTTCCAAGCCATGAACCGAAACAGTTACAGGTAATTCAACAGTTAAACAACTTGCTCGATCTATAATATTATCCATAGAGCCGTCTTTAGTTGAAGTTGCTTCAATTAAAACCGCAAGTTCTGAGTTTGCCGTTATAGTCTCTGAATCTTCTATCGTTCTTATATCGACAACCTCATCCTGACAAGACGTCAACATGATAAAGGCAAAAAAAGGTAATAGAAAAAACGGTTTTAGTTTAGTTTTCATAATCCTTTGATTTTTGGGTTTTTTGTTAGTATTTGATTATAGAACAAGTTCTCCTTAAAAATTCCTACCCTGTGTATTCTTTTTTTATATTTTAGATTCTGCAACCTCATGAATTTATGCCAAAATCAATACAGGAAAATATTTGCGAAGAACGATTGTTTTCTTCCATTTTTAATAAATACGCTAAAGATTTACACAACTTTTTATACTACAAATTTGGCGAAGAATTAAATCCTAAAGATAAGGTGCAGGAAGCTTTTGTCAAACTTTGGGAAAACTGCGCTAAAGTGACTCCCGAAAAAGCCAAAAGTTTTGTCTTTACCACAGCGAATAATTTAATGCTTAACGAAGCGGCCCACCAAAAAGTGATTTTAAAATACAGGCAAACAAAACCCAAAACCCACACCAACGAAAATCCTGAGTTTTTAATGCAGGAGAACGAATACCGTAAAAAACTCCAGCAAGCTCTGGCGAATTTAACCGATGCTCAACGCGAAGCTTTTTTAATGAATCGAGTTGAAGGCAAACGCTTTAAGGAAATTGCTGAACTTTTAGATATTTCTACCAAGGCCGTTGAAAAACGTATTTATGGCGCTTTGGAAAAACTAAAAAAAGACATTAAAGAATTATAGCCTATAAAAAATAAAGCTTATGGGTAGGAAAAAATTATAGACACCTGTTATATAAGTGTACTAGAAATTATGGAAAGAGAACAATTAATATTAAAATGGCTGAAGAACGAGCTAAATCATGAAGAACTTAAAGCTTTTAAAAAACTTGAAGATTACAATGATTTAATACAGTTGAATAACGCTTTAGAGACATTTAAATCTGAAGAATACAATACTGCTGAAGCTTTAGATCTGGTTTTAAACACCATCAAATCTAAAAAGACTTCAACATCCTGGATAAAGAACATTATCCGTGTTGCAGCCGTTTTAGTCATCTCATTTGGGCCCTATTATTACACAACCACATTAGACACTAAATATTCAACAGATGTCGCTCAAAAAAGCCTTATAGAACTCCCTGACCAATCTATTGTAAACTTGAATGCGCAATCGACCCTGATTTTTAATAAAAGTGATTGGAAAAAAGAACGGGAAGTCAATCTTTCCGGTGAAGCGTTTTTTAAGGTTTCAAAAGGGTCTTCGTTTCTGGTAAAAACCAAAACCGGTGTGGTCACCGTATATGGAACAGAATTCAACGTGAAACAACGTGAACAATTTTTTGAAATTATTTGCTACGAAGGTTTAGTTGGAGTGACTTACAACTCACAAGAAACTAAATTAAAACCTGGCGACAGTTTTTTAATTCTAGACGGGAAATTTATTGCTAAAGAAAAAGAAAATAACCTAGAACCTTCGTGGTTAAATAATGAAAGCTCCTTTAAAAGTTTACCTTATAAACAAGTGATTGCAGAATTCGAAAGACAATACGGCGTTAATACGACACTAATAAACGTAGATAAAAATCAACTGTTTACAGGTAGTTTCACCCACAATAATCTGGAACTTGCACTAAAGTCTATTACGCTACCGTTACATATCACCTATAGTAAAACAAACGATGCCATAATATTAAAAGGTGAATAGAAATTTTATTTTTTCTATTATTTACGGAATATGTTTTTTGATGTTTCCTCCCTTGAACGGGCAAACACATCAAGAAAAGCAATCGCTTATTTCAATTTTAAAAACGCTTGAAAGCCAATACAACATTAGCTTTTCGTATGCCGATGTGACAATAAAAAACAAAACAGCCGCTTTCCCTAACACCAATCTAACTTTGTCTGAAATTCTAGAGCTTTTAGCTTCGGAAACCCAACTGGAATTTGAAGTTCTGGATAGCCGTTTTGTTGTTATAAAAGAACAAATCTTAACAGAAAAATCTGCTTTTAAAACCCAACGACTTGATGAAGTTATTGTCTCGAAATACCTGACCAACGGCATCAACAAATTAAACGATGGTGCTATTACCATTAATACAGAAGCCTTCGGTATTTTACCTGGTTTAATTGAACCCGATGTTTTACAAACCATTCAAGCATTACCCGGAATTATGAGTACCGATGAAACCGTTTCCAATATTAATGTACGTGGGGGTACACACGACCAAAACCTCATCCTTTGGGACGGCATCAAAATGTATCAATCCGGACATTTTTTCGGGTTAATTTCTGCATTCAACCCTTATACTACCGAAAAAATAAACGTGTACAAAAACGGCACCAGTGCCAAATACGGCGATGGTATTTCGAGTGTAATTGACATGAAATTACCTGATAACATCGATAATGAATTTAAAGCCGGGGTAGGATTTAATTTAATTAACGCCGACGGCTTTGCTAAAATACCATTATCAAAAAAAACAGAATTACAACTCTCTTCGAGACGTTCTCTAACCGATCTAATCACCACACCTACTTACAATCAGTATTTTAAACGCATCTTTCAGGATTCTGATTTAACAAAAACCCAAAACTCAAATTCCATTTCTCAAAATGAAAAATTTTATTTCTACGATGTCGCTTTAAAATTTCTGTATGATATTACTGAAAAAGATAAAATTCGATTTCATTTTTTAAATGTGAATAATTACTTGAATTATGACGAACAATCGGCCGTTAACAATAAAAATGAAGCCTTAAATAGTAATTTAAGACAGGAAAATCTAGCGACTAGCATTACATTCACCAGAGATTGGAACGAAAAGCTATCGACAACCTCACAAATCTATGTCTCTAACTACGATTTAGATGCCACCAATTTCAACATTACAAACAACCAACGCCTTATTCAGGAAAATGAAGTATATGATGGCACAGCAAAAATCGACCTTAATTATAGTCCAAATTATCACTTTAAATTCAACAGTGGCTACCAATTTACCGAAGTCGGCATCAGTAATTTGGAGGATATTAACAGACCGTATTTTAGAAGTTATATTAAAGAAGTACTTCGAACACATGCCACTTACGCCGAAACTCAGTTTCTGTCTAATAATGCCAAAACCAAGGTTAATTTCGGAACACGTTTAAATTATTTCCCTAAGTTCGATAGGGTTTTAATTGAACCACGATTAAGCTTTAGTCGACGATTTTCAGACAACTTCCGACTTGAAATATTGGCTGAATTAAAAAGTCAAAGTACATCACAAATCATCGATTTACAAAATGACTTTTTAGGGATTGAAAAACGCCGCTGGGTATTATCAAACAATTATACAGAGATTATTGAAAAGCAGAACCAAACCATTTACCCTGTACCTATTTTAAAGAGCAAACAGCTTTCTACCGGGATTCATTACGACAAAAATCATTTATTAATTAGTTTAGAAGCCTACTTAAAAAAAGTAGATGGAATCACTACTCGAAGTCAAGGTTTCCAAAACCAGTATCAGTTTGTACACGCTATTGGAAACTACGATATTAAAGGACTGGATTTACTAATCAACAAGCAATTTGGAAACACCGTAAGCTCATGGGTTTCTTATTCGTACTGCACAAACAACTATACTTTCGATAGTTTAAATAATGGTAAAGCGTTTCCTAACAATACCGATATCAGACACGCCATTTCATTTGCCGGAGCTTATACCAATCATAATTTTAAATTCGCTTTAGGGATTAACTGGCACTCAGGAAAACCAACTACAGAACCTGATGTTAACGATAGCCCTAACGACGATTTTATTACTTACGCCAGTCCGAATAGTTCTAACCTTAAAGATTATTTACGAACCGACTGCTCGACGACCTACTCGTTTAATATTTCAGATACTGTAAAAGCGACAGTTGGCGCTTCCATCTGGAATCTTTTAAATCGTTCCAACATTATTAACAGTTACTATACTTTAGATGATGACAACACAGTTAACAGAGTAGAAAATCTCTCGCTGGGTATCACACCAAATGTGAGTTTCAGGATGCGTTTTTAAACAAAAAAAAAGACACATTTTTCAATGTGCCTTTTAATATATGTATTAAATACGTCCTTAACTTAAACTCGCTAAACTTGATTTAATAGTTTCAATTTTAGCCAAAGCATCAGCTTCCTTTTTACGTTCGTTAGCAATTACCTGTTCTGGCGCACCATTTACAAAACGCTCGTTAGACAATTTCTTTTGAACCGATTTCAAGAAACCTTCGGTGTAGTTTAACTCTTCGGTTAACTTTTTAATCTCCGCTTCTACATCGATACTTCCTGCCATAGGCACAAAATATTCATTCGATTTTACTCGGAAAGTTAAAGCTCCATCAACAGCTTCCTTAACATATTCAATCGCTTCAAGGTTTCCTAATTTCTGAATTATAGAATCGAAAGTTGTTGGGGTATTTCCATTATTAATTACTGAAAAACCAATAGCATCTTTAAAGGCTATATTCTTTTCTTTTCTAATATTTCTGATTCCTGAAACCACTTCTGAAGCAAAATCAAACTCAGTGATTAAGGTTTCATTTACGGGTTTCGCTTCCGGCCATTTTGCCACAATTAGGGCTTCCTCCGGCGTGCGCTCGGCGATGTAATGCCAGATATCTTCTGTTAAGAATGGCATAAACGGATGTAAAATCTTCAAGTTATCTTCAAACGCTGCGATTAATCCTTTATAAGTTTCAATATCAACAGGTTTTTGATATGCTGGCTTCACTATTTCAAGTAACCAGCCTGAGAAATCATCCATTATTAATTTATAAATCGCCATCAAAGCATCGCTTAAACGGTATTTACTAAAGTGATCTTCGATTTCAGTTAAAGCTTTTTGGAATTTAGAAGCATACCAGTCTAAAGCAATTTTACTGGATTCTGGCTGCGAAATCGTTTCATCAATTTCCCAACCATCAATTAAACGGTAAGCGTTCCATATTTTGTTTCCAAAACCTTTTCCTTGCTGACACAACGCTTCATCGAACAATAAATCGTTACCCGCAGCACTACTCAACAATAATCCCACACGAACACCATCGGCACTGTACTCTTCAATAAGTTTTAAAGCGTCTGGCGAGTTCCCTAAGGATTTACTCATTTTACGACGTTGCTTATCGCGAACAAGTCCGGTTAAATACACATTATTGAAAGGTCTCTCTCCTTTATATTCATACCCTGCAATAATCATACGTGCTACCCAGAAGAATAAAATATCTGGTCCGGTCACTAAATCGTTAGTTGGGTAGTAATATTTAATATCCGCGTTTTCTGGATTACGAATCCCATCAAATACACTCATTGGCCATAACCAAGAAGAGAACCAAGTGTCTAAGGCATCGGTTTCCTGACGTAAATCTTCAGCTCTTAAATTGGTATTTCCAGTTTTTTCCTTAGCTAATTTCAAAGCTTCTTCTGAAGTTTCAGCCACTACAAAATCTTCCTTTCCATTACCATAATAATAGGCTGGAATTTGTTGTCCCCATAATAACTGGCGTGAAATATTCCAATCGCGGATGTTTTCCATCCAGTGACGATACGTATTTTCGAATTTTTTAGGAAATAATTGAATTTCAGAACCTTCACCTAAAACCGCTTCAATAGCAGGTTTTACCAATTCGTCCATTTTCAAGAACCACTGATCGCTTAAACGCGGCTCGATTACAGCTTTAGTACGCTCAGAAGTTCCTACTTTATTTACGTGTGTTTCAGTTTTAATTAAAACACCACTATCTTCCAATTCTTTAGCAATCGCCTTACGTACCACAAAACGATCCTGACCTTCATAATGTAATCCATAGCTATTTAAAGAAGCATCATCATTGAAGATATCAACCACTTCAAGGTTATGCTTATCACCTAAAACTTTATCGTTTTCATCGTGAGCCGGTGTTACTTTTAAACATCCGGTACCAAATTCAACATCTACATACTCGTCTTCAATAATTGGAATAACACGACCACAAATTGGCACAATAGCCTTTTTACCTTTTAGATGTGTAAAACGTTCATCGGTTGGGTTAATACAAATTGCAGTATCTCCAAAAATGGTTTCAGGACGTGTGGTGGCGATGGTTAACACATCGTCACTTCCTTCAATTTTATAGTTTAAATAATAAAGATTCCCTTGCTTTTCTTCGTAGATTACCTCTTCATCAGACAAGGTGGTTTTTGCTTCCGGATCCCAGTTTACCATACGATATCCGCGGTAAATCACACCTTTATTATAAAGGTCAACAAACACTTTAATTACCGCTTCAGACATATCGTCATCCATCGTAAACTTGGTTCTGTCCCAATCACAAGAACATCCTAATTTTTTAAGCTGCTCTAAAATTACACCACCATACTCGTGGGTCCAATCCCAGGCATGCTTTAAAAATTCATCACGCGATAAATCGTTTTTATCAATCCCCTGCTCTTTTAATTTCGCTACAACTTTTGCCTCAGTTGCAATAGACGCATGATCGGTACCCGGCACCCAACACGCATTTTTACCTTGTAAACGTGCACGACGAATTAACACATCCTGAATTGTGTTATTTAACATGTGCCCCATATGTAACACTCCGGTAACGTTAGGTGGAGGAATTACAATAGTGTAAGGTTCTCTTTCATCGGGTTCTGAATGAAAATAATTGTGTTTCATCCAGTAATCGTACCACTTACTTTCTACCTGACTGGCTTCATATTTTGAAGGTATTTGCATACTTTGGAATAGTTTTTGAATATTGAAGTGCAAAAGTACTTATATTTCTTTTTCTGTGAAAGCTATATTGAGAAGTAAGAAGCAGAAGTACTTAATTTAACTAAATTCGAAAAAATTAATGAAAAGTATTACGTACTTTTAATTGTAATTTGAATAAAACATTAGTGTAAAACATCTAAAAATTTTGTAGAATATTTAAAAAGTAAGTATGTTTGATTAAGTTTTTAAGGCTTTTTAGCCACTGAAAACAGTACACTTCATCATTAAACCGATGTAAAACAAGAATATAAAACAATAAAATAATAAACCATGAAACAGTTATTAACCATTTTATTTGTCGGATTAATTAGTTTTTCGATTAATGCACAAGATAAAAAAGCTAAAATTGAATTTAAGTCTGAAACCATTGACTACGGAACGATTGAAAAAGGATCTAACGGCGTTCGTGAGTTCGAATTTACAAACACTGGTGATGCGCCACTTATCATTTCTAAAGTATCGTCTAGCTGTGGTTGTACAATTCCTAAAAAACCAGACGGACCAATTTTACCAGGGAAAACTGGTGTTATTGAAGTTAAATACGATACGAATCGTGTAAACCCAATTAGAAAAACCATTACTGTGATTTCTAATGCTGAAACACCTACAATAGCCTTAAAAATTAAAGGGGAAGTTGTAGACACTAAATCGGCTGATAAAATGCTTGAAAAGAAAAAAAGTATTGTAGAACAATAAGAATTACAGAATATAAACATACTTAAGGCAGCGTAAACGCTGCCTTTTTTATTTCAAAGGATTTTCTAAGAGGAAATTATAAGTCAGCTCTACTCCCTGACGCTCGACCTTTAATCGTATATGCTTTCCCGCATCGTCATAAAACATTTCCATAATTTTTTGAAGCGTAAAGTGACTCGCAGGCTTTCCGTTTACTGACAATACAATATCATTAATTTGTAAGCCGGCAATATGAGCCGGAGATTCCTCGCGAAGCTCCACAATTGTATAAACAGGTTTTAACACCAGTTTATAATGAGGCTCAAAAAATATCTGTTTTCCTTCTAAATCGCTATCTCTATTCTGTTGGTTGTTATCAAAACTAAATCGATTATTAGACTCCCTAACTAACCGCATTCCATCGTGAACCAACTCTATTCCACTTTTATTATATTGAAACTCATCTTTAAAATTGCCATTCTTTTTTAAAATTACCTTGGCATTCGAATAATCAAAAATCACATTAAAGCGCATTAGTACATTTCCCGACAAACTTCCTGCACGTTCGCGATGTTGTTTGGCATGGGTAATAAACAAAGAATCGGGATAAGCTACATTCGGATTTTTCAAAACGAAACGCTTTAAATATAGAGCCTCTATTTTCGATCGTTTTCCATACACGCTTCCACTTAGGCCATGACCTAAAAAATCATAAAAAAAATAATCTCCAGAGGCTATTCCCCGCTCTTCATCCTCAAACAACCACAAGGCATCACTTCCTCCCGAATCAATTAATAATTTCACGGGAATTTTTTGCTCACGAACATCTACCACGGCGTTCAAATAGGGCTTGTTATTATAAAATTCAAGATTGAATTCTTCACATTTTCGGCATAACTTATAGTGAAACGTTTCCGGACTGGTGAGTTTCAGAACCTTTTTTGAATAGTTTACTTCTACAACCAAATCTCTAAGCAAATCGAAACCGATGATGCCGTGAACCGGCACTCCCAACTTAGGAGCTAGATTTAAATTCGCATCGTAAATCGCATATAAATCCTGATTCAACTTAACCGCATCTCCAATTTTAAACACATTATTTAAAGAGCGGTGCGCCATAATTCGTTCGCCATCTCCGAGCCCTCTCAAATAAATAGTATCGGTATGTTTAATTTTTAAAGAATCGGAAACATTTAAAAAATTAAACAGAATGGGTTTGGTTACTCCAGTGTCTAAAAGGAAAGACAAACTCACCCCATTTATTTCAACAGGAACAATAATTAAGTTATTAATGAGTTTAAATTTGACTTTATCAGATTGTTTTTTGTTTTGAACAACGAACCTGTTTTGAGAAAAATTATGAAAACTCAAGAAAAAAAGCAATACACTAAAAAGTACATATTTTTTCATGAGAATTTATTCGAATATTTGACTATTCAATTTACAAATCTTTGAAACACAATACTTATTTTAGTCCGTTTTTTAAAAAAACTTTAATATAATTTTCTCAACTTTACGCCTTGTAATAAAAACATAATGCCAACTATATCAAAAAAAGGGCGATTAATGCCCGAATCACCAATCCGTAAATTAGTACCTTATGCTGAGCAAGCAAAAAAAGAAGGTAAACATATTTACCATTTAAATATTGGACAACCCGATATTAAAACACCTGAGGTCGCTTTAGAAGCGGTAAAAAATAACACCGTTGAAATTCTTTCGTATTCCAGATCCGAAGGATCGGAAACCTACAGAACAAAATTAGCCGCCTACTATAAAAAACACGATATTATAGTTAAGCCGGAGGATATTGTGGTAACTACAGGTGCCAGTGAAGCCTTATTGTTTTTATTCAGCAGTATTATGGATCCGGGAGATGAAGTGATTATCTCTGAACCTTTTTACGCAAACTACATCGCCTTTTCAACTGCGACAGGAGTAAATGTTGTTCCTGCGATATGTCATATAGATGATAATTTTGCCTTACCATCTATTGAAACCTTTGAAAAACTTATCACCCCGAAGACCAAATCCATTTTAATATGTAATCCGGGAAACCCAACAGGGTATTTATATTCCAAAGAAGAAATTCAGCAACTAGCCAATTTAGCAAAAGAACACGATTTGTTTTTAATTGCTGATGAAGTATATCGCGAATTCGTTTACGACGGCGAAACCCATTACTCTATTTTACAATTAGAAGGATTGGATGAACACACCATTGTAATTGATTCGGTTTCTAAACGTTACAGTATGTGTGGTGCGCGCGTGGGCTGTTTAGTTTCCAGAAATAAAACGGTATTACAAACCGTCTTAAAATATGCTCAGGCACGTTTGAGTCCGCCTACCTTTGCACAAATTGCCAGTGAAGCTGCTTTAGACACCCCTCAAAGTTATTTTGATGATGTGATTGCTGAATATGTTGATAGACGTGACACTTTAATTAAAGAATTACAAAACATTGAAGGCGTAAAAGTAGGAAGTCCGAAAGGCGCATTTTACTGCATTGTTGAATTACCAATTAAAAATTCCGACGATTTTGCGCAGTGGCTTTTAGAACATTTTGATGTAAATGGCGAAACGGTAATGATTGCCCCTGCCGGTGGATTTTATTCAACACCAAGCTTAGGTCTAAACCAAGTTAGGATTGCTTACGTACTTAATAAGGAAAGTTTAATAAAAGCCGTTAACATAATAAAAGAAGCTTTAAAAGTTTATAAAGACTAGTGCTAATTCAAGAAAACATATCATTAAAACCTTTTAATACCTTTGGTATTGATGTTCTCGCAGATTATTTTGTTTCCATTAATACGGTTGAGGAACTTAAATCTGTTTTAACGGTTAAAGACTACCCGAATAAATTGATTCTGGGTGGCGGTAGCAATATGCTATTAACTCAAGATGTCAATGCGTTAGTAATTCATATAAATTTAAAAGGTATTGACGTTGTTAATGAAGATGAACAGTGGGTTTATATAAAAGCCAATGCAGGTGAAAACTGGCACGAATTTGTGCTTTGGTGTATTAACAACAATTATGGCGGCGTTGAAAACCTTTCTTTAATTCCAGGAAATGTAGGTACAGCACCTATTCAAAATATTGGTGCTTACGGCGTTGAGCTTAAAGATGTATTTTATTCCTGTGAAGCCATAAGTATCGATGATGGTTCACTGGTTCATTTTTCTAATGAAGACTGCGATTTTGGATATAGAAATTCCATCTTCAAACAACACGCCAAAGGAAAATATATTATTACTAGTGTAACCTTTAAACTGAGTAAACAACATCATAAACTTCATATCAACTACGGGACTATAGCCTCCCAACTAGAAGACATGCAAGTAAAACAACCCACAATTCAGGATATTTCAAAAGCGGTTATTACCATTAGAGAAAGTAAATTGCCAAACCCTAAAGAGATAGGAAATAGCGGTAGTTTCTTTAAAAACCCGATTATTTCTAAAACCTTATTTGATAAACTGAAAGCCAATTTTGTAGATATGCCAAATTACCCGGTTTCAGAAACCGAAGTAAAAGTGCCTGCGGGGTGGCTTATTGAAAAAGCGGGTTTTAAAGGCAAACGTTTTGGCGATTATGGGGTACATAAAAATCAGGCTCTGGTTATAGTAAACTACGGAAATGCTAAGGGTGAAGACATCTTAAAATTATCTAAACTAATACAAAACACTGTTAACCGACTATTTAATATTAACATAGAAGCCGAAGTAAACATTATTTAATACAAAAGAAATTTCTAACTTTGGCGATATTTTGCCCCCAATTTTCACTTTAAAACCATAAAAGTTGATATCATCTATAGAAAAAGAAATCGTTAATCTGCTGGAACGCGGCGACAAAAAAGCCATTTCCCTTCTGTACGAGAACTACGCAGATTCTTTATTTGGTGTTATTAAAAAAATAATATCAGACGATGATACTGCCCAAGATGTGCTTCAGGAAAGCTTTGTAAAAATATGGCGTTATTCTAAAAAATACGATGCCAGTAAAGCCAAGCTTTTTACCTGGTTATACCGTATTGCCTATAACACAGCCATCGACAAAGTTCGTTCTTTAAAAAATAAAGATGGAAACGAAGTCCAAATAGAAGCCACATACGTATATAAATTATCAGCATCAGAGTTAAATCAGGATGTATTAGATATAAAAAAACATCTAGGGAGTTTAGATGAAAAATATCAAATCGTATTAAATGCACTCTTTTTTGAGGGCATGACGCAGCAAGAAGCCAGCGACGAATTGGATATTCCGTTGGGTACTATAAAATCGAGATTAAAAATTGGATTACGAGAATTGAAAAAAATTTATAATCCTTAACTTAAAAAGTCATGAATGCGAAAATAACTACTTTTTTAAATTCTGGCCTATTAGAAAAATATCTATTAGGTGAAACTACTGTTGCCGAAACAGAAATGGTTGAAACCTATATTTCAAAATACCCAGAAGTTCAAAATGCATACAACGAGTTACAAGACAATTTGGAAATTGTAGCTAAAAGTCATGCAGTAGAAGCCCCTGCAAGCATCTTAAATAGTATTTTAGATGAACTTGACGACGCCCCTGTTGTGGCGATGAAACCTGCTAGAAATTACAAATCATGGTATAAATACAGTATCGCGGCCAGTGTTGCTGCTTTACTATTTGCCGGAACCTCCTATATTTTCTACAATCAGAATAAAAAATTAAGCAAAGAAAATCAAGTTGTAGTTGATGAAATTTTTGATTTACGAAGTGACATTCAAATGAACAACAAAAGGTTAGACGATTTAATGCAGCAGTTTAAGCAGCTTAACGATCCGGAAACCTACAAGTACATTATGCAGGGTAACAACCGTGCAAAAAACTTAAAAACTGTTGCTTACATTAATCCTAAAGATAAAACATCAATGATAGATGTCGTTTCTTTACCTCAATTACCAGAAGAACAATGTTACCAAATCTGGGCTGAGTTACAAGATAAAATGGTAAGCTTGGGTATTTTAAACGAAACCGACAGACAGCTTAGAAAAATCCCATACACCGAAAATGCTCTAGGATTAAATATTACCATAGAGCCTAAAGGCGGAAATACAACAGCTTCTTTAGACAATTCGGTAGCAGAAATAGATTTGAAGTAAATTGATTAATAGCCCCGAATCTCAAAACAGAAAAAAGCCTTATTAAGACCACTTAATAAGGCTTTCTGTTAAGCGCTAATATCAATTCATAAATCAAGCTTCTTCTTTATTCAAAAGCATTTTATGTAGCAATCCGGCTACTAAAGCTCCGGCAATTGGCGCCAACCAAAACAACCACAATTGCGATGTAAAATCGGCTCCGGCAAACAACGCCTGACTTGTAGAACGTGCGGGGTTTACCGACGTATTAGAAATTGGAATACTTATTAAATGAATTAAGGTTAAAGCCAAACCTATGGCTATTCCAGCAAAGCCAGAAGGCGCTTTTGGGTAAGTACTTCCTAAAATGATTAATAAGAAAAACATGGTCAGTACAAATTCAGCAATCAGCACCGAAACCATACCGTAACCTCCTGGAGACAGCTCTCCATAACCATTTGCAGCAAAACTGCCAATATCAACAAAATCTGATTTTCCGGAAACTATCAAATACAAAACACCAGCCGCGGCAATACCACCAACAACCTGAGCTATAATGTATCCTAATAAATCTTTAGCCGGGAATACACCTCCAGCCCACAGCCCAATAGAAACCGCCGGATTAAAGTGCGCCCCAGAAATATGCCCAACAGCATAAGCCATGGTGAGCACGGTTAAACCAAAGGCTAATGCCACACCGGCAAAACCAATACCCAGTTCCGGGAATCCGGCAGCGAAAATCGCACTACCACATCCGCCAAAAACCAGCCAAAATGTTCCAAAAAATTCTGCAAATAATTTTTTCATGAATTAATAGTTTAAAGGTTAACTATCTAAAGATAAGAATTTTTACAACGCCATGTAGTCCAAAATTTAAATTTAAAGTCTTACTATCTTTAAATCTCATTGTACAATTCTCTTTAAAAAGCATTATCTTTGCATAAAATAATTTCACATGAAACTTGTATTAATAACATTAGCATTGCTAGGATTAGGTGTCGCAGGTATAGCCATTAAAATTTGGGCTAAAAAAGACGGTAAATTTGCCGGAACATGTGCCAGCCAGAACCCGGTATTAAACAAAAATGGTGAAGCTTGTGGGTTTTGTGGAAAAACGCCTGATCAATTCGATACCTGTAACGAACCTCAACACTCATAGTCTTACATGAGCGTACTTGATTTTGTGTTCTACACATTTGCTGTTGTAGTAGTTCTTCAAGTTATAACATATTTAGTAGTTTTAGGAAAATTTGCCTATTCAAAACCTAAAAATAAACGTCTGCAAAACCTTCCTGTTTCGGTCATTGTTTGTGCCAAAAATGAAGCTCAAAATTTAAAAACCTTTCTGCCTTCCATCATTTCACAAGACTATCCCGAATTTGAAATCGTCCTGATTAATGATGCTTCCAGCGACGATACGCTTGAAGTTATGGAAGATTTCAAAAATCTGCATAGCAACATTAAAATTGTTGATGTAAAAAACAACGAAGCCTTTTGGGGCAATAAAAAATATGCTTTAACCTTAGGTATTAAAGCCTCTAGTCATGAGTATTTACTCTTTACTGATGCCGATTGCAAACCGGCTTCAAAACATTGGATTCAGGAAATGACTTCACATTTCAATGATAAAAAATCCATTGTATTAGGCTATGGTGCTTACACTAAAATTAAAAAGTCTTTTTTAAACAAACTTATCCGTTTCGAAACTTTAGCAACAGCAATTAATTACTTTTCGTTTGCAAAATCTGGGAATCCATATATGGGTGTTGGCAGAAATCTGGCTTACACTAAAAAGGAGTTTTTTAAAGCAAATGGATTTATCAAACATATAAAAGTACGTTCTGGTGACGATGATTTATTTGTAAATCAAGTGGCGACTAAACAAAATACGGCCATTTGTTTTACACCAGACAGCTTTACAGAATCTGCTCCTAAAACCAAGTGGACTGCCTGGATTAGACAAAAACGTCGTCATATTTCAACTGCTAAACATTATAAATTCAACCATAAATTAGCCTTAGGCCTATTATACATTTGCCAGGTTTTATTTTGGATATTAGCCATTAGTTTATCAATAACCACCTTCATGTGGCCTTTTGTTGTTGGATTAATTGTCTTGCGATTTGCTGTGCAATATTCCGTTTACGGTGCTTCTGCAAAAAAACTAAACGAAAAAGATCTTTTAGCCTTACTTCCTTTATTGGAAATCTTTTTAATTAGTGTACAATTGGTTATATTTATAAAAAATCTTACATCAAAACCTAACCATTGGAAATAAAAGAGGCCATTGCACGCGCTAAGGAAAACGACCAAAAAGCATTTAATTTTTTGTTAGATACCTTTTGGGATGACGTTTACGGTTTTCAATTAAAACACATTCAAAACGAAAATGACGCTGAAGATATTACCATTCAGACCTTTTCCAGAGCATTCGATCGCATTGAAACTTTTGATGATTCGTATAAATTCAAAACATGGTTAATTACCATTTCTAAAAATATTCATATCGATTTACTGAGGAAGGAAAAACATTCCATTTCGCAGATCATGTCTAACGACGATA
The DNA here is from genome assembly GCF_014596935.1 of Aestuariibaculum suncheonense. Classification (GTDB taxonomy): domain Bacteria; phylum Bacteroidota; class Bacteroidia; order Flavobacteriales; family Flavobacteriaceae; genus Aestuariibaculum; species Aestuariibaculum suncheonense. The sequence goes on along the minus strand of NZ_JACVXC010000005.1, from coordinate 163,661 downwards.
AATCGGTATATCAAATTTTAGACGAATCGCCAACGCCGGAAGACAAACTCATCACCGATCAGCATTTAGCAAAGTTGCTTCGCGACATCAAAAAACTGAAGCCCCACTATCAGGAAATCATCAACATGCGTTACTTTCAGGAATTAAGCTATAAAGAGATTTCTGTTCAGCTTAAAGAACCTATAAATAACGTGAAGGTAAAACTACTTCGGGCAAAAAAGCTTTTGGCAGAAATTATTCAGTCGAAATAAAAAATGATTGCAAAGCTTAAAAATCTTGGTCCGGGTTTATTATTTGCTGGTGCAGCAATAGGTGTATCACATTTAGTTCAATCTACAAGGGCTGGCGCCGATTTTGGCATGGGACTACTTTGGGCTTTACTATTAGTAAACTTGTGCAAATATCCGTTTTTTCAGTTCGGCCCACGATACGCAACAGCCACAGGTGAAAGTTTACTTGATGGTTATAAAAAACTAGGAAAAGGTGTTCTCTTGATTTATTATATCCTGAATCTCGCAACCATGTTTACCATACAAACCGCAGTAACCATTGTTACGGCAGGTTTGGCCGCTAATTTATTTGGACACTTTGATAGTTTCAGTATCGGGAATACCATCATTTCAAGCACCGAGATCTGGACCATGGTTATTCTTTTGGTTTGTGTTGCCTTACTAACTATCGGGAAATATAAGCTTCTAGACCGCCTGATGAAAGTTATTGTCATTACCTTAACCATTAGCACTTTTACAGCAGTTTCCATTGCGCTTTCTAATACACATCAACCCGTTTCACTAATTCAAATCATTCCCGACAACAGTTTAGATATCGCCTTTTTAATAGCTTTCATGGGTTGGATGCCTGCGCCTCTAGATGTTTCAGTATGGCAATCGCTTTGGGCAGTTCAAAAACATAAAGACACCAAAACATATACCCCGGAAAAATCACTTTTCGATTTTAATATCGGGTATTTAAGCACGATTATTATTGGTATTGGCTTTTTACTTTTGGGCACTTTGGTGATGTACAAAAGTGGTGAAAGTTTTAGTTCGTCGGCTAGTGTATTTTCAGGACAACTTATTAACATGTATACTAAAAACCTTGGAAACTGGGCTTATATTATTATCGGCATTGCTGCTTTTACAACCATGTTTAGCACCACGCTAACTACACTCGACGCATCTCCCAGAGCTATGTCTAAAGCCACACAATTACTTTTTAAAAAGGCAGACAAGTTAAACTACACGTTTTGGATTAGTATACTAACTATTGGCTCGATATGCATCTTTTTATTTTTAGCCTCGGAAATGGGTTTACTTATTCAACTGGCAACTATTCTTTCTTTTGTAACAGCTCCTTTTTTTTCGATTATCAACTACAAATTAATAAGCAGTAAACATACACCTGTCGCCTGGCGACCATCAAAAAAACTACATATTTTAAGCTGGCTGGGTATCATATTCCTTATAGGTTTTAGCATTTGGTATCTAACCACATTATAGCCGCTTTTAAAAGAATACTTTGTATCTTTGTGCTTTATTTTTCGATATGAATACAGAAAGCACTTCAAATATATTACCGGAAAGAAAACCAAAACCAAAATGGTTACGCGTTAAACTTCCAACAGGGAAAAAATACACCGAATTAAGAGGCTTAGTTGACAAATATAAACTGAATACGATTTGTACTTCAGGAAGTTGCCCGAATATGGGTGAATGCTGGGGTGAGGGTACCGCTACCTTTATGATTCTAGGTAATGTTTGTACACGTTCTTGTGGTTTTTGTGGTGTAAAAACCGGACGTCCGGAAACGGTAGACTGGGATGAGCCAGAAAAAGTAGCGCGCTCTATAAAAATCATGAATATTAAACACGCAGTTTTAACCAGTGTAGATCGTGATGATTTAAAAGACATGGGAAGCATTATGTGGGCTGAAACGGTTAAGGCTGTTCGTAGAATGAATCCTGAAACAACCCTGGAGACCCTTATTCCTGATTTCCAAGGTATCGAACAACACATCGACAGAATTATTGATGTGGCTCCAGAAGTCGTATCTCATAATATTGAAACCGTTCGCCGATTAACCCGTGAAGTTCGTATTCAAGCGCAATACGATCGGAGTATGGGTGTTTTAAAATACTTAAAGCAACAAGGACAACGTCGTACAAAATCGGGTATCATGCTAGGTTTAGGGGAAACTCGCGAAGAAGTTATTGAAACCCTTCACGATTTAAAAGCTAACGATGTTGATGTGGTGACTATAGGTCAATACCTGCAACCAAGTAAAAAACATTTACCGGTTCAGCAGTTTATTACGCCAGACCAGTTTAAAGAATATGAAGAGATTGGAAAAGCATTAGGTTTCCGCCACGTTGAAAGTAGTGCATTAGTACGTTCGTCTTACAGAGCTCAAAAACATATTAACTAAGATATGATTAACATAGCTATCAATGGATTTGGTAGAATAGGCAGACGTGTTTTCAGATTATTACAACAATATGAAAACGTTCAGGTGGTCGCGATTAACGATTTAGCTGATATTAAAACCTTAAGTCACTTACTAAAATATGATAGTATCCATGGTGGTTTTAACGGTATGGTTTCTTTTGAGAACAACAACTTTATTGTTAATGATAAAAAAGTTACCCTTCTGAATCAAAAACACCCAAAAGATATTGACTGGACACCGTTTAATATTGATTTTGTAATTGAATCTACCGGAAAGTTTAAAACCGAAAGTGAATTACAATACCATATTAATAATGGAGCAAAACACGTGGTTTTAAGTGTTCCTCCCTTAGACGATCATATAAAAACTATTGTTTTAGGTGTTAATGATAATAGCATTGACGGTACAGAAACTATTATCTCCAATGCTTCCTGTACCACAAACAATGCCGCACCAATGATTGACATCATCAATAAACTTTGTGGTATTAATCAAGCCTATATAACCACGGTACACTCCTACACTACCGATCAAAGTTTACACGACCAGCCGCATCGCGATTTAAGACGTTCGCGAGCTGCCGGGCAATCCATTGTGCCAACAACAACAGGAGCTGCCAAAGCATTAACCAAAATATTTCCTGAACTGTCTGATGTTATTGGTGGTTGTGGTATTCGGGTTCCTGTAATTAACGGATCACTAACCGATATTACTTTCAATGTAAAGAAAACGGTTAGTATTGAAGACGTTAACAACGCTTTTAGGGAAGCCGCCTTAGGAGATTACAAAGGCATTTTAGAATATACCGAAGACCCAATTGTGTCGATTGATATTGTTGGTAACACACATTCTTGTATATTTGATTCAGGGATGACTTCCGTTATTGGAAACATGGTAAAAATTATAGGATGGTACGATAATGAAAGTGGTTATTCCCAAAGAATCATTGACTTAATATGTAATTTGTCGAAAAAAAATGCATTTTATCGATAAATTATTTATATTTGTCGGTAAACATATCTAATAATGCTTCAAATCAAAAGTTACATAGTCCTACTACTATTGCTCTTTAGCATGTGTGTGTCGTCGCAGACTTCTGCCGATGAAGATCCAGAGTTAATTCAAAATGAAATCAATTATCATATTGAAAATGCTCAAACCAATCTGGAAAACTTCAGCTATTATGAAGCACAGAAAAACCTCGATTCTGCCCTAAAAATTGCAGAAAACACCAATAACAAAGAAAATATTGCCATAATATATGCTTTAAAAGGTAAGCTTCAGTTGTATGTAGAAGAGTTGGAACAGGCCATTAATTCTCTTAACAAAGCGGTTGAAATTCAACGTACCATAAACGACAATATCAATCTTGGTAAATCATACAAAATTTTTGGTGATGTTTATGTCGCTAAGAAAATGTATTATCAGGCTTTAGATTCTTACAGAGCTGCAAAATCAAAATTTGAAGAAGAAGAACTGCATGCCGATTTAGCCGATGTGCTCCTTGCAGAAGGTAAAACCTATTTACTTTTAAAGAATTATAACAGAGCCAGAGACGTCATCGAACAGTCTTTAGCCCTAGCCAGAAAAAACGATTTACTAAAAACACAAAGTGAAGACTTAGTTTATCACGCCATTGTTTACAATAAACTTAAAAACAACGATAAAGCACTCATTCTTGCAAATGAAGGCGTAACCATAGCCAAAAAAGAAGGCTATTTAAGTATTCTTGATAAAGGCTATTTAATTACAAGCGACATTTATAACGAACTTCAAGACTACAAAGCATCGAGAGAAAATTTAAAATACCACATTGAAATTTCAGATTCTCTAGCCGGCATTAAACGCGCCAACTATTCTAAAGCGCAAGAAACACAGGCCAAATTAGACTATGCCCTTCAGGAAAATGCCAAATTATCGGAAGACAAAGAAAAGGCCGAAGACGATAAAAACTTAGGAACTTTAATTTCTATTTTAAGTGTCGCCTTAATTACCATCTTATCCCTATTGACGCTATCGCTATACAAAAACAATAACATCAGATTAAAAACCAATAATATGCTCCACAAAAAAAATGGAGAGCTTATTATTGCTAAAGAAAAAGCTGAATTAGCATCAAAAACCAAGGCAAACTTTCTTTCAACCGTAACACATGAATTACGTACACCACTCTACGCCGTTACTGGATTGAGTAATATGTTGCTTGAAGAAAACCCAAAACCTGAACAAATTCAGCATTTAAAATCTTTAAAATTTTCGGGAGACTATCTGTTAACCTTCATTAACGATATTCTTCAAATCAATAAAATTGAAGCGAACAAAGTTGATATTGAACCAGAGCCCTTCAATCTGAAAAAGAAAATCAACAACATTATCCTGGCATTAAACAACTCTGCTCAGGATAACAACGTAAACATTCATTTGGAATACGACACCAATCTTGGTGAAAACTTCATTGCCGATCAAATTAAAATTTCTCAAATCCTGATTAACCTCATCGGTAATTCCATCAAGTTTACCAAAGACGGTGACATTTGGATTCGTATTTACAAAATTGAAGAAGAAGGCAACATTTATACCCTGCGTTTTGAAGTCGAAGATAACGGTATTGGAATCAGTCAGGAGAAACAAGACCATATGTTTGAAAGTTTCTCGCAAGGCTCTATACAAATCAACCGTAAATACGGCGGTACAGGTTTAGGTCTTTCTATCGTTAAAGGTTTAATTGAAATTCTTAAAGGAAAAATTTACGTGAAGAGTGAACTTGGAAAAGGGACGACTTTCTACTTTGAAATTCCTTTAGAATATACGGCTACCGAAGAAAACCTAGAAAACAAAACGACTTACTTTAGTGGCAACCCAGACGATTTAGATTTAGAACATGTTAAGGTTTTAGTTGTTGAAGACAACAAAATCAACCAAATGATTACCAAGAAAATCTTAACGAAAATGAAACTGAATTGCGAAATTGTAGACAATGGTGAATCTGCTGTTGATATGATTAAAACCAATAAATATGATATTGTTTTAATGGACATCCACATGCCGGGCATTAGCGGTATTGAAGCTACTAAAATAGTTAGAACATTCGATAAAGAATTAACGATTTTCGCACTTACTGCCGTTACCATAGAAGATAAAATGCATGAATTTGAGGAAGCCGGATTTACAGACATCATCCCAAAACCATTTAAACAGGAAGAATTTGAGAAAAAACTTTATAATGCTCTGGCTTCAAAAAAAGGGAGATCAACAACAGCTTAATCAAGCCTGAACAAAATCTTTAACCAGTTTATCGAACACCTCAGGTCTGTCAATCTTTATTTTTATAGGCAAGTAGTATAACCTATCCTTTAAAATATCATACTGTTTTAATCGCATGAAATCTTTTTCGGTGGTTAAAAGCTTGGATTTTGTACTCAATAGTAAAATCTCCTGATCGGTAAAGTTATGATGGTCATCAAAATTCAAATGATCAAAATTCAAATGTTTACCTTTTAAATATTTTACCAGCGTATTCGCATTGGCAATTCCGGTTACCAAAGTAAAATTATTTAAAGACTCCAAAGACATCGTTTGTTTCGCTGAATACACATTGGCATCATAATCAATCGAACTAAAAAACACTTCCTGATGAGATTCTGGCTTTATAGCCTTAATAATATGTTGCTTTCTAACCTCGCTTAAATCGTCCGGACACTTGGTAATAACAATCACATTAGCTCGTGTTGCACCACTTCTAGGTTCTCGCAAGTTTCCGGTAGGCAGCACCCAGTCTTTAGTATAAAGATTATTATATGCAGATAACAAAATATTAAAACCAGCTTTTACTTTTCGGTGCTGATAGGCATCATCCAGTAAAATAACCTCCGGTACTTTATCTAAAGCCTGTAATTGCTTAATTCCATTTCTGCGATCAGCATCTACAGCCACTAAAATATCGCTACCAAACTTGTTATAAAACTGAAAAGGTTCATCACCCAAAGTTTCAACAATAGATTGTTCATCTCCTAACTGAAATCCTTCCGTTTTACGTTTATAACCACGACTTAAAGTCGCTACCAAATAATCATCCTTCAGCAAATTAATTAAATACTCAATCATGGGGGTTTTCCCTGTGCCACCTACACTTAAATTCCCGACACAAATTACAGGAAAGTCATACGATGTTGATGTTTTTAAACCCTTATCGTACAATATATTTCTTAAACGTGTAATTAAATAATAAACTGGTACAAACGGAAAGACTATTTTTCTAATTAACTTCATCAGGCCCCAATCTAGTTTCATTTTAACGTGGCAATATAAGAATTTTTCATCGTATTAAAGAAGGTTTTGATTTTTCTAAAACTCAATAAATATTACCTCTAAATGACATAAAATTTTATCTTTGAAATAAACAAAACAATTTCATGATCATTCAAGATGTTATTAACCACTTGGAAACTCTTGCGCCTTTAGCCTATGCTGAAGATTTTGACAACATTGGTCTTTTAGTTGGTGATAAAAATGCTAAATTAACTGGGGTTTTAGTTACACTCGACACTTTAGAAGCCGTCGTTGATGAAGCCATGGAAAACAACTGTAATTTAATTGTTAGCTTCCACCCTATCATTTTTAAAGGACTAAAAAAAATCACTGGAAAAACCTATGTAGAGCGTGTCGTCCTAAAAGCTATAAAACACGACATTGCCATTTACACCATGCATACAGCTTTAGACAATGCGTTTCAAGGTGTAAATGATATGATTTGTAATCAACTGCAATTAACCAATAAACAGGTTTTAATTCCGCAAACACAGACGATAAAAAAACTAACTACTTATGTTCCTAAAAACGAAGCCGAACAAATAAGGGCTGCTTTATTTAAAGCCGGCGGCGGAACCATAGGTAATTACAGTAATTGTAGTTTTAATGTTGAAGGTTATGGTACCTTTAACGGTAACGAAAACGCCAATCCTACTATTGGCGAACGCGGCATAACGCATACCGAAGCCGAAACCAAAATTACGATTACCTTTCCGAAACATTTAGAATCTAAAATTCTAAAAACGTTATTAGACACCCATTCTTACGAAGAAGTGGCTTACGAAGTCATTACCATTGAAAACAAAAATCAGCATATTGGCATAGGTATGGTTGGCGAATTCGAACAAGCCATGGACGAAAAAAGCTTTCTAAGCTATGTAAAAGACAAAATGAATACCGAATGCATTCGACATTCAGCCTTTTTAAATAAAAATATTAAAAAAGTGGCGGTGCTTGGTGGATCCGGAAGTTTTGCCATCAATGCAGCGAAAGCCGCTGTTGCTGATGCCTTTATCACAGCCGATTTAAAATATCATGACTTTTTTACAGCTGAAAATAGCATTCTACTCACCGATATTGGACATTACGAAAGTGAGCAGTTCACAAAAAACGGTTTAGTAGCTCATCTTACAAAAAAAATTACTAATTTTGCAATCATTTTATCAAAGACAAATACCAATCCTGTTAAGTATTTTTAAAGTATGGCTAAAAATAAAGAAGTAACTGTTGAAGACCGCTTAAGAGCTTTATACGATTTACAACTCATCGATTCTCGTATAGATGAAATTAGAAATGTTCGAGGAGAACTTCCTTTAGAAGTTCGTGATTTAGAAGATGAAGTTGCCGGATTAAACATCAGATTAGAAAAATTAGTTTCTAGTTTAGAGGTTATCGACAACGATATTACATCTAGAAAGAATCTTATTGAAGAAGCTAAAGCTTTAATTAAAAAGTACACCGAACAACAAAAAAACGTTAGAAATAACAGAGAGTATAATTCTTTAACTAAAGAGGTTGAATTTCAGGAATTAGAAATTCAATTAGCTGAAAAGCACATTAAAGAATTTAAAGTGCAAATCGAGCAGAAAAAAGAAGTAATCGCTGAAACTAAAGAACGTTTAAAAGAACGTGAAACACACCTTAAACACAAAAAGAGTGAGTTAAACGATATTTTAGCTGAAACTGAAAAAGAAGAACAGGCGTTAATTCAAAAATCTGAAGATTACAAAAACGAAATTGAAGAGCGTTTAGTTTCTGCTTACACCAGAATTCGTCAAAACGTGAAAAATGGTTTAGCTGTTGTGCCAATCGAAAGAGGTGCTTCAGGAGGGTCCTTCTTTACAATTCCACCGCAAATTCAGGTTGAAATTGCAGCACGCAAAAAAATCATCACCGATGAGCACAGTGGACGTATCTTAGTTGACGCTCAGTTAGCTGAAGAACAAAGAGAAAAAATGGAAAAATTATTCGCTAAAATAAGCTAATAATTTTCTAACTAAATATCAAAAAGCCTTTACCTATCTTGTGTAAAGGCTTTTTTATTCCTCTAAATTTAAGGTTTTTCATTCAGTTACGTCTAAATCAAAAACATGACAACTCTAAACTATGAAACACCTTATTTTTACTTTCACGCTTACCTTACTCATAAGTTGCCAAAACACAGCTCAAAATCCTAAAGCACAGGAAGCTATTATTAATTCCAAACCTGTTGAAGTGCCTATTAAAAATGGTAAAGCACGTGCCTACTTTGCCAGTGGGTGTTTTTGGTGTGTTGAAGCTATTTATGAAAGCATAAAAGGCGTAGACGAAGTGATTAGCGGCTATTCAGGTGGGCACACCCAAAACCCTACTTACGAAACTAATAACACCGGGAAAACTGGTCATGCCGAATCGGTTGAAGTAATTTACGACCCGAACATTGTCAGTTTTTCAACGCTCGTTGATGTGTATTTTGGCTCTCAAAATGTGACTCAGGTAAACGGACAGGGTAATGATATTGGTTCACAATACCGTTCTATCATTTTTTATCAGAATGAAGCTCAAAAGGAAATCATTTTAAAAAAGAAAACCGAATTAGCTAAAAAGCTTAATGCTAAAATAGCTGCTGAAATTTATCCGTTTCAAAAATTCTGGAAGGCAGAAGATTACCACCAAAATTACGAACGTCTGCACCCTAACAATCCTTACGTGCGTAATGTATCGATTCCGAGGTTGAATCGTTTTAAAGCTAAATTCCCGGAATTACTCAAAGAAAAGCATTAAATTTTCTAAAAAAGCTATCATCCAAAATCATTTTAAAAGCGTATATATTTTAAAACAGTTTAAAAAAATATTCCGCGTATGCGTCTCTATATATTTAAAGCGCTTCAATTATATAGTTGAAGCGCTTTCTCTTTTTTATCCTTTAAAATTTTCTTTGGCGTGCGAACCATCACAAAATGGTTTATTATTCGAATGCCCACACCTGCAAAAGGCCGTCGTTCTATTCTTCTCTTCTTTGCTTCCATCCTTATGTGTAATATGCAAAGTGCCGTAAATCAATAATGGACCATTTTCTAAAACCTCAACCTGAGTTTCCAAAATTTCAGCCGTTTTATCTGTTTTATCATTCATGTAATAACTTAAAGCTCCCGATGGACAAGCCTTCACCTGATTCACCAAAGCCTCTGTTTCTGCAGCATCAATATTTATCCAAGGGCGTACCATTGGCTGAAACACCCGTGGTAAACCTTTGGCACAGATACCCGAATGAATACATTTTTCAGGTTTCCAGACAATCGTCACTTCTCCATTTGTATATTCTTTTATCTTGCTCATAACTAATGTGTTTCATTAAATATACAAAATTTACAAGTTGAATTTAAACGACTTTAGCAACTTTATTCCTAAATTTAGGAGAATTAACTTTTACAAAAACTCAAAGGAAAATATTTTGTTCGATTATAAATTAGGACTCGATTTTGCTAAAACATTAGATCAAAACGATGTTTTAGCACCATACCGTAATCAGTTTCATATTCCAAAGGATAATAAGGGAAATGATTTAATTTATCTCTGCGGAAATTCCTTAGGCTTACAGCCAAAAATCACCAAATCTTATGTTAATCAGGAATTGGAAGACTGGGCTAATTTAGGTGTTGAAGGTCATACTGAAGCCAGACATCCTTGGTTACCTTACCATGAATTCCTTACTGAAAGTATGGCTAATGTCGTTGGCGCAAAACCTATCGAAGTCGTGGTTATGAATACCCTCACGGCTAATCTGCACTTTATGATGGTGTCCTTTTACCAACCAACACCTGAACGCTATAAAATTTTAATAGAAGCCGATGCATTCCCTTCAGATAAATATGCCGTAGAATCGCAATTACGTCATCATGGATTTGACGACAAAGACGGCATTATCCTCTGGAAAGCAAGAGAAGGCGAAGAATTGTTACGTTATGAAGATTTGGAAGCTATTTTAGAAAAACATGGTGATGAGATTGCGCTCATTATGGTTGGTGGTGTAAATTACTATACCGGACAATGTTTCGATTTACAGCGTATAACTAAACTCGGACATCAACACGGTTGTATGGTTGGTTTTGACTGTGCCCATGGCGCAGGAAATGTACAACTAAATTTACATGATTCAGGAGCCGATTTTGCCGTATGGTGTACCTATAAATATTTAAACTCAGGCCCTGGAAGTTTAGCCGGAGCCTTTGTTCATGAACGTCATGCTTACAACAAAAGTTTAAACCGATTTACAGGATGGTGGAGCCATAATAAGCAAACACGTTTTAATATGCGTGATGAATTTGACCAACTACCGGGTGCCGAAGGCTGGCAATTAAGTAATCCGCCTATTCTTTCCATGGCTGCCATTCGTGCATCGTTAGATTTATTTAATGAAGTTGGTATTGAGAAACTTACCGAAAAGTCAAAAAAACTTACCGGCTATTTTGAATTTTTAATCAATGAGCTAAATAACCAACATATTAAAATCATCACGCCTAAAAACAGTAAAGAACGTGGTTGCCAGTTATCGATTCAGGTTAAAAATGCAGATAGAACATTACATAATAAGTTAACAGAAGCTGGTATTATTTGTGACTGGCGTGAACCCGATGTTATTCGTTGTGCGCCAACACCTTTTTATAATTCCTTTGAAGACGTATATCGCATGGTTGAAATTTTAAAAAGTATTTTGAATGAATAACAACCAAACCATACAAATTATTGGTGCCGGACTTTGTGGTTCGTTACTTGCCTTACGTCTTGGGCAACGTGGTTTTAATGTTGAAGTTTTTGAAAAACGTCCCGACCTTAGAAAAGTTGATATCAGTGCCGGACGTTCCATAAATCTGGCGTTTTCAAACCGAGGTATTAAAGCCATGAATCTGGTGGGTATTCAACATAAAGTCGAACCGCTTTGTATTCCTATGCATGGTCGCATGTTACATGGTATGGAAGGCAATACCCTATTATCACCATATAGCGGAAAGAAGCACGAATACATCAACTCCATTTCCCGAACCGATTTAAACGCACTTCTTTTAGATGAAGCCGAAAGTTTAGAAAATGTTAGTATTAAGTTTAACCATAAATGCGCTTCCGTAGATTTCGAAAATAACACCTCTTATTTTTATAAATATGAAGACAAAACGGAGTTTTCAAAGCAAGCCGATGTTATTATTGGGACAGATGGTGCTGGCTCTGTACTTCGAAAAAGCTATTATCTGGGAAAGAAATTTTTATTCAGTTTTTCACAAGATTATCTAACCCATGGCTACAAAGAACTAAGCATTCTCCCCACTAAAAATGGGGCATACAAAACCTTCAAAAACGCTTTACACATTTGGGGACGCGATTCGTTTATGCTTATCGCATTACCTAATTTAGATGGTAGTTTTACCGTCACCCTATTTCTAAGTTATGACGATGGTGAGTATAATTTTAACAATCTAACGACCAAAGACCGGGTTATTGAATTCTTTTCAACTTACTTTAAAGATGCTCTGGAATTAATGCCAAATCTGGCAGACGATTTTTTTAAAAATCCCACATCGCCTTTAGGTACTGTAAAATGTTCACCTTGGCATTATAAAGGCAACACCTTATTGCTAGGTGACGCTGCGCATGCCATCGTTCCGTTTTACGGACAAGGAATGAATGCTTCTTTTGAAGATGTCACTGAATTTGATAAATTGTTGGACCAAGATTATGAAGACTGGGAAAGTCTGTTTAAAGCTTTTGAAAAAACACGTAAAAAAGACACCGATGCGATTGCCGATTTAGCTATAGATAATTTTCACGAAATGAAAGGTCATGTTAACAATGCTATTTTCCGAGAAAAACGTAACTTAGAAATGGCTTTCGAAAAAAATTTCCCGAATAGCTACGCTTCAAAATATGCCTTAGTAACTTTTAATGAAAATATGGGCTATCGTGAAGCCATGCTAAAAGGACGTGCACAAGACAAGGCGATTTTAAATATGCTTGCTGATGGAGACATAGAAACACCCCTTAAACTAGATAATAAAAACTGGCTTGAGAACACCTTAAAAAAAGTTCAGACTGAAACTGAAAATATTCTGGAAGAAGACCGTGTTGCAAAAAACATGCATCACTAAAAACAAAACTATGAGTAACGAACAAGTAACACCCCGAGGTGCCTATCCGCATACCAAACGCGTGGGCGATTTCATTTTTGTTTCTGGCACCAGTTCCCGACGCCCTAATAATTCCATTGCTGGCGTTGATATTGTTGACAACATGGGCACAAAGCACTTAAACATTGAAGTTCAAACTCGTGAGGTTATAAAAAACATTGAAAAAAATTTAGCAAAAGAAGGTGCTACACTTCAGGATGTAGTTGACGTAACAACATTTTTAGTCAATATGAATGATTTTGCTGGCTACAACAAAGCTTACGCTGAATTTTTCGATAAGGAAACCGGACCAACCAGAACAACGGTTGCTGTACATCAATTACCTCACCCCGATTTAGTTGTTGAAATAAAAGTGATAGCTTATAAAAAACAGTAAATGCTTAAGGTTCAAAACTACATAAACGGTAATTTTCACGATCCATTGTTAAATAAATGGCTAAACAATTACTGCCCTGCAAATGGTGAAATTTATGGCAGTTTACCAAATTCATCTAAAGAAGATGTCGACAATGCATACATCGCGGCACAATCGGCGTTTCCTAGTTGGTCACAAACTACTTTAGAGGAACGTAGCCGTATTTTAATAAGAATTTCAGAACTCATTGAAGCTAGTTTAGATCGCCTTGCGGAAATTGAAAGTAAAGACAATGGTAAGCCTATTAACTTAGCAAAAACTGTTGATATTCCACGAGCAGCAAGTAATTTTCGCTTTTTTGCGCATGCCATCACACAATTTTCAAGTGAAAGCCACCAGAGTGTTGGTCTTGATGCTGTAAACTACACGCTGAGACAACCTCTTGGTGTGGTCGGGTGTATTTCGCCATGGAATCTTCCTCTGTATTTATTCACATGGAAAATTGCTCCTGCCATAGCCGCTGGTAATTGTGTGGTTGCCAAACCTAGTGAAATTACACCTGTAACCGCCTATTTACTGGGAGACATTTGTAATGAAGCTGGTTTACCAAAAGGCGTTTTAAACATTGTTCATGGGTTAGGTTCTACTACTGGGCAAGCTATTATTGAACATCCTGATATTAAAGCTATTTCCTTCACTGGAGGCACAAAAACAGGGGCACATATTGCAAAAACTGCAGCTCCTTTGTTTAAAAAGTTATCCTTAGAACTGGGTGGGAAAAATCCGAATATCATCTTTGCTGACTGTGATTATGATGACATGCTGGAAACAACAGTGAGGTCGTCGTTTGCCAATCAGGGACAGATTTGTCTATGCGGAAGTCGCATTTTTGTAGAGAATTCCATTTACAAACAATTTAAAACTGATTTTATAACCAAAGTAAAACAACTTAAAGTAGGACACCCATCAAACATCGATACCGATATTGGAGCCCTAGTTTCAAAAGAACATCTTGAAAAAGTATTGAGTTATATCGATATTGCAAAAAAAGAACATACCGTTCTATTGGGTGGCCATAAAATTACTGTTAAAGAAAGTGAAAATGGGTATTATCTGGAACCAACTATTATTGAAGTTCAAAGTAATGATTGCCAACTCAATCAGGAAGAAATTTTTGGACCTGTTGTTACCCTTATGCCGTTTGATACTGAAGATAACGTTCTACAAATGGCAAACCAGGTAAAGTACGGTTTATCGGCTACCTTGTGGACTAACGATTTAAAACGAACCATGCGTTTAAGTAATCAAATTCAAGCTGGAATTGTTTGGGTGAACACCTGGATGCTTCGTGATTTAAGAACACCCTTTGGAGGTGTAAAAGCTTCCGGTATTGGTCGTGAAGGTGGTTTTGACGTTTTGCGATTTTTTACCGAAACTAAAAATGTATGTATAAAATACTGATACAAAGTGTCATCCTGAACTTGTTTCAGCATCTAAATAAACTAAATAATTAATTTTAAAAGATTCCTGTTTTAGCAGGAAAGCCTATGAATTTAAACCTAAAAAACAAATACGCTTTAGTTTGTGGCAGCACCGCTGGAATTGGCAAAGCAACTGCTATAGCATTAGCCGAAGAAGGTGCCATTGTGACTTTAGTCGCCAGAAACCGAGACAAGCTTAAACAAGTAATAACCGAATTACCCAATAGTGATAGACACGATTTTATTGTTGCCGATTTCTCAAACCCAAGAGATTTGCAGGAACAAGTGATTAAGTACATTGAAAAACACCACGGCTTTCACATTCTTGTAAACAATACCGGAGGGCCACGAAGTGGTGAAATTATTAATGCGAGTCTGGATGAATTCGACAATGCTTTTGTTCAGCATTTAAAATGTAATCATGTGCTTGCACAATCTACCATTCCATTCATGAAAGACCAAGGTTTTGGGCGCATTGTAAACATCATTTCTACATCGGTTAAAGAACCTATTCCCGGACTTGGCGTAAGCAATACCATAAGAGGCGCTGTAGGCAACTGGAGCAAAACACTGGCTACCGAAGTCGCTGCTTTTGGAATTACGGTAAACAATATCTTGCCGGGATTTACCGAAACCGAAAGACTTCACGAAATTATTCAGATTAAGGCCAAAAACGAAGATCGTTCGTTTGAAGATATGGCGGAAATCATGAAAAATTATACCCCTGCCAAACGCTTTGCAAAACCTGAAGAAACAGCTAATGCCATCGTGTTTTTAGCTAGTGAAGCGGCCAGTTATATTAACGGAATTAACATTCCTGTTGATGGCGGACGCACAAAAAGTTTGTAACTTTAGAAAAGAATTATTGCGTGAAGGATTAAAGCAAGCTACCATGTAGCGCGAAAAACCTGACCCGAAGGGGCACGCCCAAAATATAAAACCATGAGTAAATTAGTTTCTCCTTTGAATTTTAAAGCCTGGATTGAAGAAAACCGACACCTTTTAAAACCGCCGGTTGGCAATAAAGTAGTTTGGAAAGATGGTGATTTTATCGTGATGGTTGTTGGCGGACCGAACAGCAGAAAAGATTACCATTATAACGAAACGCCTGAATTTTTCTATCAGGTGGAAGGTGATATTGTTTTGAAAATTATTGACAACGGTGAACCTAAAGATGTGCATATTAAGGAAGGTGACATTTATTTACTTCCGCCCAAAGTACCGCATTCGCCACAGCGTGGTGCCAATACAGTTGGTTTGGTTATTGAATACAAACGACCAGAAGGCATGAAAGATGCCTTACTCTGGTTTTGCGAATCGTGTACCACCAAACTATATGAAGAAGATTTTGCTCTAGAGAATATTGAAATTGATATGCCTAAAATCTTTGATAAGTATTACAGCGACCTCGAAAAACGTACTTGCCAGAATTGCGGAGCTACCATGGAACCGCCTAAAAAAGTAAAAATTGAAGATTAATTATAAATTCTGAAATAAGCTCAGAATGACAAAATGATTTTATATTCTGAAGTAAATCCAGAATAACACTTATGGAACAACGTAAACTTCGCATAAACGGACACTCGCACCTTTTACCCTACCCGGAAGAAATTCCGGATTTTATGCGTGAAAAAGGCATTTTCTGGGTCGATAAAGACCGGAAATTTATGCTGCAAAAAGATTGGAAACGTCCGGTAACCGATTCCAGTTTCTTCCTGCATGAAAAACTGGAGTGGATGGAGCGTTTTAAAATTGATCACGCTGTGGTTTTAAACTTGTCTCAGCTCTATGGTAATGGGTTGCGAGTTGAAGAAATGAAACAGGCCCTACGTTTTCAAAACGATTTTAACGCCCGTATTCAGCAGCAATACCCTAGTAAATTTACCTGCGGATTTGTGGTTCACCCTGGATTTGTTCGCAGTGCCTGCTGGGAAATGGAGCGTTGCGTGGAAGAAAATGGCATGAGTTTGTTATGCTTACCAACCCATTATATGGATACCATTGGAACATGGCGCTGTATTTTTGATGAAGAAAACGAACCTATTTTTGAGCTGGCCAACAAATACAATCTGGCGGTAGAAATTCACCCCTACGATGGCGAAAAGTTTATAAAACTGGAAAACACCTCCTGGCGTTTTCACCTCATCTGGATGCTGGCCCAATGTGCCGACGCTTATCATTTTTTAACCTTAAACGGCTATCAGGAAAAATACCCGAATATGCGTACCTGTTTTGCTCATGGCGGACAGTTAGCCCAAATTAACCTCGGACGTCGCATTCAAGGATTTGACGGCAGACCAGACTTATTTGAAGGGAAACATCACCCAAGGAAAGCTGTAGGCCATAAAAACATCTTTTTCGATACTTTGGTACACGATACCGGTTCTCTAGAATTACTTATTAAAAACCAAGGCGTCAAGCAGGTACTTATGGGTTTAGATGACCCGTATCCGTTAGGAGAAATGGAAAGTATTAAACAATCCTCTTACCCCGGAAAAATTTTAGATTTAGCTATTGAACGGAAAATCATTAACGAAAACGACCGTGATGCCATCTGGCAAAATAATGTAATTCAATGGTTGCATGGTGATGATGAAATCGCTAAACAAAAATTAATTGATAGAATATTGACATAAAAGGCTGGATAAACCAGCCTTTTGTTTTACACCTCAATCCAATCCTTTATAACCTGCAAATAACTTCGTCCTGAAGTGACTTGGGTTATACCTTTATTGTTAAGTTTTATACTATATCGACTGTTAAAATACTTTTGAATTTCTTCAACATATTCGGTGTTGATGATGATACTACGATGAACACGTAAAAAATAATCAGGTAATTTTTCTTCCAGTTTAGACAAAGACTGCTCTATTAGAAATTTCCCTTTAGAGTTATAGACGAACACATAGCGCTCATCGGATTCGAAATACGTGACATCTTCAAGTTTTATAAACACTAATTTATCATCCTTTTTAACAGATATAGACGTCATGACTTTTTCATCTTTCTTTTCGGTTAAAGTTTTAACCAAGTCTAAAAGTTGATGTGTTTCATATGGGGTTGTTCTAAACCGTTTTAATTTTTCAATAGTTTTTTCCAGACGTTCCAGACGCACTGGTTTTACCAAATAATCGACACTATTGGTTTCAAACGCCTGAAGCGAATACTGGTCGTAAGCCGTACAAAAAACCACCATAGGCATATGCGCAAGATTTTTTAAGAGTTCAAAACCTGTCAACCCCGGCATTTCAATGTCTAAAAAAATTAAATCTGGCTTTAAAGTATTGATAAGCTCCTGCGCTTCTACCCCCGATTGGGCTTCGGCTATAATTTCAATAACGTTTGAAAAATTTGATAACAGCTTTTGTAAACGGATTCTTGCTGGTGGTTCGTCGTCTATAATTATGGTTCTAAACATGCTATTCATC
Organism: Aestuariibaculum suncheonense; assembly: GCF_014596935.1. Classification (GTDB taxonomy): domain Bacteria; phylum Bacteroidota; class Bacteroidia; order Flavobacteriales; family Flavobacteriaceae; genus Aestuariibaculum; species Aestuariibaculum suncheonense. The sequence continues at coordinate 145,486 of NZ_JACVXC010000005.1, read as the reverse complement.
ATTTAAATCCTTTTGTTTAATGGTTATGCTAATGTGCTTTTCCGGAGTATTACTCCAACTTAACTGGGCTTTATTGCCATAACTGAGTTCCAGCAAATCGTAAACCGATTGCAAGCCATGACCACTAACCAATCCTTCTGGAAATTCGGGGCCATTATCAGTTGCTTTTATAATGATTTGATGATTTTCTTTTTTTATGGACAAACCAATGCAAGCCTTTTTCTGAACTTTAGATGCGCCATGTTTTACGGCATTTTCAATTAAAGGTTGAATCAAAAATCGAGGTATTTCAAAACCTTTTAAACTTTCGTCGCATTCAATTTTGAATTGAAGTCGGTCACCAAACCGAATTTGCTCCACTTCCAGATAATTATTAACCATTTCTAGTTCGTCTTTAATGGTGCTAAACTTTTCACCTTTTCGGTTTATGGTATATTTAAACAAATCGGAAAGCGCTAAGGCCATGTGTTCGGTTTTTTCACCATCTACGGTTGCCAATCCGGCAATAGAGTTTAATGCATTGTATAAAAAATGCGGATTGATTTGCGAGTGTAATAATTTTACCTGAGCGTTTGCATTGAGTTCCCTTAACTTAGTTAACTCTAAATCTTTTTGTTTGACTAAGTTTTCAGAGAAGTGATTTAGGTAGATTAGGAGGCCTCTTCCAACAGTAAAGGCAAAAACAACTAATAAAAGTGGATTTAATTTTAACCAAGAACTATTTGGGTTGTTTTCTAATAAAAAGAAAGCAATAACAGGACTCAGAGCTATTATAAAAGTCGACAACTCTTTTAAAACAAATTGTTTCGTAAAATTAGTCTTGTCGATTAAGACATTTTTATCAAACATCATCAAAAACAAGGATACAATAGAAGCTATTATTGCAAAAATAATATGAATACCAATATATTGTGGCAAATGCTCAAAATCATACGGTTTAGTTAAATAATTGTATAACTTATATCCATAAAGTATAATTAACATAAAAAACAACACGGGTAAAAAATAGCTTAAAAAAAGATATTTTAAGTCCTTTTTGTACAACAAACCAAAACCAATCCATGTTAACACAATAGTAAGTAGCACAACACTCCAAACGGCAAAAATCTTTGTTTTTTCTTTATTTAAATAATTATTTGCATGTCGCCAAGGATAAGTTTTATACATATAATCCGAAAATTCCTTTTCTAAATCTGGCGAATATAATTTTTGCACTAAAAACCTATCAAACTCAGTAAATTGATTCCCATTGTTTTTATCTTCTCTACTATTTAACATTGAACTTTCTACATCTATTTTAGTATCTTTTATACTACCATCGAAAAAAGAAGCACAGGTTATTAATCGAATAAATTCCTTTTGAATGGATTCTTTTCGTTCAATTATAGTAGCTTTCTTTGGAAAACGAAAAAACATTTCAGATTTTGTATAACCCGAAATAATTTTAAGAGGGTTGGCTATAGATCGAAAACTTACTAAACTTAAACCTGATGATTTAGCTACAACTGTGCCTTTAGGATCAATTGAATCTTTAGTAAAATGAATTGGTATGGCTATCGTTTTTAAATCTTTCAACTTAAATTCCTTTACCATAATAGTACTTTCTTTTAAACTATCAGATAACAAATCAAAACCAGTGTAAACTTTAAAACCACCTATATATTTATTAGGTATTAATTCCTTCAGTTCACCTATCATCTCATTAAACGCCAAACTGTCTTGCTTTGAAGCCCCATACAATTCATATAAAATAGGTCCCTCGTATTTATTAACATGCATTGGAGTTTTACCCCATGTACCAAAAACTCTTTGCTTAAAAAACTCCCATTTGTCGTCTTTGGGTAAGTCTGGATAATTATTATACCAATACTCATAATTTTTATAGGAATCTTCAACAATAATTAAAGGAATCGCTATCATGATAACGAGTAGTACGATAAGTTTCTTCATGGTAGTAAATTTAAATATTTCTGCATCAAAGAAAACTTACAGGTACAGAAATAAAAAGGATATTCGGGCGAACTGCAAATACGGTTATTAAACTGCATTTTCATTTAAAATATCCTATTTTTGCAATCTGTTTTAAAAGCACACCCATATGTATTTTTTACCTGAAGATTTAGATGATTACGTCGTTGCCCATTCTGAAAACGAACCGGAATTATTGCAACAACTCACTCGTGAAACCTACCAAAAAATATTGCAACCCATTATGCTTAGCGGCCCTTACCAAGGTCGTGTACTAAGTATGATTTCAAAACTGGTGCGCCCTAAATACATTTTAGAATTAGGCACATTTACCGGTTATGCGACGTTGTGTCTGGCGGAAGGCATCCAAAAAGACGGTGAAGTTCATACTATTGATGTGAATGAAGAACTGGTAGATTTTCAGCGTAAATATTTTGATAGATCGGTGTACGGCCATCAAATTATTCAACATTTAGGAAGTGCTATAGATATTATTCCAACGCTTGATAAAACCTTCGATCTGGTTTTTATTGATGCCGACAAACCTAATTATGTGAATTATTTTCATCTAATAATTGAGAAATTAAATCCGGGTGGGATTATCATTTCTGATAATGTGTTATGGCACGGCAAAGTGGTAGAACCATTAGACCCGAAAGACCATTCGACTAAAATTGTTTTAGAATATAATACGCTTTTAAAAGAAGACCCCAGAGTTGAAACGGTTTTATTACCCATAAGAGATGGGTTAACCATTAGCAGAAAAAAATAATTCTTTATTAAGTAAATTGTCTATCGCCTGTTTCTTCTTTTCCTTCTTTAATCATAGTATTCATCTCGGCTCTTTCGGCATTATCTATTTGTTCTAAGTTGTTATCCTTTAACACTCTTTTATTAGTGGTTACCGAAAACTCACAATACAAAGGCAAATGATCGGAGCCTATATTTTGTAAGGTCTTAAACGAAAAAACAATAATATCTGGTGAGTGGAAAATTTGATCTAAAGGAATTCTAAACCATTTGTATCTGGCATGAAAGGTAGAAACAAATCCGCGCCCTACTCGTGTATCGATAAGCTGAGATGCTTTTTGGAATAACCGATTTGTATACCCCCAAGTCACTTGATTAAAATCGCCCGATACAATTACCGAACCCTGCAATTGCCTGATTCGCTTTGCAACACTCATAAGTTCGCCATCACGTTCTTTCGAGGTAGGTTCCTCCGTGGGACTTGGTGGAGGTGGATGTACTCCAAAAAAATAAAACCGATAACCGTCATTAGTCTCAAGCAAGGCTTCAATACTTGGAATATCATCAGATACAAAAAAATTGGTTTTAATTTCAACTACCTTTAAATGCGTGTAAAAATGCATACCATAGGTATTTGATAACGGAATTTTATGATGATTCTCGTACACTTTTTCTATTGACTTCATTCCTTGCTCCCATGCTATATCCGATTCCATAGTTAAAAGTATATCTGGATTAACTTCTCTAATCAAAGCTGTTAAACCTTGATAATTCTTGTTAAACTGATATACGTTAAACGTAACAATTGAAATAGGTTTTGACTTTTGCTGATGTTTCGGTTTATGTATGTTATAAAATGTAGTATATGGCAAGAAACTAATGATATGATAACTGTTAACACAAACCAAAAGGAAAACACATAATGCTACATATTGAGATTTTCCTAATAAGAACATTCCAAAAATTATGGTTAAACATATAAAAATAAACAAATGGAATTTCATAAAGTCAATACCTCTAACCAACCAATGTTGATTTCTACTTAAAGGAAGCAGTGATACCAGAATACAGAAGCCCGATAATATATAGAAAAAGGTAAGCATATGTTTTTGTTACCCTAATGTAATATTTTAAAAGAAAAAACCGAAATAAACTAATGCTAATGTTATACCTCTAAAATTTTAGTAATCAATTCGAAAAAAGCAAATAGTTCTAAAATAAAACTGAACAAATTAATAAGAACACTCAGTAAACTTTATCGATTATTACGTTTTACCGAACCCGCGAAATCTTCAACATCGTCTTTAACGCTGTCGATTTCTTTTTTAATATCGGTTACAAAGGAAGTGTCGATACCATTACTTTCGGCACTTTTAGTGATTTCATGCTTTATATCGTTAGTGGCATTTTTTATGGTACGCATACCTTTCCCTAAACCACGAGCAATCTCTGGTAGCTTATCAGCACCAAAAACCATGATAGCAATAAATAAGATGAATGCTATCTCTGCTCCGCTTATGAATAAAAATGTTGTTTGTAGTATCACGATACAAATATAGTGAGTTGTTAAGCAGATTAAAAAATATTATAGAAGGAAAATATGTTAAGAGTTTCGTTAAAAAAAGAAAGCCAACACTTTCGCGTTGGCTTTTCTTATGATTTATGATTTTATCTGTTGTTTAAACTGATCAAATTCACTTTTAACTTCCTGTTTTGGCCAGATATTATTTGTAGTATCTACATCGGCAGTTTCTTCTTTCGGATCGATTTCAATGCTAACGATTTCTTTATCGGAAGCAATGGCTTTACTTACTTCGTTATCGTTAAGTCTCCAGATTTGCGCCGGATAAGTAACGGTTTCAGAAGTCCCATCGGCATACGTATACTTCGCAATAATTGGCATCACTAACCCTCCTGGTTTTTCGAAAGTAATATTATAAAAGTATTTAGGCTCTTTGATTTGTTTACGTTCTTCAGGTGTGAAGTTATCCATTAAATATTCTTTAAGTGGCGTTGAATTCTCTACTACAGTACCAGATTTTAAATCGTCACTGTAATCTTCGCTACCTTCTTCAACCATAAATACTAATGGCACTAAGTTATCTAACGATCTACCAACTTTTGCCATGTAATCTTTAATATATTTATTCGGTTTTGAAGATACATAGTATTTTTTAACATCTTTAATTCCTATATCTACCCAATCGGTAGTATAGAACCAACCTCTCCAATACCAGTCTAAATCGAATGCTGAAGCATCTTCCATGGTTCTAAAGAAATCTTCAGGAGTTGGGTGCTTAAACATCCAACGACGTGCATATTCTCTAAATGAATAATCGAATAACTCTGGTCCCATTACGGTTTCTCTTAAAATATTTAAGGCCGTTGCCGGTTTTCCGTAAGCATTGTTACCAAACTGATATACGTTAAGACCTTTACTCATGATAGGCGCAATGAAATTTTGATCACCGCCCATGTAAGGCACAATCATTTTTGCAGGTCCGCGATCTGATGGAAAATTGTCATGACCAGCTGATAATGCTTCAGGATGTTTTTTACCGAAATCCTGCTCGGCTACATACTGTACAAAAGTATTTAATCCTTCGTCCATCCATGTCCATTGACGCTCATCGCTATTCACAATCATTGGGAAAAAGTTATGTCCAACTTCATGGATAATAACGCCCATCATCCCATATTTTACACGATCACTATAACTTCCATCTTCGTCAGGACGCCCATAGTTCCAACAAATCATTGGGTATTCCATACCTTGCTCTTTTGCATGAACAGAAATCGCTTTATGATACGGATAATCAAACGTCATTCTTGAATAAGACTCTAAAGTACTTGCTACCACTTTAGTCGACCAATCACCCCATAACGGGTTTCCTTCTTTAGCATATAATGATACCGCCATAACGTCTTTTCCGCCAATTTTAACGGCCATCATATCCCAGATATATTTTCTTGAGGTTGCAAAAGCAAAATCACGAACGTTTTCAGCTTTTAACTTCCAAGTTTTTGTCGTTTCAGCAAACTGACTTTCTTTTGCAGTAGCTTCTTCCTGTGTTACAATTACAACAGGCTTGTCGTACGACTTTTTAGCCTGCTCGTAACGCTCCATCATCTGTTTGGTGAATACCTCTTTACGATTCATTAATCGACCAGTTCCATCTAAAATATGATCTGCAGGTACGGTAATGTTTACTTCGTAATTTCCGAATGGTAAAGCAAACTCCTCACGTCCCCAGAACTGTGTATTTTGCCAACCTTCAACATCGTTATACACCGCCATTCTTGGGAAGAATTGCGCGATAATATAAGTTCTGTTTCCATCTTTTGGGAAAAACTCGTATCCTGAACGTCCACGACCATCAACGTGATCGTTAATGTTGTACCACCATTTTACGTTGAATGAAAATTTACCACCCGATTTTAAAACCTCAGGCAACTCAATACGCATCATGGTTCTGTTAATCATGTAAGTTAACGGTTTCCCACTGGTATCGCTAACTTCCTGAATATTGAAACCGCCATCAAACGGGTCTTTCATAAATTGAGACACAAACTGAGATGGACGAAACACCTCAGACACCCCACTTGCTTCAATTAGCGGTGTTTTAGAATCTTTGGCTCTCATATTCTGGTCTAACTGAACCCATAAATATTTTAAATCGTCTGGTGAATTGTTAGTATAAGTTACAGTTTCATATCCAGAAATCTTCTGATTTTTATCGTCTAAAACGATATCCATTTTATAATCGGCCTGCTGTTGGTAGTATGCCGTTCCTGGAGCTCCTGATGCAGCTCTATACATATTGGGCGTTGAAAACTCGTCATACAACTGTCTGAACTTATTGGTATTTGTATGCCCCTTTTTAATGTCCTGTTTTTCTTGATCCTGCGCAAAAGCTGCAGCCGAAACAAAAAACACAGATAGTAAATAATACTTAATTCTCACCATGTGATTAATGTTAATTTTTAAATGAATCTTAGTTGCGTTAAAAAATCATTAAATGATTATCACAAAAAACGCCAAACTGCAATGAATAATAAAATAAACAACAATTATTTAGTTAAATTTTAACAATACATTAGACTTTTGTGGAAATAGTATGACGCTTTTTTGTTTGGAATTAATATTCGTCTTAACAATATTCTGTTGTTCACTGAAGACATCGAATAACACTTCATTGCTTATTTCTATAGACTCTATGTGTTTTACCTTTTCAATCTCTAAGTAGCATTTTACAATATCTACGTCGTAAGCTTTGCCTATAAATTTCAAATTTTCAGGCTTGCCGTTGATTTTAATCATCAACTTTTCTTTAAGGTATTTGTCCATGTAAACGTCCACCGAAGCTGATTCTTCTTGTCCTGCAAGTGTTATATTTTCATCGTAACGTTCTCTGAGTAACTTCTCAAAATCATCAATAAAAATTCTGGAAATAATTTGCACAGACTGCTTATCTTCTACATAATCTATTTGAGTTACACTTATATAATACTTATGATCCGCCGTAAATGCAGAAAGTGAAAAAGCTAAGACCAGAAGTGATAATTTTAAAAATTTCATTTATGTATTTAATATTTTAATAAATTACGAAAGTACATATTAAATTGATTTCAAAACCTGTACCAAAATAGATTAGTTTTTGGTTTCACTTCTATTTCGCATATAATCCTGGTACTTGCTTCGTAAAAATAACAGGATATTAAAATCGGTTTGGTTCTTACAGCGTTTAACAAAATTAGGATCGTCGGCACAGAAATATAAAAACTCCATTCTAAATTCTTCTTCTAACGGATTCGACCTAAAAAAATCGGCTGCCAAACGAGCTTTAATATTTCGCATCAAAGCCTCACTTTCTTCATGTGCAACACGCTTTTTCAACATTTTGGTACGTCCGGTAATGGCGTTAATTAGAGCATCCCCCGAAACAGAACCTCCTAAACCGCCAAGAGAGCCTCCTGCTGTAGGATTTAAATCTGATGCTTGACTCAATCGGCGTTCGCTTTGTGTTTTAATTCTACCGGTATAGCCAGGAATACCAACATCGAAGAAATTAATCGGCGCTTTACTATCAACACTGTTAATATCTAAAAATAAATTTCCTGTCAACACCTTACCTACAACAACTTCATCTAATTCATTTACCTGTTCTTCCAACATCACCCGCATCGCCTTAAACAACATAATGTTCTTATCGACAATAACATATTTTGATTGATGAACCAATGATGAAAACCGAATCGTATCATTCAGTTTAGCTTTTATTTTAAACTCTCCCTTAGCATTGGTTATGGTAAAATCCTGTTCTGCTTTATTAAGCACATGAATATTTTCAACCTCAACCAAACTATTCACCACACCTGAGATTTCCACAACTTGTGAAAAACTCAAAAAAGATGAGAGTATAAAACTTAGAACAATAAACTTTTGAATGATTGGCATTGGTTTGTTTAAAAGCATAAATAACGCCTATCATCTCTTAAATAAATTAAAAAACGGATTTAAACTTTTGTTAAAAAGAAAATTAGGGCTATTTCGCGTTTAGAAATTCCACACTTTTATCATGAAGATGCTCTAAAAATTCCATTTCCTTACCATAACTCAGCAACGAATAATCGAAATCACTGGCTTGTACATAATGAATAAACTCTTCAACGCGATGCTCTGGAATACCAAAATTATCGGTTAAGAAAGTCGAACTAAAATAGTATTTAACAGCTTTTAAAGGCACTTCGGGAATACCTTTCTCTGCTTTTTCTGGCGTTTTCGAACGGAATAAAGGCAATAATAACTGATCGACTACATTAACAATATTAAGTCCATTAATCATAGTAATATGCTGTGTAGGTGTAGCAATATTATCAACCTGTGTTTTATTATCTCTCTGAAAATCGAAATCATCCTGATGCTTTATGCCAAAATATAATGCATCCAACTTTGGTGTGAAATTTTGTGTCATTTCTATATCGGTTTGCAAATCACCCGACAGACTATTTGGCAAGAGTACAATTTCATCCAACTTGTTAATTTCTTCAATTAAAAAGATTTTCATTTGCCTAGATGCCATAATGGCTTCATTCACTTCGAACTTTAAATTTTCAAACTGCAAGGCACTTACTTCTATGCGATCATGCAAACGCACATCCAGTTTAAACTCCCCTTTTTCATTGGTAATAGCCACTTTATTTGACGATGCATTAAAAATGGTAATACCATAAACATCATTACTTTCTACAATAATCTTCCCTTCCACCTCAATGCGCTTAAAATCTTGAGCTGAAGTAGTAAAACTTATAGCAATAAAAAGGAAAAACAAAAATTTTTTCATGGGTTGAAAATTATGGTTCTTTAAAAATGAATGAAACATTAAAAGAATTGTTCTGGAATCCATCGAACAGCCCCCAAATAACATTTCATTCTTAAAAATAAGACATTAGCTTGAATTCTACTACGAAAACCAACAGAATATTTTATGTAGTTTTGCCTTGAATATAATCAGAATGAAATACGCCTTAAGATGTATATGATCTAAACTAAATTGTTTTTAGGCAAATTTCACAACACTTATAAAACACTTATCAATCGATGAAGAATATAATTATAGCCAGTACCTCAACCGTACATGGCAGCGGATATTTAGAATATATTTTAGACGAATTAAAGACATTTTTCAAAAACGCCGATTCCATTCTATTCATTCCCTATGCCAGACCCGGTGGTATTTCGCATGATGAATACACTAACACTGTTAAAACAGCATTTGCTATAATTAATAAAACCGTAAATGGCATTCACGAATTTGAAAATCCTGTTGAAGCCGTTGCTAATGCTCAGGCAATTTTTACTGGTGGCGGTAACACTTTTGTGTTAACAGACCAATTATACAGAAATAACCTAATTGAAGCCGTACAGAAAGCAGTGAAAAACGGAACGCCATACTTAGGCACCAGTGCCGGAAGCAATATTTGTGGTTTAACCATCAGAACCACAAACGATATGCCTATAGTATATCCGCCAAGCTTTAACGCATTAGCTTTGGTACCGTTCAATCTAAATCCACATTATTTAGATCCGGACAATAACAGCAAACACATGGGAGAAACCAGAGAAACGCGAATTAAAGAATTTCATGGTTTTAATCCACAACCTGTTGTTGGTCTACGCGAAGGCAGCTGGTTACATGTCAATGGCGATTCTATTGTTTTAAAAGGAAGTTTAACCGCCCGAATATTTGAAAAAGGCAAAACACCTTACGAAGTGGACCCTGAAACCGAATTAAACTCATTAAAATAAGAAAAGCATCCAGTTGGATGCTTTTCTATTTAAGGGGCTTTATCTTTTTAATTTCGATTAACACTTAAAAAACCAAACTTCCCTTATAAAATTTTAAATAAAAAAGTCTCATCACATCGATGAGACTTTTTTTTGAGCGGGAGACCGGGTTCGAACCGGCGACATTCAGCTTGGAAGGCTGACGCTCTACCAACTGAGCTACTCCCGCATTGCGGTTGCAAATATATAAAAACCTTCGAGTATTCTACAAGAAAAAAACACAACTTTTTTAAAAATTTTTCGAATAAAAAAATAAGCTGTTGATTATGAATAAATTTGCTGGATAAAAAAATTTCATCTTCTGCTTCAAATATCAATTATATTTGGCTTATTCCGATTTCCCTATTGAAAACTCATTCGAAAATTCCTTGTAAATCCTCGATTCCTGTAAACGGTTAGAATAATTAATCTATTTAAAAGAATTCCGTTTTAACTAATAGACGAATTCATATTTTTGATTAAGTTTAATTCATCACATTATTTTACAAACATGTCTGATATTTTTAATTACGAAATAAAAATCATTTCAGCTCAAGAAACCATTCCGGTTAGACATCCGGTTTTGCGCCCCGGAAAACCTATTGAAACCTGTAATTTTGAAGGAGACAACCTGAACACCACATTTCATTTAGGTATTTATATAAACCAGCAAATTGTTGGTGTGGTATCGTATTTTAAAAGTTCAACCAATTTATTAACTGAAACCTCGCAATACCAGTTACGGGGCATGGCTGTGCTAACCGAATATCAAGGCAAAGGATTAGGCAACCTGCTAGTACAACATGGTGATATTCTTTTAAAAGCGAAAAAGACCAATATCGTTTGGTGTAACGCCCGTGAAATTGCTATACCCTTTTACAAAAAAAACAACTTCAATATTATTGGAGAGCCCTTCAATATTGGTGATATTGGCTTACATTATGTGATGTATAAATCATTAGAGTAATGTTTCAACTTTTTTGTAACTTTAATTAGTTTCAATTTTCCTAAAACCATGAGAAGTAGAAATTTTAAATTCCGATTACTTATAGGTGTGGCTATTGCCCTGTTTTTTGTTGTAAAACGCTGCAGTCAACAAGAGGTGAATCCGTTTACCGGCAGAAAACAAACCATATCCATGTCTGCCGACAAAGAAATTGCCATAGGTTTACAAAGTGCTCCGCAAATGGCGCAACAATATGGAGGTTTACACCCCAACAACCAATATCAGGCTTTGGTAGATAATGTGGGAAATAAACTGGTAAAAAACAGCATTGCCAATGAAACGCCCTATCAATACGAATTTCATTTGCTTAACGACCAGAACACCATTAACGCCTTTGCTTTACCTGGTGGACAAATATTTATTACTTACGCTCTGTTTTCTAAATTGGAAAATGAAGATCAGCTCGCCGGTGTTCTAGGTCATGAAATTGGTCATGTGCTTGGCCGACATAGCGCAGAACGTATTGCTGAAACCGAATATTGGCAAGGTCTGGCCACAGCCGGATCGGTAGGTGCCGATATTGGCGATGTCATTGGAGGCATAGGTCAAAACACTCTACTTACCAACGGTCGTAGTGATGAATTGGAAAGTGACGAATTGGGTGTTAAATTTATGATGGATTCTGGCTATAATCCTGAAGAAATGATTGGCGTAATGACAATTTTAAAAGCAGCTGCCGGACCAAACCGCATTCCTGAATTTCAAAGCACGCATCCCGACCCCGATAATCGCATTGAAAAAATACGTGAAGCCATTGAAAAATACAGAAATGATGAAGCATAAAAAAACCCTGTTTTCACAGGGCATTTTTTAAGTGACTAACTCAACTAATTAAGTGTTATAATTATTTTTTCGACAATGCCATTTCTATAACTTGCTGAGCATCTTTCGCGCCATGCAATTCGGCATATTTTTTTGCTGTATAGCCTTTACCGCATTTTACTTTTAAGTCAGCGCCTTCAGCAATTAACAGTTGTAAAATTTCCACACGGTTATATTTTGCTGCATACATCGCCGGTGTCATGCCGTTAGACTTTTGATTCACATCTTCACCTCTGGCAATTAATTTTTTCACGGTAACGATATCGCCTTTAGCAATCGACACACAGAATGAATTGACTTTAAAATAAATTTTTACTTTGTTTGGAGAAACATGAGACTCATTAGTTTTTGCATTTACACTTACTACTGATAAACATAATGCAATAGCGGAAAGAATGATTGTTTTTTTCATGATGAAAGAATTTTGATTTGATTAATGATTTCGTTTTTTGATGTATTAAATAGACGACACGAATTAACATATGTTACATCAAAATGAATCTTTTCTCCTTTTTTAACATATCATTCACATTTCTTTAACGGAAGTCCTTTTTTTTAAATATCCTTCAAAAAGCACTAAAACAAGATGTTTTTACAAGGTTTTGCCATCCATTTTTTAACAAACTTCAGTATATTTGATAGCTGAAAAAATGACACATATAATGAACAAAAAAGTTATCTTAATGATACTTGATGGCTGGGGAAATTCTCCAGATCCTAAAGTTTCTGCAATCGACAATGCTAATACTCCTTTCATAGATTCTCTTTACACAAAATACCCTTACGCCACCTTACGTACCGATGGTTTACATGTAGGTTTACCTGAAGGCCAAATGGGAAACAGTGAGGTTGGACACATGAATTTAGGTGCAGGCCGCATTGTATATCAAGATTTAGTAAAAGTTAATTTAGCTGTTGAAAACAAAACCTTAAATACCGAAAAAGTGTTGGTTGATGCTTTCGAATATGCTAAAACAAACAATAAAGACGTTCACTTTTTAGGTCTGTTAAGTGATGGTGGTGTACACTCGCATATTAAACATTTATTCGGATTAATTGATGCTGCCGACGAATACGGTTTAGAACACACCTACATCCACGCCTTTACCGATGGTCGTGATGTAGACCCTAAATCTGGATTTGGCTTTTTAACCGAATTGGAATCTCACCTTGAAAAATCGCATGCCAAGTTAGCAACAGTTACTGGCAGATATTATGCAATGGATAGAGACAAGCGTTGGGAGCGTGTTAAGTTAGCTTACGATGCCATGGTTAACAGCATTGGAGAGAAATCGACTAACGTTACCGACACGGTTCAGAAAAATTACAACGACGATATTACCGATGAGTTCATCAAGCCTATTATTATGACTGGTGCAGATGGTGAGCCTGTTACAAAAATAAAAGATGGTGATGTGGTAATCTTCTTTAACTTTAGAACCGACCGTGGTCGTGAGTTAACCGAAGCTTTATCGCAAACCGATTTCCACGAGCAAAACATGCACAAATTAAACTTGCATTATGTAACGCTTACTAATTATGACGACACCTATAAAAACGTTAACGTCATCTTCAACAAAGACAATTTATCGGAAACTTTAGGTGAAGTTTTAGCTAAGAATGGTAAAAAGCAAATTCGTATTGCTGAGACTGAAAAATATCCGCACGTTACCTTCTTCTTCTCTGGTGGTCAGGAAAAAGAATTTGAAGGTGAAACACGTATTTTAAGAAATTCCCCTAAAGTAGCGACTTACGATTTACAGCCGGAAATGAGTGCTTACGAATTACGAGATGCCTTAGTTCCTGAATTACAAAAAGGCGATGTAGATTTCGTTTGTTTAAACTTTGCTAATGGCGATATGGTTGGACATACCGGTGTTATGGAAGCTGCCATTAAAGCTTGTGAAGCGGTTGACGAATGTGTTAAAGATGTGGTTACAACCGCGCTTGATAACGGTTACACCACTATTTTAATTGCCGATCACGGAAACTGTGAAACGATGATTAACCCAGACGGTACGCCAAATACAGCGCACACCACCAACCCGGTTCCTGTAATTTTAATAGATGATGAATTAAAATCTATTAAAGATGGTATTTTAGGAGATGTTGCTCCTACCATTTTAAAACTTATGGGTGTTAAGCAGCCAGCTGCAATGACACAGCATGCCTTAGTTTAAATTCTTTAATTAAAATTGTACATTTGTTTTAAACAACAAGTCTATAATCTTAATGAATTTAAACGAACAACTTATAATCGCTGTCGATTTTGACGGCACCATAGTTGAAGATGCTTATCCAAATATAGGAAAGCCGATGCTTTTTGCTTTTGAAACTTTAAAAATGCTTCAAAACAAGGGACATCGGCTTATTTTATGGACGTACCGCCATGGCAGTAAATTAGACGACGCTGTTAATTTTTGTAAAGAACATGGTATTTCGTTTTACGCTGTTAACAAAAGTTATCCTGAGGAAGTATTCAACCATTCGTCAAGTCGAAAAATTCATGCCGATGTATTTATAGACGATAGAAATATTGGCGGATTTCCTGGCTGGGGAGAAATTTATCAAATGATTACCAATACCAAACCTCAGGTAGAAGAAAAAAAGAAAGGATTTTTCAAACTTTTCAAATAGTCTTCGTTTAAAATCCATGTTAATTATTGCTTTCATTTAAAAGGCATTCCCACTATTTTAAGTATCTTTGCCCATATTTTTTTTGACACATGATTCATATTAAAACCAGAGAAGAAATTGAATTAATGCGCGAAAGTGCCTTAATCGTATCTAAAACTTTAGGAGAAATAGCTAAAGCCGTTAAACCCGGTGTAACCACACTACAACTTGATAAAATTGCAGAAGAATGCATTCGAGACCACGGAGCTATACCTGGATTTTTAGGATTATATGATTTCCCAAACACCCTTTGTATGAGTCCTAACTCACAGGTGGTTCACGGGATTCCCAATAACGATCCGCTAAAGGAAGGTGATATTATTTCAATTGACTGTGGGGCTTTAAAAAATGGATTTTATGGCGATCATGCCTATACCTTTGCCGTTGGAGAGATTGATTCTGAAACCGAAAAGTTACTTCAGGTCACTAAAGAATCGCTTTATGTTGGTATTCGTGAATTCAAAATAAATAATCGTGTTGGTGATGTGGGTTACGCCATTCAGAAATACTGTGAAGATCACGGTTATGGTGTGGTTCGTGAGTTAGTAGGTCACGGATTAGGTAAAAAAATGCACGAAGATCCTGAAATGCCAAACTACGGAAAACGTGGTCGAGGCAAAAAGTTTGTTGAAGGTATGGTTGTAGCTATCGAACCTATGATTAATATGGGAACGCATCGTATTCAACAACACAACGATGGTTGGACCATCACTACTTTAGACAACAAACCAAGTGCACATTTCGAGCACGATGTGGCTATTGTTGACGGTAAACCAGAATTACTTTCAACTTTTGCATATATCTACGATGCTTTAGGTATCAAATCAAACGAGGAAGACGAATTTAGACAAAACGCCTTAGTTCTGTAACATGAACCAAATTCAACGTATTGAACAAGAGCTTGAACCTTTAAGAGCTCAATTAAACAATCATAACTTATACAGTGCCCTAAGCGCTATTGACGATGTTAAAACCTTTATGGAACAACATGTTTTCGCGGTTTGGGATTTTATGTCGCTATTAAAAGCACTTCAAAACCAGTTAACTACCACCACCCTTCCTTGGGTTCCTGTGGCTAATCCGGCAACCTCTAGATTCATCAACGAGATTGTATTAGGCGAAGAAAGCGATGTTAACGAGCTTGGCGAACCCAAGAGCCATTACGAAATGTATTTAGACGCCATGGTGCAAATTGGTGCCAAAACAAAACAGATTCATACGTTTATCGATTATATTAAAGAAGGGCTTTCCATTACTGATGCTGGCTTGAAAGCAAAACTGGAAGCTGAAACTCTTAATTTCATTCAGTTTTCATTCGATGTGATTGATACTAAAAAACCACATGTGATTGCTTCGGCATTTACCTTTGGTCGTGAAGATGTGATTCCTGATATGTTTTTCCAGATTATAAATCAGTCAAAAACCGAAAATAACACCTACAGCAAACTAACATACTATTTAAACCGTCATATTGAATTAGATGGTGATGAACACGGTCCGTTATCTTTAAAAATGATTGAAGAATTATGTCAGGAAGATGATAAAAAGTGGGAGGAAGCTTTGACAACGGCAAAACAAGCTTTAGAACACCGCATCGCTCTTTGGGATAGTATCGCATCCTTAATTCAATCGAATCGTTTAGTTGAAGCCTAACGCCTTTGAAAAAGCTTTTTAAAATAATTCTGAATGTTATCCCGAGGCCTTTATTAATCAGGTTAAGTTATATTATTCGTCCTGTTCTGGCTTTCTTTTTAAAAGGGAAAAACTTTATTGATCCCATAGATGGAAAAGGCTTCAGAACTTTTTTACCCTATGGTTACGGCACGCAACGCAACAACGTTTTATCGCCATCAACCTTAAGTTTGGAGCGCCACCGATTATTGTGGTTATATCTTAAAAATGAAACTAACTTTTTTAGAGATAACCTAAAAGTTTTACACTTTGCCCCGGAGCAGTGTTTTTTAAAACGTTTTAAAGGTTTAAAAAACCTAAATTACACCACTACCGATTTATTATCGCCCATTGCCGATGTAAAAGCAGACATCTGCGATTTACCTTTTCAAGATGATGAATTCGATGTTATTTTGTGTAATCACGTGTTAGAACATATTCCAGACGACACCAAGGCCATCCAGGAATTATATCGTGTTATGAAACCTGGCGGCTGGGGTATATTCCAGATTCCGCAGGATTTAAATAGAGAAGTTACGTTTGAAGACGATAGTATTACCGATAAAAAAGAACGTGCTAAAATCTTCGGACAATATGATCATGTTCGTGTGTATGGCCGTGATTATTTCAACAAATTACGCTCTATGGGTTTTACTGTCGAAGAAGCCGACTACACAAAAACATTCTCTGAACAAAATATTAAAACCTACTGTTTAGCCAAAGGCGAAATCATACCTGTGGTTAGGAAATAAAACTAAAATGAAATGGCTCAGCAATATTTTATAATTACAGGCGCTTTGTACGGTATGCTATCTGTAATATTTGGTGCTTTTGGCGCCCATGCCCTAAAAAAAATAATATCGGACAGTGACCTTTTAAAAAGTTTTGAAACAGGCGTTAAATACCAAATGTATCATGCTATTGTTCTGCTTGTTTTAGGCTTAAACCACTTTAATAATGCAAGCATTTACTGGTGTTTCACCATTGGTGTAATGTTATTTTCCTTTAGTATTTATGGCTTGGTTTTAAGCAGTGCGAAAGATAAAAAGCTAAAATTTTTAGGACCAATCACGCCCCTTGGAGGTTTACTTTTAATTTTAGGATGGTTATTTATACTTTTAGAAGTAATATAGTCTACGCTTCAGGAAACCCGTTCAGACTTAAAGTTTCAAATTCATGTTGATCATTTTCAAAAATCAAGAATACTTTAAGTTCAGGATGCGATTCTAAAAAGGTTTTAATCTTGTCAAGACCCATGGCTTTAAAAGCTGTCGCATAGGCATCTGCAGTCATACAGTCTGATGCAATGACTGAAATACTTAACAAATTGGTTTTACTTGGATATCCGGTTTGGGTATTAATAATATGTGCGTACTTATTCCCGTTTTCATCGACCTTAAATTTTCTGTAAGTTCCGGAAGTTGCCATCGCTTCATCTTTTACTGTTATCCCTTTTAAAATAGATTGCGTACCATCAAAATGAGGTTGTTCTACCCCTACTTTCCAAGGGGCTTGTTTTTCAGCATTAATACCACGAATTCTTATCTCTCCTCCAATTTCAACTAAATAATTCTTAATCTTTTTACTTTCTAAAAACCGACCAATCACATCAACTCCGTAGCCTTTAGCTATCGCATTAAAATCAATAAAAGCCTCTTTTGGCTTATTTATAATATGATTTTTTAAAGTGACTTTATCAAAACCAACAGACAACATTAAACTATCAATTTTCAAGCTATCAAGATTCATTATTTTGCCTCCCGGACCAAAATCCCAGGCATTCACTAAAGCCCCTATGGTTGGATCGAAAGCGCCTTGGGTAGCTTTATAAATAGTTTTAGATGTATTAAAAACATTCTCAAAATGCCCATCAACCAGACTATCTTCATTTCTGTTGATTTTTGAAATATCAGACGTTGGAATATAAGTGGACATCGACTTGTTAAGCACTGCAAACAAACTATCAAACTGTGGTTGATAATTCACTTCCGAGTCATACAGCACGGAATAACTGGTTCCGAAAACAGGACCTGACAACTTGGTATTTTTCACTACTGTTTCACAAGAAACCATTAACAGCAATAAAGCTGACGCTAGAACAAATTTCATCTTAATTAAGATTTGTTTCAATAACCTGAATACCGTTGTATTCCATTAAATATTCCTGATTTAAGTAAATAGGCATTTTTTCACCTTCCACATTACCAATACCTACGCCTGCATAAAGTACTTTAGCATTTTTTTCTCTGGCGTGTTTTTTAAAGGTTTCCATCCAAACCACATCATAATTATTTGGATTATCGGGTAAAATAACTGCTCTAACAATCACAAAATAGTATTGACTATTCTTATCGATACACACAAATTGCGGATGCTTTTTAAGTTTACTATTAACCGCTATAAATTCAAAACCGCGTTGTTCTAAATCCTTTCCAACGTGATTCATAGCCAAATTATGTAATTCCTGTTCTGTAAGTGGTTTACTCATACTGCAAAAATAATATTAAAATTTCGCCTACCCTAAAATTAAAAAATGTTTAACTTTAAAGCTCTTACTTATCAATCCTTACCATATTGAGGGTTCATTTTTGTAATTAAAATCAATATATGACACCACATCCTCTTTCTAAAAAAGTCGGACTTTTTTTAGGCCCCATTATTTTTATTTGTCTTCAATCTATAACTTTTGAATCTATTTCAGAACATGCCTGTACAGTAATTGCAATAGCCGGCTGGATGATTTGCTGGTGGATTACCGAAGCTGTATCTATTTCGGTCACCGCCCTATTACCACTACTTTTATTTCCTCTGTTTAAAATTATGCCCATAGCCGATGTAGGCGCTAATTATGGAAGTCCTATTATTTTCTTATTCTTCGGTGGCTTTGTTTTAGCCTTAGCTTTAGAAAAAGTAAACCTTCACAAACGTATTGCCTTAACCATCATAAAAAAAACAGGCTCTACACCCAATCGTGTTATTCTGGGATTTATGATTGCCACCGGATTTATGAGTATGTGGATTAGCAATACAGCAAGTACGGTTGTGATGCTACCCATAGCGCTTTCGGTTATTAAATTACTGATTAACGACGAAGACGGATTTACAAAACAGGATAAGAATTTTGCTTTAAGTGTGATGCTAGGCATTGCTTTTTCTGCCAACGCAGGAGGTATTGCTACCGTTATTGGTACACCTCCAAATTCGGTTTTAATTGGTTTATTAGAAAACGAATATCACATCGAAATTTCATTTTTAAAATGGATGATTATTGGCTTACCATTTTCAATTATTTTAATAGGAATCATTTATCTGGTTATCGTAAAATGGTTTTTCCCCTGTGAAGGATTAGTATTTAATACCGAAAAACACTTTATCGATAATGAACTTAAAAAACTGGGAAAAGCAAGCCCAAAAGAAAAACAGGTACTTATCATTTTTGGAATTACGGTCTTCTTATGGATTTTTAGAACTGTTATTAATAACCTTATTCCAAATTTAGAATTATCGGATACTATGATAAGTATGTTTGGAGCTTTAATGCTTTTTACTGTTCCTCATAACTTAAAACAAGGTGACTTTATTTTAGAATGGAGTGACACGCAAAAATTAGCCTGGGGTATTCTTATATTATTTGGGGGTGGTTTAGCCTTAGCCAAAGGCATGTCTGCAACCGGCATTGTTGATGTTGTTGCAAGCGAGATTGCCACCAGTAATATTAGCATTCTGCTTATGGCGTCTTTACTTATCATTCTAATGTTATTTATGACAGAATTAATGAGCAACGTAGCTCTCACTGCCGTTCTTGCTCCCGTAGTAGCCGGTATTGCCATAGGATTAGATATCCCGATGTTGTATTTACTTATTCCTGTAACCATTGCTAGTAGTTGTGCCTTTATGCTCCCTATGGCAACACCACCCAATGCCATTGTGTTTGCCAGCGGCTATATTAAAGTGAGTGAAATGGCTAGAGTAGGTTTTGTTCTAAATCTTATATCAGTAATCCTGCTCATCCTCCTATTCAAAATAGGCTTACCATTAGTATTTTAACACAAAACTTTTGGGAAATAAATTGTTTTTCAGTAATTTAGAAGGAAGTTTCTGTAATTATGAAAACACCCATTAACCGCTTAGATACTGCTATAAAGAAACTGTATATTGCTTTTAACAATAATACTCTGCATCCGGAGTGCTGTAAGCAATGTGCTGTGGGTAATATTTTAGACCATTCAGATGCTTGGAAACATTTTTCAGATGAACACGGTTCAACAACCCTTAATTATGTAGGCAGGGTTAATGAAGCCTTCGGAAAACGATTTAATGGCTATACACCTTCGGAATTATTATTTATAGAAAAAACATTTTTACAGGCCTGTGGCTATCAATTGCCATTGGATTTCAAAAATAAAAAACCTGAAAACCCCACAGATAAAGATGTACTTTTTAACGGTCTGCAAGCTGTAATAGAACTACTTTGTAAGTTAGATAACAGCCCAGATGTGATGGATTACACCAAACTTTTTGAAAATCTCAAAACAAAAACTTGTCAACCAAAACTAACTCATCTATAACAAAGATTTTTAAATCTAACCCATATGAAACAATTTCTTTTATTATGCGCTATCATTCTAATTTCATGTAATCAGAAAAAAGAAGAAAAACATGAAGCTAATCCAGAACCTCAGACCACTAGTGAAGGTCAGTACACACATAACGGGATTTCTTACAACATCATTGAAGACCCTTTAAAAGAAGCTTACTTTGGAGAACAGCATTTACACACTGCCGCATCTATGGATGCTTTTATTGCAGGAACAAGACTAACTCCCGCCGATGCTTATCGTTTTGCTCAGGGTGCAGAAGTTATGATTAACGGGAAACCACACACCATTAACAGACCTTTAGATTGGGCTGCCGTAACCGACCATGCTGAATTTTTAGGAGAAGCTTATACACTAATGAATCCAGGTACCCCTGGTTACGACAGTGAAGCAGCAAAATCGATGCGTGAAGCTCCCGATTTAGTTACAGCACTTACCGTTTATAAAAAATATGTATTAGATGCTTTAGCCGGAGGAAATGCACATCCTGACTTCTGGCAAGGTTATGAAGCCGTTAAGTCTCAATGGAAAAAGAATATAGAAGCTACAGAAGATAATTATAAGCCTGGAAAATTTACGACCATACATGCTTACGAATGGAGCTCGGCACCAAATACGGCCAATCTCCATAGAAATGTCTTCTTTAGAGATACCAATTTACCTGACATGCCTTTTTCAGCTAATGAAGGTGCTTCACCTCAAGAACTTTGGGACTGGATGAAAATTCAGGAAGCCAATGGTGTAAAAGTATTCTGTAATCCTCATAATTCAAACGAAAGTAAAGGTATGTTATTCCCTGAAGTTGCCATGAATAACAAGCCAATAGATGAAACATATGCTAAAACCAGACAACATTTCGAAAGAAACCTGGAAATGATGCAAACTAAAGGAAATTCTGAAGTTGTGCCGCAATTCTGGCCAAACGATGAATTTGCCGATTTTGAAAATGCTGTTTCACTTCAAAAATATAACGGTCGAGTATTTGAAAAACACAATTTTGTGCGCTACGGTTTAACCCGAGGCGTAAAATATCACGAAGAATTAGGTGTCAATCCTTTTAAATATGGATTTGTAGGTGGTACTGATAGTCATAATGCTGCCATGTCTAATGTTGAAGAATTTAATTATGTGGGGCATCACGGTATGGCTGATCAAACAGCTTTAGACCGTTCAAGAAATGAGCAAGATGGTGAAATGTATAACCGAGACATGAATCCTGGTGGTTTAACTGGTGTGTGGGCAACATCTAACACCCGAGAAGCCATATGGGATGGTATGCACAACCGCGAATCTTTCGCAACTTCAGGCCCAAGAATAAAAGTTCGCTTTTTTGCGGGTAACGGTTATAGTCCTTCATACAGTTCTTATGAAGATATGGTTAAGGACGGTTACGCAAAAGGTGTACCAATGGGACAAAACTATGAGGGAAGTGAATCTCCGGATTTCTTAGTTTGGGCGGTGAAAGATCCTATCGGACCAAATTTAGACCGTATTCAAATTATAAAAGGATGGGTAGAAAACGGCGAAATGAAAGATAAAATTTATAACGTTGCAGCTTCAGATGACCGATTAAAAGCTGATGGTACTGTTACACCTATTGATGCTCCAGTAAATTTAAAAACCGGAGAATTTAACAGAGAAAAAGGTGACCCGGAACTAATGGCAGTTTGGAAAGACCCTGAATTTAATCTTAGTCAAAACGCCTATTACTATGTTAGAGTTATTCAATTACCTACGGGACGTTACAATTTATTTGACGAGATTCGCAACCCGGATGTAAAATACCCAGACGACACACAAAAAACCATTCAAGAACGCGCATGGGCTTCTCCAATCTGGATTGAGCCTAAGAAATAGAATCTATTTATGAAAAACATTTTAAAGGAACCCTTGGTGCATTTTTTGCTCTTAGGGTTCTTAATTTTTGGCTATTACTATTTAAAAAATAAGGATACAAAGCTTGAAGACAATAGTATAATTATTGATAATACCGAATATGACTATTTACTTAATTTATGGAAAAACCAATGGCAACGCGAACCTAACGAACAGGAAATAAAGGCATTTTTAGACCAGTATCTTCGTCAGGAAGTATTCTACAAAGAAGCCTTAGCTATGAATTTAGATCACAACGATATTATTGTGAAACGTCGTCTATCTCAAAAAATGGAAGCTGTATCTAACGATTTAAGCGCCATGATTCAACCACCAACAGATGAAGAATTGAAAGCTTTTTATAACAAAAATAAAGATCTTTTTAAGCTTCCTCCTGCATATACATTTCATCAAGTTCTTTTTCTAAATGACGAAAATAATCTTGATAATACAATTAAAGAAGTTAAAGACAATTTAAACAAAGGCCTAGAAATTCCTAAAGACCGCAAGACAAAACTATCTATTCCAAATGTTTGGACGAGTAAAGAAGCGACAGACATTTATAAAACCTTCGGAGATTACTTTACCTCCGTTTTAGATTCCTTACCCCAAAAAAAATGGGTTGGTCCAATTCCTTCTGGATTCGGTCAACATTTAGTGTATCTATCAAAAAAAGAGCTATCTCAGATTGCTAACTTTAAAGACATTAAACCTTACATTGAAAAGGAATACCAGTACCAAACTGAATTAGAAATGCAAAATAAAGTCTTTGAAGATTTAATGAAGAAATACCAGATAAAACTAACATCAGATAAAATCCCTTCAGACATTAAAAAAAGCTACCAAAACTAATGAGCGTTTTATTTAAGACTATTGCGGTATTTTTATTCGGACTAACAGCTTATTCCTGTTTTGCTCACGAAGTTCGTCCCGCGTATTTACAAATCAATCAAGTATCTGAAAACGTGTACACAGTTTTATGGAAGGTTCCGCGCACTGTTGATAAAGTTTTAGACATTCAACCCAAATTTGAAAAAACATTTGATTTAAAAGAAACAACACCTCCAAGAATTTTAGATGCCTTTGTGCTTTACTCCTATCAACTAAAAGGCTCTAAAAGTTTAACAAATACAGAAATTTCTATACATAAACTAAATACAACAGGTATTGACGTTTTGGTTGATATTCGTTTATTAAGTGACATACATCATACTTTTCTATTACAACCCACCAAAAAAACCGTCTTAATTCCTGAAACTCCAAATAAATGGACCGTAGCAAAAACCTATATTATTTTAGGTGTTGAACATATTCTTTTAGGCTTCGACCATCTTT
Source organism: Aestuariibaculum suncheonense (assembly GCF_014596935.1). Classification (GTDB taxonomy): domain Bacteria; phylum Bacteroidota; class Bacteroidia; order Flavobacteriales; family Flavobacteriaceae; genus Aestuariibaculum; species Aestuariibaculum suncheonense. The sequence goes on along the minus strand of NZ_JACVXC010000005.1, from coordinate 121,458 downwards.
TATTTGTCTTGGCATTGTTAATTATTACTGTTGGATTTAAAAAACTATTAAAAACCATTACAGCATTTACCATTGCGCATAGTATCACTTTAAGTTTTTCTGCATTAGGTATAGCCAATCTGCCTGGCCCCCCAGTTGAAGCTGTCATCGCTTTAAGTATTGTATTCTTAGCTATTGAAATTTTAAAATTACAGCAAGGAAAATCTACAATCACTAGTCAAAAACCTTGGCTTGTTGCCTTTACATTCGGACTTTTACATGGCTTCGGATTCGCCGGTGCTTTGCAGGACATTGGACTTCCTCAAAACGAAATCCCTTTAGCTTTAGCCACATTTAATATAGGTGTTGAACTAGGACAAATTATTTTCGTAATTATTGTGTTAGCCCTCATCAAATTAATTAAATATTTTATTCCACAACAAACCTGGCTTTATAAATTAGTGCCTTATGCCATTGGTTCGATATCAGCATTTTGGTTAATAGAACGTATATCTGGATTTTAAATTAAAAAATCACGCAACCAATTAAACAATCATACGTCTTATATGAAATGGTCTATTTATGAAAATCTTCCTGTCTCTGATTCTATGTTTCTTGTTTATTACTTGTTATACTGATAATGCTTTAACTTATGGTAATTATAAACTAAAAAACACCAATTGTTATAAACTTAGCCCTTCAGAATATAAGCTGTGCGTTGATTCCGTTTCAGATTCCAGATGTCCAATTAATGTCAATTGTGTATGGGAAGGTAATGCAGCCGTATACTTCACCTTAAGTTCAAAACATGAAGACATTCCTTTTACATTAAATACATTTAGTAATTTTAAACAAGACACTATAATTAATGGTATAACATTTTCTTTAGTTGATGTGTTACCTTATCCTGACACAACAAATGCAAGAAACCAAGAAGCATATTATGTTAATATCGATATTTCGGATTCGGAGTAACTCATCATTTTTAATTTCATCTGATATTATTACCATAAATAGATTTAAATCAGCCAATTACAGCAATTTTCTTACTTTTAGTTTTCACATAATTAACAACTAACCAATATTATATGAAAACAAAGTCATTCATTTTAACCACACTTTGTAGCGCCTTGCTTTTGGCCTGCATCTCAAAAGAGAAAAAGGAAACCACAGAAGTTTATGAACCTGCCGTTGTAAAAGAGGAAGCAGTAGATCCAGTAAAACGCGGTGAACATTTAGTAAATGCGATTGGTTGCCACGATTGCCATACACCCAAAAAATTTACAGAAAACGGTATGGAACTCGATTTTGAGCGTTTGCTCTCTGGTCATCCTGCTGATGAAGTCCTACCTCCTTACGATGAAACCACAGCAAAGTCGTACTTATTATTTAATATGGGACTAACGGCAGCTACCGGACCTTGGGGAACATCATTTGGTGCCAATTTAACGCCCGATGAAACCGGAATAGGTTCCTGGACAGAAACCCAGTTTTTAACAGCCATAAAAAAAGGATTATATAAAGGCATGGAAGGCAGCCGACCGCTTTTACCGCCTATGCCATGGCAATCATATAAAAACTTACCCGACGATGATTTAAAAGCGATTTTTGCCTATTTAAAAACCATTAGACCGATTGAAAATCTGGTACCAAGTAATATTCCTCCTAAAATGAATTAATAAAATATAGCGTATAAAAAAAGTCAACTCATATGAGTTGACTTTTCCGTATTTTGAAATTCTGTTGTAGAAAATTACTTTTTAATTAATTTTAATACTCTGGTACCTTCATCATTAGAAAGATGAGCAAAATAAATACCCGGTGTCAATTCATCCAAATCAATTTCCACTCCAGATCCTTGTTTTACTTTTTGTCCTGAAACATTAAAAATTTCAACACGTTGTAACTCCTTGCTAAAATAAACTTTTCCACTTGTTGGATTGGGGTAGATTGAAATGTTTAAATAGTTGTATTCTTCCGTACTTAAGGCCTTATTTTCAACTCTTACTATTCTCGTTATTTGTTGCGCAGCATTTCCTGAAGCATCGGTAGCATTATAATAAATTGTATAAGTACCTACTTCATCTAAAAATTCTGAAGCATCAATCACCACATTCGATCCGTCGTCAGAAGTTGCTCCTAACTCTGAATACCCTACTCCTAAATCAATAATCTGAGGGTTTGCCCCCATTAAAGTAATAACTGGTGCCACGCAATCAGTATTAAAACTGGCATGAGCATCTATATCCGTCCAATTTGCAGTACTGTAAGAAGGATCATCAACCTCAATACAATACAGTTTAGGAGTATTTGTTGCCTGAAAACTTTTCAACCCTGCATTATTACCACTTTTTACTGATAATTTCTCCAGTGAAGGATTATTCTTCACTATTAACCCTAATAAATCTGGATAGTTACTTAAATCAAGCTCGGTTAAATTGTTATCTGCTACATTAAATTCATATAAATTTACCGCTATATCGGAAACAATTAATTCTTCAATGCCATTTCCTTCAATAGCCAAACGCAAAAGTTTTGTATTAGTAGATAGATCTAAAGAGGTTAAAAAATTATAACCTGTATATATCGTTTTTAACTCGGTATTATTATAAAGATCAAGTTCAGACAAATTATTATTCCTAACTCTTAAATCCACCAAAGCTACAAAACCTTCAATACCGGTTAGGTCTGAAATATTCATATCTTCAATATCCAAAGATGTTATTGTGTTTATGTTTGATTTTAATACATAATCGTCTAATGTATCATCATAACCCAAATCAATAAGTGCCTGTTCAAATTTATCATCTGGAATGTATACATATTCCTGACAAGACGTATTAAAATTCGTACTCATATCTTTGTTGGTCCAATTTGCATTACTAAAATCAGGGTCATCCACCAAAACACATTCCAATAACGGATTAGATCGAATATCAAAATTATTGGTATCAGTTATAGTTAAATTATTGCCATTTTTTACGTTTAGATAATTTAATTTCGAGCAGTTACTTAACCACAATGCACCTAAACCTGTCAAATTACTAATATCTAACGAAGATATTTCATTACCACTAAGATTGATGTATTTTATGCTAGCAGGTAAAATGTTTGGGATAATTCTTGTAATGTTATTATTTTCGCCTATCAAAGTTTCAAGCTTAGTATTATACGTTAAATCCAATCTTGAAATTAAGTTCGCTCCAAACTGCAACGTTAACAGTTCTGTATTTTTAGATATATCTAATTCAGTGATTTGATTACTTCTAATTTTAAGTACTTCTAAGGCAACAAATCCTTCTATACCAGATAAATCCTGAATATTTTTGTTTCTAACATCTAAAGTCGTTAAGGTTGAAATGTCTGATGTAAGTACTACGCCATTAACAACACCGTCAGAATCTATATTCAAATCTATTAGCGCCTGTTCGAAATTGGCATCTGGAATTGCCGTTGTTTGTCCATAAATAATTAATGAAAAAAATAAAGCAAAAGTCGAAAGTAGTTTTTTTGTCATAAGTAAATATTTCTTTTAGGGTTAAATTTTCAACCGCAAAAGAAAAAAAATCCTTCAAACTAACTTAATAAACAGGGTAGCAATTAGGTAGCACCCACTAATTTTCATAATTATTTATCAGTATTAAAATCATCGATCCACGCAACAATATCATCTTCAGAATTAATTTGTAGTTTTTTCCTGATTCGATATCTTGTCGATTTTACCGATGCCAGACTTATATTTTGCAAATCTTTAATTTCATTAGTGGACAAACCTAGCTTCATTAAACACAACAAATTCTTTTCCTTTTCATTAAGAATCAAGAAATGATTATTTAACTTAATCCTAAAATCCGGACTAACCTTATCTAAATATGCATTTAAACTATTATCGGTTTGATTATCGATTTTCTTTGAGTGTAAAGATGCTATAAGCGATTTAATGGCTTTATCTCTACATTGTTGTTGTTCTATATTTAAAATATTTTTCAGTTCATTTACGAGAACAACCTGATATTCTTGCCTAATCTGACTTTTTAAAAATTCATTTTTAAGTTCTGCTTCTTTAAACTCTAATATTTGTTCGGTTGTTTTTCTTTGCAACTCCTCATTTTGTAATTTTCTTGCTGTAATAGCCAATTGAATTTTGGTGTTTTTTCTAATTAACACAAATATGCATGTTCCCAATGCTAAGGTTACTATTAACAATGAAAAATACCATCTCTTTTCAACTCTTTCTGCTTGTAATTCTAATTCACTTTGCAATTTCTCACGCTCAAATTTATTGGTTATCTCTAAAGTTGTAATTCGTTTTGCCTGATTAATATCGTTTAGAGAATCATTATATAACTTATATGTAGTATAATCATTTAGCGCTTGTTCGAAATTATTTAAACTTTTTTGGGCTAAACTTCGACATAAATACTGCTTTTGTAACAATTCTTTATACCCCCTTTTTTTTGATATAGATATAGCACTATCCAACCGAGAAATTGCGCTTTTAAAATCTCCTATTCCATTATATGATGCAGCGAGATTTAAATAGGCAGTACTTAATTCATTTTGTACACCTAATCTTTCAAATATTCTAATATTCTCTTGAAACACATTTATGGCCTTTTTGAATTCTTTTAATGAAGAAAACAATAATGCCATATTTCCATTAACTTTGGTTCTACCTAGTTCAGTTGTGTATAAGTTTTTCGCTTTTATATAATTAACTAATGCAGAATCATATTGCTTTTCGTAAAAATAAGTAACGCCAAGCATGTTGTAGGACATGGCTATATTATCCGGCTCATCGTTAATACTTTCCTTAATAGCAATAGCTTCATTAAAATACTGTTTAGCCTTTTGGTACTGGTTTTGCCTTCTATAGAACATACCAAGATTGTGAAGTGTTAATCCGGTTAACGTGGAATCCTTAACATCCCTAGAAATATTCAAGGCACGTAGATATTTAGACAAGGCTTTTTCCATTTTTCCCTGCTTAGCATCTATAATTCCTAAATAATTAATAATTTCAGCTTTATTACATCGAAAAGATAAGCTACTGTAATTATCTTCTTCTAATTTTTTCAATACGTCATTAGCCAAAACTTTGGCTGAGTCTATATTTCTGTTAAGTAAATACTTTACTAGTTTAATCTGACTATTTATTCGTACAGAATCAGATGCAGTTTCCATAATGGTAGAAATTGACTCACTGAAAGTCAAATTTCCTGTTTGCCCTTGAAACTGGTAAGAATAAAACAATAAAACAAGCAGTACCTTAGAATTTATTATTGATAGTTTAAACATAAAATGAAATCACCTTTTTTGGACAAAAATACATTTTGACTTGATTAATAATTAATGATTTCTAGTTTTTAAGTAAAGAATAATATTATTAAATCATCTTTAAATTAAACCATGAATTGTTATTATCTGGAACATAACAAGTATTCGTCTTTTATTAAATTAATTGTATTAAAATTAACCATAAAAAAAGCCAACTGATACAGTTGGCTTTTTGTGTATTATAAGTTTTGGTTTATCCTCCGAAATCATCGAATCTGATGTTTTCATCTGGAAGACCAAAATCTTCTCCCATTTTTTGTACCGCTTTATTCATTAACGGTGGTCCACAGAAGTATAATTCAATATCTTCCGGAGCATCGTGTTTACTTAAGTAGTTATCAATAACACAGTTATGAATAAAACCTACGAAACCATCTCCTGGAGAATCGATATCCGCTTTAACTTTCCAGTTATCTTCTGGTAATGGCTCAGAAAGCGCTAAGAAGAAACGGAAATTAGGGAATTCTTTCTCTAACTGGTAGAAATGATCTAAGTAGAATAACTCACGCTTAGAACGTCCACCGTACCAATACGTTACTTTACGACCTGTTTTTAATGTTTTAAATAAGTGGTATAAGTGTGAACGCATTGGTGCCATACCTGCTCCACCACCAACATAAAGCATTTCTGCTTCAGACTCATTGATAAAGAATTCTCCATAAGGACCTGAGATGATTACTTTATCTCCTGGTTTTCTTGAGAAAATGTAAGATGAAGCAACCCCCGGGTTTACATCCATCCATCCATTTTTGTTTCTATCCCATGGCGGCGTGGCAATACGCACGTTAAGCATGATATCACGACCTTCTGCAGGGTAAGAAGCCATAGAGTAAGCTCTTTCTACCGTATCGTCATTTTTCATTACTAACGGCCATAATCCGAATTTATCCCATTCTGCCTGGAATTTATCTGGAGTTTCATGCTCTTCAGGGTGTGCTGTAATATCAATATCTGAATATTTAATCTCACACTTAGGGATTTCAATTTGAATATACCCACCCGCTTTATAGTTCATATCTTCTGGGATACGTACTACGAACTCTTTAATGAAGGATGCTACGTTGTAGTTACGCACTACTTCTGCTTCCCACTTTTTGATACCAAATACCTCTTCTGGTATGGTGATATCCATATCTTGTTTTACTTTTACCTGACAAGCTAAACGCGCACCGTGCTGTAATTCTTTACGTGTAAAGTGAGGTGTTTCGGTAGGAAGTGCTGAACCACCACCAGAATTTACGTGACACTCACACTGAATACATGTTCCACCTCCACCACAAGCCGATGGTAAAAATATTTTTTGATTTCCTAAAGTAGATAATAAACTACCTCCTGAAGCAACTTCAATTTCCTTTTCACCGTTAATAGTAATTTTTACCGGCCCTGAAGGTGATAATTTTTGTTTTACTACTAATAGTAAGGTCACCAGTAAAAGCGTAATAATTAAGAACGCGACTACCGTTGCTACTATTGTTCCTGTTGTACCTGCTGCTAATAAAATCATCTTAATTATTTGTATTGTTAGCTAACTCTTCTTTTTCTATTTCAGCTGCATTTAAAGCAACATGGTCGTTGGTTGGAGTTTCCTCTTGAACAGAAGCTGTTTTTTCTTCTTTCTTAGCCTCATCATCACCACCAGTTAACATACCACCAAAACTCATAAATCCAATAGCCATTAACCCTGTAATGATGAAGGTAATCCCTAAACCACGTAATGCAGGTGGCACGTTTGAATATCTGATTTTCTCACGGATAGCAGCAATAGCAAGAATTGCTAAAAACCATCCAATTCCAGAACCTACACCATATACTGTTGCTAAACCTAAGCTTGGAATTTCACGAGATTGCATGAATAATGACCCTCCTAAAATCGCACAGTTTACAGCGATAAGTGGTAAGAAAATACCAAGTGAGTTGTATAATGATGGAGAGAACTTCTCAACCACGATTTCTACTAACTGTACCATAGTTGCAATAGTAGCAATAAATAAGATGAATGATAAGAAGCTTAAATCGTAAGCTGCATATTCTTCACCTAACCATTTTAAGGCACCAGGTTGTAAAATATACTGATCTAACAACCAGTTTAAAGGTACTGTTATAAGCATTACGAAAATAACGGCAGCCCCTAAACCAACAGCTGTTGAAACTTTTTTAGATACTGCAAGGTAAGAACACATTCCTAAGAACGTAGCAAATACCATGTTATCTATAAATATTGATTTTAAAAATAATTCTAAATGTTCCATATGTTTTCAATTATGAATTCTGAAATCAGAATCCTAAATTAGAGACTAGTCTTCGATTAATGCTTTGTTTCTAGAACGTTGTACCCAAATAATGATACCTACCACGATTAACGCCATTGGCGATAATAACATGAAACCATTATTTTCATATCCTATGGCATATAATCCAGTTTTTTCGATTGGATCTCCTAAAACTTTAAATCCTAATAAGGTACCAGAACCTAATAATTCTCTAAAGAAACCAACGATAATAAGAATAATACCATAACCTAAAGCATTACCAATTCCATCTAAGAACGACTTCCATGGTCCGTTACCTAAAGCAAAGGCCTCGAAACGTCCCATAATAATACAGTTGGTAATGATTAACCCAACGAACACCGATAAGGTTTTACTTAACTCGTATGAGAATGCTTTTAATACCTGGTCTACTATAATTACTAGAGCTGCAACAACAACTAACTGAACTATAATTCTAATTTTTGAAGGAATAATGTTTCTCATTAAAGAGATAACAACGTTACCTATACCTAATACAAACATTACAGATACAGCCATTACAATTGATGCTTTTAATTGTGCTGTAATTGCTAATGCCGAACAAATACCTAAAACCTGAATAGTAATCGGGTTATTATCTGCTAACGGGTCTGTAATTAACTTTGCGTCTTTTTTTGATAAAAGTCCCATACGATTAATTAGTTTTTAAATTATCAAAATAAGGTTTGTAAAGCTTTAAATCGCTTTTAATCATTGCTGCAACCCCATTACCTGTAATAGTTGCTCCTGCAATAGCATCAACCTCATTGTCTGTTTTATCTTCATTTGTTGGATCTGCATTTCCTTTAGCCACTTCCACCCCTTTAAAGTTTCCGTTAGCATCTAATAAATGCTCTCCAATAAAATCGTCCATAAAGAAACGCTCTTTAATGTTCGCTCCTAAACCAGGAGTTTCTCCTTTATGATCGAAATATGCACCTTGAATAACCATATTCTCATCCATTGAAACATATCCCCAGATGGCATCCCAAAGTCCTTTTCCGTAGATAGGCACGATGTAAAATGTTTTTCCGTCTTTCTCTCCAACAAAAAGAGGTAAGTTACGTTTAGCAGTATCTCCACCAGCAGCAGCTTTATCTTTTTTAAGATCGATTAAATAAGCCTGGTCATTTTCTTCAACGCTTCCGTTTTTAATAACCTCTTGCTTAGTAATATATTTAGCAAATAATTCTGAAGCTTCTTTAGTGTCAACAAACACAGCACTTCCAGCATCATTATTATTTACTCCCATAGCATATAGAATGTTTTGTTGTTTCTCTATACGCATGTTTTCTGAAATCTTCGGACTTAATGAAGAAGCCGTAAATGCTAATAAGGCTCCTACAATTACTACCATTGCTATCGCAAATAGAATAGTATATGAATTCTTGTCTGTTCTATTTTCCATCGTTATGCAACTTTAGCTTTTAAACGTTTCATTCTTTTCTTCACATTACCTTGTACTACGTAATGGTCGATAGTTGGCGCAAATACGTTCATTAATAGAATCGCTAACATCACACCTTCCGGATATGCCGGGTTGAATACACGAATTAAAATAGAAATAAATCCTATTAAAAATCCATAAATCCATTTTCCTTTATTGGTTTGTGAAGCCGTTACAGGATCTGTAGCCATAAACACGGTACCAAAAGCAAAACCTCCAATTAATAAGTGGTGCCAGAATGGTGTGTTCATTAATCCGTAAAACTTACTTCCTTCAGCAATAATACCGGCATCAACAACCTGATTGAAGATTAAGCCCATAACGATCGCTCCTAAAGCAGAAGACAACATGATTCTCCAACTTCCGATTTTCGTAAAGATTAAAAATAAACCTCCTAAAAGAATTAATAATGTAGATGTTTCACCAACTGAACCAGGAATAAATCCTAAGAACATGTCTGAAACAGAAAATGCGAATTCTTTTCCTTGCGCTAAGCTACCTAAAATAGTTTCACCAGAAATAGCATCTAAATTAGCTCCGGCTGCAATCTCGTTTGTTCTTTCAACAGCGCTTTCAACCCATACTTTATCTCCAGACATCCAGGTTGGATATGCGAAGAATAAGAATGCACGAATAGTTAAAGCAGGATTAAGGATGTTCATCCCTGTACCTCCAAAAACTTCTTTACCAATTACTACACCGAAAGCTACTGCTACAGCAAGCATCCAAAGTGGAATATCGATAGGAACAATAAGCGGCACTAACATACCTGTTACTAAATATCCTTCTTCAACTTCGTGTTTTTTAATAATTGCGAATAAGAACTCAATTCCTAATCCAACACCGTAAGACACAATAACTAATGGAAGGATTTTCCAGAATCCAATAGCGAAGTTTGCTAAAGTCCAGAATTCTGAACTAAAGAAACCACTTGAAACTGCTTGAATTTCTCCAACAGCTAAATTGTGTTGATACCCTGCATTAAACATTCCAAAAATTAAACACGGAATCATAGCCATGATAACAGTGTTCATGGTACGCTTTAAATCATCGGCTGCCTTAACGTGTGTTCCACCATGGGTGGTCTCGTTTGGCAAGTATAAGAAAGTATGAAGCGCATTGAATGCCGGAGCATACTTCGTGCTTTTATACTTTTCTTTTAAAACATGTAATTTATTTTTTAAACTCATTTTTTATAGTTTTCATTTTAATTGGAAAAATGAATAAAGTTTATTTTCATTTTGCTAAACAAAACGACTATTATCCAATCTCTTTAAGCATTAAATCTAAACCCTCTCTAATAATTTTTTGATGCGGTTGCTTAGACACACAAACGAATTCTGTTAATGCAAAATCCTCAGGAGCTACTTCATACATTCCTAAAGCTTCCATTTCATCTAAATCTTTATACATACAAGCTTTTAAAATTTGTAATGGATAAATATCCAGCGGAAATACTTCTTCGTAACCACCAGTTACTACAAAAGCACGGTGCTCACCATTTGTATTAGTATTTAAATCGTACTCTTTTTTAGGATTTAACCATGAGAAGGTTAATGCTCTCGAAGTAGAGATTTTATTGAATACCGGTTTGTTCCATCCGAAGAAATCGTAATCGTCACCTTCTGGAATAACGGTTATTACATTACTGTAATAATCTAAAGCGCCATCTGGTTTTACTTGTTTCCCACTTAAAACGTTACCTGAAATAATACGAGCATTAGTATCTTGCACAATACCTTTATCGTAAATCATGGTGGCTACTTCACTACCTATTTTGGTTTTAAAGTAACGTGGTTTTTCGATTTCAGAACCTGCTAACGCCACAATACGTTCTGCGTTAAATTTACCGGTTAATAACAATTCTCCTATAATAACAAGATCTTGCGCGTTTACCGTCCAAACCACTTCACCTTTATTCACAGGATCTACTCTGTTGATAAGTGTCCCTACATTCCCTGCCGGGTGTGGTCCTGATACTTTGTGGAGAGTTATTCCAGATAAACTTGCTAAAGGTGAATTAGAATTAGCACCTACCGATACATGTACTTTTCCTTCGGTTAATTTACCAAGGGCTATTACGGCAGCTTGTAATTCTGCTTCTTTACCTTTTAAAGTAAAATCTAAATCGGCTGCTAGTGGTGCACTTGCGTAACCAGAAATAAAAATAGCTTTTGGTGTTTTAGACGGATTAGCAACAACATCATACGGACGTTGTTTGATAAACGGCCAACAGCCTGAAGCCAAAAAATGCGCCTTAACCATTCCTGGGTTAGCCGCATTGACATCAAACTTACCGTTGTCTTGATACACTTGTTCGCTATCAACTTCTATTTTAACAGCATCTACTCTACGTTTTGGTCCACGAACTACCTCTACTACAGTTCCAGATACAGGAGACACAAATTTTACAGACTCATTCGATTTGTCATAAAAAATCGTTTCACCTGCTTTTAATGTGGTCCCTTCTTTAGCTACAAGTTTTGGAATTACGCTGTGGAAATCTTCAGGTCTAATGGTGCAATACTTACTTACAACTGCCTGTTCTACAGTTTTTTCAGCCTCACCCTTAAGTTTTATATTCAGACCTTTCTTAATCTTAATGTCGTTTGACATACGCTATATAATTGAATTTTGTTGTCTAAAAAGCGTCGCAAATTTACTGAATTTCTTCAGTAATAAATATTAATGTATTGGCTTAGTTTGTTATTTGTACTAATTCTAAATAACCAAATATTGCCCGGGCATGAATTTTGCATATCTTTACAATATATTATTCGTAATTAAATGAAAATTAATACACAGCTCTTCTTATATTTTTGTCTTTTTTCTCATTTTAGCTTTGCTCAGGTTGAGGAAGTAAACCCACCCGATTACATAAAAACCATAAATTTTAAAGGCAATACACCAGAAACCCAACTTCCTATTTTAAAACTTGGGGAATATGTAAATTTAGAGTTTGATGCCTTAAACGGAAATGAAGATGATTACTATTATAAAATTGAGCATTTTAATCATGACTGGACGCCTTCAGTTTTATTCAAATCAGAGTATTTAAACGGCTTCGATAATCAGCGTATTCGTAACTACCAAAACTCATACAACACCTATCAAATCTATTCGCATTACAAACTAACCATTCCTAATCAATTCACAAAAGGCTTAAAGGTTTCCGGTAATTATATGCTTTCTATTTTCAACAGTTATAACGAACTGGTATTCTCGAGAAAATTTATGATTTATGAAGATGAAGCCTCGGTAGGTGTTTCCCTTAAACGTGCTAGAAACATAGAATTTATTGAACAAAAACAACGTGTTGATGTCACCATTTCTCCTAACGGCACCGCCTTCAACAACCCGATGCAAACCGTAAAAATTGTCATTGTTCAAAATAACAATTTAAACACAGCTATTAAAGATTTAAGACCTCTATATACAGTTGGAAAGCAACTTATTTACAAGTATGATACCGAAACTAGTTTCTGGGGAGGCAACGAATATTTATATTTCGAAAATAAAGATGTACGCGCTGCTAATACTGGTGTACAATTCATCGATTTAAAAGAGCTGTATCACAACTATCTTTTCACGAATGTAGCTCGCTATAACAAGCCTTACACTTACAATCCGGATATCAATGGCAATTACGTAATAACCAACATTGATGCCGAAAACCCGGACATTGAAGCTGACTACGTTTGGATTCATTTCTCACTTTTAGCCGACGACACCTTTAGAAACAAAAACATACATGTTTATGGTAATTTCAACAATTACGTCATTGATGAAAGCACCCAGTTAATTTACGATGAAAACAGAGATACGTTCTCTACATCTCTACTGCTAAAACAAGGATTTTACAACTATAAATTTATTGTGGCTAACAACGATAAATCGATTAACGAAGGTGCCATTAGCGGTAATTTTTATCAAACCGAAAACAACTACAAGGTTATTGTATATTACAGAGATTTAGGTGCACGTTACGATAAAATAGTAGGGATTGGCGAAGGTAGCTCGGTAAATATTTCAAATTAAATTTACGTTTCAATGTCTTTTTTTTTTGACACATTTGATTAAATTTTACCAAGAACTACTAATATTTATTATTTTAGCAGTATATCTATTCCCATTCACCAAAAGCTAACATGGTTCAATTAGTAACAAGAGGCATAAAAATCTCGGTAGAAACTACCTACGAAGGCTCATTTTACAGAGACTACAAAATACAGTATGCTTTTGGCTATACCGTAACTATAGAAAACCAAAGTAAGGATATTGTCCAACTTAATTCAAGACATTGGGATATTTTCGATGCGTTAAACAATGTGGAAATCGTTACAGGTGAAGGTGTTATTGGTAAAACTCCGATTATTCAACCCGGAGAATCACATACCTACTCTTCAGGATGCCTGCTTTCCTCACCATTCGGCGCTATGAAAGGATTTTACAGCATGCTTAACTTTTCAACCAACAGCATATTTAAAGTAACCATTCCTACATTTAAATTAAGCGCTCCGTTTGCGATTAATTAAAACCCTAAAACCATGAAGTTTATCACCATTAAAAAATCTCATTTTGAAACCGATTTACTTATTCTTAAAGGTAGATTAGAATCAGAAGGCATTGTTTGCTTTTTAAAAAATCAATATACCACTCAAACAATGAACTACATGCCCACCTTCGAGGTTGAATTACAAGTTTTAGAAAAAGATTTAGATCAAGTTCAAAGCCTAATGTTGGAAATAGAAAATAATTAACAATTGATTAGTGCACCTTTTCAAACCTGAATAGTTCTCCTTTCTGTTTAACATGAAAGAATTTACAATTCGAATAATGTACAAATTCAAAATGGCTATCATAATCGAAGCCTGAATTTTCACTTTTAAATACGGCATCAATATCAACATTACCATAAGGTGAAATTCGTCTAAATTTAAAAAGCAATACCTCCTCTAAATCATGCAACTCAAACCAAGCCCCTGCAGCAATACCGGGCAACCACTGCGCTTTATCATGTAATACACCAACCGATTTAGGATGCAGCGTTCCTACAAAATTCGGTTCATGCCATTCCAATTTATCCAGAAAACAGCGTATATTTTCACTAGTCTGCGACCCTTTAAAAATACTAATTTCACCTTCTTCCGATACTTCAAAAACCTGAGATTCCGTATTCGCCAACACTACATTCCCAACTGTACTTGGCGTAAACCATTTTGATTGTTTCAGTTTACTTTTAATCCCTACATCCGTCACCGAAGCTATTAAAGTATCGGTTACAAATCGCGCACAATTACAGGCATTTTTTACAAATGCCGCATACCGAATAAAATGCTTGTTTTGCATTTCGGTAATATGATTTCGGGCTTTATGATAATCCACAGCATTGCAAACTGATGCTATTAATTTACCATCACCATGCGTTAGTTTCGGATGTGTTGCAAGAAATTTCAAAATGGTATCCAGATTCAAAATGGTATCACCATCAATTTCAGCCTTCAACGGAAAATCTAATTCGTTATCGGTATCCTTTCCGCGAACACGACCTGTAGGCTCCGGTGTAATATAACGTCCGAAATCGTGATACTCTAAAACACCTGTTCGTTTGTTTATCAACACCAAAGCCGCATGTCCTGCGCGTAAATAATTCTTCTTGCCAATCCCCAAAAATCTTAAAAACGGAGAAAACCATTCTTTAGAAACCATAACTATAGTTTCTGGATAGGCCAAGGTTAAAATAATGCCAGTATTGTTATTCATTGACTGTTTGAGGAAGTTCTAATGCTTTATAAGACGTCTCTCCTTTAAATAAGTTTTTGTAACGCATACCTAGCTGTCGATTCGACTTTTCTATTTGTGTGATACTCGTCGTTTTCACAAAACCACGATCCATAATTACACCATAATCCAAATTACCCTGTCCTGCTGTTTTATGAAATTGCAGGAGTGTTTCTGCCGTTAATTCATGTTCTGTTTTAAAATCTTCAAACCAAGATTGACGCTCCGTTTTCATTGCTTTTGTGTACAAGGTTGTTGAGGACCAAATATGCTCTTTTAAAGGCAATTGCTTAAAATGTTTAGTTTCTCCATCCCAAACCAATTCAAAAAATTTCAAATGCGTATTCCAATCAACAATCACCATAGTAAAGGGTTCGATATTCGAAAAATTAAAAACACTTATTTCCCCTTCTACATCTTTAAATGTCATAAAATCTGTTGCAACCACACCGCGACTTAATCTGTACGACACTTTACGCTCATGCCTTTCAAAACCGCCATTCAACAAACAAACCACTCGATTTTGTTCACTAATACCAATCCATGTACCACCGGAAATCTCATCTTTTGGAAACAGAACTTTCGTGTCATCGACAATATAAATTTCAGGAAACGACGAACCCCTATCAGGTGCTTCATCGCGATTAGAGGTTAATACAAAATCATTTCCCTCTTTAGGAATCAAAGTAACTGTACACATGTGGATTATAGTCTTGTAACTCATTTGCAACTTACAAAATTCCGTGAAATTTTAACAGGTTTTTGACAATTCCCTCACCCATAAACTGTTTTAAAAAACGTAAATTTGCAAGGAACAAAAACAAACAAAACTAAAACACTCGTAATATGGGAAAAGGATTCTTTAATGTACCTGTTGCAGTCAATGAACCTGTAAAGTCTTACGCTCCCGGAACTCCGGAACGTGATGCTGTATTAGCCGAATACAAAAACATGTATAACAGTACTGTTGATGTACCTTTATATATAAACGGAAAAAACATTGAAACTGGTAATACCAGAACAATGTCACCTCCACACGATCACCAACATGTAGTTGGAACATACCACTTAGCTGAAAAATCGCATGTAGAAGATGCTATCGCTACAGCTTTAGAAGCCAGAAAAACATGGGCATTAATGCCATGGGAACAACGTGCTGCTATCTTTTTAAAGGCTGCTGAACTTGTTGCTGGTCCTTACCGTTATAAAATTAATGCTGCGACTATGATGGCGCAGTCTAAAAATATTTTCCAAGCAGAAATTGACTCAGCTTGTGAGCTTGTAGACTTTTTACGTTTCAATGTTCAGTACATGACTGAAATTTACAGCGAGCAACCAAAAAGCACAAGCGATGCCTGGAACCGTGTAGAGTACAGACCTCTTGAAGGGTTCACTTATGCGGTTACACCTTTTAACTTTACCGCTATTGCAGGAAACTTACCAGCATGTATGGCATTAATGGGTAACGTAGTGGTATGGAAACCAAGTGACAGCCAGGTTTATTCAGCAAAAGTGATTATGGATATTTTTGAAGAAGCTGGTGTACCTGCGGGTGTTATTAACGTTGTATTTGGTGATCCGGTAATGATTTCTGAAACGGTGTTATCACACCCAGATTTCTCAGGATTACATTTCACAGGTTCTACCTTTATTTTTAAAGAACTTTGGAAACAAATTGGAAATAACATTCACAATTACAAAACTTACCCTAGAATTGTAGGTGAAACTGGTGGTAAAGATTTCATCATGGCACATAAATCGGCCAACCCTAAACAAGTAGCAACTGCTATTGTTCGTGGTGCTTTTGAGTACCAAGGTCAGAAGTGTAGTGCAGCATCTCGTGCATACATCCCATCAAACCTTTGGGATGCTGTTAAAGCACAACTTATAGAAGATGTTAACTCTTTCAAAATGGGATCTCCTGAAGATATGAGTAACTTCATTACTGCTGTAATTCACGAAGGATCATTCAATAAATTAGTAAAATACATCGAGCAAGCGAAAGCTGATGCTGACGCTGAAATCATTATTGGTGGTGGTTACGATAAGAGTAAAGGATACTTTATTGAACCTACTGTAATTGTAACAACTAACCCAAACTATACCACAATGGAAACGGAGTTGTTCGGACCTGTGATTACTATTTATGTTTATGAAGCCGATGCTTACGCTGAAACTTTGAAATTAGTTGATGCTACAAGTGAATACGCTTTAACTGGCGCTATTTTATCTCAAGACAGATACGCCATTACTGAAGCGACTACAGCATTACAAAATTGTGCTGGTAACTTCTACATTAACGATAAATGTACTGGAGCCGTTGTAGGACAGCAACCATTTGGTGGTGCCCGTGCTTCTGGAACCAACGATAAGGCAGGTAGCCCACAAAACTTATTACGTTGGGTGTCACCTCGTTTAATAAAAGAAACTTTTGTAACTCCAACAGATTACCGTTATCCATTTTTAGGAGAATAGAAGTTTAAATTATGATTATTGAAATAAAGCCTATCAAATTTGATGGGCTTTATTTTTTCTGTAGAAAATTAATTATCTTTCAGTATGCTTTTCTACATATAAGAAAGGCACATTTTTTGACGACCCTTAATTATGAAAAAACAACTAATCATTACCGCTTTACTTATATCCAGTTTTACAACTTTTGCTCAAGCCAATAAACTCATGCGTCAGGCCGAACGCAGTACAGATCTACAGGAACGCATCGAATTATGCAATCAGGTTATAGGTTTAGACCCCAAAAATCTGGATGCTTATTTTTTAAGAGGTTTAACAAAAAATGACTTAGGAGATTTCTATGGCGCCATAGTTGATTATTCTAAAATCATTGTTTTACAACCAGACCCTGACACATATTACAACCGTGGAAATTCAAGATATGCTTTAGGTGATTTTGAAAATGCCAAGCAAGATTACAAAAAAGCTTATGAATTAGATCCTAATTTTATTGATGCGCTTTACAGCCAAGGTTGTGCAGAATACGATTTGGGTCAATATGAAGATGCCGCCAAAACCTTTCACAAAATTGTGATAAACTACCCTTCAGACACCAAAGCGATTTACCGACTAGCTGAAAGTTATAACGCTTTAAAACAATACCGAAATGCGCTTAACAATTACACTCTGGCGGTAACCATAGATAGAACCTCAACAGCATTTTATAATCGTGGTGTTTTCCTGATGAGCATTAACTATTACAAAGATGCTCTTAGCGACTTTGAAAAAGCCATAAGGCGTGATAACACCAACTCCTACGCCTACTTTTTTAAAGGAACGGCTCAGTTATTCCTAGGTGATTTCACCAAAGCTTCTGCCGACTATAATACAGTTCTTAAATACGATGCACTTGATTTTGATGCCATGCTTGGCCTGGCCATTTCTAATTACAAAATGAACGACTTACAAAATGCCAAACTTTTCTTTGAAAAAGCAGGTCATATTATAGATCCAGACCGTTCTATAGAAAGTATTAACCATTTTAAAGACACCTACTGGTTTAATAAGCAGTACTACTATTTCAGTGAAATTTATAATGAATTGGTTAAATTATAAATTTACCCTTTATACTTCAGAGGTAAATGCACCATCTTTTTAGTTTCAAAAAAGTCTTCTGTGTAATACTCGGTTAAATCATAAATGGTAGCGGTTTTGTAATCCTGAAGTTCTTCAGTTAAATCGCCTCCTTTTAAATACAATATACCGTTTTTAAAATCATGTCTTTGTTCCTTGGCTATTTTGCCTTTTACCCAATGTACAAAAGTTGGCATAGCAGCAACGGCACGGCTGACAATAAAATCGTAAGTATCATCAATTTCCTCAACACGGCAATGCGTCGTTTTTACATTGGTAAGTCCTAAGCCTTCAACAACCTCATTAACCACCTTCAGTTTTTTAGCGATACTATCAACCAAATGGAACGAACACTCTGGATATAAAATTGCTAACGGAATACCGGGAAACCCTCCCCCTGTTCCAACATCCATAATTTTACTTCCATCTTTAAACTGCATCACTTTAGCAATTCCTAAAGAATGTAACACATGACGTAAATACAACTCATCAATATCTTTGCGAGACACCACATTGATTTTTAAATTCCAATCTTGATATAGGGTTTCCAGTAATTTGAATTTATTAATTTGATCTTCTGTCAGGTTTGGGAAGTATTTCAGTATAAGTTCCATTCGTGTTAAATTTTCAACAAAAATATGCTTTTTAAACACATATTTTTACAAAAAAACGTTATAAGTTCAGTTGGTTTATACCTATCTTTGCTGCAGGTATGATGGGCAAATTATTATCAGTAATCATATTAAAATTTAAAGAATGTCAAAACAAACGCTTTCCTTTTCAAGAACAGATTCTGCAAAGTTTTTCAGAACACTTAACAAACGTGTGAATGAATACTTTAAGGAAAATAATGTAAAACGTACGGGGAATTGGAAACTTTGGCTTAAAACTATTGTTATGTTTTCAATATTTTTAACGCCTTACTTTTTATTACTAACATTAAACATCCCTGGCTGGGCACAATTACTATTAACCATTGTTATGGGAATTGGTATGGCTGGAGTTGGTATGAATGTTATGCACGACGGTAACCACGGTGCTTTTTCTAATAAAGAATGGGTTAACCGCCTTATGGGTAGCAGTATTTACATACTTGCTGGAAATGTATATAACTGGCAGGTACAACACAATGTACTTCATCACACATATACCAACATTCACGGCCACGATGAAGATTTAGAAGCCGGACGTATTTTACGTTTTACGGAACACTCTGAGTGGCGTTGGCACCACAGATTTCAACACTACTACTCAGTACTCCTTTACGGTTTATTAACGCTTAACTGGGCCATCACTACCGACTGGCAACAGATGAGACGTTACATGAAACGCAAATTGTCTTACGGAAAATTCCCTAATCCGGTTTGGAACTGGAGTAAATTAGTGATCTCTAAAGTCATATATATAGCTATTTGGATTATTTTACCAATGCTTGTTTTAGAGATTGCCTGGTGGAAAATTTTAATCGGTTTCTTTATCATGCACTATACAGCCGGATTAATTTTAAGTGTTGTTTTTCAGTTAGCACATGTTATGGAAGAGGCTGAGATGCCACTCCCTGAAAAAGACGGTACCATGAAAAACACTTGGGCGATTCATCAGTTAAAAACAACAGTTAATTTTGGTGCAAAAAGCCGAATCATTAACTGGTTTACCGGTGGATTAAATCACCAGATTGAACATCACATTTTCCCTCATATTAGTCATATTCACTATGATAAAATCGGAAAAATCGTAAAGGAAACCGCTAAAGAGTTTAACTTACCATATAACGAATATAAAACCACACGTAAAGCCATCATTGCGCATTTCAAACATTTAAGAGAAATGGGAATGAAACCTGCTTTACAAGTCTAACAATTATTAATTAATTAAATGCAACTACTATCCGATAGAGTTCTAAACATGGCTACATCTGCGACGTTAGCTATGGCTGCAAAAGCAAGAGAACTAAGAAATGAAGGCAAAGATATTATTGGTTTAAGTTTAGGAGAGCCTGACTTTAATACACCAGATTTCATTAAAGATGCCGCTATTCAAGCCATTCATGACAATTATAATTCATACTCTCCAGTTGATGGTTATCCTGAATTGAAAGATGCCATTATCACTAAATTCAAACGCGATAACAACTTAACTTATACGCCTGCTCAAATTGTAGTTTCAACAGGAGCTAAACAATCTTTAGCCAACGTTGCAGCCGTTTTAACAAATGCTGGTGATGAAGTGATTGTACCTTGTCCGTATTGGGTTAGTTATGCAGATATCGTAAAATTATACGACGGTATTCCTGTTGAAGTTGAGACTTCTATCGATACAGATTTTAAAATGACACCAGAACAATTAGAAGCGGCTATTACTCCCAAAACTAAAATGATTTGGTTTAGCTCGCCTTGTAATCCTAGTGGGTCTATCTACAGTACTGAAGAGTTAAGAGCTTTAGCCGATGTTTTGGTAAAATACCCAAACATTTATGTGGTATCTGATGAAATTTACGAGCACATCAACTACGTTGGTGGTCATGCTTCTATGGCTCAGTTTGAAGACATGTACGATCGTACCATCACAGTAAATGGAGTATCAAAAGCATTCGCTATGACCGGATGGCGTATTGGTTACATAGGAGCTCCTGAAAAAATTGCTCGTGCGTGTAACAAAATCCAAGGACAAATGACAAGTGGCACTAACAGTATTGCACAACGCGCTACTATTACTGCACTTAACGAATCTCCTGAACGTGTTAAATACATGATCGATGAATTTAAAGTGCGTCGTGATTTAATCTTAGGATTATTAAAAGACATTGATGGTTTTGAATGCAATACACCTCAAGGTGCTTTTTATGTATTCCCTAACGTATCTGCGTTCTTCGGAAAAACATTTAAAGGAAAAACAATCAACAATGCTTCCGATCTTTCTATGTTCTTCTTAGAAGAAGCTTTAGTAGCCACAGTTGATGGTGCTGCTTTTGGTAACCCAAACTGTTTACGTATTTCTTATGCGGCTTCTCAAGAACAAATTATTGAAGCGATGAGACGTATTAAAGAAGCTTTAAGCTAACATTATATAAAAAAAGCCACTTAAAAAGTGGCTTTTTTTATCTCAAATGATAAATACTCAGTAGAATTAACACAGTCAAAACAACCAAATATACTACTAACAATTGTATTCTGGCTTTCCTATTCGCTAACTGTACCTTCTCTCGTATACGGATCAAATCTGTTTCAATGGCTTTAGGAAATGTTTTCATTTTGACATTGGCATAACTGCCTTCCAAAGCTTTATTTTCCTTGCGTTTTGAAACTAAATTTCTATTATTTTTAAGTGAATTGCTTGCAGCAAGCATTGCGCCTTCGCCTCCCATAATTTCTAAAATTTAAAAGTGAAACAAAAATTAATGGATGCTCTTCTGAAGTTCTAACATACACCCATCTTTAAATAAAAAAAGCTACTTCACTTATAAGTAGTAAAACAACTTCAATTGTTACATGTTTTAAATTTTAAGCATTAAACCCAACAAGAAACTAGCTGTCTGTCTAGAAAAATTACTTAACCTACATCTTAAAGAAAAAACCACAATAAGCATTAATTTTCAATCAGTTATGTTAAAACTCCTACTATATTGCCTTTATACAATAATATAAAGTAAATTAGACATTTAATTAAACTCTTCAACTCTATCTTATGTTTAAACTTAGAAATGCTTTTCTATACCTTTTACTCTTTTCTTGTTTTCAAATAATAGCACAAAATGAAACAAACAACTGGTACTTCGGTGAAAATGCAGGTTTAAACTTCGCTAACGTTGAACCCATTGTACTGAATGATGGTGCCATACTTGCTCCTGCAGGATGCTCTAGTATTTCAGATAATGATGGTAATTTATTGTTTTATACCAATGGGCAAACGGTATGGAATAGTAATCATGACATTATGGTAAATGGCACTAACCTGGCTGGAGATATTAATAATTCGCAATCTGCCTTAATTATTCCTAAACCATTAGACCCAAGTACATATTATATTTTTACTACCCGCGAAACTCCTTCGAGTACACCTTTAGTTACCTCTGGACTGTTTTATTCTACGGTAAGATTTACAGCTCAATCTCCTCTAGGAGAAATTACTACAAAAAACTCAAGACTTACCAGCAGCACTACCCAGCGATTAACAGCTATTCATGATATTAGCACCAACAGTATAAAAGTTATTACGTTTGGTAGCGAATATGCGCAAGAAGAGGCTCCAAAAGACACTTTTTTTGTTTATGATGTTACGACAGCTGGACTGAACACAACACCTGTTAAAAGTAAAGAAAGAATCATTAAATCATCGGCTGGAGGCATGAAAATTTCTCCTGATGGTAAAATCATTGCTCTGGCTGATTATGGTGGCAATTATATTTATTTATATAATTTTAACAGCGCCACATCTGAAGTAAAATATTACAATACTGTCAATCCGAATTTATTAATGAATCCTTTAAACCCTTATAGTGTGGAATTTTCACAAGATTCCAGAATATTATATTTCACGGGGAATAATAGTAGGAATGTGAGTTTTCTGTACAAATATTTACTATATAACACGAGTATTTTTAATGATAAAATATATATATCGAGTTCTGCCGAACAAAGCTTTGGTGATTTACAATTAGCTAAAGATGGGAAAATATATATGGCTAACTACGTACCAACAAGCCCGCCCTCTACTGTTTCAAGTATCAGTGTCATTAACACTCCCGAAATGGAAGAAGGAAACTCTGGTTTTTCTCCACAAATCATAAACCTAAATGGTGGCGCTTCGTTTAAAGGGATGCCTATTTTTGTCTCTTCATTTTTAAGAAACAGAATCATTACCGAAAATCAATGTGAAGGAGATCCTTTTAGTTTTACCACAGACTCCTACATACCGGTAGATTCTATTTTATGGGATTTTGGAGACAATACCACTTCTAATAAAATAAATCCAACTCATACCTATACAAGGTCGGGAAATTATACGGTTAAGGCAACCATTTTATATAATGGCGAACCTTTTTATGTCGATAAAAACATAGAAGTCTATGAAGTTCCTAAACTAAGCGATAACGCAAAACTGACTCAATGTGATATCGATGAAGATGGAATATCTTTTTTTAACCTAAATCATATTAGAGATGCAATAACCAATTTCCATATTACTTTTAAATTATATTTCTACCATACTTATACAGATGCAGAAAATAACACGAATTTAATTGAAGACCCTGAAAATTATGTTAACACAAATAACCCTGAAAAACTTTTTGTAAAAATCACAACACGTAACGGATGCTACACTATAAGTGATTTTTTTATTGAAACGCTCTATAATACACTACCTTACATCGAAACAATGTACGCCTGTGGAGACTCTGATAATATAAAGAACAATAATACAGGGTTATTTAATCTGGATATTAAAAAAAATGAAATTAGAAATAGTTTTAATATTCCTGATTCATCCATCATAAATTTCTACTCTTCGTTAGAAGACGCGCAAAGAAAAACGCAACCGCTATCTGCCTACATCTATAAAACAGGAGCCACAAAACTTTACGTTAGAATAGAACCCCCCGATAATACTTGTGCTGGTATTGGATTTTTTAATGTTACTGTAAACTCACCTATCGAAACTCATATAGACGAGCTCTATACCATTTGTTCTAATAACGAAGACATCATGTTTAATTTAGATGGCGGTAAGGATAACGACCAATGGGAATGGAAAGATGCCAACGGCAATATCTTTTCAACGAACCAAACTATAAATCTAAATACACCTGGCATATACTCATTAACTACTTACAAAACCGAAAATAACATAACCTGTATAAAAACAGAAGATTTTACAATTCAAAGAGCAATTCAAATTGAGATTAATGAGATAATTGCTAATGACTATCAGATATTTGTTTCTGTAAAAGGCGTAGGCAATTATGAGTTTTCAATAGACGAGATAAACTATTATGGAAACGGAACAGAATATAAATTTAATAACGTTGAAGCCGGTATTCACAACGTACACATAAGAGACATTGATAATTGTAAATTTTCAGTTTTACAAAAAGTTTCCTTTATAGGATTTCCTAAATATTTCACACCGAACAATGATGGTATAAATGACTATTGGAAAATTGAAGGGATTGATTTCGATTTTTATCAATCGGCTTCTATTGAAATCTACAACAGATATGGTAAAATCCTTTATACCATGAATATTGAACAAAATCTAGTTGGATGGGACGGCACATGCAATGGTCAACCTCTAATTTCAAGTGACTACTGGTTTAGAGGCGTTTTAACAGACATAAACAACGAGACATTGTATAAAACGGGACACTTTAGCTTAAAACGATGACAAATCAAAACTTACCTATTTCTCCAGAAAAATGGCGTAAATAAGATAAGAACTGTAAACAATTCTAAACGACCAATAAGCATTAAAAACGAAGACCACCACTGTGCTAAAGGAGGTAAAGCAGCATAGTTATTCACCGGGCCAAAACTACCCAGTGCCGGACCGATATTACCCAAACTTGATGCCGATAACCCGACAGCCGATGTATAATCGATACCAAACATAGAAAAAACTAAAGCACCGACAATAAACGACAACATATACAAAATAAAAAACGCCAGAATATTAAATACGATATCTCCAGAAATGGCTTTAGTATTATAACGAACCGGTAAAATGGCATTAGGATGCAAGGCGCGTTTAAATTCCAGAAATCCGTTTTTTATCAATATTAAATGTCGAACTACCTTCACACCTCCTGAAGTACTTCCAGCTGAACCTCCTAAAAACATAATTCCGAAAAAGAACACGACTAAAAATGGCGTCCATAGGGTATAATCGGCTGAAATGAATCCGGTTGTTGTAATTACTGTTAACACCTGAAATAAAGCGTGCCTAAACGCACTTTCGCCTCTTCCCCAAACCATGGGGTGATGAATGGTAGATATCGAATGATCGGCTTTAAAGTAAATGATAACCGCCGCAATGATTGAAAACACTAATATGAAACGGAAATATAACTTAAACTCTTCGTCTTTAATCACCTTCTGTACTTTTCCTTTAAAAGCAAAATAACTCAACACAAAGTTGGCGCCTGCTAAAAACATAAAAAGTATCACAATATATTGAATGATAGGTTGATCATTCCAATAGGCTAAACTCGCATTTTTAGTAGAAAATCCGCCAGTAGAAACCGTCGCCATAGAATGGTTAATCGCATCGAAAAAAGACATGCCAGCCAATTTCAAAAACAAAGTTTCTGCTACGGTATATCCAAAGTAAATTAGCCATAAACGCTTGGCTGTATCAGTAATTCTTGGGTGTAATTTGTCGGCACTTGGCCCTGGAGCTTCAGCTGCAAAAAGCTGCATACCACCAATTCCTAATAAAGGTAAAATAGCAATAGCCAAAACGATAATTCCCATACCACCAATCCAATGTGTAGTACTTCGCCAGAACAACACCCCTTTAGGAACTGCTTCAATATCATTTAAAATAGAAGCTCCTGTAGTCGTATAACCAGACATGGTCTCGAAGAACGCATTAGTGAAATTCGAAATACTTTCCGTAAACACATAAGGTAAAGTTCCAGACAAAGACATAATAATCCACCCGAAAGACACAACAATGTACCCTTCACGTTTATTCATTTCCTTGATATGATTTCGAGTTAAAAACATAGAAATCACCCCAATCAAAAGTGTTAAAATACCTGCTGTAAAAATTTGAGAGGTAACACCATCTTTATAAATTAGACTGACTAGTGCCGACAACAACATAAAGCCTCCGTTAAACAAAAGCAATAAGCCTAAAAAATGAAAGATGATTTTATAATTAAGTCTCAATATATGATGCTTTTAGAAAGTGATTAAAGAAATAGTTTTTCTACGCGTTTGATGGATTGTAACAAACAACAAACAACTACTCTATCGCCTTCCTGAATTTTAAAATTCCCGAGAGCAATCATTCCAACCCCATCTCTAATAACACCTCCAATGATAGCTGAACGGGGAAAATCGATAGTTCGAATCACTTTATTACAAACCACTGAAGTTGCCTTTACCTGAAACTCCAGTAACTCGGCATTTAAGTTACTCAATTTTGTCATGGCAACCACTTCTCCTTTTCGAATATATCTGAAAATATTGTTTGCAGCCAAAAGCTTTTTATTGATAAGTGTATCGATTCCAACGGATTGCGACAACTCAAAATAATCCATATTTTCGACTAAAGCAATCGTTTTTTTAACGCCTTTTGACTTTGCTACTAAACAAGACATGATGTTGGTTTCTGAATTTTCGGTAACCGCAATATAAGCATCCATATCGCTAATATTCTCTTCATCCAGTAAATCTACATTTCTACCATCGCCATGCACAACCAGTACTTCGGGTAACAAATCAGCTATATAAAAAGCATGCTCTTTATTTTGTTCAACTAGTTTTATATTGAATTTCTTTTTACACAAATCTCTGGCCGCTTTAAAACCAATCTGGCTAGCCCCAAGAATCATCACATCTTTAATTTCTCGGTTAACTTTTCCTGTTAATCGGCATAATTCTTCAGCGCCACCTTCCGATGTTATAAACACCACATTATCGCCACGTTCAAACTTAGTATCACCACGGGGTATTATGGTAAACTGCGTTCCGAAACGCTGAATCGCGATTGGCACAAAATGTAACTCCGGAAAAATCTCAGCAGCTTCCTTAACGGTTTTCCCAACAAACGACGCCGATCTGGATAATGTTAAACCAACCATGGTTAAAGCTCCATTTTCAAACTCGTAAGTATCGTTAAATGACGATTGTTTTAAAGATAATTCTATCTCTGCCGCTGCTAAAGCTTCTGGGGAAATCAACTCATCAACTCCAAAACGGTCGAATCCTAATTCTTCTTTATGATGAATAAACTCGGTATTTGAAATCCTAGCAATAGTTTGCTTGGCGCCCAGCTGTTTGGCCAAGGCACTTACAGTTATATTAGTCGTTTCACTAGATGTTACCGCGATAAACAAATCGCAAATACCAACTCGAGCTTCTTTTAAAATAGAAATAGAAGTTGCATCGCCACGCACCACTCGAATATCAAGATGAGCATCGGCATACGCTATACGTTCTTTATCGGGGTCGATTAAGGTAATTTCCTGAGACTCGTAGGATAATAATTTTGCCAAATGAAATCCAACTTCTCCAGCACCAGCAATAATTATTTTCATTTGCTAATTTTCATTTTAAAGGATACATGACACATTCTTAACAGACATAAACTGTTTATTTATCTTCAATAAAGAATGCTTCATAATATGTTTTTTTTTGTAAAAAGTAGTACAAAGATAGTATAATTTACAATTGTGAAATTAAAAGAGCTGTTACATTTCATTTCAATGGTTCGTCCTAAATTTAGTTTTTAACTTATTTAGACTTTATTTCATATTTTATTCTCGAAATAAATTATGTAGGTTTGTCAAAAATTTAAAGCATTGTCAAAAATTAAACCATACAAGAATAGCGATTTAGGAAAAAAAGAGCAGGTAACTCAAATGTTCGACACCATTTCTGGTGATTACGATGGCTTAAATCGTGTTATTTCCTTTGGAATAGATATTAAATGGCGTAACAAAGTGGTTAAAATGGTCAAGGAAAACAATCCGGACACTATTTTAGATATCGCTACTGGAACCGGAGATTTAGCCATTAATTTAGCTGAAACTAACGCAACTAAAATTGTTGGTTTAGACATTAGTAGCGGCATGCTGGAAATTGGCAAAGAAAAAGTAAAGAAAAAAGGTCTTGACAACCGCATTGAAATGATTCTTGGCGATAGCGAAAATATGCCTTTTGAAGACCATACTTTTGATGCCATTACCGTATCGTTTGGAGTGAGAAACTTTGAAACACTTGAAAGCGGACTAAAAGAAATTTTACGTGTTTTAAAACCGGGAGGCACATTTGTGATTCTTGAAACCTCGATTCCTACAAAAACACCTTACAAACAAGGCTATAATTTTTACTCAAAAAACATCTTACCGCTTATTGGTAAAATATTTTCTAAAGACCGCAGTGCTTACAAATACTTAAGCGAATCGGCTTCTGCTTTTCCCTATGGTGAAGCTTTAAACAATATTTTACGTAAAGTTGGGTTTATTAATGTTGAAGATTATCCACAAACGTTTGGGGTAGCTACCATTTATAAATCGTCAAAGTAAACCATTTATATGAAACGTATCCTTGTTGCCATATCATTTTTATGCTTAGTTCAGGCTGCCAACGCGCAGCTTTTCAGAAGAGACAAAGTTATTTATGATGCCAACCAAGGACGTGGCTCTACCGACAATGACTTACTACGTTGGGGGTATTTTTTAGGATTTAACTATCTAGATTTTAACTTTGACTACAATCAGGATTTACGCGACATTTATGTAAAGCGTAGCCCGGGATTTAATGTGGGATTAATAGGAAACTTACGCGTTAATGACTTTTTAGATTTGCGTTTAGAACCTGGGTTATTAATTTCGAGTCGCGAATTGCATTACAGCGAATCATACTTTGTAAATGAAACACCTAATGGCTCTGATTTAGTTAGAGAAGTAAAATCGACTTACATTTATGTGCCATTATTACTTAAAGTTTCCACCAAGCGCATCAACAACTTTAAGCCATTTATTACCGGCGGATTTTCAACAGCATTAAACTTATCGGCTAACGAAACCAACCCTAACGACAACAGTAACGGACAGTTTAGAACAAAGAAGAACATGTTGTTTTACGAATTAGGTTTCGGTATCGATTTCTATTTGCACAACTTTAAGTTCACTCCTTCTATAAAGGGTGTCTTTGCAATGAATGACGAATTAATTAGAGACAAAGACCCGAATAGTCCCTGGACGAGTAATATTCACAGCATGCAAACACGCGGTGTGTTTATAAACTTCACCTTTCAGTAAAAAAACTGAAATATTTTATTTCTGTTAAGACTAGAATCTGCGTTTAAATTCGCTTAATAAAATTGCTGTTGCGGTAGCCACATTTAAACTTTCGGTAGCTTGTAAATCACCAAATCTTGGAATTGAAATTTTATCTGTCACCAGATTTTCAATGTCTTTAGAAATTCCGTTGGCTTCATTACCCATCACTAAAACTCCGTTTTCAGGTAAGTCTGAACTATAAACATTATCCCCTTCCATAAAGGCACCATACACCGGTATATTTACAGAACGAATAAATGCTTCAAGATTTACATAACTAATATTTACTCGTGTAATAGACCCCATAGTCGCCTGAATTACTTTCGGGTTAAAGCAATCGACTGTTTCATTATTACACACTAAATCTTGAATTCCAAACCAATCACAAAGTCTGATAATCGTTCCCAGATTTCCGGGATCGCGCACACTATCTAAAGCCACGATTAATTTATCGGTTTTAACTGATTGTGATTTCGGCATTTCAAAAACCGCCAAAGCAGTATTCGGGGTAGTTAAAAAGCTGATGCGTTTTAAGTCGGCAGCAGAAATAATGGTTTCCAGTTTGGCATCAATATTGAAGCTTTCAGTCGTATATAAAGCATGAAGTGTTAGTGAAGATGCCAACAATTCCTTAATGGTTTTAATGCCTTCAACAACGAACAAACCATGCTGTTGACGGTATTTTTTTTGTTTTAAACTGGTTATTAACTTTATTTGACTTTTGGAAAGCATGTAATTATTATGACTTTAAATCTAATTTTTAAGGTGTAAAGAAATAAAAAAATACCCTTATCGAAGTCTTAATTTATTTAAAACTTTTTTAATAGGTCTATATTTCAGAATTTTAGAAAGGAAACCGTTAAATAACCGTCGAAAAAAATAAAAATAAACAATTGAAATAATGTATTTTTGAGCCTATAATATGGTACTATTTAATTCAGTTAACCAAAGAATATCAATAACCTACAATTAATTTTAATTTTCATTTGAAACAACACTTTTTAAAAATATCAATACTAACAGCAATTGCCAGTCATTTATTTTCGTGCGACGCTGTAAAACGAGTTGGTGAAAATGAACATTTATTAACCAATAATACAGTTATTATTAACGGCAAAAAAAATAGTACCGAAACCATTACAAATTTACTGTATCAAAAACCAAACAGTAAAATTCCGGTTTTGGGCACGCCTTTACGCTTACAAATTTACAATTTAGCCAGACCAGATATAGATTCCATTCTAAACGAAAAAATCTATAATAATCCTAAAAAACTGGCACGTAAAACAAAGCTTTTATCTCGAAAGCAATTAGATAAAGATGTAAATAACCGTATTGGTTTCAATAAGTGGTTAAAAACCACAGGGGAAGCACCAGTGATTATTAATGAACAAAGAACCGAAAAGTCGGTAAAGCGCCTTGAAGATTACCATATTAACAATGGGTGGTTTGATGTTGAAGCCAGCTATGCCATCAACAGAAAAGACAATAAACGCGCCGATGTTGAATATTCCGTAGAAACAGGACAGCCCTTTATGTTAGATACGATTACCACAAAAATAAAATCGCCAATAGTCGATTCTATCTACCATAAAAAAATATTAAGAAACAGTTTAATAAAAACTAACGAGCAATACAAAACATCAAATTTTGAACAGGAACGTGATAGAATTTCTAACGAATTAAGAAATTCTGGTTTATATTACTTTAATCAGGATTATGTCGCTTTTGAAATTGATACGATTGGCACCAATAAAAAGGTAAATGTCGATATACAAATTCAGGATCGCGCCATAAGAACACAGGATTCCTTATATCGTGTCCCTTTCCATGTTTATAAAATTAAAGATGTTAGTATTATTACCGATTACACCTTTGAAGATCGCAACAAACCCTTTCAAGACTCTATAACTTACGATGGGTTTAAACTTTATAGTTACGGTAAAATGCGTTATCGCCCAAAAGCTTTGACCGATGCCATTTTCATTCAGCCCGGAAGTATTTTTAAAGACAATGACCGCACCCTAACTTACAGACATATTAACGGCCTACGAACCTTTAAATACCCAAATATTGAGTATATAGAAAATGAGGATTACACGTTAACAGACACCATACGTTTAACACCTTTAAAGAAATTCAGTCTTGGTTTTAGTGCGGATGTTTCACAGAGCAATATTCAAACTATCGGATTTTCATTAAACCCAAGTTTGATGATGCGTAATATTTTCAGAGGTGCCGAAACTCTTGAAATTTCTGCCATTGGATCTATTGGCTCCTCTAAAGACCAGAAAGTTGGCGATCCTTTTTTCGATATTAATGAAATAGGTGCCGACTTAAAATTAACCATTCCGCGATTCTTTTTTCCGTTTAACACGAATAGAATTATCGCAAAAGACATGTCGCCGAGCACAAAAATTTCCTTATCTACGACCAGTCAAACCAACATTGGTTTAGACAAACAAACTTTGAGCGGTGTGTTTAACTATAACTGGTCACCGTCCCGAAAAGTAACCGATCGTCTGGACGCCTTCAACATTCAATATGTTCGGAATTTGAATGCTGAAAATTATTTTAACATTTATACTAGTTCCTTCGATAATCTTGAAAATATTGCGCTAAACTCATACAACACCCCGCCAGAATTTATAGAGGAGAAAAAAAATGGTAAAGAATATTTGATCGTTGAAAAATCAGATGAGTTCATTGATCTCGTTCTATCTGACAACGGTTACCAAAACAGTAACCCAAACGAATATAAACAAGTTAACAACATCAACGAACGTAAGCAAAGGCTTACTGAAAACAACTTGATTTTATCATCAAGCTTCAGTTTAACTAACGACGAACGCACCAATTTGTTTGATGAGGACTTCTCCATTTTCCGCTTTAAAATAGAAACCGCAGGAAATCTTATTTCCGCAATGTCAGATATTCTGGGCCTTAAAAAAGACGACAACAACCGTTACGAATTATTCAATGTAGCCTATTCTCAATACGTAAAAACAGAATTAGACTATGTGAAACACTGGGATTTAGGCAAGAAAAATATTTTGGCTGCTCGAACTTTTCTGGGGATTGCCATTCCTTATGGAAATTCAACCAACATTCCGTTTTCAAAAAGTTTCTTCGCCGGTGGAGCTAACGACAACAGGGCTTGGACTGCCTACAGCTTGGGACCTGGAAGTTCAAGAACAAGCAACGATTTTAATGAAGCCAACTTAAAAATCGCTTTAGGCTTAGAGCAACGTTTTAATATTTTTGAAGACCTTAACGGCGCCTTCTTCATAGATGCAGGAAACATCTGGAATGTTTTAGATGATGTTGAAGATGAAAATGCGGTGTTTTCAAGTTTTAACTCCTTAAAAGATATTGCCATTGGTTCTGGTTTCGGTTTACGCTACGACTTTAGTTTTTTCGTATTCCGTTTCGATATTGGTTTTAAAACTTACGACCCATCATACCAGGATCAAAACCGTTGGTTTAACGACTACAATTTCTCGAATGCTGTTTATAACATTGGTATTAACTACCCTTTCTAACAGCTAATTCCAAACATTTTGCATCCTTTTACCCAACCTTATTTTCTATAAAAAAACTACAACGTTTTAGTTTGTTTTTAGCATTTTACCCAGCAAAAACAAACCTGCTTTAGATAAAAATTGATTACTTTTGGCTCTTACAAACTAAAAAAACAAAATTTTATAAAATGGGACACAATATTAAACCAGGAGTTGCTACCGGACAAGAAGTTCAAGCAATTTTTAAACTTGCCAAAGAAAAAGGATTTGCTTTACCAGCAGTTAACGTTATCGGTTCAGACACCATTAACGGTGTTTTAGAAACTGCTGCTGCTTTAAACGCTCCGGTGATCATTCAGTTTTCTAATGGTGGTGCCCAATTTAATGCTGGTAAAGGCCTAAATAACGACGGACAAAAAGCAGCTATTGCTGGTGCTATTGCTGGTGCGAAACACGTACACACTTTAGCCGAGGCTTATGGTGTTCCGGTTATTTTACATACAGACCATTGTGCTAAAAAGTTATTACCTTGGATTGATGGTTTATTAGATGCCAGCGAAAAACACTTCGCCGAAACTGGTAAATCTCTTTTCAGTTCACATATGATTGACCTTTCGGAAGAACCTCTTGAAGAAAATATCGAAATCTGTAAAACCTACTTAGAGCGCATGAGCAAAATGGGTATGACTTTAGAAATTGAATTAGGTATTACAGGTGGTGAAGAAGATGGTGTTGATAACTCTGATGTTGACGATTCTAAATTATACACCCAACCAGAAGAAGTAGCTTATGCTTACGAAGAATTAAGCAAAGTAAGTGACCAATTTACCATCGCAGCTGCTTTTGGTAACGTTCACGGTGTTTACAAACCAGGTAACGTAAAACTTACTCCAAAAATTTTAAAGAATTCTCAAGAATACATTTCTGAAAAATATGGTGTTGGTAACAACCATATCGATTTTGTATTCCATGGTGGTTCTGGATCAACTGTTGAAGAAATTCGTGAAGGGATAAGTTATGGTGTTATCAAAATGAACATCGATACTGATTTACAATATGCATTCATGGAAGGTATCCGTGATTATATGGGCTCAAAATCTGAGTACCTAAAAGCGCAAATTGGTAACCCAGAAGGTGACGATTCTCCAAACAAAAAATACTACGACCCACGTGTTTGGTTACGTGAAGGTGAAAAAACATTCGTTGAGCGCTTGAAAAAAGCTTTTGAAGACTTAAACAATGTGAACACATTATAATGTGTTTCTGCTAAATATTAAAAAAGACTCTACTTTGGTAGGGTCTTTTTTTGTAGACAGATATTTATAAAACAACCATTTACACAATAAAAAAGAAGATTTTAAGCAATAAAAGAGACGTGGCATTACTTCAAAATTAAAAAAAGACTTAATTTTGTGCACTGCTTTGTAAAGTAGTCTTGTTATTTTTACCAACAAAATACTTCAAACAGAGCTAAATAAAAGGATGAATAATCCGTAATGTAAACAGAAATGTTTCAGATTAAAATCTAAAAAATCATAAATCATTATGTCTTGGTTTAAAAGAAAAACAAAAGGAATAACCACAACTACCGAAGAGAAAAAAGACACCCCCAGAGGATTATGGTACAAATCTCCAACCGGTAAAATTGTAGATGCCGAAGAATTAGAAAGAAATTTTTACGTAAGCCCTGAAGATGGTTACCACGTAAGAATAGGAAGTAAAGAATACTTCGAAATTCTTTTCGACGATAATAAATTCACAGAATTAGATGCTAACCTAGAATCTAAAGATCCATTAAAGTTCGAGGATACTAAAAAATATCCGGAGCGTTTAAAATCGGCTCAGGACAAAACCAAACTAAAAGATGCTGTTCGAGTTGGTGTTGGTAAATCTAAAGGAAAAGATTTAGTCGTAGCTTGTATGGATTTCGCGTTTATTGGTGGTTCTATGGGAAGTGTTGTAGGTGAAAAAATTGCTCGTGCAGCCGATTATTCTTTAAAACACAATATTCCGTTAATGGTCATCTCTAAATCTGGAGGTGCTCGTATGATGGAAGCCGCCTTATCGTTAATGCAGTTAGCAAAAACTTCAGTTAAGTTAGCACAATTGGCAGATGCCCAAATTCCTTACATCTCACTTTGTACCGACCCTACTACAGGAGGAACCACTGCTTCTTTTGCAATGTTAGGAGACATTAACATTAGTGAGCCCGGAGCTTTAATTGGTTTTGCTGGACCTAGAATTGTAAGAGATACTACTGGAAAAGAATTACCAGAAGGTTTCCAAACAGCAGAATTCTTATTAGAACACGGCTTTTTAGATTTTATTACTGTTAGAAAAGAGCTTAAAAACAAAGTGAATCAATACTTAGATTTAATTTTAAATCAACCATTAAGAGCTTAATTAACAGTAACTTTTTGATATAAAACGAAAGAAAAGCAACTAATAATTAGTTGCTTTTCTTTTTCATATATTCGCTTGTAAATCATTTTTAATTACTATATTTGCCGCTCGAAAGATAGCCTTTCGTTTACATAACAATTATTTACAATAATATTAGCATGTATTTATCAAAAGAAGTAAAAGAAGAAATCTTCACAAAACACGGTAAAGGATCTAATGATACTGGTTCTGCTGAAGGACAAATCGCGTTATTTACGCACAGAATTAATCACTTAACTGAACACTTAAAAAAGAATCGTAAAGATTTTAACACTGAGCGTTCATTAGTAAAATTAGTAGGTAAGCGTCGTGCTTTACTAGATTACTTAACTAAGAAAGATATCTTAAGATACCGTGCTATAGTTAAAGAACTAGGTTTAAGAAAATAATTCAAAAAGAGGCTTTTACAGCCTCTTTTTTGTTTATACACTACTCATGTGCAGGAGTCTAAACCGCACAAAATAAGAAGCTAATTACAGTTTTTCATTGGTCAAACACACAACAACTACACACAACAACACAACGACCATTGTTTAATTAGAATTAAAAAATTTATGATTCCAAAAACATTTAAAGAGGTTATAAACCTTGGTGATGGCAGAGAAATCTCTATCGAAACCGGAAAATTAGCAAAGCAAGCGCATGGTAGCGTTGTGGTACAATCTGGAAACTGTATGTTATTATGTACCGTAGTTTCAAACTATCAATCTTCTGATGTAGATTTTTTACCATTAACAGTTGATTACCGTGAAAAATTTGCTGCTGCCGGTCGTTACCCAGGTGGATTCTTCAAAAGAGAAGCAAGACCTAGTGACGGAGAGGTTCTAACTATGCGTTTAGTAGACCGTGTGTTACGCCCTTTATTCCCAAAAGATTATCACAGCGAAACTCAAATCATGATTCAATTAATGTCTCACGATCCTGAAGTTATGCCTGATGCTTTGGCTGGATTAGCTGCTTCTGCCGCTATTCAATTAAGTGACATTCCTTTCGAAACTCCAATTTCTGAAGTTAGAGTTGGTCGTATTAATGGTGAATTTATCATTAACCCGTCTTTAGCCCAGTTAGAAGAAAGTGATATCGATATGGTTATCGGCGCGTCTTCAGACTCTGTTATGATGGTTGAAGGTGAGATGAAAGAGATCTCTGAAGAAGAAATGACCGAAGCGATTAAGTTTGCTCACGAAGCCATTAAAGTACAATGTGAGGCACAGCTTAAATTAGCTGAAGCTTTCGGTAAAAAAGAAACTCGTGAGTACGAACCAGAACGCGCTGACGAAACATTAGCTAAAAAGATTCACGATATGGCATACGACAAAGTGTATGCTGTTGCAAAAGCAGGATCTTCTAAACACGAAAGAGGCGCTGCATTCGCTGCTATTAAAGAAGAAATTATCGCTACTTTCTCTGAAGAAGAGCAAGAAGAATACGGTGATTTAATTTCAAAATACTACAGCAAAGCTGAAAAGAATGCTGTTAGAGATTTAACATTAAACGAAGGTTTACGTTTAGACGGACGTAAAACTACAGATATCAGACCAATCTGGTGTGAAGTTAATTATTTACCTTCAACACACGGATCATCAATCTTTACACGTGGTGAAACACAAGCACTAGCAACAGTTACATTAGGTACTTCCAGAGAAGCTAATATGATTGATATGCCTTCTCAGGAAACTGAAGAGCGTTTCTACTTACACTACAACTTCCCTCCTTTCTCAACAGGAGAGGCGCGTCCAATTCGTGGAACGTCTCGTCGTGAGGTAGGACACGGAAACTTGGCACAACGTGCCCTGAAAGGCATGATTCCTGCAGATTGCCCATACACTGTTCGTGTTGTTTCTGAAATTTTAGAATCTAACGGTTCATCATCTATGGCAACTGTTTGTGCTGGTACTATGGCTCTAATGGATGCCGGTGTACAAATGGTAAAACCAGTTTCAGGAATTGCCATGGGATTAATTACTGATACCGAAACAGGTAAATACGCCGTATTATCAGATATTTTAGGAGATGAAGACCACTTAGGTGATATGGACTTTAAAGTAACAGGTACTGCTGATGGTATTACAGCTTGTCAAATGGATATTAAAGTAAAAGGATTATCTTATGAAATTCTTGTACAAGCTTTAAAACAAGCACGTGATGGTCGTTTACACATCTTAGGAAAAATCACTGATACAATCGCTACACCTAACGATAGTGTTAAAGCTCATGCTCCTAAAATGGTTACTACAACTATTCCTAATCAGTTTATCGGAGCCTTAATTGGTCCTGGTGGAAAAGTAATTCAAGAATTACAAAAAGAAACCAAAACTACCATCGTTATTAACGAAGATCCGGTTACTGAAGAAGGTATTGTTGAAATTTTAGGTACAGACCAAAACGGTATTGACGCTGTTTTAGCTAAAATTGATTCATTAATGTTTAAGCCTCAAGTTGGCGAAGTTTACGAAGTAAAAGTTGTAAAAATGTTAGACTTCGGAGCGGTTGTAGAATATACAAAAGCACCAGGAAACGAAGTTTTATTACACGTAAGCGAATTAGCTTGGGAGCGTACTGAAAACGTATCAGACGTTGTTAACATGGGAGATATATTTGAAGTGAAATACTTTGGTACAGATCCTAAAACACGTAAAGAAAAAGTATCTCGTAAAGCGATTTTACCAAAACCAGAAGGTTATGTAGCTCGTCCACCAAGAGACAATAATAACAAAGGTGGAAACAGAGACAACCGTGATCGCGATAACCGTCGTGATGACAGAAAATCTAGAGAGAACAGAGATTAATTCTTAATCGACTCACGAATACAAAAAAAGCTTACCTAAAAACCGGTAAGCTTTTTTTTATTATAACTTATTATCGATTATAAACTACCTTCAAAAGACAACAATTTATCTGATTTCCATTCAAAACTTGGTTTTAAAATATAATAAACAGGAACAGCTATAACTATTGGCACAAGTATAGATACTAAAGTGGACTTTGCTTTATCCTTTATATTCACTTTCTCAATGTTATCCTCGTTTATCATTACCTTCAAAATTTTTCCTCTTTTCTTTTTTACGCCATAATATTTACCATCTTCATAATCTATTCTTTTAAATTTAATTACATGGTTTTGGTTCGTTACAACTCTTGTTTTAAGATTACTTTTATAAGCCTTTTCTAAATTAACTGGAGCTGCTCGATAAACTGTACACGATTGAACAAGGAGAAATAACATCAAAATGGATCCTATCTTTTTCTTCAAATATTTTTTTATAACACCCATAATTCATTTGATTAAATATTAATCTGAAAAAATTAAAGTATAAGATTTACTTGTTGATTTAACACCGCACAAACTAATACCATTTTCGTCATCTGTTTCATATGCTACAGCACTGACACTAACCTCAAGTATAAAACTTCCTGTTTCTAGTGTTACGCCTTCAAACACTAAAAAACGACCATCCTGGCTTTCCTCAATACCTTCGGGTAATCGTCCTTTTACATAAAAAGTATAATCATAACCATCGTCATCAGAATCATTGTTAACTGAAGCCCTGATTTCATCATAATAGTATTGCTTGGCATATCCTCTTTTTAATTGTTTATCTTGTAGTTCGGCACTCTTTTTTATAATACAATCCGTAAAATCTATACTTTCACAGCTTATAAACAAAACACACAACAGAATTGACACCAGCTTTAAAACCATGCAATTCGGATGTATTATTCCAAAACACTTCATAAATAGTTCGTTAATTAAAAAACATAACTCAGAGATATTTTTACCAGATAATTATCTGGTTTAACCACATCAAAACTCCTAAACCTCAACATACCTAAGTTACAAATTCCTTTTAACTTTAAGTCACTGTTTATCTTATGCTTTATACCTAAATTCAACCCAAAATCGAAATAATTATAAAACTGATTGAAGTTAGCTACACCTTCGATATATTTAAATGATTTTTCAAACAAACCTCCAAACTGAGGTTCGGCACAAAACTTAAAGCTTTCATTAATTGTGATTTCTGAATTAAATTTTACTTGTTGCTTAAATAGACTATTTAATCGCATTTCAGGAAATACTATTTGTTCCTTTTGTGCATTACAATGAGCAGACAATACAAAAACCAATATAAAATGCTGAAATATTTTCATGACTACTCGTTTATAGATTAAATAATTAATTGTTCTGTAAAACTATAATCCGCTAACCTTTTGTATGTCCTGAATGATATATTGAAGAAAAAGTCGGACAATCTTTTGAGATCTTCTTTAATTAAGATCAATAATCATTTCGCAGGACTTACTTGTATTATATTCTCTACAAACGGTAGGTTCAGGATAATATGGAACTACATCCAAAAATACTTTAAACTTAAATGTACCTGTCTCGTTAAGAACACCTTCAAACAAAATGGTTCTTCCTTCAAAAATTATTTCAGGGTCCTCTGGCAGTTCCCCTTCTATCAATTTTAAATTTTGATGTTCCCATCCTTTAAACCTACTCTTCGATCTTACCAAACCAACTACCTGATACCAGTATGTTAATAATTCAAGAATTGTATTAGTTCCTAATAATCCACTTGCTCCTGTTACCAAAACTGTAATTCCATTTAACATCACTAAAATTTCAGATTAGGCTACACTTCATATCTTCCTCAAAAAAGCCATCAATAAAAACATTTATCTTAATCTAGGTCGAGGCCGGCAATTTATTAATCTCTCTTTCCGCGAGTTTATCTTTTATAATTTCGGGCAATAACTTATCTAAAATCATAAGACATTTATTTATAAACCCCGGCACCACCATAGTTTTTCTTTTAAGTAAAGCATCTACGGCAATGGTCGCCGCATCTTCAGGATTCAATACCGATTGTCGTGTAATCCAACCCATCAATCTGTTTTGATAACACAATCTTGTGGTGGTATTTAAGCCCCCCGGACAGATGATTGTCACCGACACACCATCTTGCTTCAGTTCTTTGGCTAAACTCCTTGAAAAGGATGTTAAATATGCCTTAGTCCCTCCATACACTTGTTTCTTTGGCAAGGCAAAAAAACTAGCCATACTGCTTATATTTAATATGCCTGAAGGAGCGTTATTTCTGAGATTATTCAATAATAACTTTGTGAGCAAGGTTGGTGTGGTAACGTTAACCTCGATCTGTTTTAAAATATAGTTATCATCTAATTCTGTAAAAAAACCACGACTTAAAACTCCTGCATTATTTACCAAATATTTTATAGATAAATTATTGTTTTCTAAATAACTAGAAATCTTATAGCTGCTTTCTATTGAACTTAAATCTAATTCTAAATAATGTACATCTACAATAAGAATTTGCTTTATAAATATAGATAGCTCTGATAACCCTGAATTTGGTAATGCAACCAAAACAAGGTTCATGTTTCTTTGTGCAAATTCTAAAGCCATTGCCTTTCCAAAACCTTGACTTGCTCCTGTTATTAATGCATATGGTTTCATGACACTAGTTTTAATGTTTTTATAGTTTGGTTCAACCCTTTTTCTAAAGACGTTGCTTTGTATTTTAAATCTTTTCTGGCTTTATCTGACATGGAACTTCGATTCACAAACAATGCATCTAAAACGCTCGGTGTTAATCCCCCAGGCCATCCCAAAGTAGTTCTGAAAACATTACCTAATACCACCCCTAATTTCACCAGACTATAGTTGAATTTTATAATCCTGATTTTACTATTTGTAAGTCGCTTTATTTTTTGGAATAACACATTGTAACTAATATTGTCTCCGCCTATTATATATCTTTCATTACTTACGTCAAGCCTCATCACTTTAATATGAGCTTTAACAACATCCTTTATATAAACATAATTGCACATAACCTCGGTTCTGTCTGGCACAAACAGGATGTCTTTTTTTGCCATGAGTTCTATTAACCGACTTACTCCATTTGAAAATGTTTTAATACCGGGTCCGTATACCTTTGACACATTCAAAATAACATATGGCAACCCGCGTTTTGAATAGGCTAAAATCTTCTCTTCTGCCATACTTTTGGTCAGTTCATAATCATTTGAATACGATGCTAACCGAGGTTGCTTTTCAGTTATAGGTATATCTTTATAAGACGGACCATAAACCGACAAAGTACTTGTAAACACAAATTTTTTAACCCCTTGTTCTAATGAAGCTTCTAATAAATGCTCAGTTCCAACGACATTAGCCTGATAAAAATTGTGAATGTTTTTACAAGTCAAATTGGTAAAAGCTGCCGTATGAAACACATAATCACAACCTTTAATTGCTTCTTCAATAGAAGACTTTTCACAAAGATCCCCCTCAAAAACCATGATATTTTTGTGAGTAGGCACTTTAAAGGAATGGATATCCCTGCATAAAGCATGCACAACAACATCCTTACTGGCTAAGGACATTGCCAATTGATGACCTATATATCCTGTTGCTCCTGTAACTAATACTTTCATGACTCCGATTTATTTTTTAAGGTTAATTGATAGAAAATAGAAATCTCGTAAACGGCCGATAGCGTTAAGTGTAAAATAAAAGGGTACCAAATACTATCGGTATAAAAGGCAAGCAAGCATAATACTATTCCGAAAGGAATAGCCCCAAGCATTTCCTTTTTTGAATCAAAAAAATGAATAAGCACATAGAACACTGTCACACAACAGATTGCTAGCCACAAGCTAGAAAACTCTAAAAAAAAGAAAAGCATAATACCTCTGAAAAAGAATTCGTAACACAATAAAAAGACAAAGCGAACTACGAAGTAATACCCAGCTTCTCTAAAGTGATAAAAACAAACTGAATCTGCTTCTAAAATTTCTGACTCGTTTCGAACTCCCAAACATGCGATATACACACAAAAAAACACCAGAAATAGAAAGATTATTAATAAGTGTAACCTAAGTATTTCAATATTAAAAACTAAAAACCTTAAATCAGGAATAAGCACAAAAGGCAAAATGCCAAAAAATATAATCCCTAATAAGTGCTTTAAATTCAACAACCGTAAACCATTGGTCACCTGCAAGGCAGCTATAAGATTATTCAAGTTAAGCTTTTTAAACACCCTGCTAATTATAAAATATGCCAAAAAGCCAATAACCAATACCCATATGACAACATCTAAATTCATGACGACACTGGTATTAAAGACACGCTAAACATTTTACTCACAGCATCAATTTTTATGCATTGTCCATTTTTATAGTGAAACACATTGTATTTGCCTTTTTCAAAATCAACTCTGTAGCTTCCTGGGTTAATTGATTTTACAACTACTTCCTGCTTTAAATTATCGCAGTATATTTTTCGAACTGTTTTAGGTTCGTTGAAATATAACGTGATTAAATTCTGAGTCAATTCATCCAGTTCTAAAAACTGTTTTTTATTATCATAAAACAAGGTATATCGACCAGACTCGCGTAATAATTTATGATTTGCTTTCACCTTGCCGTTTACTTTTCGATATACCGACGAATAGATTAAAATGCCATTTCTATAAATCGTTTTTTCATTACATAAAACACTGATGTTAACAAGAAACTTTGCTTCAACATGACTTTTTAAAACATAAGTTGTAACATTACTTTCAACCTGTTTTTTAATGTTTATAAAGCCAATGGTTGTGTTATTTTTTACAATTTTATAGGATATGGCTTCTGAAGTGTTTACCATACTATACCCAAAAGAAGAACTTACTATAAAGAAGAATAAAAAAGACTTGATTTTAAGTACAATATCCCTAAACTTATTAAAATCGGTTGAAGCATCTGAACCATACTTCATTCGTCGTATGAGATATAAAATTAATGCTGGTATCATGACTCTTAAATTTTAGATTAATAATTCTAATCGTAAAATTAAGAGAGCCTTTTACATTCTCTATCCAATAAATTCTATACCGTACATATTGGGATGTCCAAAGATAATTTCGGACATAAAATTATCTAAAACTGGTTTCTGTAAATGGTTGGAGTAACCGAAGTGAATTTTTTAAATGCTGAATAAAAGGTAGATTTTGAATTGAAACCGCATTCTAAACCAATAGCCACAATGGTGTATTCGCTGAACTCATCGTTAGATAAGAACTTTTTAGCCTGTTTTACACGCAATGAATTAATAAAATCTGAAAAATTATAATCGCTGTAGGAATTGATTAATTTTGAAAAATAGCTTTTACTCATTCCTAAATCTGAAGCCACCGACTCCATACTTAACAATGGGTCGAGATAGAGCTTTCCTTTTACAATATGAGTTTTTATTTTTTCAAAATCGGCTTGATGTTTTTCATTAAAAAAATCGTCATTCAAACCTGAATTCTGATTTTTTTGATCATCATCAATCAAGGCCATATCTGTTTCAATAGAACTCCTCAAAGAAATTCGATCACGAACCACATTATACTTAAAAAAACCTTGGTAACATATCCAGTAAATTAACAAAGAAGAACTTAACCTTAAAAACTTATAAGCTTCTTCATTTCCTGTAAACCCTTTAACAATAACGGCAATAACCCAGAATGCAATAACTATAACTCCTAGTTTTATAAACCACTTTAACCA
Source organism: Aestuariibaculum suncheonense (assembly GCF_014596935.1). GTDB lineage: Bacteria > Bacteroidota > Bacteroidia > Flavobacteriales > Flavobacteriaceae > Aestuariibaculum > Aestuariibaculum suncheonense. The sequence continues at coordinate 77,502 of NZ_JACVXC010000005.1, read as the reverse complement.
ATTTAAATCATCAAATGAACTGATGTAAAAAAGTAAATGATGCCTTTTATAAATAATTAAACAAGTGGTTACAAACAAAAATATACAGTAAATAAGATTGATTATTTCCTCAATCTTAGTGTAGAATTCTATTAATGTATCATCCCTGTCTGGAATCGAATGATAAACATAAGATATCAGACAAAGTCTGATAATAATTTCTAAAACAAAAATACCTGTGGTAACTTTAATAAAATCGTTTACCTTATCTTGAATCTTCAAGAAATGCGTTGTAAAAGCATAAAACATCGGAAAAATCAGTACGTACCATGGCACTTCAAGTTCTTGAATTAAAAATAATTCACAGATATAACCATTGTCAATAAGCCAGCGCTGCAGATTATTCAGGGAAATAAAAAGTACAGTGAAATTTAAAAAGATTATGGCCTTGTTAAATTTTTTCTTTACCAAAAGGGTCACCAAATTAAAACCAAAGCCTTGTACAACTCCAGCAATAAGAAAAAAATTTATAACAGATTTAAAATCCATAACCCAATACTTAAAAGACTTCTAAACCAATTAATTAATGGTTATCAAATGCATATTTGATAAAAAATAATAACTAAGATAACAAAAAAGCCTGTTTAACACTTAATTAAAGTTAGACTTATACAACATTACAATCTCTGATTATCAAACCCACACAAATGATTATAAATAATCTAAAAATTTCAATAAAAGGGAAGGATTTTTAAATTGTAAACGGAATACTCTGACGTGTCAAATCAATACTGGTAAGTTACTTTACGATTTTCACTGCTCTCTCTGCATTCCTTTTTAATTATTATATAATACAAATATGCATCTAAAACGCTATTAATTAAATGTAAACAGTGATTAAATTTTGGTTTCAACTTTAACATAACCTTTCTTTTTTAGCTGACAAAGACATTTTTCATAATTCCTGACAATACTTTCTGTAATTCTAATCGGTAACATGCTTTTCATGAAAACAAACATTATCCGCTCATTATTCACATATTAGCCTATATAGATATAAAATTATGCGATATATTTCACAAAACATTTATACTTTTAGCGTTAAATTCATTTATTTTTTGTAATTTTTACAAGACCTAACGCCAACCTACTTGCAATTTTTAAAAAATGCAAGAACTATTCATTCAATCTTTAAAAAACAAAACCAATAATACCAATTCTTTCGTTAATGAAATTGCAGAGATACTTGATATTGGTTACGATGCTGCGTACAGACGAATAAACCTGAAAACAAGTTTAACTTTAGATGAAAGTGTAAAACTTGCCAAACACTTTAATATTTCTTTAAACAAACTCTTTGAAATAGGAAATAAAAACTCCATCGTTACCGAACTATCCCCTCCAATAAACGATGTTAAAGGGCTTGAACATTGGATTCGAGAATCTACAAAACATGTAATTACTGTAAAAAAAATAAAAAACGCTCAATTTATTTATTCCAGTAAAGACATTCCAATATTTCATACCCTCACAGACTCGCTTCTCACGAGATACAAAATGTATGTCTGGCTCAAGGATTTAAACGTAGAAATGGCAAAAAGTAAAATTTCGTTTGATGACTGGGTACAAACCATCCCTAAATCTTTACTAACAAGTGCTTTTGATTTAGGAGAAATTTATAAACACACAAACATAATAGAACTTTGGAGCGACAATACTGTTAACGGTTCTATTCAGCAGGTCTTATATTATTTTGAGGCTGGACTAGTATCTAAAGAATATGCCTTACAAATTTGCGACGACATTAGAGATGTTATCAATCATGTTGAAGATAAAACCATCAACCAAAGTATAGGGGTACAAAATTCCTCAAACTCATTTATGTTATATAAATGTGATTTACAAACACTTTCTAACACCATAATGGTAATAACTCCGTACGGCAAAATATTCTTTTCTCCTTTTACTGTATTGAGTTATTTTAAAGTGGAACACAAGGAAACCTGCGAAATGATGTACGAGTTTTTGCAAAAACTAATGTCAAACTCTAAATTATTAACAACAACAGGAGAAAGAGACAGAACCATATTTTTTAAGAAAGTTCACCAAAAAATTTCCATTGCAAAAGAACGCATCAATATGGGAGATAAAATGACTTACATTTAACTAAAAATTCGTTAAACCTCTAACTTTATTTTCATTTAACTCTCATTTTCATTATCTTACGGATTATGATTTACGAAGACAAAGCAAAATATTCAGACATTCTAAAAGATTCCATTCAGTATTTAGAGAACCACGGTTTTGAACACATCAAAGCCGATATTGACGGCTACGAAACCCCAAAATCCTACACCAAAGCCGGTAGCAACATATCTATCACACCAGATGTAGTAGCTACTAAAGAGGGGCGAAAGTATTATTTCGATATTAGTTTAAAATCTGAAAAACCTAATTTATTAAAATCTAAATGGATTTTTCTAAACACCTTAAGTGCAATGAAATCGTCGAGGTTTAGGTTAATTACTGCACGAGGTCATTATGCATTCACTCAGGAAATGCTAGACTCCATAAACCTCAACAATAAAAATTTAATTAAACTTTAATTGGCTGAACCTGCTTAAACCATGTGACTTGCATATAGGTTGAGTGTCTTAAAAAGCGGACAAAAAAAAGAATTTAATAATTTTTGTAACATTTTTTTGTCTTTTTACGTATAACTATATACAAAAGTAATATTCATATAATTATTCACAGGAGCACTTTTTAAATGAGACAACTTAAAATTACGAAGCAGGTTACCAACAGAGAAACAGCTTCGCTAGATAAGTATTTACAAGAAATTGGTAAAGTTGACTTAATTACAGCCGACGAAGAAGTAGAATTAGCACAACGCATTAAAGCTGGAGATCAGGTAGCTTTAGAAAAATTAACTAAAGCTAATTTACGTTTCGTTGTATCGGTAGCTAAACAATACCAAAACCAAGGTTTAACCCTTCCCGATTTAATTAACGAAGGTAACCTAGGATTAATTAAAGCCGCTCAGCGTTTCGATGAAACTCGTGGTTTTAAATTCATCTCATATGCTGTTTGGTGGATTCGTCAATCCATTTTACAAGCATTAGCAGAGCAGTCACGTATTGTGCGTTTACCGCTTAACAAAATTGGTTCTATTAATAAAATTAATAAAACCTTCGCGTTCTTAGAACAAAGCCATGAGCGTCCACCAAGTGCGGAAGAGATTGCTAAAGAGTTAGACATGACCATTAACGATGTTAAAGAGTCTATGAAAAACTCAGGTCGTCACGTAAGTATGGATGCGCCTTTAGTTGAAGGTGAAGATTCTAACTTATACGATGTTTTAAACAGTGGTGAGTCGCCAAACCCAGACAGAGAATTATTACACGAATCGCTTCGTACCGAGATTGAACGTGCTCTAGAAACTTTAACGCCTCGTGAAGCCGACGTAATTCGCCTGTATTTTGGTTTAGGAAACCAACACCCAATGACACTTGAGGAAATTGGAGAAACCTTCGATTTAACTCGTGAGCGTGTTAGACAAATTAAAGAAAAAGCTATTCGTAGATTAAAACATACGTCTAGAAGTAAAATATTAAAAACATATTTAGGTTAGTAAACTTTTTACGACTAAATAACCGTAACAACAGTTACAACATAACTGTTCGTTTTTTGATTGATGAAAGAACCCCCGGCTGATTACCGGGGGTTTATTTTATGCAATATTTAACCTTTTAATGATAAGCCTTTTCTATATTTGCAAAAAATTTACAAAAACACACAACATGAGTTCTAAATTAATTGCCCCATCATTACTAGCTGCAGATTTTGCTAACCTTCAACGCGATATCGAAATGGTTAATCAAAGTGATGCCGATTGGTTTCATATAGACATTATGGATGGTGTTTTTGTTCCTAACATTTCTTTTGGTATGCCTGTTTTAGAAGCCATAGGCAGACATGCTAAAAAAACTTTGGATGTACATTTAATGATCGTAGATCCTGACCGTTATATTAAAACTTTTGCCGATTTAGGCAGTGATGTTTTAACTGTGCACTACGAAGCTTGTACTCATTTACACCGTACAATTCAGGCTATAAAAGCAGAAGGCATGAAAGCAGGTGTATCGTTAAACCCGCATACTAACGTTAACCTTTTGGAAGACACGATTAATGATATCGATTTAGTATTAATTATGAGTGTTAACCCTGGTTTTGGTGGACAAAGTTTTATTGAAAACACATACGAAAAAGTAAAACAATTGAAAGCTTTAATCGAGCGCAAAGAAGCTTCTACCATCATTGAAATTGATGGTGGCGTAACCAACAAAAATGCAAAAGCACTTGTAGATGCCGGTGCCGATGTTTTAGTTGCTGGTAGTTACGTATTTAAAAGTGATAACCCTATTGAAACGATTAAAGACTTAAGAGGAATTGCTAACTCTTAAAAGTTTTTCACATAAAATCTCAACAAGTCTCTTGTTGTAACAATACCTATTAACATACCTTCCTCTACAACAGGCAAGGCATGAAACGAACTGGTTGACAAAATAGTAGCAGCCTCTTTTATAGAGGTGTCTGGTGTTATGGTTACTACACGTTTAGTCATGACCTGTTCTATGGTATAACTATTATAAACTACGGTATTAATATCGTGTTCATCATTGGTAGCTTCTGCTAAACTTATTTTTTGAAGATCTGTAAAACTTAGCATACCAATTACAACATCTTTACACACAACCGGAATATGTTTAATTCGATATTGATTAAACAAGGCCTCGGCACGTTCTAAATCGTCGGTTCTATTCAGCGCTACGACATTTTGAGTCATAATATCTGAAACAGGAATTAAAGCATTCATAGTTTATTGGTTTTAAATGACATATAAAAAAAGGTTAGTTTAAGTTCAGAGTATTTATCAAAAATGATTTAATAAATACTTTATAAGATCGGTTGTTGTAACAATCCCTACTAGTCTATTACTATCTACAACCGGCAACGCATGAAATTCATGTTCTGTAAATATCTCAGCAACTTCTTTTATTGTACTTGTAGAGGATACGGTCAATACATTTTTGGTCATTACCTGTTTAACTTTAAACATTTTATATACCAAAATATCTGTATCATCGTCCTGATTCTCTGCTAAATCAGCAAAACTAAGTCTCAGTAAATCACTGTAGCTTAACATACCTTTCACATAAAAACCAGAAACCACCGGTATATGTCTAATGTGGTTGGCTTTAAAAAGGTGCTCCGCAATGTCTAAATTATCATTCTCTTTTAATGTAATAACAGGTGTTGTCATTATCATCGAAACTGGTGTTGTACGTATCATCTTCTTTACTGTTTTACTTAATAAAGTTAATAAAGAACACCCTTTTGTTTCATGACAAATGTCATGTCCACTAAAAAAGGGGATTAATTCCTCAACTACAGGGCGTAAAAAAAAACGGTTGTCGATTAATTTTCGTAGAACAAAAAAATTTCATTAACTTAATAGATATCTAACTCATTTAGTGACACATACTAAACTTCCCCAGATTTTATGTTTTAGCTGGTAAAACTAAATACTAAATAACTTATTATGAAAACAACTAATTATTTTACGAAAAGTAAAGTTTTACTTTTTGCAATGACCTTTATTCTGTACTCCTGCTCGAACGACCCCATCACTATTTCGGAAAACAGCTCTATCAGCCTTTCAGAAATTAATAGTAAAATGACTATTAAAAAGCATACTGACACAAGTAAAAAACTACACTTTACAACAACCTTGAAAGCTAACAATGAAACCTCTCCAAACGACTCGAAGGCTGTTGGTCAAGCCATAGTTGACATCAATAAAGAGGAGAATATGATTCATTATAAACTTATTGTGGCTAATATTGAAAATGTGACCATGTCTCACTTTCACCTAGGGGAAGCCGGTACAAATGGAGGAATTGTCGTTTGGCTCTATGATAATAGAAATGGACAACCTTCTGGTGTTTCAAACGGTGTTTTAGCTGAAGGAGATATTATTGAATCAGATATAACAGGAAACCTATCAACTATGTCTGAGCTTATCGAAGCCATTAGAACTGGGCTCATATACGTAAATGTACACACACAACAAATTGGCTCAGGAGAAATAAGAGGTCAACTCTAATTATTTCTAAAAATCAGCACTCCTGTATTTAGCATGCGGTGCTGATTTTTAACACCTTAATAATTGGCTATTCTAAAATTTAGCATTTGCTTCACTTTTACATACACCTCCGGAAATTGCCTTTTAAATTCTAATGGAGTTTCAATAAAATTTTCAATAACTACAGCTAAAAATTCAAACTGGTTGGTAAATGCATATTTCCTAAAGTATCCCGAGGTCATTAAACGCGTTCGCAAGGCTTCATCATTTACCAACAAATCAGATAATTCTTTAAATGTATCACTAAAAATGGTCGAACTTACATCACGTTCTTTTATACTATTAATATGAATGGCATGAGTTAACTCGTGAATACCCAAATTCAAATTATCTTGATTAGTTTTATAACCTTCTTTAAAATCTTCCCACGACACCACCAAAGTCTCCAATTTTGGATTAAACTCACCTTTATGGTAGGCTTCATTCGTTTTAGAATAAAACTTACTAGGATATACTACAATTTTAGAAATAAGACCAATGTAGAAATCTCTGAAACCAAAAGTTAGCATAATGGCTGTGGCTGAAATAAGCACTTTAATTTCATCGTTAATCTCTACACCTGCTCTGCCAATAAACTCTTTATCTTCGATAAAGCAAAACACACGATGCTCAAAATAGCGTTTAGACTTTTCAGGCAACTTATTATAAAAGGTAAATTGCTTTTCCAGAATTAATTTCTGACTCTTATTTAAACGTTTTAGATAAAGATATACATGATTGTACATAGGTTTTCGGTAACGCATTACATAAGCCATTTCAATCATTTTAAAGATATAATTAAAAATGATAGCTGTAAGAGCTACTAATAAAAATCCGAGTAGCACAATGCTACCTATTTCCATATCTTTTGCTAGAATCAGATTTAACATAAAATGACTAATATATTTGGGTTACTAATGGATAAACTTAGTTAAAAAAAGGGTTGTTTTTTAAACATTTTTTAAAAACCTGTTATAAAGACCAAGTAAAAAGCCTCGCTGCGAACAGCAAGGCTAAAAAAAAAAAAAAATTGCTATTTGTTAAAAAACTCTTCCTCTCCTTAACAAATAGATGAGATTATACTGCGTATTTAATTTTAGAAGTCCTTTCCCATATGTTATGGTATTAATTCAACAATGTGATTTTAAAAAGTTAAGCAGAAAGCCCGAAGGCTTTCTACCGTTTAATGCTTTAATTAATTTCTACTACCTTTTTAGGAATCTCATTTACAGGTTCTTTTTTTAAAAGATTTAATTTAAGAATGCCATTTTTGTAAGTTGCATCAATTTCTTTGTTTACGTCAACAGATTCTGGAAGTCTTAAAGAGCGTTTAAATGAATTATAACTAAACTCTTTACGTGTAAAGTCATCTTCTTTCTCTTCTTTTTCCATGTGTTTTTCACCACTTACATACAAGACATTGTCTTCAATAGTCACTTCAAAATCTTTTTTATTGAATCCCGGGGCGGCGAATTCAATTTCAAAATCGGTATGATGTTCTTTTACGTTCATAGCGGGCATCAAGCCTTCTTCTGCAAAAAAATCTGAATTAAAAAAGTCATCAGAGCTTAAAAAGCTCTTTAAGTCAAGATTATTCCAAGGAAATAATCTGTTTCGGTTGTTAAACTTTGTGAGTGACATGACCATTAATTTTGATTATTAATTTACTTTTCTAAAAATAACATATATCACCACCTTATAATATGATAAATATCAGTTACCACATATTTATTAAGATAATCTTCAATCTGATCTTCATTAAAACCTAGCTTTCTGAATATTGTCAGCTTTTGGTTAAGCGATAATTGTTAACTTTAAAGATCATTACAATTTAATCTTTATTAAGAATGAGTGTTCATATTGAAGCTGAAAAAGGAGCCATTGCAGAGACCGTTTTATTACCTGGAGACCCTCTCCGTGCCCAATGGATTGCCAATACCTTTTTAGATGATGTTGTTTGCTATAATCAGGTTCGTGGCATGCTTGGTTTTACAGGATATTACAAAGGGAAACGTATATCGGTTCAAGCCAGTGGTATGGGTGTACCTTCTGCTTTAATTTATTACCATGAACTCATTAATGATTACAGTGTTAAAAACCTGATACGCGTTGGAACAGCCGGTTCTTACCAAAAGCATGTAAAACTAAAAGATGTTATTATTGCCATGGCTGCTTCATCAACCTCAGCTATTAACAGCTCTAAATTCGGTCATTACACTTATGCGCCTACAGCCAGTTATAATCTATTTGAAAAAGCTGTTGATTACGCGAAATCAAAGAATATTCCTATTCATGCCGGAAATGTATTAACAGCCGATGTGTTTTATGATGATAACCCGGAGTTTTATAAAACCTGGGCCGATTACGGTGTACTTTGTGTAGAGATGGAAACCGCAGGACTTTATTCGATTGCGGCAAAACATAAAGTGAATGCACTGTCTATTTTAACCATTTCCGACTCATTAGTATCGGAAGAAACAACAAGTACTAAAGACCGTGAAAGTACGTTTGACAACATGGTTAATATTGCGCTGAATATTGTTTAAACAAAAACGCCACATAATTCCTTAGAATTACATAGCGTTTTAGTGACCGCGAAGGGATTCGAATTTGTGAATACTTAAAAAATCGAATTTACTAAACCCCAACAAAAAAAACACCAAAACACCAATAAAACAAGAGCTTAATAACCATTAAAACATTTCAAATTCATTCAAAATTATTCATAAAAAACTTAAAAACATGGACTACATATGGACTAAAATTTTAACTTAGCCGAAAAAAGACCACGATGACAATAAAATTCTTTCTACAATCCAACAAGAACCCTGCTACCATTTACGTTAGACTCAGGGAGGGTAAATCTATTGATGCCAAATCGAAAAGTGGCTACTCTGTAAATACCGAAGACTTCGAGAAAGGAAAAGTAAAGCTAAAAAGTACTTCGGGCAGAATATCGGCGGACAAGAAAGAACAAGCTCAAAAACACAACAAAACCCTTATCAATCTACAACAGGAACTTGACAGCCTACAATCAATAATAACTGACAGGTTTAACGATAAGAAAGATTACGAGGTTATAGACTCGAAATGGTTACAAGAAATTATATTCCCACCAAAAAGTAAACAAGAGCTTCCTAACACTTTAACGGCTTATTTCGACAAGTACTTAGAGTTTAAACAAGGCTCGCTTAAACATAGCACTTACAAAAGAAACAAAAGTATTAAGGCTCGAATAGAAAAATATGAAAAAGCTAACGGCAGAACACTTATACAAGAAGTAAATAAGCTTTTTAGCAGACGCTTTTACGCTTGGTGTATTGAAGACGGATATAACAACAATACAGCCTTAAAAACGCTTAAAATGATTAAAACGGTTTGTACGCATGCTATGGAAAGTGGCATTAAAACCCACCCAGATTTACAGTTTTTAACCAACGGCTACAAATACACAAAAAGAGAGCACATTCACCTCAGCTTTGAAGAAATCAACAAAATACAAGAAGCTGTAATTACAGACGAAACCTTAGACGCTGCAAGAGACTGGTTAGTTATAAGTTGCTACACAGCTCAAAGGGTATCTGACTTTATGCGGTTCACAAAAGACTCGATAAAGCATATTAAGGGAGGTTATTATCTCTTCGTGAAGCAAGAAAAAACAGAACAACCTGTAGAGATACCATTAATTTCAACAGTAATAAACATACTTGACAAGAGAAACGGCAACTTCCCTCCTAACTTTTCTAAAAATGTAGACAGCAATAAGGCTATTTACAACAAACTCATTAAAAAGGTATGTAAAGAAGCTGGCATTAACACAGCTGTAATACACCACTTTAAAAACAAAGAAACCAACAGGTATGAAGAAAAAGAAGTCCCTAAATACGACGCTATAAGCACTCATATTGGCAGACGTTCTTATGCTACTAACTATTACGGTATAATCCCCACCTCACTCCTACGCTCCGCAACTGGCCACGCTTCAGAATCTCAGTTTTTACGATACGTAGGAAGAACAGGCTCAAGTAACTCGGAATTCTTAGGCTCAATGATGCTACAGATTGAAAAAGAAGAAATGAAAAAGCAACAAAAAAAAAGAAAACTAAAGGCCGTATAAAACACAACTCTTAAACTATAAAAAACGGCTTCGATAAAAATCGAAACCGTTTGTTTTTATGTTAAATTAAAATCTCTTAATTGCGCATACATAGAGGATAAACATTACAAAAGGGCATATTTAAACACTTTCTTTACTCTTTCATAAATTTAATTTGTCCGCCACCTTGAAATAATATCATTGTTTCTTCTGATGGGTTAAATTCAAATTTTGCACCGACCTGATTAAGCTTAAATTTATCCTTGTCTGTTGCTTCAAGTGCAAAAACTGGCTGACCTGTTGCCTGTGCCTTTAATGTATTTCGGTCTTTTGTAACTATAATTTTCAAGGGAATTTGTTTAGATGCATAAACCCCTAAATACTTATCTAAGTCACCTGAAGTTAAGTTATAAGATGTAAAAACAGGCACTTCGAAAGTTTTACCATAAACTGCACTAAGAACAGCAATTGATATATCGTTATTGTTAAAATTTGTTCCGTTTGAAATTAAAGCATATGAAATATTGTCGTCAGGAAAACATGAAAAAACAGAGCTAAACCCATCAATACCGCCTGTGTGACCATAACCCACACTTGAATAAAAAGGAATTTTAAACACCCCCATTCCGTATCCATCTTTTACGGTTTTCATTATTGCAAGGCTTTCAGGCTTCAAAAGCTTTCCACTAAACAAAGCATCCGAAAATTTCGTCAAGTCGCTTGGTGTAGAAAGAATAGCTCCTGCTCCTAACGGAACTGTAAAGTGTGTTTCAGCTTCGACATTCCAAGCTCCCACAAAACTGTATGATTTACATTCGTTTTTACTTGAATCGATTTTCCCAAAAACATAAGTATGCACCAAACCAATTGGTTTAACAATAACCTCATTTAGCAGCTCAGAATAAGATTTTTCAAATACCTTTTCAAGAATGTATGATAGTAGAACATAATTCGAATTACTGTATTCAGCTTTACTATCTGGTGTAAAAACACTACCTCCTTCTACGATAATTTCAAGCATTTCAGCCTCTGTTTTTAACTGAGTGTTCCAACTTAAATAGTCCTTGTTATTCGTAAAATTGTGTATCCCGCTTCTATGACTCAATAAGTGTTTTACCGTTATTCTATCAGCATTTACGATTACAGGAAACCATTTATCTATAGTTTGATTTAAGTCTAATTTCATATCTTCAGCTGCTTTTAAAACTAAAACCGCTGTAAACGATTTAGAAATTGAACCTATTCTGTACTTTGTGTTTTCAGTTGCCTTAATTCTATTTTCAATGTCTGCATACCCAATTGCTTTCGTGTAAATGATTTCTCCGTTTTTTGAAACAGCAACACTCCCCATAAACTTATTGTTTTGTTCAAGTGTATTTAAATAATTATCTAACTTTACCTTATCAAAATTTTGCGAAAATCCGAGCGGACTTAATACTAATAACAGTGTTGTGGTTAAAATTATTTTTATCATTTTTAAGTTTAATTTAATTTTATACAATAATTACTTTAAAAAACACATCGAAATAAAACTCGTAGGTAAGAAGCCTCAATTCGCAATTTTATATACGATATTGTAATGTTTTTTTTAAGCTCATCCTTTTCATTGAAAAAGTATTTGACTTTTCATTTAGGTAGTCTATAAGCAAAATTGCCTTAGCCGAAAGTGTGCCTTTATCATAAACTTCACTTACCCCATCGAGTTCAGAATTTTGAACAAACGCATATATTAACTCAATTGTTTTATCGATGTGAGAGTCGTGCATGTTAGTTATTCTTTTCAATATATCTTCGTCATCCAATAAAGTAAAATCTTTAAGGGTCAAGTCGAATTGAATTTTAAGAACTTGATTTACCTCCTCAATCCCTCTTTGGGCGTTGCTAGAATTAATCCCACTAACTTTTTCAATTAAGCTCGTTAATAATAAAATTAATTTTTCAACCTCTCTTTTTATAAAGTCTTTTTCTACAGCCATATTACACTTCTTATTCGTATTTCAAATATAATTTCATTAATTAGTGTTTCCTTTTACCTAAATACAAACATCCTCCTATGCAGCTTATATTCAGTCTATACACTTAACCAGAGCTGCTTTAGTGATTTAGAATGACCAATATACCCTTTTTTAAGCAAATAAGCCTTTTCTTACCAAAATAGATAATTATTACTACCGTAGCATAGACTAATACTAATTTTTTAAAAAATTATACTGAAACCTCCATTTATACAATAAAGCACCCCTTAATAACTCGACTTTAATATAATTAACAATTTTCAAATTCTTTTGTATAAGTAAGCTTGAATCATTATTTCCCACAAAAAAACACTTACACGCAAACAATAAAGTACTAATCGAATAACTCCATTATCCGTTAAACCTAGATAAAAAGCATCATAGAACATCATTACAACCCTACATTACACTTTCAGAGCATAAGTAGCATTAAAGAGCCTATAAACAACTAAATATTTCTACTATACAAAAAATTTTATCTGGTCTTGAATGTGACTTTCTTATACACCTCAACACAACACCCCCTCTTTTGGAAAAACGAATTTTATTGACGGAGGGGGTAAAACACATATAAAAGATGTCTATATTTTTAAAAAATTTAGTCTCATAAAGAAAGAGCCTATAAAAGCCTTTTTTTTTTAGCTCATTACGGCTTAACTCTATAAACTTTTACACGAGTAAATACTAAAGCTAAAAGACATCATTAAAACTACAGTTACTATGTTAATACCAACAGATATAATAAGTGTGAATTCACACAGTATGACTTACTAACTGCTCACTCTTTTCTTTAATCAATGCCCTAATCGTTCTTTTTATACTTTTTGAGCTTTTACTTAACGCTTTTCTCATTTGACCTCTGTGGTAATTAAAATTCGTTGAGCTAAGCTCCCTCCAATACTTAGGATTACTATAGATATATTGCTTATCAGAGCCATCGAAAACCTTAGCATCATAAAAAAGAATAGCCTCCCAATAGCAAACAAGCTCTTCGCCAAACTCTTCCAAACCGTAATTCACTAAGTCTTGGAGTGTATAGATGCCTTTTTTATTAAGTGAATACATTCTCTTATACCCTACTTCAAAACGCATGATTGGCTCTAAATCAGGGTAACGTTTACAATTTTGTAACTGTTTGTCGTAAAGCTTAACAATATAATTTTCATGCTTTGCCTGTATATACTTGCCTTCATCCCTAACAAAAGTATATTTAAACGGTTTTGCCTTATGCTCTAAACAACCATTCATAATTTCATCTACACATTCGGGATATCTAATATTAACGCCAAATTCAATTTGCCTTAAACGCATGTCCGACGGCCATAACCCAAACTGATGAACTAATTCGTTCAACACCTCATCCAGATTGGTATTCGTGAAGTCGTTATGGTTATGCTTTCCATCGTTCCAAAACTTGTGTAAGCTCCCTTCGAGCGTAATAACCGTTTGTTTGCAGTCGTTTTCAGAATTTATTATGTTAAACCGTAGCCCTTTATATTCGGCATACAAAAAGTTACTATCCACAACTCCTGTACTATAACATATCTTACAATTGAATTCTAACTTTTGGTTCTCCAACAAACGTTTTTCAAAGCTTTTATCAACTGATACCTTTATAAAATCAACCATTAGAGAAATCATGCTTTAGCACTTTTTAATTCAACTAAAGCACTTTCAATCTCACTTCTTTTAAAGTAAACCTTACCCCCTAAACCATATTTCTTTAGAATTCCGTTTTCCGCCCAGTTGTGCAGGCACGTAAGCTTTATTTTTAAAAGCTCACAGGTTTCTTTTTTCGTTAGTAGTTCTTCAGGAGTTTTAGGTTGAAAATACTCTTTTAAATCATCTAAACGAGCTTCAATACCTTTTTGAACGGTTTCGTTTAACTCTTCAGGTGTAACACCATAAATCATCGTCTGTTTCATATTATTTTAAACGTATTTGAATTATGGTGCGAAAGTCTAATCTAAAGAGTACTAAGAACAGTACGATTTAGTACTTTCTCAAGTACAACAAACCAAAGCGCTTAACTACAAACTGTTACCCTATTTTACAGCATTAAAAATTAACAATCGCTCTGATGACGCTATCTTACTATACGCATGTATTTTTGTTAGTTCTACATTAAAATCATTACATAAAACTTCTAAGTAAACAGCATGTTTAACATCAAGTAATAAGTCTTCACGCTCCAAAGCTCTAAAAACAAAAGCGTAATCTGTAGGGGTTAATAATTGCTTTTCATCTAAGAAAGCTTTAAATACCTGATAACCTTTATTGGTAAAAATATGTGGATATGGATTGACATGCTGAATAACTTCAGGCGAAAGACACTCCATTTCAGCCCTTTTGACAGCAGCATACCTCAACGAAGGCATAGACTCAATAAAGTCGTTTAATCTTCGTATATCAGCTTTACAAACGGGGCTATCTTGTGGAATATTTAGAGTATACACACCCCTAATAAATTTTTCAAGAGTCTCGACTTGAATAATTGGTGGTAAACCCTGTACCTCTTCGATAAGATAAATTATGACCTGCTTACAGTAGTCCTCTAAAATTGCAGTGATATTATTAACCACATACTTTCCTTTTACATCAATAAAAAATGGCAACGTACATTTTCTACCAATTACCTCAAAACGTTCTTTAGCTGAAACATATTCAATGGTACAACTAAGGACAATAGCCTGTATTCTAATTTTCTCATATTCCGAGTAATCGCCACAAGAAAACAGCCTTTGACATGTTTTTTCAAATTCTTCAATATCTATATTTGGCTCAAAACCTTCATCATAAAAAAAACTCAATATAAAAGATAAAGCAGGCTGAGTAGGTGTTTTTAAAATAATGTTCGCCAACTGGCTGTCAAAGCTTAATGCATTGTCTTCCGAAACACTCTGAGCTAACAATTTAAGCTCTTTAATAAAATCCTGTTCTGTATACCCTTTAGGAACTCCTCTGCGGAACGAACACACATTTAATCCGTTTTCTAAGCAGTACTCAAAAAAATTCATTTAAACCCATTTAACATATTTAACAACATAAAAGATTCTTTTAGTAAAGCAGAAGGCTATGCTACTACTTTTACTACATAATGTTAACGGGCTATATTGTACTAAAACAATACATAAGAAGTCTACATTTTTTTTTATTAAAGGCTAAAATGGACTACATGTGGACTAAAACCACCTTTAAAAACCTAAAAAACACTATAAAACAATAAGTTAAATAGTGTTTTAGTGACCGCGAAGGGATTCGAACCCCCAACCCTCAGAGCCGAAATCTGATATTCTATCCAATTGAACTACGCAGCCTAAATCTCTTTAAAAGAGATAATATTATTATGCTAGTTTTTGTCTAACAATAGTTGAAATGGTTTTACCATCGGCTTTACCTGTCAATTCCTGAGATACAACCCCCATAACTTTACCCATATCTTTCATACCTTGTGCTCCGGTTTCAGCAATAACTCTTTCTATAACCTTTGCAATTTCCTCTTCCGATAAGGCTTCTGGTAAAAACTGACTAATTACTTCAGCTTCTGCCAATTCAGGAGCCGCTAAATCCTCTCGTCCCTGCTCTAAATAAATCGCAGCGCTGTCTTTACGTTGCTTTACCAATTTCTGAAGCATTTTAAGCTCTTGCTCTTCGGTTAACTCGTCCTGACCTCCAGTTTCGGTTTGCGCTAATAAAATAGCTGATTTTACTGCTCTTAAAGCCGTTAAAGCTGTTTGATCTTTAGCTTTCATGGCTTCTTTTAACGCCGTCATGATATCTTGTTGTAAACTCATTGGTATATTTTATTTGATTGCGAATATAATAAGAAAAATAGATTCATTCCTGATGTGCATTATAAAATTTGAATGCATAAAAAAACCCGTAAAGCTGAGAGAGGGACTTTACGGGATCCATAACATAGAAAAGGGTAGTGTACTAAATTAATCTACATTGTCATGTAAAAATGAATTATTACTTCTTAACTGAATATCATCATTATCGTCTAAACCTACACTGGTTCTTGACATATTGGTTTCTGATGAATGTCTTGCTTCATTTAAATTTACTCCCTGACGCTTGTAAGCCGGTACTTTTTCTATATCGTCTATTTTGGCATTATTAAACTTATAGTTAAAGTCTTTCATTTTACGTCTGCGTTCTTCGGCACGTTCTTTCAACATATCTGAAATCGGACTGTTCATAGGATCAATTTCTTCAGCTGGAGTAGCTTCTGAAACTTCACTTCTTAACACCTTTTTCTCGAATACTACATCTTGATCATAGTCTTCTAATACATTGGTTTGCTTTTTAGCTTTGGAAGAAGTTTCAGGCTCAGCGTAATCTTCCAGAGCATAACGAATATCACCTTTTTCGTTGGTCTCGTTTACCGGAATGAGCTCTACATAATCATTAACCTGAATGTGTTTTACATCTTCATCTAACTCAAAATGTTTTGGTTCCTGCGCTTGTTTTGGCTGAGCTTTTTCTTCGTTAGAAATTGGTAAATCGAACGTTAAGGTAATTTGTTTTTCTTCCTCAACATCCACAATCGGTTCTGGCTTAGACATTCTGGTGACCGGTTTGATAACAAAATCGTCGTCTTCTTCAATATGTGCTTTTACTTCTTCGTACTGCACATTAATATTTCTTATAAACTGAGATGTTGGAACGAAATCAAAATCGTTAGTAGGTTTTTGGTTGGTTTCCGGCTTTTTTTCAAAAACGGGCTCCTCCTCTTCCATATCAAAATCTAAAGTATGTCTAACAACCGGCGGCACTTTCTTTTCCTCTAACTCAATTATAGGCTCAATAATAACCGGATCTTTTACTTTAGCCACCGGCTTTGACTCTACATCGTCACTCCCCAAAGAGTGTACTACTTTTTTAGTTTCGGTATTGGAAATCTCATCCTGTTGTTCTACGTTAAAACCCGTAGCTATAATGGTTACAGCGATTGACTCTTCTAAAGCGTCGTCTTCACCAACCCCCATAATGATGTTGGCACCGTGACCTGCTTCATTTTGAATGTGATCGTTGATTTCTCCAATCTCGTCAATGGTGATTTCATGCGAACCTGAAACGATTAATAATAATACGTTTTTTGCCCCTGTAATCTTGTTATCGTTTAATAATGGAGAATCTAAAGCTTTTCGAATAGCATCTTGAGCGCGGTTTTGTCCAGCAGCAATTGCCGATCCCATGATAGCGGTTCCACTGTTACTTAATACGGTTTTAGCATCACGTAAATCGATATTTTGAGTGTAGTGGTGTGTAATAACTTCGGCTATACCACGAGCAGCTGTGGATAACACTTCGTCGGCTTTAGAGAACCCGGCTTTAAACCCAAGATTCCCATAAACTTCACGTAGTTTATTATTGTTTATTACAATTAACGAATCGACTACATCTCGCAATTCTTCAATACCTTTTTGTGCTTGTTCGATACGCATTTTACCTTCGAACTGGAATGGCATAGTAACAATACCTACTGTTAAAATATCTAAATCTTTAGACATCTTAGCAATAATAGGCGCTGCACCTGTACCGGTACCTCCACCCATTCCGGCAGTAATGAATACCATTTTTGTATTGGTATCCAACATCGTTGCAATGTCTTCAAAACTTTCAACGGCTGAATTTTTACCAACTTCCGGATTGGCACCTGCACCTAATCCTTCGGTTAAGTTCACACCTAACTGGATTTTGTTTGGTACACCACTGTTTTGAAGGGCCTGGGCATCAGTATTACAAATGTAAAAATCTACTCCTTTAATACCTTGTTGGAACATGTGATTGATAGCGTTGCTACCGCCACCACCAACACCAATAACTTTAATAACATTTGATTGATTTTTTGGTAAATCAAATGCGATGCTTTCGAATTCTTTTTTGCTGCTCATAAATTCTGTTTTACTGGTATAATTTTAATCTTTCTTTATTCGTTTTTCTATTTTTTATCCTCGATAATCGAGTTTTAAAATATCGAGATTGCTCTCGGGTTCTATACTTATTTGCTCTTGAAAACCCATTGGGCTTTCTTTGAGTGATTTATTCGGCGTTATCTAAAAAATCTTTGACACGTTCTGTTAACTTATCTAAAAACGAACGGCGTTCTTTTACAGGTTGTGGTTCTGGTTGTTCTTGTTGTTCTTCAGTTAGTATTTCCGCTGCATCTTCAACTACAGGTGTTTCTTCTTCAATAACTTCTTCCTGTTGCTCTACGCGTCTTCTTTCATGGCGTTTTAACCCATCTAATACCAAACCTACGGCCGTAGCATATAGAGGGCTTGTAATCTCATCATCACTATCGCCTGCTAAATGCTCGTTAGGATATCCTATTCTGGTATCCATACCTGTTATATATTCTACTAATTGCTTCAAATGTTTTAACTGAGCGCCCCCTCCTGTTAAAACAATTCCAGCAATAAGTTTCTTTTTCTGTTCTTCGTGTCCGTAGTTTTTAATTTCTACGTAAACCTGTTCGACAATTTCAACCACGCGCGCGTGAATGATTTTAGATAAGTTTTTTAATGTGATTTCTTTTGGTTCACGACCACGTAAACCCGGAATAGAAACAATCTCGTTGTCTTTATTTTCCCCCGGCCATGCCGAACCAAATTTGATTTTCAACAATTCGGCTTGCTTTTCAATAATGGAACAGCCTTCCTTGATATCTTCAGTAATCACATTTCCCCCAAAAGGAATAACCGCTGTATGACGAATGATACCGTCTCTGAAAATGGCTAAATCGGTCGTACCACCACCGATATCGATAAGTGCTACGCCCGCTTCTTTCTCTTCCTGACTTAACACCGCATTGGCAGACGCCAACGGCTCTAAGGTGATGCCTTCTAAATTTAAACCAGAACTTTTCACGCAACGTCCGATATTTCTAATAGAAGACACCTGACCAACAACCACATGGAAATTGGCTTCTAAACGACCGCCATACATTCCGATAGGCTCTTTAATTTCCGCCTGACCATCGACTTTGTATTCCTGTGGCAACACGTGAATGATTTCTTCACCTGGAAGCATCACTAATTTATGTACCTGATTGATTAATCGATCGATATCATCATCGTCGATAACCGTTTCAGAATTGGCTCGGGTAATATAATCGCTGTGTTGTAAGCTTCGAATGTGTTGTCCTGCAATGCCAACAGTAACATTTTCTATTTTCATACCGGCAGCAGCTTCGGCTTCCTGAACTGCCTGCTGAATAGATTGAATAGTTTGCGTAATGTTATTGACTACACCTCGGTGCACGCCCAAACTTTTAGACCTACCAATGCCTAAAATTTCGACTTTGCCGTATTCGTTTTTACGCCCAATCATGGCCACAATTTTTGTGGTTCCAATGTCTAATCCTACTGCTAAATTATGCTCCATTGCTTAAATTTTGGTACATACTACTTGGTTGTCAAACTGCAAATTGACCTTACTATAATTCTTAAGCGTGTTTTCTTTTAAATTCTTCTGATAAAACGCTTTAAGATTATTAATCTTCTTATTTAAAAATTTAGTATCGCCTAACTGTACTAAAAAGTTGCATTGTCTGAGTTTTAAAAATATAATCTCGTCTTTGCTTTGATGAATTTCTATAACATGTTTTTTTAGAAAGTCATCGGTTATAATCTTTTTGGCTACAGTGTAAACCTTTGCTAAATTATTTTTTTCAATAAAACCAGTAACCAGCGGCACACGCGCAGAGTAATTACCAGATAAAGGCATGTATTTGCCATCACTATCTATGTAATACGATGCATTAGTGCTAACTCTTGCAATAGGTGTTTTTTGTTCTACTTCTGCATTAAGTGTACCGTTTACAGCAAGATACACTTCTGCATTTTTGATCATTGGATTAGATTTTAGGGCATTCTCTAACTCACTCAAATCTAAAGTTTCTTTAGCAACATTTTTTACTTCACCAAAATTTTGTATTAACAATTTACTAACAGCCTCATCTGTAATGTATAAATTATTTTCTCCAATAAATTTAACGTTGGGAGACATAACTACCCTAGAGGCATTTCTGTTAGATGCAAACGCAAACAGAAACCCAACCAGAATGATTAATACGCCCATTTTTATGTAATGCCAATTAATTCGCAACGTTAAATTCTTTTTTTATTCGTTTTACTTCTTCTCCTATGTCACCTGCTCCTATAGTAAGAATGACTTGTGCCTCACTTTTATGGATTTCGGTTAACAGATTATCTTTACTTACCAATTTCTTATTACTGCTATTTACTTTTTCTAATAGCCACTGCGATGTTACGCCTTGAATAGGCAACTCGCGTGCCGGGTAAATATCTAATAATAACAATTCATCAAACTGCGCTAAACTTGCCGCAAATTCATCGGCAAAATCGCGTGTTCTACTAAATAAATGTGGTTGAAAAACAGCCAACACTTTCTTATCAGGATACATCTCCCTTACCGCTTGATGTACTGCATTAATTTCTTCCGGGTGATGTGCATAATCATCGATAAACACCAGATTTTCAGATTTGATCTGATAAGTAAATCGACGTTTTACACCTTTGTAAGATGCTAAAGCTTTGGCGAGCTGCTGGTTAGGGCAACCATATTCTACAGCCATCGCCAAGGCTATTAATGCATTCGACAAATTATGTCTACCGGGCAGGTTAAATTCTAAATTTTCTAGTACTGTGGTCGGTGTTTTTACATCAAACACATAAGCACCGTTTACTATTTTTATATTTTTTGCGCTGTAATCAGCGTCGTCTTCAATGCCGTAAGTAATCCCAGAAATAGGTAATCCATTTTTAACAAACAATTTCCCATTCAGCTTTACCCGCTTTGAAAAATCTTCAAACGACTTTTTCAATTCCGAGGCATCACCATAAATATCTAAATGATCGGCATCCATAGAGGTGATACATGCTAAGTCTGGTGATAAGGTTAAAAAGGAACGATCAAATTCATCGGCTTCCACAACGGAAACTTCTGTGCCATTCAAAATTAAATTTGAATTGTAATTCTCGCTAATACCTCCTAAAAAGGCCGTAACCGACACATTACATGAATTCATTAAATGTCCTAGAATACTAGTTGTCGTAGTCTTTCCGTGCGTTCCCGCAACAGCTAAGCAGAAAGTGTTTTCTGTAATTAAACCCAGAATTTGAGAACGCTTTAAAACCTGAAAACCTCCAGCTTTAAAATAATTTAATTCGGCATGATCTTTAGGAATTGCCGGAGTAAACACCACTAAAGTCGTTTCAGCATTTTTAAACTCGGAAGGAATATTTGTTGTTCCGTCTTCAAAATGAACAGCCACACCTAAGTCTTCAAGACTAGCAGTTATATCGGTTGGTGTTTTATCGTAACCTGCGACAGATTTACCATTAGCCACAAAATAACGAGCTAAAGCACTCATACCGATACCTCCGATGCCTACAAAATAAACGTTATGTATGCTGTTTAAATTCATTTAATTTTTAACCTTTAGAAGCTTTTCAACCTCGTCTACGATATCGTTTGTAGCATTAACCAATGCTATTTTCTTTATATTTTCACCTAATTCTTTTTGTCTTTGTGGCGAAGCGACCAACTGTGAGAACTTGTTTTTAAAATCTACAACCAGCTCATCTTCTTTAATTATCATAGCTGCATTGTGATCTACAATAGCCATGGCATTTTTAGTTTGATGATCTTCAGCCACATTTGGCGACGGAATAAAAATAACCGGCTTACCAACAATACACAGTTCTGACACCGAACTCGCCCCCGCTCTAGATATGACAATATCGGCTGCTGCATAAGCGAAATCCATATTATTCAAAAACTCATGCACCTGTACATTCAAAGTATTATTATAAATTTTATACTGTTGGTAATACAACTTACCACACTGCCAGATCACCTGAACATTTTGTGTATCTAAGAAATCAAGTTCTTTTTCGATAAGCTCATTAATACGTCTTGCTCCTAAACTTCCTCCCAAAACCAAAAGCGTTAATTTGCCTTCCTTCAAATCAAATAACTTTTTAGCTTCTTCTGTTTTGGAATTAATATCTAACAAGCTTCTTCGCACAGGATTTCCTGTTTTTACAATTTTATCTGCTGGAAAAAAGCGCTCTAAACCATCGTAGGCCACACATATTTTCTGAACGTGTTTTGCTAACAACTTGTTAGTAATTCCCGGAAAGGAATTCTGCTCCTGTATTAAACTCGGAATACCATGTTTAGACGCCATGTACAATAATGGTCCGCTGGCAAAACCTCCTGTTCCAATAGCCACATCAGGCTTAAACGACTTCACTATTTTTCGAGCGTTATATAAACTACTCATTAATTTAAATGGAAACATTAAATTCTTCATCGTTAACTGACGCTGAATTCCGGAAATCCACAGACCTTCAATTTTATACCCGGCCTGTGGTATTTTTTCCATTTCCATTCTATCTTTTGCTCCCACAAATAAAAATTCAGCATCTTCAAAACGACGCTTCAATTCATTTGCAATAGCTATAGCAGGATAAATATGCCCTCCTGTTCCGCCGCCAGACAATACAATTTTATAAGTTTTTTTTGTCGCCACTAATTAATCCTATTTATATCGTTTCAGATAAAATTTCCAACGGGTTTTCTTCTTCCGTTAGCACTTCTTCTTGTTCTTTTATTTCTTCGCGCTGTGCGCTTACACTCAATACAATTCCAATAGCCAGACAGGTCATCCAAATCGATGTTCCTCCACTACTAATTAGTGGTAGGGTCTGCCCCGTAACCGGAAACAATTCTACAGCTACCGCCATATTTATTAATGCCTGAAATACGATAGGCAAACCGACACCAAGCGCCAGTAACTTACCAAAAACCGTATCGGCCTTTTGAGCTACGATTACAATTCTGAACAGTAACCACATGTACATGACCATAATGAACACACCACCGATAGAGCCATATTCTTCTACAATGATGGCAAAAATGAAATCGGATGACGACTGTGGCAAAAAGTTCTTCTGAATACTTTTTCCTGGTCCAACACCCTGAATCCCACCTGAGGCAATGGCTATCTTTGCTTTTTCAATTTGATAATCGGCTTCGGTATCTTCATCATTCGAAAAATTCTCAATACGACTCATCCAAGTATCCACACGGTTTGGCATTGCTCCCGGAAATGCTTTAGCTATTAGAACAAACATGGTTAACGCCAACACTCCAGAACCTACAATGACCGCTAAATACCGAATAGGATACCCGCCTAAGAACACCAACATCAACACCATTAAAAATATGATGGCTGCCGTTGATAAGTTAGCCGGCAAAATTAATGCTAATACTAAAAATACCGGTGTCCAAAGTGGTAAAATTGATTCTTTAAAAGTTATGGTCTCATCTTTTATTTTAGACATGTATCGTGCCACATAAACTAAAAGTACCACCGCAGCAAATGTTGATGTTTGAAACGACATCCCTACAATAGGAATCTGAATCCATCGACTCGCATTTGCACCATCGATAGTCGTACCTTGAAGCATCGTAATTCCCAATAAAACCAAAACTACAGGAATCATAATTAGCGACAAGCCTCTAAAATATCGATACGGTATTTTATGCACCCCGTACATGATTGCAAAACCTAAAAACAAGTGCATAAAATGCTTTATAAAAAAGGCAAAGGTATTACTGTTTTCACCTTTATATGCTAAATTACTCGCAGCACTATACACCGGCAAAAACGACAGGATAGCCAATAAAGCTACTATCGCCCAGATTAATCTATCGCCTTTTATGTTTTTAAATAGTTCCTGCACTTTTTACTTATATATTTAAAATTCTATTTAGCTCTTAACAGTTATAAATTTCTAACCGCCTCTTTAAACTGACGACCGCGGTCTTCATAATTCTCAAACAAATCAAAACTTGCACATGCCGGAGACAACAACACGTTATCCCCAGATTCAGATAACTTATAAGCCATTTTCACAGCATCGCTCATGCTTTGTGTTTCCACCATGGTGTCAACCATACCCCCGAAGGTTTCAATTAACTTTTCGTTATCAACACCCAAACAAATTATAGCCTTTACCTTTTCATTTACAAAAGCGAATAACTCCTCATAATTATTACCTTTATCAACTCCGCCTACAATCCAAACCGTTGGCGCATCCATACTTTCTAATGCATAGTAAGTTGCATTAACATTCGTTGCTTTAGAATCGTTTATATATTGCACTTTATTAATTTTAAGTACCTGCTCTAAACGATGTTCAACGCCCTGAAAACTTTCTAAGCTCTCACGAATCGTCTGCTTTCTAATTTTAAGCAAATGCGCTACGGTTGAGGCCGCCATAGCATTTTTAATATTATGCTTTCCTTCTAATGCAAGATTGTTTGTTGACATATGTATCTGGTTATTATCGATTGCTATAATCATCTTTTCCTCTTCTAAATACGCGCCCTTCTCTACTTTTTTTGTTATTGAAAACGGTAATAATGTTGATTGAACTGGGTGTCTTTTTAACCAATTGGTGATCACTTCATCATCTGCATCATAAATCAAATAATCTTCTTTCGTCTGATTTTCTGCAATCCTGAATTTTGATGCGATATAATTTTCAAACTTATAATCATAGCGATCTAAATGATCAGGCGTCACGTTAAGCAATACTGCAATTTTCGGTTTAAAGGTTTCGATATCGTCTAACTGAAAACTACTGATTTCTAAAACATAATTCGGATAATTGTGTTCTAAAACCTGCTTCGCAAAGCTATCACCGATATTCCCTCCTAAACCCACATTCAGCTCTTGCTTCAAAATGTAATGTGTTAAGGTTGACGTTGTAGTTTTACCGTTACTTCCGGTAATTCCGACAATGGTTGCTTTGGTAAATTTTGATGCGAACTCGATTTCTGAAACCACCTGAATTCCCTTTTCTCGAATTTGCATTACCAAAGGCGCCTTATCAGGAATACCTGGACTTTTCATCACGATATCAGCATTTAAAATTTTAGCTTCCGAATGCATTTCATCTTCCCATTCAATCTCATTATGTATAAGAACCTGTCTATATTTATCTTTTATTTTTCCCTTATCTGATACAAAAACCTCGTACCCTTTCACCTTCGCCAGAAGTGCAGTTCCTACTCCACTTTCTCCTCCGCCCAATATTACTATTCTCTGTTTTGCCATTTCGTTTTCAATTCATAAGATTCCTGCCTCCGCAGAAATGACAATTTTTATCTAATTTTCAAGGTCACGATGGAAAGGATGGCCAACAAAATGCCAACAATCCAGAATCGTGTTACTATTTTACTCTCGTGATATCCTGATTTCTGATAATGGTGGTGCAACGGCGACATTTTGAAAATGCGACGTCCTTGACCATATTTCTTTTTGGTATATTTAAACCAGCTTACCTGCATTACCACCGATAAATTCTCAGCCAGGAAAATACCACACAACACCGGAATTAACCATTCTTTACGAACAGCAATGGCAATAACAGCAATAATTCCGCCAATGGTTAAACTCCCTGTATCTCCCATAAATACTTGTGCTGGATAGGTATTATACCATAAAAACCCTATTAAAGCTCCAACAAAAGCCGTGATATAAATGGTGATTTCCTCAATGCGAGGAATATACATAATGTTCAAATATTCAGAGAATACGATATGTCCCGAAACGAAAGCAAAAATCCCTAATGTTAACACAATAATCGCTGATGTTCCTGCTGCCAGCCCATCGATACCATCAGTTAAATTTGCACCATTTGAAACGGCTGTGATGATAAAAATCGTAGCAAGAATAAATACCACCCATGCGTACTTTTCTAAACCAGGACTAATCCATGTGATTAAATCGGCGTAATCAAACTCGTTTCCTTTAACAAATGGAATAGTTGTTTTTGTTGACTTTTCTTCGTTATTAAACAATTTGGCTGGAGACACATTAGCCTCTTGAGCAACAATTTCTTGCTGTTGTTCAACCGATACTTTTTCTTTTATGGTTACATCGTTATGAAAGTATAATGTTGCTCCTACAATTACTCCCAAACCAATCTGCCCGAGAACTTTAAAACGTCCTTTTAAACCTTCTTTATCTTGTTTGAATTTCTTTAAATAATCATCAATAAAACCAATTACACCCATCCAAACGGTCGTTATGATTAGCAGTATGATATATATATTTTCGAGTTTAGCAAGTAATAAAACTGGTATTAAGGTTGCCAAAATGATGATGATTCCTCCCATAGTAGGCGTTCCTGCTTTTTCACTTTGCCCTTCAAGACCTAAATCTCTAATGGTTTCACCCATTTGTTTTTTTTGTAAAAAACGAATGATTCGCTTTCCGTAAATAGTAGATATTAACAATGACAAAATCATAGCCAAAGCCGCTCTGAAGGTGATAAACCCAAAAAGTGAAGCTCCCGGAATTTGGAATTGTTGTTCTAAATATTCAAATAAATAATACAGCATCTACTATTCTTTTATTTCTGTAATTGTTTTAAAAATTCGTTCACCTTTTTAAAATCGTCAAAGTCTGAACGCACACCTTTTATTTCCTGATAGGTTTCGTGTCCTTTGCCTGCAATTAAAATAATATCATTGGGCTGTGCCATCTGGCAAGCCGCTTTAATAGCCTGAGCGCGATCTACAATCGTCAAAGTCTTTTTAAAATTTTGAGGCTCGACACCTTTTTCAATATCTTCCAATATGGCTTCCGGTTCTTCACTTCTTGGATTATCGCTTGTAAATATCACTTTTGTACTTAAAGCCGAAGCAATATGCCCCATTTTAGGACGTTTGGTCTTATCGCGATCCCCACCGCAGCCTACAACCGTAATTAACTCTTCATTTTTAGTACGGATACTATTAATGGTTTCTAATACGTTTTTAAGCGCATCAGGTGTATGAGCGTAATCTACAATAGCCGTGATTTTATCTTTGGAAATCATATACTGAAAGCGTCCGCTAACACTTTCCAGTTCACTGATTAATCGAAGCACTTCTACTTTTTCTAAGCCTAACAACTCTGCAGTCGCATAGATGGATAATACGTTATACGCATTGAAGCTACCAATTAGACGTGTCCAAACCTCAGCTTCATTAATTTTTAACAATAATCCACCTAACTGATTCTCCAAAATCTGTGCTTTATAATCGGCGTAGCTTTTTAGGGCGTAGGTTTGTTTTCTCGCTTTTGTGTTTTGTAACATCACCAAGCCATTTTTATCATCAATATTTACTAAAGCAAAAGCTTCTTTTGGCAGGTTATCGAAAAACGACTTTTTCACATCGCGATATTCTGCAAAGGTGTTGTGATAATCTAAATGGTCGTGTGATAAGTTAGTAAACACGCCTCCTTCAAAATGCAATCCGGTGGTTCTATGCTGATGAATACCATGTGAGCTCACTTCCATAAAGCAAAACTCAACACCTTCATCATTCATCATTTTTAAATATTTGTTGATTGTTAAGGAATCTGGCGTGGTATGTGTCGCTTTATATTCCTTTTCATCAACCATAATTTTCACCGTTGATAACAATCCAACTTTATACCCCGCTTTTTTAAATAGCTGATACAACAAACTGGTTACGGTTGTCTTTCCGTTGGTTCCGGTAACACCAACCAATTTTAAATTTTCGGATGGTACACCGTAATAATTCGATGCCATAATTGCCAAAGCCTTATGCGAATTATCAACCTCAACATAAGTCACGCCTTCCTCTAAATTATCCGGTAAAGTTTCACAAATAACCGCAACTGCGCCTTGCTTGATAGCAACATCTATATATTGATGTCCATCAACTACACTTCCTGCTATAGCCACAAACACATCACCACTTTTGATGCTTCGAGAATCAAAATCAATAGCCGCAACATTCACAGCCGTGTTACCCACTACTGCGTTTATAGTTACTTTATATAATATGTCTTTTAAAGCTATCATGAAGCTGTTAACACAATGGTTTGATTATCCTTTAACTTTATATTTTTATCGATAGACTGACTTTTTACAACGCCGCTACCTTGCAATTTCACTTTTATACTTACCTGCATATTTTCTAACAGCGCCACAGCATCCATAGCTGGTAAACCAACTACATTAGGCATTATGGTTTTGTAGGTTTGTGCCGTTTCATAGAAACTATTAAATTCTTTTTCTACCGAAGCACGCTTTACTTCTAAAGTCTGCACTTCATCAATTATTGGTGTGTCGGTATGAATCTTTTGCGCAATTCTTTTGAATACAGGCCCAGTAACATCGGCTCCATAATACCCTTTTTTCACACTAGGCTTATGAATCACTACAATGCAGGAATATTTAGGATTATCGGCAGGAAAATATCCGGCAAACGAAGAAATATATCTTCTATTTTCTTTCCAGTCTTTCATCCAATATTCCGTCTGTGCTGTACCCGTTTTACCCGCCATAGAAAAATACGGCGAATATAAGGAACGTCCGGTTCCCCGTTCAACAACATGCTTCAAAATATTTTGAATTTCTTTCAGCGTTTTTTCCGAACAAATTTTATCACCTTCTTCAACCTCATCAAACGATTCCACCACCTGATCTAATTCCTTCACTTCACGAATAAATCTAGGTTTTACCATGACCCCATTATTTGCAATGGCATTATAAAATGTTAAGGTTTGTAATGGCGTTAATTTTAAATTATAGCCATATGCCATAGATGGCAGTGCATTTCTACTCCATAGTTTATCTCCCGGTTTCGGAATCACAGGCTCGCCTTCGCCAAGAATTGGCAAACCAAGAGGTTTATCTAAACCCCAATCCTGAAGATGATTCACAAATTTTTGTGGCTGCTTAGCGTACCCTTGATCAACAATTGTTGCCAAACCAATATTAGAAGACACTTCTAAAGTCCTTGCTACAGAGATTTTTCCGTGACCGTGGGTATCATAAATACCTCGACCATAAAACTGTTTATACCCTAGCCCTGTATTAATAACCGTTGATGTATCAACCACTTTATCTTCTAAAGCCGCCATTAAAGCCATCACTTTGAAGGTTGAACCTGGTTCGTGCGCCTCACCAACCGCATAGTTTAAGCGCTCGTAATATTTACCATTTTCATTTCTACCTAAATTAGAAATCGCACGAATTTCACCGGTTTTCGCCTCCATAACAACTACACAACCATGATCAGCCTCGTATTCTTCTAACTGCTTCAATAAAGCATGATGCGCTATATCCTGAATATTCACATCGATAGTCGTATACACATCATAGCCATCTTTAGGCTCTATTTCGTTGGCATCACTTAGTGGTTTCCACTGTCCTTTTCCTATTTTCTGCTTTCTTCGTTGCCCGTCAGTTCCTCTCAGGTATTTAACGCCAAAAGCGCCATCAATTCCGGCGCGAGTTACATTTCCATCTTCATCAAATCTTTCATAACCTATAGAACGTTGTGCAATAGCCCCCATAGGATGTTCCCGTTTGGTGGTTTGCTCCACAATCAGACCGCCTTTAAATGCACCTAATCGCAACAGCGGAAAATTTCTTAAACGTATATAATCGCCATATCCCACATTTCTGGCCAGTAAAAAATACCGGTTTCTATTGGCACGCTCTTTCCGTAAGGTTTTTTGATAATAACCTGAAGAACGTCCGGAATACTTTGCTAAGGAATCACTAAGCGGAATAAGATACTCCTCGAACGTCGATGTGGTTGGCGTCAATAAATCAATACGTACATCGTATTTAGGCACCGATGTCGCTAATAAGTTTCCTTTAACAGAATATACATTACCTCTATTCGCTGGAATCTTAACATTTTTAACCACTCGGGTATCGGCAAGCGCACGATATTTTTCTCCCTGAAGAAACTGTATGCTAAACAATTTGAACAACACAGCAACACCAAAGACGAACATACATCCTGATATGAAATACAAGCGGTTTAATATGTTTTTCTCGTTTACTGCCAAGTGTTGGTTAGTTTTGTGATTTAATTCTTATTTTTTTTGGCGGAATTACCGATGGCGCAATTCCTTTATCTTTCATTACATTAATTACTGCCGATTCCATTTTAAGTTTCATCAACCTCGATCGGCCATCTATAAACGCTGAACGCATTTCGTTAACTTCATTTTTCAACCGTGCAATTTCATATACCTTTTTATCTGCACTATGCGAACTTGCAATCATTACTATAGCTAAAACGGAAACAAAAATGATGAACCTCCAGTTTTTAAAAGCATCATCACTAACTAAAAATGTTCCTTTTAATATTCTATAGATATTTTTTTTCATTTATATCTTTTCGGCTATTCTTAATTTTGCACTTCTAGCTCTACTATTAATTTTTATTTCTTCTTTTGTCGGAACAATTAAACCGCCTACTTTTTTAAAAGGCACTTCGAAATTTCCAAACATATCGCGCTCCGGCTCCCCTTCAAACATCCCGTTTCTTATAAAGCGTTTTACTAAACGATCCTCTAACGAGTGGTACGAAATCAAACTTAATCGCCCTTTTTCATTTAATATTTCCGGCGCCTGCAACAACAATTCTTTTATTACTTCAATCTCCTGATTCACTTCAATTCGAATGGCCTGATAGATTTGTGCCAGAATTTTATTCTCATGTTTAGGCGATAAAAACTTTTTCAACACCGTTTTTAACTGCTCACTAGTTACGATTGGTGCTTCTTCTCGTTTTTCAATAATCAACCTCGCCATGGTCGGTGCCGAACGCAACTCACCATATTGAGCCAACACCGCTCTTAATTGTTCTTCATCATATTCATTTACCACATGATACGCAGACAATGCATTCTTCTGATTCATTCGCATATCCAAATCCGCATCAAAACGTGTTGAAAACCCACGTTCTGCCACATCAAACTGATGAGATGACACGCCGAAGTCCGCCAAGATTCCATCAACCTTTCTTACACCATGAAATCTTAAAAAGCGTTTAATATGTCTGAAATTCTCATTAATCAATGTAAATCTCGGATCATCAATTTTATTTTCAAGAGCGTCCAAATCCTGATCGAAAGCAAATAACTTTCCTTTCTCGCTCAGTCTGCTTAATATTTCTCTACTATGTCCGCCACCTCCAAAAGTCACATCCACATAGATACCATCCGGATTAATATTTAATCCATCAACCGTTTCCTTTAACAATACTGGGTTATGATATTCCATAATCTTCATCATCTTGTCCCATTACCTCTTCAGCTAAATCAGCAAAATCATCAGCTGCATCATCAATGGCTTGTTCATATAAATCTTTATCCCATATTTCAACAATGTTTATCGCCGAAGCCACCACAATATCTTTTGAAATATTTGCAAACACCGTTAAGTCTTTTGGAATTAATAAACGCCCGTTAGCATCTATTTCAACAACTTTAACCCCGGCCGTAAAACGACGAATAAAATCGTTATTGCGTTTTTTAAACCGGTTTAACTTGTTCATCTTCTGCATTAGCAGTTGCCATTCAGCCATAGGATACAACTCTAAACATTTTTGAAACACCGAACGACGCAGCACAAAACCGTCTTCTAAGATAGAAGACAACTGCTTTTTCAACGGCGCAGGCATCATCAATCTACCTTTGGCGTCTACTTTACAATCGTATGTTCCTGTCAATAAGTCCACTGTGGTTTACAAATACGTTAACGGTTTGTGTTTCAAATATATTGAAAATTTTACCACATTTTACCACATTTTACCACTTTGTTGATAATTTTTTGACGAAATGAAACTAAAAAACGTTTTCATGTAGCCGAAAACCCAATGCCCACTTATAATCAGCACGTTAGACAAATTCATACAACGCAGTATTATTTGTTAACATCTTTCTCTAAAACTATTATTGTTTAGAATTGCTGAAAAACGTCGTAAGTATAGATGAAATAACTATATTTGTTTCTAAAGTAACGACACCTGATTAATGACGCATCGTTTAAAAAAAGAAAAGAACTACAGCTATATTGAAGCCGGCGAAGGTACGCCAATTATTGTTTTACACGGCTTAATGGGCGGATTAAGTAATTTTAATTCGGTAACTAAACATTTCAGCCAAAAAAGCTATAAAGTAATCATCCCTGAATTACCAATTTATACTAAACCCCTGCTTAAAACCAATGTAAAAAGTTTTGCAAGTTACCTGAATGATTTTATTGAGTTTAAAGGCTACGATGAAGTTATTTTACTTGGAAATTCTCTGGGCGGACATATTGGCTTATACTACACCAAACTATTCCCGAAAAAAGTTAAAGCTTTGATTATAACCGGAAGCTCTGGATTATATGAAAGCGCCATGGGTAGTGGCTACACCAAGCGTAGTGATTACGAAGTGATTAAGAAAAAAGCTCAGGACGTATTTTACGACCCTGAAGTCGCTACTAAAGAGATTGTAGACGAGGTTTACGCTACAGTAAACGACCGCAACAAATTAATTAAAACTTTAGCTATTGCTAAAAGTGCCATACGACACAACATGGCTAAAGATTTACCTAAAATGCAAACACCAACCTGCATTATTTGGGGTAAAAACGACACGGTTACACCTCCTGATGTTGCCGAAGAATTTAATGAATTACTACCAAATTCTGAATTATTCTGGATTGACAAATGCGGACATGCTGCCATGATGGAGCATCCGGAAGAATTCAACAGTATTCTGGAAGCATGGCTAAACGATAAAAAGTTATAGCCTTAAAAAAAGACTTAGATTTAACACGACAAGGTGTAGACTAATATAAATTACTCTCATGCAAATAAAAACAGCAGAATTTGTTATGAGCAACTCTGATGTTGCTAAATGTCCAAAAAGCATGTTACCCGAATACGCTTTTATTGGAAGAAGTAACGTTGGAAAATCATCGCTTATTAACATGCTAACCAATCGAAAAAGTTTAGCAAAAACATCAGGAAGACCAGGAAAAACTCAATTAATTAATCACTTTTTAATTAACAAAAACTGGCATTTGGTGGATTTACCCGGATACGGTTATGCACGTGTTTCTAAAAGCACAAAAAAAGTATTCCAAAAATTCATTACCGAATACTTCAGTAAAAGAGAACAATTGGTTACCGCCTTTGTTTTAGTTGATATTCGACACGAACCTCAATCTATCGATTTAGAATTCATGCAATGGCTTGGCGAGAATGGCATTCCGTTTTCAATCATATTTACAAAAGCAGATAAATTAAAACCTAAAGCCATTGAAAATCATGTTGAAGCTTACCAAAACATCCTTCTGGAAACCTGGGAAGATATGCCTAATTACTTCGTAACTTCATCTAGTAAAGAAATTGGTAAAGATGACGTTTTAAATTACATCGATCAGCTTAACGAAAACATGCAATTAAGTTCTAATTAACTCTTTACATCTAAAGCATCTCGAAGGGCATTACCAATTAACATAAACGCCATAACCAAACTCATAATACAAAGTCCAGGTATAATTGCTAAATAAGGTTTTCCCAAGATAATATAATTATAGTGATCTTTAATCATAGCTCCCCAGCTTGCCATAGGTGGTTGCGCTCCAATACCTAAAAAGCTCAATCCGCTTTCTATTAGAATTGCTGAAGCAAAATTAGCAGCCGAAATCACGATAACCGGCGCCATGATATTAGGTAAAATATGCTTTGTAATGATTCTAAAATCATTAAATCCTAGCGCTCTCGCAGCCGTAACGTATTGTTGTTCCTTAACACTTATTACCTGCCCTCTGACAACTCTGGCAACTTCAACCCACATGGTTAATCCAACAGCTATAAACACCTGCCAGAAGCCTTTGCCTAATGCCAGTGTAATAGCTATCACTAGGAGTAGAGTCGGAATGGACCAGGTAACATTTATTATCCACATAATCATCGCATCGATTTTACCTCCAAAATAGCCTGCAATACTTCCCATAAGTATTCCTAAAAGCAGAGAAATAAATACGGCTACAAAACCAATAAAAAAGGAAATTCTAGCCCCAACTAAAATACGACTTAATAAATCGCGGCCGTATTTATCAGTCCCAAACAAAAATGTCCTTTCTTTGATAAAGCCATCTACAGATTGGTTCGGAAACACCTCTAAATCCACACTCTTTTCAACACCTTTTAAACCATCAGAGGCATATTCAGTATAGGTAAGCTTTCTTTCAACTACATTATATTCTGAAATAGGAGTTTCGGTATCGGTTATTTTTGTTCCAAAGAATATTTTATCAACAAGACTTTGCTCGATTTTTAACTGTGATGGAATAATCAACATCAATACTTTAAATCCAGGTTGTTTAGAATGAATTGACAGATGCATTTGATTTGCGTACTGGGAATTGTCTGGTGCAAATACATAAGCAAACACAGAAATAATCCCCACAAAAACAACAAAACCAAAACTAAAAACGCCCCAAAAGTTCTTTTTAAACTTTTGGAGCGCTAAGTATTTCAACGAGTTTGATTTATAACTCATACATGAATTATTTTTTAACCTCTGCGTTGGCTGTAGCTATTTTTTTAAGACGTTGTGATGCTTTCATGTCTTCTAGAACATTTAGTGCTTCTTCCACATAAACATCCTGACTTAAGCTTTCATGCCAGCGTCTGCGCTTTTCTTTTAAATCGGTTGTATCTTTTTCAAATAATGATCTTTCGTAAGATGTTGAATTAAAAGTTAAGTTTGTTTTGTAATCTGAAATGGATTCAAAACGCTTCGCTTCTTCTTCATTTAAATCTAACTCAGCTTTATATTTTTTAAAGTTTAAAGACACCTGAGTCTCATCAATTTTACCTTTAACCCATTTGGCGTTTTCTTCAATTAATTTTAATTGCTGATTGTTTTTCATGCGATTTTCGCTGTTTTTCACAACAAGATCGTAATCAAAATAATTCCAAGGTGTGTATTTAGCCGAATCAATTTCATCCCAAGGTAACGGATTTTCTTTATCCTTCTCTCCTACTTCAATAAAACTAAAACGTCCTGGCACTTTTACATCACTCTTTACTCCTTCCAACTGCACGGAACCTCCGTTAATTCTGTAATACTTTTGCGTTGTTAAAGCTAAAGCTCCTAAATCGCCACTGGTATTATTTCGTAACATCGTATTCAGATTAATTACATTCTGAACAGTTCCTTTTCCATAGGTCTGTTTGCCTCCGATAATAATCGCTCGCTTATAATCCTGCATCGCAGCAGCCATAATTTCTGAAGCTGAAGCTGATATTTCATTAACTAAAATTACAAGCGGCCCATCCCAAGAAATAGAACTATCGCGATCTTCTAAAACCTCTTTAGCTTTCCCTGTAGAACGCACCTGTACTACAGGTCCTTCTTTAATAAACAATCCGGCCATTTCTACAACGGTAGGCAAAGAGCCTCCGCCATTATTACGTAAATCTAAAACCAGACCTTCAATACCTTCCGATTTTAAACGAGCAATTTCCGTTTTAACATCTTTTGCAGCGTTGATATTTTTGTAATCTTTGAAATCGACATAAAACGAAGGTAAATCGATAACTCCAAACGTCATCCCGTCTTTTTTAACTACTGATGATTTCGCATAGGTATCTACTAACTCAATCACGTCTCTGGTTAAAGTTATATCTTTAATGGTACCATCAACTTTTTTAACCGTTAAGGTTACTTTTGTGCCTTTAGGACCTTTAATATATTTTATTGCATCGTTAATACGCATACCAACAATATTTACCGGTTGGTCTTCGTCTTCCTGCTTTACTTTTAAAATTAAATCCTCAACTTCCAGTTCCTGACTTCTCCAAGCCGGCCCTCCAGAAATTAAAGCCACAACTTTAATATAATCGTTACGCTTTTGAAGCTGCGCACCAATACCTTCTAACTTACCAGACATTCGTTGATCGAAATCCTCTTTACTATTTGGAGCCAAATAATACGTATGCGGATCGAACTCCTCAACAATCGTATTCACATAAATAGCAAACCAGTCTTCACGCTGAAAATCATCTAAGTTATCATTGAAATAAATTTCAATAGAGCGCAAGGTCGATTCGCGAGCTTCCTTCTCAATTTCAACATCAGTTTTCATTACATAAGAAGGATCCTTTTCTTTAGCTCTTAACTCTTCCTCATAAATATCATCGTAATTTGAAAGGGCTGAAAATTTAAGTTGCTTTCTCCATCGATCTTTCATTTCAGACTTATTTTTCACAAATCCTATTTGCTCATAATCCGTATTAAAAGATTCATCTTTACCGTAATCAAATGGCTTAGACAATACTTCGGTATAAATTTCTTTAGCTTCAGCAATACGTTTTACCAAACGTTCGTGTACGACATTAAAAAAAGTAATATCGGTCGCTTTAATCTGATCGTCTATCGTTAGTTTATATTTCGCGAAATCCTCATAATCCGATTGATAAAAATAACGTTTTACAGGATCTAAAACATCTAAATAATCTTTAAAAAATTCTTCTGAAAACGCATCATCAAACACCACAGGATCGTAATGTCCATTTTCTAAAACAAAAGTGATTACTTGAATTAGTAATTTATCTTTATCAGGATTATCAAACTTTTTCGTAGTAAAACTGCAAGATGCAAACCCTAAAAGTAACGCTAGCAACAGCACTTTATATTTCCTTCTCATAATATTTTTCATTCGGTTAATATTCAACGACACATAGCATGCCCGACATTTTTTTACTAAAATAAAGAAAAAACTATGCCAACACCGGCATTTGCTACTAATTTTTTGTTAAACCGAATAAATAAAGCGTATCCTGCGGAAATTATGTATTTTAGCACTACAATTTTAAGAATGAAAATGACAGAACGACCTCTTATACTTGTAACGAATGACGACGGCATAACAGCTCCCGGTATTCGCACACTTATTTCAATTATGAATACCATTGGAGATGTGGTAGTTGTAGCTCCAGACAGTCCGCAAAGCGGTATGGGACATGCCATTACCATCGATTCGACTTTGTATGTGGAACAGGTAAAAGTTGATGATGGCCCACAAACAGAATACAGCTGCTCAGGAACTCCTGCCGACTGCGTAAAGCTAGCCATCCGTGAAAAATTAGACCGAAAACCCGACATATGCGTTTCCGGAATCAATCACGGCTCAAACTCTTCTATAAACGTAATTTATTCAGGCACTATGAGCGCTGCTATTGAAGCTGGCATTGAAGGGATTCCTGCCATTGGTTTTTCACTATTGGATTACAAATGGAGCGCCAACTTTGAAGCCGCTAAAAGTTTTGTAAAAACTATTGCCGAAAATGTATTAAAACACGGTTTACCCACAGGTGTTGTATTAAATGTCAATCTGCCAAATTTACCGAAAGAAGGTATTAAAGGTATTAAAGTTTGCAGGCAAGCCAGAGCCAATTGGGTTGAAGAATTCGACAAACGCAAAACGCCCCAAGGCAAAGATTACTACTGGCTTACCGGTCGTTTTGTGAATTTAGATGGCGGAGAAGATACAGATGAGTGGGCTTTAGAGCACGGTTATGTTTCTGTCGTGCCCGTACAATTCGATTTAACGGCACACCATTACATTCAAAATTTAAACTCCTGGAATTTAAATGATTAAAAAAGAACTTTTTATTGGCATCGCCGTTGGACTAATCGCTAACGTTGTTGGCCTCATATTAATTGCAACCCTTTTAGGGCAAGGCCAAGATTTTACAACCGTAATAAAAGCAGCATACAGAGAAGGCTTTTTAGGAAAACTAATTAGTTTAGGTGCTGTTTTAAACTTAATTGCAT
Source organism: Aestuariibaculum suncheonense (assembly GCF_014596935.1). Taxonomy (GTDB): domain Bacteria; phylum Bacteroidota; class Bacteroidia; order Flavobacteriales; family Flavobacteriaceae; genus Aestuariibaculum; species Aestuariibaculum suncheonense. Next base: position 39,514 of record NZ_JACVXC010000005.1, on the reverse strand, counting down.
TTTTTATCTTTATAAGAAAGCGTCAGGATTACAGGGCACGAGGTGTGTTGGTTATTACCATTTTTATAGCGGTATCTACCTTTATTTTTAAACTGTTTTAAATGAAGTATTATATTTTAGCAGGAGAAGCATCGGGCGATTTACACGGCTCAAACCTAATGAAAGCTTTATTAGAAGTAGATTCTAATGCTGAAATCAGGTTTTGGGGTGGCGATCTTATGCAGGCTGTTGGAGGTACTTTAGTAAAACACTACAAAGAACGCGCATTCATGGGCTTCGCTGAAGTGATTATGAATTTAAATAAAATCTTCAAACTGATTGCTTTTTGCAAGGAAGATATTAAATCTTATAAACCGGATGTGCTTATTTTTATCGATAATTCCGGATTCAATCTCCGCATAGCCAAATGGGCAAAACAGGAAGGCATTCGAACAAACTATTACATTTCTCCGCAGGTTTGGGCTTCGCGCGCGAAACGTGTTTTCGATATTAAACGCGATATCGACGCCATGTATGTCATTTTACCTTTTGTTGAAGATTTTTATAAAAAGTATGATTTTAAAGTCAACTTTGTTGGGCATCCGCTAATTGATGCCATTGCTAATCGCGAACAGGTAAACGAAAGTAATTTCAGAAAAACGCATGATCTGGGAAACAAACCTATCATTGCCTTATTACCCGGCAGCCGAAAACAAGAAATTAAAAATATGCTTTCGGTTATGTTAGAAATGGTTGATGATTTTAAAGATTATCAATTCGTTATTGCCGGTGCTCCTAGTCAGGATTACAGTTTTTATGAAACCTTCATTAAATCAAACAACGTAAAATACATAGCGAATAAAACCTACGATTTATTGAGCATTTCAACTGCCGCTTTAGTGACTTCAGGGACAGCTACTTTGGAAACCGCTTTATTCAAAATTCCTCAAGTGGTGTGTTATAAAGCCAGTGCCATTTCCTATCATATTGCAAAACGAATAATAACTTTAAAGTTTATTTCGTTAGTAAACTTAATTATGGATAAAGAAGTGGTAACCGAATTAATTCAGAATGATTTCAACAAGAAAAGGCTAAAACAAGAATTAACTCGTATTTTGGACGAAACAGAACGTAAAAAAATGTTCTTAAATTATTACGAGCTAGAAAAGACCCTTGGCGGAAAAGGAGCGAGTAAAAAAACAGCGCAATTAATTTACAATTCATTAAAAAACTAAAATACTTTATGAGGAGTATTTGCACCCTACTTATTTTAACTCTTGGTCTTAGCAGTTGTAAATCATCAAAACATGCTAAACATAAAACCTCTAACGATTCACAGGTTATTATTGATGCCAAGCGTGCATTAAATACTTACGATAGTAAAACTGCCGAAATAGAATACGCTGAAGAACCTGCTAAGCCTGTTGAAGAAGATAACGAAGAAAAAAGTAAAGCTGATGCCATAACCCACTATGCTTTACAATTTGAAGGCGTGCGTTATAAATGGGGAGGTACCACTAACGCTGGCATGGATTGCTCAGGTTTGGTTTTTGAATCCTTCAGAGCGCACGACATTATTTTACCGCGCATTTCCAGAGATATGGCTAAACAGGGAGACAAAATTCCCTTGAAAAAAGTTCAGGAAGGCGACCTGCTTTTCTTTAGAACTCAAAACCGAAGAAATGATATTAATCATGTTGGATTAATCATCACTACCGAAGATGATATTCAATTTATTCATGCCACAACACGTGCCGGAGTGATTGTTTCGAGACTCTCTGAGGACTACTGGACAGATAGTTTTGTAGAAGCCCGTAGAATTCTATAAGATATTTCTTATATTTATTGAGTATGAATGTACTCAATTTCACAATAATTAAGCTAACCTTATGCCTGACTACAGGTATAACAATGGCTTATTTTTATACATTCTCTGCTTCATCAAGTCTGTTTTTAACACTTGCTAGCCTGTTTTTACTATTCATCAGTTATCTTATTGCCAGAAAACAATTCATGAAAACCATTTGGTTTGGACTGATTAGCCACTTCTGCATGATTTGTATTGGAATCCTAACGGTTAGTCTGCATGATCAAAGTCTTTTTAAAAATCATTATACAAAAATTCTCAATACAGATTCAGTACCTACAACCACTTTTAGAATTCGGGAGATTTTAAAACCCAATACCTATTACAATAAATACATTGTAGATATTCTTGAAATAGATGACTCCATAGCTTCTGGAAAAACACTATTGAATATCTCAAAAGACTCTACGAACACAGAACTTCATATCGATGACGTTTACATTAGTAAAGGGTATTTTCAAAGTATATCGGCACCTTTAAACCCGGGACAATTTGATTACAAAGCTTATTTAAAGAAGAAATATATTTATCATCAAATCACTTCAAATTACAATGAACTTTTCAAAATAAAATCAAATACAAAAACACTTTTAGGACTTGCCGATGGCCTTAGAAAACACATTAACAACAAACTAAAAGTCTACCATTTCAAACCTGACGAACTTGCGATAATAAATGCTCTCTTACTTGGACAACGCCAAGATATTAGTGAAGACATTTACTCCAGCTATGTAAATGCTGGAGTTATTCATATTCTGGCTGTTTCGGGTCTGCATGTAGGCATCATCCTGATGTTTTTAAACTTCATTTTAAAACCTATGGAGTCCATAAAGCATGGCAAGACCTGTAAAATCATTTTACTTGTGCTTCTATTATGGAGCTTTGCTGTTATCGCTGGGTTATCAGCCTCGGTAACCAGAGCCGTTACCATGTTTAGTGTTTTGGCCATTGCTATGAATTTAAAACGCCCAACCAATATTTACAATACTCTTGCCTTAAGTATGCTCGCCATATTGCTGGTTAAACCCTTGTTTCTATTCGATGTGGGTTTTCAATTGAGTTATCTGGCCGTTTTTTCTATTGTAACCATTGACCCGATACTCTACAAACTATGGATACCGAAGAATAAAATTTTAAATTTTTATTGGCACACGCTCACCGTTACCATTTCTGCCCAACTTGGAATTTTTCCCATAAGTTTATATTACTTTCATCAATTCTCTGGTCTGTTTTTTATATCCAACTTAGTCATCATTCCGCCACTTGGCTTTATTCTTGGATTTGGTATTCTAATACTCATTCAGGCATTGCTAAATATACCTTCAAATGTTTTAAACAGTTGCTTTGGTTATATTATTACTTCCATGAATACATTTATTTCCTGGGTGGCTCAGCAAAGTCAATTTATATATGAAACTATTGCTTTTAGCTTGTCACAAACCTTAGCGGCTTATATTTTAATTATAGCTAGCGTTCTACTGTTCAAAAAAAGAAACTACACTTCTTTTAAATTACTTCTATCTGGTATTATAGTTATACAATTGGCCTTCATTTTTATATCTTACAATAAACCCCACCAGGAATTTATCATTTTTCATAAAAGCAGACATACTTTAATTGGGAATACAATAAATCATCAACTAACTTTTGCAACTGATGTAGATAGCATGCCTTTATTCCAAAACATTGTTAATAATTATCAGATTTCAAAACATATTGAAACGACTAAAAGAGATAGCTTAAAACCTATTTATTTACTTGACACCAAAACAATTTTGATAATAGACAGCTTAGGAATTTATAATATAAAATCAGTTCAACCAGATTATGTTTTACTCCGGCAATCACCACAACTAAACTTAAACCGACTTATAGATTCTATTAAACCCAAAACCATTATCGCTGATGGCAGCAATTACAAATCGTATATAGAACAATGGGGAAATGTTTGTTCAAAAAGAAAACTCCCTTTTCACTACACAGGCGAAAAGGGAGCTTATAGTATTCGTTATTAATTTCTAACTTTTAAATTCCGGCTTGAATGCTTTATAATATTCGTTGAATTTTTCCTGAGAATCCATAGTCTTATGGTCATCATTTTTAAACAATTTTAAATAAAGCTCCAACTGATTCGGTTGTTGATATCCACGAATTGGAGCTATCAACTCCCCTTTTTCATCCATAAAAATAATAGTTGGGTACGCACTCACCTGAAAGTATCTGGTTAATTCGTGAGCTGAATTTCGTCTGCTTGCCAATTCTGGTTTATATCCTGGATTAGAAAAGGTTTTCCCTTTATAACTAACCTCATCGCTACCTTCGGCATTAAATTTAACCGCATAATAATTTTTGTTCACATAGTCGGCAACATCTGGATTTTGAAACGTGTTTTTATCTAACATTTTACAAGGGCCACACCAGCTGGTATAGACATCCATCATAATCTTTTTCGGGGTTTTCTTTTGCAGCTCCAGTGCCTGCTCTAAAGTCACCCATTTTATTTCCTGAGCTATGCTGCCAACCGATGTTAAAACAGCTAAAAGCATTATAAATCCTATTTTTTTCATAACTACTAAATATCAAAACGTATGCCTAACTTACAAAAAAAGCTCCAAAACTGGAGCTTTTTCAATGTTTTTAACGATTATATTCGCTTAACGTACACCGTGCATTAGTTTTTTCATAACGGGTGTTAAACTCATTACTATAAGCCCCGCAACAATAGGTACAATTGTAAAAATTAAAAAGAATGTACTCATATCGTAAGCTGCAGTAATTTTATCGATAAGTCCTCCCATAGTTCCTGCTGCTTTATTTCCTAAACCAATAGCAATATACCATAAACCAAACATCATACCTATTTTAGCTGCTGGCACTAATTTACTAACATAAGACAACCCTACTGGTGATAATGATAATTCCCCTAGAGTGTGTAGCAAATAAGCTAAAATCAACCAGATTATACTTACTGAAGCCGTTTGAGCTCCCTGAGGAATACTCGCTGAACCATAAGCTAAAACTCCGAAACCTAAGCCTAAAAGTACTAAGCCAACTCCAAACTTAACGGTTGCTGGGGGATTAAACTTACTTTCCCAAATTTTTGATACTAAAGGAGCAAAAGCAATAATATAAAAGGAATTTAAAATACCGAACCATGATGCAGGGATTTCAGTATCTTCTTGTGCAAATTGTTCTTTTAACATATAAATTACAATAGCCCAAATAATAGCAAAACTGGATGCTAAAGCTATGTTCGAAAATTTATACTTGCTAAACGTTATTTTAAATAATTGAAATAACACATATGTAATAATTAACAATGGAACGACTGTTAAAAGCGTATTGGCTATTCTAAAAGCTGTAGCTGCATTACCTTCCAAGACTCTATTCGTATAATCTGAGGCAAAAATAGTCATAGATCCCCCGGCTTGTTCAAAAGCTGCCCAAAAGAAAATGGTAAAAAAGGCTAAGACCCCTACCACAATATAGCGATCTCTTTGAACATTAGCTGGCACAACTTCTTCTGAATCTTCTGAATTCCCTAATTGTTTATTTTCCTCATCAAATCCTATTGTTGCTTTAGGAGATAAACCAATTCTGCCAAAAATACTTTGAGCTAACCAAAACTGAATCATTCCTAAAAACATGAACACTCCAGCTAGACCAAATCCATAATGCCATCCGACAGATTCACCAATGTATCCACAAAGTAATATTCCTAAGAATGCTCCTGCATTTACACCCATGTAAAAAATAGTGAACGCACCATCTTTTTTATCTTGAGCATTTTTATAAACTCCATTAATAATAGAAGTAATATTTGGCTTGAACAGACCATTACCTGCGACTAAAAGTCCTATACCAAGATACAAACTCCAAGGCGTATCAAGTGCCATTGCTGCATGCCCAAGTGTCATAATTAATGCACCTAAAGCTACTGCTCTACGGTATCCAAATATTTTGTCTGCCAGAAAACCTCCCAAAATTGGGGAGAAGTAAACTAGCATCGTATAAGTTCCATAAAGTCCTAAAGCATCTTCTCTACTCCAAGCCCAACCACCATCAATAATAGCTGAAGTTAAAAATAGAACCAAAATAGCACGCATTCCATAATATGAAAAACGCTCCCACATTTCAGTAAAAAACAACACAAACAATCCAGATGGATGCCCCATTAATAACTTACGGTTCATATCTGAACCTTCAAATCTAAAGTTCTCAGTACTCATTTAATAAAATTATAATTTAATTCTTTCTTAATATTTATCTCTTATTCATCATGCATTTCACGCTCGTTGTCTTCGGCTCCGTGTGTTAAGGCTTCTAATTTATTTCTAAACATCATAACCAGAGAACCAAATATTACACAAAACACGGCAATACCTGTAAAAATGGCGTACTCACCTAAACTCTCAGAAGCTTCCCCTAACAATCCAGCTAACTTATTACCAAAACCGGTCATTGCAAAATAAATACCCATCATTAAAGACGCATACTTAACCGGCGCTAATTTTGTAATATAAGATAATGCCACAGGCGAAATACAAAGTTCTCCAACTGTATGAAATAAATAAGCTAACACCAACCAATACATAGCAGAACTTCCGGTTGTTTGGTATTGCGCTGCTGCAGCCGTCATGAAGAAAAATCCTGTTCCCATAATAATTAATCCAATAATCATTTTGAAAAGAGAGGTAGCTACTTTACCCTTTAATTTACGCTTAGCCCAAAATCCTGCAACAGTTGTTCCTAGGAAAATAATAAACATTGCGTTTAACGACTGGAACCAAGATGCTGGCACTTCCCAACCTAATAAATTTCTATTGGTATTATCCATCGCATAAATATTCATTAATCCTCCGGCTTGCTCAAAAGCACCCCAGAATACTATTACTAGTAAGAACGAAATGAACAAAACCACAACTCTGTCTTTTTCCACTTTAGTAAGCGGTTTATTCATGCTTTCATTATCAGAAGAATTTTCAGAACCTCCTAAAAAGTTTCCAACATGCTTTAAATGCTTTTGTCCCGCTAAATATTGAATAAGCCCTAAAGCCATTCCAATACCAGCTAAACCAAATCCATAATGCCATCCGTAAACTTCACCTACATAACCAACAATTAAACTGGCTAAGAAAGCTCCAACGTTAATTCCGATATAAAAAATAGTAAAACCTTTGTCACGTCTTACATCACCTTGTTTATAAAGTCCTCCAACCATAGTTGAAATATTTGGTTTTAGCATTCCTACACCAGCTATAATTAATCCTAAACCAGTGTAAAATGCCCACATTTGTTCAATAGCTAAAATACTGTGTCCTGCCACTAACAGAATACCTCCGTAAAGCACTGCTTTCTTTTGCCCAAGAATTTTATCAGCAATCCATCCTCCAGGAATAGATGCTACGTAAACTAGCATCGTATACCAGCCATATAAAGCTAAAGCTTCTCCATTAGACCAGCCTAAACCTGCATTAGCACCTTGAGCTTCAGCTACTAAATACAATACCAAAATAGCTCGCATTCCATAGTAAGAGAAACGTTCCCACATTTCGGTAAAAAACAGAACATACAGTCCTATTGGATGTCCAAATAATTCTTTGTGTTTAGTTGTAGTGATTGTGTCTGACATAAATTTTGTGTTAGTTATTTATACAAACTAAGCTGTACGAATACAGCTTAGTTGATTTATTTTAATTTATCTCCTAAATTTTCGTTCAGGAAGTTAGTCATTTTTTTGTAAAGATGTAACCTCGTGTTACCTCCATAAATGCCATGATTTTTATCCGGGTAAATCGCCCAGTCAAACTGCTTATCGGCCTGCACCAAACTCTCTACCAAACGCATTGTGTTTTGCACGTGTACATTATCATCGGCAGTACCATGAACTAGAAGAAAATCACCTTTTAATTTGCTAACATGATTAATAGGAGAGTTATCATCATAGCCACTTGCATTCTCTTGAGGTAATCCGTTGTAACGCTCAGTATATACTGAATCGTAAAAACGCCAGCTAGTTACCGGAGCAACTGCTATTGCCATTTTAAATACATCATTACCTTTAAACAAACAGTTACTACTCATGAAACCACCAAAACTCCATCCCCAGATTCCAATTCGGGTTTCATCTACATATGGTAATTCTGCTAATTGTTTTGCTGCGGAAATCTGATCTTCAACTTCATATTTCCCTAATTGCTCATAAGTCACTTTTTTAAAGGCAGCCCCCTTATATCCTGTTCCACGACCATCAACACAAACAATAATATATCCCTCTTGTGCTAAATGCTGATACCAGTAATCGTTAGATGCATTCCATGTATTAGCTACCTGCTGAGAACCCGGTCCTGAATACTGAAACATTAAAACCGGATATTCTTTGTTCGCATCGAATTTAGCCGGTTTAATCATCCACATGTTTAAGTCATTCCCATTAACATTAATAGTACTGAATTCCTTTTCTGAAATTGTATAGTTTGCTAATTGATTAACAAGTGCTTTATTGTCTTTTATATTTTTAATAACATCTCCAGTCGACGCTTTGTTTAAAGTATATACCGGTGGTGTTGTTGTGTTTGAAAATGTATTGATGAAATATGAGAAATCTGCACTAAAATCGGCATTATTTGTACCTACAGCTTGTGATAAACGTTTTTTGCTTCGCCCGTTTAATTTCACAGAATACACATCACGATTAATTGAACCATTTTCTACCGACTGATAAAAAATTCTATCGCTCTTTTCATCGTAACCATAATATGCTGTCACTTCCCAGTTTCCAGTTGTTACCTGATTGATTAACTCTCCTTTTTTTGAATAGTGATAAATATGGTTGTAGCCGTCCTTTTCACTTGTCCAAATAAAACTGTTGTCTTCTAAAAAAGTTAAGTTATCTGTAACGTCTACATAAGCTTTATCGGTTTCTGCTAACACTAGAGACGATGTGTTTTTAGAAGCATCAATCAACCATAAATCCAACGCGTTTTGCTTTCTATTTAAATAATGTGCACTTAATACATTAGCATCGTTTGTCCACTTGATTCTTGGAATGTAAAAATCGTTGTAATCTTTACCTACCTTAACAGCTTCAATAGCGTTTGAATTTAAATCATATAAATGAAGCGATACAGCTGAGTTAGTCTCACCTGCTTTAGGATATTTAAATACTTGTTGTGTTGGGTACAGACTTTCTCCGTAAACATCCATAGAAAATTCAGGTACATTGGTTTCATCAAAACGGATAAAGGCAATTTTAGTTCCATCAACATTCCATTCGAAAGCGCGAACAAAAGCAAATTCTTCTTCGTAAACCCAGTCGGTCACACCGTTTATAATTTTATTCTTTTCTCCATCTTTCGTTACCTGAGTTGTAGCACCAGAGGTTAAATCTTTTACGTAAATATTATTGTTAAAAACATAAGCAACTTTCGAACCATCTGGCGAGAATGTTGGTTCCTGAATACGTTCATCTGAAATTGAAACCACCGATTTATCGACTACATTGTAAACAAAATAATTTCCTAATACCGAATGACGATAAATAGATTCTTCATTGGTTGCTAAAAGCACTTTGGTTTCGTCTTTACTGAAGGTGTAATTGGTAAAGTAATTTAATTCCTGAATATCTCTGGAATCGACTAAAGTCTTAACTTTTTCAAGTGTTTTGTAATCGTAGATATCTACTGAAGTTGAACGGGTGGATCTATCGAAGTTAAAAACAGAATACTGCTGACCATTTGCCATAGAATGAAGGACATCCATACGCTCTGTTCTAAACGTACCATTCCATATTTCTTCAAGGGTAATTTGCTTATTTTGAGCAGTTAAACTAGCCACGAACAGTACGCAGACATAAAACGATAATTGTAAGTATTTCATTAAAAAAAATATTTATTTCGTAAAGAGAGCCCAATTTTACTAAAAATAATACAAAACACCCTTTTTATTAACACTTTAATAACGTCTTCAAATAAAATAAACATGTTTCAATATTGCATTTAAGAGTAGTATCTTTGCGAAACAAACCAGATGCTTTAAACGCACGAGGACGGATATGATTAATAATACAACTTTCGAGGGAAATCTCGAAAGTTTAAATCTCGGTTATCGAGTTAATAAACATTCTATGAGTAAATCTATCGCCGGTTTTTCAAAATTATCGAAATCAAAGAAAATTGATTGGATGGTTGAAACCTATTTTTCTAATGCCGAACAAGCTAAAACGGTGTTAAAACAGTACTGGAATACCAACGAAAAATTGCAAAACCTACACGACGAGTTTATTGAAAACACCATCACCAATTACTATTTACCGCTTGGAGTGGCTCCTAACTTTTTAATAAACGATAAATTATATACCATTCCTATGGCTATCGAAGAAAGTTCGGTAGTGGCTGCAGCCAGTAAAGCTGCTAAATTCTGGCTGGATCGTGGCGGATTTAAAACTCGGGTGATTTCGACCACTAAAATTGGTCAAGTGCACTTTATGTATCAAGGAAATACAGAAACTTTACAACAGTATTTTTCTCATATAAAACCTAAACTAATCCAGGATGCCAACCCGATTACCAAAAATATGCAAAAACGCGGGGGTGGCATTTTAGATATTGAGCTTCGTGATAAAACCAACGATATTGAAGGCTACTACCAATTACACGCCTCTTTTGAAACGTTGGACGCTATGGGTGCGAACTTTATCAATTCCTGTTTAGAGCAATTTGCAAAAACCTTTAAAACTGAAGCTTTAACTTTTGATGCCTTTTCTGAAACAGAAAAAGACATTCAAATTGTGATGAGTATTTTATCGAATTACGTTCCGGAATGTTTGGTTCGTGCCGAAGTGAGTTGTAAAGTTGAAGACTTAACCGAAAACGACAACATTTCAGCAAATGAGTTTGCTACTAAATTCGTTCAGGCGGTTAACATTGCTGAAATTGAACCTTATCGTGCTGTAACCCACAACAAAGGTATTATGAACGGTATCGACGCAGTTGTGTTGGCTACTGGGAACGATTTTAGAGCTATTGAAGCCTGTGCGCATGCCTACGCTTCACGAAACGGAAAATACAGTAGCTTATCGCATGCTAAAGTAGAAGATGGTATATTTACCTTTTGGATTGAAATGCCACTGGCTTTAGGAACTGTTGGCGGTTTAACAGGATTACATCCCTTGGTAAAATTATCATTAGAGTTATTACATCATCCAAGTGCTAAAGAATTGATGCAGATTGTTGCTGTTGCAGGATTGGCACAAAACTTTGCTGCTCTTCGTTCACTTACGACTACAGGTATTCAACAAGGACATATGAAAATGCACTTAATGAATATTTTAAATCAGTTTGAAGCTACTAATGATGAAAAACTGATTTTGACCGAGCAGTTTAAAAACCAAACAGTTTCGCATAGCGCGGTAGTGGAAGCTATTGAAACTTTACGTTCTAAAAGTAACTAAACCATGCAGGAATTCTATAGTAATGGTAAACTTTTAGTTTCGGGAGAATATGTTGTGCTTGACGGTGCGAAAGCATTAGCTTTACCAACAAAGTTCGGACAGTCTTTAACCATTACACCTATCGATGAACCTAAACTCATTTGGAGAAGTTACAATAGTGATAAATCGTTATGGTTTGAAGGACATTTTTATTTTGAAAACGACAACATCAAACCGCTACAGAATAATGACACGTCCAATAGAATTGTTCAAATTATAAATATCGCCAAAACCTTAAACCCTGATTTTTTAAGCACGAACCAAGGGTACAATATTTCAACAGAGTTAACTTTTCCTAAAAACTGGGGATTAGGAACATCATCCACATTAATTAATAACATTGCAGACTGGGCAAGGGTTGATGCTTACGACTTGTTAAAAAACACCTTTGGCGGTAGCGGCTACGATATTGCCTGTGCGCAAAACAACCAACCACTCCTTTTTCATAGAACTGAAGATTATATTGAAGTGAACACTTTAATTTTCAATCCTGACTTTAAAGAACATATTTATTTTGTGTATTTAAATGAAAAGCAAAACAGCCGTGAAGGCATTGCAATATATAACAATAACAAATCGAATATTCAACCTGTTATTTCTGAAATAAACACCATTACTTCTCTATTAATTAATTGTACTTCACTATCAGAATTTGAAGACTTATTAACGCAACATGAATCGATTATTTCAAAAGTTATTAAACAGCAACCTGTTAAAGACCGTTTGTTTCCTGACTTTAATGGCTCTGTAAAAAGTCTAGGTGCTTGGGGCGGCGATTTTATTTTAGTGACTAGTGAAAATGATCCAACAGTATATTTTAAAGACAAAGGCTATTATACCATACTCCCATACAGAGAAATGATTCTTTAAAATCTCGAATAACTGATTTTTTAAAATTAAGAATATCTCAACAAAACACTGCCAATATTAAACTACGGTCAATTCTATAAATCTCAAACAGGCACAAAAAAAAAGCGGGACAAGTAATTGTCCCGCTTTTTAACTTATCTATAAGCTTCTTATTGAATCTGAGTTTCTACTCGGTTATCTTCAATATCAGCAGCTTCTTTTAATGCGTTATATAACTTAGAAGTTACCACATTTACTTTTTGCTGTTCAACACGATTAGCAGCACCTTGATAATTATCTAAAGCTACAGCAGGTTCTATTTTAGTCACCTGAATCATGTAAACACCATTATTTCCATCAATTAATTCTGAAGTTTCACCTTCGTTTAATCCAAAAGCAGCTCCAACCACTAAAGGCTCTCTACCAGCACCAGAAATTGTTGGGTTCTTCATATTAATCGCAGATGCCGTTCTAACTGATGTATTCTGACTTGCGGCTAAATCATCTAAGTTAGTTGCAGATACTTTATCTCTAAGCATTTCTGCTTTTTTCTCTTTACGAACAATTGGTAAAACGCTAGCTGTTGCTTCTTCAACAGACATTAACCCTTTTTCATGTTTAGCTACTAACTGAGCAATTACATATCCGTTAGGAATAGAGAAACGTTTGATAGCTCCAACTTCGCTACCTTCTTCAAATGCCCAACGCACAATTGCTCTTTGGTTTCCAACACCTGGAATATTTTCGTCTAAAACTTTAATACCGTTAACTGGTCTAACTACAAAGTTTTTGTCTTTTGCTTCAGTTTCGAAATCTTTATCGGCTAAAACCGCTAACTCAAAACTTGATGCATCTCTGAACACTTTATCAACTGTAGCTTCAGAAGGCTCAATCTTTCTAGCAATAGTTCCTACTTGAACCGCTTTTTGCTTTTCTTTAAGCCCTTCAATCTCGATGATGTGGTAACCGAATACGGTTTTAACAACACCTAAATCACCTACATTACCTTCGAATTCGAAATCATTAAATTCTGGAACCATAGTGTTGTATGGGTGCCAGTCATAACGACCTCCGTTTTCTACACTTCCCTGATCTGAAGAAAACTCAGTTACTAAAGATTCAAATCTAGAACGATCTCCTTTAATTACTGTTAATAAACTATCGGCTGTTGCTTTAGCCTGTGCATCAGTTTGAGTAACATCAGGTTGTGCGCTTTGCGCTCCGATAAACGGAACTAAAATGTGTCTTACTTTTGCTGAATCTGGTACTTGCTTAACTGCTACTACTTTTGAAATTTTATAATATCCGTTATCTTTATAAGGACCGTAAACGTCACCTACATTTCGTTTAAAAATACTATCAGCAATTGTAGATGGTAAACTTGATTTGAATAGAAAACGATCGTCGAACTTAATATCTGAGTTTGAATTCACAAACCCTTCATTATCGGTTGTATTTAAAAAGCCTTTTCTAGTTTCATTAGCTTTCGTTACGCTGTTATACTCTTCGCTGTCTTTTAAAAGATCTGTTAATTCTGCTTTAATTTCGTTTTCATCTTCAACAGATGCTACTTCATTAAACTGAACAAATTTGATATCTCTAGAAGCTTCAACCTCGTATTTCTTTTTGTTTTTACTAATGTAGCTTGAAATATCAGATTTCGATACTTCAACCAAGCTATCAGCAATAGAACTGTATGGCAGTTGTACATATTTAATATCAACTTTGTTTCCTTCTAATTTATATTCCAACTCACCTTCAGCTAAAGTTCCTGTTAAACCAGCTTTAACCATGTTAAAGTAGTTTTGTTGTAAGGCATTAGATGCTACAGTTTTCTCATACTCGATCCACTGAGCGTATCCTTCCGGAGAGGTTTCTTTTAAGTTAGCGATGTACTCATTTAACTTGTTTTCATCAAATAAACCAGCTTCATTTAAAAATTCAGGGCTATTCGCCAATGCCGTTCTTAATAAATCACGCATTTGATCTTTTTCTACAGTAATCCCTAACTCTTCAAATTGAGTTTCCATCACTGCTTTTCTCACTTCTTGTTCCCAAACACGGTTCATAACCTGCGTAGTTGTTGCATTTGGTCCTAACTGACGTTGTGCTATTTCTACTTTTTGAAGAAAATCTTCACGGGTAATCTCTTTTCCATTAATTGTCGCTACTACATTTTCGCTACCTGTTAAAGCACTTCCGCTTTTAAATAAATCTGCTAATACAAAAGAAAATAACGCTAATGCTATGACCACTATTAAAAATAGTGAGCGTTGTCTAATCTTATTTAAAACTGCCATCTGTAATTAAAAATTTTTAAAAAATCCTTGTTGGGATTTAGCTTGTTAAGTTCTACATATGTAACTCTCGCACATACATCGTGGGCGAAAATACTATTTTCTATTTAATAATAAAAGGAGTTAGATGTTTTAATTAAGCATTAATCTTCATCTATTATTTTAAGCTGAATAAGGTCTATTTTGGTGTTCGATACTTCCAGAATAGAGAATTGAAAAGAATCGATTTTGACAACCTCGTCCTGTGAAGGAATTTCCTGAGTGTGATTCACAATAAGTCCGCCTAAAGTCTCGTAATTATCACCTTCCGGCAAGTTTAATTTATAGGTTTCATTAATATAATCGACTTCCAGACGCGCTGAAAACGTGTAAGTATCATCTTCATGCTTTTCTTCTATTAAATCTATCGTATCGTGTTCGTCTTCAATTTCACCAAATAATTCTTCAACAATATCTTCAACCGACATAATTCCTGATGTTCCACCGTATTCATCTAAAACCACCGCGATACTTTTGCGTTTTTTAATAAGTAAACTCAGCACATCCTTAATTAAAACCGTTTCAGGTACAAACTCTACCGGCAACACCATGGCTTTAATATCCTTTGGTTTTTTAAACAACTCGAACGAGTGTACATAGCCTACAATATCGTCTATGGTTTCTTTATAAACCAAAATTTTGGTAAAACCGGTTTCAGTAAATAAGGCGTTTAAATTTTTCAGCGAATCTTTTATTTCAATTGCGGTAATTTCGGTACGCGGCACCATCACCTCACGAGCTTTGACTTCTGAAAATTCCAGTGCATTTTGAAAAATCTGAATTTCAGAATCGACTTCTTCATGTGCCTCTACCGATTCCATTTGCTCACTGATGTAATTACCAAGCTCTAACTTTGTAAAAGCTAGCTGAATTTGATCGCCTTCGGTTTTAAAAACATATTTCAACACAAAATCGGAAATCCAGATCACAAATTCTGAAATGACACTGAATAAAAGGTAAAACACATAAGCCGGAACAGCTAAGGTTTTAATTAAAGTGTTCGCATAAATCTGAAAAAACACTTTAGGCAAAAATTCCGCCGTAATTAAAATCACCAGTGTTGAGATAATGGTTTGGGCTAACAAACTAAAATCGTCTAACATAATGTTGACAAAATTGTATGGTGATGGCAATAAAGACTGGAACCACTCCACCAACAAATCGCCCATAAAAAACCCGTAAATAACCAAAGCTATATTGTTACCAATAAGCATGGTCGCTATAAACTTAGAAGGTTTTGCGGTAAGTTTTTTTAATACATTGGAAAGTAAACCTTCCTGCTTTTTTTCTATTTCAATATGAATTTTATTTGAAGACACATAAGCAATCTCCATTCCTGAGAAAAAAGCAGACAATAATAATGATACAATTATGATTACAACATAAATGCTCATCTATTTCTTATCGTTTTTGTTATTGTATTTGTTTGCAAACTTTCTTCTAAAGAAAAAGATAAAAACAGCTAATCCTGCCAAAGCGAACGATACATAAGCACCGGTACCTTTACCTAGTTTAGTTAAACCATCGTAAAGAAATAACACGGCGAAAACCAGATAAGCGTATTGAAAAATTTTAGAGTATGTCATAAACGTATATTAATTCTCAAATGCGTCCTTTTTATAAAAAATACATTGGAGTAATTGTTAATTTTTATAATGTAAAGATAATTAAATTTGAAGTAAGCCGAATTTTAATTTCAGAAGATTAAAACTAAATCTAATCTTCAACGGTGATGATCCCCGTTACTTCTAATACTTCGGCATTTGTGAATTTTGAATTCGAATCAAAACCGTTACCATTAATAATATCCGTTTCTGAAGCAAAAACTACGGGTTTGTTGGTAAACAACCATTCTTTTTTTTGATCGTAATACAACTGATCGGTTTTTAGTTCACGGTTATCAACAGTAGTAATCACAACATTTCCTTGTAAATCGATTAAATCGGTTTTATTGTATACTATGGCATAATCAGCCACAACGGTACTTCGTTTGTTATTTTCGTCATACAGATACAAGGTAATACCATCCTGAAATTCATTAAACGGAAAATCACGATTGCTATAATCCAGCATTTTCGCGCTCAGCAAATTGGCGGTTACTCGACCAGAATCGGTATACTTTAAATTGATATGCTCGGCAACACCTATAGGTTCGTTTTCAGACATTCCCAATTGCTGCACCTCATTATAACTGTTGTTACATGAAAAAAACATAGTCACCGTAAATGCGGTGACTATGTAGAAAATATTATTTACTATTCTTGTATTCATTAAATACTTGGAACTGTTACAGAACCATTAATCCAACATCCAATATTGATTACTTTCCCTGCACTACCTGAACTAAAAATTTCAGATCTTTGCGGTGCTTTAGCATTGTAACTCGCTACCGATTGTGCAGCAGATTTCTTTAACGTAGCATCAACATTCCCAGCCTTAGCTGCTTCCTGAGCTGCTAACCAATATACCGCTCTTTTATTAAATGGCGTATCTCCACAACTGTTAGCACTTGCTGCATACATTGCTGCAATTGCTAAGTGAGGGCGACCATTTGAAGGGTTCAATCTAAGTGTTTGTCTGTAATAATCTCTTGCGGTACCAAAACTTCCTTTCTTTTGGAAAGATCTACCTAATTTATAAGTTATTTTAGATTTCTCAAAATTATCAGTTTCTAAACTGATTGCTTCTTTATAGAAAGTAAGTGCCTCGTCAGATTTTCCTTCCTTATCTTTTAATACTCCTAAATAGTAAGCAGAGTTTGCTGAAGGATTTAATTCATGCTGAGCATTTACCAATTTAACAAATAGCGGGCTATCTGTACATTCTTTCTCATACATTTTAGCTACAGCTCTACGCACCCAAGTAATGTTTGTTTTGTTAGCTTCAAAATCTTTTTCATATAAAGGAATTAAGTTTTCGCAGTTTGCACGGTCACCTAATTTTTTATCCATAGCACCAGATACCTGATCGTAAGCTCCTAAATAACTTTCGTAGTATTTTTTATACTGCTTGTCTTTACTTGATAACTCAGTTCCTGCCTCTTCTTTTTCGATAATTGGGTTTAACTTTTCAGAGTAGTTTTTAACCTCGCTTTCTATCTTTTCTGCAACATCATCATACTTATCAAATAACTCCGCATCAGTTTTCTTTTTAGCATCATATAAATCCACCATTAAAGAAAAATAAGTATATAAACTTTTTGGGTTTGTAAATGTTGCTTTATCTAATTTATAAGCTGCATCAAAACAAGCATATAAATCTTCTGCAGATTTATTTAATAACTTATAGTTGTCATATTGTAATTGACAAGCCTGTGCAGCAAATTCTCCTTTAGGCGTTTTACTTGGGAAATATTCAACACGTTGCTCCCAAAGCTTTAATAAATCGTTTATTACTGCTACTTTTTCGTCACCTTCAACTTTATATAATTTATCCTCTAAAATTTTCTCTCCATCAATATAGATAGCTATATTAAATTTCGGGCATTTTTCTCTTACAGCCTTCCAAGGTTCGTAAGCAGCGTCATAATTTTTTGCTTTTACATACTCATGGAATATAGAAAGCTTAGTCATACATTCCTCATCTTGTTGTGCAAATCCTGCGAAGCCAACAAATAATAAAGCAAATAAAAATGTAATTTTCGTTTTCATGTTTCTTAATTTTTCTCTTTTTCTGTTAGTCATATTTCCTTTTCTGAAACCATCTATCGTTCAAAGATAAACTTAATTGGAAATTAATAAAATTCTCTTGTATTAAATTGCTGTTAGTTGTACCTCTTTTTCCTAGTTCTAGACCTAAGTTTGCATTAGAGAAAAATGTACCAACTGGTAATCCTACTCCAAAAGATATGCCAAACTCGTTTATAGACTCATCTTCAAACTGTAAACCTGTATTTTCAAAATGCATTCCGGCTCTGTAAGTTACACGTTTAAAGTAATTATTGAAGGAGTTATACTGCGGAATAAAAAATCCTCCAATGGTATATTTCTTAGAATCTTCGTAAGCTGAAGTTCCTGTTCTGTATAATTCGTTTGAAAATTTACTGGAGCTTAAAAACTCTGTTTCAACACCTACAAACCACTTTAATGGTTGCCCGATACCTGCACCAAAAGATAATTTTGAAGGCATGATTAAATCGGTTTGTTGTAAGCCTTCAGCCTCTAAATCTTCATCTATAGTATCTACTACAAATTCTTGTCCGGTACTAGACAATGTAATTGTAGAGTACGAACGTTCGTTTTCTGATGCTAAATCGCTTTGTGGTGTATACGTTAATGCTGAAACAAATTCCAGTTTTTCAGTTAACATGGTTTTATAGTTCACACCTAAATTCACATTCAATCCGCTTAAATCTGATCGGTTATTTTCTCTGGACTGGTATTGTGTCGGGATACCATCATCGTCGTAATTAAAGGCAACAGTACTGTTCTGAATATTCCCAAAGTTGTATTGAAAATCAACCCCAATACTTAATCCATCCACAATTTGATAACCTAAGCCCATAAACACTTTATTTAACCCACCTTTTCCGGTAAATCGATGAGATAAATTTCCAGAATCATTTAAAGATTCTAATTTATAGCCTACAGAAGTATAAGGCATCAACCCGAAACCAACACCAAATTTCCCCATAGGGATATTCATCGCCAAGTAATCGAAAGTTGTAGACGATGCTTTATCGCTCCCAGAATCACTTTTTAAGTTTATGTTAGAATAAGTCCCCCCCACAGTATACTTCACCAGACTGCTCCCATCGTTAAGTCCTTTAAAATTATTCCCGGCATAAGATGCAGGGTTTCTTAAATTCACATGTATACTATCTGAATAAATACTAAGACCTCCCATGCTACGGTTTTCTACAGTACCTTTAAATTTTAAGCTACCAATACCGTAAAATGAATATGGCGAGGCTGTTCCCTCTTGCCCGTAACTTTTAATTGCAATAACTGCAATAAAAATTAATACAAGTTTTTTGATCATTCGTTTGAATTAAATTGTAATATTTGATTTAAACCTTCTAAAAGAAAATTCAGGTTGACAAATATGGTACTTTTTAATTGTTTAGACAAGAAATTACAATCACCGCCTGTTAAAATAACTGTTAAATCTGAATATTTTTCTTGATAATTAAGAATAATTCCTTCCATTTCCTTTAAAACACCGTAAACAACACCGGAATGTATTGAGGTTATTGTCGAGTCTCCAATAATACTTTCTGGCATCTCTGTATCTAATAACGGTAACTTGGCGGTTAAATTATTTAAAGCTTTATAACGCATTCTTAGACCTGGAGAAATGGCACCACCCAGATACTCCTCACTACTGGTTACAAAATCGTAGGTAATACAAGTGCCTGCATCTATAATTAAAGTATTGGTTTTTGGAAACTGATTTACGGCTGCACATACCAATCCTATGCGATCGACTCCCAAAGTTTTTGGGGTTTGGTATTTATTTATAAAGGGCAACCTGGTATTAGCGTCTACAACGAACAAACTGAATAGATTTTTAATCTCCTCTAATGTCTTATCGTCTAACTTCCCTACCGATGATACTATGGCTTGCTTAATGCTTTTATAAACAGCCTTTAAACCTTTAATCGCTTCAATAATATTACTCAACTCAACAGTCTGCTTTTCTATCAGCTTGTTTTCACTAAAAACGGCCAGTTTAACTAGCGTATTCCCAACATCTATGACTAAATTCATCCTTTTTATTAAAGCTGTAAATTTACAAAACAAGAATTAATAAAATTTTATTTTTAGTACTCAATTGATTATTAATGAAATAAAAACAACAGCGGAAAAAAATCACATTTTTATCACATTTCATTTGGTGAAAACCTAAAAAGAACATAAATTTGCATCCGCTTAACAGAGGTACCTTAGCTCAGTTGGTAGAGCAAAGGACTGAAAATCCTTGTGTCCCTGGTTCGATTCCTGGAGGTACCACTACAAAAATCCTGAAACTTTAGTTTCGGGATTTTTTGTTTTAAAGCTATTACTCTTACTTTTTAAAAACTAATCAGGTCAACATGAACTCCATCTCACAACAATCTATTAAAAGCTAATTTATGCTAACATTTCAATCTTCATTTAGTTATTTTACACATTACTCCACACGGGACATTAACTAACATTAAAACCTTTAAACCAAATTGAAGTTATTATTTTAAATACAGTTGATTTACCATAGCACCAACCATATCCTATCTTAGATTAAAATAAAGTCCATTATCTTTTCACTTTTCTTTTGGTAGAAATCTAAAAAGCATATATATTTGCAACCGCTTAACAGAGGTACCTTAGCTCAGTTGGTAGAGCAAAGGACTGAAAATCCTTGTGTCCCTGGTTCGATTCCTGGAGGTACCACT
>NZ_JACVXC010000005.1:0-18520 GCF_014596935.1 Aestuariibaculum suncheonense | reverse complement strand
GAGGTACCTTAGCTCAGTTGGTAGAGCAAAGGACTGAAAATCCTTGTGTCCCTGGTTCGATTCCTGGAGGTACCACTTAACAAACTCGTAACGAATTCTTATAGAACGACTTACGAGTTTTTTTTTCTATAGGGTGCTGATTAGGGTGTTACGAAATTTAAAACGCTTCACTTAGCGCTAAACATTAGACATAAATATAGCTTAAACACCTCAACAGTAAATTACCTGTTAATAACTTTTCTAGTACGGTCTAAGTACATTCTATTATTTTGTAATAAAAAAGCTACGCTTTTTATATAATTTAACGCAACTTTTTGCATAACAATGCATCCTAAGTAAAAGATTTAGACATGAAACTAGCAATAACATTTACATTAGCATTCATTTTTTTTGTATCCTGTTCTACAAGCGACAGCAGAGAATTTGTAGCAGGTGAAGTTTTGGTTGGCATTAAAAGCGGAACAGATATAAGTAATACATTTGAGTTAATAAACCTTCTTCAACTTAAAGTTGAAAACATAAGGTCTTTAACTTTCACATCTGAGATGCCTTCAGACAACCTTCAGTACATCCTAGATGAGCTTAATTCAAAATCTTACACAAATGATGGTGTAGATTGGTTCGTTACAGGTTACATACATAGCGAAACAAACCAGATAACGATATTCCCAAAGCTCTTCGGGATAGATGATACTGAATTTCAAAACGACTGGCTTAATTCGATGAACGAACTAAAACTAGACGAAAAACACAATACAGAATTAAACAGTGGTGTTATTCATTTTTATGTGCCTATTGGTCAAGAAATAAAATGGAGAAATCGTCTCACTAACTATTCTATTGTAGATTGGGCTGAACTTAATTACATTGATGAGATACAACCTCTTATAGAATAAAAACACCCTAATCAACACCCTAAGGAAATAACAGAACCAATAACTAAGACAACATTAAAAACACATAACATCGGAGGGGGAATGGCTTGGAAGCGTTTCGGGCGTAAAGGTGGAGGCGTGCTAGCTGTATCATACCGCCAAGATGACCTCTCCCTTGTTTTTTACCTGAAGTTTAAATCGGTAAAGTTGGTGAAGCCTCGATACTAACAAAAAACCAGAAAAAAACTCAATACTCTTTTAAGTTACTCATCGTTTAACATTTAAATAAGGATATTTATACTTTTCATCAAAAGTATAAGTGTACCACATCCAAAACCTTAAAATATGTTTCTTAAATGTTCTGTATATAACTTGATTTTCTTCTTTAACATCATTCCTTTCAAGATAGGCTTCAAATCGAGTCTCCATGACTGAAAGCTCCCCCCCCTTTACTAGGGTATAGGCTAAAACCAAACTTCCCATCTTTAGTCTGATATTCATACGACCTTATTATACCTTCACCGCAAACGAAAGCATCGATTAAATTACCAACAACATTACTTAGAATAAATATAGGTATACTTATAATGATTACCTTTTTAACACGTGATAGAGCCATAATAAACTTTTATTAGTTAAATTTTCTTACCAAAATAAGATTTTTTTTTAATTATCCTTAGGATTTAAAAACACATAACATCATTGTAAAAATGGCTTGGGAGCGTTTCGGACGTTCATGTGTGGAACGAAGCTTTATCGGGCATCTTACTATCAAGCGAACACTTCCCTTACTTTTTTAGCTAAGGTTAAATCGGTTACCTTGATGAATCCCTAAACCCTAACGAAAAGTCAAAAAAAACAGAGTACTTAGTAAAAATCTACACCCACCCCCTAAAAACAAAGCGTTTTTCCTTTTAAGGGGTACTTACTTAAAACTAACTAGAGAGGCACACACCCAATCATATAACAATTTTGGGATTAATAGCTTAAAAGCACTTCAAGCTTTTTAATAGCATTAGTAGGTATAAATAATCTGCTCATCCCACCCCTCTATATTTAAGGGTGTCTCATTTTGTGTTTCTATTTGAAGAGGGGTTAAGTCGAACGTCTTTGTTATTTTAATAAGAGCTTCACAAAGCCCACCGTTTAACACCTCTACTTTTAAATCTCTTTGCAGAGGATAAAAAGATTGTGTTTGGTAATCATTAACACCGTACAAATTAATGTCAAATTGCTCGGAACTACAACCACTAGCCCAAAGAGATACACTAAGACAATCTCCATTTAACTCCACTTCGCCTATTTCGTAAGTAGCTGTTTCTATAACATTAAAATCATCCCGAGGAATACTCTTAGAGATAATGTCACAAATGCTATCATCGTCTTTATCATCCTTAGAGCAACTCAATATTACTATTACAACTGATGTAAACAACAGTATTTTTTGCAGAATCATAATTTTATTTTTTGAATTCTGCCGAAAAACCATGAATTTGGTCATCTGAAATTACGAGCCTCTCATTTAATGAAACAACAACTAATCTATTATAAACATCATCATCTAAGTATAGAATTTGAGTAGAACCATCGTTGTCTAAGCTGTATGAGTAAGTGCCACTTACTAACTTAAAACGTCTGTTTTCATCCTTATTAACTACGGTTAAATTAGAATTAAACTTGTTAAAACTCCATTTTACCTCCCCCTCAGAGTAGTCCTCGTTTATAGTAGCCATACCCCCTTGTTTGTTAATTAAATTCCAAGTACCATAAAGGGACTGTTCAACATTAGAACTTTCATTAGAGCAACTTATAATCGTTGCAATTGTAATAATTAATAGTAGTGTCTTTTTCATATAAATATATCGTTTAACATAATTACAAAACAGGGAGGTAAAAAAGCTGCTAGGCATAAAACAAAAATTTAACTTAATACTCTAAGGTTATTTCCTCTAAATCCCCTTCTCCAACTTCTAGCATAATATTTTGTGCAGAATACTCTCCTCCTTTCATTTTTGCTACTTCAATTCTATTAATTTCTCCCTCTGCTACCAGTACTTTAAAAGCATTATTTAGGTTAGAAGCCTTAAATAAATCTTTACTAACTACTAAGTTGAATTCGGTTTCAAAAACTTCATCATAGCTTTCTTCATTTTTTAACCCATATGGAAAAACTGAACGTACAGAAAAGTAATCTCCCTCTTGCTCAGGAATGAAATTATTTAAGTTTACAACTAACCACCTCTTCTTTGGCAAGTTATAAACAACCTCTATTACCGCATCTCTAGATTGAATTTTCACCCATTTATTAAGATTAAGATAGCTTATCAAATCAGGAGTAATAATATCCTCTCGTATATTCAAACTGTTAACGTCAGGAATTAACTCAAAATGCCCTATTTTTTCAGGATCTAACTCTTCAGGTTTTACATAAAACTGGTGATGAAAATAACCATTACTATCAGTAGTTAAATCAGCTATAAACCTTTTATAAAAAAGAAACATAAATCCACTTTCATATTGAAAACTAAGATTGACATCAGGTAATCCCTGACCATCAGTTGTAACAAATCTTCCAGATATTGTTGTACAATCCAAAGAGCAAACTTCATCTGTGGTGTCTTCAGTAAAACAACCAACTAAAAGAAACAATAATAATACACCAACAAGTTTTTTCATAGTCACAAGTATTTATTTTAAATAAAACCCTAGTTCTTCCATTTTAGCAACATCAGACTCTGCTACATTTACTGTAATGGTTTTACCTGTTAGACATGAACAAGCAAAACAGTCTTGTGCTGTTGAGGTTATTTCTACATTAACCTTGAAAACACTAATATCTTCACCAGCTAAGAACAACTTTAAAGCATTTGTAGTTTCAGCTTCTGTATCGTTCGCACCTGTTCCCCATGGGTCTGCACAACCTGTTTGCTCCCAAAAGACTGAGACCCCCTCATTAGTCGATTCATCATTACTACAGCCAAACTGAATAATAGCAACGATTAAACCAACTAACCCTTTGTAAAACCACCTCTTATATTCAATCATAACAATCCTGTCAGTATAACTAAAATGTTTAATCACTAATATTAAATGTTATTTTAAGTTTTTTTTCAACAGGAAGTAAACCTGTAGACACGTCAAAAGAAACAAACTCTATCTCAACAAAATCAACTCCCGTAAAACCAATTTCACTTTTATAAGTATAAATAATTTCACGATTAACGTCATCTTCCAACTCACTAATCTCAAAATATTTTGCTTGTTCCGATATTCGAGCTCCCTGCTCATCCCCAAAAAAACCAAGACTATACTCAAAATTTTCTAAGTTCTTAATATCAAAATCGAGTTCTTGCAAATCTACATCTGGCTCATCATTACTACAGCTAAACTGGCAAATAACTGTTACTACCGCTAAAACAAGTAATATCGTTTTTTTCATGTCTTTAATTTTTACCTGTTTTAAATTTTTACTTCAACTAAAAATTGAAGAGGGATAACCTCCCTTAATTCTAACAACTGGTCACCATACACAACCTCTTTGGGAAGAGTAAACTCAATATCACATACGCTTTCAATTAATTCTGCGGTAAAATCGAGTGTAATATCTTCTTCTTCGCTTAATTTTATTACGTATGTAAAATTAGTTCGATTAGGAATCCCCAACTCCACCGTATTATCGAATTCTCTTATTTTTGAACCTACTGGCTCTATTTCACTAGCAGGATTAACCCTATAACTTAATCCATTTTCAAACGACATACCCTCGATATCGTAAGTACCATTCTCTATTAAGTTGTTACCCTCAGCATCAACTAATTTAATATAAAGCGTTGGGAAATAGGGGTCATAAAGCATACAATCAATCCCACTATCTTTATCGCTTGAACAGCTAAACAACATAACAGCCAATAAAAATACAACAAGTCTTTTTTCCATTTAAATCATGTTTTTAAATAAAGATGCAAAATTCTTACAAAGGTTGCGTCAAAACCTCTCAAAATTTTAATAAAGTTCGTTTTTGTACCCTTTTAATACTACTTTGTATAAGTTTCTGTGATAAAGCTATGTAATGATATTAAGTACCCCTTTAAAACAATTTAAGAACTGCATACCAATACCTAAAAATATACTCTTTTGTTTGTGTGTAAGGTCTGAAGTAAGGATATTACAGACACTTACACACGCACATATGCTTTAGAAAGGAATAAACACTAATTTAAATTAAATCGACTTCAACTTAGGTTCAGACTCCATACACTAAGTTATATGAATTGAACTTATAAAAAAGCCTCTTACAACATACCTACTAGACATTCAACTTTAAACTGCTTACTGTAAAGCAGACATTCTTATGCTACATCACACAATTCTGCTTTCCGTTGTAGCCCCTCTAACGTATCATTTATTATTCGCTTATTCCACCTCTCGACATGAAGTTTAGGTTCATAACCTATCGCAGACTTCAACTCGTGTTTCATTATTTGCGTAACAGGTCTTACAAATGCCTGTGTAGTTGCTGTGCTATCATGTATGGTGAAGATAGGTGCTTCTGGATGTTCGATTGAAATACGTTTTGCTATTACATCTATAACTAAATAACTTTCCACAGCTTGCAACAAACGTGGCAATAAACTTTTATCTTTACTCTTAATTATAGTAAATACCTTATGTACCTCAGGAAAATGCTGTGCAAATATTTTCTTTGTATTTGAGCTATACCTGTTACCCGAAAACATCATTCTAAACACTTCATCCTTTACGTGCTTCCTGCTATACTCTTGTAGCACTAAATCCGATTTAAAAACCTCTACTAAGTACTCATATAGCTCGCCATTAACAACAAACTCACTGTAAGCTGAAACCTCTGTATTTAATAGGGTTTCTGCTATTTTGCGACACATAATGTTAGTTAGTTGTTTTGTTAGGTTTGTAGGTAAATGGTTAAAAAGTAAGTTGTTTTGTTGAATTTTGGCTTTCGATTTTTGCTCGATTTTAATTTTCTCATTTTCAGCCTTTAAAATACCTATCCAAAAAGAGGAATCTAAAAGCAAAATACTTAGGTAAGGTTGACTATTCTTTATGTCGATAGACACTAACTCCTCACCATCGTAAGAAAGAGCATTACGAGTTAACCCTCGCATGTTAGTTAGTACTGTATGATACCTCCTAACGTTACTATCACGCTTCAAACTATAACTGCCTTGTTTTAATTTCATAATACCTATAACAGCATGCTTGTATTGATTGTAAGGCAGTTTGTATTTTTTTTTCAGCATATCATAATCACGTAGACTTTTTTTGGCTCGTTTAATAATAAACTCTTCTAAATGAAAATTTAACATTAACTCGTAATCAAGGGCTAACTTATCGTTATACCATTTGTTGAGGTAATTCAATCCTCGAATAGAAGAATGCTTACCATCTGTTTCTTTAACATACTTTTTAAGTGTGAAATCTTTAATTTCAGTTAATTTTAAACCACCTCTTAGCTTCTTAGTAATTTTATACCCCTTAGACTTCTTACCTACGATATAATGCTCGTTTGTCTCTATTACCCCCTCATCAATAAGATAATCTATGTATTTCCTGTAGTTACGAATTACTTTTAAACTTCTCGAACTAACTGGCTGAAACTCTTCGAGCAATAAATCCTTATCGTACTGAGAGGCTTTTAAGATTAAGTTAATTATGTATTTAAGCTTGTCTACTTTGAAACCGCTAATTTTAGGGGGTCTGGCATCTACCAGAGCTTCTAAACTCAGGCTTTTAGGCATGACTACAATCATAATAGTTAGATTTAACCTAAAGCCTTTTGCAGCTCTACTAGTTCGTACCTAACTAAATTGCCTATCTTCAGAGGTTTTAGTATTCCATGTTTAGCCCAATTATTTAAAGTTACCATCGAGACTTTAAGGTAATCAGCAGCCTCCTTTCGGGTCAACAGCTTACTTGTTTCCTTGTTAATCTCTTGTTTTAGCTCCTCTTTAAGCTGCGCCTTAGTTTTTTCTAATTCTACCTTAACGCCTGCATTAATCATCTCTACAAGCACCTCAGGAGTAACCCCGTAAACGTTCGTTAAAATTTGTTTGTTCATATCTGTTTTTTAAATCGTGAACAAACATATAGCGATGTTTATAGGGCGAAAATTGGGGTTTATTGGGGTTTATTTGCCTTATATATTTCTACTAAGTACTTCACCCTTGACTCATGTTTAAATCCTGAAGACATAGCCTTATTTGAACTAATTTCAACATTATAATTCTTTCTAAGAAAATCTATGTAATCAGCTAATCCAACATTATGAGTAAAAATAAGTGAACGACAATCGGTGTTATCTAATATAGCTTTAGCAAAAGCCTGAAAACCTCTCTTTTGCACTTCGTTTCCTTTATCATTTAAGTACCCTTCATCTATTAATGTACTGCGAAACCAAATAAAAGCTTCTACGGATTTAAAAACTCGTTTATCAAACTCAGGCTCATTTATTTCCTCTTTAGGCTTGACTAGCTGCAATATTTCACTAATGTGCTTTCCTGTAAAATACCCAGTCAATTCATGCTGTAATATATAAGCTTTATCTCTGTCCTCTCTATTAAACTCGTGATAAGAATACAATAATAACGAACCTAGAGTATCATCTTTGAAATGGCTACATTCAATATCATTAAGCGAGTCTTCATATCCTGAAATTAAACTATTAGCTCTTTCTTCTGAAACATTGTAATACCTCAAACCACTAATGCCATCAAACACAAAATCTTTGTACATAGATACTTTTTCATTAGGTAGCATCAACAGATTCTTTTTAATTTCTAATTTTAGTCGTTCAGAATACTTTACGATTTGCTCTATTAAAACAAGCCCAGAAGAACCTCCCCTATAAATTTCGCTATCGTTAATTAAATTTGTAAAATAGGTGTAGTTTGTAAGTTCCACCATTTCAATTCAAATTAAAGTACCCCTTTTTGGCTATGTGAAGAGACTTTTGCTCGTTATTAATCCTTATGTACTTATAAAATTCTTTATCCGTTTTATGCCCCGAAAAGTGCATTATAGCATCTACTGGCATCCCTTGCTTAAACTTATTAGTACAGAAGCTTCTTCGGGCTGTATGCGTTCCTATTAAACTGAATTTAGCGACATAATCAACTTGCTTTTTACCGCCTCTGGTTTGTGCACATTTAACCTCTTCATTAATCTCCGCCATTTCAGCGATAGCCTTTAAATCTTTATTAATTTTCTGCTCACACCGCTTCTTAGGAAAATCACCTCCATAACGTTCGTTCATTATAAATTTCATTTCCTTAGTTATGGGGCAATCAACCTCGTTACCAGTTTTCTTTTGCTTAATTTTGATAAACTCTATACCCTCATTTTCAAAAACATCTCTAATAATCAACCCATTATAATCACTAACCCGTTGCCCTGTGTAGCACCCCATTAAAAATATATCTCTTGACAGTTCAAAACTTTTGTTAGCTGAGAGGTTAAGGTTAGTCAGTTTTGTAATTTCTTCCTCTGTAAGATAAATCGAGGTCGTCTCCTCCGAAAGCACTTTAAAATCCTTGTGTTTATAGTATTTATACTGGTTAACCCCCTCTTCTGTCGCACTATTTAAAAAGGTTTTAAGGTTCTTGATGTGTTTTCCAATTGTATTGATGCGTTTATCGTCATCTTCAAGAAAACCTATGAAGTTTAGGTAGAAATCTAAGTTAATATCCTCAAAGTTAGTACGTACCGAATACTCTTTATCGAACCTCTCGATTAACTTTTTAGTTTGTTTATAAGACCTTAAAGTAGAAGCTTCAATTCGCCCCTCCTTTCTCTTAAAAAACGATTCGCAAAAACCATAGAAGTCCAAACAGATATTTTCATCCTCAACATGACTTTTATTTGTAACAGCAACTAAGCATGCTTTTAAGTGCTCCTTTGTAATTGCTATTCCCTTAGCATCTAGTTTTGACACTTCCCTTTTAATAGCAACCTCCATTTCATCAAGATGCGTGTTAATTTCAGCCCTGTTTAGGATACCAATTTTATTTCTAACACGCTGCTTAGACAAATCCCAGTTGGCTAAACTGATATTATACGAAGCTGAATATTTAAACCTTAATTTACCATAGTTATAATGTAGCATTATTAAAGATTCCTTTTTGGGGTTGGCTTCCAAGCTCTTAATCGAGTCTTTTAAAGCAAACCTAAGAGACCCCTTAGCCCTTTCTATAAGTGTTGCCATCAATTCTATTTTTTGAGGCAAATATGTATGTTTTGCTCAAAAGGGTGCTTATTAGGGTGCTATTAATTATTAACAACCTTTTATTAGTTTTTAATAAGTTTATCTCCTCAGAGTACAAAATCGTATCTTAACTTTCACGTTATAGACAAACTAAGTAAACTGAAGTAAAAAGCGGAAAAAATAACAAAGGTACTGGAGGTACCACTACAAAAATCCCGAAACAAATGTTTCGGGATTTTTTGTTTATAACGATTTCAAAAAAAGAGGTGAAGTTTTCTAACTTCACCTCTTTTTCAATAACTATTTACAATTTTAAACTCCAAATTCTTCTTCAGATATACAAGATATAAAGTTGGGAGAATAAGGATTATACTTATTAACTTCATCATATAATGCTTCAGAAGAAGAATAGGTAAACAAGGTATAACTTCTTACAAATAACAAAAACTTATATAAAAAATACCTATCATCATTGTTTCTGTTAGGTTCACCTAGCATTTTAAGCACTTTTTCAGATTCATCATCTTCAATATCAAAATAATTAGCTATTACAAATTTATAGTCAAATTTATCTCCTGCAAGAACATCTTTCCCTGTCAATACCTCAAAATGCTTATCAAATATATCAGCTCCTTTCAAAAATTGCTGCTGCTCTTCTACATCTATAACTTCTCGTAAGATCAAGTCTAAAAACTGTGAAGTATTAACTGCTGATGCTGCAGGAAGATTATCGGGAGGCAGAATTACATCTGCTATCATTTGCAACACATAACCTTGAGATTCACTTAAAAATAAAGGCTTCCAGTTTAATTTATTTCCACCTTCACATGATGCCAATATTTGAATTATAGATGGACCTGCAACAGCATATCCCAGCCCGAGTCCTAAAGTTTTTAACGTTTGCCTTCTATCCATCTTAAAACCGGTTATTTTTAATTTGCTCCACGGCATGATTAGCGGCTCTTGCCGATAACGCCATATAAGTAAGAGATGGATTTTGGTAAGGTGAAGAGGTCATACAAGCTCCATCGGTAACATAAACATTTGGTACAGCATGAACCTGATTATGTTTATTTAAAACCGAAGTTTTTGGATCATGTCCCATCCGGGCTGTCCCCATTTCATGAATAGCATGCCCAGGATAACATGGTTCATTATACCCCTTAACATTTTTAAATCCGGCTCTTTTCATCATATTAACAGCTTCCCTTTCCATATCCTCTCGCATTTTCATTTCATTTTCTTTGAATTCGCTATCGAAGGTAATGGTAGGTATGCCCCACTCATCTAATTCATTGTAATTTAAATACATTCTGTTCTCATGATAAGGTAAACATTCTCCAAAGCCAGTCATGCCAATTTTCCAAGGTCCTGGTTTAAACATCTGTTCTTTTAATGTTTTACCATAAGATAATTCTCGTATTCCATTTTGCCAGTTGGTGCGACTTGCCGATCCCTGAAATCCGAAACCTCTCAAATAATCTTGTTTTGTTTCACTATCTCCTAAATTCCTAAATCTCGGAATATGAAAACTTGTTGGACGATGTCCTTTATAGTATTTATCTTCAAAGCCATCAACAGTAGCAGTTGCGCCAACCTTGAAATGATGATCCATAAGATTATGTCCCAACTCTCCACTATCGTTTCCAAGACCATTAGGAAATCGTTTAGATTTGGAATGCATTAAAATAGCTGTACTAGCTATAGCAGAAGCACAACAGAAAATTACTTTTGCAGAAAATGTTAAAGTTTCATGGGTTTCGGCGTCGATAACTTCAACCCCAGTAGCAAGTTGCCTATTATTGTCATAAATAATTTTATTTACAATTGAATGAGGCCGTAAGGTCATGTTTCCTGTTTTGGCTGCTGCTGGCAATGTAGATGCGTTACTGCTAAAATACCCTCCATACATACAACCTCTGATACATTTATTTCTATTCTGACAATTAACCCTGCCTTCATGTTCAACATCTCCTGTTAAATGCGCAAAACGCCCCATGATTAAATAGCGATTATCGTACTCATTTTCAATTTTATTTCTGAATTCCTGCTCGACACAATTTAATTCCATTGGAGGCGTAAAAATGCCATCAGGCAAATATGAAAGCCCTAATTTTTCACCACAAACACCAATAAAACGTTCTACTTTATCGTACCACGGTGATATATCTTTATAGCGGATAGGCCAGTCTACTGCGATACCTTCCTTTTTGTTAGCCTCAAAATCAAGATCACTTAAACGAAGTGTTTGCCTGCCCCAGGTTATAGAACGTCCACCTACATGGTAACCTCGAATCCAATCGAAACGCTTATCTTCATTATAGGGATGTTTTAAATCGTCTACAAACCAGTGTTTATGCTCTTCGCGGACAGCAAAACCCGTTCGATCTTGCTTTTCTTGTCTTTTACGATCTTCTCGATTAACCAGGCCTCGGTACTTAAACTCCCAAGGCTCCTTAATCATGGTAGGATAATCTTTAATATGTTCAACATTGCGGCCCCGTTCCAACACCAGCGTTTTTAAACCTTGCTCACACAATTCTTTTGCTGCCCATCCTCCGGAAATACCTGTACCTATTACAATGGCATCGTACACCACTTCATTATTCAATTTACTCATTACAATCCACAAATAATCTTACTATTTTGACAAATCTTTAATTCTTATATTTCTGAACCAAAGTTCGGAACCATGACCCAAAAATCCTATGTGTCCTTTTTGTCTTTGTAATCCAGGATGGTCTTTGTGATCGGCCGTTCCGTTTTTTGAAGCCTCTTTCACATTGCCATCAACAATTACCGTTCCATTTAAAGTTATTTTTATATGATCTCCTTTTACCTCTACCTCTTCATAATTCCATTCGCCTACAGGATTTAAAAATCCACGTTTTGCAGCAATGATTCCATAAACTGATCCATGATATTGATAAGGTTCTAAATTCGCATAAATGGACGCCGTATCATCCAGAATTTGCAACTCTTTTCCAACATAAGCTGCATCACCTTCTA
The DNA here is from genome assembly GCF_014596935.1 of Aestuariibaculum suncheonense. Classification (GTDB taxonomy): domain Bacteria; phylum Bacteroidota; class Bacteroidia; order Flavobacteriales; family Flavobacteriaceae; genus Aestuariibaculum; species Aestuariibaculum suncheonense. Next base: position 6,400 of record NZ_JACVXC010000005.1, on the reverse strand, counting down.
ATGGCGCATGAATTCCTAAGCCGTTATTTGCACCTGGCGTTAATTTAAACTCAAAACGAAACACAAAATCAGAGTATTCTTCAGCTGTAAATAAATTACCATGGCCTCCTTGCTTTGGTCGCACTGCAATCTCGTTATTTTCTACCACATAATCAACCTTATTCCCTATCCATCGATCTAAATCTTTACCATTGAAAAGGGATTTAAAACCTTCTTGCTGCTCAGTCTTCGATAATAAATCGTCGCCTGAAATAATTTCGCGTACGTAAATATTTCTAAAACCAAGATCCTCTCCATGCGCTTGTAACTCAATGGCTTCTTTTGGAAATATATCCATATTTCTATCCCAGTAATTTTCAAGAGGTACATTATCTGTAACTAAAACGCCATTCAGATAAACAGTTACACGATCTCCAACCATTTTAATTCTGAAGGTATTCCAGTCGTTAATAGGATTATCGGCCACTACCAATGGTTTACTTTGGTATACCTGATTATTATAAAGGCCTCCGCTTCCAACCTGAGCACCTACATTAGTTCTGGCAATATCCCAAATTTGTACCTGTGGTGTACCTCTAAGGTAAATTCCGCTATCACCGCCATTTGTAATTTTCCAGTCCACCAACATTTCAAAATCGCCATAATCTTTAATAGTACAAATATTGTTATAACCTTCACCTTTAAAACCAATAACACCATCTTTTACAAACCAATCTTTCAACATTTGAGTATTAGCCACCGATTGTGCTTTAGCCAATTGAGCTTTGGTCATTTTTCCTCGAGCTATAGGGTTTTGCACCAGTCCTTCCCAGCCACTCAAATCTTTTCCATTGAAAATAGACACATAGCCTTTATCCTGTGGCATTTTCTCTAAAAACTCTTTTACATCAAGTTTTATATATTGACTGTCAGGACCAGTTAAATTATCAACACTTCTTGAAACGATATCTTTAACAACAACTCCGCTTAAAGCATCATTTTTCCCTGGGGTTGGTAAAGCTATCTTAATAACAGCATTAGAGGCATGTGCCACTAGGTTTTGATTATCGAGGAATTCTGAAACGAACACTAGAGACAAAAATGTTTTAATATTGGATGCCTCAGATATAATTTGCTTTTTTTCATCGGTGGATTTAGCGTATTCAGCAAGCTTTCTAACCAATAATAATTTCTGATCATCTGGATAACCCGATACATTAACTTTTCTCAAATATCCTTTGAATGCATTTTGTTTTAATTCTGAATCATTTGTTACCACATCAAATAACACTGGAAGGGCATCGTTATTCTTCCACTCTGAAAGCGTTTCAATCGCTAATAGTTTAGTTGCTTGATCTCCCGATTTTAGTTCATTTGAAACGAGTTGCAAAGCATTACTACTGCCTAACTCAGATAAAAGCGGAATCCATTTAGACTTATCATTATCTGCTTCGAATGCCTTATAAATTAATTCGGCCTGTGTATTATCTTCCGAATCTAAAACACCTGTAATCGCTACTTGAAGATTTTTAATATTCTCATCGTCGTTTTCATTAGACAATAAATCTATTAATTCGTTTATGTTATCCTTTGAAACCATAAATGGTATTGAAGCATAAATAGTTTTCTTCAAATCGGCATCCAAAGTTTCTAAATAGGTAACCACGGTATGAAATTGATTATTTGCGTGTCTTGCTGCCAGCAGACGAACCAAAACAGCCTTTGATTTTGAATTGACCATATCGAGTTTAGAAGCCAGAACATCTGAATCGTCCAAAGAAACCACTCTTAAAAGCGTTTCTTCTATAGCCTGCAATTCAGCCTCAGATTGGGCATTGTTTAATTGTGTTAACAATACAGGTAAACCCTTTTGTTTATCCTGATAATCCAGAGCTTTTATTCCCGCTATTTTAACGGCTTCATTTTTTGAATTTATAGCCTTTAATAAAACATTATTAAACACTGATTCTGATTTATTGCTCTTTAACATATCAATGATCAAAACCTGTTCTTCTGGTGAGGATTTTTTAAAAGCTTTAATCCAATTTACCCTATTTTCTGTAGTAAGTTGTTTTGAAGCAGCATTAATAACGGCTGCCTTATAAGCCAAATCACCTTTCTTTAATTCTTTTGATAAGAATTTAAAAGTATCTTCATTACTCCCTTCTGCAATTAAATACATTCCGGATGTCCTGAAAGGCAACTGATTATTATCGGTACAATTTTCCAATAGTAAATATCCTATTTCAGAACTTAACTTGGTATTACCTTGTTTTTGCAATATATTACCATACATTATTAATGCTAAAATCGCTTTTGATTCATCTAAATTATAATTTGAATTTTTAGCAGCAGCTATTAAATACCCGGACGAATCGATCAATCCGAAATTAGCAATAGCCATTAATGCACTTTGTTTAATCGGATTAAAATTTGAACTTCCTAATTCGTATAATAACTCAACCGAGGGCTCGTAATGTAATTGCCCCAAGGCATCAATAAACGCCGGTTTCATCTCCTTATCTGTAATTTTGAGACCCTCAAATATAACCTTAGCGGCTGCATCTGTTCCAATAGCTTGTAACGCCGATAACGCCTGCTTGTGCAATGTTTTATGAGATAAATAAGTCTGTAAAATAGGTAAACTAGTATTAGTGCCGCAAAAATTTAAACGTTCAATTAAAAAAGCGCTTAATTCATCATTTGAAGTGTTTTTTAATGTGTTAAGTAAAACCTGTTCTACAACATGGTTGGTATCAACATCGGGATGACCTCCACTATACACGGCTACACTTTGCATAGCGTATCTAGCTTGGGTATCATCTCCTGAACCCAAAGGTACCAGCATGTTGGCAAATTTTTGCACACCATCTACGTCAAGGTTTACCATTTCTCGCATCAACTTATCCAGATGATTTAAATCTTTGGTTGGTAATTGCGCTAAAATATCGGCCACTTTGGTTTCTAATGTTCTGTTTATTTGGCCTGTTGAAATTTGTGATGCACTTAAAAACAAAACTAAAGTGCTTATTATTGTTATAATTCTTTTCATTGAAATTTAAATAGTTTAATATGCCCAAGAGCTTCGTTCTGGTTGATTTATTAATCGGTTAGCCTCTTCATCGTTAATAAACTCTTGCTTAACAGGATCGAAATGAAGAGTTCTACCTAGGCGTAATGCTGTAATCCCCATATTTACAATCGTTGCAGACCGATGACCATTTTCTTCATTTAAAGCAAACTTTTTACGCGTTTTAACCGATTCTGTAAACGATGTAATTTGTTCTTCTGGGTCTGGAATACTGTTTATGATACCTTCTATATTGGGAATATCAGATTTAAATCCGTTGAAAATTTTTCCATCTGGTCCCTCAATATAGGCGGCATTCTTATCTTCATTAGCACCATCTAATATAATCTGACAACCGTCGGCATAAGTAAATATTATTTTTCTCCAGGTTCCAATAGCATCATAATGCTGTTGTGGGGCGTCAACTTCAACTTTTACCGGACTAGTATTGTCTTTACCTAAAAAGTACTGAACCGGATCGATATAATGTTGCCCCATATCCCCTAATCCGCCTCCATCATAATCCCAGTAACCTCTGAATGTGGTATGCACGCGATGAGCGTTATAAGGTTTTTCGGGTGACGGCCCTAACCACATATTATAATCTAAATGATCAGGAACTGTTTGTGGTTTTAGATTTTCTTTTCCAACCCAATAAAATTTCCAATTAAATCCGGTTACCCCGCTAATTGTAACTTTTAAAGGCCAACCCAACACTCCACTATCTACAACTTTTTTAAGTTTTCTGACAGGGGTTCCCATGCCATAAAAATTATCTTGAAAACGGAACCAGGTGTTTAAACGAAACATTCTGCCATGCTGTTTCATGGCTTCTACTACGCGCTTACCCTCTCCTATGGTTCTGGTCATGGGTTTTTCACACCAAACATCCTTACCTGCTTCAGCAGCCATAATAGACATTATAGCATGCCAATGCGGTGGTGTAACAATATGCACAATATCTATATCTGGTCTGGCTAAGACTTCCCGGAAATCGCGATAACCCTTCACATCATTTCCTACCTTACTTAATGTATTTGCCAAATGCTTTCCATCGGCATCACAAATTGCCAATAATTTAGTGCCTTCATAGGTCAAATGGCCTTGTCCCATACCTCCTACACCTATTACTGCTTTTGTTAATTGATCACTAGGTGCTATAAAATTAGTACCACCCATAACGTGCCTTGGTATGATGCTTATACCAGCGGTGGCAACCAATGCCTTTTTTACAAAGTCTCTTCTGTTAGTTGTCTGTTTTTTCATTTAGTTATGTTTAAACAATACAATACATGATTCTAATAATCATGTATGAATTTATAGCTGTAAATCTAAAAACAGAGATGTACTAAAAGGGGTAACAAAGAGGGTAACTACTTAAAAATGTGCAATTAATTCAAAATATCTTTTGAATACTGCTGACCGTAAAATTGTTCATACAATTTATAGAATTGTTCCGAAACTTTTTGAGCAGACATGTGTTTTCCCTGCTTCATTAATAGTTTAACTTTGAAATCTACGGCTTCTTCGTGAAGAGCATCTATATTTAAAATCACATCACATACCTGAAGTTTAATATCGCTGTAAATGTGTTCATCGGATAGACAAGGTGTTAAAAATTCTAATATAAAATCATCAAACTTGGATTTAAAGGAATCAATCCATTCCTCATCAAAATTTGGTAGTAAAATACCTAAGTTTAAAATAGCAAGAATTTCCTTTAGAGAACTATAGTCATACTTAATTTTATGGGAAGTAAAAATGTGTGGAAGCCGTTCATTTAAATGAAAAAGATCAATTTTTGAAGAATTATTTAAAATGACCCTCCATTTTTTATCAGAATAAATTACTTCAATCCCATCAAGCTCTTCTAGAATATTTCTTATTTCCTTTACCTGAGTACTTCGATTATTTTTCACCTGGGCATTACTAAAACTAGGCCACAATAACTGGCCCATTTTCTTGGAAGTTATACCGTCTTCCTTTAGCGTAAAGAGTAATAGGCAAATTATTAATTCACGTCTTTTTGGAGGAAACTTATGCGTAATATCTGCACCATCCTTATTAACAACACGAAATCCTCCCAATAAACGAATAGCTATTCCAGCCCCATTAACTTTTAATAAAGACGTCTCTAGGGTGGTATTATTAACTCCTTTATTTACACTTTTTGTTCTTATATATTTTATAATTAAAAAACCTATTAAAGTACCCCCTAACATAACTAGAATAGCCATAGTTAAAAAACTAGACGTTTTTGATTCAAGCAATATACCCGAGTTAAAAATCTGTTTGATTTCGTCATCACTTAATGGTCGTTGCCAAATGGCAAGATCTCGAATAAATCCCTGATAATGTTCACCCCATAAATTCGTACCAACTACCAATGAATGATCTGTTTGATTAATACCTGACGACTTAATAGTACTTACCAGATTTCCATTAATAAAGAAATTTAACTCATTATTGGGAAGATAAACAAAAGCGACATGAGACCATTCTTGTTCATTAATCTTATTATGCTCACTAAAATGATCCTTAATACTTGGGGTAGTAAACTGTAAATAACCATCAACAATTTTAGCCGAAAAGACTTTACCCTTTCCTATAATACTGTGTTTATCCCTAATTTGGGTAGGCTTAACCCAAGCTGCTATAGTTAATTCTTCAAACACATCATCTTTACCAGAACGCAAATCTATATAACTCGATGTTCCATTAAAATGAGCTGCTTTTCCAAATTTGGAATCACTTTCGAATACTACATCATTATAAATAAAATCATCATTCGTAGTTAACAAATTATCAACCTCATTTTTTAAAGGTAAATAAATCTTAAGTTTATCCTTTAAATCATATTTCACCGCATTAAATACCTTAAGACTATCTGCTTTGAAACTATTAAAATCAAAAATATCCGGAGTAAACCAAAAACCCCGTTTTTGAGGAGACAGTGTTTTGAAAGAGGATTTAAAAGGTCCTGTTGTAATTTTCCCCGAATACTCCTTCCAGTTAACATTTTCCAAGACCTTACCATTAATCTCTGCGGTAGCATAATAAGATATGTCAAGTGATCCAAAAGCTTTTAATGAATCTATAGACACTTGAGCAGAGGCCAGTGCAGAAATAACATAAAAACTAACAAATAATTTCATTCTTAGTAAAGCCATAATAGATAAACGAGGCCGTAAGGTATAAAAAAGAAAAAATTTATAAAAGGAAAGTAACGTAAGTCTAAAACAAAAAATCCCCAACAAATAAATGTTGAGGATTCTCAAAAAAGGCAACGACCTACTCTCCCACTAAACGCAGTACCATCGGCGCTAACGGGCTTAACTTCTCTGTTCGGAA
>NZ_JACVXC010000058.1 GCF_014596935.1 Aestuariibaculum suncheonense | reverse complement strand
GGGCGCGTAGCTCAGTTGGTTCAGAGCACTTGGTTTACACCCAAGGGGTCAGGGGTTCGAATCCCTTCGCGCCCACAACAGTTAAACTACCTGATATGAATCAGGTTTTTTATTGACATATTGCGAGACTGATTTCAATTAGAAATAAACTCAAAACCCGAAAATATTCGGGCGCGTAGCTCAGTTGGTTCAGAGCACTTGGTTTACACCCAAGGGGTCAGGGGTTCGAATCCCTTCGCGCCCACA
>NZ_JACVXC010000057.1 GCF_014596935.1 Aestuariibaculum suncheonense | reverse complement strand
CCACGATCGGTAAGTTCGTTCATCAACTGATAGATCTCACGCTTCGCACCAACGTCAACGCCTCTTGTTGGCTCGTCCAAGATCAATACTTTTGGTCCGATTCCAACCCATTTTGCGATAACCACTTTTTGCTGGTTGCCTCCGGAAAGATTCTTGGCATTCGTCTCGCTCGATTCGGTCTTAATCTGTAAACGTTTGATCAGCATGTCAACAAAGTCAGTCTCTGTTTTATAATCGATCACACCAT
>NZ_JACVXC010000056.1 GCF_014596935.1 Aestuariibaculum suncheonense | reverse complement strand
CAGTTATCTTTAGCACATACGTCCCATCTCCATATGGCGTCTCGCCGTTTTTCTTTCCTGACCAGTAAAAATAATGATTACCTGGAGCCCACATTCGATTTGTAAAGAGCGTGTCAATGACCTGCCCTTTGCTGTTATAGACCTTCGCCGTTAATTTCGCTTGTTTGCTTAAATTAAATTTAATAGGTTGAGATTTAAGCTTTGGTGAAAAAGAAAGGGATGATGACTCTGTGTTAAAAACAAAAGG
>NZ_JACVXC010000055.1 GCF_014596935.1 Aestuariibaculum suncheonense | reverse complement strand
GTAGTGGGAATCCGCTTTAAAAAAGCGGGTAAAGTATATTATTTCGACCCCGGCGACCTTGAAGTGAAAAAAGACGCGTTTGTCATTGTGGAAACGGCGCGTGGAATAGAATATGGCAAGGTAGTTATCGATAAGAAACTAGTCGGGGAGAATGATGTTGTTCTTCCTTTAAAAAAGGTCGTTCGGCTCGCGACACAGAAAGACATTTTGTCTGTAGAAGAAAATAAAGCAGCCGCTAAGGAAGCGTT
>NZ_JACVXC010000054.1 GCF_014596935.1 Aestuariibaculum suncheonense | reverse complement strand
CGAATGTGTTTGAATGCCAGCATGTATAACGCTGCTTCTGAGGGACTTGCTATCTTTGGCAGGGGATTTTTTTATGGAACAAAGGAAGAAGCATTGAAACTGTTAGATGTTTATAAAAAAATAAAGGGATTTCAGATTTCTGCCAAATCTTTTACCTTTTTAGAAGCTGTTAAGGAAGTTCAGTCTACCTATCCGCCATATGAAAAGTTTAAATCTACCGGACGCTTCGTATATAAAGAATACGATCG
>NZ_JACVXC010000053.1 GCF_014596935.1 Aestuariibaculum suncheonense | reverse complement strand
CTGCTTCTTCTAAAACGTCTTTTTCAACTTGCTTATCCACTTTTAACAGTGTATTTATCTCGTTAAGTGCATCTGCAAAACCATTGTTATTGGCCATTAATTCACACACCTTACATATGTGATGAATTGCGTTATGGTGGCATCGTTCTCGTCATAAGGTAGACCCTCGAACTGACTGTATTCCACACCATGAGCATTGAACACATCCTTTAATTGTTCATAGTCCGCTTCAGTACCATTTGTAACAAC
>NZ_JACVXC010000052.1 GCF_014596935.1 Aestuariibaculum suncheonense | reverse complement strand
GTTCCTGCAAATACTTCATCATTTGTGGTTTTCGTTACTGGAACACTTTCACCTGTAATCGCAGCCTGATTTAATGTCGATGTACCTTTAACCACTATTCCATCCATTGCTAACTTTTGACCGGGCTTAACAATCATGATGTCTCCAACTTGAATATCATCAACATGAATCATCATTTCTTCATTGCCTCGTCGAATTAACGCTTCTTTTGGGGCAATATCCATTAAAGATTCAATAGATTGACGTGCT
>NZ_JACVXC010000051.1 GCF_014596935.1 Aestuariibaculum suncheonense | reverse complement strand
ATGACGCGATCGAACGAACAATTGGCCGCTCTGTTCGCGGTCTTTAAGATCGGATGCAGTTACATCCCGTTAGATCCTAGCCTACCTGTATCCCGAAGAGAATATATCTTAAAAGATTCAGGAGCTGTTCTCTTGATCCAAGACGAAGAGTACGAAGTAAGTGGGGTACCCGTCTTATTTACGAAAGACTGTCTGATCGACCAGGAAGTGTCTGTCCCGAAACTCTTAAGAAGTCCCCATGAAACAGAAG
>NZ_JACVXC010000050.1 GCF_014596935.1 Aestuariibaculum suncheonense | reverse complement strand
AGTGGATTTATACGGAGTTTATAACGGTTATCAAGGTTTATTTGAAAACGGCATCGAAAAGCTTGATGCTGAACTTTTAGGATGGATCAAATCACATCGTTTCGTAAACGGAGCATGTCTCGGGTCAGGACGCTATGAATTTACATCAGAAAAAATGCAGAAATCACTTTTGAATCTAAAAAAGCATGGAATTGATACTCTAGTTTTTATCGGCGGCAATGGTACGATGGCTGCACTTCATAAGCTGACGG
>NZ_JACVXC010000049.1 GCF_014596935.1 Aestuariibaculum suncheonense | reverse complement strand
TATGATGGAAAACTTTACGGACTTCCAAAATCAACTGAAACACCTGTTTTCATCTACAACAAAAAATTAATGCCTGAAGCACCTGAATCTTTTGATGATGTACTTGCATTCTCTAAAGGTGACAAAGGTGGAGCACAGTATGGCTTTTTAGCTAACTGGACTGACTTCTACTTTGCAAATGGTGTGCTTTCTGGATATGGAAGCTATGTATTCAAAGACGACAACGGAACTTTAGATGCAAAAGACCTTGG
>NZ_JACVXC010000004.1:363280-394927 GCF_014596935.1 Aestuariibaculum suncheonense | reverse complement strand
TTATATTTCGTTTGGTAAACTCTCTTTTCAGAAAGATAATACATCTGTTTAAAAGCCATAAAAAAAACGCTCATTTTTAATGAACGCTTTTAGTTATATTGTTGAGTTTATAATCTATTATCCATTTATAGCTTCAACAGTAGCAACTTTATCCTGAAGCATTTCTTTTAACATGTTTTCTATTCCACTTTTTAGTGTAAAGGTTGACGACGGACAGCCACTACATGCACCTTGAAGTAGTACACTCACATTTTTAGTATGTTGATCGTAAGAGATGAATTGAATATTTCCACCATCGCTGGCAACAGCAGGCTTAACGTATTCTTCAAGAATGTTTATAATTTGTTTAGAAGTCTCGTCTAATGATTCAAAATTAGAGTCTAACTGTTCGGTAGATTTCTGTAATTGTTCAGCAGCACCGGCAACAACAACCTCTTTTCCGTTTTCAATATAATTTTTAATAAACTCGCGTAACTCAATAGTGATGTCTTGCCATTCGGCAATATCATACTTGGTTATCGATACGTAGTTTTCTTCAATAAATACACTTTTAACAAAAGGGAAATGAAATAGTTCAGTTGCTAGCGGGGATAGTTTAGCTTCATCAATAGATGTGAATTCAAATAGAGCTGTTACAATTTTTTTGTTAGCAACAAATTTCATAACCGAAGGGTTCGGTGTGCTTTCAGCATAAACCGTAACGGGTACTTTTTTAGATTCAGCGGTAGCTTCAATCACTACGCCGCCATCATTTAAATAAGATTCTATTTGCTCGGCCATTTCATCCTGCACATCGCTCCATTCTACAATACTGTAGCGCTCTACGGCAATAAAATTCCCGGAAATATATACTTTTTTAACAAATGGTAAAAAGAATAATTGTTGAGCTAAAGGAGATGGTTTGGCTTCATCTATATTATTGAATTCAAAACTTTGGTGTTGGGTGATAAATTCGTTTAACTCGAATTTTACTATGGCGTTATTTGTTGTTTCTCTAACGGAAACTTTGTAAGTTTTCATTTTAGCTAATTTTTTACAAAAATACTAAAAGAAAACTTTAGTTATCCATATATTTGAGTTTTGTTGCCTCTTATTGAACCTTTTAAAAAGGTTATATTGTGACATAAAGGTAACCTCAGAATAATGGAATTTATAGTGTAAACTTAATATGAACTTAAAAAGCTTTTTAATTGCCGGTATTAGCCTACTGTTTGCCCAAGTCGCATTTTCTCAAGAGGGTTTACCTATATATACCGATTATCTTACCGATAATTATTATTTAATTCATCCTTCTATGGCTGGTGTGGCGAATTGTGCGAAAGCACGATTGACTGGTAGACAACAGTGGTTTGGCCATGAAGATGCACCCAGATTAATGACTTTAAGTGTGAATGGGCGTATTGGTGAATCGCCATCTGCAATTGGAGGTATTTTATTTAAAGATAAAAATGGATACCATTCTCAAAACGGTGCTTATGCTACTTATGCGCATCATTTGATGTTTTCCAGAAGTGAAGTCGATTTAAATATGTTATCGTTTGGATTAAGTGCAGGAATTATTCAATACCGATTGGATGAAACCTCGTTTTTGTTTGACGGACCTGATCCTATTATTGATGGGACGGTACAAAATGAAACAAATTTTAATATGGATTTCGGGTTTTCATACCAGTTTTTAGATTTCTATCTTCACGGAACGGTTAAAAACCTTTTAAATAACTCGGGCATAAATCGTGACGTGAATATCACAAGTAATTTAAGACGCTACTTATTAACAACCGGATATGTGTATAGCAAATATGGTAGTGAATGGAGTTTTGAGCCCTCTGTCATGTTTCAGTATCGTGAAGCAACCAAAGAAGCAGCTATAGATGTTAATGCCAAGGCTTATAAAGTTATGGATTTTGGTACGGTTTGGGGTGGCTTATCGTATAGAAATAGTTTCGATGGTGCCGAGTATACCAATTCGGGGAGCGATATTAAGAGTCAACGTTTAAATCAATTCACACCAATTTTGGGAATTAATTATAATCAGTTTATGTTTGCCTATACGTACACCTATCAAAGTAATTCGGTAGTTTATACAAATGGTGGATTCCATCAAATTACTTTAGGGTACAATTTTGGATGCCGACGTAAACGTTACGACTGTAATTGTCCTGCCGTAAATTAATTTTTCATAATTCAATATGCCTTTAATAAAACCTGTAAACGGAAAATCACCTCAAATTCCTGAGGATTGTTATATCGCTGAAAATGCTACCATAGTAGGGGATGTTACTATGGGAGAGGAATGCAGCGTATGGTTCAATGCTGTAATTCGCGGAGATGTTCATTATATAAAAATGGGAAATAAGGTGAATGTTCAGGACGGCGCCGTTATTCACGCCACGTATCAAACGGCACCAACAAACATTGGAAATAATGTATCTATCGGTCATAATGCCTTGGTGCATGGTTGCACCATTCATGATAATGTATTAATAGGTATGGGCAGTATTGTTATGGATGACTGCGTGATTGAAAGCAATAGTATTATTGCTGCAGGAGCGGTTTTAACTCAAAATACACATGTAGAGTCCGGAAGTATTTATGCAGGTGTTCCAGCAAAGAAAATCAAGGATATTAGTCAGGAGCTCATTTCGGGACAAATCGATCGTATTGCTAATAACTATGTAAAGTATTCCAGTTGGTTTAAGGAAGATTAGTTAGCTGTAAGGTATGTCCCTTCGGGTCGCTTTTTATTCATGAGACTTTATTTAAAATTAATGAACTCATGAATATAAATATTTCTTCGCTTACCAATAAAAATTGGTAGAGCTCCAACAAATGCTTCAATCGCTAATGCAAATATTAAAAGTTTAGATAACTCACTTCAAATTTATCATCTAATAAGCTTGCCATAACATCAGGATTTCCATTGGTGAAAAAGGTGTTTTTTGGTTTTCCTGTTTCTATGTTTAATAGCTTATGTTTTTCTAAAATGGCTTTGGTTTGTCTGGCAACGGCTTCACCGGAATCGATTATTTTAACCTGTTTAGGAAGTAATTCTAAAAGCAAAGGCATGAGGTAAGGGTAGTGTGTACATCCTAAAACGAGATAATCGATATTGGCTTCAATCATAGGTTTTAGGTGAGAGATTAACAGTTGTCTCATGGCTTCAGAATACACTTTTCCGGCTTCAATAAGTTCAACAATACCTTCACCAACTTGCTCAATAACTTTTATATTACTGGCAAACAATCCGGATGTTTTGGAGAAGAGTTCACTGCTTAAAGTCCCTTTAGTAGCTAAAATACCCACACTATTGGTTTTCGTTTGTAAAGCGGCAGGTTTAATAGCTGGTTCAATACCAATAAAGGGAATGTTATAATTAGTTCTTAAAATGCTTATGGCGTTGGTGGTAGCGGTGTTGCAGGCTACGACAATGAGTTTACAACCTTCATTGATTAAATATTCGGTGTTTTTAATACTTAATTCAATAATCCTGTCTTTACCTTTTAATCCATATGGGGCGTTGGCACTATCGGCAAGATAGATGGTGTTCTCATAAGGTAAAAGGGCATGGATTTCTTTCCAAATGGATGTGCCTCCCACACCCGAATCGAAAATGCCAATAGGTTGTTTGCTCATACTAACAAAAATAAAAAAAGCTGCTTTTCACAAAGCAGCTTTAAGTTAAATTTCTTTGAAAGAGGATTAGATACCTAATTCTTTCTTTACGTCGTTTAATAAGTCTTTACCATCAGCTAAGATTGTTACACCCTGAGCAGAATCTAAAACGTAATCAAAACCTTGAGCTCTTGCTACTTTTAAGATAGCTGTTCTGGCTTTTTCAGTAATAGGCTTTAATAAGTCCATTTCTTTCTTTTGTAAATCTTTTTGAGCATCAGATTGGAACTGTTGAATACGCATTTGTTTTTCTTGTAACTCTTGCATTCTCTTAGCGTTCTCTTCTTCTGTTTTAGTAGCAGCTTCTGCGTCGTATTGTTTTGCCGTGTTTTGGTATTCTGTAATTGAAGCTTGCATATCGGTTTGATATGTTTTGCTTAAGGTCTCAAGTTGAGTTTGTGCAGCTTTCATCTCCGGCATCGCCTGAATTAACTCTTGAGTGTTAATATGAGCTACTTTACTTTGTGCATTTGATAAAGTTACAGATGCAACACATAGTACAGTTGCTAATAAAAGGTTCTTTAATTGTTTCATTTTTAAAAAAGTATTAAGTGTGTTTTAAATTGTTTAATTAATTATTGTTATTTATACTATCTCTCGCGCGTTGTCTTTCTTCTAATATTTTTTGTCTTTTTTCTTCTAATTCTTTTTTTCTAGCCTCGCGTTCGGCTAATTTTTTTTGTCTGTTTTCTTCTATAAGCTGAGCCTGAGTTTTTACTTCTTCGCTACCTTCTTTGGCTTTGGCATCGGTACTTGTTTTGGCAGTAGATGTAGCATCGTCGGTATTTTCAGTTGCACCTTTTCTGGCATCTAATTTGGCTTGCTTTGCAGCTTCACGTTCAGCAAGTATTTGCTGGCGACGCTCTTCGGCTTCTTTTTGTTTCGCTTCTCGTGCTGCTAAAATTTCTTGTCGGCGTTGTTCAATGGCACTTTCTTTGGCAGCCTGTCTTTCTTCTAAGGCTTTTTCACGGGCTTCTAATTCTTCGTTAATTTCCGGAATGAGTTCTTCGTCTTCGGCAGCACGTTTTTCGGCTTTAGATTGTGCCTGAGTACGTTTTGCTGTTCTGCTGATGCTTCGGATAATTTGTTCGCTTAAATCGAATTGTTTAGCCGAATATAACATGGTTGCTTCAGAAGACTTATCAAATATGAAATCGTATTTTCTGCTGGTTGCAATGTCTTGTACTGCGGCGAAAATCTGATCTTGAATGGGCTGCATGAGTTGACGCTTTTGAATAAACAAATCGCCATTGGGACCAAAGCGCTTTTGCTGGTAATCTAAGATTTCTTGTTCTTCAAAAGCGATATCTTCTTCACGTTCTTCTATAAGTTCTTTGGTTAAAAGTGCTTTTTCGTTACTCAAGTCTTTGCGGCGTTGTTCTACGGCGCTTAGTTTAGCATCTATTTCAGATTTCCATTTGTTGGCTTTATCATTTAATTGAGATGTAGCCTCCTGGTATTCCGGAACATTTTCTAAAATATACTCGGTATCGATATAAGCAATTCTAACCCCACGCTGTGCATGGGCTGAAAGGCCTAATGTAAAAACTAGTATCAGTAAAAAAAGAACGTTGTTTTTCATCTGTTAAAGTTTTTTAGTTTATGGTTATACATTCTAAAAAGACAGATGATATGTTTTGTTTCTGCCACGATTAGAACTGAATTTTCTTTTGGTTATAGTTCGTTATTCAATTTATCAAATGGTTGTCGCAAAATAAACATTTTCCTTGGTTTGAAAAATTTTAGAATGCTCATTTCAAAATTAACGAAATTTAATCTCAAAAATTTCAATTCTTCTTCAAATACTTATAGGTTATTAGAAAATATCGTGCCAAAATTAAAATTGTTGCCCAATGATAAAGTGGGTTTGCCATCCACTCTTTGTCGCTTCTCCAGGAATTGGGTCGAAACCGTGACCGAAATCGATACCTAATAATCCAAAGGCTGGCATGAAGATTCTAAGTCCTAAACCAGCAGAACGTTTTAAATCGAAAGGGTTATAATCTTTAAATTCGTTATAAGATGCTCCTGCCTCCAAGAAGGTTAATCCGTAAATTTTAGCCGAAGCCTTTAAAGTAATCGGGTAACGTAACTCTAAAGAGAATTTATTGTAAATCGTTCCACCGTCGTTAGTTGATAACGATTGGTTAGGATAACCACGTAGCGCGATAGCTTCTCTACCATCTAAACTGTAACTACCTAAACCGTCACCACCAAGGAAGAATCTTTCAAAAGGAATTACCCCGCGATCTTGGTTGTAAGCCCCTAAGAAACCAAACTCTACACTTGGTTTTAATACTAAATCTTTAACGATTTGTGTATACCAGTCTGCTTTGAATTTTACTTTGTAGAATTCTAACCAGTTATAACGTTGCTGATCGATTTCTGAAACTCTGTTGTTGGCATCTGATCTTTCAGTTTCAGTAGAATTAGGATCGTTTAAGGTAGCCACATTATCATCTCTTTCATCTTTAAGAGCTGTATAATCTACACCATTCACTAAAGAGTACGGGAATGATAATTTAGCAGTAACCGCAAAATTAGATCCTCCGGTAGGGTAAATTGGGTCTACACTGGTATTATTTCTACTTAAACCTACAGTATACGATAGGTTGTTTGAATACCCATCACCAAAAGTAAATAATCCGGTGTTATAGTTATTTAAGTCGTAACGTTGGTAACTAACAGCCTGTGATAAGGTAAAATAATCATCAGGTACCTGTAAACGTTTTGCTAAACCAAAAGTAATACCTGTAATGTTAAAACTTCTTGATTTATCGGCATTACCTGTTTGGTAATCGTATAAAAACTGTTTGGTATGCGATAACGATGATGAAAACTGTACCGGGCGTTTTCCGCCCATCCAAGGTTCAGAGAAAGAGAAACTGTAGGTTTGGTAAAAACGGCTGGCTTGTAAACGTAAGGCTAACTTTTGACCATCTCCCATAGGGATTGGTTTATAAGCATCTTTTTTGAAGATGTCTTTGATGGCAAAGTTATTAAACGACAATCCTAAAGTACCGATGAAACCACCACCACCGTAACCACCTTGAAGCTCAATCTGGCTAGATCCGGTTTCTTTTACCGAGTATTCCATATCGATGGTTCCTTCATTTGGATTCGCGTTTTTAAAGTCTGGAGAGATTTCCTGTGCATCAAAAAATCCTAACTGACCAAGCTCACGAACGGTACGAACTACATTGGCTTTACTATATAATTGACCAGGACGTGTACGGATTTCACGATAAATAACATGGTCGTTTGTTTTGTCGTTTCCAACAACCGACACACTGTTAAAATAAGCTGGTTTACCTTCGGTAATACGAACCTCCATATCGATAACATTGTTATCGGCACTCACTTCAACTGGGTTGATTGACGAGAATAAATACCCGTTATTTTGGTATAAGTTAGTGATGTCGTCACCATCTGGTTTCGTATCATCGGCAATACGCTTTTGAAGTAAAACGCCATTATAAGTATCGCCTTTTCTAATGCGAAGGACACGGTTTAAAAGTTCGTTTGAATATACCGTGTTACCGATAAAGGTAATGTCTCCAAAGGTATATTTTTCACCTTCCTCAACATTTATATTTAATGAAATGGTTTTATCACCGTTAACGGTAATGCTGTCTGATAATACACGGGCATCACGGTAACCATTTTCTTTGTATTTGTCTATTAAGCTAACAAGATCTTCTTTGTAATCAGCCTCGATGAATTTTGAACGTTTTAATACACGAATCGGATTTTTCTGTTTCGTGTTTTTCATGCTTTTACGAAGGGTTTTATCGGTTAAAACTTCGTTTCCGCTAAACACGATGTGATCTATTTTTACTTTTTCGCCTTTATCGATGTTAATAAGCATATTAACTCTAGCTGTAGGTAAAGAATCTTGAACTTCTTTAGTATCAATGTAAACTTTTGTGTTTAAAAAACCTTCTTTTTTGTACTTATTGGTTAAGTAGTTTTTAGTAGTTGTTATAAGGTTTTCAGTAACTTTTACACCTTTGTCAAGTTTGTTATCTTTTATAATACCTTCAATTTTTCCTTTTTTAACGCCATTAACTTTTAATTCGTTAAGTTGTGGTAAATCGGATAATCTGATTTCAAGGAAAGCCATATCACCTTCCACTTTGGTAATATAAATTTCTATGTCACTGAATAATTTAGAGTTCCATAGTTTTTTAATAGCTGCACTAATGTCTTCTCCGGGAATAGTGATTTCCTGTCCTTTTCTTAAACCGGAATAAGTAATGATGGTTTGCGCTTCGAAGGCTGTGTTACCAAGTACGGTTATATCTCCCAGTGTGTAATTTTTACCTTCATTGTAAGGTATTTGTTGTGCTTCAATGTTAAAGCTACATGCAAAAATTAATATTGCCAAGCAGTGTTTAATATAATTTGTCAAAGGTAGTTTATTAGCTAAGTTGTTCACTTGTTTTCCCAAATCGTCGTTCTCTTTTTTGATATTCTATAATAGCTTCATACAAATGCTTCTTTGTAAAATCCGGCCATAAAACGCTAGTAAAATACAATTCGGCATATGCTATTTGCCACAGTAAAAAGTTGCTTATGCGTTGCTCTCCACTGGTTCTAATAAGCAAGTCTACATCTGGTAAACCTCGTGTGTAAAGATGCTCATTTATAATTGATTCATCAATTTTATCCGGCGAAATTATATTATTTTTAACTTTAATACTAATCTCTTTAACAGTATTTAGTAATTCTTCGCGAGAACCATAGCTTAAAGCCAGCGTTAAAGTCATTCTGCTGTTACTTTTTGTTGATTCTATGACCTCCTGAAGCTCGGCATATACCTTTTTGGGTAAATTGTTTAGGCAGCCTATAGCTGAGAGTTTTATGTTGTTTTCCTGAAGTGTTTTGATTTCTTTCTTTAAGGAATTAACGAGTAATTTCATTAAAGTGTCGACCTCCAATTTGGGACGATTCCAGTTTTCGGTAGAAAAGGCATAAAGGGTTAAATGTTCTACACCCAGTTCTGCACAGCATTCAACGGTTTCTCTTACTGCTTTTGTCCCATTTTCATGACCAAAGGCACGTATCATGCCTTTTTGTTTTGCCCAACGCCCATTGCCATCCATAATAATAGCAATGTGTTTTGGTAATTTTTTAAGTTGTATGCTTTCTCTTAAATTCATTTTAATTTGTACAATAACAAGGCTTCTCTCCAAAGGTATAAGTTAATGTAATACCAGAGAACATATACCAGTCGTTATTATTTATATTTCCAAATCTGTAGGGTTGCAGGTTACTATCGGAAGGCGTGCTGCCATCAATACCGTCGGTAAAGGTATAACGCGCGCCAACTTCAACAGCTAATATTAAGCCGTTAATAAACGTTGTTTTTACGCCAAGAGCCATTGGTATGCCGAATGTCCAGCTAGAACTGCCTTCATCGGTTTGTATACCATTATTAAAATAAGTGTCATCGTGGTTGGTTAAACTCAACCCTGTAAATAAATAAGGTGTGGTAAGTTTACGTCCTGTGTGTAAATTGAAATCCATGAATGTAAACTCCATTCCGGCAGCAATTTCAATTATGCTGTTTGAGAATTCGTAACCGCGTTGCTCACGTCTTGGGTCGTCTGATTTTGTATCAAATCCTTCTAAATCACTAAAGATAACAGAAGCGCGATACGAATGGCGTTTACTACGGTTCCATTTGTAAATACCTCCTATCGCCAACTGATTCGGAGCAATGTAATTGGTAGCGCCAACGTCGCCAATAAAGTTACTGCCACCTAAAAAAACGCCTAATTCGTGAATTTGAGCATAACTTATATGAATGCTTAATATGCTTATTATCAATACGGTTAAATGCCTCATAAATATTCGAAAGATTGCAAATATAATAAATAAGATTAGCCAACAACAATTTGATATAAATTGTATTAGTCTAAAACAGCATTTCTGCAAAATTATTGTCTAATTGCGTTTGTCTTCACCCCAAAGCAGTTTTTTTCTTAGTGTGGTTAAAAAGCTTTCATTTAAAAGGTCAATCATTTTAATGGTGAAGTCGGCTTTCTTGATTTTGATAATGGTTCCGTTTTCTAAAGTGGCAATTCTGGAGTCTAAAGAAATTAAATGACTGTCTTCGCGACCGGCTACTTTTAATTGGATTTCAGTGGAATCAGGAATAATTAAAGGGCGCGCACTTAGGTTGTGTGGTGCAATGGGCGCTAACACAAAACTGTTTGTGCTTGGTGTGATTACGGGACCGCCACAACTTAACGAATAGCCTGTAGATCCTGTTGGTGTTGAAATAATTAATCCGTCACTCCAGTAGGAGGTTAAGTATTCGCCATCCAGATGAGTTTCAACGGTAATCATCGATGTGGTGTTTTTTCGGCTAATAGCCACTTCGTTTAAAGCAAAGTTAAGCGCACTAATTTCTTTGTTTTCCGGTGAAGTTTCTACCGACAATAAACTGCGTTCTGAAATACGGTATTTACCATCTATAATATTTTGAATGGCACTTTCAATTTGATCCACCTGAATAGTTGCTAAGAACCCCAATCGGCCAGTATTGATACCTATAATTGGAATGTCCATGTCTTTTACAAAGATGATGGCTCTTAAAATAGTACCATCGCCACCAATACTGACCAGAAAATCGAAAGACTTATCTAGTTTATCGAAGGTTTTAAACGATTGGTATTCGTCTATATGCGGTGATTTTTCCTTTATAAGGTTGAAAAATTCCGTTTCAATATAAGCATCGGCATCTTTCTCTAATAAATAGGCAAATAAGCGTTCAACCGAAGTTGTTGTCGTTTCGTTGTAAAAGCGTCCAAAAACAGCAACTTTCATAGGTGTTATGTTTTAATTGTATTATAAAGAAGTTGTATTAAAAAGTTCAACTTCTAATAAAAAGGTTAAATATTAAGATATTTATTAAGGTAATCCGATCGTTCTTTCAGGCTTTCCAGATAGCGGTCTTCGTCATGACCAGAAACCACATTATAGCTATATCTTCTAAAGGTTTGTATAATGTCGCTTATACCTCCAGTACTTATTTTTAAGGTAATTTGAATTAAATCGGAATTCATTTTAGAGACAAAAGCACCCAGAAGTCTACCGTTGTTTGATTCAACAATCTGACTCACTTCACTAAATGAATAATCGTTAATGCCTTTTTCAATAACGACAACACCGCCAGCTTCAGAGAAAAATGGCGACTCGTTAAACAGGCTGATGACGTCATTTAATTCATAATACCCTAAATATCTGTTGTCGGCACCCAAAACAGGCATGATGTTCGTATTGTTAATAGCAAAAGCTTCCAGAACGTCTAGCCAAAGTGTGGTGTCGCGAACATAGAAATCTTCTAAAGTGTATCGGTAATCGTTAACGGTTTTATCGCTTTCTACACAATGCGCATCGGTTTCAGAAAAACAACCTAAATACGTGTTGTTATCGTCCTGAATAGGAAGGTGAGACCATGTTAATTGGTTAAACAGCTCCTGTAACTCACTAATTTTACTATTGTAATTTAGCGGTTTTACATCGTTAATTATGTATTGTGATAAATTCATTATCTTACGTTTATACCTATGCAAATTAATCAAAAAAAAAGTACATAAGCCTGTTCTACTTTGTATTTTTGTCTTTTAAAACAGCAATACATGACAAAGCTAAGTGTAAATATTAATAAGATAGCAACGTTAAGAAACTCCAGAGGAGGTGATGTACCTAATGTGGTTCAATTTGCAAAAGATGTTCAGGAGTTTGGCGCCGAAGGTGTTACTATTCATCCAAGACCAGACGAACGTCATATTCGTTACCAGGATGCGCGTGATTTAAAATCAGTGGTGTATACCGAATATAATATTGAAGGAAATCCTGTAAAATCATTTGTAGATTTGGTTTTAGAGGTGAGGCCAACGCAAGTAACTTTAGTGCCAGATGCCGAAGATGCTATTACTAGTAACGCAGGTTGGGATACTATCAAACATAAAGATTTTTTAATCGATGTGATTAGTGAATTCCAAAGAAATAATATACGTACCTCTATTTTTGTCGATCCGGTTTTAGAGCAAATTGAAGGCGCCAAAGAAACAGGGACCGATAGAATTGAATTATATACAGAAGATTTTGCGCATCAATACGGTTTAGGCAACGAAAGCGCCATTAAACCTTATGCCGATTGTGCCGAGTTAGCTAATCAATTAGGGTTAGGTGTTAATGCCGGACACGATTTGTCTTTAGATAATATAAAGTTCTTTAGCGAGAACATTCCAGGATTGTTAGAAGTATCTATAGGGCATGCTCTGGTTGCTGAAAGTTTATATTTAGGTGTAGAGAATGTTATTCAAATGTATTTACGAAAGCTGAAAAAATAAGCAGGCATGGTATTACACTCAAATATAGTAGGCGAAGGAAAACCATTTGTCATTCTTCATGGATTTTTAGGTATGGGCGATAACTGGAAAACATTGGGAATGCAGTTTGCAGAGCAAGGATTTCAGGTGCATATGGTAGACCAGCGTAATCACGGACATAGTTTTCATGATGATGATTTTAGTTATGAGGTTTTGGTTGAAGATTTAAAGCAGTATTGCGAAGTGCACCAAGTAGAGCAGATGGTTTTGCTTGGGCATTCTATGGGAGGAAAAACCGCTATGTTATTCGCTACAAAATATCCGGAGATGGTTGCCAAATTAATTGTTGCTGATATATCACCTCGTTTCTATCCAGTACATCACGATGCTATTTTAAACGGATTAAGTGCGTTGAATTTTGATGAAGTGAAAAGTCGCGGTCAGGCCGATAAAGTGTTAGCCGAGTATGTGTCCGATATGGGAACACGTCAGTTTTTATTGAAAAACCTTTATTGGATAGAAAAAGGTCGCTTAGCTTTACGTATGAATATTAACGTGTTGAAAGAAGAAGTTGCCGAAGTTGGCGAGCCCTTACCAAGCTATGCTACTTTTGATGGTGATACCTTGTTTTTGCGTGGCGATCGCTCAGAATATATTGGTGTGGATGATGAACCAATTATTAAGCGTCATTTTCCAAAAGCCGAGATTGTAACCATAGCTAATGCAGGCCATTGGTTACATGCCGAAAATCCAACCGATTTTTTTGATGCGGTGATGACCTTTGTGAATTAAGAATATTAAAAATAGATTAGAATAAGGTTTCTGAATATCATTTTGGTATCAGGAACCTTTTTTATATTTTAGGTTTGTCGCTAAGGAAAAATCTTATATTTGCTTATTGATAAATTAAAAATTTACAATGAAATACTTACTTATGTTGGCTTTTGCTTGCTCCACATTAATAGCAAATGCCCAAACAAATCACCCAAACGGCCACTTTAAAGAATACTATGATAATGGTCAATTAAAGCAAGAAGGCTTTTATAAGAATGATAAAAAAATTAGTGTCTGGAAAACGTATTACGACAATGGGCAACTTTTAGAAGTTAACGTGAATGATAATAACGGAAAGTTTACGGGCATGAAACGAGAATATTCAAAAGAAGGTGTTATTCTAAAAGAAACAAAAAATGACGTAGAAGGTAGATTGACAACTTATGAGTATGATGAAAATGGGACCTTGTTTTGTTCCGTAGAAATTAAAGAGATAAATAATAAGGGACGATTTGTTTGGTCTGGACCTTATAAAGAATATTATAAAAACGGAGTTTTAAAAGTTGAAAGTCATTATGATAATTATGAACTTAATGGACTTTGGAAACAGTTTTATGAAACAGGAGAGTTGGAATGGGAAGTTCGTTATGTTGATGGTTATAAGCAATGGGAATATACGCAGTATTCTAAAAATAAAAAACTGAAAGTAAAAGGTACACATGAATTTGATGTGAAAACCAACACTGAAACTAGATTTGATTCTTTAGGAAATGTAGTTAATACTTTCAAATTTAAAAATGGAGTTTTGAAGAAAACAACAGGAGTTGGTAATTTAAAAGAAGTTGAAGTGCCAGATGGGGTTTTCCAAAGAGTTCCTGTTTATCCCGGATGTGAAAATGCACTTGCAAACCATGGGAAGAAAAGGTGTATGTCTGAAAATGTATCTGCCTTTATTTCTGAAAAATTTAATACTTCTTTTGTAAAGGATACGGGCTTGAATGGAGTACAAAAGATATACATCATTTTTAAAATAGACAAAAAAGGTAATGTAATTGATATACAAGCCAAAGCGAAACACAAGGCGCTAGAATCTGAGGCGATAAGAGTTGTTGCTCTTTTACCAAAAATAAAACCCGGATTGGTAAGAAGTAAACCCGTTACAGTGCCATTTTCATTACCAATTAGTCTTGTGATTAGAGGTAATTAAGTGGGTTTTATTTCTCATATAATTCGTATATTTCATAACTAACACTTTAATTATGAAAACAATAATCAGAATTTTAATTAACGCAATCGCGGTATTGGTCATATCGCAAATTTTATCCGGAGTTCATGTTGAAAACTATGTTACAGCAATTATAGTAGCCATTGTTTTGGCCTTACTAAATTTGTTTGTAAAACCACTTTTGGTATTATTCACATTGCCGGCAACCATTTTAACTTTAGGGTTATTCTTATTAATTATTAATGGTTTAATAATTTATTTGGCGGGAGAATTTGTAAGCGGATTTAGTTTAGATGGCTTTTGGTGGGCTGTGTTATTCAGTTTGCTGTTATCCATTTTACAATCAATACTTCAGTCGGTTTTAAAAGACGAATAAAAGCTACAGAAACAGCTGTCGATTTCGGTTTTTTATAAGAGTAAATGTGTTAAAAACGAACAACTTGACACTTTAGATAAATAATAAAGGAAATCACATAAAATCAAGCAATTAAAAACTTTGTCGGGTGGTAAAAATATTGTATTTTTGCCACCCGATTTTAGTTACATAATTTCAGGTTTTATCAAAAACCTGTTTTGTTAAATGCCTGATTAGGCTTTATATCATTTAAAAATGAATATTACAAGAGAAAACGTTGATGCATTAAATGCTGTAGTAAAAGTAGATATCGCCAAAGAAGATTATAGCGATAAAGTAGAAAAAATATTATCAGATTACCGTAAAACAGCTAACATTCCTGGATTTAGAAAAGGACACGTGCCAATGGGAATGGTAAAAAAGCAATATGGTAAAGCTGTATTAGTTGACGAAGTAAACAAATTATTACAAGACGCTTTAAACAAATATTTAACTGAAGAGAAGTTAGATGTTTTAGGACAACCACTACCTAAGCCACAAGATAACATCGATTGGGACGCTGATACATTTTCTTTTGAATTCGAATTAGGATTAGCTCCTGAATTTGAAGTAAACGTAGCTAGCAACGAGCCTATCGTTCAATATAACATCATTGCAGATGACAAAATGCTTGACGACCAAGTAGCTAACATCCAAAAGCAATACGGTAAATTAGTATCTCAAAATGAGGTTACTGCCGATAGCGAAATTACTGGAGTTTACAGAAACGAAGAGCGTGAAATCGAAAATAAAGTAAACCTTACTTTAGAAAGATTTGCAGGTGATGCGACTGAAAAATTATTCATTGGAGCTAAAGTAGGTGATGTTATTACATTACAAACTAAAGGACTTTTTGATGATGAACATGATTTAATGCACGCTTTAAAATTAGGTCACGATGAGGTTCACGGTTTAGATATCGAAGTAACATTTACTATCGAAGAAATCAACACCCGTGAGTTAGCTGAGTTAGATCAGGAATTATTTGATAAACTTTTCGGAAAAGACGTTGTAAAATCGGTAACTGAATTAAAAGAAAAAATTAAAGAAGACGCTGAAAAGCAATTCGCTCAACAAGCAGATCAAAAACTTTTAAATGATGTTACTGAGTATTTAGTTGAAAATACAAAGTTTGATTTACCAGCTGAGTTCTTACAAAAATGGATTCAACAAACATCAAACGAAGAGCAATCTTTAGATAACGATCAGGCTAAAGAAGAATATGAGAAGTCTGAAAAAGGAATCCGTTACCAATTAATCGAGAGCAAGTTAATCGTAGATAATGATATCAAAGTAACTATGGATGATATCAAAAATCACGCAAAAGACATGATTAAGGCGCAAATGGCTCAATTTGGTCAATTAAATCCTTCAGATAAAGAACTAGAAGATATTGCTGCTCGTGTATTATCTAGTCAGGATGAAGCACGTCGTATTTCAGAGCAATTAATCTCTCAAAAATTATTAGCACTTTACAAAGAGAAAGCTAATATTGAAGTTAAAGAATTAAGTTACGAAGACTTTGTAAAAGAAGTTTACGGCGATAAATAATCATTTATCTTATAAAGAATAAATGCGTATATTTAGGCGCTAGAATTAACTGATTCTAGCGCCTAATTTGTTGATAAAACACTGTTGTTTTTAAACAAGAATAAATCGTCATTTTAGGTTCAATATTAAAACTTAAGGATTTAACCTCAATAATAAAGTACACTATGGATTACGCAAAAGAATTCGAAAAATTCGCGATAAAAGATCAAGGAATTAGCAGTACATACTACAACAAAATTATTAGCAGTATGTATCCAACCAATTTAACGCCAAACATTATTGAAGAGCGCCAAATGAACATCGCTATTTTCGATGTGTTCTCGCGTTTAATGATGGATCGTATTATCTTTTTAGGAACGGGAATTAACGATCAGGTGGCTAATATCATTCAGGCGCAATTACTGTTTTTAGAAAGCACCGATGCTAATAAAGACATTCAAATATACATCAACTCTCCAGGAGGTAGCGTTTACGCTGGTTTAGGTATTTACGATACCATGCAGTTTATTAAGCCAGATGTAGCCACTATTTGTACTGGTATGGCGGCATCTATGGGGGCGGTATTGTTATGTGCCGGAGCGAAAGGAAAACGCAGTGGTTTAACGCACTCTCGTGTCATGATTCACCAACCGTTAGGAGGTGCTCAAGGTCAGGCGAGTGATATCGAAATTACTGCGAGAGAGATTTTAATTTTAAAAGAAGAACTTTACAATATTATTAGTAAGCACTCTGGTCAGGATTACGACAAAGTATATGCCGATAGTGACAGAGATTACTGGATGAAAGCCGATAAGGCTAAAGAATACGGTATGATTGACGAAATTTTGGTGCGAACTAAATAAAAAATTGTAATTTTAACGAATTGTTATAGAGGGATTTATAGAATATTTTTCTCCCGAAAATAGGTAAGATTTAATGGCAAAAGAAGAATTAGAATGTTCGTTTTGTGGTAGGAAAAAGCCAGAAACCAATTTATTAATAGCTGGTTTAGATGCGCACATCTGTGACAGATGTATCGAGCAGGCGCATGGTATTGTTTTAGAAGAATCTAAACAAAGTGATACAAGCGACTTATCAGCCGAGTTAAAGCTGCGTAAGCCTCAACAAATAAAAGCGTTTTTAGACGAATATATTATTGGGCAAAACACAACCAAAAAAGTAATGTCTGTGGCGGTGTACAACCACTACAAACGATTATTACAACCAACAACCAACGACGATATTGATATTCAAAAGAGTAATATCATTATGGTTGGGCAAACCGGTACAGGTAAAACATTAATGGCAAAAACCATTGCCAGAATGTTGAATGTACCATTAGCGATTGTTGATGCTACCGTATTAACTGAAGCAGGTTATGTTGGTGAAGATGTTGAAAGTATTTTAACCCGTTTACTACAGGCAGCCGATTATAATTTAGAACGCGCTGAAAAAGGGATCGTTTTTATTGATGAAATTGATAAGATTGCACGTAAGAGCGATAACCCATCCATTACACGTGATGTGTCTGGTGAAGGGGTTCAGCAGGCCTTATTAAAACTCTTGGAAGGTACCGTGGTTAACGTGCCGCCAAAAGGGGGGCGTAAACATCCGGATCAAAAATTCATCGAAGTAAATACAGAGAATATCTTATTTATCGCCGGTGGAGCTTTCGATGGTATCGAGCGTGTAATTTCTAAACGTTTGAATATGCAGGCTGTTGGATATAGTGCATCTATGTCTGATGATGTCGTAGATCAGGATCACTTACTTCAGTATATTATTCCAAAAGACTTAAAAGATTTTGGTTTAATTCCTGAAATTATTGGTCGTTTACCAGTATTAACTTATATGGATCCGTTAGATGCTGAAACCTTAAGAGCCATTTTAACTGAACCTAAAAATGCGATTATCAAACAATACCAAAAGCTATTCACAATGGACGATATCGATTTTTCGATTACCGATGGTGCTTTAGGATATATTGTTGATAAAGCCATTGAATATAAGTTAGGAGCACGTGGTTTACGTTCGTTATGCGAAGAGATTTTAACAGATGCTATGTTTGAATTACCAAGTAGCGACGAAAAAGTACTTAACGTAACTAAGGCTTATGCTGAAGAAAAATTAACAAAAACGGCTTTAAAGAAACTAAAAGCAGTTTCTTAAGACTTCAATAATTTACTCATAAAAAAACCACGCGAATAGCGTGGTTTTTTATTTTTTATGGATATTAATTAATATAAGGGTATATACTTTTGTAACGTTTTGTTTTCAAATTTTAAATAAATATAGACTTATTAACAACCTGTGCAAAACTCTTTTTAGTCTTTTAGATTATAAGATGAAATACTCGACTAAAGACTTTGGGTAAAACATTTCATCGGTTATTTTGGTAAATCCTAACACGCATTCAGTTTTAATAATTCTTCCAAATAATCACGAGTATTTGATAGACGAGGGACTTTATGTTGCCCGCCTAATTTATTGTTTTGTTTTAGCCAGTCGTAAAACAGGTTTTCGCGAGCCACATTAATTTTTGGCTTGTTAAGGGTGATGTTGTTAAAGCGTTTCGCTTCGTAATCCGAGTTTAAAGATTTTAAGGCATCATCAAATAGCTCGTTAAACTGATTGATATTTTTCGGGTGTCGTTTAAACTCAATTAGCCATTCATGCGCACCTTTTTCTTTACCTTCCATAAAAACCGGGGCTGCAGTGAAATCTACAATTTCCGCTTCGGTGTCTTTGCAGACTTTTTTTAAAGCACTTTCGGCATTTTCAATAATCAGTTCTTCGCCAAAAACATTAATATGGTGTTTGGTGCGTCCTGATATTTTTACACGATATGGGCTTAGTGAGGTAAAACGAACGGTATCTCCAACTTTATAACGCCATAATCCGGCGTTTGTGGTTATAATAACGGCATAGTTTTTATGTAACTCCACCTCACTTAAAGGAATGGCTTTTTCTTCGGAAGTGGCATAAACATCCATAGGAATAAATTCATAAAAAATACCATAATCCAGCATCAGTAGTAATTCGTTAGAATCGTTTTGATCCTGAATGGCGAAGAAACCTTCCGAAGCGTTGTAAATCTCGTAATATTTAAAGCCGCTTTTCGGTAGGATACTTTTATATTGATCGACATAAGGTGTAAAGCTTACGCCGCCGTGAAAATAGACTTCTAAATTGGGCCAGACCTCGTGTAAATTACCTTTTCCTGTGGTTTCTAAAACGTTGTTTAAAAGCACTAACATCCAGGACGGTACACCGGCAAGACTGGTGACATTCTCGTATCGCGTTTCATCAACAATGGCCTGCATTTTATGTTCCCAATCGCTCATTAAGGATACTTTGTTGCATGGCGTGCTGCTAAATTCGGCCCAAAAAGGCATATTATCAATCAAAATCGCCGACAAGTCACCGAAGATGGTGCCGTTTTCTTTATATAATTGTTTGCTTCCGCCTAAGCGTAAACTCTTCCCAGTAAAAAGCTGAGATTCCTCATTGTTGTTGAGGTACATGCAAAGCAAATCCTTGCTTGCTGCATAATGACAATCTTCAAGAGATTCTTCGCTAACCGGAATAAATTTACTTTTAGCACGTGTGGTACCACTTGATTTGGCATACCATTTTATTGGCGTTGGCCAAAATAAATTGGTTTGACCTTTCATTGAACGTTCAATAACATCCTGCCAACCATCATAGTTTTTAATAGGAACGCGCTCTGTAAAGGTTTTGTAATTTTTTATGGAAGCAAAATCGTATTGTTTACCAATTTCAGTGTCTTTTGCAAAATCTAAAAGACTTAATAGTAATTCGTTTTGAACCTCGTTAGGGTATTTTAAAAACAACTCTATTTGATGGAACCGTTTTTTTAAAAACCAGGAAGCAATGGAATTGACTATAGTGATTGGCATATTTTGTTATACTAACTTTAAATGCCTAAAATAACATTTTTTTTGTTGAAAAGGGAAAGCAAATTTAAGATTTAGATATTTCGTTTAATTGTTTGTAATTTTGAAGTGAATTACGAAAATCGATAAACACAAAACGAATGACTTACCAAGGGGTTTTAACAAAGATGGAAACGGAATATGCTGCGCCTATTCAGTATTATTTAGTATTTGAAAGCGACTTTATCAACATGAATCAGTTGCTGGAGAAGACCATTTCTATTGAATTTGTTAGATACCAATGTTTGAATTGCGGATTAGATAAACCAATTTATCGTCAGGGGTTTTGTAAAAGTTGTTTTTTTGATGTGCCTCAGGCAGCCGATTGGATTATGCGTCCAGAATTGAGTACGGCACATTTAGGTAAAGAAGATCGAGATTTAGAATATGAAAAGAAAATGCAATTGCAGCCGCATATTGTGTATTTGGCGAATTCCAGTAGTGTAAAAGTTGGGGTGACTAGAAAATCACAGGTGCCAACCCGTTGGATAGATCAAGGGGCACATGAAGCCATTGAAATTGTTGAAGTGCCTAATCGTTATTTGGCTGGAATTACCGAGGTGGCTTTAAAAGATTATGTGTCTGATAAAACCAACTGGCGTACCATGTTGAAAAATGACATTGAAGATGAAAATTTAGTGGAATGGCGCGAGCGTTTAAAGCAATATATCCCTGATGAAGCTAAAGAGTATTTCATTGAGAGTAATTCGGAAACCAATTTAGAGTATCCAGTGCATCAATATCCTTTAAAACCTAAAAGTTTAAATTTAGGAAAAACACCAAGTTATCAGGGAGTGTTAAAAGGAATAAAAGGACAGTATTTAATTTTTGAAGATCAAACCGTCTTTAATGTGCGCAGTAATGAAGGTCTGGTTGTAAACATCACGATTCAATAAATAAAAAAATCACGCTTATAAGGCGTGATTTTTTTAATATCCTGACAGGAACGATTTATATATCTTCCTGGTCTCTTAAGTTTTGGATATATTCCGCCTTTTGGATTTGGCGTCTTCTTTTAACCGATGGTTTTGTGAAAAATTGATTATCTCTCAAGTTTTGCATCACCTTAACGTTTCTGTGTTTACGTTTGTAGCGTTTCAGTGCGCGTTCAATGTTTTCCCCTTCTTTAATTTCAATTCTTAACATATAGTTTATTTATAGAGTGAGTGTATTCAGGACTATCCCAAATACGTTTTTAAAATTTTACTTTTTGATGTATGCTTTAATCTTCTGATGCCTTTTTCTCTTATCTGGCGAACGCGCTCGCGTGTTAAATCGAACGTTTTTCCTATTTCGTCTAAACTCATTGGCGGTTGATTGCTCAATCCAAAATTTAAACGAATAATGTCGCTTTCTTTTTGCGATAAAGTATCTAAGGCTCTGTTTATTTCTGTACTTAACGATTCATTCATTAAGTATCTATCCGGGTTTGGCGAATCGCCTGCCGAAACCACATCATATAAATTTGAGGTTTCGCCTTCTTTTAATGGTGCATCCATGGATAGGTGGCGTCCGGAATTCTTCATGGATTGTTTAACATCGTTAACGGTTAAATCTAATTCCTGAGCAATTTCTTCGGCGCTGGGAGCACGCTCGTGCGTTTGTTCTAAAAACGAATAGGCTTTATTAATTTTATTAATCGAGCCAATTTTGTTCAAAGGTAATCTAACTATTCGAGATTGTTCGGCTAAAGCCTGAAGAATTGCTTGTCGAATCCACCAAACAGCATACGAAATGAACTTAAAACCACGTGTTTCGTCAAAGCGCTTGGCCGCTTTTACCAGTCCGGCATTCCCTTCATTAATTAAATCGGGTAGGGTAAGCCCTTGATTCTGGTATTGTTTAGCCACCGAAACAACAAAGCGTAAATTGGCTGTGGTTAGCCGGTCTTGTGCTACCTGATCGCCTTGTTTGATACGTTGTGCCAATTCCACTTCTTCATCTGCTGTAATCAGTGGAATTTTGCTAATATCCTGCAAGTATTTGTCAAGGGATTTAGACTCTCTGTTGGTGACTTGTTTTGTAATTTTAAGTTGCCTCATTGATGCTGCTTTTCTTTTTAAAATATTGTATATCTACATTATAGTATTTTAATTGAAAAAAGCAAGGATACTCACATTTCTTTAACATAAATAGCCTTGTTTTGAGTGAAATACGTTGTTTTTCGTGAAAATGAAGTCGATTTTAGATAGTTTTATAGAAAATCAATAAAAAAGGCTCGTTTAAAAAACGAGCCTTTTTGAAATCTATCTTTATAAATTTTAGTTCAACGTATCTGTTTTTTTCTTTTTACCTCCCAGAAGTCCGCCTAACACATTTTTTACATTTTCTTTAATCTGGTCTTGTGAGGTTGTTTTAGTTTCTGTTTCTGAAACTGTTGTTGAATCGGTACTAGTTGTGGTTTTTGTTGTGGTGCTACTTCCGGTTAATCCGCCAAGTAAATTATTCAATTCGTTTTTGCCTTGACCGATTAATTTTTGTTTTTGAATTTCGGTTAGCTGACTCGTTAAATTTTTTACACCACTTGTTAAGTCGGTTGATACTTTTGGATCAGTGTAACTACCGGAAATATTTGCTGTGATTGGCACAGTTATATCATTGACTTTGCTATCGTTAATACTACTGATTAATTTGTTAACATCGCTTCCTAAATATTTAGCAGGTACATTGAATATCGCGTTGTAAGCCATGGTTTTATCGAATCCGTGAGATCCAGAAACTTCAATGGCAATATCCTGATATTTAAAAGTGAATGGTTTCACGCTAACTTTTCCATTGGCAAATTCTAAATAGGCTTTCAAATCGTTAAAGCTGAATTTGTCAAAATCTATAAAATTTAATGAGCTTTCCAGTTTATTTAAAACCTGTGCGTTTTGGGGCTCTACTTTTGTCGTTAATAATTCCGCGGCAGCGTCACCAAAAAGGGTATTCAGGTTTGGAGTGAAATCCTGTGTTAAATCACCTTTCAAATTTAATTTGGTGTTTAGTTTTCCTTGTAATGCTTTAGCAATAGGGGCAATACTTTGAAACATATCTAAGCCGGCGAAAGATTCGGCGATATCAAAATTTTCGGCACCCAAATCTAAGTTAAATGTAGGAGTGTCGTTTTTGGTTGATACGTTACCAGACAGGGCTAAATTACCATTAAATAGTTTGGATGTTAAATTATTTAATGTGGCTTGCTGGTCTTTAATAACCAGTGCGCCTTTAACATCTTTCAGTTTTAAATTGTCGTAGGTTACATTCGCTGCATTGGCGTTGATGGTACAATCTAAAAACGCAGGAATTTTTAAGGTTTCAGTGTTGCTTGCTGTGCTTGTGGTCGTGGTTTCGGTTTGTTCCTGAGCAGGTGTTTCTTCATCTGCAGTCATAAAATCACTTAACACAAAATTATTTGAGTTTACGTTGAAGTTTCCTTTCAAAGTGCCATCGCTCAATAAAAATCCAAGTAGGTTATTTATAGAACCGTTGGCATTTATATCACTACTTCCTGTAGTTGCATTAAAATTATTGAGCGTTACGGTAGATGGATTAAACGTCATATCGGCTTTTGAAATGCTCACCGGATTGGCCAATTCTTGGGAAGCAAATTTAAATTCGGAAACACTCATGGTGCCGGAACTCTTTATGCGCTCGTAAGCATTGGTTTCAATAGCATTCATGTCGAAAGCTGTATGGATATTAGCTTTTAAAATACCACTTAATTCCTGATCTAATTCTAAAGGATAGGCTTGGGTTAAATTTCCTAAATTCAGAGTGCCGTCAACACTAGCATTCACCAACATGTTTTTGGTTAAATTTTTAATCGTTGCAGAGGATTTAAAAATGTCGTTGTCTATTTTAAAGTTCAGCGTGTTAATATTTACATAGGTATCATCAACATAACCTGTTTCATTTTTAATTTCGGTGTTGATGATAATATTTTCAACCGATTTAGGTAGATCCGGATATTTAAATGAAGCGTTATTAGAGGTGATGCTAATGTCTAAAGTAGGGATGGTCTCTTCGGTCACTTTTCCTTTAATAATCCCTTTTACTTTAAAATCGCCTGTGGTTTGTACATTTTCAATACTTTTGGAATAGTTTGCCGGGATAACCGCCAAGAAATCTTTAAATGTAGAACCCGGATTTTCGAAAGTGATGTCTATATCCTGACCTTCTTCAATAAGTTGAACAAAACCATGAAATTCTAAGGGAAGCTGATTAATAAGTGCTTTATTGTCTTTAAACGTGTATTTGCTGTTTTCTATATCTAAATCAATTAAAGCATCCAGTTTGATGTGGTTGTTAGTTAGATAAGCAGTGCTGTCCATGCTAAAACTCACAAGGGCTTCGGTGTTGGTATCCAGTTCAGAAACGGTTCCAGAGAAAGTGCCTTTCCCCTTATGGTTTAATTCGCTGATACTGAATTGTATTTTAGAACCTTCGTCTAAATAATTAAACGCACTGTTATTAATACTGTAGTTTTCAATGTCGAATGCAAAGCTGCTATCACTGCTTGTTTCTGTTTCGGTAGTTGAACCGTCATCTTTTGTAATGTCGTAATTACTTTTGCCCTCCGCGTTTGTTTTCAGGTTAACAAAGGCTTCATCTATAGAAATAGAATTTATGGTTAACGGACCATCTTCAGCACTTTTAAATAATTCCTTCACCGACATAGTAAAGGCCATATTTTTGGTGCTTAATAAGGTTTGGTCTTTAAAGGGCTCAAAATTGGTAATCAGTAAATCGTTCACTTCAACATGGGCTTGCGGGAAACTCTTTAGTAAACTCAAACTTACATCGCTAAACTCGACACGTGCATTTATATTCTGGTTAATAAAGGTTTTAACCATGTCTTTTATCTGACCTTTAAAAGCAAAGGGTAGTGCAATTAAAAGCACTAAAATGATTAGTACAGACAGACCTAAAATTTTAAAAGCTTTCTTCATAAATATGGGGTATTATGTTTTATGAGTAGGTTATAGGTTTAAAAATGAGTTACTTTATATACGCAAATTTCATCAGAAAAGTTTGAAAACAAGCATTTTATTCGTTAAGTTTTCTATAAAATTACAGTAGAAGAATTTCTTCGTTCACCTTTAAGTTAAAGCGTTTTCTAAACAGATAAACGCCTAAATACATAAATGGCGTATCGCACATGGCTATTAAGACTTTAAAAAGGAATCCGGAAAGGATAAGTCCTAAAAAGTTTTCCCAGGAAATGATGTGAAAAACGCACAGTAACCCTACCACAGTAAAGGTATCGACAAATTGAGAAATGAATGTTGAAAAGTTATTTCTAATCCACAAATGTTTGCCTTTAGTTAAACTTTTCCAGTAATGATAAATTTGAATATCAATAAACTGAGCAAAAAGGTAAGCCATCATGCTGGCAAAAACGGCGAGTACGGTATTTCCAAAAACGGTTGTAAACATTTGGTCTCCTACAGGCGACCAGCTGGTGGCTGGTACAATGCTGGACACATAAACTATCAGCAATGAAAATAACGAAGCAAATATACCGGCAACAACGACTTGGTTAGCTCGTTTTTTACCATAAATTTCACTAATTAAATCGGTGATTAAAAAGGTAATGGGGTAAGGCAAAATGCCCACCGAAATTTCAAATAGTTTAGATCCGAAGATTTCAATATCAAACGGATACCAATAAAAAAACTTCTGAAAAATTAAGTTAGACACTACTAAGGAGGTAATAAACAAAGCTCCTAAAAGCATATAAATACGTTGGGCGGCGAGTTTGTCTTTTAAAGTCATGTAATTTGTGAATAAATAGGAATAGTAAATATAAAGTAATAAAATTTGTTTTAGTTATTTTGCCGGTAGTTATGATGCGACCCAAAACATTTCATATTGCTTTAGGCAGCAATAAAGGCGATAGACTTAGTCATTTGCAAAAAGCGGTAAATTTAATTTATCAGCGTATTGGTGCAATTAAGCAGATTTCTAAAGTGTACCAATCACCTGCTTTTGGTTTTGAAAGCGACGACTTTTATAATTGTTGTTTAACGTTGCAAAGCGATTTACAGCCTCAACAGGTTTTAGATATTCTATTGGCAATTGAAATTGAGTTGGGACGCTTACGAACCAATCCGAATGCTTATGAAGCAAGAACCATAGATTTGGATATTATTTTGGTACAAGATGAAGTTATTACAACCGAAACTCTAATCGTGCCACATCCGGAAATGCAAAAGCGTAAGTTCGTGTTGTTGCCGCTTAATGATATAGCATCGAAAGTGGAGCATCCTGTTTTTAAAAAAACGATTAATACATTGTTAGAAGAATGTAATGATGAATCGGTTTTAGAGCCGATAGCTGAGGTTTTGCAAAACCCAAGTGTCGCTTTCGATTTTTCAAAGTATAATTATATTGCTGTTGAAGGTAATATTGGTGCCGGGAAAACAAGTTTGGCAACAAAAATTTCAAACGATTTTAATGCCAAACTGATTTTAGAACGTTTTGCTGATAATCCGTTTTTACCACAGTTTTATAAAGATGCCAGCCGCTATGCATTTCCTTTGGAAATGTCGTTTCTAGCCGACAGGTATCAGCAAATCAGTGACGATTTATCTCAGCTCGATTTGTTTAAAGATTTTATTGTGAGCGATTACGATGTGTTTAAATCGCTTATTTTCTCGAAAGTCACTTTGCAGGAAGATGAGTTTAACCTGTATCGCAAGCTGTTTTACCTGATGTATAAAGAATTGCGTAAGCCCGATTTGTATGTGTATCTCTATCAAAATACTGAACGTTTGCAACAAAATATTAAAAAGCGCGGGCGCGATTACGAACAGAATATTGCCGATGAATATCTTGAAAAAATAAACACTGGCTATATGGATTTTTTAAAAACGCAAAGTGATTTTAACGTAAAAATTATTGATATTTCTAGTAAAGACTTTGTGAATAATCGTGAAGATTATTTGTGGGTGTTACAAGAGATTTTTTCTAATTAACTTTTTGAAAGTGTCAAGTTGTGCGAAGTTAGAATCGTTTTGTTATCAAGTTTTTCGGCGTTTAACATAATTGTATGATTATTGCTCTCATATTCATTTTCATTATCATTGAAATGAAGCATTACGTCAGATTTTAAAGTGACATTTACATGGTTGGTTCCTATTTGTAAAGGTTTATTTAATTGCCAATTGCCTTGAATGGTTTTTGTTGAAGAACCGTCATTAAAAGTGATTTCAGCGGTAAAATCATCATTAAATTTTACTTTCTGAATCTCATTAGTAGTGCCCGAATTGTTTTATAATGTCCAGTTTCCAATGAGTTCACATACAGTTATTGTTGTGTCTTTAGTTTCTTTTTCAATTTGACAGTTTGAAAATAAAGAAATGGCTAAAATAAGTAGGATTGATTTTAATAGTTTCATTATTGATGATGATTTTTGATTGAAAATAAAACATAATAATTCATTTAAGAAACAGCAAGGGTAATAGTAAGAAAATTATTATTTAACAAGTTTAGTATTATTCAGTGTGATTTTCTCATTTGGAAATTTTAACGAGAAAGCTTCAGTATTTTTTATAAAACGGTTGCTCTTACATGAATATCAAGTATATGGTCCTGTGTTTTCTAGTTTTAAAATACTGCGGGAAATGAAAACGTTAGGGTTGCTTGTTAGTCAATATATTTCGTATAAATTGGTTACAATACGTTCCTTCTGGTCATTTACTATGAGTTCACTAAGTTGTTTCTGGTGTTTAATTTTAAAGTTAAAAGGTGCTTCAGTAATACTTATACCACTGTTCTGTTTTAGTCTAATACCTTGGCCAGAAATAATATCTTTGTTTGGGGTGAATTCACCTAAAGGAATGTGTTCGGTTAGAATAATGTATTTATAAGCGTCTAGTTTTTTTATAATGTTTTGAATTTCTGAATTAGATAAATGTTGTAAAACTTGCCTGAGTATAATGCAATCGGCTTTAGGTAGTTGATCTTTTGCGATATCTAAGCACAGAAACTCTAGGTTGTCTATTTTGAATAGCTTTTTGTTTCTGTTAATAAGATTTTCAACAATGTCTATAGCGATATATTTGCTGGAGTACTCAGCAAGGTGTTTACCGATATTAAAATCGCCACAACCTAAATCGCAAACCGTTAATTTCTTATGGTGAGAATTTAAAAATGAAATAACAGCGTTTAAATAAGGATTTATAATCTCTGGATTGTGTGAGCCTTCTCCAGAGTAGAAATCAAATTTTTGTCCACCCCAAAGGTTCATCTCGTATATCTGGTGCATTACCGCTTTGGTAGGCCAAGGTTGTTTTTGTTTTTTACTAGACATTTTTAAGTTTACTAAACACATCCCAAACGACGACACCGCAACTTACCGAAATATTTAAGGAATGTTTTGTGCCATATTGAGGAATTTCAATCACCATGTCACTTGCCGATACCACTTTTTGAGCCACACCTTTGACTTCGTTACCAAAAACTAAAGCGTATTTGGTATTGGCTTCAGGAGTAAAGTCGTTAAGCATGGTGGCGTTTTCAGCCTGTTCGATAGAACAAATTTTAACGTTTTCAGCCTTTAAACGATCAATTAAATCTATAGTGTTTTCAACGTATTCCCAGTCTACGGTATCGGTGCTTCCTAATGCCGTTTTATGAATGTCTTTATGTGGCGGGGTTGCCGTGATGCCGCATAAATAAATCTTTTCAATTAAAAAGGCATCGCTGGTTCTAAAAACCGATCCGATATTATTCAAACTTCTAATGTTGTCTAAGACAATAATGATGGGTGTTTTTTCAACCTGTTTAAAATCTTCAACACTCAATCTGTCTAATTCGCTGTTTTTTAATTTACGCATGATCGTTTTTGATGTCAATATTCTGTAGATAACTTATAGCGTTTCCATATCAAAAACCACTAAAATTATGCTACTTTAGCACTCCTACAATAAAGGCAAAAATAACATTAAAAAACTACTTACCCTTGGCTAAGAACGCAAAAAAAGAAACTCCGTTAATGAAGCAGTACAATAGCATTAAAGCAAAATACCCTGATGCTTTATTGTTATTTCGTGTGGGCGATTTTTATGAAACCTTTGGAGATGATGCCGTAAAAGCAGCCGGAATATTAGGGATTATATTAACAAAACGTGGCGCTGGAAGTGAGACCGAAACCGCTTTGGCCGGATTTCCTCACCATTCCTTAAATACCTATTTGCCTAAATTGGTAAAGGCAGGGCAGCGTGTGGCGATTTGCGATCAGTTGGAAGATCCAAAGCAAACTAAAACCATTGTAAAGCGTGGCGTAACCGAATTGGTAACACCAGGGGTGGCACTAAATGATGAGGTATTGGTGTCTAAATCGAACAATTTTTTGTGTTCGGTGTATTTCGATAAAAAGCAAATTGGTGTGTCATTTTTAGATATTTCTACGGGTGAGTTTTTAACGTCTCAGGGAAATGGCGAGTATGTCGATAAATTGCTTCAGAATTTTAGTCCGAGTGAGGTGTTGGTATCGAAGCAAAAACGCATGTTGTTTAATGAGACCTTCGGAAACGATTTTCATACCTTTTATCTGGAAGACTGGGTGTATCAAACAGATTACGCCTACGAAACTTTAACTAAGCATTTCGATACTAAAACTTTGAAAGGTTTTGGGGTTGAAGATTTGTATGAAGGCATTATTGCATCGGGTTCGATTTTACATTATCTGGCCGAAACACAGCATAATAAATTGCAGCATATTACATCCATTTCCAGAATTGCTGAAGACGATTATGTGTGGATGGATAAGTTTACAATTAGAAATTTAGAGCTTTACAATTCTACAAATAATAATGCGGTAACACTTCTAAATATTATCGATAAAACCATTTCGCCAATGGGTGGGCGTATGTTAAAACGTTGGTTAGCTTTGCCGTTGAAAAACATTGGTAAAATCAAACAGCGCCATGAGGTGGTTGACTATTTAACCAAAGAAGCATCGGTACATCAAAAAATACAAAATCAAATTAAGCATATTGGTGATTTAGAACGTTTAATTTCTAAGACCGCTACAGGAAAGATTAGCCCTCGAGAGGTTATTCAGCTTAAAAATTCGTTGGAAGCTATTGTTCCTATAAAATCGGTAGCGGCTAATAGTTCGAATGAATCGTTGAAAATTATTGGCGACAATCTGCAAAGTTGTGATGTACTTCGTGAAAAAGTTAAGGAGATGCTTAATGAAGATGCGCCGGTAAACATATTAAAAGGAAGTACCATTGCTGCAGGGTTTTCTGCGGAATTAGACGAGCTACGAAATCTGTCTAAATCGGGGAAGGATTATTTGGATGATATGCTCGAACGTGAAAGTCAGCGTACAGGAATTACCTCTTTAAAAATAGCATCGAATAATGTATTTGGGTATTATATTGAAGTACGCAATACACATAAAGATAAAGTGCCGGAAGATTGGATTAGAAAACAAACTTTAGTGAATGCCGAACGTTATATTACTGAAGAATTAAAAGAATATGAAGCTAAAATTTTAGGTGCTGAAGATCGTATATTGGCTATCGAGCAACAGTTGTTTGGGGAGTTAGTGGGCTGGATGAATCAGTATATAAAACCAGTACAACAGAATGCTTTTTTAGTTGGCCAGTTAGATTGTTTGTGTGGTTTTGCTCAATTAGCCAAAGACAATAATTATGTGTACCCAACTATCGAAGAATCATTCGATTTAGAAATTAAAGACGGTCGTCATCCAGTTATTGAAAAGCAATTGCCAATAGGTGAAGCTTATATTTCTAACGATGTATTTTTAGATAGAACCTCTCAGCAAATCATTATGATTACAGGGCCTAACATGTCTGGTAAGTCGGCTATTTTACGTCAAACAGCACTTATTGTGTTGTTGGCGCAAATGGGAAGTTTTGTTCCGGCACAATCAGCCCGTATTGGTTTGGTCGATAAGATTTTTACCAGAGTGGGGGCTAGTGATAATATCTCGATGGGCGAATCGACGTTTATGGTGGAGATGAATGAAACGGCTTCTATTTTGAATAATATTTCAGAACGTAGTTTGGTGTTGTTAGATGAAATTGGTCGTGGTACCAGTACTTACGATGGTATTTCTATTGCTTGGGCAATCAGCGAGTATTTACACGAGCATCCGGCAAAACCAAAAACCTTGTTTGCAACGCACTACCATGAGTTAAATGAAATGACCGAAACCTTTAAACGCATTAAAAACTTTAATGTGTCAGTTAAAGAATTAAAAGACAATGTGTTGTTTTTAAGAAAACTTGTTGAAGGCGGAAGTGAGCATAGTTTTGGTATTCACGTAGCAAAAATGGCAGGTATGCCACAACAGGTTTTACGTCGCGCTAATCAGGTTTTAAAGAAATTAGAGAAATCGCATTCCAGTGAAGAGCTTACCGAGAAGGTGAAGTCTATGGAAAATGAGATGCAATTAAGCTTTTTTAACTTAGACGACCCGTTACTTGAAAATATAAAAGAAGAAATATTAGAAACTGATATTGATACACTTACGCCAGTTGAAGCGTTGATGAAATTAAATGAAATTAAACGCATGTTGGTTAAAAAGAAGCAGGCTTAAAACTTTTTTTATTTTTTTTCGAAAAAAAACTTTGTACTTCTAATAAATGTACTAAATTTGCAACCGCAATCAAGAATTGCATGCCTGTTAAAGCGGGTAACGTTCATAATAAATGACTGCGAAAGTAGCTCAGGGGTAGAGCATCACCTTGCCAAGGTGAGGGTCGCGGGTTCAAATCCCGTCTTTCGCTC
>NZ_JACVXC010000004.1:0-363180 GCF_014596935.1 Aestuariibaculum suncheonense | reverse complement strand
GACTGCGAAAGTAGCTCAGGGGTAGAGCATCACCTTGCCAAGGTGAGGGTCGCGGGTTCAAATCCCGTCTTTCGCTCTGAGACTTTCAAAAAAATATACCATGCTGAAGTGGTGGAATTGGTAGACACGTTGGACTTAAAATCCAATGAACATTAGTTCGTGCGGGTTCAAGTCCCGCCTTCAGTACTAAAGCCTTTGCGATTTTCGTAAAGGCTTTTTTGTTGCTTAAAATCTTGCTGTTTTAGATTTGCTGAGTGTTTAAGAATGATGCTTTTTAGAAAAATGTAAATAAAAATAACTAAAAAACTTTTTACTTTTAATAATTATAGTAAATTTGCACCCGCAATAGCAATATTGTACGTTCATAAT
Source organism: Aestuariibaculum suncheonense (assembly GCF_014596935.1). Taxonomy (GTDB): domain Bacteria; phylum Bacteroidota; class Bacteroidia; order Flavobacteriales; family Flavobacteriaceae; genus Aestuariibaculum; species Aestuariibaculum suncheonense. The sequence goes on along the minus strand of NZ_JACVXC010000004.1, from coordinate 362,811 downwards.
AAAGACTGCGAAAGTAGCTCAGGGGTAGAGCATCACCTTGCCAAGGTGAGGGTCGCGGGTTCAAATCCCGTCTTTCGCTCTGAGACTTTCAAAAAAATATACCATGCTGAAGTGGTGGAATTGGTAGACACGTTGGACTTAAAATCCAATGAACATTAGTTCGTGCGGGTTCAAGTCCCGCCTTCAGTACTAAAGCCTTTTACGATTTTCGTAGAGGCTTTTTTGTTTTAAACACTTTCCTTTTACATCCTGTATTTAATCATTCCTTTAGGTGTGTATTAATGTTCAAAATGATATTATCACGACAAATTTTAAGGGTTTTACTTTTTCGAGAAGTTATTATGTTGTGAGTCATTAAAAAAAATAAGTAATCTTGTAACTTTTTGTTATTTAATGATGTTATATTTTTATGTGTCTGAAGTTGATAAAAATGTCCCCTTTATTCGCTTAAAAAATAATACAGATTTCATTTTAAATTACTGAATTTTGTTAAATGGTGCACATCGCATAAATTTTTATAATTCATTTTGTCAAATATATTTTATGAAACGTAGAGAATACTTAAAAACCATAGTTTTGGGCTCGGTTTTACCGATGGCATTTTCCAGTTATGGTTTGTCTCCATATATCGAAGAGTTGTGGGATGCTAAAAAGAAAGTTAAGTTTAAAAGTCAGTGGGATAAATTTAAGGATATGAAATGGGCCGGACCCGAATATTGGGGAAACCGCTTGCAGGATTGGGAAATACGTAATGGTGCTGTGGAATGTGTGGTGGTAGGAAAAGAAAGAAATCTACATTTGTTAACTGTAATGCATCAACATGGCGATTCGGCTTTAGATTTAGAAGTGACTATTGCTATAAAACATCCGGATTTAGGAACCTTTGATAAAGGTTGTGTTGGAATGTTATTAGGGGCAAAAGGAAATTTTGACGATTATCGTTCAGCAGCTGTTTTTGGTAAAGGTCTTGAAGTAGGGTTGAATACCAAAGGGCAACTTCAGGTTGGTAAGCAAGAAATTAAAACGCCGTTTTCTGAAATTCCGAAGACTTTTAAATTACATATTAAAACAAAGCCTTTAAAGAATGATGAGCAAACTTTAGTTGTTCGCATATTAAATCCAGAAAACAATAAAGAACTATTTGAAAGTTCTAAGTTGAATGTTAAAAACAAAGATTTAGCAGGCACATTTGCTTTGTTAGCAAATATCGATTCAGGAAGAAAAGTTGAAGAAAAATCGAGTTGTTCTTTTAGTGATTGGAAAGTAGAGGGTAATGCGCTTCAGGAAAACGAAACTCAGTTATTCGGTCCAATTTGTTTTGCACAGTATACTTTAAATAAAGGAAAATTAAAGCTAATGGCTCAATGTTCTCCTTTTGAAAGTTTAGAAGGACACGCTGTTGCCCTTGAAATATTTAAAGATGGCGTGTGGAAAACTATTTCTAAAGGTGAATTAATTAACGGCGGAAGAAATAAACTTTTTGAAATCGAGGACTGGAATGAGGAGACCGATATACCATATCGTGTTTGTGCAGAACTTCCGCAGTCCAATGGCATTAAGCGTTACTATTATGAAGGTACAGTTAAAGCAGAACCTAAAGATAAAGAAGAGCTTAATATAGCCGTCCTAAATTGTAATATGCACTTCGGATTCCCAGATCAGGATATTGTAGATAATTTAGATATGTTATCATACGATGTTTGTGTGTTTTTAGGCGATCAGTTTTATGAGGGTACTGGAGGTTATGGTGTGCAATATGAAGGCGATTACGATAAACGTTGTTTAGATTTCTTAAGAAAATGGATGATGTTTGGTTGGTCGTATCGCGAAGTATTTCGTCACCACCCTTGTGGTATTATTACAGACGATCATGACGTGTTTCACGGCAACCTTTGGGGATGCGGTGGAAGTCACGCCGATACCTCTTCAGGTTTTGGCTCTATAGCTCAGGATAGTGGCGGCTACAAAATGGATGCTGATTGGGTAAATATGGCACAATTTACGCAAACAGGACACCTTCCTGATCCTTACGATGCAACACCTGTAAAACAGGGGATTAATGTATATTATACCCAATGGGATTATGCCGGGGTAAGTTTTGCAATTTTAGAAGATAGAAAATTTAAATCGGCACCCAAAACAGTGCTTCCTGAAGAAGCCGATATATTTAATGGCTTCATAAGAAATACAGAATTCGACATTAAAAAACACAGAGATATTGATGCTGAATTGTTAGGTGAAAGACAGGAAACCTTTTTGAAAAACTGGGTAGACGATTGGTCTAACAACACCCAAATGAAAATCTTGTTATCACAAACCAATTTTGCAACCATCGCAACTCTTCCTAAAGGAGCAACAAGTGATGATATGGTGCCTAGTTTACGAGTACCTGAAAAAGGAGAATACATTGAAGGGGATGATTTTACAAAGGATATGGATTCTAACGGATGGCCCCAAAAAAAGCGCGATGAAACCTTAGAGATTATTCGTAAAGGATTTACATTTCATATTGCAGGCGATCAGCATTTAGGAACCTTTGTGCAATATGGAATTGAAGAACACGGCGATAGTGGTTTTGCTTTTACAGGACCGGCACTTAATAACATCTGGCCTCGTCGTTTTTGGCCACCAGTAAATGCATCTAATCATTCGGTTGAAAATCCCGCATACAAAGGAGATTTTGAAGATGGATTCGGAAATAAAATATCTGTTCATGCCGTAACAAATCCTTACAATCATCACAAAGAGCCGGCTATTTTGTATAATAGATCAACGGGGTTTGGTATGGTTTCAGTAAATAAAAAGAAGCGAACCATTACCAGTTCTTGCTATCAAAGGTTTAAAGACGTTAGTCAGGCAGATGCCCAATATCCCGGATGGCCTATTACAGTAACACAGGAAGATCAATTATTTAAAAAAGCCAAATTTGTCCTTCCGGAATTAAATATAGCATCAGATGTGTTGCCAATTGTTAGAGTGCTTGACGAGCAGGGGGAGTTGGTATATTCATTACCGCTTGCCAATAAGATATTTTTACCTAAAGTTTACAAAGAGAGCAATTACACTATTCAGTTTTTAATTGATAACGAACTAAAAAAAGAAATTAAGGCAAAATCTTCTTTAGAAAATGTTGGAGCAATTACTGTTTACATTTAAAAAATAAAGGGATGATACGAATTTATAAATTTAGTTTTTTAGCCGGTGTTTTTGCAATATATTTATATTCCTCCTCGGTAAAAGCACAGCAGAAAAATGCTTCAAAACCCAATATCATTTTTATTTTAACTGATGATCTAGGTTATGGTGATATTGGTGTCTTTTATCAGAATCAACGAAAGGCCAAAGGAGAACGATCACAGCCATGGACAAGCACTCCTAATCTCGATAAAATGGCTCATGAAGGAGCGATGCTTACTCAGCATTATGCAGCCGCTCCAGTTTGTGCCCCTTCAAGAAGCTCTTTGTTGACTGGATTGTCACAAGGTCATGCCAATGTTCGAGACAATCAGTTTGATAAGGCTTTAGCCGATAATTACACGATTGGAAATGTGGCTCAAAAAATGGGGTATACGACAGCAGCAATAGGTAAGTGGGGATTACAAGGTAGTGATGTTGAAGATTGGCCAAGTGCTCCAAATAAAAGAGGTTTCGATTATTTTTATGGATATATGCGTCACGTCGATGGACATGAACATTATCCCGTAGAAGGTATTTATCGAGGTAAAAAGGAAGTCTGGGAGAACGATAAGGAAGTCTCTGCAGGTTTAGATAAATGCTATACTACCGATTTATGGACCGCTGTGGCTAAAAAATGGATTGTGGAGCAGACAAAAGCAGAGAAACCATTTTTAATGTATTTGGCTTATGATACACCTCATGCTGTATTAGAATTGCCTACTCAGAAGTATCCCAAGGGTGGTGGACTTCATGGTGGTTTACAATGGACAGGAAAATCAGGGCAAATGATTAATACTGCATCCGGAGCACCAGATTCGTACATGCATCCAGAATATGCTAAAGCAACTTACGACGACGATAATAATGGTGATACCCCCGAAGTAGAGTGGCCTAAAACTTATAAACGTTATGCAACCAGTGTGAGACGAATTGATGATGCGGTTGGAGATGTGATTCAGTTGCTTAAAGATTTGAAAATTGATGACAATACTTTGGTGATTTTCACTTCAGACAACGGGCCTTCCACGGAATCGTATTTGCCTAAAGGTTATGTGCCCAATAATCCTGATTTTTTTGATAGTTTTGGCCCGTTTGATGGTGTAAAGCGAGATGTGTTAGAAGGAGGAGAGCGCATGCCTTTAATTGCGAGATGGCCCGGCCATATTCCTGAAAACAGCAAAGTAGATGAGCCAAGTATTTCTTATGATTGGTTGGCGACGTTTACAGAGGTTGCAGGTTTTCCAGCACCAGCCTACAGTGATGGGATTTCTGTTTTACCGGCATTAACAGGAAAAGGGAATCAGCAGGAATCCTTAGTGTATTCAGAATATGTTTTTCCTGGTAAGACCCCCGATTTTCAAGAATTTTCACCAAATAATCGTAATCGGGTTCGCAAGCAAATGCAAATGATTCGAAAAGGAGATTTGGTAGGTATTCGTTATAACATTCAATCGGCAGAAGACGATTTCGAAATTTATGATGTGATTATCGACACACACCAATCTCATAATTTAGCAGGAGAAGATTCGCTTGCTGAGGTTCAGCAATACATGAAAGATAAAGTATTGCGTATTCGTCGTACTGATGCTCAGGCAAAACGTCCTTATGATGACGCTCCGGTGCCGGCACTGTCAATGCAAGTGCGTAAAAAAGGTTGGAACTGGAAAGCGTTCGACGGGCACTATCCTTGGCTACCAAATTTAAGTTTTATGTCAGCCGTTAAGTCCGGCAAGGTTTCAAAACTGGATAAGATGAATTTTAAAAAAACTGAGGAGGACTTATTCCTATTTGAAGGATATATTGATATTCCTAGTACGGGAAGCTATACGTTTCAGTTTAGTGCAATTGATAAAGGTTTAGTGCGTTTTCACGACGCTATTTTATTTGATGCGGATTACGGCTATACACCCGGAACGATGAAAATGACTGAGATGATTCTTGAAAAAGGAATTCACCCAATAAAAGTTTATATTTCTAATAAAAACCAAGTGCAAAACCCGTTTCAGCTAACATGGAGCTCTAAGTCGCATGTCTCTGAATCTTTTAATGCCCTATCGGTATATTATCGTTAAGAGGTAAGTGTAACTTATTCTAAAAAGGGAACTATTGTTAAAATAGTTCCCTTTTTTGTTTTCATATTAAAAAATTAGTTATTTTTACAAACCAGAACAGAACAGAACGGTTAATGATTTTTGATTTAAATTTTAATAGCGATATACCTAAATACCAGCAGTTGGTTAATGCTATAAATGATGCTTTGGCGAATAATACCATAGGCAGTGGAGATCCCTTACCTTCGGTGAATAGTATAGTTAAGGACTATAGCTTGTCCAGAGATACGGTGTTCAAAGCTTATTCTATTTTAAAGGATAACGGAGTTATTGAATCAGTGCCGAATAAAGGTTATTTTGTAGCCAATGATACCCGAAAAGTTCTGTTGGTTTTAGATACGTTTAAGGCTTATAAGGAAGTTTTGTATCACGCATTTGTAAATAATTTGCCAAAAAACGTCATTGTCGATGTGCAGTTTCATCATTATAATATCAACAATTTTAAAACCATTTTGCAAAATAGTAAAGGGAAATATTTCAAGTATGTGGTGATGAGTTTTAATCATAAAGAAGTAAAAGGGGTATTATCAGAATTCGATAAGGATAAATTGTTATTAATAGACTGGAATATTTTTGCGGACGATGATAATAATTATGTATTTCAGGATTTTGGGAAATCTTTTTTTGAAGCTTTAGAACCTGCCATTACTGCGTTTAAAAACTACAAACGCTTGGTATTTTTGTATCCAAGTTTTACTAAGCACCCTTCAGAAACAGTAACTTATTTTAAAAAGTTCTGTGAGTCTCATCATTTAAAATACAAGGTGATTACCGAGATTGAAGATTTTAAAGTTACTAAAGGTGACGCATACATTAGTGTTAGCGATCGCATTTTGGGTGTGTTTCTAGAGCAGTGCCGAGCTAAAACCTTTGAGCCAGGAACCGATGTCGGCTTTTTATCTTACAACGAAACCCCGATGAAACCATTTATTTACAAAGGTATTTCGGTAATATCAACCGATTTTAAAGCGATGGGAGCAACCGCAGCAGGTTTTATAAATGAAGAAAAAAAAATACAAACCTATATACCAACACAATTAATATTAAGAGAATCATTATAATATGTATTATTTAGGACTAGACATAGGAAGTTCATCCATAAAAGCGGCACTGGTAGAAACAGAAACCGGTAAAAGCATAGGTGTCGTGCAGGAGCCCGAAGATGAGATGGGCATGTATGCCGAAAAAAATGGATGGGCAGAACAACACCCAGACGATTGGTGGCAGCATGTATGTCGTGCGATTTCTCGATTGAAATCGGAAAATCATATAGAAGCCAATCAAATTAAAGGCATTGGTATTTCATATCAAATGCACGGTTTGGTGGTAGTAGATAAAGACGGTAAACCACTGCGAAAAAGTATTATTTGGTGCGATAGTCGAGCCGTAGACATTGGGAATTTAGCGTTTCAGACCATCGGCGAGGAAACCTGCGGTACTAGTTTACTGAATTCACCGGCCAATTTTACAGCCTCAAAATTAAAATGGGTAAAAGACAATGAACCTGAAATTTACAATGAAATTTATAAGTTCATGTTGCCTGGTGATTATATCGCTTACAAATTTTCGAATACCATAAATACAACCATCTCAGGATTGTCAGAAGGCATTTTTTGGGATTTCAAAACCGATAACATAGCCGATATTCTTTTAGAGCATTACGGTATAGATAAAAACCTGATTCCAGATATTGTTTCAACTTTTGAAACACAATCGATTGTGTCGAAACAAGGCGAAATGGAAAGTGGAATTTTGGCAGGAACACCAATTTATTATCGTGCCGGAGATCAGCCTAACAATGCCTTGTCATTAAATGTATTTAATCCGGGAGATGTGGCCTCAACAGGGGGAACATCTGGTGTTGTTTATGCGATTACAAATAGCCTTTCTGTTAAGGAAAGCTCGCGCGTTAATAACTTCGCTCATGTTAATTATAACAAGGGAGAAGAGGCTAGAATAGGAAAATTACTTTGTATAAATGGTGCCGGTATTCAGTATCGTTGGCTATTAAACAATTTGGCTGTGAGCTCCTATGAAGAGATGAATATTTTGGCTAACAAAATTCCTGTTGGGTCCGATGGTGTTTGCTTAATTCCTTTTGGAAATGGAGCTGAGCGGATGTTAAATAACAAAGACATTGGTACACGTATTTTAAACCTCAATTTAAATAATCATCATAAAGGGCATTTGTGTCGTGCAGCACTGGAAGGTATTGCTTTTTCCTTTGTATATGGCATGGAAATTTTAACGTCCGATGGTATAAAACCAACTGTTATTCGAGCAGGAAACGATAATTTATATCGTTCAGAGATTTTTGCTAATACCGTAGCAACTTTAATCGATCAGGATATTGAAATTTATAATACTACCGGCGCGATTGGCGCCGCTCGCGCAGCCGATTTACACAAAGGTGATTTTGAAACTTTTGGTAAACGAATTATCGAAAACGATTATATAATGACCTACAAACCGCTTAAAAATAAAGAGGTTTATCAGGAAGCGTATAATAATTGGAAAAAAGAATTAGAAATAATATTACAAAATAAATAAACAATAAATACAATGGCATTAATAGGTAACAAAGAATACTACAAAGGTATTCCAGAAATTAAGTTTGAAGGAAAAGAGTCTGATAATCCGTTAGCGTTTAAATACTATAATCCGGATCAGGTAGTTGCTGGAAAAACTATGAAAGAATGGTTCAAATTTTCGATAGCATATTGGCATACGTTCTGCGCTAAGGGAGGAGATCCGTTTGGTACAGATACTATGAGTTTTGAATGGGATAATTCTTCAGATCCAATTCAGGCAGCTAAAGATAAGGCTGATGCGGCATTCGAATTCATTACAAAAATGGGATTTGGTTATTACTGCTTTCATGATGTTGATTTGGTGCGTGAAGGCGCCTCATTTGGTGAATTAGAAAGCAGATTGGCAACTATTACCGATTATTTAAAAGAAAAGCAAGCAGCTTCAGGTGTTAAGTTACTTTGGGGAACGGCAAATTGTTTTTCTAATCCACGTTATATGAATGGTGCAGCGACTAACCCAGATTTTAATGTCGTAGCTCGTGCTGGTGGACAGGTAAAATTAGCTTTAGACGCAACTATTGCTTTAAACGGAGAAAACTATGTCTTCTGGGGTGGTCGTGAAGGTTATATGAGTCTGTTGAATACCGATATGGGACGCGAGTTAGACCATATGGGACAGTTTTTAACTATGGCAAGAGATTATGCCAGAGCCCAAGGATTTAAAGGGAATTTCTTTATAGAGCCAAAGCCAATGGAACCCATGAAACATCAATATGATTTCGATACAGCTACAGCTATTGGTTTCTTAAAGGAATATGGTTTAGATAAAGATTTCAAAATTAATATTGAAGTGAATCACGCTACGTTGGCGCAACACACATTTCAACATGAGATTGAAGTGGCAGCTAAAGCCGGAATGTTAGGAAGTTTGGATGCTAACCGTGGAGATTATCAAAACGGATGGGATACCGACCAATTCCCGAATAATATTTTAGAAACGACTGAAGCCATGTTAGTGTTCTTAAAAGCTGGTGGCTTACAAGGAGGTGGTGTGAATTTCGATGCTAAAATCAGAAGAAATTCAACCGATTTAGAAGATGTATTCTTGGCGCATATTGGTGGAGCCGATACCTTTGCTAGAGCTTTATTAACAGCCGATAAAATCATTGCATCATCACCTTATGAAAAACTGAGAACCGAGCGTTATGCCTCATTTGACTCAGGAAAAGGAAAAGCATTTGAAGAAGGAAAATTAAGTCTTAAGGATTTATATCAAATCGCTCAGGATAATGGTGAATTGAAGTTACAAAGTGGTAAACAGGAGTTGTTTGAAAATATACTTAACCAATATATTTAATATTCCTTTTTGCAAACTAAACAAATAAAAAAGACTGCTTTTCGGCAGTCTTTTTTATTTTAATTCTAAGATTGTATTAGTCTTTTTTCTCGTAGTGTTCGTCTGTAATTTGTTGCACTTTTTCTTCAACGGCATCACTGGCATCTTGCAATGCTTTTCCAGTAGATTTGGCCGCATCATCAACAGCTTTTTCGGCTTTGTCAAGTGTTTCGTTAGTGGCATCAACAGCATCATTAGCCATATTATCTATATCGTCAGCGGCTTTTTCAAGAGCATTTCCTGCATCATCCATAGCTTCGTCTGTTGCTTCAACGGCATCGTCGGCAGCTTCTTTTACATCATCGGCAGCATCATCTAAGGCCTCACCAACGTTTTCCATGGTTTCTTCAATAGATTCCGATTTTTTTGTGTCTCTACAAGAGGTGAAACTTAAACTTAGGGCTAATAACAGGGCTGTACTTAACAATAGTTTTTTCATTAGTTTTTGATTTTAGGTGTTGATTATAAATATACTAAATTTAATAATAGATGTCTGGTTAATGTCTAAATATTAAATGTTTAGCTTTATATACGGAAGAAAGCACCTTATAGATGTTTGACTAAAAATTTAAAAACTAGAATCCTAAATACTTGATGATTTTATCAACAGCACCCTTATGATTTTTAATGTAAGTGGCGTTGTTGTTTCCGGCGAGTTTACGCTTGGCATCCTCTTTAATAAGTTCTGTCAAAATATCATTGAATTCATCTTGGGAAGAAATAGAAAACATACCTTTATTGTCAATTAAAGCCTGGGCCTCAGGAAATTTATCGTAAATATTTCCGATGATTATCGGGACGCCAAAAACCGCAGGTTCTAAGGTGTTATGCAAGCCTGTATTCCCTAATGCGCCGCCAACATAAGCAATATCTGCATAGCTATAAATTTTGGTTAAAATACCAATGGTGTTGACAATAAATACCTTCGCTGTTTTTAAATCATGTTGTTCTTTTTCAGAAAACAGAACGCTTTCAACTTTAAGCTTGTCTTGAATATTATGTATTTGGTTAGATTTAATGTTGTGAGGAGCGATAATGAATTTTACATCTTTTGAAGCATGATTATTAATATAATTAATTAGTAAAGCTTCCCCTTCAGGCCAGGTACTTCCGGCCACAACACAAAGTTTACCTTGTTTAAAATCTTCAACAAAATCTAAAGTATTATCCATTTCTAACTGACTCGACACACGGTCAAAACGCGTATCGCCAGAAACAGTGACGTTATTATAATTGATGGATTTTAATAATTCTTTTGAAGCTTCATTTTGGGTGAAAATATGTTCAAAGGCAAACAAAGCCTGTCGCAGATGTTTTCCGTAGAATTTAAAATACGATTGATTTGGTCTAAAAGCTGCCGAAATAAGAATCACGCGTAATTGCTTTCTTTTAAGTTCATTTAAATGATTAGGCCAGATGTCGTACTTAACAAAAACGGTAAGCTCCGGATGTACAAGATTGATAAAGCGTTTAGCATTCTGTTTTGCATCCAGAGGAAGATAAACAACAACATCGGCAATAGGTGAATTTTTTCTAATCTCGTAACCCGAAGGTGAGAAAAAGGTCAATACGATTTTATGATTTTTAAAGTGTTTACGGAGTACTTTAAAAGCCGGAAGCCCTTGTTCGTATTCACCTAAAGAGGCACAATGAAACCACAGCGTTTTGTCTTTTTCTGATATATGCTTTTCTAAAATAGTGAAGGATTCACGTCTTCCTTCAACACCTTTCTTAATTTTTTGGTTAAAAGGAGCGACGCATATCAGTCCAAAATGTGCTAATGTAATGCCTGTATTGTAAGTAAAACTCAATGCTTTTTTTGTTTGGTGCTAAAATACATTTCTTTAAAATAAATTCATTGGTTACCGCTTACTAATTTCGTAATTTCGTAGTCTATTAACTCCAAATACAAGTGTTAGTAAAAATGTGTCTTTCTAATTTTATTAAACCTTGTAAAAAGTTACAATTTTTTTAGATGAAAAGTATTCAAATGGTAGACCTTAAAGGTCAATATAATGAGATTAAAGATGAGGTGAATGTCTCGATACAGGAAGTTTTAGAAACCACCGCATTTGTTAACGGACCAAAGGTTCATGAATTCCAAAAGAACTTAGAGAATTATTTAGGTGTAAAACACGTTATTCCTTGTGCAAATGGCACTGATGCGTTGCAAATTGCCATGATGGGACTGGGGTTGCAACCAGGAGATGAGGTTATCACTGCCGACTTCACCTTTGCAGCAACCGTTGAAGTGATTGCGTTATTGCAGTTAACACCTGTATTGGTTGATGTAAATGAAGATGATTTCAATATTAATATTGAAGCCGTTAAAAATGCAATTACGCCAAAAACAAAAGCTATTGTTCCTGTGCATTTATTCGGGCAATGTACAAATATGGAAGCTATCATGGAAATTGCTAAAGCTCACAATTTATTTGTAATCGAAGATAATGCGCAAGCTATTGGAGTAAATTATACCTATAGCAACGGAACAAAAGCAAAAGCAGGAACTATAGGGCATGTAGGAGCGACATCTTTCTTTCCTTCAAAAAATTTAGGATGTTACGGTGATGGTGGAGCTATATTTACTAACGATGATGAATTAGCACATATCATTAGAGGTATAGTAAACCATGGTATGTACGAGCGTTATCACCACGATGTGGTCGGTGTAAATTCACGTTTAGATAGCATACAGGCTGCAGTATTAAATGCCAAGTTGCCAAACCTCGATACCTATAATAAAAAACGACAAGCTTCAGCAAAAAAGTATAATGCAGCTTTTGAGGGTATCGATAACATAATTACACCAAAATTATCCAATGGCTGTAAGGAAATCTGTGATACTTGTGATTGTCATGTATTTCATCAATATACTTTACGTGTAAATAGCGCAAAAAGAGATGGTTTAGTAAAGCACTTAAATGAAAATTCTATACCTTGCGGCGTCTATTATCCAATTCCGCTTCATAAGCAGAAAGCCTATGCCGATGAGAGATATAATGAAGCTGATTTTGTAGTAACAAATCAATTGGTTAAAGAGGTGATTTCTTTACCAATGCACACCGAGTTGGATGATGAGCAAATTGCACACATAACATCAACAATAATAAACTACATTAATGAGTAAAATTTTAGTTACAGGTGGATTAGGTTTTATCGGGTCCCATACTGTTGTAGAATTACAAAACGAAGGTTACGAAGTTGTAATCATTGACGATTTATCAAATTCATCTGAAAGTGTTTTAGACGGAATTACGGCTATTACAGGAAAGAAACCAGTATTTGAAAAATTAGATTTAAAAGACAAAACTGGAGTTGAATCGTTTTTTAAGAAGCATAACGATGTAGAAGGCGTGATTCATTTTGCTGCCAGTAAAGCGGTAGGCGAAAGTGTTCAGGAGCCTTTATTGTACTACGAAAACAATATCAGCACTTTAGTTTATATTCTAAAGGAATTAAAGAAGCTACCATCTGCAGCTTTTATCTTTAGTTCATCATGTACTGTTTACGGTCAAGCCGACGAATTGCCAATTACTGAAAATGCACCAGTTAAATTAGCTGAGTCGCCTTACGGAAATACGAAACAAATTGGTGAAGAAATCATAAGAGATACATGTAAAGTAACACCTTCAATAAAAGCTATTGCGTTACGTTATTTCAATCCGGTAGGAGCACATGAGTCTGTTGAAATTGGTGAGCTTCCAATAGGCGTACCTCAAAACTTAGTGCCTTTTATTACACAAACTGCTATTGGGCTTCGTGAGGAATTATCTGTTTTTGGTGACGATTACCCAACGCCAGACGGGACCTGTATTCGCGATTATATTCACGTGGTAGATTTAGCAAAGGCACACGTGGTTGCTTTAAAACGTTTGTTAGAAGGAAAGAATAAAGAAAACTACGAAACCTTTAACTTAGGTACAGGGAAAGGTAGTTCTGTATTAGAAGTGGTTCAGGCATTTGAACGTGTTTCTGGTGAAAAATTAAAATACAAAGTTGTAGGTCGTCGTGAGGGTGATATTATTTCAGCGTACGCCGATACCAATAAAGCAAATAACGAATTAGGTTGGAAAACTGAATTATCCCTTGACGATGCGATGCGTTCTGCATGGAATTGGGAAAAGAAAGTTAGGAGTAAATAGCTTAATCGTTAAATAAAAAAAGGCTGCAATACTAATTGCAGCCTTTTTTTATTGTCAATTTGAATGTTATTATTCAGTAATTGTTTTTTTCTTGGTTTTAAAACTGGCAAACAGCAGAATAAACATGCCTGCTGTAACTGATACATCGGCCATATTAAAGATTCCGGTTCTAAATACGCCTCCTAAATCAATAAAGAAAAAGTCGGTTACTGAGCCATAAACAATACGGTCGTAAACATTGGCGATACCACCACCAATGATGCTGGCAAAAGCAAATAACGACCAAGGGTCGATGGTTTTATCTTTTAAAATATGACGTAAAACAAAACCTAAAACAATAATTGGTAAAATAAGTAATACAATAAGTCTAAGCGTGGGGTTTAAATCACTACCCATTCCTAAAAAGGCTCCGGTATTTTCAACATTCATCATTACAAACATATCTCCAATTACAGATATACGTTCTCCGGGACTCACTTCGGTTCGTGGTTCAATACTTCCTCTTACAATTACTTTAGAAATCTGATCGACTGCAATCGTAACTACAATCACTAAAATAATGTATAAGGTACGTTTTGTAAACTTCATCTATTAAATATTTTCTACAGGTCTGTTTTAGACTTATGCGGTTGCAGAAGCTGTTTCAGCTTGTCTGTCAATTTTTTTAACTAATCCTTGTAAAACGTTACCAGGCCCCACTTCAGTAAATAACGTAGCACCATCGGTAATCATTTGTTGTACTGATTGCGTCCAACGTACAGGAGCTGTTAACTGAGAAATTAAATTTGTTTTAATCGCGTTCTCGTCAATAACGGCATTAGCGGTTACGTTTTGGTAAATAGGGCAGTTAGGTTTGCTAAACGTTGTGTTTTCAATAGCTGCTGCTAATTCTTCACGAGCAGGCTCCATTAATGGTGAGTGGAACGCACCACCAACAGGTAAAACTAACGCACGACGCGCACCAGCTTCTTTTAAAGCTTCACATGCTTTGTTAATGGCTTCAACTTCTCCAGAAATAACTAATTGACCTGGGCAGTTGTAGTTTGCAGCAACCACAACACCTTCGGTGGAAGCACATACGTTTTCCACGATGGAATCTTCTAAACCTAAAACAGCAGCCATAGTACTTGGTTGTAACTCACAGGCTTTTTGCATCGCTAAAGCACGCTGAGAAACTAATTTTAATCCGTCTTCAAAATTTAAAGCACCGTTGGCAACCAATGCTGAAAATTCACCTAACGAATGTCCAGCAACCATATCTGGCTTGAAGCTAGCACCTAAAGTTTTTGCTAAAATAACAGAGTGTAAAAAGATAGCAGGTTGTGTTACTTTAGTTTCCTTAAGATCTTCAGCAGAACCTTCGAACATAATATCAGTAATGTTAAAACCAAGAATGCTGTTGGCTTTTTCAAATAATTCTTGAGCTAAAGGGGAGTTCTCATAAAGATCTAACCCCATACCTGTAAACTGTGCGCCCTGACCAGGAAATATATATGCTTTCATTTGTAAGTGTTTAAAATTTAGTGGTGCAAAAATAGGAATATTTTTTCTAAGATAATTTTGTTTCGTTTTGTGTTGAATTTCAGTGTGTTGTTTTATAAGCCTGTGATTGCAGCTTCGGCACAACGCTCACCATCCATAGCCGCCGATACGATACCACCGGCATAACCACCACCTTCACCACAAGGGAATAAGCCTTGAATTTGCGGGTGTTCCAAGCGTTCATTTCTAGGTATACAGACTGGAGATGAGGTTCTGGATTCAACACCAACAATATTGGCTTCGGCTGTATAATAGCCTTTCATTTTTTGTCCGAAGGCAGTAAACCCTTTTCTTAAGCGGCTACCAATTAATTTCGGCATTAAAGAATGTAGTGGTGCTGAATTTAACCCCGGTTGATAAGAAGTGGGGTTTAAATCTGCCGATAATTTACCTTCAACAAAATCGGTTAAACGTTGGGCAGGAGCGACCTGACTTCTTCCGCCAGCTGTAAATGCCATACGCTCTAGATTCTTTTGGTATTCCAAGCCTTTTAAAGCACCGAATTGTTCGTATTTAGGTAAATCGCGGTTCACATCTATTTCAACCACAATACCAGAATTAGCATATAAGTTATTACGCTTAGAGGGGGACATACCGTTAACTACCACTTCGCCGTTAGCCGTTGCTGCAGGAACAATAAAACCACCAGGACACATACAAAAAGAGTATACACCGCGGTCATTAACCTGTTGCACTAAACTATACGAAGCTGCAGGTAATAATTCGTGACGCTCGCCACTACAGTGGTATTGAATACTGTCAATAATATGCTGCGGATGTTCTACACGAACACCCATAGCGAATGATTTAGCTTCTAAAGCAATTTCTTTTTCATGTAATAAATAGAAAATGTCTCTTGCTGAATGTCCTGTTGCCAGAATAACACGGTCGGCAGGCATTTCATTATTTCCATTTAATTGAATGGCCTGTATTTTATTGTTTTTAATGACGAAATCCGTCACTCGTGTTTCAAAATGGACTTCACCACCATATTTTAAGATGGTTTCACGAATATTCTGAACTACTTTTGGTAGTTTATTGGTTCCGATATGTGGATGCGCGTCTACCAGAATCTGGTCGGTAGCTCCGTGATATACTAAGTTTTCAAATATACGACGGACATCACCACGCTTTAAACTTCTTGTGTACAGTTTACCATCACTATACGTTCCGGCACCGCCTTCACCAAAACAGTAATTAGAATCTTCGTTTACAAAATGTTGTTGGTTAATGGCTCGTAAATCACGACGACGGTCTTGAACGTTTTTACCACGCTCTAGCACAATAGGTTTAAAACCTAATTCAATACAGCGCAATGCGGCATACATTCCGGCAGGACCAAAACCAATAATATGGATAGGCTTGGCTTTCGAAACATCTTTGTAATCGAATTGATATTCGGAAGATTTTGGCAGCACTTCACGAATATAAACCGCTACCTTGTAGTTAAAAATAATTTTAGGTTTACGAGCGTCAATTGATTTACGTAACACCTTAACACCTGTAATATCTTCCTTGTCGACATCTAATGCTTGAGCCGATTTAATAACCAAAATATCATGGTGTTCCTCTTCCTTAAGAGTTACACGAAGTTGTAATTCTTTAACCATACTGCGAAATTAGTGAAAATAGCCATGATTTTTTTAAAAAGTATACTTGAAAGGTATTAATGCGGCCTTTTAGTGTGTTTTTTATAAGCCTTATAAAGTTTCGGAATATTTAAAGATTCGGTATTTCCATTGTGAACAAGTAAACGGTAGCGTAAAATGGTGGGTTTGATATTTGATAATGGAACAGTTTCTGCTCCGGGAAACGGATATACAGCATTTTGCATACTACGTTTTTGGCGTAAAATCCATCGGTTTTGTTGTCCAGGATTTGAAGGATGGCACAAAATAGTTAGCCCTGCTTGTGATGAGTTTTTACCTAATGTACCGGAAATATCCATCCAGTTTCCAGACTTAATAGGAAGATTTTTGGGAGTGACTTTGCCCTTGCAACTTCTGAAAGTAATATCTTCAGGAAGTTTTATTCTTGGAGAAAATCCGCCATAGCCTTTTTCGTCTTCCGAACCACCAATACGTAAGTTTGGTTCTAAAGCTAGTAAGCGAATTTCAATATCTATAGCGCGATAATTTTCGGTTTTAGGATAAACTGTGATGTTTGTGGTTTCTTTTACAAAGGGTTTTTCGTTACCTGCGGAATCTAACCATAAATTCGATTTCCAGAAGACTTCGGTTTGTATGGTTTTAGATTTATTATGGTTTTCAATTTCTTTTACAGAAGAAACTTCCCAGCTAAAATTTTCAATTTCCCAGCCATCGCCAATACGTTTATCACTAATATAAAGTTGATGCCAAGCCCAGAATATGCCACGATGATGCAGATGGTCTTCAGGAAAATCTTCGGTTAAAACTTCGCCGTCTAAGGAATATAGCGGATGGATATAATTGGCTCGTTTATAATTCCCGTTTAATGATTTTTCAGTAATTTGATAAGCAAGAATACTGTCTTTACTTTGAGTAAAATAAGCCTGATTTTTATTTATGGAGACAGAAACGGTTTGCGCTTCCACTGATATAATGATGAATAATAAACAGAATAAAATGGCCTTTAGTTGCATGAGTAAAAAAATATGACTTTAACAAATTACCTAAAATTACTGTAATTTGTTAAAGCCATTATGCTTTAGGTTTTACGCTTTGTTTATTTTCTTTGGTATGTTAAGAATGTAAAATCATATTCGTTTTTCTCACTTTTTGGGTGGAATTCATGAGCTGTTTCCTGCCAGATGTTTGAATCGATTTCAGGGAAAAACGTATCGGCTTCAAAATCGGCGTGGACACGAGTAATTTCAATTTTATCGGCAACTTCCATAGCTTGTTTGTAAATTTCACCACCACCTATAATAAAGGGTTGGTCGTCGTTTTTAGCTACCGCAATAGCGTCTTCTAAATTATTTACCACAATAACGCCTTCAGGAACTTCGTAATCGCTTTGTCTTGTAATGACCACATGCGTGCGGTTAGGTAGTGGTTTTGGGAAACTTTCAAAAGTTTTACGCCCCATAATGACATGGTGTCCGCTGGTTAAGCTTTTAAAGTGTTTTAAATCGTCGCTAATATGCCAGATAAGTTTGTTGTCTTTTCCAATAGCATTGTTTTCTGCTGCAGCAACAATAATGGTTAAGTTGTCGTTTTTTGTCAATTTCTGATTTAATTTTTTTAATAAACTTTCGTCGGAAGGCAAACTGGCTTTAAGATTTTCAATTCGTTCCTTTTGTTTGGCTACAAGTTTGTTTAATTGTGCATTTTCCCATTCTTTACCCATAAATCGGTGTGTAACAAATACAGAGAAAACATGGTAAGTAAAGAAGAAAAACCAGATAAGAATAGCTATAACAAACCAATCTTGGCCGAGTGGTGTTATGGCGTTACCAATACCTAAAACTAAATTGGCGATAATAAAAAATACAGAAGCAATTAAAAAAATAACAAAGTGTCTGTAAAGCCCTTTTTTCTTTTTAATGCGTCTTTGAGCGTTTTCAATCAGCTCCAATTGTTCTTTGTCAATTTGAGGTTTTGATGTCTTTTTTCCAAACATAATACTTGTTTTACACAGGAGTAAAGTTAAAGCTTTTTGTTTAATTGCCTTTCTTTATTTTTTTAAGAGACAGTGATTCGATATTCTGCTGTTTTGTTATTCAATAAAACTGAAAATCAGTTATTAATATTCATTTTAAACTGACAAATACATAAAATTTATTAGGTGAAAAATAAGAGGTTTAAATTTAGTATAGGGCATTATTAATAAATTGATAATTCTTTGCCTTAAAGCACGTTAGAATGTAATCTATGTTAAATTCTTTGTTATTTTTGTTAGCATAACAATCACTAAAACTTATATTATGGCTATTTCAAAACAGTACTTAAAAAGTAAACCAGTATGCAAAGTAACGTTTTCAATTCTTGCTGAAGACGCTAAAAAAGTATCCTTAGTAGGAAGCTTTAATGAGTGGAATACAAAGGCAATGCCTTTAAAAAAATTAAAAAACGGAACCTTTAAAGGCGTTGTTGATTTAGACAAAGACGGATCTTACGAATTTAAATATGTAGTTGATGGCACTTATATAAATGATGATGATGCAGATGGGTATGTATGGAGTGATTATGCTGCTGCAGATAATAGTGTTGTAACGGTTTAAAACCAATGCTTATTGATAAAAAATACATTAAAAAAGGCTTTCTTAACAAGAAAGCCTTTTTATGTTTTATACTGCAACTACACCTTTAATGTGTGGATGCGGATCGTAATCTTCTAAAGTGAAATCTTCAAATTTGAAATCGAAAATATCTTTGATTTCAGGATTTAATCTCATTTTTGGTAATGGTCTTGGCTCACGCGACAGTTGTAATTCCAACTGCTCAAAATGGTTGCTGTAAATATGTGCATCACCAAAGGTATGAATAAATTCTCCTGGTTGGTAACCACAAACCTGTGCCATCATCATGGTGAATAAAGCATAAGATGCAATATTGAAAGGGACACCTAAAAAGATATCTGCACTACGTTGATACAGTTGACATGATAATTTACCATTGGCTACATAAAACTGAAAAAAGGCGTGGCACGGAGGCAAAGCGGCTTTTCCATTAGCTACATTTTCACTGAAGCTTTTTGAGGTATCTGGTAAAACCGAAGGGTTCCAAGCAGAAACTAACATGCGACGACTGTTCGGACTGTTTTTTAAAGTGTCTATAACTTCTTTAATCTGATCGATTTCATCGCTGTTCCAGTTACGCCACTGATGACCATAAACTGGGCCAAGATCGCCGTTTTCATCAGCCCATTCGTTCCAGATGCGAACGCCGTTTTCGGTTAAATATTTAATGTTGGTATCGCCTTTTAAAAACCAAAGTAGTTCGTAAATAATCGATTTTAAATGCAATTTTTTAGTGGTTACCATTGGGAAACCTTCACTTAAATCGAATCGCATTTGGTATCCAAAAACACTTTTTGTACCTGTTCCGGTACGATCTCCTTTTTCATTGCCATGTTCTAAAACATGTTTTACTAAGTCGTGGTATTGCTTCATAATGTTATTGGTCAATGAAAATCATCGTGATAAAAAACGGATGTATTTTCAAGGGATAAAAATAGAAAAAAGCAGAATGCTAACCGATTGAAAAATACTTAATTTATTCTAAAGTTATTAACGGTTAGAAAGGTAGCTGTTAACCAATAATCATTCCGGCGATGGTTGCTGAAACTAAAGAAGCAATCGTACCTCCAATTAAAGCTTTCATTCCGAATTTTGATAAGGTTTTACGTTGTCCGGGAGCAAGAGAACCAATGCCTCCTATTTGAATACCAATAGAGGCGAAGTTGGCAAAACCACAAAGCATGTAGGTCGCCATAATAATGGATTTTTCATAAGTCAAATGAATGCCGTTGGTCGCATCTTTCAAATCACGAAGCTGTATGTAACCAATAAATTCACTGGCAGCCAATTTGATTCCAAGTAACTGTCCCATCATCATCATGTCTTCTTGTGCAACACCTATTAGCCACATTAATGGTGCGAAAACGTAGCCTAAAATCAGCTCAATAGATAAACTTTGATAACTTGTATTATCGGTAACCCAGGAATTGAATGTTGTTATATCTCCAATCCAACCTAAAATACCATTAAACATGGCAATGAACGCTACAAAAACTAAAAGCATACCACCTACATTAACGGCTAGTCTTAGACCTTCGGTGGTTCCGTTGGCAATAGCATCTAAAAAGTTAGCTCCTATTTTTTCCTGTGAAACAGAAACATCGGTATTTACATCTTCGGTTTGTGGATATAATATTTTTGAAATGACAATCGCACCTGGTGCAGCCATAACTGATGCGGCTAAAAGGTGTTTGGCGTAGAATAAGCGCATCACTTCGTCATCGCCTCCTAAAAAACCAATGTATGCAGCAAGTACAGCGCCTGCAACAGTGGCCATACCACCAATCATAACCAAAAGCATTTCAGATTTATTCATTTTCTCCAAATAGGCTTTGATTAAAAGCGGGGCTTCAGTTTGACCTAAAAAGATATTCCCGGCAACACTTAAACTTTCTGCACCTGAAATTTTTAAAGCTTTTGAGAGTAACCAGGCCATGCCTTTTACTACTTTTTGAATCACACCTAAATAGAAAAGTACAGATGTTAATGCTGAAAAGAAGATGATAGTTGGCAATACCTGAAAGGCAAAAATGTAACCAAAGGTATCCATGTCGACTACCAATCCTTCAAATAAAAATTTACTTCCGGCTCTGGTGAATTCAAGTACCGAAACGAATAGTCCGCCAATAAATTCAAAAACGGTTTTTATAAAGTCAACTTTTAAAACCCCAAAAGCTATTAAAAGCTGAAAAGCTAAGCCAATACCAACAATTTTCCAATTAATGGCTTTTCTGTTACTGCTAAATAAAAAGGCTATAAAAATTAAAGATACCATTCCTAAAGCACCTCGTAAAAGACTGCTAAATGAGAAGCCTTGACTTGGGATGATAGGGGAGTTAACTGTAGCTTCGGTTTCTTCGGCTACAATAATTTCTTCAGGAGTAGTAGAGGATGTAGGAATTAGAGAATCGGCTTCAGTGTTAACCGGTTCTGATATTTCGGTTTGTAAACTATCGGGCGGTGTATTTTTGTTTTGCGCTAAAGCTGTTGAAGTAAGTAGACATAAAAATAGGGCAAAAAACAAAAATACGTGTTTCATAGTATGCTTATGTTATTCGAGGTTATTCGCGTTTAGAAATTTCATCCCTAATATGTGCCGCACGCTCGTAATCTTCATTAGCAACGGCTTCATCAAGTAAAGTTTGTAATTCTTTTAAAGTCTTTCCTTTGTAGTTTTCGCGAGGAGCAGAACTTGTCGATTCAACTTCGTCTGCTAATAAATCATCAACAAGAATACTGTCATGCGATTCGTTACCTTCTTCGTCTTCTTTTTTAGGATTCACTTTTAAATAAATTCCGGCCTTATCCAGAATGTTTTTATACGTAAAAATAGGTGCATCAAAACGTAACGCTAACGCGATAGCATCACTGGTTCTGGCATCTATAATTTCTTCAATTTTGTCCCGTTCGCAGATTAAACTTGAGTAGAATACACCATCAACAAGTTTATGAATAATGACTTGTTTTATGGTAATATCAAAACGATCGGCAAAATTTTTAAATAAGTCGTGTGTTAATGGTCGTGGCGGACGAATTTCTTTTTCTAAGGCTATAGCAATAGACTGCGCTTCAAAAGCTCCAATCACAATTGGTAATTTTCTGTCACCATCTACTTCGTTTAAAATCAGTGCGTAAGCGCCGTTTTGGGTTTGGCTATAAGAAATTCCTTTTATATTTAATCTTACTAAACTCATATGTTATAAAAAACGCAAAGAACTGTTTAAATTAGGACTTTAGCAACTGCCAAGGACAGATTTACTCTATTATCGAGATTTAATTGCCCGGGATTGCCTTGATAAACACATCTTGTTTCTTGCCAAAGCCATGTTGGCTAAATACAATGTTGTTTACCAAAAAGTGCCAATTTAAGCAGTTCTTTAAAACTATACAATTTATAAAAAATAATTTATTGTTGAGCTTTAAACGCTTTTAATTTTTCGATAAGTTCAGGGACAACCTGAAAAGCGTCACCTACCACTCCGTAGTCTGCAGCTTTAAAGAATGGTGCTTCTGGATCGGTGTTGATAACTACTTTGACTTTTGATGCATTAATACCGGCTAGATGCTGAATAGCACCAGAAATTCCGATAGCGATATATAAGTTTGAAGCCACTGGTTTACCGGTTTGACCTACGTGCTCACCGTGCGGTCTCCAGCCTAAATCGGATACCGGTTTTGAACAGGCTGTGGCGGCACCTAAAACATTGGCTAATTCTTCAATCATACCCCAGTTTTCTGGGCCTTTAAGTCCACGACCACCAGATACCACAATTTCGGCATCGGCGATACTTACTTTATCTGAAGCTTTGTCAACAGATTCAACTTTTATACCTAAATCGGTGATTGATGGTGAAAAAGCTTCAGCCGTAGCAGATCCTGAGGTTTCAACCAAGCCGAAGGCATTATTAGAAACCCCAACGATTTTAACATCGGTATTTATGGCCATTTCTTCGAAGGCTTTATTGGTAAATGCGCTACGTTTTACTGTAAAAGGCGTTGAGCTTGATGGTGCGGCAATTACATTTGAAGCGTATCCGGCATTTAAAAAGATGGCTAAAAGCGGAGCTAAATATTTGCTGTTGGCACTTGAGCTTAATACTACAACTTTCGAACCTTCTTTTTCGGCTGCCTGCTGAATAGCTTCAGCGTAACCTTTAGCGTTAAAAGTTTCTAACTCACTGTTAGAAACGGTTAAGACTTTATCAACCCCATAATTGCCTAAAGTTGAAGTATCGTTCGCATTTATGGTAATGGCAGTTACTGTTGTTCCCAATTGGTCTGCAACAGCTTTAGCATAAGAAGCCACTTCGAATGCTACTTTTTTAAGTTTTCCTTGTTCTGATTCTGTATATACTAAAACGGACATGTTATTCTTTTTTTGAAGGTTAATTAAATCACTTTTGCTTCGTTGTGAAGTAAGCGTATTAATTCGTCTAGGTTATCTGGAGATACTAATTTTACCGCTCCTTTTGGCGCTGGTTTTTCAAATTTTACAGAAGCAGTTTCTGTATTTGTATCAACAGGATCGACAACTGTTAAAGGTTTTTGGCGAGCCATCATGATACCTCGCATGTTAGGAATACGTAAATCGCTTTCCTCAACAATTCCTTTTTGTCCCCCAATAACAAGAGGCAGAGATGTCGATACCGTTTCTTTACCACCATCAATTTCTCTTACAGCAGTAACCGAAGAGCCTTCAATATCTAATTTTATACAGTTATTTATAAAGTTGGCATTGGTTAATCCGGCAATCATACCCGGTACCATACCACCATTGTAATCAATCGATTCACGACCAGCAATTACTAAATCGTAACCACCTTCCTTCACTACATTTGCTAATTGTTTAGCTACAGAAAAACCATCGGTTGCTGGTGTATTAACTCGAATCGCAGCATCTGCACCAATAGCTAAAGCCTTACGAAGGGTTGGTTCAGTTTCAGCACCACCAACATTTACTACGGTAACATTGGCACCTTGTTTTTCCTTGAACCACATCGCACGGGTTAGTCCGAATTCATCATTCGGGTTAATTACAAATTGCACACCGTTTGTGTCGAATTTTGTATCGCCATCGGTGAAATTAATCTTCGATGTAGTGTCAGGAACATGACTAATGCACACTAATATTTTCATCTGTTTTATTTTTTAGTTGTTATATTAAAGTCAGATGGAATTCGCTAATGAATATTAAGTTAAAGTTAATGGTTCATTATGGCTCATTTCATAAGAATTTCAATTTAATAAGTCTATTTTGGTTGCGGCTACGAAGTTAATTATTTTATTCTGAATATTTATTATGCACGCATAATAAATTTTAAATAATTCTTTAATAAGAATATAGCTTTTATTCCTATTTTTGTGACTCGAATTAAAATAGATTTAATGAAGACAATACAATTTAGAGAAGCTATTTGTGAAGCCATGAGCGAAGAGATGCGTCGTGATGAGAGCGTATACTTAATGGGTGAAGAGGTAGCTGAGTATAATGGTGCCTACAAAGCATCAAAAGGAATGTTAGATGAATTTGGGCCAAAGCGTGTAATCGATACACCTATTGCAGAGCTTGGTTTTGCAGGTATTGCTGTAGGATCTACAATGACGGGTAACCGACCTATTGTAGAGTATATGACGTTTAACTTTTCTCTTGTTGGAATTGATCAGATTATAAATAATGCTGCTAAAATCAGACAAATGTCTGGTGGACAGTTTAAATGTCCAATCGTATTCCGTGGGCCAACAGCGTCTGCAGGTCAGTTAGGAGCGACTCACTCACAAGCTTTTGAAAACTGGTTTGCTAATACACCAGGTTTAAAAGTTATCGTACCATCAACACCTTATGATGCTAAAGGATTATTAAAAGCGGCTATCCGCGATGACGATCCGGTTATTTTCATGGAAAGTGAGCAAATGTATGGAGACAAAGGTGAAGTACCCGAAGGTGAATATATTTTACCAATTGGTGTTGCCGATGTAAAACGTGAAGGTAGCGATGTAACCATTGTGTCTTTTGGAAAAATCATTAAAGAAGCTTTTAAAGCTGCTGAAGAATTAGAGAAGGAAGGTATTTCTTGTGAGATTATCGATTTACGTACGGTGCGTCCTTTAGATAAACAAGCGATTTTAGAATCTGTTAAGAAAACAAACCGTTTGGTTATTTTAGAAGAAGCCTGGCCATTCGCTAACGTATCTTCTGAGATTACTTATATCGTGCAATCTGAAGCTTTCGATTATTTAGATGCTCCAATTGTAAAAATCAATACAGCTGATACACCAGCCCCATATTCACCGGTGTTATTAGAAGAATGGCTTCCTAACAGTAACGATGTTATCAAAGCCGTTAAGAAGGTATTGTATAAATAAAAATATTATTTTTACGTTATATGAACTTCATCAACAATTATGTTGATGAAGTTTTTTTGTATTATGAACTTAAGACTACTTTTTATATTTTTTTATTTCGGAATCGTTACTGCTTTTGCCCAAACAAAGGTTAGTGGTTATGTGTTCGATGAATACGACCAGCCGGTTTCTTTCGCTAACGTATTGTTTAAAGGCTCAACTAAAGGGACTATTACTGACGAAAATGGTAAGTTTTATTTAGAGTCCGATGAAACCTGGGACGCCTTAACGGTATCCTTTATAGGGTACGAAACTTTAGTCATTTCTCTAGATAAAAAAGTCAATTATAATTTAAACTTCATATTAAAAGAAGAAACAGCACAGTTGGATCAGGTGGTGATTGTTTCTGGTAAACAGTCTAAAAAGAATAATCCGGCCATTGATATTCTTCGGAAAATCTGGGAGCATAAACGTAAAAATGGCTTACGATTGTATAACCAGTATCAGTACGATAAATACGAAAAGGTAGAATTCGACATCAACACCATCGACAGTGCGCTTATAAAAAGTAAACTCTTTCGAGGGATGGAGTTTGTATTTAACGAAGTCGATACTTCTAACGTAACCGGGAAAACCTATTTGCCTATTTTTATCAATGAAGCGGTATCTAAGGTGTATGGCGATAATGTGATAAGCAAAGAAAAAGAAGTTTTAAGTGGAAATAAAAACTCAGGGTTTAGCGATAATCAGGTGATTATCGATTTTGTGGATGATTTGTATTCCGATTATAATATTTACGACAATTACATGAAGTTTTTCGATAAAAGCTTTGTAAGTCCCTTGTCACGTACCGGAATCAATACTTATAATTATGTGTTGGGCGATAGCGCGTATATCGATAATAAATGGTGTTACAACATTGTGTACTACCCGAGACGTAAAAATGAATTGACTTTTAAAGGGGATTTTTGGGTAGCCGATACCACCTATGCCATAAAAGAAATAAACCTTCAGGCGTCTAAAAGTGCCAACATCAACTGGGTAAAAGATATTTATATCGAACAGGAATTCGAGGTTGTAAACGATTCAGTGTTTTTGGTGAAACGCGATTATATGATGTCGGACTTCGCTTTCAAGAAAAAGGAACAGGCTCGCGGTATTTATGGTAAACGAACCACATTATTCAATAACTATAAGTTCGATATAGAAAAAGATAAGAAATTTTACGAAGCCGAGGTTTTTAATTACGATCAAGATGTCTACGATCGAGATGATTCTTTTTGGGAAGAAAACCGAATGGAGGCTTTAAATAAAGACGAAAAAGGGGTTTATAAAATGCTAGACACGCTGAAAACCGTTAAAAAGTTTAAGCGTTTGTATAATTTAGGAAGCATTTTAACCTCGGGTTACATAGAATTTAACACTCTGCCATTAGATTACGGACCTATTTTTTCAACCTTCGGATTTAATGAAGTGGAAGGGGTGCGTATCCGTACCGGCGGAAGAACCTATTTTGGTAAAAACGACTTATGGCGTCTGGAAGGCTATCTGGCTTATGGCCTTAAAGACGATAAATTTAAATATGGTATTTCAGGAAAATGGCTTTTAGATAAAAAGAACCGATTTATTATTTCGGCTGGAAATAGGCGAGATGTAGAACAAATAGGAGTGAATTTAACCACCAATACCGATGTGTTGGGAAGAAGTTTTGCCTCGTCGGGGCTAATTACTACGGGACCAAATGATAAGCTGACCAGCATCAATTTAACGAGCTTGTATATAGAAACTGAACCATTAAAAAATGTAGTATTCAAAATAGGAGGAAACTACCGCACTTTGGAATCGGCATCACCAACCTTTAGCTTAGATTATAATACCGAAGATGGCGTAGCATCTGAAATCAAGCAATTTGAATCTTCGTTATCCGTTTCTTATTTCCCTAAACGGAAAATGACAGGTTTTGGAGTAGAACGCCTACATGCTAACGATGATTATGCGAGTTTGTTTGCGCAGGTCACCAGAGGCGATAAAGATTTCTTCAATAGCGATTTCGATTACACAAAACTGCAATTTTCGTATACGCAACCTTGGCAAATTGGAGGCTTTGGTCGTTTAACAACAGTGGTTGAAGCGGGAAAAACTATTGGTGAAGTGCCGCTGGGTTTATTAAGTATAGTACCTGGAAATCAATCCTATTTTTCAATTTATAATACTTTTTCACAGTTAGATTACTACGAGTTTGTAACCGATACCTATGCCTCGTTTCATGTGGAGCATAATTTTAACGGACGATTATTTTCAAGAATTCCATTCATGAGAAAACTTAATCTTCGTGAAATTGTAAGCTTTAGAAGCGCCTGGGGAGAATTATCAGATGAGAATATTGCTTTAAATACAACTAGCAATCCTAATGCTGTTCCTTTAGTGGCCCCAAGCGACGACATCTATTATGAATATGGCTTTGGAATTGGAAATATTTTTAAAGTATTTCGAATAGATTTTAATTTTAGAGGTAATTATTTAGACAATCCCGATGCTCGAAAGTTCGGTGTAACAGGGACTTTCGGATTTTATTTTTAGAATTTTCATTTTTATTAAAGTCTTTAAATGATTTATTATCAGTTTTCAATATTTAAAAAGGTCAAAACGATATAAATTATCACTTTAACAAATTTTTAATCAAAAGCTCTTGTTTAGATGTTTTCCGTGATATAGTTTTGTTTCCCTGAATGAAAAAAGCATTTTTTAAATACCTTCTTTTTCTATTAGTATTCGTTTTAAACGGGTACAATCAGGTGTATGCTAATGTAGGTGAGCAAGACGATTGTATGCCATGCATTAAGCCTAACCATTCAAGTCAGATTTCTGCAGATAATCAATTAAATTTTACTCATACCACTTCAAATGAGTCTTTAGATTTAAAGGTAACCGAAATAGAAATTGAAGAAAGTGAAAAGGCACTTTCAAAAAAAATAGGGCAGGATAATGCGTTTATCGAATTTTACTTAGCTTCAGAACATCACTACAATATTAATAATAAAAGCCTCATTCCAAACGGGCTTTTTTGCTATACGCTCTTTAGTAAGCGTCACATTTTATTCCAGATATTTAGAATTTAGAATCTAAATAAGGCCGAAAATGGTCTTGTTTATGGCATTCTCATGCCGGTAATATTCTTTTTTATCAGAAAAAAGGAATGCCTGCTTGTATTTCTATATTCCGGAAATAAGCAAACCAAATTTATTAATTATTACAAAATGCACTACGGCATGGCAACAGGCTTGTTGTGAGCTGTACTATGCTTTGGTGCGTTTTAATCTGAATCAAAACACCCTATAACTGATGACAAAAAAGTTTCTATTTGTAACAGGCATTTGCAGCTTGTTACTATCTACTAGTTGCGAATCAAAACATGAAAAAAAGGAAAAGGAAGTTGCCTTTTTAGTGACCAACCCAGTGGTTATGGATACCACAATAACCAAAGATTATGTGTGTCAAATTCATTCTATAAGAAATATTGAATTACGAGCACTTGAGAAAGGTTATCTAAAACAAATTTACGTAGACGAAGGGCAAACGGTGAAGAAAGGACAGAAAATGTTCGACATCATGCCTAATGTTTATCAAGCCGATTTACTAAAGGCAAAAGCAGAAGCTGAAGTTGCAGAAATTGAATATAAAAACACTAAAATGTTAGCCGATAACGATGTGGTTTCTGTAAACGAATTAAATATGAGTAAAGCTAATTTCGACAAAGCCAAGGCCGAAGTAGCTTTGGCGGAAACGCATTTAAGCTTTACCGACATCCGTGCGCCTTTTGATGGTATTATGGATCACCTACACGTTAGGGAAGGAAGTTTATTAGACGAAGGCGAACTTTTAACCTCTTTATCTGATAACAGTAAAATGTGGGTTTACTTCAATGTCCCTGAAGCAGAATATCTGGATTATATCATGAATCATTCGAAAGAAAGTGCTAAAGAAGTGAGTCTTTTAATGGCCAATAATAGAAAGTTTCCGCACGATGGAAAAGTGGAAACTATAGAAGGAGAATTTAACAACGAAACCGGAAATATAGCCTTTAGAGCAACATTCGA
The DNA here is from genome assembly GCF_014596935.1 of Aestuariibaculum suncheonense. Taxonomy (GTDB): domain Bacteria; phylum Bacteroidota; class Bacteroidia; order Flavobacteriales; family Flavobacteriaceae; genus Aestuariibaculum; species Aestuariibaculum suncheonense. Next base: position 333,248 of record NZ_JACVXC010000004.1, on the reverse strand, counting down.
AAATCCGGAAGGGATTTTAAGGCATGGTGAAACTGGTAGTATTCTTATGAAAGTGCCATACAACCAGTCACTGATTATTCCACAGAAAGCCACCTTCGAAATTCTGGATAAGAAATTTGTTTTCGTTATCGATAAAGACCATGTTGTAAGACAACGTGAAATTACTGTAGAAGCCGAATTGCCTCATTTATTCATCGTTCAAAAGGGATTATCTACAAAAGATCAAATCCTTTTAGAAGGGATTAGAATGGTGAAAAATGGAGAAAAAGTTCACACTAAGTTCGAAAAACCAAATGTGGTTATGGCAAACTTAGAGGCATACGCCGAGTAATTAAAACACGTACAACATTATGTTTAGTAAATTTATAAAAAGACCGGTATTGGCTATTGTCATTTCGGTGATTATCGTATTTACGGGTTTGCTGGCCATCAAGCAGCTGCCCATTTCACAGTTCCCCCAAATAGCACCAACCACGGTAAATATTTTTATTGCTTATCCGGGATCTAGTGCCGATGTTTTGGTGAACTCCACGCTAATTCCTTTAGAAACAGCTATTAACGGAGTTCAGGGGATGCGTTATATTGCTTCCGATGCCACCAGTGCTGGTGAAGGAACCTTACGTATTATTTTCGAACCAGGAACCGATCCCAACCAGGCCGTAGTTCGGGTAAAAACGCGTGTAGATCAAGTAATGCCTTTATTGCCAGAGCTGGTACAACGTGAAGGGGTTATTATTACGCCCGTTCAACCCAGTATGTTAATGTATGTGAACTTGTTTAGTAAACAAAAGGATAACGACGAGAAGTTTCTTTATAATTATGCATACACTAAAATTATTCCTGAAATTCAACGTATTAATGGTATTGCCAGTGCACAGATTTTAGGTAGTAGAAAATATGCGATGCGCGTTTGGTTAAAACCAGACCGTATGCGTGCTTATAATATTTCGGCCGAAGAAATTCTGGAAGCCATGCAGGAACAAAGTATTCTTGCCAGACCTGGGCGTTTGGGGCGAAGCTCGGGGATTGCTTCACAATCTCTGGAGTATGTATTAACTTATGAAAACCGATACAGCGAGCCTGAACAATACAAAGATATTATTATTCGTGCGAATAAGGATGGGGAAATGTTGACCTTAGGCGATGTTGCTGAAGTAAAATTGGGAAGTGAATTCTTTGATATTTATTCAAATCTGGATGGACACCCATCGGCGTCTATCGTTTTAAAGCAAACCTTTGGTAGTAATGGTAGTGATGTTATTGATTCCGTAAAAGATAAACTGAAAGAACTAGAGGAAGATTTGCCTCCTGGGATTGAATATAAAATCAGTTACGACGTATCGAATTTCTTAGATGCATCTATCGAACAAGTACTTCATACCTTACGTGATGCCTTTATTCTGGTAGCTGTTGTAGTATTTCTGTTTTTAGGTGACTGGCGATCAACATTAATTCCAATTATTGCGGTACCGGTATCCTTAATCGGAGCCTTCTTTGTAATGCAAATGTTCGGGTTATCCATAAACTTAATTACTCTGTTTGCCTTGGTGTTGGCTATTGGTATTGTGGTCGACGACGCGATTGTGGTGGTTGAAGCCGTCCATTTAAAGATGGAAGAAGAACATCTTACACCTTATCAGGCATCTTATAAAGCCTTAAGTGAAATTGGGGGCGCCATTGTAGCGATTACTTTAGTTATGGTATCGGTATTTTTGCCAATATCGTTCATGACAGGACCCGTTGGGGTATTCTACCGTCAGTTCTCAATTACTATGGCAGGTTCGATTATCATTTCGGCAGTTGTGGCTTTAACATTAACGCCGGTATTATGTGCGATGATGTTGAAAAATAACCATGGTAAACCAAGAAAATCACCTATCGATAAATTTATAGACTGGTTTAACCGCGGATTCGAAAGATTAACCGGACGCTATGTGAAAGTGTTAAATAAAATTGTAGCACGACGTGTCGTAACCTTTGGTTTATTAATCGCATTCTGTGCGGGTATCTTCTTTACCAATAAATCGTTACCGGCAGGATTCATTCCTAGTGAGGATCAGGGGATGATTTATGCGATTATTCAAACGCCTCCAGGGGCCACTTTAGAGCGTACCAATGAAGTGGCCAGAAAGCTTCAGAAAATATGTGAAGAAACCGAAGGCGTAGAGTCGGTGTCATCTTTAGCGGGTTACGAGATTATGACCGAAGGTCGTGGATCTAATGCTGGTACCTGTTTAATAAACTTAAAACCATGGAGCGAGCGTCATCATTCGGTACACGAAATCATGGAAGAATTAGAGGAAGAAACCAGAGATTTAGGAGCTGTTATCGAGTATTTTGAACCGCCAGCAGTACCTGGATTCGGGTCTTCGGGTGGTTTCTCTATGCGTTTATTGGATAAAACCAATTCAACCGATTATCATGAGTTTGAAACTATAAATAACAACTTTCTTGATGCCTTATCGGCCCGTAAAGAGTTAACCGGATTATTCACCTTCTATTCTGCAAATTATCCGCAGTATCATTTAAAAATTGATAATAAAAAAGCCATGCAAAAAGGGGTAACCATTGGTAATGCTATGGAAAACCTGAATATTTTAATTGGTAGTACTTACGAACAAGGTTTCATACGTTTTGGCCGATTCTTTAAGGTATATACACAGGCGGCACCGGAATACCGCAGAATACCTTCAGATTTAGAAAAACTTTATGTGAAAAGTGAAGAAGGTGAAATGGTTCCTTATTCAGCATTTATGATTTTAGAAAAACAATTAGGGCCAAACGAGATTACCCGTTATAACCTTTATAATTCTGCCGCTATTCGTGGGTTACCGGCAAAAGGCTATACCAGTGGTGACGCCATCAATGCTATTAAGGAAGTTGCTGCCGAAGTGTTGCCAAGAGGTTATGATGTTGCTTGGGAAGGTCTTACTTACGATGAAGCAAACCGAGGAAATGAATCGATTTACATTTTCGCTGTGGTGTTAATTTTCGTGTACTTCGTTTTAGCGGCGCAATACGAAAGTTTCTTATTACCATTGGCGGTAATCTTATCGTTGCCAGTGGGTATTTTCGGGTCGTTCTTATTGCTTAAAGGTATGGGCTTGGCGAACGACGTATATGCACAAATCGGACTCATCATGCTGATCGGACTGCTCGGTAAAAATGCCGTTTTAATTGTAGAGTTCGCCGTGCAGAAACGACGTGAAGGCGCAACTATTCTGGAAGCAGCTATCGAAGGTGCTAAAGCACGTTTCCGTCCTATTTTAATGACGTCATTTGCATTTATCGCAGGTTTAATTCCATTAGTAATTGCTACTGGTGCCGGTGCTATTGGTAACCGTACCATTGGTGGTTCAGCCATGGGAGGAATGGTGTTAGGAACACTATTCGGAGTGATTGTTATTCCTGGTCTGTATTACATTTTTGGAACTTTAGCCGATGGTAAGAGTTTAATTAAAGACGAAGACACGACGACCATTACAGAAGAATTTATGAAGTACAGTGAAAGCGAAAGTAAATTAAAAATACAACTGCGTAAGATGAATTTACTCGTGAAAAAATTAATGAAACGATCAGACGATGAACAATAAAAGAAAACATATGTTACACTATAAAAAAATAGGGTTACTGGGCGCTATCGTTTTAATCAGTCTGTATTCCTGTGTACCGACTATAGAGGTGATGAAAGAACGAAAGGATGTTCCGGAACAATTCCAGAATCAATCTGGCGATACGACTAATACTGCCGGAATTCATTGGCAGGAGTATTTTACCGATCCGCATTTGTATGCCTTAATTGAAACGGCATTGCAAAACAATCAGGAGTTAAATATTACTTTACAGGAAATTGAAATTGCCCGTAATGAGGTAAAAGCCAAAAAAGGGGAGTATTTACCTTTTGTAGATTTTAAAGCGGGCGCTGAAGTTGAAAAAGTAGGCCGTTATACCAGTCAGGGGGCAAACGATGCGAATACCGATATCAGACCTGGAGAAGAATTCCCGGAACCTTTACCAAATTATGGTTTAGCACTCCAGGCGCGTTGGGAACTAGACGTTTGGAAAAAGTTGCGTAATGCTAAAAAAGCAACCTACCAGCGTTATATTGCTTCGGTTGAAGGCCGAAACTTTTTGGTAACGAATTTAATTTCAGAAATTGCTAATTCCTATTACGAATTACTGGCTTTAGATAATCAGTTGCGCATTGTTGAAGAAAACATCAAAATTCAGTCCAATGCTTTGAATATTGTAAAGCTTCAAAAGCAGGCTGCTCGCGTAACCGAACTGGCTGTAAAACGTTTTGAGGCTGAGGTGATGCATACCAGAAGTTTACAATTTGATATTAAGCAGCAAATTGTGGAAACGGAAAATAATATCAACTTTTTGGTAGGTAGATTTCCGCAACCGGTCATTAGAAGTTCAGATGCGTTTTACGATTTAATTCCAGAACATTTAGCGGTTGGTGTGCCTTCGCAATTGTTGGAAAACCGTCCGGATATCCGTCAGGCAGAAATGGAACTGGAAGCGGCAAAATTGGATATAAAAGTGGCTAAAGCCAGATTTTATCCGTCGCTTGGTATTTCGGCAGGTATAGGTTTAGAAGCTTTTAAACCGTCGTTATTAACCGAAACTCCAGAGTCCTTATTGTACTCTGTTATTGGTGATATTGCCGGGCCACTTATTAATAGAAATGAAATAAAAGCGGCGTATTATAACGCCAGTGCAAAGCAAATACAGGCTGTATTTAATTATGAAAGAACGGTGTTGAACGCGTATCTAGAAGTTGCTAATCAGCTCTCTAAAATTAGTAATCTTGATAAAAGCTACGATTTAAAATCGCAGAAAGTAGATGCGCTTACCCGTTCCATCGATATTTCGAATACCTTGTTTAAGTCGGCAAGAGCAGATTATTTAGAAGTGTTGTTAACTCAAAGAGAAGCTCTAGAGTCAAAATTTGAGTTGGTGGAAACCAAAAAAGAGCAAATGAATGCAATGGTTAATATGTATCGTGCTTTAGGAGGAGGTTGGGATTAAGCTTCTCCTGGTTTAAGTGTTTTGATGAGAAAACCCCAAAGGACTTAGTCTTTTGGGGTTTTTGATTATAAAAATTCCGAAATATATTTAGAATGACAATTTTCGCTATAATTATTTTTTAGATTTTTCTTTAAAACGATCAAAATCCGACTGGCTTTCCGTTTTCGGGAAACTGTTGTTAGTCGCATCAGTATCGGCAAATTCAAAATTAGGGTCTAAATTTACCTTGCTCACTTCTTTGTCTTTTAAAAAGGTTTTAGTCACTTCGTATTCATTAAGTCTCCAGATATCGGCTGGTAATTTTTCAATCTCGGTAGTGCCGTCGGTATACATCCATTCAATGGTTACCGGCATCACTAAACCACCTACATTTTTTATGGTAACCTCGTAAATGTTTTTATTGTGCAATTGTTTGCGCATTTCGGTTTCATCTAATCTGGATAAAAATCCGCCATATGCGTTATCAGGCGTGTCGGTCATGGTAATTACTTCAGGTCCGTTCGAGAAATCCTGTGGGTTTTCAGCGCTATTTTTACCTTCAATTTTAACCGATGTCTTTTTCTGCTGATCTTCAATGTTCAGATTCTCTTCGAAAACTTTATACCATTTAACGTTGCTTAATTCCATATCAACATGATCTACGGTAAAAAACCAACCTCTAAAAAACCAGTCTAAATCGGTAGCAGTAGCATCTTCAAGCGTTCTGAATAAATCGCCCGGATTGGGGTGTTTGTATTTCCAACGGTTAGCATATTCTTTAAACGCCTGGTCGAATAATTCTTTCCCAATGATGGATTCACGAAGCATTTGCAGCCCAACGGTTGGTTTTTGGTAAAAGTTATTGCCGAATTGCGTTAGTAATTCGTTATCGGAAGTTGTCATAATCGGGCGTAAAATGTTTTTATCGCCGCTCATAAACGGTACGATACTCTTCGGTGTGGTATAGCTGAATTCAGGGTAGCGCTCTTCAACAGTACGTTGGTGAATAAAGGTGTTTAGTCCTTCGTCCATCCACATCCATTTACGTTCATCTGAACTAACAATCATCGGGAACCAGTTGTGCCCAACTTCATGTACAATAGTACCAATCATGCCTTGTTTAGCGCGGTCACTCATTTCTCCGTCTTTCGGGCGGCCACCATTAAAGCTAATCATCGGGAATTCCATGCCAATATTAGAGGTGTTCACCGAAATAGCTACGGGATAGGGGTAATCGAAAGTAGCTTCAGAATAGACTTCCAATGCATTTTTAATCGCTTTAGTCGATTCTTCAGCCCAAACCGGAAGGCCTTCTTCAGGAAAATACGACATGGCCATCACAGTGTTGGTTGGTAATTTTACTGCCTGAGCATCCCAGATGAATTTTCTTGACGATGCAAAAGCAAAATCTCTGACGTTCTCAGCGTGGAATTTCCAGGTTTTGGTTTTTGAACTTTTATTTCTTTTGTTTGCAGCCGCTTCTTCCTGGGTAATAATTAATACAGGTTTGTCGAACGATTTTTTAGCCTGATCTAAGCGTTGTCTTTGGGTTTTTGTTAAAACACTTTCGCTGTTTTGAAGTTCTCCTGTTGCAGCAACAATATGATCTTCGGGAACAGTAATTTCTACATCATAATCACCAAATTCTAAGGCGAATTCTCCTAGGCGTCTAAACTGTTGGTTTTGCCAGCCTTCGGTATCGTTGTAAACAGCCATTCTTGGAAACCAGTGTGCGATTAAATAAATGGTGTTGTCGTCAGTTGGGAAATATTCATACCCTTCACGACTTAACGAAAACATACTACGGTCGGTAATCGGGTAAGACCAGCCTAAAGAGAAGGTTAAGCTTTCACCAGATTTTAAAGGGGTGTTTAAAATAACCTTCATCATGGTGTTATTCACTAAAGCTTTCAGCATATTTCCGGATGCGTCTTTAATGTATTTAATAGAATAGCCTGCGGGAAAGTCAATAGCTCTGGTAAGAAACTGCATTTGTCGGCTGTTCATCCCATCAGAAACGCCACCTCGGGCATCACCGAAATCAGGATTACCCTTTTTGTTAACGTTTTGTTCCAGTTGAAGCCATAAATAGCTCAAATCGTCAGGTGAATTGTTATGGTAGGTAATGGTTTCTTCACCAGATAACACATTTGTTTTTTCATCTATCGAAGCCTTAATCTTATAGTCGGCGCGCTGTTGCCAGTATTCCCGGCCGGGTGCGCCACTAGCGGTTCTGTAAGCGTTAGGCGGAGCAATCATATTATCGATAGGTTCGAACTTGCCCTGCCAGGGTTGGGTTTGGGCTTGTACATTAAGAAATGCACAAACCGGTAGGAGTAATAAATAATGTAAACGCATAAATATTTAAAGTTAGTCACAATTGAAGGACAATATAATAAATAGTTTCAGTTGTGCTGTTAAAAGTCTTCTGCTTTTACGGTATACCTAGTAAAATTACGGTTTTACCGTAAAAATGAGGGGTGAAAATTCGCTTTGCTTTTTAAGGAAATTGAGCTCAAACGTTTAAGCTTAAATTATAGGTATAAAAACAAACCTTTTGTTGCTAAATGCATAAGTGTTCAGTACATTTGCACGACCAAATACTAATATAATGAGTAACGAACAAGTAACATTTGATGTTTTAATAGAAATCCCAAAGGGAAGTAGAAATAAATACGAGTACGATTTTACATTACACAAAATCCGTTTTGATCGCATGTTGTTTTCATCGATGATGTATCCGGGAGATTACGGATTCATTCCTGAAACTTTAGCTTTAGATCAAGACCCGTTAGACGTTTTGGTATTAGGACATCAACCAACCTTTCCAATGGTTGTTATGGAAGTTAGACCTATTGGTGTATTCTACATGACAGATGAGAAAGGTCCGGATGAAAAAGTTATTTGTGTTCCAGTATCAGATCCAATCTGGAGTAAAAAGATGGACATTAGCGATATTAACCCACACCGTTTAAAAGAAATCGAGCATTTCTTCCAGGTATATAAAGATTTGGAGAAGAAAAAAGTTGATACTGGCGGATGGGGTAATGCTGATGATGCTGTTAGAATTTATGAGGAATGTGTGAAGCGTTACGAAGAAAGCGACCACAAGAAAAAACGAACGTTTACAATCTAATTTGAAAGATTAACAATATATCGTAAAAATGAATGAGCCATCTTTAATTAAAGGTGGCTTTTTTTATCACTTATATTTTCCTATTTTTAGCAGAATTAAAAATTTATTAACATAAAACCAACTAACTAATATGGAATTAATAGTGAGCTTTTTACCGCTTTTCGGAGTTTTAGCGTTAGCATTTGTATTTATTAAAAGTGCCTGGGTCTCCAAGCAGGATCAGGGTAGTGAGAAAATGATTAAAATTGCTAAAAATATAGCCGATGGGGCTATGTCTTTCCTTAAAGCCGAATATAAAATTTTATCGGTATTTGTAATCGCAGTAGCCATTTTGCTGTACTTTAAAGGGAGTTCAGAAACCGGATCCAACGGTATGGTGGCGGTATCATTTATTGTGGGCGCTATTTGTTCTGCTCTGGCAGGTTTTATTGGAATGAAAGTAGCCACCAAGGCTAATGTTAGAACAACTCAAGCGGCAAGAACTTCTTTAGGAAAAGCTTTAGAAGTGGCCTTTGCTGGAGGAGCCGTAATGGGCTTAGGTGTCGTAGGGCTTGGTGTTTTAGGTTTAAGTGGGCTTTTTGCTCTATATCAGGGTATTTGGCCTGGAGCAGATAACTTAGGGCTAGTTTTAAATGTGCTTTCAGGTTTTTCTCTTGGAGCTTCGTCTATAGCTTTATTCGCACGTGTTGGTGGTGGTATTTATACCAAAGCTGCCGATGTTGGTGCCGATTTAGTAGGGAAAGTAGAAGCTGGTATTCCTGAGGATCACCCGTTAAATCCTGCGACAATAGCCGATAACGTAGGTGATAATGTAGGTGATGTAGCCGGTATGGGTGCCGATTTATTTGAATCTTATGTAGGGTCTATCATCGGAACCATGGTATTGGGAGCATTTATTGTTACACCTAATTTTAACGGATTAGGAGCTGTTTATCTTCCGTTAGTTTTGGCTGCGGTAGGTATTATCATGTCTATTGTAGGTACCTTCTTTGTGAAGGTTAAAGATGGTGGTAACCCCCAAACCGCTTTAAATATTGGAGAATTTGGTTCTGCAGGATTAATGGTAGTAGCTTCTTATTTTTTAATTGATATTTTAATTCCTGAAACTTGGGTTTATAGTGGTGTGGAATATACTTCTTTAGGAGTTTTTCTTGCGACTTTAGCAGGTTTAATAGCAGGATTAGCAGTTGGTAAAATAACAGAATATTATACAGGTACCGGAACAAAACCGGTGAATAGTATTGTAAAACAATCAGAAACAGGTGCTGCAACTAATATTATTGCAGGTTTAGGTGTTGGTATGATGTCTACCATGTTTCCTATATTATTCATTGCTGCAGCAATTTTAGTATCGCATTATTTTGCGGGCTTATATGGTATTGCAATAGCGGCTGTAGGGATGTTAGCAAATACAGGAATTCAGTTAGCAGTTGATGCCTACGGACCTATTTCTGATAATGCCGGAGGTATTGCTGAGATGGCTGAATTACCAAGTGAAGTTCGTGAACGTACCGATAAATTAGATGCTGTTGGTAATACCACAGCTGCTATTGGTAAAGGATTTGCCATTGCTTCAGCAGCATTAACAGCGTTGGCCTTATTTTCTGCTTTTATGAAAGTAGCTAATGTAACATCAATAGATGTTTCAAAACCAACGGTTATGGCAGGATTATTAATTGGAGGGATGCTACCTTTTGTGTTTTCGGCCTTATCAATGAATGCGGTTGGTCGAGCTGCCATGGCAATGATTGAAGAAGTACGTCGCCAGTTTAAAGATATTCCGCAGCTAAAAGCAGCTTTAGAGGTGATGCGTAAATATGACTCTGATATGAGCAAAGCGTCAAAAGAAGATAGAGCTATTTTTGATGCTGCCGACGGTTATGCAGAGTATGGAAAGTGTGTTGATATTTCAACAAAGGCATCTATTAAAGAAATGGTGTTGCCTGGTTTATTAGCGATTGCTGTACCTGTAGTCGTTGGATTTGTAGGACATGCTGAAATGTTAGGAGGCTTACTTGCAGGTGTAACAACCTGTGGTGTGCTTATGGCTATTTTTCAGTCTAATGCTGGTGGCGCCTGGGATAATGCTAAAAAAATGATTGAGGCTGATGGTCGTAAAGGAACCGATGCACACAAAGCTGCCGTTGTTGGTGATACGGTTGGAGATCCGTTTAAAGATACGTCAGGGCCTTCATTAAACATATTATTGAAATTAATGTCGGTAGTAGCCTTGGTTATTGCGCCGAGTATTGCATTATCTCTAGATGAAGATACGGCTTACGCGTCAAATCAAGTTGAGGTTGTCAAAGAAATTAAAGTTGATATGACTAAAAATGATGATGGCACCGTACAAGCTGTGGTAACCACAGTAACAACTCAAAACGGGGAAACATCAACTTCATATGATACTTTTAATGGTGAAGAAGAAGAGGTTATTTCTAGAGTTAAAGCTTTAAAAGGCGATTCTTGAAAGGAGTAATTTAGTAAAATATATTATCATTTGTTGTTAAGTCGTCTATAAACCAATGTAGGCGACTTTTTTTATAGGTAATTTTTTGTACTGTAAGTTTTTAAAGAAGTGTATGAAAAAGCATAAAAGGATGTAAGGTATTGAAACAGAGGGGGACTAAAAGTTTTATATACTTTTTTCTCTTATATGTCCTAGTACTAGGATAGGGCAACTAGACGATTTGAAGCGATTACTAACCAGACTTTAAATTTATACAATAGTAAGTTTAAAAGTCAACTAAACTATATTTTATGAAACAAATAGCCTTATTTTTATTTACTGCTTTTTTAATTACAGCTTGTAGTAACCAAACTAATGATGAAGTAATTACATCAGAAATTGAAGATACAACTATTGTAAATTCAACTTTAGAAATCTCAAATCTAATGGATTTAAAAATTATTGAAGGGGTTGGTCTTGGAGATGTAATAACTTTAGGGATGAGTCGAGAGGAAATAATAGCAATAGCTACTGGGGTAGATTGTGCCTCTGATAATCAATGTAGTTTTCGTCTTTCTCCAGAAACAGGAACTATTACAGTTCATTTTGCCAATGATGTTGTTGATTTAATAGAAATTGGTCAATTTGGAGTTTTTCCTGAATATTTGTGGGAAACTTCTAAAGGCGTTACTAGTCAAACATTGCCTTCTGAAGTAGCGGAGATTTATGAAGGTTCTGAAATAGAAACTTATACTACTCACACTAATATTATTGCACTCGATTATGGTTACACATTTGCGAGTTATTTGCGTTACGGAGATGGTAGTAGCCAACGTGTGGTTACCCATCAAGTTTATGCTGTAGGTGGTCGACCAGAAGTTACTTATAGAAATTTTCAGGGGTTTATTGAAATTATTAACACTAAAAGAAAATCGACTCAATACGATGTGCAAATAACAATTACCACTCCAGATCCTGGTAAAGAGGCTGTAGAGGTGTTTTTACCTTCAGTAGATGTGCCGGGTCAAAGTTCTATAAAATTAGATCCTGAGAGTTATTTGCCTTTAGATGGATCGCTTGGTACTTATTATTACACTGTTGATTTGTTGATTGCAAAAGGAAGAAAGTCTTCGGTAGCTTCTACTTATACAGGAAGTTTTAAGCTTGTAGAATTTATTGAGTAACATCAGGAATACTATCGCATAAAAAAGGCTACTATTAAAAAAATAAATAGTAGCCTTTTTTTATGTTTAAATAAAAATATTTTAGAGATTAATATTTTCTTGCAATGTCAATATTCATTTCAGTAATATCGGTACTAGTGGCTTCAACTCCTAAAAAGTGTTTGCTGAAATAATCGGCTTTTAACCAGAAGAAGTATTCATACATTCTACCAAAACTATGACGTTGTCCTGGCATAACCATAAAATCGAAACGTTTGTTGGCTTTGATTAAAGCATCGGCAACGCGAATGGTTGATGCAGGGTGAACATTGTTGTCGATGTCTCCTGTAACCAGCATTAGTTTTCCTTTTAAGTTCTTTACCAAAGACTGGTTTTTGTCGATGTTGTATTTGTATGAAATTTTATCTTCTGCTCCAATAACTTCCTTAATACCGTGGTGTGTTTCACTCCACCAGCTATTGTAAATCGTGTTATCGTGATTTCCGGCAGACGATACAGCAACTTTAAAGAAATCAGGATACACCATCATGGCGGCGGTAGACATAAATCCTCCACCTGAGTGCCCGTAAATCCCAACTTTGTCAATATCGATATAATTGTATTTATCGGCTAATTGTTCGGCTACATATTTTTTATCTTCTAAACCGTAATCTCTTAAGTTTCCGTAACCGTAAGTGTGGTACCATTTAGAACGTGCCGGATGACCACCACGATTACCAACAGTCACTACAATAAATCCAACCTGAGCCATACGGGCTGTATTATGCATGCTCACGGAAAACGATTTGTCTACAGCTTCGGTTTGCGGGCCAGGATAAACGTATTCTAAAATTGGATATTTTTTGGTTTCATCGAAATCGTAAGGTTTGTACATGACTCCGTACAAATCAGTGATGCCATCAGCAGCCTTAAGTTTAAATGGTTCAGGGAATTTATATCCGGCAGCCATAAGTTGTGATAAATCGGCTTCTTCTAATTCTAAAATAACTTTACCGTTGCTGTTTCTAAGTTCCGACTTAGGTGTGGTATCTACTCTGGAATAGTTGTTAACAAAGTACAGGTTAGAATCTGCTAAATCAGCAGCGTTGTCATAGTCACCTTCATTTAAACATTTAAATCCGCTTCCGTTCAAGTTTACTTTGTATAAATGCTGGTAATACGGATCTTGATCTTTATTCACCCCGTTAGCAATAAAATAAACCGTACGTGTTTTTTCATCTATACCTTTAAAGTCATCCACGTGGAATTCACCAGTTGTTACTTGATTTTTAAGTGTTCCGTTGGCGTCGTATAAATAGAAGTGCCCCCAACCGTCGCGTTCAGACCAGTGTAGAATTTCGGTTTCATTATTAAATAAAACAATGTCTTTTTTATCGACATAGGTGTTGAAGTGATCTTCGATTAAGGTTTTTACTTCTCCGGTATTAAGGTCGGCAACATGAATGTCTAAGCGTTTGCGATCACGACTCACAGTGTTGAAATACACTTTATTTTTTTTAGAAAGTAATAAGCGTGGTTTGTGTTCGCTTTTATCAGCTTTTTTATATTGATGTGTGTAAATACCAATAGTCTGCTGTACGGTACTGTCTAATTGAACGGTTGTGATTTCTTTTGATGGCATGTCGAAGATCAACAAATCTGTTTTGTAAAACTCCGGCTCACCAGCCATGTGGTATTTGTAGGTTTCTAGAGTCGGGCGACCTTTATCAACCGAGTTGATGACCCATAAATCTTTAATATGGCGTGAATCTGTTTTTTGAAACACGAATTTTTTAGAGTCGTGAGACCAGTATCCGTGAATGGCTTCGCGTTTGGTGGTGTCTGCAGGTTTTGAATCGTTCTCTTCCTCTTTATTGCTTCCGCCATATCCAAAATAACGCTCACCATCTTTAGTCCACTGGTTTTCAACAACGGTTGTGTCTTTTTCGTCTTTTACAAGTTTCAGGAAGTTTTCTTTATCCATCCAGTATAAATTGTGATTTTTAGAGAATAAAACCACAGTACTGTCTGGTGATACATTAGCCCATGTTTTCCATGGTTCTTTTTTGTCTTTTTCGTATTCCAGAACTGTTAAACCATCAGAACCTAATTTGTATTCAAGATAGTATTTTTTCTTTTCCATTTTAGGAGCTTTCTTTTTCTCCTTTTTAGCTTTCGTAGAATCGGTTTGTGTCGAGTCGGTTTCTTTTTTTGCTTTTTCATCAACGACTTCAACCTCTTCATTCGATGTTAATTTGAATCGAATAGCGGTATCGTTATCAACAAATTCAAAATCGAACCTAGGCAGGTGCTTGGCGTCGTATGGATCTTTGGTGATTTCGGTTAGCCATTTTGCCATTTTGGCGTTGTCGAATAATTTCTTTTTGGTTCTTTTATCGGCATCTACAATGTAATAGTTAGAGCCTTCGGTGGTTTTGTACTGGTACCAGAACCGATTGCCATGTTCCAGCCACATAGGCTTAACTTCGGTAGAATGTACCATTTTAGCTAAGTTGTAAGGCGAAAACTTAGTAGCTAATTTGTAATTGGGTGTGGGTGTTAAGTTTTCCTGATTTTCCTGTGAAAAGGAAATGTTAGCGAGTATGGCTAACAGAAAAAATAAGGTAATTTTTTTCATGGTTTATAATCGACAAATTTTATGAAGCCACGAAAATATGCATTCAAACCACTAAAAATTGGTAATTAAATGTTAAAACCCTTATAAATAGTGTTATAATTTAGTTGGCATGATGATTTATTGAGAATTAAAACACCTAAGGAAGATGGTTTAAAATGTTCCCACAACCCCTAAAGTACCGTAACCCGCTTTAAATTGCCAACTTATTTTGTTGGAATGGCCATAGGTATATGCCGATTTTTTCTTCATAAAGTTATCCACACCATCTACGGTTGCTATAGCGATGGCGTAACCAAGTCCAACATCACTTAACCAGTGTGCGCCTGCCCATAGTCTGGAAACCGGAGCAATGGACCCGACGGCGTATATGCCCACTTTAACCCAGATGTTATCGAATTGCTTGGCAATGGCGTGTGCCATAGAAACAGATAAAATGGTATGACCAGAAGGGAAGGAGTGATATCCAGGCTCTTTAGAGAAAATGTCGAAATCGTTACGGTCGCCATCAGTTGGGCGCGCTCTACCTACAATATTTTTTGAAAGGGTTTGGATAAGTCCGGAAGTTACAGCAGATCCAATTATTAGAACTCCTGTTTCGCGTACTTTTTCATTATCGGTTATGAGTCCGAAACCATAAATACCTGCGGTAACCATAAAAAAGTTTTGCGGGCTACCAAAGTACCAGCCAAATTCTTTTAAAACCTGAGGAGCGTTTTCACTTTGTTCCAGAAAATAAGTATGAGCTTCATTATCGGCAGCATATAAGAGTCCGGTTCCAGCGACAATACCAGCGGCTGTTAAAAAGTCTTTTTTCTGCCAGCGCAGGGGTTGAGTAAATCCATTTCCAACACTTTTAAGAACAAAGCTACCGTCGTATTTAAGGTTTTTCCAGATACGACCTTGTGCTTTAGAGTTGGTGGTGTCCATGTGCGTTTGTGCATTGGAGATGAAGCTCCCAAGCATAAACATAAAGGCAAGAGCTATGGTTTTTGTCGCCGTCATTTATTGTTGAAAATATTTAAGGCCGCAAAAATACTAAAATAAGCCGTTTATTTCAGCATCAATAGTGTTAATAACAAAGCCCAAATCTTCGGGTTTTGATACGAAATCCAGTTTATCAACATCAATAATTAATAATTTCCCTTTATTGTAACCATGTATCCATGCTTCGTAACGTTCATTAAGTCGGCTTAAATAATCAATACTAATGGAGTTTTCATATTCACGACCACGTTTTTGAATTTGCGATACCAGATTAGGAATAGAGCTTCGTAAATAAATAAGAATATCGGGCCCCTGAACCAGCGATTCCATAAGATCGAATAGCGAACGGTAATTTTCAAAGTCACGATTGGTCATTAACCCCATGGCATGTAAGTTAGGAGCGAAAATATGAGCATCTTCGTAAATGGTTCTGTCTTGAATAATGTCTTTTCCACTTTCGCGAATTTGTAAGATTTGGCGAAAACGACTGTTTAAAAAGTAAACCTGTAGGTTAAAACTCCAGCGTTCCATCTGATTGTAAAAATCGTCTAAGTACGGATTGTCTACAACATCTTCCAGCTGTGCTTCCCAGTGATAATGTTTTGCAAGTAGTTTTGTAAGGGTGGTTTTTCCTGCGCCAATATTTCCGGCAATAGCAATATGCATAGCGTTAGATGGTTTTTATTTGGTATTCATGTAGGGTTTCGTTGTCGTAAATATACAAGGTTTCGTTGGTTACAAAAAACGCATTTATCAACAAATTTGGTAATTTTATAGGGATAATATCGTCAGATGTGTTTTTTAAAAAGAATAATGAATTATCTTTTTTCAGGATGATGTTGGCGTTGCTTTGTTCGAATGTCGTATAGCCTTTGTTTTTAATTTTTTTAACCAGACTACCAAAGTAATTATAGACGTATAAATATTTTTCGGTAAGTACCCAGCATGTATTGTAATTGCTTTTAATGTCTAATACCGGGCTTTGAATAGGCATAGATGTGACACGGGTTGTTTCGGTGTTATAGTCAAAAAGCTCCAGTTGCTGGTTGTTTTGGTTGAAAACCCAGAGCGTATTATCGTAGCCAGTAGAAACATGGGTAATATACTTTTGCTCTTCGAGAGCATTGAAATCTATTTTCGAGATTTCAGCCATGCGATTATCTAAAATAACTACCGTGTTAAAGTCTTTATAAAACAAATTAATTTTTAAGGGATTAAAGGTGTTTACCGATGTAATGTTTCCTAATTGAAAATTGTTATAACCAACATCGATACCTTTGGAATTTTTTTCTTGTTTGAATAGCACATTATCGAAAATATAAAATGTGGCTTCAAAACTGGAAACGCTAATAAACCTATCGGCTTCTAATTTGGTGTCTTTAATAAACGCGGTTTCAACATATTCCTGAGAATATATCGAGAGCGATATAAAAGCCAACAGATATCTTAATTTTTTCATGTAGAAATCAAAAGTACAAAAAAGCGCCAATGTTTTTGCATATTCAAGTGTCGTTACAGTCTATATATACTTGAATTCTAAATATATATTATTATGCGACTTGTGCGTTTTTATTGATAATTTAACATATAGCAATTAAACTTAATCATATTTTTGATATCTAACTAAAAATAAAAACAACTTTTCTAAATAGAGTTACTAACGTTTCAAATAAAAAATAACTTATGAACATGAAATACTTTAAACATTTGGCCTTAGGTTCAGCCTTATTGGTTTCGGTGGTGGCGTTCGCTCAAAAGGAGTTCCAGGGTATTGCGTATTATCAATCGAATACCAATGTCGATATGCAAGGCTTTGGTGGTGGTGACATCGATCCGGAACGTCAAAAGCGCATGGCAGAGCGTATGAAAGAGATGCTAGATAAAACCTATGTTTTAACCTTTAATCAAATAGAATCGTTTTATAAGGTTGAAGAAACAGAAGCTGCAGGTGGGGGTCGCTGGCGTGGGATGATGAATAGTTTTTCCAACGGGCCTCAGTACAAAAATATCAAAGAAAAACAGCTAATCCAAGATCAGGAGTTTTTTGGAAAGCAGTTTATAATAAAGGATGAATTACCGAATTTAGATTGGAAAATGACGAACGAATCTAAGAAAATTGGTGATTACATGTGTTTAAAAGCAACGACAACACGAACCGTACCTAATGTAGGTCCAGGGAATTTTAGAAGACGAGCAGATGCTAACGGAAATGAAGAAGAGCCGGCGGCAACCAAAGAAGTAGAAGTGGAAGCCTGGTATACCTTACAACTGCCAATTAATCAGGGGCCTGGCGATTATTGGGGGCTTCCGGGATTAATTTTAGAGGTTACAGTAGACAGAACAACCTTATACTGTTCTAAAATTATCATGAATCCTGCCGAGAAAGTTGCCATCGAAGCTCCTTCAAAAGGAAAAGAAATTACCCGTGCCGATTATGACGATTTGGTGAAAAAGAAGATGGAAGAAATGCGTGCGCAGTTCAGTGAACGTGCCGGAGACCGAAGATTTTAATATGATATCTTGGTGTGAAAGATTATTTTGAAAAAAAAATCATATTGTAAAACCTTGTTAATTATGGTTTTAAATATTTTTTTTGAAATTGCATGAATTTTATGTTGTGTAGTTTGATAAACAATGATATATTTGCACCCGGTTTTGGGGAGATACTCAAGCGGCCAACGAGGGCAGACTGTAAATCTGCTGACTATGTCTTCGCAGGTTCGAATCCTGCTCTCCCCACAAAACTGAAAAGCCTGCATCAAGCAGGCTTTTTTATTTCTGTATGTTTCCTATGTTTATTTTCTGCTCAAAAGATTAAGGTTTACAAGCAATAATATCTCAAAGTTGTGTTATTAGAGGCCTTGTTTTTAATCATGTCTTTTGTGGTAATCGTTCATGCAGTTAGCCATGCGTTACATGTCAAAGCTATGTGAAGTGGAAGACACCTGCATTCGGAATGATAACTAAACATCGAAACTTGAGAAAGGTCATGACGAGATATGCTACTTCGAAATCCTTCCATATAATAAACCATAACAAAATCTAAAAACCGGGGACAAATCGTAGGCCATCGAGTGCCGATACCTAAGATTAATATTTTAAATAAGAAAAAACCGACTAATTAATATCTAGTGTAAGATTTTAAATATAACTTTGTTGATTTATAGGGGTTTTCTTCGACATTCCTTCGGGGATTGTTCGGGTTTTCTTCGTAAAATAAGGGTTTTACCGAAGAATCCCCGAAGGAATGTCGAACATGACTCGAAGGAAACCTATATAATGACTGTAAAAATAATAGCTTGTCGCATAATAAATTGTAAGAAAGTTATTATATTGCAATGTACATGATGATACAAAAATGATAGGAATGAAAATAAAGCTTAAAAACCATCGTTATCCCACCCGATTAGGTGAATATGTAGTTTTCAATCATTCATATACACTGCGTTGTAGGTAATTTATGAAACAAATACTATTCATAGAAAACGAAAAGGATACAGTCCTTCCAAAAGAGCATCATAAAACAAACAATATTTGTGCAATAATTTACGACCAAATAACAGAAATATTCACCAAAAATAAATACAAAACATTATATGAAACTAATCTTAGCTTCAATGAAAACAATCTAAAGTTTGAAGAGTTTCAAAATGGTGAAATGCACATATTAGACTTTTTGAAGGAAAATGAATTAAATGATGATATTGAAAAAATTTTAACAAAACACATATTATTATCTATTAGTTCCGACTTCGTAAATTTTGTGTTTGAATCTTTAAGTTGTGCAAAAAAATGCAAATCTACTGTTGCTTATGCTCTCTCAAGAAAACCCTTCACAGACGAATTATTTCTATTAGAACAACTGCTTGTAGATAGAAAAGATTTTATTTATAAATTTTTCCATATTGGGGAACCAAAAAATTACGACCCCAGTTATAAACATGATAAAAAAGAAATCATAAAGGAAACAATTGAAAATTGTATTTCTAAATTAAAAATGAATTTTTTTCACTCTAAAGACTCTATTTACGAGTTAAGATATGACAAATCCCTTGAAAGAGGATTAAATGGTGTTTCTAACAAAGCCTTGCATATAGTAACAATTGATAAAAACTATAAGACTGCTGAGCAAAACTTAAACTTCATTTTTTCAAAACAGGAAGATATTTTTGAACAACTAAATGATTATTACTCAACAATACCTCCTTTGCTTTTTTATACTGCATCTGTTATTGATGAAATAGCTTTTAGTTTTACAGAAAAGAGTGATTCAGAAAATAAATCAAGACAAGTTTTAAAGCAATTTAGAAGGCTGATAGGATATATCTTATACGCAGAGGCAAATAAAATTACCGAAATAGCTAAAAGTAATGAAGTATTAAATTTTATATCAGAAAACCTAAATTTCATATGTGAAAATTGCAATCAAAAAACTGTCCCTACAAGAGATGATTTTGAGTATTTCTTTTATGCTAATTCTATTAATTGTAAAAGTTGCTTTAGTGATTTACTTAAGTTTAACAGAAACATAGATGAAATTTGTCAAATATCGAATTAAAACTACCTACAACACGGGTAGCTGTTAAATAACCTCATAATGTTGTAAAACCATGATACATAAGCGCTCATTTTATGGGCGTTTGTTGTTTTTAAGGATCACTTTGGGAGGGTTCAAATATTGCTTGAAGAACATGTACAGGGTATTTAAGTCTTCTGTGGTTTGTGTTGTAAAATGATTTAAAAAAAAACAGATATAAAAAAACTCCATAAGTTTAAAATTACGGAGTTTTTTTATGTTATAATGAAGTATAAATTATAAGTTGAAAGCTTCTTTCACTTGGTCTACATAGTCTAATTTTTCCCAGGTGAATAACTCGACGTCTAATGTAACGCTTTCACCTGTTGGCTGTGTGAAGGTTTTGGTTACGATCTCATTGGTGCGTCCCATGTGGCCGTAAGCAGCAGTTTCACTATAAATAGGATTTCTTAGTTTTAAGCGCTCTTCAATAGCGAATGGACGCATATCGAAAATTTCAGAAACTTTCTCTGCGATTTCACCATCAGTCATGTTAAACGGACACGTACCGTAGGTATTGATAAAAATACCCATAGGCTCAACAACACCAATAGCATAACTTACCTGTACTAAAATCTCGTCGGCAACACCAGCAGCAACTAAGTTTTTAGCAATATGGCGTGTTGCATAAGCAGCACTACGGTCTACTTTACTTGGGTCTTTTCCTGAGAAAGCACCACCACCGTGAGCACCTTTTCCGCCGTAAGTATCTACAATAATTTTACGCCCTGTAAGTCCGGTATCACCGTGTGGTCCACCAATTACGAATTTACCGGTTGGGTTAATGTGGTATTTAATGTCGTCGTTAAACAACGCCTGAATTTGCTCTGGTAATTTAGCGATAACACGTGGGATTAAAATCTCAACAATGTCTTTTCTAATTTTGGCCAACATCGTGTCGTCGTCAGCGAAATCGTCGTGCTGTGTAGACACCACGATGGCATCAATACGTTGTGGCACATTATCATCACTATATTCAATGGTTACCTGACTTTTAGAGTCTGGTCTTAAATAGGTGATGTCTTTGTTTTCACGACGTAAATCTGAAAGTTCTTTTAAGATACGGTGTGATAAATCTAAAGCCAACGGCATGAAGTTTTCAGTTTCGTTTGTAGCGTAACCAAACATCATTCCTTGATCTCCTGCACCTTGTTCTTCTTTAGAAGCGCGGTCAACACCACGATTAATATCGTCAGACTGCTCGTGAATTGCCGAAAACACACCACAAGAGTTGCCGTCAAACATGTATTCACCTTTGGTATAACCAATACTGTTAATGGTGTCTCTCGCAATTTTTTGAACATCTAAATAGGTGTGTGATTTTACCTCTCCGGCAAGGACAACCTGTCCGGTGGTTACAAGGGTTTCACATGCAACTTTCGATTCTTTATCGAAAGCTAAAAAATTGTCAATTAAAGCGTCGCTAATTTGGTCAGCAACCTTATCTGGGTGGCCTTCAGAAACACTTTCTGAAGTGAATAAATATGCCATAAAACTATTTTTATACTAAGATTTGACGGATAACGTCGAAGGAAGTTTGCACTGCCTTTAGCATTTTTGATTGTATCAAACTCATTTATAAATTTTTAATAAATTGGGTTTGTTACAAAGAGGTTGCAATCAGTCAAATCTTTCCTCTGTTATTTTACGAGGGCAAAAGTAAAAAAATAATAAGGAATAGAGAATTAGTTTTGATTTTTTTAAGGAATTAATTGGTTGTTAAATAAATAATTTAAATATTTGTCTTTCGAGATTATGAGAAACCAAATTTTAATTAGCATTTCTATTATTGTCATTGTGATTATTTCACAGGGATAGGAAGGCTATTGTTAAAATTTTATATGAATATATAAAGCCTTCCAATTTAGGAAGGCTTTTTTTATGCGATAATTTTAATTTTTGGACATCATAAAAATATCTGATTAAAAAATTGATAGTCAGCTATTTAGTTGAATATTTAAAGCAGTGGATTTAACCCTGAAAAACAAAGAAAAAAAGAATTAAAAACCTAAAGGACTAATTTCGAACCTCAATTTAGCAATTTGATTATTTCTAAGGTTAGTCTTAAAAACATAAAGTATTAAATAAAATATAGGATAGATTGTAGAATATCTTTAATAAAAATGAAAGAACTTAATAAACACAGTAAACGACTTACTCAAGATGAATCTCAACCAGCCTCGCAAGCTATGCTTTACGCCGTGGGGTTAACTGATGAGGATATGAAAAAAGCTCAGGTGGGTATTGCAAGTACCGGTTACGATGGTAACCCTTGTAATATGCACTTAAATAATTTAGCTGCTGAGGTTAAAATAGAGTGTAATATCGCCGGTTTAGTTGGTTTAGGATTTAATACTATTGGTGTAAGTGATGGTATTTCAATGGGAACTTCAGGGATGAATTATTCACTGGCTTCTCGCGATATCATTGCCGATTCTATTGAAACTGTTATGAATGCGCAAAGTTACGATGCACTTGTTTCTGTAGTAGGCTGTGATAAGAATATGCCAGGTGCTGTAATAGCCATGTTACGATTAAACCGTCCGTCAATCATGATGTACGGTGGAACCATAGCCTCAGGAAATTATAAAGGAAGAAAATTAAATATTGTATCGGCATTCGAAGCTTTAGGTCAAAAGGTAGCAGGTGAGATTGATGAAGAAGAATATAGAGAAATTATAAAAAGTGCCATTCCAGGAGCAGGAGCTTGTGGAGGTATGTATACCGCGAACACCATGGCATCAGCGATTGAATGTATGGGGTTTGCACTGCCTTATAATTCATCTATCCCAGCTGAAAACCCAAATAAACTATCTGAAAGCGAAAGAACAGCCGTTGCTATTAAAAATCTATTGGAATTAGATTTAAAGCCATTAGATATCATTTCTAAAAAATCTATTGAAAACGCTATTGCTATCGTAAATGCACTTGGAGGATCTACCAACGCGGTTCTACACTTTTTAGCGATTGCACATGCAGCAGATATTGAATTTACTTTAGAAGATTTTCAACGTGTTAGCGATAGAACCCCATTAATCGCTGATTTAAAACCGAGTGGTAAATACTTAATGGAGGATGTTCACGGTATTGGTGGTACACCAGCCGTAATGAAGTATTTATTAGATAATGGATATTTACACGGCGACTGTATGACAGTAACGGGTAAAACATTAGCTGAAAACTTAAAAGACGTGGAGCCGCTTCAGTTTGAAGACGAACAAGACGTTATTTATCCAACAGATAAAGCTTTAAAATCTTCAGGAAATTTACAAATCCTTTATGGAAACTTAGCAGAAGAAGGTGCAGTAGCAAAAATTTCTGGAAAAGAAGGCTTGGTATTCGAAGGCAAAGCGGTGGTTTACGATGGTGAGCAGGCGGCTAATACAGGTATTTCTAACGGTGAGGTTGCTAAAGGCGATGTGGTTGTTATCCGTTACGTAGGTCCTAAAGGAGGTCCGGGTATGCCGGAAATGTTAAAACCAACCTCTTTGATTATGGGAGCTGGTTTAGGAAAATCGGTGGCTTTAATTACCGACGGACGATTCTCTGGTGGTACTCACGGGTTTGTGGTAGGACACATTACACCAGAAGCACAAACCGGAGGAACAATTGCATTGGTTGAAACCGGAGATCGTATTAGAATTAGTGCGGAAGACAATTCTATTAATGTGTTAATTTCAGAAGAAGAACTGGCGAAGCGTAAAGCCGCTTGGGTAGCTCCGGAATTAAAGCACAAAAAAGGAATATTATACAAGTATGCGAAATCAGTAGCTTCAGCTTCAAAAGGTTGTGTAACTGACGCATTTTAAATAGATTTTTTATTTCCGCGAAAGCGGAAATCTCACATATAGAAATTGTGAATTATGAACACAGAAACGGAAAATAAAACACAGGAAGTGGCAAGTAAAACGATGCGTATTTCAGGTAGCGAAGCTGTAGTACGCAGTTTAATCGCAGAAGGTGTAGACATTCTTTACGGATATCCGGGAGGTGCTATTATGCCTGTTTATGATGAACTGTTTAAGTTTCAAGACCAGATTCATCACGTCTTAACCAGGCATGAACAAGGGGCGGCTCACGCAGCTCAGGGTTATGCTCGTATTTCAGGTAAAGTTGGAGTTGCTATCGCAACTTCAGGACCAGGTGCAACTAATTTAGTCACAGGTATTGCCGATGCGCAAATCGATTCTACACCATTAGTCTGTATTACGGGTCAGGTGTTTTCTCATTTGTTAGGTAGCGATGCGTTTCAGGAAACCGATATTGTAGGTATTTCTACGCCGGTTACCAAATGGAACTGTCAGGTAACGAAAGCTGCCGATATTCCTGCAGCATTAGCAAAGGCATTTTATATAGCAAAAAGTGGTCGTCCAGGGCCTGTACTTGTAGATATTACTAAAGATGCACAAGTAGGGGAGCTTGATTTTGAGTACGTACCTTGCAAAGGTGTACGTAGCTATTGGCCGGTACCAAAAACAAATCCTGCAGATGTTCAGGCGGCAGCCGATTTAATTAACGCAGCTAAAAAACCAATGATTGTTTGGGGACAAGGCGTTATTTTAGGTAAGGCTGAAGAAGAATTAAAAGCAGTAGTGGAGAAGGCAGGTATTCCTTCGGCTTGGACCATTCTTGGTGCTTCTGCAATGCCTACATCACATCCATTAAATATTGGAATGGTGGGGATGCACGGAAATTATGCGCCTAACAAATTAACCAACGAATGTGATGTGTTAATTGCCATAGGAATGCGTTTTGACGACCGTGTAACTGGTAAATTAGATTCTTACGCAAAGCAAGCGAAAATAGTACACTTCGATATCGATCCGGCTGAGATTGATAAGAACGTAAAAACCGATGTGGCTGTAATTGGTGATTCTAAAGACAGTTTAGCCCAATTATTACCTTTATTAGAAGCAAAATCGCATGATGCCTGGTTACAGGAATTTAAAGATTTGTATGCTATTGAGTTTGAACAGGTAATAAAAGGGGATATCCATCCGGAAAAGGAAGGCCTGACTATGGGTGAGGTATTAAGACAGATTAATGAAGAAACGAAAGGGAATGCAGCCATTGTTTCTGATGTTGGACAGCACCAGATGATAGCTTGTCGTTATGCCCATTTCAACGTGACCAAAAGTAATATTACATCGGGTGGTTTAGGAACCATGGGCTTCGCTTTACCGGCAGCCATTGGTGCGAAAATGGGAGCTCCAGATCGTGAAGTTGTTGCTATTATTGGTGATGGTGGTTATCAAATGAATATTCAGGAATTAGGGACTATTTTCCAAACCAAAGTTCCGGTTAAAATAGTGGTTTTAAACAACGAATTCTTAGGAATGGTGCGCCAGTGGCAACAGTTATTCTTCGATAAGCGTTATGCGTCTACCGAAATGACGAATCCAGATTTCGTTACTATTGCCAAAGGATACTACATTGAAGCTAAACGTGTAAAAACCAGAGCAGAATTAGCCGATGCCGTTAAAGAAATGATTGCTTCAAAAGATGCTTATTTCCTTGAAGTTTGCGTTGAAAAAGAGGATAATGTATTCCCGATGGTTCCAACAGGAGCTTCGGTTTCAGATGTACGTTTAAGCTAAATTATCAGAAAGAATGAACGAAGAAATAAAAACATTTACCATATCGCTTTATACCGAAAACAACATTGGTTTGTTAAACCGTGTTTCGGCAATTTTTCAGCGCAGACATATCAACATTGAAAGTTTAACAACATCACAATCTGAAATTGATGATGTGTTCCGATTTGTTATTGTTGTCAATATTACAGAAGCTCAGGCGGCGAAAATTGTAAAGCAGTTTGAAAAACAGATCGAGGTGATTCGCGCGTATTATCATACCGATGAAGAAACGATTTATACCGAATCTTGTATGTTTAAAATCAAGTCGGCGTTATTGTTTGAGGAGCC
Source organism: Aestuariibaculum suncheonense (assembly GCF_014596935.1). GTDB lineage: Bacteria > Bacteroidota > Bacteroidia > Flavobacteriales > Flavobacteriaceae > Aestuariibaculum > Aestuariibaculum suncheonense. The sequence goes on along the minus strand of NZ_JACVXC010000004.1, from coordinate 307,365 downwards.
TCAAATTCAGAATATTATAAAAGATAGCAATTCAAGAATTGTTACAGTAAATAAAGAGTTTTTTGTTTTAGAAAAATCAGGAAGACGACATGAAATTGAATCGCTTCGCAGAGATTTAAATGTGTTTGGCATCATGCAGTTTGTGCGTGCCGGGCGTATTGCAGTAACAAAAGACGAAATGAGAGTAACCGATATGCTTATGGCATTCAATAATCATAATAACTAGAAATTAAAAAATGGGAAATTATTTTAACACACTTTCGTTAAGAGATAAATTAGACCAATTATCGAAGTGTAGATTTATGGACTCTTCAGAATTTGAAGATGGTGTAAATGCATTAAAAGGCAAAAAAATTGTTATCGTAGGTTGTGGTGCGCAAGGACTTAACCAAGGGTTAAACATGAGAGATTCAGGATTAGATATTTCTTATGCATTACGTGCTGAGGCGATTGCTGAAAAACGTAAGTCGTTTGTAAATGCAACAGATAACGGATTTAATGTAGGAACATACGAAGAGTTAATTCCAACGGCAGATTTAGTATTAAACTTAACTCCAGATAAACAACATACAAGTGTTGTAAATGCGGTAATGCCTTTAATGAAAAAAGGAGCAACGTTATCGTATTCTCACGGATTCAACATTGTTGAAGAAGGTACTCAAATTCGTGAAGATTTGACCGTAATCATGGTGGCGCCTAAGTGTCCTGGATCAGAGGTTAGAGAAGAGTATAAAAGAGGTTTTGGTGTGCCAACACTTATAGCAGTACATCCTGAAAACGATCCTGAAGGAAAAGGATGGTCACAAGCTAAAGCTTATGCAGCAGCAACTGGAGGTGACAGAGCAGGTGTGTTAGAATCATCTTTCGTTGCTGAGGTGAAATCGGATTTAATGGGTGAGCAAACCATTTTATGTGGATTGTTACAAACAGGATCTATCCTTTGTTTCGATAAAATGATTGAAAAAGGTATCGATGCTGGTTACGCTTCTAAATTAATTCAGTACGGATGGGAAACCATTACCGAAGGTCTTAAGTATGGTGGTATCACTAATATGATGGACAGACTTTCAAATCCAGCTAAAATTAAAGCATTCGAACTTTCAGAAGAATTAAAAGATATCATGCGTCCGTTATTCCAAAAGCATATGGATGATATTATGGAAGGACGTTTCTCTAGCGGCATGATGGAAGACTGGGCTAACGGTGATGAGAAATTATTAACATGGAGAGCAGCTACTGCAGAAACAGCTTTTGAAAAAACACCTGCAGGTGATGTTGAAATCTCTGAGCAAGAGTTCTACGATAATGGTGTGTTAATGGTAGCTATGGTAAGAGCTGGTGTGGAATTAGCTTTCGAAGCTATGACCGATTCAGGAATTATCGATGCGTCTGCTTACTATGAGTCGTTACACGAAACGCCGCTTATCGCTAACACGATTGCAAGACGTAAATTATACGAAATGAACAGTGTGATTTCTGATACTGCTGAGTACGGTTGTTATTTATTCGACCACGCTTGTAAGCCATTATTAGCAGATTTCATGACAAAAATAGACACTGATGTTATTGGTAAAGCTTATGCTAAAGATAACGGTAAAGGTGTTGATAATGCGAAGTTAATAGCGGTTAATAAAGCGTTAAGAGAGCATCCGGTAGAGAAAATCGGTTCGTTCTTAAGAGCGTCTATGACGGCTATGAAACCAATCGTTTAGTTACAAGTTCCGCGAAAGCGAGATATTAAAAAATACATTTATGGAAAAAGGGAAAACCATATATTTTCCAAGTATTGATAATGTTAAAGTAGCTGCCGATACCATTAAAAAGGTATCGGCAGTTACGCCTTTAAGCCCAAGCTTAAGGTATTCTAAACAGTTTGATGCTAACATACTTTTAAAGCGTGAAGATTTACAGCAGGTACGTTCCTATAAGATTAGAGGGGCTTATAACAAAATAAGCTCGTTAACGGCCGAAGAATCTGCTAGCGGCGTGGTTTGTGCTAGTGCCGGAAATCATGCGCAGGGCGTAGCATTATCCTGTAAATTATTAAAAATTAAGGGAAGTATTTATATGCCTGCCCCGACACCAAATCAAAAGGTGGAGCAGGTTAAAATGTTTGGAGAGGATTATATTGAAATTAAGCTGATAGGCGACACTTACGACGATGCCTATAATGCGGCGATGAAGGAGTGTGCAGAACAGAAAAAGACATTTATACACCCTTTTAATGATGAAAAGGTAATTGAAGGTCAGGCGACTATTGGAATGGAAATTCTGGAACAAACAACAGGACCTATCGATTATGTTTTTATCGCCGTTGGTGGTGGTGGATTAGCTTCTGGACTGTCAACTGTTTTTAAAACCTTATCTCCAAATACCAAGATTATAGGTGTTGAGCCGGAAGGCGCGCCATCTATGAAAGTGTCGTTGCAAAATGGTGTTAATACTGAATTAGACGATATTGAAAAATTTATTGACGGGGCGGCGGTAAAACGTGTCGGCGACTTAACCTTTGAAATCTGTAAAGCCAATTTACACGATATGATTACAGTGCCGGAAGGGAAGGTTTGCGAAACCATTTTAGAGCTTTATAATAAAGATGCTATTGTAGTGGAGCCGGCCGGAGCATTGAGTATTTCAGCCTTAGATTTTTACGCCGAGGAGATCAAAGGGAAAAATGTGGTTTGTGTGGTAAGTGGTAGTAATAACGATATTACCCGTACGGCAGAAATTAAGGAGCGTGCCTTACTATATGCCAATCTAAAACATTACTTTATTGTCAAGTTTCCGCAACGAGCGGGAGCCTTACGAGAATTTGTGGTAGATATTTTAGGGCCTAACGATGATATTACTTTTTTCCAGTATGCAAAGAAGACCAATCGCGAGAATGGTTCGGCAGTCGTTGGAATTCAGTTGAAATCATCGGATGATCTGGAGCCTTTAATTACCAAAATGAAACAACGTAATTTCTTTGGAGATTACCTAAATAATAAACCTGATTTGTTTCAGTTTCTAGTATAAAAAAGAGCGGTTATTTAACCGCTCTTTTTTTATTCATGATGGAGATTGTTATTCACTAATTCTTCAATAGGTTCAATTTTAAACTGGTCGATTTCCGGTGTGCGATGTTCTTGCTTAATTATGGAATATAAACGCTGAATGATTTCCGGGTGATCTTCGCCAATATTGTGTTCTTCGGTAATATCTTTGCTAAGGTCATACAGTTCGATTTCTGTATTTCCCTTTTTTATGTCTTTCCAGATCATTTTCCAGTTCCCCATTCTAACTGCAACCTGTCCGTTATACTCAGGAAATTCCCAATACAAATATTCATGCTCTTTTTGGTTCTCATTTTGAATTAAGGTATTTAAGAAGCTAATACCATCAATGGTTTCTGGAGGTGCAATTTGGGCTATATCACAAAAGGTTGGCATGACATCCCAGAAGGCAGAGATATGGTCGGTGGTTGTGTTAGGCTTTATTTTACCCGGCCATGAAGCGATCATTGGAACACGAATTCCACCTTCATAAACAAATCCTTTTCCATATCCGTAATCACTTTTAAAAGGTCTGGCGCTGTCAAACCAAGGCGAATCTGTTCCTCCATTATAGGTTGGGCCGTTATCGGAAGTGAAAATAATGAGGGTGTTGTCGTATTTTCCGGTTTCTTTAAGGCGTGCAATTAATTTTCCTATATTTTCGTCTAAATACGAAACCATTGCGGCATAAGTTGCCTTTGGATAGCAATTAGGGAAGTAGCCTTTATTGCCGATATAAGGTGCTTCGTCTCCAAACTTTTTAAGGTAATAATCGACCCGGTTTTTCGGTGCTTGTAATGGCATATGCGGAATAGGTGAGGCCCAGTAAATAAAAAATGGTTCGTCTTTTTTTAGAGAGTCGATAAATCCAATCATTTTTTCGAAAGACACATCTGGTGCATAGTATGGTTGAGTGTATTTACTGTAACTGCTTGGGTTGTTTGGGTCTGCACCCTTATCAAGTTTGGTATTAGGAGCTACCGTGTCGTTCGCTAAATAATAGCGCTTTTCGTTTTCGTATAAGTGTAAAGGGGTATATGTGTGTGCCTGACGTTGACAGTTATATCCGAAAAAATAATCGAACCCCATAGTTGTCGGAATAGATTCCGTATGTGGAGCTCCCAATCCCCATTTACCAAACATACCATTGGTGTAGCCGGCTTGTTTTAAAAGTTTAGCAATGGTCAGGGTGTTTCTAGGTAACGGACGTTGTCCTTCTAAAGTCGAATCTGCAGCAACTTTCCGATAATTCCAGACATCGCCAGGTTCTCCACGTTGCCATTCATCATTTCCTCTAATATAGGAATGTCCCATGTGGGTTCCTGTTAGTAAAGACGACCGTGCCGGTGCACATACCGGAGCGCCACTGTAATGCTGAGTAAACAGCATACCGTTTTTTGCTAATAAATCGATGTTTGGTGTCTCAATTTTATCCTGACCGTAGGCACCAATGTCTCCATAACCTAAATCGTCGGCTAAAATGTAAATGATATTAGGTTTACTTGTATATTGTTTTTGGTTGTCTGATTTACAAGAAAACAGTGAAAGAATAGTTAGAAAATAGATGCTATTTTTAATATGCATGTTTTTTAAGATTTGATTACAAGTAAAATAAATAAATTTATGTCTTAAAAATGTCAATTATATTATTCATAAAAGTGTATTATTTGATCGTTTTCACCTTTTATATTCTAGTCGACTTTTGAATTTAATGTTTTTATCTTTTTTATACCCGAAAACGTTGTAGCACTTTCGTTTTTTTTAAGGTTTCAAATTAATGCTGCAAATACAGTATTTTTATTCGCAATGTGATGGTTTTGAGTCGTTGTTCGTTAAAATATGAGTAACTTTAACTCTAGTTTTAATCACTAAAACCAATTAAAAATGAAAACGAAATTTTCAGAAATACCTGAACCATATAGAATAAACAAACTCACGCATCAAAATAGTTATTTGGTCTCTGGAGAGCTTAAAGAGTGGCACGGAGAAACTGCAGAGGTGTATTCTACGATTTCTTCAACTGAAGACTATAGGCCTACTTTGTTGGGAACTATTCCGCAACTCGGCGAGGCAGAAGCAATGGAATCTTTAAATTCAGCATTAGATGCTTTTGATAAAGGTCAAGGTTTATGGCCTACTATGAAGGTGGTTGACAGAATTGCTTGCATGAAAAAGTTTGTAGAGCAAATGAAGACCAAGCGCGAGGAAATTGTTAAGCTTTTAATGTGGGAAATTGGAAAAAATCTTCCAGATTCAGAAAAGGAGTTCGATAGAACCGTAGATTATATTTATGATACCATTGAAGCCTACAAACAAATTGATCGCGATTCTGCTAAGTTTGAAAAGAGTGAAGGCGTTTATGCACATATTCGTCGTGGTCCGTTAGGGGTTGTATTATGTTTAGGGCCATATAATTACCCGCTTAATGAAACCTTTTCATTGTTAATTCCCGCGCTGATTATGGGGAATACGGTAATTTTTAAGCCTGCTAAACATGGTGTTTTATTGATAAGTCCATTACTGGAAGCCTTTCAGAGTAGTTTTCCTAAAGGCGTTGTGAATATTGTTTATGGCCGTGGTAGAACGTTGGCAACACCAATCATGCAGTCGGGTAAAATAGATGTGTTGGCGTTAATAGGGAATAGTAAATCGGCCAACACGTTACAATCGCAACATCCTAAAGGAAACAGATTACGTATGGTTTTGGGATTGGAGGCTAAAAATCCGGCGATTATTTTACCAGACGCCGATTTAGATTTAGCTGTTGAAGAGTGTATTGCCGGAACCTTATCGTTTAATGGACAGCGTTGTACTGCTTTAAAGGTGGTGTATGTTCATGAATCGGTAGCAGAAGAGTTTAACAGGCGTTTTTCTTATAAAGTCGATCAGTTGAAATTTGGGAATCCATGGGAATCAGGCGCTAAATTAACACCACTTCCAGAAGTTGAAAAGCCTGCTTATATTCAGGAATTAATTGATGATGCCTTAGAAAAAGGGGCATCAATTTTAAATGAAAAGGGAGGAGAGACGACTGAAAATTATATTTATCCAGCAGTACTTTATCCTGTGAATAAAGAGATGCGTGTATATCAGGAGGAACAGTTCGGTCCTGTAATTCCAGTGATATCTTTTGCAGATATCGAAGAGCCTTTAGATGATATGGCAGAATCGAATTACGGACAGCAGGTGAGCTTGTTTGGTAAAAATGTACAAACCTTAGCGCCGTTAATTGACACTTTAGTGAATCTAGTATGTCGTGTTAATTTAAATAGCTCTTGTCAACGCGGACCAGATGTGTATCCGTTTACCGGAAGAAAAGATTCGGCTTATGGTACTTTAAGTGTGCATGATGCCTTGCGATCATTTTCTATTCGAACTTTTGTAGCTTCAAAGGATAATGATTACAACAGGGCTATTTTAAATGAACTTTTAGATAAAAAAGTGTCTAATTTTATCAGTACAGATTATATCTTATAATAAGTTAAAGGAAAAAATGATAACTATAAAAAAATCGAGGGTCCAAACCCTCGATTTTTTGTTTTTATGATGCTTTCGTTTTTAGAGTAAATCACTACTCATACCAGGTTCTTGAGGAACCAGATAGCGACCATTTTCTATTATTGCAGGGTGTTTAAATTTGTCACGTAAATGTGGAATATGTTCTAAAAGCACTACGGGATGGTTAATAGTGATGTGATTGAATAGAACCAGATGCTGATGGATTTGTCCCATGTCACCAACATGAGGAACAACCGGAATATTAAATTTCTTAGATAGTAAGCTAATTAGTATAAATTCTGAAACACCACCAACTCTTACAGCATCTACCTGGTTAAAAGACATACAACCCGATTGCATGAAGTTTTTAAAGATGATTTTATTAGGGACGTGTTCTCCTAATGCAATTTTAACATTGGTTTGATTGGCCAACTCTACATGAGCAAATACATCATCAGGATGTGTTGGTTCTTCAACCCAGTACGGATTTAGTTTTTTAAGTTCATGACAAATGTCAATTGCTTGAGGTAAATTCCATTGCTGATTAGCGTCAAACATAATGGTAGCGGCATCTCCAGCAATAGTTCTAACGAGTTCAGCTCTGCGTAAATCACGTGAAGCTTCTTTGGAACCCACTTTAAGTTTCATGGCTGTAAAGCCTTTGTCCATTGCTTTTTTTATGTTTTCAGCGACTTTTTCATCTGAATAATTAAACCAACCAATCGAAGTGTCGTAACCCGGATAACCGTCTTTTAGGATATTGCTTCGTTCATTTATGCCATTTTGTTGCTGTTTTAATAAAGTTAAGGCTTCTTCTTTAGGTAAAACGTCTTCATAAAATGAAAAGTCTAAAGTATTAACCAAAGCTTCAGGAGAAAGATCAATCAGTAATTTCCATAAAGGTACTTGTCTAGATTTAGCCCAAAGATCAAAACAGGCATTTACTACTGCTGCTAAGGCCAAATGCACCACACCTTTATGTGGTCCTAGCCATCTGAAATTAGGGTCGTCTGACATGGCTTTGTAGTAGGTGCCAAAGTCAGCCATTAAATCTTCAATATCTTTGCCTTCAATATGTTTAACTAAATAGTCTATAGCGTCGCATACCAATTTGTTTCCTGTTCCTAGGGTAAAAGCAAGACCAGTTCCTACCAGATTGGTATTCGTTTGTAAATTACATATGGCGTAAGCATAGATAGGAGTTAAGTGAACGGCATCAGAACCTGCGCCGTTTTCAAGTGGGAATCTTGTATCAGAGGATGTTCCTTTTAGTATTATAATTTGACTCATTATGACTTTTCTTTTAAAAGATGTATTTGTATTATTATTATTATTATTCTATCGAGTTGAAGGTTAGACCCCCTGAATCACTTGATTTATAAGCGGCTTCAACTATTTTCATGGTGTCTAAGGCTTCTTCAACACTGTTTGGTAAAGGAGAACTCTTGTCTATGCAGTGTTTTTGAAGCACTCCCATGGAGCCGATAAAGGCATGTGGAAACCATTTGCCTTCAAGTTTAAGATTTTGCCAACCTTTTTCAGGGGCCTCTAGATTATAATATTCAAAAGTAGGTGGCATCCCATTTGGATAATCCAATGAAACTCCAATCCGAATATGAATTGCACCTTTTGAACCCTCAATTTTAAAGTAAGAGGCTTGATGTTTTAATCCAAAGTTGTGCCCATGATTTGTAATAATACGTGCCTGAACATGATTTGGGTAGTCTAATATGGCCGTGGTGCGAGTAGAGGCTAAATCTAGCATTTTAGGGTGTTTTCTGGTACTGGCATAAATTTTTTCTGGATTGCCCAAAAATCCACGTATCAGGTCAAAGTAATGAATGCTGTGATATAGAATTTCTACTCTAGGAAGGTCGAAAAGAAAATCCCATAAATGCCATGGCGTATTCACATTAACCATTAGTTCCATGTCATATACATCACCAAGTAACCCGTCATTAATAAGTTGTTTGGCAGCAATCATGTATGGAGCAAATTGTAACTGAAAATTTACGGCAGCGGTCAGTTCTTTTTCGTTACAAATGGTTTTAATTTGTTTAGCTTCTGCTAGTGTTTCACCCATTGGTTTTTGAAGTAAAACGACACTGTGATTGGGTAATTTTTTTAAAGTTTCAATATGAAAGGCTGCCGGTAAAGCTAAGTCAAAAATAACCTGATGTGTCATGCTTTCTGAAATAGCATCTTCAAAGGAATTATAAATCTTCTCAACTATTGGAAATGCCGATTTTAAACTAATAGCCTTTTCTTTGTCAATATCATAAATACCAAGCACTCGAAATCCAGCGATTTGATAAGCTGGTAGGTGAGCATCTTTTACAATACCACCAGCACCAATAATAATTATAGGTAATGGTTTGGATGGTAAATCTATGGTTTGTTTAATAGTCATTTTTAAAACATTGGTTTCATAATTTGCCACTTTTCGAAGGTGTCATTGTTTTTATCAATTCTTTGAAATTTTGAAACATAGTCTTGCCATTCTTTTTCCCGAGGAAGTTTCCCCCAACGTTCTGAATCGGCATATATATCAAATGTGTCTTTTACCTCCATAATCATGAATACCCTATATTCTTGCAGGTATAATTCCATGTTTAAAACCCCCATGGTATTCATGTTATTGATGATTTCTGGCCAGATGGCATCTGGTTTATGAATATCGATATATTCTTTGCGAAGTTCAGGGTCTGGTTGTAAATTAAGAGTTAAAACTAGTTGTTTGCTCGCTGTTGGTGTGTTTTTATTTATTGCGGTTTCAGGCTTTTTAAATATGCGCTCCAAGGGGCCATGTATTTCCTTAAAATAGGATTCCATCTGCTTTTTATCCTCATTTAGGGATTCATAGGATGTTGTTGTAATAACAAAAGTGAGGTCGTTTTCACGGTAACCTTTTATGTTATTATTCAGGGATTTAAATGAATCCAAAATTGGATTTAATCCTATATAGCAGTATTTCTTAGCATTGGAATGTTTCATTTTTTAGAAAAATATAGTGTAAATGGTCAGCATAATAACAACCAAAGCCAAAGCAGTTATGTTTACTAAAGTTGAAGGGTTTTTAATTTTTAAATAAAAGGCACTGGAAACGTTCTGGTTGGACTTATCAAAATAGGACACTGTAAAATAAATTACAGAAGATACGATAAAAAAGACATAGGTTTGTCTTAGCCAGTTAATGCCTAGTCCTTCGGGATTTGAAACAAAATTGGTCATACCATTAAAAGAACCATATTTTTCAAATAAAAAGACTCCTCCAGCGAATAAACTTCCTATTAAGAGTGTAGCAAACGATGCATTTGCCGTACCTTTTCGATAAATAATACCCCACAGAAATACTGCAACTATCGAAGGTGCAAAAATACTAAACATTTGATTTATAAGTTCGAATATGGCACCGAGATTACCTAAAAAAGGAGACCAGATGGTGGCTATAGTTAGCACGGTAATTCCTGTAATTCGACCAATGCGTATTTTGGTTTTGTCGTTAAGTCCTGGTTTTAGCTTTTCGAACACATCGTATACAATTAAAGTAGAACAACTGTTTAATGCAGCGGCAACACTACTCATTACAGCAGCTAATAACGCCGCTATCATTAATCCTTTAAGACCTAAAGGCATCAATTCCATAATCATTATGGGTAATACATTCTTGGTGTCCTCACCAATTTGATCCTGGAATAAAGCAAAGGCTAATATACCTGGTACAATCATTAAAAATACGGGCAGGATTTTAAGAAATCCAGCAAATATAGCACCTAATTTAGCTTGCTGTTCCGACTTGGCGCCTAATACACGTTGTACAATGGTTTGATCGGTACACCAATACCAAATACCAAGTACCAGATGACCTAAAAGAATATCGCTAAAGGTAAACCCGGTTTTTTCGGTGTTAAAACTTACGGCATTCCAACGGTCTGGGTCTACAGCTTCTTTCAGAGCTTCATAGGAATGAATTCCAACCTCAGGTAATTGTAATATAGCCAAGATTAAAATCACTAAGGAGCCGAAAATTAAAATGATAGTTTGTACAGTTTCAGTAATAACAACCGAAGATAATCCGCCTACAACCGTATAAATTCCCGTTGCAATGGCAATAATAATAATGGAAATCCAAATGTTAATGCCGAAAATATATTCGAAAACGACTGCACCTGCATAAAAACTAACGCCAATATGCATAAACAAGGCTGCCAAAATGCTAAAAATAGCCAGGATTACCCGAGATCGTCCATCGTAACGTTTTTCAAGAAATTCAGGAAGTGTTGTTATTTTTGTTCGTAAATAAAATGGGATAAACACAAAGGCAAGAATAAGAAGTTCGAAGGCCGAGAACCATTCAAAATTACCCCAAACCAGGCCTTCTCTAAATCCAGATTCGGCAAATCCTACTAGATGTACTGTTGATATGTTTGAAGCGAAAAGAGATGCTCCAATAACAGACCAGGTTAAAGATTTACCAGCCAGAAAATACCCTTCACTGGTTTTCTTTTTTTTACGTGAATACCAAAGACCGAGTAATACGATACCAACAATGTAAATGATGATAACTAATAAGTCCCAAATGGCGATAGATTTCATATAATTTAGAGTTTATTGTAAGTTATTTTACCCTGCTTGGTCAAGTGGGGCCATACCAGCTCCCAAACATAGGTTGTTAATTTTGGTTCTTCTTCTGTTGCAAATTTTGGAAATATTTCTTGTTGAGAATTCCAGAAGGTTATGAGAATACGAATGCTGTGTTGTAATCTTAAATAACTGCCGGGTAGGGATTCTTTTTTTAGATATCCAAAAGCATTAAAGCGTTCATAAAAATCGGTCATTTGTTCACGTCTTACTCTCAAGGTAGCTTTTAGCAGGGTGTTTAGGTTTGGGAAATTTCTGGAAATTTCTAAAACATCTAAATTGAAAAACAGGTATTTGGTTTGAAAGGTTTCTAATTGTAGAAGTAATTCGTTAAATTGAATCATTGGATCTTTCGTCGCATCTTCAATTTCATAAACCTTAGAAATTTCATTGCGCATTTCACCGTAAATTCCCATAAGAAGATCTTCTTTAGTAGGGAAATGATATTCTAAATTCCCATGACTCATTCCTAGAGATTTAGCGATGTCCCGACTTGTAATATTTCTAAGTCCGTGTTCGTTATAAAGGGCAATTGCCTGATTAATTATTTTCTGTTTGGTATTCATCTTTCTTAGAAGTGAATGTCAAATATAAATAAAAATAACTTATTTAGGGCGTTTGCCCTAATTATTTGTTGCGTCGTAAATTTTAAGAGTTTTGATTTTTAATTGGGGGTTGAATAATACGGATTTGGATATGGCATTTTAGCGTTAACATTTTTACGCCATTCATGCAAAAGGGTTTTAAGTTCTTCTACTTTCTCAGGATTAATCTTAGCAAGATTTTGACTTTCACTTATGTCTTTTTTAATATTATAAAGCTCTACGCTCATATCCTCATAAAATTCGATTAATTTAAAATCACCAAGACGAACAGCTCCAGATGGTGTGCCTCCCAAACCACCACTATAGTGCTGATAATGCCAGAATACAGGTCGATCTTTAAGAATTTTATTTTCAAGCGCAGATTTCAAACTGAGACCTTCTAAGTCTTTAGCTTTACTGTTTTCTATATTTGCAAGATCTAACAAAGTGGGGTAATAATCTATACCTGAAACGGGTATTTCACATGTTTGTCCGTTATATTTTTCGCCGAATTTAATAACCAGTGATACGCGAATACCTCCTTCATACAAATATCCTTTACCGGCTTTTAAAGGTAAATTACTTGTTGGAATATTGTCTGTACGATTATTTGTTGCCATTCCACCATTATCTGATGTAAAAACCACAATGGTGTTTTCTTCTAATTTAAGTCGTTTTAAAGTTTCTATTACGCGACCAACATTTTCATCCATACTTTCAACCATGGTAGCATAATGAGGCATATTTTGTTGCTGTTTTATCCATGTTTTACCATTTAAAACGAAACCATCATTTGAGCTATTTATGGTATTTAATTTTTCCTGATATTTTTTAACTTTATCAGGCTTTCCTTGCATAGGCAAATGTACAGTGTAAAAGGAGAGATAAGCGAAAAACGGCTGGTTCTTGTTTTGTTCTATAAAATGAATAACCTCATTGGTTAAACGATCGGTTAAATATTCTCCTTCATAACCATCTGGTAGTTCTGGGTTTTTATAAGGAGAAAAATAACCTGACGATGGATGCCCTGTGTTATTACCTCATATATTAATATCAAATCCCTGAAATTGTGGATAATATTTTTCTTCTTCAGCTAAATGCCATTTTCCTGCCATCATTGTTTTATAACCCGCATCCCTAAAAGATTCAGCAATGGTGTATTCATTTAAATCGAGATAGTTTTTTAAGGCATGAGATGTTAATGTCTGGTCTTTGTGAGGGCCATAACTTTTATTTCCGGGAAGATAATCTGTAAGGTTTAATAGTGCGGGAGTCTTTCCTGTCATGATTCCTGCTCGAGACGGAGAACATACGGGGCAGGCAGCATAGGCATTGGTGAAAATAGTACCGTTAGCTGCCAAATTATCAATGTTTGGAGTTGCATAAAAAGAACTTCCTGTATATCCTAAATCAGACTAGCCAAGGTCATCAACTAGAATAAAAAGAACATTAGGTTTCTTAGAATTTGAATTTTTATTGCTTTGTAAAAAACAGGACAAGGCTATAAATACTGATATAATTGCCAACACTATTTTTTTGTCATGATTTCCAAGTTGCGTTTAATCGATTTATTCGTTTATAGCCTTTGCTACTATTTCAGCTATAGTTAGATAGCCTGCTTTGTTTGGATGAACGCCATCTTCTACGGTGAAAAACTCGGGTTTATTATTTAATGGTGTGTTTAAATCTATAAAGTTGACTTTCTCTTTATTAGCCACTGTTTGAATGATGTTTATTAATTTTTGTAAACGTGATTTTCTGATGGTTAAACCTTTTATACGTTCATCATTTAATCCTGGAGTTTCCAATACCATTGGGGTTGGTGCACAAATATAAATTTCAGGGTGTGAAGGGATTTGCTTTAATTCATTAATCAAATCAATATAATCTGACTTAAATTCATCGTTATGTTCCCAGCATATTCTTGAGCCACAGGTGCCCATACCGCAAGTATCATTCGTTCCTAAACTTATAATAACAAGGTCTGGCTGTGACTCTTTTATGCCTTGTAGTTGTTGCCAAACATTAGGGCTACCTTTTCGAATAAGAGTGCAACTGCTTACTCCAAAATTAATGACATTATAATTAGCGCCAAGAAGAGTCTGTAATTTAGCAGGATAAGAATCCTGGTCCGGGTTTTCCAGTCTGGCTCCAAACGTAATACTATCACCAACACAGGCTATCGTTTTTGTTTTTTTTGAAGAACAAGCCACGAGTAGAAAAGCTAAAAAGCCAGCTGATATATATAGTAAACGTGTTTTAAACATGGCTTAATATTTTAGTCGGTAATGTGAAAAACCTCAAATGATTTTATTTTAGGGGTATCTTGAGATGCTGTTATTTTTAAACGTACTTGAGAGACCTCTATGCCATCGAATTTATAGATGAATTTATGTCCTATACATGAGCCTTCGAAAATAGTTTTCCATCCGCTTTTTGTTTTGCCTTCGAGAATGAAGTTTCTAACACGTTCACCATGTGAAATATCTTCTGTAATCACAACCTGATTAACCTCTTGTGCATTAGGAAGTTTTACAGTTAGTTTACTTTTGTTACCAGAGGCACTCGCTACAGGGGTTGAAAAATTGCGTTTAATGTTTTCACCGAACTCTTTAAGACGTTTTACATCTGCTTCAGGAACTAAGCCATTAGGGTCTGGAGTGATACCTAAAATGAGAGATGTGTTATGTCCTACAGAATTACAATACATATCCATTAAATTTTTTAAAGGATAAATGTTTTCATCGTCATTAGGTTCCCAAAACCACTCATGGCGACCATTAAATCCTCTTAACGGTGCATCACTCATAGCCGGCATGTAAAATTTTCCATTCGGATCTCCTGTTTTTAATAACTTAAAGTTGTTTTTAAAAATAACTTCTTGATTAGTTGAATGCGAGTAAGGAAAAGGGTAGTTACCCCAACAAGGGTAAGGTACAGTACCAGATTCACTCCCTCCCCAACGAATATCTGCTCTTTGTGTATTGTGATAAAAAACAATGTCCTTTTGATATTTTTCTACAATCGGTAAAATATCTGCTCCGCCTTTTTCCGGTCCGTGGGCTCCACCATCGAACCAAACGATAGCTAAATCGCCATAGCGTGACATAAGCTCATCTACCATGCCCTCGCACATGCGATTGTAATGTTGCTGTCTGTTTTTAGCAAAATCACTGTTTCCCTCTACTATAAAGTCGTGAATACCAAAAAACGAATTCCAACGAATTCCAATGTAAATTCCCGGTTTTACTCCATATTTTCTGCACGATTCTACAAAATCCTTTACAATATCACCTTTGCCATCTCTCCATTTAACGGCTTTTAGAGAATAAGGATTAACATCACTTTGGTAAAGGGCAAAACCTGTTTCGTGAGTAGCCGTTAAAATAGCAATTTTACAACCTGCATCTTTAACCGATTTTATCCACTGGTCTGTGTCTAGTTGCTCTGGATTGAATATGTTTATATCTTCTACAGGTGTGATTCTATTGTGTGATTGGTTATAGGTTTTTCCATCAAAAACATGTAGATCGTAATGAAAAACAGCAACTAATTCTGCATTTTGCCAATCTAATTGCGCTTGTGTTGGTATGGGAATTGCAGTTTTAGATTGCGCCGTAGTTTCTAATGAGTTAAAAAGAAAAATAATTAAAATATATATGTATTTAGACATGTTATTTTTTTAAAAAATTGACTATTAATTACTGTTTGCTTGTTAATGTATTTTAATTTTTGAATTTTAGAATATAACTTATAGTACAATCACCACCATAAATATTTGTTCCAGAAGGGACATAAAGGTAAGCAGGCTTATTATCTAGAAATAAAATCTGAGGACGTTCAAATTTTGCATAAGATTTAGTTTTTGGGCCATAATGTACCGCTGCTTTATCCATATTGACATTGGTGTATTGATTGATACGATGAAATCCTTTTTCATATTCATTGAAGTGAATACCGTCATTTGATTTCCAAAGAATACCACCTCCGGCTTCTATAATACCATGATTGTCGGTAGTGAGCAGGCAAAATTGCCCATCATACATAAAAGCATAACCATCTTCTATATTTTGATCGTTTGCTGTAACAGGAAAAGGAAGTTGAACATAGGGGCCTTCAAGATTTTCAGCGATGGCAAGACCCATTTTGGCTTTTTCAGATTTGAAATATAGAAAGTAGCCGCCATTTGGATGTTCTAAAAAGGCTGGATTATTTACCCCATTACTAGCTTTGTAATTCCAGTAGTTTGGATTTGAAGGAGGGGTAAGTATTTTTCCATTTTCGGGGGCTTTTTTCCAAGGGCCGTACAAGCTTTTAGATACTGCCATACAGATGTATTGGTTAGATGGATGTTTTTCAATACCATCATTAACAATATAAAACAAAGCATAAGAATCTTCGGTTTTTTTAATTACTGGGTTGTGTGGAGCATATATTTTGGTAACTAATGGGTTTACTGGAGATTTTAGGTCAATATCGCCCTCTACTACAACATCTAAAAATGTAAACGGACCTTCAGGAGAATCTCCAATGTAATGAGCTATTTCACTATGCGTACGCCAGCCTGGATCAACGTTGAGTTCGCAAGGCCATCGAGCAACAAAAAGATGTACTTTACCAGCTTCATCTATTATGGGTGATGTGCCCCAAATGGTATAGCCAGGTTCCTCAATAGCAGTGCCCACAAATTCCCAATGGTCAGCAAATGATTTGTTATTTTGAGAAAACCCTACTGTTACTACAAGAAGAGTAATTACAAAGGAAAAATGATGTTTCATATTTTTAGTTTAGCTTTTTTAGTGATTACTATATCCTTTTATTTTATACTGATTGAGTATGGATGTTAATTCCTTTACCTTTTCAGGATTAATATCATACTGGTTATGCTGTTCGGATGGGTCGATATCAAGATTGTAAAGTTGTCCTTTTGTTTCTACAGGAAAGCCTTCAATTTTTAAATTCTTACTAAATCCTCCAGAGTTTTTACCTAAAATAAGTTTCCAATTCTCTTTTCTTATGGCAAATGTGCCATCTCCAGAATGATGAACTATAGTTTGTCTTAAGCTATTTTTATTGTCTTTGCCTAATAAAACTGTAGATATATCGTAGCTATCTTCCATTGAATTTGTGTCTTTTTCAATACCAAGGATAGAACAAACAGTTGATATAATGTCGGTTTGACAAACAAGTTGATTGCTTACCGTATTTTTTTTAATTTTTTTAGGCCAAGTAACTATAAAAGGTACGCGATGACCACCTTCCCAAGCATCTGCTTTTATACCTCTCCAAGGTTTACTTGGGTCATGTCCATATTTTTTTACCGATGTAATTTCGCCACCCATATTAGTGCCATCTCTTTGTGGTGAACCGTTGTCAGAGGTGAAAATTAGAAGAGTGTTTTCATACTGGCCTGATTTTTTAAGTGCTTTGATAATTTGACCAACAGACCAATCTACTTCATTAACGAAATCGCCGTATAAGCCAGCTTGACTTTTTCCTTTAAATTGATTTGTGGGAGCAATTGGAGTATGAGGGGCGGTTAATGCAAAATACAGGAAAAAGGGATGCTCTTTTTTAGATTCTTGTTCGATGTAGTTTACTGCTTTTTCTGTAATTTTTGGCATCACGTTAGTTAAATCCCAGCCTTCAGCCATTGGTCCTGGTGCGCCATACATATTTTTAGGTTTAATATGGTTTGGAATTTCTAAGAGTTTATCGTTTTCGAAAAATGCATACGGTGCAAAGTTGGGTACATCATCACCATAATAGTAATCGAAACCAGCTTCTAGAGGTCCACCCCCAAGCGGTTTTGAAAAATCTATTTTTTCATAAAAATTGTTTCTGTCTTTTAAGGTGTTGTTTCCAATAGCAATGGTATCGTTCATATATTCTCCATTAATATTCGAAGGCCAAAGCCACCCTAGATGCCATTTACCAATACATGCTGTTTGATAGTTTTTGGTTTTTAATAATTTAGGAAAAGTTAATCTGTTTTTTTCTATTAATGGTTTATCCCACATTTTAAGCACCCATTCTTTTAAATCTGTTCGCCAGGCGTATCTTCCAGTTAATATGCCATAGCGGGTGGGTGTACATACGCTACTTGGAGAATGAGCATCGGTGAAACGCATACCTTCACTTGCCAAATTGTCAATATTAGGTGTTGGAATCTTTGATTCTGAATTATAAACTTGAGGATCACCATAGCCTAAGTCGTCAGCCAATATGATTACTACGTTTGGTGCTTTTTTTTCATTAGAACAAGAAGAAAATAAAATTGTAAACGCAATAAGGAGGAAGGTTAGTTTATATTTAAAATGCATATTTAATACGATTAAGCTTTGATTTAATTTCGTTATTGTCTTTTTTAAAATAAGTCAAATATAGTAAAAAAAACACTAATTAGGGCTCTTGCCCTAATTAGTGTTTTTGAGGTTTTATATATAGATAATTTTTATATTCGATTAACTTTTGACTTCATGGATATTAAAAATAAAAGCCACACAAATAAAAGGTTGATAATATTTTGAAGAGTTTGAATTTTTACATTATGGAGTAAAAAAAAGTAAGTTCTTTTTTTGTCTTAAAATGTATAGCTTAATTTTAAAATTGAACCCCAAGGTAACACTGGTACAACGATAAAACTTGCATCAGGGTTTTCTTCAATGTAAGATTTTGTTGTACCATTAGCACTGGCACCAAAGCTATTGATTCCATAAAAATTAGCAAGACCTTCAGAATTGAAAAGATTGGTGATGAGTAAGCTGGCAGTCATGTTCTTTGTGATTTTGTATTCTAACCCTAAATCGAAAATACTATAAGCGGGAAGTTGGAATGCGTTTGCTACATTAGCCTCTCGTTTGCCCATAAAATGCCATGTCATAAAACTTGAAAAGGCTTTCAAATTGTATTCAGTAGTCATGTTAAACATAAGTTTAGGGTTAAAGGGTAGAGTATTGCCTGAATAGTCAGTAATACTATCATCTGCTGCATCTGCAGTTCCTGATGCTTCATAAAGGGTCCAGGATTTGGTTTTAGGATTTTGAAGTGTTCCGTTAAATATAAATCTGAGGTTGTTTATTGGAGCATAAACACTTTCCCATTCTAATCCAAAGGTTTCAGAGGAGTTAAATTGAATAGGAGTATAGAAAATTGAATTATTAGCATTGTCAAATTCAAAATTCGAACTGCCTATATTTTCAAGCTGACTATAAAATAATGTTCCGGCTACTGAAATATGTTTTAAACTTGACTTTAAACCAATTTCAATTTGATGTATTTTTTGAATTTCCCCTTTTTCGTTAATAGGAACATTAGAGAAATTATTGAAATAATAATTTAATTCAGGAGCTTTATTGCCTTTAGAATAACGCCCGAAAAGAGCTGTGTGGTTGGAGGATTTATAATTAATGCCAGCCGAATAAGAAATGTAATTGTATGTGCTATTAAATTCATCTATTTCTCCGGAAGGAGTTAGTATACCATTGTCATAATCCGTAAGAGGATTTTCGTCTAAGCCTCCTTCTTGAGAGAAAGGTTCGTAACGGTCGTTACTGCCTTTGTGTGTTATGGATTCAAACCTTAAACCGAAATCTAAATTAAGTTTATTTGTAAGATCCCAGCTGTCATTCGCAAAAGCTGCTAGCTGAGTTATGTTAGCTCTGCTATTTCCGAAAAATAGGCCGCCATAGTTGCTAATTCCGTTTTCATCTGATAAGGTTACAACAGGTTGATCAGGGTTTTCTAATGTTACGAATAACATCTTCGGATTCGTATCGTAAGTAACAAACCCAAAACTACCTTGAGTAAATACTGAAGTTTTTGAAAATCCGGATGCTAATCCAAAATCAAGGTTATGACTTTTTAGTTGTTTACTTAGTGTTAATTGTTGAATTAATTCGTCGGCCGTATTGTTTTTTAACCAGGTAGATGTTCCCATAATGGCATCGTTTGGAAGGCGACCATCGGTCAAATATAGAAAAGACTCACCAGATAAAATTCCGCTATTGTCAATTCTTGCAATTTCAGAACCAGACTGAGTGTCTCTGAAAACAACTTCTCCTACGGGAAATTGAGCACCAGTAATAAAATAAGCTAACGGATTATTTAGGGAAACGAAGGCATTACTAATAGATGTTTGCCAATTTGCTATCTTCGCTGAGAATTTAATATTGTTTTTTATGCTCCAGCTGTTGTTTAAATCTTGAAATAAATCTAACCCAAAAGCATAGTCTTTGGCATGAACACCTTGGGCGGGATTGAAAGTATTAGAGGAAGTTAAATTGCGACCATCAGGGATTTTAGTTTTAAATTCTGGCATCATCAAGGCCATTGAATTGAAGTTTTGTCCGAAAGCAGGAGTTGGATCGTTCCAATTCCTAGCGGCTACACCAGTGTAACGATTGGTTTTGTCATTAAGAAATTTTCCGTAGAATTTAAAATAACCGTTATCATTCTCTTTTCTAAGATTAAATTTAAGTTGTCCGCCTTTACTAAAAGTGAAATTAGTATTTCTGGCCCCATCATCATGACGGTAATGGCCTCCCGCGTTAAAAAACCAACTATTACCTAAGGGGCTTCCTATAGTAGCATCAATTCTGTATAACATGTTGTTGTTATTTTGGACACCAGATTGCAATTGAATTTCTCCTCCTAAAGCATTTCTCTTTCCATTAGAAATAAAATTGAAAATACCTCCGGGAGCATTCATTGAGGTGATAGATGTTTTTCCTCCTCTAATGGCTTCCAGTTTAGTGGTTGTTATATCATTTCGATAAAAAATATCGGGAGCATAATACGAATGTTGAATAAGGCTTATGGGTAAGCCGTCTTCTTGAAGTGAAATATAGTACCAACCCATGTCGTCTTCTGCTGACGCTGAAACACCTCGAGTATAAACACGAGTAAATACTTCTCCTGCAGAAGCATCTGTAAACATTCCGGAAACAGTTTGAAGTATTTGAGCAGTGCCACGAGGTGCAATTTTTGATAAGTTATTTTTATGTAATGTGCTAACAGAGGTACTGGATTGTAATTTTGATTTGGGGCTGAAATTTCCGGTAATAATCACGGTTTCCAGATTTAGTAAATCATCTTCAAGAATATAAGATAATTCCAAATCTTTATTGTTAATCGTTATAGCCTCATGAATATCTTTAAAGCCTAAATGGGTTAAAGAAAGTTTGTAATTGCCATTGGGAATGTTTGATAATTGATATAATCCGTTTGAAACATTTATCGAATAATTAACAGCAGGTGTTAGATGAATAATTGAGTTTTTAAGGTTGTTTCCGTCGCTATTTTTTACATTGATAAAGATTTGATTTTGAGAAATTAGTTGAAAAGAATATAGTAAAATAAAGATGAGAAGTGTGGTGTTTTTTTTCACGAATAGTTTATTAAAATTTTAAGTCGATAGGCTAAAAGCAAATATATAAATAAACTTATGTGGCATATTGTATAATTTAATTTTCATGTAATTTGAAATTTAACCAGTTATATATAGGTTGATGAGATAGTGATTATTTGTGAAATTTTCAATAGAAATATCTTAACACGAGTTATTTGTAAGTAAAAAACGAAAATTGGAGAAATATTAATAATTTTCGATGAAAAATTGAGGTTTTTATAGAACGCATGTTTTTGTTTGAAAAAAATATGTAATTTTGCTTCATCTAGTTAACGAAAGGGGCTTATGCCGACGATTTAGAGTTACTATTATGAAAACGACAAATTATATTTATACTCAAGTTAATGCTCAGTTTATGAGCATATTATTTAACGCATTTATCCCTGCACGTCGTTTTCGCCGCCCCTTGAGGGTTTAATAATTTATTTAGAAGTAGGTGTGCCCTGCTTCCTCAAAAGAAAAGAATCCATTTATTTTACCTAAACTTAACTCACTTTCAAGGTGATGTGCTATTTTTTAGGTTAAATTCTTTTAATTTTATTCGGATTCAAAAACAAGCAACAAAATTTAAATTATAATATTTTATTTATAACCTAGATTGGTTTATGAAAAACATTGAGGTATTAATTGCCAATAAATCACATGCTAAATACGCAGAAATTATCTGCGATACTATTGCCGAATCGGCCGCTGTTAGAGGGACTGGTATTGCTAGACGTTCTCCTGAATATATTACCAAAAAACTAGAGAACGGTAATGCTGTTATCGCCTTGGAAGGTGATAAATTTGCCGGCTTTTGTTATATAGAGCTTTGGGGACACGGTAAATTTGTGGCAAACTCAGGATTGATAGTACATCCAGACTACAGGAATGTAGGTCTGGCCAAAAAGATAAAACACAAAATATTTAAGCATTCAAGAACAAAATTTCCTGAAGCTAAAGTATTTAGTATAACTACCGGTTTGGCGGTAATGAAAATGAATAGCGATTTAGGATATAAACCGGTACCGTTTTCTGAGTTAACCGACGATTCAACATTTTGGGATGGTTGCCAAACCTGTAGAAACTATGACGTATTAACACGAACCAATAGAAAAATGTGTTTGTGTACAGGTATGCTTTACGACCCTAAAGCAAAGGATGAAAAACATAAAAAAATTAAAGAAAAGGTTTTCAATAGATTAAAACATATTAAAGAAACCATGTTCTTAAAAAAAAAAGATCAAAAGTAATATAGCAGATGAAAAAATTAGTAATTGCCTATAGTGGCGGGTTAGATACTTCGTATTGTGCAGTAAGTTTATCAAAAGAATTTGAAGTGCATGCTGTAAGTGTGAACACCGGTG
Source organism: Aestuariibaculum suncheonense (assembly GCF_014596935.1). Classification (GTDB taxonomy): domain Bacteria; phylum Bacteroidota; class Bacteroidia; order Flavobacteriales; family Flavobacteriaceae; genus Aestuariibaculum; species Aestuariibaculum suncheonense. Next base: position 284,852 of record NZ_JACVXC010000004.1, on the reverse strand, counting down.
GATTTACCAAAGCCGAGATAGATAGAATTGAAGCAAATGCCTATAAAATGGGGGTAACCACCTATAAAAATATAGATGCTGTAGCAACATTCTACCAAAAAGTAGTGAAATACTTAATTTTTGGAAACGTTTTAAAAAATAATACGTATCCATTATCTGTAAGTGCAGAGCGCATTGTTCAGGCTATTGAAATTATTGAATACGCAAAAAGTATTGATGCCGAGTACATAGCTCATGGTAGTACAGGTGCAGGAAACGACCAGGTTCGCTTCGATATGATTTTCCAAACGCTTGCTCCGGAAATTGAAATTATTACACCTATTAGAGATAAAAAATTAACAAGACAGGAAGAAATCGACTATTTAAAAGCAAATGGTGTCGATATGCCTTGGGAAAAAGCGAAGTATTCTATTAACAAAGGACTTTGGGGAACCAGCGTTGGAGGTTCGGAAACCTTAACCTCTGAAAAACCATTACCAAGTGAAGCGTATCCGTCTCAGTTAAAACATACCGAAGAAGAGAAAGTAAAATTAACCTTTGATAAAGGAGAATTGGTTGCTGTAAATGGTGTGGAGAATGATTCTGAAATCAATATTGAAACCTTAAATAATTTAGCATCAGCGTATGCGATTGGTCGCGATATTCACGTCGGAGATACTATTGTTGGTATCAAAGGTCGTGTAGGTTTTGAAGCTGCAGCTGCTTTAATCACCATTAAAGCACACCACTTATTAGAAAAGCACACACTTACCAAATGGCAATTACAACATAAAGAATATATTGCGAGTTTCTACGGTATGCATTTACATGAAGGTCTGTATTTAGATCCGGTAATGCGCGATATGGAAGCCTTTTTACAAAGTAGTCAGGACAAAGTAAGTGGTGATGTAACGGTAACTTTAAAACCTTACCACTTTACCTTAGATGGGATTTCGTCTGAACACGATTTAATGAGTGCGAAGTTTGGCAGCTACGGAGAAGAGAATAAGGGCTGGACGGCAGATGAAGCGAAAGGGTTTATTAAAATCTTTGGTAATCAGAATAAAATTTACCAACAGGTAAACTCAAAATAAAATAATCAAGAGTTGTCATGCTGAAATGTCATACTGAGCGGAGTCGAAGTGTTGTTTCAGCATCTCACCACATGGTTAAAAAACAAATAAAAATGAAAAATATTCAGGTTGGAATTATTGGAGGAGCAGGGTATACTGCCGGGGAATTGGTTCGATTATTAATCAATCATCCTCAAGCAGAACTTAACTTTGTATACAGTACATCTAACGCAGGAAATAAAATAAGTAAAATTCATCAGGACCTTGTTGGTTCTCTGGATTTAGAGTTTACCGATACGGTAAATCCAGATGTTGATGTGTTGTTTTTGTGTTTAGGACATGGAAATTCGGTAAAGTTCTTATCAGAAAACACTTTTTCTGAGACCACGAAAATCATCGATTTAGGAAACGATTTTAGGTTAGAAGCCGATAAAGTTTTCAACGGAAAAACTTTTGTTTACGGTTTGCCAGAACTACAAAAAGAAGCTATTAAACAAGCCAGTTATATTGCTAATCCGGGCTGTTTCGCAACGGCAATTCAGTTGGGGTTATTGCCTTTAGCTAATGCAGGGTTATTAAATACCGATGTACATATTAATGCGGTTACCGGTGCAACTGGTGCAGGAACGTCGTTATCGGCGACTTCACATTATGCGTGGCGCGATAATAACTTCTCGTATTACAAACCGTTTACGCATCAGCATTTAGGTGAGATTAACCAGTCGGTGAAGCAATTACAAAACGGATTCGATTCTGATATTTTGTTTATGCCTAACCGTGGAAATTTTTCAAGAGGTATTTTTGCGACGCTTTACACCGATTTTGAAGGTTCGGTAGAGGAAGCTAAAGCGCTTTATAAAGAGTTTTATAAAGGTGCTGAATTTACATTCATTTCTGATGACGAATTACATTTAAAGCAAGTAGTTAACACTAACAAGTGTTTAATTCATGTGCATAAGCATAATGGAAAGTTGTTAATTACCAGTATTATAGATAATTTATTGAAAGGAGCTTCCGGACAGGCCGTTCAGAATATGAACTTAATGTTTGGTTTAGAGGAAACCACGGGGTTGAATTTAAAAGCGACTTATTTCTAATAAAAACGAACCAATCAACATATGAAAATAGCAGTAATAGGAATCGGTAATTTAGGAAGTTCAATAGCTAACGGACTCATTAAAAATAATACCTTTTCATTGTATTTAAGTAGCCGAAAAGCGAGTAGTTTAGAGGCGTTTAAAGGCGTTGAAAATGTAAAAACCACTAACGATAATGCTTGGGCTGTAGAACAGTCAGATATTGTTATTTTCGCTTTACAACCTAAACATATCGACAAGGTTCTTGCAGAAGTGTCAGGAAAAATTACCGAAAACCATATTGTTATTTCTGTGGCTGCCGGTGTTGAGATTCCTAGAATTGAAAGCATTATTGGTAGCGATAAAAATATTATGCGTGTGATGCCAAATACAGCGATTTCCATAGGAAAATCGATGACCTGTATTGCAGCCAATGATAGAGCTCAGGATAAAGTGAGTTTAGCTCAGGATATTTTTAATCAGTTAGGAACTACCTTGGTAATTCCAGAAGAATTAATACAGGCGGCAACGGTTATTTGCGCTAGCGGAATTGCTTTTTGGATGCGTTTGGTTCGTGCTACGACGCAAGGTGCTATCCAGTTAGGGTTTGAAGCTCATGAAGCACATCAATTGGCCACACAAACGTGTTTCGGGGCGGCCAGTTTATTAATTGAAAGTGGTAAGCATCCGGAACAGGAAATCGATCGTGTAACGACCCCGAGTGGTTGTACCATTGAAGGTTTAAATGCCATGGAGCACAACGGATTAAGTTCAGCCTTAATCCAGGGAATTGTCGCTTCATTTGAAAAGATTAATCAAATTAAAAAGAATTAAAATGCCATTATTTGACGTTTATCCATTATATAATGTAACGCCTGTTTCGGCGAAAGGTATTCACGTTTACGACGAAAATAATACCGAATATTTAGACCTTTACGGTGGTCATGCTGTGATTTCCATTGGTCATGCGCACCCTAACTATGTGGCTGCTATTACCAATCAGGTGAATGCTTTAGGATTTTATTCGAATGCAATTCAAAACCCGATTCAGGTAGAGTTGGCCGATAAATTAGAAGCCCTTTCAGGTTGCGAAGGGTACAATTTATTTTTGTGTAATTCAGGTGCCGAAGCGAATGAAAATGCTTTAAAATTAGCCTCGTTTAAAACCGGAAAGTCACGCGTGGTGGCGTTTAAAAACGGATTTCACGGACGAACATCGGCCGCTGTTGCAGCAACCGATAACCCTGGAATTATTGCGCCAATTAATGCACAGCAGGAAGTGACCATTCTGGAGTTAAATGATATTGAAGGTGTAAAAACCGAGTTGGAAAAAGGTGATGTTTGTGCTGTTATTGTTGAGTTTATTCAGGGTGTTGGTGGTTTAGATCAGGCAACAGCAGAATTTTTCGAGCAGGTTGATGCGCTTTGTAAAGCGAACAACACCTATTTTATTGCCGATGAGGTGCAATCTGGTTACGGACGTTCAGGGAAATTCTTCGCTTTTCAGCATTATAATGTGACTCCTGAGGTGATTTCAATTGCTAAAGGCATGGGAAATGGATTCCCTATCGGAGGAATTTTAATTCATCCGGATATTGAAGCAAAATACGGGATGTTAGGAACCACTTTTGGAGGTAATCATCTAGCTTGTGCTGCAGGTTTAGCGGTGTTAAACACCATTGAAGAAGAAAATTTAATCGACAATGTAAATGCGATGTCAGAGTATTTCGTTTCGGTTGCTAAAACTATTCCGCAAATAAAAAATATTAAAGGACGCGGCTTAATGATTGGTTTAGAATTCGATTTTGAAGTCGGTGATTTAAGAAAGAAATTAATTTATGATCATCACATTTTTACCGGTGGAGCTTCGAATAAAAAGTTATTAAGAATTTTACCGCCATTAGCTATTAAAAAAGAACACATCGATCAGTTTTTCAAGGCATTAAAAAAGGAACTTGAAGCGGTTGAAGTGTAATAAAATAACGTGTCATTTCACCGATAGGAGAAATCACATAAGGACATAAAAAATGAACACCTTATTATCAATTGAAACAAGAAATGCTGTATTACTAAAAATGGCTGCTCTTTTAGAACAGGAACGAGCGGCGATTATAGAAATAAACAAAGGCGATTTGGAGGCTTACGATGGTGACGATATTTCCATGTACGATCGTTTAAAAGTGAATGATGCCAAAGTAGATGAAATGATTGCATCTGTAACCCATTTGGCATCTCAGGCAGACCCCGTTGGTGTTGAGCGTTTTAGTTTCAAACATGATAATGGCATGCAGGTGTATAATAAAACGGCATCGTTTGGTACGGTATTGATTATTTATGAATCACGCCCAGATGTCACTGTTGAGGCTGCAGGTATAGCCTTTAAATCGGGAAATAAAATTTTACTCAAAGGCGGAAAGGAGTCAACCAGTTCTAATTTAAAAATTGTGGAGTTGTGGCATGAAGCGTTAAAAGCTAATGGAGCTTCGACTGATTGGGTAGAGTATTTGCAATATAACAGAACTGAAACCCAGGCATTTTTAGAAAAACCAACGCAAAGAGTGGATTTAATTGTGCCTCGAGGCGGTGAGCGATTAATAGAATTTGTTAAGCAGCATGCGACTTGTCCGGTAATAATCAGTGGACGCGGAAATAATTTCGTGTATGTTCATAAAGAAGCCGATTTAGAGATTGCTTTAAACGTAATTATCAATGCGAAGACAGCTAAGATTTCGGCCTGTAATGCGTTAGACAAAGTGTTAATTGATTCAAATCTTCTGAATAAGGAAAACTTTATAACCACTTTAATTTCAAAATTAAAAACCTTTGATGTTCAGATTTTAGGTGATGAAAATTTAGTAAAGTTTGAAGGTGTTCAGCCAATAGAATCAGATGATATCTGGTATCAGGAGTTTTTAGATTTTAAAATTGCTATAGCTGAAATCGGTTCGACTCAAGAGGCTATCGCGATGATTAATAAATATTCAGGTGGCCATTCGTCTTCAATTATCACAATTAACGATCATGAAGCCAAAGTGTTTATGGAAAATGTAGATACTGCAGCGGTTTACCACAACGCGTCAACCCGTTTTACCGATGGCGGTCAGTTAGGGCTTGGTGGAGAATTGGCTATTAGTACAGATAAATTGCATCAACGTGGCCCGATTGGTTTACAACATTTAGTAACGAATAAGTGGTATGTTCACGGTAACGGACAAATACGATAGAATGAAGAAAAGACGCATATTACTAAAGGTTGGGTCGAATACGCTAACTAAAGAAACCGATAATATTTCCAGAGGAAAAATCGAGGATTTAGCAAGTCAGATTGCACAATTAAAAGATACTTGTGAGTTTGTAATTGTTAGTTCGGGTGCTATTGCTGTGGCGAAACAGTTTGTAAAGTTGGAGAGTAAACAAAAGGATGTTTTTGTAAAACAAGCTTTGGCTTCTATAGGTCAGCCGCATTTGATTAGAATTTATCAGGAAATTTTTAGAGAATACGGATTGTTAACCTCACAGTGTTTATTGTCGTATTCTGATTTTGAAAAAAAGGAAAGCCGAACCAATATAGTTAATACTATTAATGTGTTGGTGAATAACAATTACATTCCGATCATTAACGAAAATGATACGGTTGCTACCGATGAGATTAAATTTGGCGATAACGATAAATTAGGTGCTTTAACGGCATCGCTTTTGGAGGCCGATTTATTCATTATTGCAACTAATACGAACGGCATATATACTAAAGAATCTATAGAGAATGGTACGCCAAAAACTATAGAATTAGTTGAGGATTTTGAAGCATTGCAAAGTGAAGTAGTAAATTCAAAATCAACGCATGGAAGTGGAGGTATGCAATCTAAAATAGAAGCTGCTACTGTAGCTAAAAACGCTAATATTGAAACTTGGATTGTAAACGGACTGGAAGATAATTTTATTCTAAATGCTTTCGAAGATAAAGTGCCATTCACCAAGATTAAATAAATTAATAAAATAAATAAGGACAAATGAAACATTACACCTCCATACACGATATCGATGACATCAATTCTTGGATTGAGGACGCTAAAGCCTTAAAAAAAGACCCGTTAAAACATTTAGAGTTAGGTCGTAATAAAACCCTTGGGTTATTATTCTTTAATTCTAGTTTACGAACGCGGTTAAGTACTCAGAAGGCGGCATTAAACTTAGGAATGAATCCTATTGTAATGAATGTTTCAGGAGACGCCTGGGGTATTGAGTTTGGAGATGGTACCGTGATGAATGGCAATACAGCCGAACATATTAAAGAAGCTGCAGCTGTAATTTCACAATATTGTGATGTGATAGCCGTTAGAGCCTTTCCAACATTAACAGATAAAGCTAAAGATGAAAGCGAAGAGGTGTTAAATGCTTTTAAAAAATACGCATCTGTACCGTTGGTAAATATGGAGAGTGCTACGGGACACCCATTACAGGCCTTAACCGATGCGATTACCATTTCAGAATATAAGAAAAAAGACAGGCCAAAAGTCGTGTTAAGCTGGGCACCACATATTAAAGCTTTGCCGCATGCAGTAGCCAATAGTTTTACCCAAGCCATGCAGAAAATGGATGTCGATTTTGTAATTACAAACCCCAAAGGGTATAACTTGTCTCCCGATATTGTTGGAGATACACCGGTAATTCACAATCAGGAGGAAGCTTTAAAAGATGCGGATTTTGTTTACGTAAAAAACTGGAGTAGTTACGAAGACTACGGAAAAGTAGTTAATACAGATCCAAATTGGATGATAACGAAAGAAAAAATTGGTGATGCTAAGTTTATGCATTGTTTGCCTGTAAGACGAAATGTGATTGTTGAAGATGCCGTTTTAGATAGCGATAGCTCCATCGTGATTCAGCAGGCCAATAACAGAACTTATGCGGCGCAATTAGTTCTTAAAAAAATATTAGAGAATGCCTAAAGAAAAACTATCCATAGTAAAAATAGGCGGAAACATAATTGAAGATGCTTCAGCTTTAGAAGCCTTTTTGAAACTATTTTCAAGGTTAGAAGGAAAGAAGATTTTAGTGCATGGTGGTGGTAAACGTGCCACGCATATCGCTTCAAAACTAGGTATAGAATCTCAAATGGTTAATGGTCGTCGTATTACCGACGCCGAAACTTTAGAGGTGATTACCATGGTTTACGCTGGTTTGGTGAATAAAAATATTGTAGCTCAGTTACAAGCTTTACGTATTAATTCCATTGGATTAACCGGAGCCGATGCGAACAGTATTACTTCAGATAAACGTCCGGTGAAGGAGGTTGATTTCGGATTTGTTGGTGATGTGAAATCTGTGGATTATAATTCGGTGAATAAGTTAATAGAAGCCGATTTTACCCCGGTTTTCTGTGCCATTACGCACGACGGTAAAGGGCAATTATTAAATACAAATGCCGATACCATTACTTCACAAATTGCTATTGGAATGAGTGCATTGTATGAAACATCTATTAACTATTGTTTTGAATTAAATGGGGTGTTAGAAGATATTAACGACAAAAATTCCGTAATTAAACATATCGATACCAAATTATACGCCGAATTGCTTGAACAAGGTATTATAGCCGATGGTATGTTACCCAAATTAGAGAATTGTTTCGACGCGCTTAATAATGGTGTTTCAAGTATAAATATGGGAAATACGTCGATGTTAACACAGGAAAATGATAATTTTACAACCATAACATTATAATATGACCCAACAGGAGTTAAAAAACAATGCGATACATCTATTAAAACAATTAATAGAAACTCAGTCTTTTTCTTCGGAAGAAGATCAAACCGCATTGCATATTGAAGATTGGTTTAAACGTCACGATATAGATTATAAACGAACTCAAAACAATGTTTGGGCGGTAAATAAGCATTTCGATGAGAGTAAGCCTACCTTGTTGTTAAATTCGCATCACGATACCGTAAAACCTAACAGTGCTTACACAAAAGATCCGTTTAAAGCCATAGTTGAAGATGGAAAGTTATATGGTTTAGGTAGTAATGATGCCGGCGGATGTTTGGTGTCTTTAATAGCCACATTCACGTATTTTTATAATACCGAAGATTTAAAATATAACTTAGTTATTGTCGCTTCCGCGGAAGAGGAAAGCAGTGGTCCAAACGGATTAAATAGCATGCTACCTATTATTCCGGAAGTAGATGTGGCTATTGTGGGCGAACCTACTTTAATGAATCTGGCTGTTGCTGAAAAAGGTCTGGTGGTTTTTGATGCTGTAGTTTCCGGAACACCAAGTCATGCCGCACATCCAAACAATAATAATGCTATTTATAATAGTATTGAAGTCTTACAATGGTTTAAAGATTTTAAGTTTGAAAAGACTTCTGAGGCTTTAGGAGATGTAAAACTTACGGTAACGCAAATTAATGCCGGATCACAACATAATGTTGTGCCTGGTCATGTGGATTTAGTCATTGATGTTCGTGTAAACGATGCTTATAGCAATACTGAAATTGCCGAAATTTTACAAGCTCAGTCGCCATGTACGAGCATTAAACCAAGAAGCTTGCGCTTAAATTCATCAAGTATTCCTGTAGATCATCCATTAGTTAAAGAAGGTGTGGCTATGGGAAGAACAACGTATGGGTCGCCAACATTATCAGATCAGGCAGTGTTAAGTTGTCCCTCGTTAAAATTAGGGCCAGGTGACAGTACGCGGTCACATTCGGCAGATGAATTTATTTATTTGAGCGAAATTGAAGAAGGTATCGATATTTACATTGAACTGTTGAATCGGGTAATTGTAAAATAGAATAGAGAAACAAGAATAAAGAATCAAGACATTTTAAGTTTTTTGTCTAAAAACAAAGAGATCTTTTTTCTTGATTTTAATTTTTTAAGAATTAAAAATTTACGAAATGAAACTTTGGGATAAAGGGATATCAATCGATAAAAAAATAGAACAGTTTACAGTTGGTAACGACAGAGAAATTGATATTCACATTGCAAAATACGATGTTATAGCATCAAGAGCACATGCCAAGATGCTCCATAGAATTGGTATTTTAACTACGATTGAATTAGAGCAACTATTAGGCGGTTTAGATATTTTAGCAAATGAAATTGAAGCAGGTGAGTTTGTTATTGAAGCTCAGTTTGAAGATGTGCATTCTAAAATAGAATATGAACTGACTGCAAATCTGGGTGACGTTGGAAAAAAAATCCATACGGCACGTTCAAGAAACGATCAGGTTTTAGTAGCGTGTCATTTATACTACAAAGAAAATCTTGGTTTAGTTAGAGATAAGGTGAAAACACTTTTTGAAACCTTATTAAGTCAGGCTGAGGTTTATAAAGATAAGGTGTTACCAGGGTATACACATTTACAGGTAGCCATGCCATCGTCTTTTGGGTTGTGGTTTTCAGCTTATGCCGAGCAAATGATTGACGATGTGTTTTTAATCGATGCAGCCATTAAAACAGTAGATCAAAATCCGTTAGGATCTGCAGCCGGTTACGGTAGTTCATTCCCAATCGATCGTGAATTTACTACTAAAGAAATGGAATTTGCTACATTAAAATATAATGTGGTTGCGGCACAAATGGGACGTGGTAAAAACGAACGTACTATTTCGGCGGCCTTAGGAAGTTTAGCAAATACCATGGCGCGTTTCGCTATGGATACCTGTTTGTATATGAGTCAGAATTTCGGTTTTATTTCTTTTCCAGATGAATTAACAACCGGAAGTAGCATCATGCCACATAAAAAGAATCCGGATGTATTCGAATTAATTCGCGGCAAGTGTAACAAGATTCAGGCATTACAAACCGAAATGATTTTAGTGACTAATAATTTACCAAGTGGCTATCACAGAGATTTTCAGTTGTTAAAGGAAAACATGATTGCTGCCTTTGAAGAAATTAAAGACATTCTGGATATCTTTAATTATTCTATTCAACAAGTGATTGTTAAAGATGTCGATATTCACAGCGAGTTGTATAAATATTTATTTACGGTTGATAATATCAATACGCTGGTTGTAGAAGGTCAGACTTTTAGAGAGGCTTATCAAAAAATTGGAGGTCAGGTTCAGGACGGAACTTATGTGCCGGATACCTCAAAAAAACACACGCACGAAGGTAGTATTCACAACTTATGTTTAGATAAAATTCGAGAAAAATTCCCGAAGTAAACGGTGTTAACTGAAACAAAAATTGAAATCACATTATAGAGGAAACCTCCTTTTTAATGTGATTTTTTATTTAATAGAGGCGGTCTAATAAGTAGAAAAGCTTCGTATATTGTTTTAGTTAATTCAAAACTTATGGCTAAAAGTGATGGTGCGTTTTTAAGTTATGTGCATAGTTTTCGTGGCTTGGCCATATTAATTATTGTTTTTGGTCATGCTGTTGCAGCGGCAGCCATTGGAGCAAAAGGCGTGTTCGATGAGTCTTATCCGTTGGTGATGATTAGTGAAGTGTTTTATCACGATAGCACCATTTATTTTGCCATTATTTCTGGGTTGTTGTTTGCCAGTGTTTTAAAATCAAAAGGTTTTAAGCGGTTTTATGGGAGTAAATTCAAGTATGTATTATTGCCTTATTTCTTTCTGACTTTAATCTTCACATTAATCAAAATAAAATTTAAAAGTCATGACGGCTTTCTTGATAATTTTGGATTTTATCTTAGTGCTGCCCTAAAGAATTTAATTTACGGAAAAGCTAATTTTGTAATGTGGTATATTCCGGTATTGCTGTTTTTATATCTGGTAACACCTGTTTTAAACTGGTTACAATATAGAAACAGATTTACCAAAGTTTTATTCTTAATCATCGTTTTAATGCCACTTGTGGTTTCCAGAGTTCAAATGGCGCACGAGTATATTTTAAAGATTGAAACCATGTTGTATTTTACTGGAGCTTATGTCTTTGGGATGTGGTTAGGAGCAGCACTAGATGAGAAATTAACAGCTTTGAAAAAGTATAAGTATATCGTTTTTTCGATAGCGTTTTTAAGTACGGTGGGGTTATTCTATTTGTATGTTAATAAGCTTGATTATTTAGGGAAAGTGTCTTTAAAGGAGTCTTTGTTTTATGTTCAAAAATTATGTTTTACGGTTTTAATTTTATTTTTTTTTAAAAAATATGAACATAAGCAAGTGAGATGGTTGGATTTAGTAGCTCGTGATTCTTTTGCCATTTATTTTTTGCATGGGTTTATCCTCTTTACTTCGTTACCTTTATTTAAATCTATGTTACAAATTGAAGCCATAGAACCACTGAATATTATTTCTGGTACCATTTTGTTATTATTCTACTCTGTTAGCTTGAGTTTATTTACGGTTTTCATTTCGAAGAAAGTGTTTAAACAATATTCCAGATATTTAGTAGGCGCATAGTTAAAATTAAAAAAAGCGCATAGTAACTATGCGCTTTTAAGGACTACAAAAATTTTAATTTTGGTGACTAACTCAAAGTAATTAAATGATTGTGGACTGCCCTAAATGTATGTTGGTAAAGTTTAAGTTGGTCTCATCAGGATTATTAATAAAATCCTCGATGAAGTCTCCTACTTTAGTGGTGGTTATATGATCGTATTTCGTATTTAAATCGGGCGTTGTAATGTGTAGTTTAATAGATTTATCTACACCTTCTCTAACCAATGCGGCTTCATCATCTAGTCCAAAATGTTCTAATAACATGGCTGCCGATAAAATAGATGCTATAGGGTTGGCAATGCCTTTATTGGCTCCTTTCGTATATGCACCGTGAATAGGTTCAAACATGGCATGTTTTTCGCCTATAGATGCCGAAGCTAATAACCCTATAGATCCCACAATAACGCTGGCTTCTTCTGATAATATATCGCCAAACATGTTTTCGGTTAAAATAACATCAAACTGTCTTGGATTGATAATAAGTTCCATAGCGGCATTATCAATAAACAGATAGTCTACGGTTACGTCGGGATATTGTGGGGCTAACTCTTGTACTACTCTACGCCATAAACGTGAACTTTCCAATACATTGGCTTTATCAACCAATGCTAATTTACGTTTTCTGGACTGTGCAGCTTTGAAGGCTAAATGCGCAATGCGCTCAATTTCAAAGCGGTTGTACTCGCAAATGTCTGAGGCTTTATTTCCGTCATCACTTAATAACTTTTCACCAAAATAAATGCCGCCGGTAAGTTCTCTGTAAATTAGAATATTGGTATCCTTAATTTGTTTTTTCTTAAGCGACGATTTATTAAGTAACTCTTCGTAAGCAATTACGGGTCTGATATTGGTATATAATCCTAACGATTTGCGCAACCCTAAAAGGCCTTGTTCAGGTCTAATCTTGGCGTTTGGGTCTAAATCGTAAGAGGTGTTTCCAATGGCTCCAAATAAAACGGCATCTGCGTTTTCACATAAGTCTAAGGTTTCTTCGGGTAGCGGGTTGCCAGTTTGGTTTATGGCAGTGGCACCAATTAAACCTTCGGTAAAATTAAATACGTGATTAAACTCCATAGCAATGGCTTTCAAGACCTTTACGGCTTGAGCTGTAACTTCCGGACCTGCACCATCACCTGGTAAAACAGCTATATTTAATTTCATAAACTATGTGTTATTAAGCAGAAACGATTTCTCGGTATAATCTGCTGTTTTCTATAATATAATGAATGTCGTTGTCTTCAACTTCTTTCTTTTTATCGGCAAAATCTAAAAAATTCTGATAGATTTCATCTAACTGAAGTTTCGTTAATTCATATCCAATGTTTTTTGCTCTATAAGCTAAGGCAGCTCTACCACTTCTTGCAGTAAGTACAATAGCAGATTCGGTTACTCCTACATCTTTCGGGTCAATAATTTCGTAAGTTTCACGATTTTTAATCACACCATCCTGATGAATTCCCGAACTGTGGGCAAAAGCATTTGCTCCAACAATAGCTTTGTTTGGTTGTGTGTAAATACCCATGTTATCTGATACCAACTGACTTAAGCCGTAAAGCATTTCAGTTTTAATATTGGTGTCAAGATTTAAGTATGGGTGCTGTTTTAAAATCATAACAACTTCTTCTAAAGCCGTATTTCCAGCACGCTCACCAATACCATTAATGGTACACTCAATTTGTCTTGCTCCGTTAATAACGCCTTCAATAGAGTTAGCTGTTGCTAAACCTAAATCATTGTGACAGTGGCATGATAAAATAGCGTTATCGATGCCTTTTACGTTTTCTTTTAAATATTTAATTTTTGCACCATACTCGCTTGGTAAGCAATATCCTGTAGTATCCGGAATATTTAATACAGTAGCTCCAGCCTTGATCACTTCTTCACAAACACGTGCTAAATAGGCATTGTCAGTTCTTCCGGCATCTTCAGCATAAAACTCAACATCTTCAACAAAAGATTTAGCATATTTAACCGCTTTTACCGCACGTTCTATAATATCATCCTGATTCGATTTAAATTTAAATTTAATATGTGAATCAGAAGTTCCGATACCAGTGTGAATTCTAGGTTTTTTAGCGTATTTTAGCGCTTCGACAGCCACTTTAATATCGTTTTCAACCGAGCGTGTTAAACCACAAACTGTAGCGTTTTTTACAATTTTAGAAATGGCTTCTACCGATTTGAAATCGCCAGGACTTGATACAGGAAAACCGGCTTCAATAATGTCAACACCTAAATTATCCAGCTGTTCTGCTATGATTAATTTTTGTTCGGTGTTTAATTTACAGCCTGGGACTTGCTCGCCATCGCGAAGCGTTGTGTCAAAAATTTGGACGTTCGTATTAGTCATTTAGTAAAATAAATTTTCATTTTGTAATACGAATGTATACTTTGGTTTTGGAAAAGGATAATTGGTCGATTTTTTTTTACGATGTTTAACTGTAAGGCTATTTGGTTAAAATGTTGTAAATCAGTATTTTAAAACTGTTTTTAGAACTATGACAAAGGAACAAAAAGATAATTTGTTTGTATTGGTAAAGTCGCTTTCAAAGTCAGAAAAGCGCCAGTTTAAGCTCTATGTTGGTCGATTAGGAGTGAATGAAGATTCTAAATTTCTAACCCTTTTTAATATCCTTGAAAAGCTGCCAGCTTATGATGAAGCCGCGATTTTGAAGAAAGGTGTGGTGAAAAAAGAGCAGTTATCCAATTTAAAGGCGCATTTATACAAGCAGATTCTTATAAGTCTGCGGTTAAACCCATCGCACCAAACCATAAGAATTCAAATTCGTGAACAATTAGATTTCGCAACTATACTCTATCATAAAGGTTTGTATAAACAGAGTTTAAAAATTCTGGATAAAGCTAAAAATCTGGCGATTGCCAACGAAGAAAAAAATGTGGCTTACGAAATTGTCGAGTTTGAAAAAATTATAGAATCGCAATACATCACCCGAAGTTTAAATAACCGTGCCGACGAATTGGCTATTCAGGCTAAAGAACTGAGTCAGCAAAATGTTATTGCCAGTAAACTTTCCAACTTGTCACTTCAATTGTATGGACAGTTTCTTAAAACCGGTTATGTTAAAAATGCCAAGGAAAGTGCTCGAATTATAAAATACTACAATGCGCGCATGCCTAAGTACGATATTAACAAGCTGGGATTTCGTGAAAAACTTTGGTTGTACAAAGCAAACCTGTGGTATAGTTTTTTAACCCTCGATTTTTTAGCCAGTTATAAATACGCTACCAAGTGGGTCGATTTGTTCTATGAAAATAGGGATATGATGATTTTGAATCCGGTATTCTTTTTAAGAGGAAATCATTATCTTTTAGAAGCGTTATTTTACTTAAGACATTATGAAAAGTTTAAAGAAACCTTGATTCGTCTGGAACAAGTCACCAAAGAAAAGTGGTTTACTATGGACGACAATGTAGATGGTTTAACGTTTCTCTACATTTATAATAATAAATTCAATCTGCATTTTATAGAAGGGAGTTTTAAAGAAGGATTGCCATTGGTTGATGAGGTGTTGGATAAACTTAAAAACTATCGCGATCGTATTGATGAACATCATGTTATGGTGTTTTATTATAAGATTGCCAGCATGTATTTTGGTGCCGGTGAGACCAAAAAATGTATTTACTTTTTAGAGAAAATCATTAGCAATAAATCGCTTCAAATGCGTGAAGACTTATTGTGTTTTTCAAGGATTTTGAATTTGGTGGCACATTATGAAGCAGGTATGGACTATAACTTAGATACGCTAATTCGAAGTACCTATAAGTTTTTAATTAAAATGGAAGATTTATATGAGGTGCAAAAGGAATTCATCAAGTTCTTACGTGGCTTAGGCGATATTTATCCACATGAAGTGAAGAATGAATTTATTAAGCTTCATAAAAAATTAAAACAATACGAAAACGATCCGCATCAAAGTCGAGCGTTTTTGTATCTGGATATTATTTCCTGGTTAGAATCGAAAATTCAAAACCGACCAATCGATTTAGTTATTAGGAATAAGTTTTACGACATGCGTTTTAATCGCTAATAAAAGCTGAGTTTAGTCTTAATTTAAAAGTTTTTTAAAATTTTATTCAAAAAAATTAGGTTTTTTGCGATTTCTAATTGAATATTTGCAAACACAAAGTTCAAACTCTTATTGAAATGTTATCAAGAAAGGTGGAGGGATTAGACCCTTTGAAGCCTTAGCAACCCTTTACCTGTAAAGAAGGTGCTAAATTCTACCCAGTTCTAACATTTACTTATTAGAACCTTATGGATAGATAACGAAACAAATTACAGATGTAATTTAAATTTCTTTTTAACATTTTTCTAAATAAGTTCATCAAACAGCTTTGATGCATTTGGCTTTTGTTTTAATTATTTATTAACTCAAAGAAATTAGAAAAATGAGTACACAAAAATTTGCAACTAACGCTTTACACGCAGGTCACGATTTTAAAGCTAATGGCGGAACGCGAGCTGTTCCTATTTATCAAACGTCATCGTATGTGTTTAATAACTCCGATCATGCGGCAAATTTATTTTCGCTTAAAGAACTTGGATTTATTTACACACGACTTAATAACCCGACTAATCAAATTTTACAAGAACGCTTAGCAGCTTTAGAAGGTGGTGTGGGAGCAGTAGTTTTTGCTTCAGGAACTTCGGCGATTTCAACAGGGTTATTAACACTTTTAAAAGCTGGAGATCATATTGTAGCTTCTAGCAGTTTGTACGGAGGAACTTATAATTTATTGAAAGTTACTTTGCCACGATTAGGTATTACAACCACTTTTGTTGATGCCGACAACCCTGATAATTTTGCTTCGGCAGTACAAGATAACACAAGAGCCTTTTTCGTGGAATCGTTAGGTAATCCTAAATTGGATGTGTTAGATTTAAAAGCTATTTCGGTACATGCTAAAGCGGCAGGAGTGCCTTTTATTGTTGATAATACTGTGGCAACTCCAGCATTGTTAAATCCAATCGAGCATGGAGCAAATATAGTTATACATTCATTGACCAAATATATTGGCGGACAAGGAACGTCGTTAGGAGGAGCTATAATAGATGCAGGAACTTTCGATTGGACTAATGGGAAATTCCCAGAGTTTACCGAACCTTCTGAAGGTTATCATGGTTTGAAATATTATGAAACTTTGGGAACTGCTTCATATACTTTTAAACTAATTTTAGAGGGCTTACGTGATTTCGGTGGTGCTTTGAGTCCGTTTAATGCCTTTCAAATTTTACAAGGCTTAGAAACACTTCCTGTTAGAATTAAGCAACATAGTGAAAATGCCTTAGAATTGGCAAAATGGTTAGAAGAACAAGATGAAGTAGCTTGGGTAAATTATCCTGGGTTAGCGTCTAGTAAATATAAAGCCTTGTCCGATACATATTTATCAAAAGGGCAAAGTGGTATTGTTACTTTTGGAGCTAAGGGAGGTTATGAAGCTGCAAAAGCCATTGCAGATAATTCAAAATTATTCTCATTATTAGCGAATATTGGTGATACCAAATCGTTAATTATTCATCCGGCCAGTACCACGCACCAACAGTTAACAGAGGAAGAACAAGAATCAGCAGGTGTTACGGCTGATTTAATTAGACTTTCTGTTGGTATTGAAGATATAAATGATTTAAAAGCTGATTTAAAAGAAGCATTCAGCAAAATTTAAATAACAATAACATTGAAAAATAACCTTCAACATATTACAATTAGTAACTATTCTACCGAGAGTGGTATAGAAATCCCAAAAATAAGCCTAAGCTACCAGGTTTTTGGTAAAGCTTTGGGGATTGCCCCTGTGGTTTTAATCAATCACGCATTAACCGGAAACAGTAATGTTGCAGGAGAAGATGGTTGGTGGAAAGACTTAGTTGGCGACGATAAAGTTATCGATACCAACCTATACACTGTTTTGGCCTTTAACATTCCTGGAAATGGTTACGATGGTTTTGTGATTGAAAACTATAAAGATTTCGTGGCTAGGGACATAGCCAAACTGTTTTTAATCGGATTAAAAGAATTAAATATAAATAAGCTTTTCGCTATTGTTGGAGGTTCTCTTGGAGGTGGTATTGCCTGGGAAATGGCAGTGCTAAGTCCTGATATTGCCGAGCATTTAATTCCGGTAGCAACCGATTGGAAATCGACCGATTGGCTTATTGCAAATTGCCAGATTCAGGAGCAGTTTTTAATCAATTCTAAAAATCCGGTACATGATGCACGAATGCACGCCATGTTATGCTACCGAACGCCGGAATCTTTTAATGAGCGATTTCAGCGTTCAAAAAATGAAGAATTAGAAATTTTTAATGTAGAAAGTTGGTTGCTACATCACGGTAAAAAATTACAGGAACGTTTTCAGCTTTCAGCATATAAATTGATGAATCAGTTGCTGAAAACCATTGATGTTACAAAAAACCGACCAACCGATTTTAATGTGTTAGAGAATATTCACGGAAATATTCATATTGTAGGGGTCGATTCCGATTTGTTTTTTACGGCGGAAGAAAACAGGCAAACACACAAGCAACTGGCAGTTACAAACCCGAATGTTACTTATAACGAAATCCATTCAGTACATGGGCATGATGCCTTTTTAATGGAATACGAGCAATTAGAAAAAATAGTAGAAGGCATTTTTGTGCCAAACTCTAAAAATAGAAGAATGAAAGTATTAAAATTTGGAGGAAAATCTTTAGCAAACGGAAACGGATTAAATACCGTAATTTCTATCATAGAAAATAAAATTATTAACGGCGAAAAGATTACTGTAGTGGTGTCGGCACGTGGTTCGGCAACCGACGATTTAGAGTCTATTTTAGAACAGGCATTAAAAGGAAAAGATTATAAGTCTGATTTAAAAGCCTTTAAAACGTATCAGGTTGAGCCTTTACCAAACATAGATTTTTCTAAAGAATTTGCGGTGCTGGATAAGTTGTTTGAAGGCGTAAGTTTACTTGGTGATTACAGCAAAAAAACTAAAGATGAAGTACTGGCGCAAGGCGAATTACTTTCAGTGAAATTAATTGCAAGTTTATTAAACGAGCGTAACATCAAAGCTGCAGCTGTAGATTCGAGAGAGCTTATTAAAACCGATAATGTTTTTGGTAATGCACAGCCAATTTCTCAAGTGTCAAAGGATAATGTTAAAAACTTTTATAAAGCAACACCTGGCGATACGGTGAATATCGTAACTGGATTTATTGCTTCAAATAAAAATAACGAAACCACGACTTTAGGAAGAAATGGAAGTAATTATTCTGCAGCATTATTAGCAAATTTCTTAGATGCTGAAGAGTTACAAAACTATACGCACGTTAACGGAATATACACGGCAAATCCAGATTTAGTGGAGGATGCTAAAATAATAAGAGAATTGTCGTTTAGTGAGGCGAACGAGTTAGCCAATTTTGGTGCTACCGTTTTACACGCAAAAACGATTATTCCGTTGGTTGAGAAAAACATCAACTTACGTATTTTAAATACGTTCAATGCTGATGACGAAGGTACATTAATTACGGCAAAGCCAAATTCTAAAGAAGTAACATCATTGTCTGTTTTAGACGATGTGGCTTTAATTAATTTAGAAGGCCGCGGACTGTTAGGTAAAAGTGGTGTCGATGCCCGTATTTTTGGAGCTTTAGCCAATAAGGATATTAGTGTGAGTATCATTTCTCAAGGGTCTTCAGAGCGCGGAATAGGATTAATTATTAACGCAGATCAGGCAACAAATGCGGTTTTAGCCTTAGAAAAGGAATTTGAAAAAGACTTTTATTCACAGGATGTTAATAAGATTGGTGTTGTTGACGATGTTTCCGTAATTTCGATTATAGGTATCGAGTTGAGTACGTTTCATAAACCATTCAACGCCTTAATTAGGAATCAGATAACTCCGTTACTTTTCAACAATACGGTAACAGGGAAAAACGTGAGTTTGGTGGTTAAGAAAAACCAGTTACATAAAGCCATGAATGTGATTCATGGTGAAATCTTCGGAATTTCTAAGAAAATTAACATCGCTATTTTTGGACACGGTGGCGTTGGAGGTGCTTTAATCAATCAGATTCTAAAGTCGAAGGAAGAGATTGAAAAACGTAAAGGAGTGCTTTTAAATGTATTCGCTATTGCAAATTCAAGAAAGTTATTGTTAGATAAAAAAGGCGTTGGTGAAAATTGGAAAGAAGCTATTGAAAATTCACCTTTGGAAAGTTCAATTCAGGATGTTATTACATTTGCAAAGAATAATCATTTGGAAAACTTAATTGCAGTTGATAATACTGCGAGTCCAAGTTTTCATGATAATTATGTGCCATTTGTTGAAGCTGGTTTCGATTTAGTTTCGTCTAACAAAATTGCAAATACCATTTCTAATAAATTCTATACCGATTTACGAACGCAGTTAAAAGCACATAATAAAGAATATTTGTACGAGACCACAGTTGGTGCTGGTTTACCGTTAATTGATACCATTAAATTACTACATGAATCTGGTGAAAACATTACCAGAATTCGTGGTGTCTTTTCAGGAACCTTGAGTTATTTATTCAATAATTTCTCTGTTCAGGATAAACCTTTTAGTGAAATTATTCAGGAAACGATTGATAAAGGATTTACAGAACCAGATCCTCGCGAAGATTTTTCAGGAAACGATGTGGCAAGAAAATTATTGATTTTGGCCAGAGAGTTAGATTTAAAAAATGAATTTGAAGATGTCGCGGTTCAAAATTTAATTCCAGAAGCCTATAGAGATATTTCAGTTCAGGAATTTTTAGGACAATTAAATGTGTTGGATGCTGAATTCCAAAAGATAAAAGAAAATCAAAACCCAGATCATGTACTTCGTTATGTAGGTGATTTGTCGGGCGATTTATCTCAGGATAAAGGCGTTTTAGAAGTGAAATTAGTATCTATTCCAGAAGATAGTACACTTGGTCATGTAAAAGGTTCGGATGCTATTTTTGAAATTTTTACCGAGTCTTATGGCGAACAACCCATCGTGATTCAGGGAGCAGGAGCAGGAGCAGAGGTAACTGCCCGCGGTGTGTTTGGAGATATTTTAAGATTATCGAAACACGTGAATTAATTTGTTGTTCCTGTTAAACAGGAGCCTATAAAAGTAAATTAGTCAAAGTATATAAATGTTTATAACGATATTTGTGTATTCATGACAAGAAAATATTAAAAAATGAGTCAAGAAAAACATTTTGAAACATTAGCAGTACGAACGCAATCAGAAACCACTCAGTTTTCAGAGCATTCAGTTCCTTTGTATTTAACATCGGGATTTGTTTTTGATGATGCCGAAGAAATGAGAGCGTCTTTTGCAGAAGAGAAACAACGCGATTTATATAGCCGTTACAGTAACCCGAATGTAAACGAATTTGTAGAGAAAGTATGTTTAATGGAGGGAGCTGAAAGTGGTTATGCTTTTGCCAGTGGTATGGCGGCTGTGTTTTCAACATTTGCCACCTTATTAGATGCCGGAGACCATGTGGTGTCTTGTAGTTCGGTTTTTGGAGCAACCCATGGGTTATTCACAAAGTATTTCCCAAAATGGAATATTGAGTGTTCCTATTTTAATATTAATGAGCTAGAAACTATTGAAAGTTTAATCAGGCCAAATACCAAGTTTTTATATGCAGAAACACCTACCAATCCAGGTGTGGATGTTATAGATTTAGACTTTTTAAGTGCGATTTGTAAAAAGCATAACATTCTATTAGTGATTGATAATTGCTTTGCGACACCTTATTTACAAAACCCAATTAAGCATGGCGCTGATATCGTTATTCATTCGGCAACGAAATTAATGGATGGTCAAGGTCGAGTGTTAGGTGGTGTTGCTGTTGGTAAGAAGGAATTGATTCGTGAAATTTATTTATTCTCACGTTTAACAGGTCCGGCAATGAGTCCTTTTAATGCCTGGGTATTATCAAAATCTTTGGAAACCTTGGCTGTAAGAACAGAAAAGCACTGTGAAAATGCGCTGAAAATAGCAGAGTTTTTAGAGAGTCATCCAAAAGTGAAATGGGTGAAATATCCGTTTTTAAAATCGCATCCACAATATGAAATTGCTAAAAAGCAAATGCGTTTAGGGGGAAGTATCGTGGCGTTTGAAGTGGAAGGCGGCGTGGAAGGTGGACGTTCATTTTTCGACAACATAAAAATGTGTTCGTTATCGGCAAATCTAGGAGATACCAGAACGATAGTGACGCATCCGGCCAGTACTACACATGCCAAAGTAGAGCCTGAAGTAAAAGTAGCTGTTGGTATTACAGATGGTTCGGTACGTATTTCGGCAGGGTTAGAACATATAGATGATATTATTGCCGATTTAAAACAGGCATTAGGATAATTAGACCAGACGAAAAGTCAAATAAAAAAGGCGTTACTCTAGAGTAACGCCTTTTTTATTTATTCATGTTTAGCTTAATTCTTATATGCATCACGTACAACAGAATCGTTACCACCCCAGATTTTAACCATGCTCCAAGGTTCTGATTTTGATGTCCAGAAAGAATGGTTTTCAGGAAGTCCTAAAGGTAAAAAACCTAAAGAGGTTAAGTATAAACTTCCGGTATTGATGTAGGGCTCTGCCATTTTGGGCTGATATCCAACAACGCCTAATTGTAACCATCCTTTTTTGTCATAGGTGCCTTTGGCTTGTAGTACGCGTTTTAAAACAGCGGTTAATGCACCACGAACCTGACCTTCAGATAATTCTTTAGGAAGTTGTTCTAAAAGTGCCATTTGCGATAATAATTGAAAACTTCCAAATCTGTAAACAGATGATCTTCCAATCACAGGATATGTTCCTTCAGGCGAGACCTGACGTTCTAAGATTTCAGCATAACGTTGTGCGCGTTTAATAACATCATCATATAATCTTTTGTAAGGATGATTGGCTTCTTTAATGGTTGTTACTACATCAATAAGCATTGGATGAATGACGAATGAATTGTAATAATCCCAGTGGTAATATTTTCCATCAGAATATAACCCATCGCCAACATACCATTCCATATGTTTGTTTAGAGCGTATTCAATACGTAAATAGTCTGCTTCATTAGTGAATTTCACAAAAAAAGCTTCAACTGTAGCAGCAAATAGTAACCAGTTATTATAAGGTACGTTTTTAATAGTTCTTGATTTTTTGAATGCATCAATTACCATTTGTTTGGTCTCGTTAGAAAGCGGTTCCCATAACTGTTTCGGAGCTCTTAAAAATCCTTGAGCAAGAAAAGCGGCATCCACTAATGGTTGAGGGCCTTTATCAAAATTTAAATAATCTTTCGATTTAGGATTTACCGCATTATGAATGGCTTTGCGGGTGAGATCAATATATTTTTCTCGAAGTTTTCCTTCTTTGGTATTGTCCGGACCTAATTCTAACCAAGGTGCGATACCAGCCATAAGTCTACCAAAAGCCTCTAAACCAGCAAAATTACTTCTATCGCCATAATCAAAACTACTTTGCTCGGTAGGCATAGTAGCTTTTAGTTTGTCTTTAGCCAAAGCGTTTAAAACGGGTTCAGATAATTTGGTTAACTCATTAACCCAAAGTTCGCGGTCAGTTTGGGCGGTAATAAGTTGCACTGACAGTAAAAGGATTAATAAGGAGAATATTGATTTTTTCATGTTTTATTTTAATGTTTTTTGTCTGTAAAGGGCTTCTAGAAAGTAGTAATCGGCGTAATTTAAAGGCACATCGATTTCTGAATTGTGAGGAAGACTTCCAACAGAATGTTTCAATAAGAATCCGTTATTTGTTGTTGGTTCAGCAAAATATGCTGGACTACTTAAGGAATTGATAATGCTATTTGCAAAATTTTTATACAATTTACTTTCTTTTTTGTCTAAGAAGGTAGCTAACTCATATAAGGCTGAGGCTGTTATGGCTGCTGCCGAAGCATCGCGAGGCGTGTCGTTATTTAATGGAGCGTTATAATCCCAATACGGAATATTATCTTTTGGTAAATTCGGGTGATTTTTAATGTAGTCAGCAATATGTAAAGCCTGTTCTAAATATTTAGGGTCTTTAGTTTCTCTGTAGCATAGAGTGAAACCATAAAGTCCCCAAGCCTGACCGCGTGCCCAAGATGAATCGTCTGCATAACCTTGGTGTGTATATTTACCCAAAACTTCACCAGTTTCAGGATTGTAATTTAATACATGGTATGAAGAATAATCAGGTCTGAAATGATTTTTCATGGTTGCATTAGCATGAGAAACCGCAATAGTATAATAAGTAGAATCTCCTGAAATTTTGGTGGCATGGAATAGTAATTCTAGATTCATCATGTTATCAACAATTACCGGGCATCCCCATTTTTTACTGGCATTCCATGATTGAATGATTCCTGCTTTAGGATGAAAGCGTGTTGCTAAAGATTTTGCAGTTTGTACGATAACGTCGTCGTAGGCTTTTGAAGGGGCTTTTTTAAGAGCATTACCATAGCTGCACTCCATCATAAAACCAATATCATGATTTTCTGTCCAGTATTGTACACTGTCTAAGCGCTCAGTATATTCAGTTGCAAGTTTTTCCCATTTAGCGTCATTGGTTAAGAGGTGTAAATACCAAAGCGATCCAGGGTAAAATCCACTAGTCCAATCGTAAATACCGGTTAAGCCTGTTTCTCCATTTTTCTTAATGGTTCTAGGCATCATGCGTTTGGTATTGAGCTTAGAGTAGATGCTGTTATTCATAAACGTGTACTGCTCAGCACTTGCTTTTACTATCTTTTTAATTGATTTTATGGGTTTTGAATCATTGTTATTATAGCTTTGCAGCACTAAAATAACCGATAGTAAGGCTAAGGACTTTAAAATATTTTTAATCATGTTTTAATAATAGTTTATTATAGAGACTATAAAAGTATAAAAATCCATTAAATTTTAGAGGTGTGTACGATAACAATTGTTGTCAGGTTTGATTTTTTTTGCAATTTGACATGATGTTTATTAGATTCAATTAATTAATTATATTTACACCATGTTATCTAAGAAAACAAAATACGGATTAAAAGCGCTAACTTTCATTGCCAGACAAGAAGGTGATGTGCCTGTACAGGTTGGTGAAATTGCAAAAGGCGAGCAAATACCTCAAAAATTCTTAGAAAGCATTCTTCTTACCTTACGTAAAGCTGGAGTGTTAGGGTCAAAAAAAGGAAAACACGGCGGGTATTATTTACGACATACGCCTTCTGAAATTAACATGGCCGATGTGATGCGTGTTTTGGAAGGCCCCATTGCTATGGTGCCATGTGTGAGTTTAAATTTCTATGAAAAATGTGACGATTGTGTTGATGAGGCGCAATGTAGTGTACATAAACTCATGATTCAGGTACGTGACAGCAATCTTAATGTGTTTAAAAACACAACTTTAGAAGATTTGTCGTTTTCTAAATAGATAATAATTCATAAAATTTTATAGTCTTTTAAGAAATATTTTTCAGTTAAACGGATAAAATATTTAATTATTCGAAAAAGTTGAATGACCTTCTTTGTTATGTAAAATAATGTTTTACTTTTGTAATTCCTATTAAATCGATAGGAGTAATGTAAATAGTAAGAAAATGATTGAGCAAGTGTTAACAAATTCAAATCAAAAAGAAAAAACTACCTTTAAAACCGATGCAGCTTCTGAGAAGCCAATCAGGAGTGTAGTAAAGTCTTTAAGCTGGAGAACGATAGGAACTCTGGATACTATTTTAATCTCTTGGATTGTAACCGGAGAATTAACATTAGCCTTTTCGATAGGCTCTATAGAGTTGGTAACTAAAATGGTGCTTTACTTTTTTCATGAGCGCATTTGGAATTCAATTAAATGGGGTAAATAACTAGATATTATGATTACAGAAGATACATTACAGGAACTAAATAATCTATATAAAGACGCGAAACCGTCTGAAATTATTAAGAAAGCTTTAGAGTTAAGCGAAGAAGCAGTGGTAACCACAAATTTCAGACCTTATGAAGCAGCGATTTTACATGCTGTAAATCAGGAAGCGTCATCAATTCCGGTGGTATGGTGCGATACCGGATATAATACACCACAAACCTACAGGCACGCCGAGCAGTTGATTAAAGATTTACAGTTAAACGTGTTTTTATACGTGCCGAAGCAAACTGCTGCGCATCGTGATGTGGTTATGGGGATACCAAGCGTCGATGCGCCTGAGCACGCTTTATTTACAGAACAAGTAAAGTTGGAGCCTTTTAGACGTGCTATGGAAGAACATAAACCTAAAGTTTGGTTTACAAATTTACGTCAGGGACAAACAGCATTTAGAGATAGTATTGGTATATTTAGTGTGAGTAAAGATGGGGTTTTAAAAGTAAGTCCGTTCTATTATTGGTCTGATGCCGATTTAGACACTTATTTGCAAGACCACAATTTACCAAACGAGTTTAAATATTTCGATCCAACTAAAGCATTAGCTAACCGGGAGTGTGGTTTACATGCTTAAGAAAAAAATTAAAAATTTACGATGAACAAAGACACATCAAATATCAATTCATTAGAAAACGAAGCGATTTACATTATTAGAGAAGTAGCAGCGCAGTTCGAACGCCCTGTTTTATTATTCTCAGGTGGAAAGGATTCAATTACTTTGGTAAGATTAGCTGTTAAAGCTTTTTACCCTGCAAAAGTGCCTTTCCCTTTAATGCATATCGATACCGGACATAATTTTCCGGAAACTATTGAATTTAGAGACCGTTTAGTGAAGGAATTAGGCCTTGAACTTATTGTTAGAAATGTTCAGGATTCTATAGATGAAGGAAAAGTGAAAGAGGAAACTGGTCGTTACGCAAGTAGAAACCAATTGCAAACTACCACGCTATTAGATGCTATTGAAGAATTTAAGTTCGATGCTTGTATTGGAGGAGCTCGCCGTGATGAAGAAAAAGCCAGAGCTAAAGAGCGTATTTTTTCAGTACGTGATGATTTTGGTCAGTGGGATGAGAAAAACCAACGTCCGGAGTTATTCGATATGTTAAATGGTCAGATTGATTTAGGTCAAAACGTTCGTGTGTTCCCAATTTCAAACTGGACAGAGTTAGACGTTTGGTCTTATATCGAAGAAGAAAATATTGAAATTCCATCCATCTACTTTGCGCACAAACGTAAAGTCTTTTTAAGAGATGGTATGATTTGGTCTGCAGACGATGAAGTCGTTTACAGAGATGATCATGAAGAGGTTGTTGAAGAGTTAGTACGTTTTAGAACCGTAGGTGATATGAGTTGTACGGCAGCAGTGTTATCTGACGCAACAACCATAACAAAAGTGGTAGAAGAAATTCGAGAAAGTACCATTTCAGAACGTGGTGCACGTATCGACGATAAACGTTCTGAAGCAGCGATGGAAAAACGTAAGCAACAAGGGTACTTCTAAAAGATTAGTTTACCTACTACTACAGAAAACTTTAAAACGAATTAAAAATTAAACTAAAAACCGAGGTTTTTAGTTACAGCATAAATATTTATGGAAGTATTAAAAATAGCAACAGCAGGAAGTGTAGATGACGGAAAGAGTACGTTAATAGGTCGCATTCTTTACGATACGAAATCATTAACGACCGACAAGTTAGAAGCTATAGAAAAAACAAGTAAACAACGTGGATACGATTACTTAGATTTCTCGTTAGCTACCGATGGTTTAGTGGCAGAAAGGGAGCAAGGGATTACTATCGATGTAGCGCATATCTATTTTTCAACAAAAAAGAAAAGCTACATTATTGCCGATACACCAGGTCATGTTGAGTATACACGAAACATGGTTACGGGAGCATCAACATCACAGGCTTCTATCATTTTAATCGATGCAAGAAAAGGGGTTATCGAACAAACCAACCGTCACTTCTTTATCAATAATTTATTACGAATTAAAGATATTGTTGTTGCTATTAACAAAATGGATTTGGTAGATTATTCCGAAGAGGTTTACAATAAAATCAAAGCCGATTTTGAAACTTTAATGAGTAAACGCGATTATCAGGATCAGAAAATCACATTTATTCCGGTAAGTGCTTTAAAAGGCGATAACGTTGTTAACAAGACTGATAAAATGCCTTGGTATAAAGGTGAAGCTTTATTAGAGCATTTAGAGCAGTTAAGTAAAGCTGATATTTATAATGTTGGTACACCACGTTTCCCGGTTCAGTATGTGATTCGTCCAAAAACTGAAGAGTTTCATGACTTCAGAGGTTACGCCGGAAAAGTATATGGTGGTAATTTAAGTGTAGGCGATGAGGTTATTGTATTGCCTTCTAAAACCAGATCGAAAATTAAAGACATCTACTTTTATAACGAAAAATATGAAACGGCTTCAAGACGTTCATCGGTAACCATCACTTTAGAAGACGATATAAACGTAAGTCGTGGCGATATGATTGTTAAAGAAAACGATTTGCCAACTATCGATAAACAATTTACAGCTAATGTATGTTGGATGGATGCGACGCATTTAACGCCTGGTGGCAAGTATGTAGTTCAGCATGGTGTTAATAAAGTGTTAGCAAAGGTAGATCGTATCAATCATAAAATACATCCTGATTATTCAGGAATAGAAAAGGATGTTACCGAATTAAAAGTAAACGATATTGCTTCGGTAACCTTTAAATTAAATAAACCCATTTTTTACGATCAATTTAAAAACCACCGAACAAACGGTTCGTTTATTTTAATTGATACGCAATCTAATAATACTGTTGGCGCAGGATTTATTCAATAAAAAAATAAAAATTCTTTCTTAACGGAAAGGTCAGGTATGAAGTTATGCAAAGTTTTAGAACAGAAATAGAGAATCCAGTTGTAGAGAAGGATATTATTGAATTAGCTCGAAAGATTGAGTTGTTCAATAATGGAAATATAGATGAAGAGAAATTCAGGAGTCTTCGTTTAGCTCGTGGTGTTTACGGTCAGCGTCAGGAAGGCGTGCAAATGATTCGTATTAAATTACCTTACGGAAAAGTAAAGAGCAACCAGTTACGAAGAATTTCTGATGTGAGTGATGAGTATTCTCGTGGACGTTTACATATTACTACGCGCCAGGATATCCAGATTCACTATGTCGATTTAAACAGAACACCAGAGCTTTGGGCTGAACTTGAAAAAGACGATGTAACGTTAAGAGAGGCTTGTGGTAACACCGTTCGTAATGTAACAGCAAGTGAAACAGCAGGTATCGACGTAAACGAACCATTCGATGTGTCGCCTTATGCTGATGCATTGTATAAATTCTTTTTACGTAACCCGATTTGTCAGGAAATGGGCCGTAAATTTAAAGCGTCGTTTTCATCAAGTGATGAAGATACAGGATTGGCTTATATGCACGATTTAGGTTTTATTGCGAAAGTTGAAAATGGTGTTTGTGGATTTAAAGTAATGATTGGTGGCGGACTTGGGTCACAACCTCGTCATGCCGATTTGCTTTACGATTTTCTTCCAAGCGATAAAATTATTCCAACTATGGAAGGTGTTTTGAGGATTTTTGATCGTTATGGTGAGCGAAAAAGCCGAGCCAAAGCACGTATGAAATTCTTAATTAAAGATATTGGTTTAGAAGCTTTTAAAGCTTTAGTAGAAGAAGAACAAAACGCGATTGAATTTAAAACGGTTGCTATTGATGCCGATGCTTATGAGTATTCAAAACCAGTTTCAATTGAAGCGCCAAAGGTTGAAATTAAAGACGAACAAGCATACCAAACATGGGTGGCAACAAACCTTATTCCACAAAAGCAGGAAGGGTATGTAGCGATAGGGATTAAAGTGCTTTTAGGTGATTTTTATACGGATAAAGCGCGTTTGTTAGCTGATTTAGTTGATAAATATGCCGCAGGAGAAATCCGTTTAACGCTGCGTCAAAATATAGTAATACCTTTCGTTAAGGAAGATTTAGTGCCGTTTTTCTACACCGAATTAGAAAAATTAGGTTTTACCGAAGTAGGTTATAATAAAGCTGTAGATATCACTGCTTGTCCGGGAACAGATACCTGTAATTTAGGTATTGCGAGTAGTACTGGTATTGCTGATGAGTTAGAGCGCGTTATAAAAGTAGAATATCCACAGTATTTAAACAACGATGATGTTGTGATTAAAATTAGTGGATGTATGAATGCCTGCGGACAACACAATATGGCGAATATTGGTTTTCAAGGGATGTCCGTTCGTACTCCAGATAAATTAGTAGCACCAGCCTTACAGGTTTTGTTAGGTGGTGGAAATTTAGGTGACGGTAATGGATTGTTTGCAGATAAGGTGGTTAAAGTACCAAGCCGTAGAGGGCCTGAGGCATTACGTCGAATTTTAGACGATTTTGAAGCAAATGCCAACGGAAAATCGTTTATTGAGTATTATAAAGCCACCGGAGATCGTTACTTTTACGATTTATTAAACGATCTTCAGGATGTGACCAATTTAACGCCAGAAGATTTTATCGACTGGGGTAACGAAGAGAAATATGAAAAGGAGATTGGTGTTGGGGAGTGTGCAGGTGTTGTGATTGATTTAGTGGCAACCTTGTTCTTAGAAAGTGAAGAAAAAATTGAAAATGCACAGGAAGCTTTAAACAACAAGGTGTATTCAAGTGCTATTTACCACGCATATAGTTCTTTGGTGAATTCCGCGAAAGCTATTTTGTTGGCTGAAAACAAAAAGACAAACACACACGCGGGTATCATTAGTGATTTCGATAAAGAGTTTGTAGCAAGTGGTAAATTAGATTTAGGAGCTTCATTCTCTGATATCATCTATCAAATTAATAAATTTGCTCCTACAGAGGAGTTCGCTGTAAGGTATATTACGGAAGCTAATCAGTTTTTAGATAAAGTGAGAGCTTTTAGAGAAGCTGACAAAAGTGTAGTTGCCTAATAATAGCTATAAAAAGCAGAGCAATGAGTGGAATAACCCCAAAATTAACAGTAGTAGGTGCAGGACCTGGCGATGTAGAGTTAATTACATTAAAAGCAATAAAGGCTATTGAGGCCGCTAATGTAATTCTTTATGATGCCTTAATTAATGAAGAGCTTTTAAAGTATGCTTCAGAAGATGCTGAATTTATTTTTGTGGGTAAACGTAAAGGGTGTTATGCTTTTCAGCAGGAACAAATCAATGAGTTAATTGTTGCTAAGGCAAAAGAAAAAGGTCATGTGTTGAGATTAAAGGGAGGTGATCCTTTTATTTTCGGGCGTGGCGCAGAGGAAATAGATTTCGCCAGAGAATTTGGTTTGGAAACCTTTGTAGTGCCAGGCATTACATCGGCAATCGCGGTGCCAGCTTATCAAGGCATTCCATTAACAAAGCGTGGGTCTTCTGAAAGTTTTTGGGTGATAACAGCGACTACTAAAAACCACAGTTTGTCAACCGATGTGCCTTTGGCCGCAAAATCGACTGCTACTGTTGTTATCCTTATGGGGATGCATAAATTAGCGGAAATTGTTTCGATTTTTAAAGCAGAAGGCAAACAAGATACACCAATGGCTATTATTCAAAACGGAACCAGAGAAGACGAAAATGTTGGGATTGGAACCGTTAGCACGATTGAAACCGTTGTTGTTGAAAAACAATTAGCTTCGCCGGCAATTATAGTTATTGGAGATGTGGTTGAAAAACGTACGCAGTTATCGTCAGTTGTCGAAGAAGTTAATAAACTAGTTTAGTCTTATATTTATGGAAAGGAATAATTTATATCCTATTTTTTTAAAGACAAGCCAGTTGAATGTACTTATAGTAGGTGGGGGAAATGTTGCTGAAGAAAAATTAGGATTTCTATTAAAATCAAGTCCCGATGCGAATGTTACTATCGTATCGCCCATGTTTAGAGAAGGCACACTAACATTAGCAGAAAAGGGACATGTAAAATTAATAGAATCGAAATATAAAAAGCGATTTTTAAAAGGGCAACATATTGTTATTGCAACTACCGATGTGCCTGAGGTTAATGTAAAAGTGCATAAGCATTGCCGCAAGCGCAGTATTTTAATAAACGTTGCCGATAATCCGCCATATTGTGATTTTTATATGGGGGGTATTGTAACCAAAGGTAACGTGAAAGTGGCCATTTCAACCAATGGAAAATCGCCAACAACAGCCAAACGATTACGTCAGTTTTTCGAAGATGTGATTCCGGAAAATGTAGACGATTTGGTTAAAAATTTAAATGAATATAGAAAAACAATAAAAGGGGATTTCGAACAAAAAGTGGAAACGCTAAACGAATTTACCAAAGGATTAATTGAAACATCCGCAATAAAGTCGAATCAAGAAGAATAAAATTTAATTAATGTTGCATGTGTCGATTTAAAAAAAATATAAGCGGTCACATGAAAAAAAGAGTCGTAAAAATGATTAAGACAGATATACTTATAATAGGTGCAGGACCAACTGGATTATTTACAGTTTTTGAGGCAGGATTGTTAAAACTTAAATGTCATTTAATTGATGCGTTGCCACAACCTGGCGGACAGTGTTCAGAAATTTATCCTAAAAAACCAATTTATGATATTCCTGGATTTCCGGAAGTATTAGCTGGTGATTTAACAAAGAATTTGTTAGAGCAAGGAAAACAATTTGAACCAGGATTTACCTTAGGAGAGCGTGCAGAAACCATAGAGAAACAAGAAGACGGATCGTTTATTGTAACAACCAATAAAGGGACACAACATCAGGCGCCAGTAGTTGCAATCGCTGGTGGTTTAGGGTCTTTCGAGCCTAGAAAACCAGCTATTGAAGGTATTGCTGATTACGAAGATAAAGGTGTTGAGTATTTTATTAAAGATCCTGAAGTTTATAGAAATAAGAAAGTGGTTATTTCAGGTGGTGGAGATTCTGCTTTAGACTGGAGTATCTTCCTTGCCGATGTGGCTTCAGAAGTGACTTTAATTCACAGAAGAAATGAATTTAGAGGCGCTTTAGATTCTGTTGAAAAAGTAAGTGAGTTAAAACTTTTAGGGAAAATCAACTTAATTACTCCGGCTGAGGTTATAGGATTACATGGTGACGGAAAAATAGAGTCGGTTACTGTAAATAAAGATGGAGAAGAATTTAGAGTAGAAACCGATCATTTCATTCCATTATTTGGTTTATCGCCAAAATTAGGACCTATTGGAGACTGGGGCTTGGAAATTGAGAAAAATGCGATTAAAGTAGATAACTCAAGAAATTACCAAACCAATATCGACGGTATTTTCGCCATTGGTGATGTGAATACTTACCCAGAGAAGTTAAAATTAATTCTTTGCGGATTCCACGAAGCCACATTAATGTGTCAGGCGGCTTACCGTATCATCAATCCAGGTAAAAAATATGTGTTAAAATACACAACTGTAAGTGGTATTGATGGTTTCGACGGAACACGTAAAGAAGCGCCAAAAGCAGTTGTGCAGTCTATCCAATAAGATCGTGTATCTTTTTGGTAGCGGTGTAAACATTAAGAAATAATACCGACCATAACTGTATACTTTAATTTATTAAGATGCAATTCATGTAGTTAAGACGTTCAGAATGAAAAGAATTGATTAATTATGCGAATTGCATCTTAGCATTAAAACCATAAACTAATGAAACCGTGTAAAGAGTTAAACGATAAGTTGGTTAATAAAAAGTACAATGTTCGCTTAAAGGATGTTGTAGAAAGTTTTACAAAAAACTTGTTTTATTATTTGTTCGATGCTCATGATGATGAGTTGGAATGTCTTAAAAAAACGTTTTTAGAAATCGCTGATAATTTTCAAATAGAAAATGGCGAAGCCGAATGGAATGAATTTCAGTCTAAATTTCCATTCATTAAAGAAAAACTGGAGTTAGATGCTGTTGCCGTTGTAAATTTTGATCCTGCGACTAAAAGTTTAGAGGAAGTATATTTGGCTTGCCCGGGATTTTACGCGATTTCCGTTTACCGTTTAAGTCATGAGTTATACGTACAAAAAGTGCCTATCATTCCAAGAATGATGAGTGAGTATGTACACGGTATCACAGGTATCGATATTCATCCGGGAGCAACCATTGGAGAATCTTTTTTCTTAGATCACGGTACAGGAATTGTTATTGGAGAGACCTCAATTATTAAAAATAACGTAAAGATTTTTCAAGGGGTTACTTTAGGGGGTATTCAAGTGAAAAAGAGCATGGAGTCCACTAAGCGTCACCCAACTATTGAAGATAATGTGACTATTTATGCCAACGCGACTATTCTTGGAGGCGATATTGTGATAGGTGCAAATAGCACCATTGGAGCAAATGTTTGGATTACACAGTCTGTTCCCGAAAATTCATTAGTAACATATCAAACAGAAATAAAAATCAGACCCAAAAAGAATGGTATTCGTTAAAGGTATTTTAGATCATATAGGAAATACACCCCTTGTTGAGGCAAGTCATTTAGTAGGCAAAGAAGGCATAAAACTGTATTTAAAATTAGAAGGAGATAATCCTGGCGGAAGTGTTAAAGACCGTGCAGCTTTTAATATGATTAATGAAGCCTTAAAACGTGGCGATATTAAACCTGGCGGTACTTTAGTTGAAGCCACAAGCGGAAATACAGGAATTGCTTTGGCATTGATCGCGAGTTTATTCGGATTGAATATGGTTTTAATCATGCCCGAAAATTCAACCGAAGAACGCGTAAAAACCATGAGAGCTTACGGGGCAGAAGTCATTTTGACCCCAGCAGATGTAGGTATTGAAGGCTCTCGTGATTTGGCATTTAAACTTCGTGATGAGAAAGGTTATGTCTTATTAAATCAGTTTGAAAACAATGATAACTGGAAAGCACATTACATAACCACCGGTCCTGAAATTTGGAAAGATACTGAAGGCGAAATAACACATTTTGTGTCAGCCATGGGAACAACCGGAACTATTATGGGAGTGTCAACGTTTTTAAAAGAGCAAAAAAAAGATATTACTATCGTTGGTGCACAACCTGAAGATGGCGCTAAAATTCCAGGCATTAGAAAATGGCCGGAAGCATATGTGCCAAAGTTTTTCCATCGTTCAAAAGTCGATGTTGTAGTCGATGTTAGTGAAGAAAATGCTAAGAATACCACAAAACGTCTGGCCAAAGAAGCCGGTGTTTTTGCCGGTATGAGTAGTGGTGGTGCCGTGTATTGTGCTTTGGAAATAGCAAAAACTATCGATAAAGGTGTTATTGTAGCCATTATTTGTGATCGTGGTGATCGTTATTTGTCATCAACACTATTCGAATAGCGAGAAGGATTTATTTTTCCTAATTTCATGAGGATAAAAAAAATATATATAGTACTTTTGCTCCTTTAGTTCATAAACTTAATAATTCATGTTATCAAGAAAGGTAGAGGGAATAGACCCGATGAAGCCTTGGCAACCCTTTATCTTGTAAAGAAGGTGCTACGTTCTACTAATATGTATTCATATTAGAAAGATAACGGAAAGTCTTTTACTTTTCTTGATGACATACAGATATAAATTATCAAAATGTCAAACATACAACAAGCCTTACAGGAGCGTATTTTAGTGCTGGACGGTGCAATGGGAACCATGTTACAACGCTATAAATTTACTGAAGAAGATTTCAGGGGCGAGCGTTTTAAAGATTACCCAACACCATTGCAAGGGAATAACGATTTATTGTCTATTACCCAACCTCAGGCTATAAAAGAAGTTCATGCCAAATATTTTGAAGCGGGAGCTGATATCGTCGAAACCAATACGTTTTCGGGGACTACCATAGCTATGGCCGATTACCAAATGGAAGATTTGGTGTATGAGTTGAATTATCAATCAGCTAAAATAGCAAAGGAAGTTGCTGATGCTTTTACAGCTAAAGAGCCACATAAACCACGTTTTGTGGCGGGGTCAATCGGGCCAACTAACCGTACAGCAAGTATGTCACCCGATGTTAACGATCCAGGATATCGCGCGGTAACGTTTGATGAATTACGCATTGCATATAAGCAACAAGTTGAAGCATTGTTAGATGGTGGATCCGATTTATTATTGGTTGAAACCGTCTTTGATACCTTAAATGCCAAAGCAGCTTTGTTCGCTATAGAAGAGGTGAAAGAAGAACGTCAAATTGATGTGCCAATTATGCTAAGCGGTACGATTACAGATGCATCAGGAAGAACCTTATCAGGGCAAACGGCCGAAGCTTTTTTAATTTCAGTATCTCACATTCCGTTATTATCTGTAGGCTTTAATTGTGCTTTAGGAGCCAATCTGTTGCAACCACATTTAGAGGCCATAGCGAATAAAACCGACTTTGCGATTTCTGCACACCCAAATGCTGGCTTGCCAAATGCTTTTGGAGAATATGATGAAACTCCGGAAGAAATGGGTGAGCAAATTGAAGAATACCTAAAGAAGAATTTAATAAATATAATTGGTGGATGTTGCGGAACCACACCGGAGCATATTAAAGTTATTGCAGATATCGCTGCAAAATACAAACCAAGAAAAGTAGTTGAAACAGCGACACTTTAATCAATGAAAATTAAGCAAACAAAATACATGAAGTTGTCTGGTTTAGAACCTTTGGTTTTAAACGAGAATAGCAATTTTATAAATGTAGGAG
This sequence comes from Aestuariibaculum suncheonense, assembly GCF_014596935.1. Lineage (GTDB taxonomy): Bacteria > Bacteroidota > Bacteroidia > Flavobacteriales > Flavobacteriaceae > Aestuariibaculum > Aestuariibaculum suncheonense. Next base: position 248,731 of record NZ_JACVXC010000004.1, on the reverse strand, counting down.
AACGAACAAATGTTGCGGGGTCAAGAAAATTTCTTCGTTTAATTAAAGACGAACAATTTGACGAAGCTTTAGATATTGCTCGTCATCAGGTTGATGGTGGTGCGCAAATTATCGATATCAATATGGATGACGGATTGATAGACGGAAAAGAGTCTATGGTGCGTTTTCTTAATTTAATTGCTGCAGAGCCTGATATTTCCCGAGTGCCGATTATGATTGATAGTTCGAAGTGGGAAATTATCGAAGCAGGTTTGCAGGTGGTTCAGGGTAAATGTGTGGTAAATTCCATTTCCTTGAAAGAAGGAGAAGAAAAATTTATTTGGGAAGCCAAACAAATTAAACGATACGGAGCTGCGGTTATCGTTATGGCGTTTGATGAAGTCGGTCAGGCCGATAATTATGAGCGTCGTATAGAAATAGCAGAACGTTCGTATCGTATTCTGGTTGATAAAGTAGGCTTTCCATCGGAAGATATTATTTTCGATTTAAACATATTTCCTGTAGCAACAGGAATGGAAGAGCACCGCAGAAATGCTATCGATTTTATAGAAGCCACCCGTTGGGTGCGTGAGAATCTGGAAAATGTAAGTGTTAGTGGTGGAGTGAGTAACGTGTCGTTCTCGTTTAGAGGAAATGATGGCGTTCGTGAAGCTATGCACTCGGTGTTTTTATACCATGCCATTCAGGCAGGAATGAATATGGGAATAGTAAACCCGACCATGTTGGAGGTTTATGATGATATTCCAAAGGATTTATTAGAGCATGTAGAAGACGTTATTTTAGATCGTCGTGATGATGCTACCGAGCGTTTATTGGAATTCGCAGAAACCGTAAAAGGGTCAAAGGCCGAAAAGACAGTCGATTTATCATGGCGTGAAAATCCAGTACAAGACCGTATCACGCATGCTTTGGTAAAAGGAATCGATGCCTTTATTATTGAAGACGTTGAAGCAGCGAGGTTGGAAGCACAAAAGCCAATCGACGTTATTGAAGGGCACTTAATGATTGGTATGAATGTGGTTGGAGATTTATTCGGAGCCGGAAAAATGTTCTTGCCTCAGGTGGTAAAATCGGCGCGGGTGATGAAGAAGGCCGTGGCTTATTTAAATCCGTTTATCGAAGCTGAAAAAACTGAAGATTCAGAACCTGTTGGTAAGGTATTGATGGCTACGGTAAAAGGCGATGTGCACGATATAGGTAAAAATATTGTAAGTGTGGTATTGGCCTGTAACAATTATGAAATTGTTGATTTAGGCGTGATGGTACCACCAGAAAAAATTATAGAAACCGCCATTAAAGAACGCGTTGATGCTATCGGACTTTCGGGGTTAATTACACCATCGCTTGACGAAATGGTGTATTTAGCAAAGGAAATGCAGCGTGAAAACTTTAATATTCCGTTGTTAATTGGAGGAGCAACCACATCGAAAGCACATACGGCAGTTAAGATTGATACGCAGTATGAAAATGCGGTAGTACATGTTAACGATGCTTCCAGAGCGGTAACTGTCGTTGGTGATTTGTTAAACAAGAAAACCAATAAAGATTACGTTGCTGCCATGAAGAAAGATTACGAAGAATTCCGTACCAAGTTCCTAAAACGTGGTAAAGAGAAATCGTATATTTCTATTGAAGAAGCGCGTAAGCGCAAATATAAAATCGACTGGGAACAAAGCGAAATCGTAAAACCTAAGGAATTAGGCGTTCAAATGTTGAAGCAATTAAGTTTAAAAGAATTAGTGCCTTATATCGATTGGAGTCCATTTTTTAGAAGTTGGGATTTACATGGGAAATTCCCGGATATCTTAACCGATGAAGTTGTAGGTGAGCAGGCTACAATTATGTATAAGGAAGCACAGGAGATGATTGAAGACATTATCGCCAAGCAACTTTTAAAACCTAAAGCAGTATTTGGGTTGTTTGAAGCGAATAGTATTAATGACGACGATATTTCGGTTCAGAAAAAAGGAAAAGAAATTGCGGTTTTTAGGACTTTACGTCAGCAGTTAAGCAAGCGAGAAGGGATTCCTAATCATGCGTTGGCTGATTTTATTGCACCAAAAGACAGTGGCAAAACCGATTACATGGGTGCATTCTGTGTGGGTATTTTCGGAGCTCAGGAATTGGCTGATAGTTACCGAGGCAAAGGTGATGATTACAATGCGATTATGGCGCAGGCCATTGCCGATCGTTTTGCTGAAGCCTTTGCTGAATATTTGCACAAACAGATAAGAACGAAACATTGGGGTTATACCGCAGATGAAGACTTAACGAACGATGATTTAATTAAGGAAAGTTACAAAGGTATTCGTCCGGCACCGGGATATCCGGCGTGTCCAGACCATTTAGAAAAGGAAACCATTTGGAAGCTATTAGATGTTGAAAAAATCATAGGTGTTAAGCTTACGGAAAGTTTAGCGATGTGGCCGGCAGCTGCTGTTTCAGGATATTATTTTGCAAATCCTGAAGCCAAGTATTTTGGATTGGGTAAAATTACAGACGATCAGGTAACCGATTATGCTAACCGGAAAGGTATTGCTAAAGATAAAGCCAGAAAGTGGTTGCACCCGAATATAGCAGACGAATAATATAAGATTATGAATATCGATTTTATAGAATTATCATTAGGAAGCCATATGATTTCTCATGGGTACGATACTGAAAACAAAGAAGTTTTGGAATCTGTTGAGGTTGATGGCTTTTCGAAAAAAGTGATTGCGATTTCAAGAATAAAATCTGTGAGCGAAAAATATATTTTAACTGACTATGCAGACGGACGATGGATTTACTGGGAGTACGAAGAAGATTACGATTATATAAAAAAGTTGCTGGTTAGTTTGCGTTAGCGATTGCCGCGGCATCCTTTTTTGAGGAACGATAAAAAAGATATAGCAGAAAACGCGACCCGAAGCTTAGCGAAAGGTAACGCCAAAACAATAAAAGGAAGAATTAACAATTTGTTTCTTTTTCCATAACAAATAGAAATGATGTAAATAAGACATTTGCAGCAAAATTCAAACTATGAAAAAGATACAAAGCGAAGCATTAGTGTTTTTCTTTCAGCTTTTTGTTTTAGGATTTGCTGCGTTAACGGTGGCTTATTTTACCTAGAATAAATTACTGATAGAAATTCAGCGTAAATGAAAGTAACAGATCACATTAAAAAAGCGAACGGAAAGACTTTATTTTCTTTTGAAGTGATTCCGCCGCAAAAAGGTAAAAATATTCAGGATTTGTATAATAATATAGATCCATTAATGGAGTTCAATCCACCGTTTATTGATGTAACGACCTCAAGAGAAGAATACGTGTATGTTGATAAAGGTAACGGACTTCTGGATAAGCGAATTACCCGAATGCGCCCAGGAACAGTTGGGATTTGTGCTTCTATTATGCATAAGTATAATGTAGATGCCATTCCACATTTATTATGTGGCGGGTTTACTAAGGAGGAAACCGAATACGTTTTGGTAGACTGTCATTATCTGGGTATTGATAATGTTGTGGCCTTACGAGGGGATTCGAGAAAAGACGAATCTTATTTTGTGCCAACAAAAGGAGGGCATGCTTATGCCAGTGAGTTGGTACAGCAGATTACTAATTTAAATGAAGGAAAGTATCTGCATGATGAAATTGAGGTGGAGCACAATTACGATTTCTGTGTAGGTGTGGCTGGATATCCTGAAAAGCACATGGAAGCCCCTTCATTAAATACCGATTTAAAACGTTTGAAAGAAAAGGTTGATGCGGGTGCTGATTATGTGGTAACGCAAATGTTTTTCGATAATAAAAAGTACTTCGATTTTGTTGAAAAGGCAAGAGCTATTGGTATTAACGTGCCAATTATTCCGGGTATTAAACCCATTGCTGTAAAGCGTCATTTGCAAATTTTACCACAGGTATTTAAAATCGATTTGCCAGAAGATTTAATCGACGCAGTTGAAGCCTGTAAAGATAATAATGCGGTAAGACAGGTGGGAATTGAGTTCGCCATTCAACAGTCTAAAGAGTTAAAAGAGGCAGGTGTGCCATTTTTACATTACTACTCGATGGGAAAAAGTGACAATATAAAAGCGATTGCATCAGAATTGTTCTAATAATTCTGTTACTTTTGCCTACTCACATAGTCAGATTTGAATCCCTTGGCTGTATGCTGTTAATTCTTTTAGAAGTTATACAACCAAGGGTTTATAAAAAGTAGCAAATTTTAATGAAGTCGTTTTTAACCTACACCTTTTTACTGGTATCCTTGGTGGTTTTTTCTCAGCAAAACACACACAGTTCTTATATCGATTTAAGTTACTTTAGAGGAAATGTAGCTCTACATAACAATGATATTCTACACCTAATTGAAGGGCATCCTGAAGGTTATATTTTAAGCTGGAATAAAAAAACATACGGTTATAACGATTGGGAACAACGCTACAATTACCCGGACTACGGTGTGACATACGTTTATCAGAATCTTAAAAGTGAAGCTTTAGGTACAGTAGCTTCGGCGTATGCGCATTACAATTTTTATTTTTTAAACCGGAACTTAATGTTTCGCATTGCTCAGGGAATTGCTTATACCGCTCAACCTTACGATAAAGTAGACAATTACAGAAATGTCGCTTTCGGATCGCATATTTTAAGCAGTACGTTTGCGATGCTGAATTACAAAAAGGAGCGTCTGTTTGGGCGTTTTGGAGTGCAGGCCGGATTGTCTTTAATTCATTATTCTAACGCGAATGTAAAGGCACCTAACTTAAGTACCAATTCCATGACCTTAAATGTTGGTGTGACTTATAGTATTGATGAATTAGAACCTGAATATTCAACAACATTAGAAGGTGTAAAAGAAAAATTTACAGAGCCTGTAAAGTATAATCTAGTATTTAGAACCGGAATTAATGAGAGTGATGTGGTTGGCTCCGGGCAGTTTCCGTTTTATATTGCTTCGGCTTATGCCGATAAACGTATTAATGTGAAAAGTGCATTGCAGTTGGGAACTGATGTGTTTTTCTCAAAGTTTTTAGAGGAATTGATTTATTATCAAAGTGTATCTTATCCTGAAGAAGATGTGTCTGGCGATGAAGATTATAAACGCGTGGGAGTTTTTGCTGGCCATGAGTTGTTCGTTAATCGCATGTCTATAGTGACACAGTTTGGATATTATGTGTATTATCCGTTCGATTTTGAAGGAAGAACCTATCTGCGTATTGGTTTAAAAAGATATTTCGGGAAGAAATTATTTGGAGCAATGACTTTAAAATCACATGGGGCAAAAGCTGAGGCGGTTGAATTTGGAATTGGAGTAAGATTATAGGTTATGGAAAAACTATTTTACATTTTAGGTTTAATTGTTGTTTTTGCTTGTGATAGTGAAAACGCTGGTGATTGTTTTCAGAAAACAGGCGCTATTATTCAGCAGGAGTTTACCGTTGCAACTTTCGATAAAATTCTAGTGAATCGTGATATAGAATTAGTTATTAAACATGGAATCGAACAAAAAGTACTTGTTGAAACTGGCGAAAATTTAATTAATGATGTGACGGCCGTTATTGAGGATGGCAAACTAATTCTAACAGATAATAATACCTGTAACTATATTCGTGATTATGGTGTGACTAAAGTTTATGTAACGTCACCAAATATTACTGAAATTAGAAGTTCAACACAATATGATATCAGTTCCGATGGTGTATTGACTTACCCAAGTTTAACACTTTTGTCTGAAAGTTTTGGTGCGCCAGAATCCTTTACAAGTGCGAATTTTAAACTTCAGGTGAATAACAATACACTTCTTGTTGTCTTTAATAATGCTTCTAATTGTTACATTTCTGGGCAAACCAATAATTTGAACATTACTTTTGCTTCAGGAACGTCGCGTTTTGAAGGAGAGAATCTAAAGGCTCAAAATATTACCATTTGGAATCGTAGTTCAAATAATATGATATTAAATCCACAGCAATCAATAAAAGGAAAAATATCTGGTGTTGGAGACGTTATTTGCGTAACCAAACCAGATATTGTAGATGTTGTTGAAGAATATAAAGGGCGATTAATTTTTAAATAATTCAACCGCCTGTTTAGCAATCTCTAGTTCTTCGTTAGTAGGAATCACTAAAATTTTTGTCTTAGAATCTTCAGTATTTATTTCTCTAATCTCCTTAGATCTAACTGTATTTTTGGTCTCATCTAAATTGATACCAAAGAAATCCATATGTTCACAAACTAAACGACGAATGGTTTGTGAGTTTTCGCCAATTCCGGCAGTAAAAACAATAGCATCCAATCCGTTTAAAACAGCAGTGTAGGCACCAATATATTTTTTAATGCGGTAAGCATTCATCTCTAAAGCTAACTGGCAATCTTTATTGCCCTTCGCAGCCATAGTTTCAATATCACGTAAATCGCTGTAACCGGTTAAGCCGAGCATGCCGCTTTGTTTATTTAAAAGTGTGTTGATTTCTTTTAAGCTATAACCTAATTTATTTTTTAAATGAAAAATAACCGAAGGATCGATATCTCCAGAACGCGTTCCCATTATAAGTCCAGAAATAGGAGAAAACCCAAGAGAATGATCAATGCTTTCTCCATTTTTAACAGCAGTCATACTGCAACCATTGCCTAAATGAATAGTAATGATTTTGGATTCTTTTTGACCTAAATATTCAATGGCTTTTTCTGAAACGTACTTATGACTCGTGCCGTGGAAACCGTACAAACGGATACGGTGTTCGGTTAGTAGTTCGTTCGGAATAGCAAACTTATAGGCCTTTTCAGGGATTGTTTGATGAAAAGCCGTGTCGAAAACAGCGACTTGCTTAGCATTCGGAAAAATATCTTCTGCAACCTCAATACCTTCCAAATTTGCAGGGTTGTGTAACGGAGCTAAAGCAATTAGGTCTTTAATTTTAGTTTTAACTTCTTTAGTAATTTCGGTGGTGTTACTAAACGATTTTCCGCCGTGAACCACGCGATGACCAACAACAGCAATTTCTTCAGGAGATTTTATAACGCCAACCTCTTTATGTAACAAATGTTGAGATACAAGCTTTAAAGCGCTTCGATGATTTAAGATAGGCGTTTCAATTTCAATCGTTTTTTTCTTGTTATCGTATTTAAAAATGGCATCATTAAAACCAATGCGTTCAACAAGTCCTGAACAAATAATGGTTTCTTCCGGCATGGAAAATAATTGAAATTTTAGGGATGAACTCCCCGAGTTTAAAACTAATACTTGCATGTTTTTATTCTTCTTGAGCTTGAATAGCGGTTATAATAACTGTACTGTAAATGTCTTCGGAAGTACAGCCTCTACTTAGGTCGTTAACAGGTTTGTTTAAGCCTTGTAAAACTGGTCCGATAGCCAGTGCACCGGTTTCTCTTTGTACGGCTTTATAAGTGTTATTTCCTGTATTTAAATCTGGGAAAATTAAAACGCTGGCATTACCAGCTACTTCCGATTCTGGCATTTTAGCTTTACCGATACGTTCGTCTACCGCTGCATCGTATTGAATAGGACCTTCAATTTTTAGGTTGGTAGCATGACTTTTTACAATTTCTGTTGCTTCTCTTACCTTATCTACTTCGGCACCTTTTCCTGATGCGCCAGAAGAGTAGGATAGCATAGCTACTTTTGGTTCAATACCAAAACTTTTAGCAGTTTCAGCCGACGAGATAGCAATTTCGGCTAGCTCTGCCGCATTAGGATTCGGGTTAATAGCGCAATCGCCAAATACCGAAACGCGATCTTCTAAACACATAAAGAAAATAGAAGATACAATATTTACCCCAGGTTTTGTTTTTATGAATTGCAGGGCAGGGCGTAGAGTGTGCTGCGTCGTGTGTACTGCACCAGAAACCATACCGTCGGCATGTCCTTTGTAAATCATCATGGTTCCAAAATAGGATACATCGGCCATAGCATCTCGAGCCATTTCCAGATTTACATTTTTATGTTTTCTTAATTCGTAGAAGGTATTAACATAATCGTCGTAATGAGGTGAGGTAGTTGGAGATACAATGTTAATATCTTCAACATTTAAAGGAATATCTAATTTTTCAATACGCTCTTTAATTTTATCTTTATCACCAATAAGCGTAATGTCTACCACCTGAGCCGCGATTAATTTAGCAGTTGCTCTTAGTACACGTTCGTCATAACCTTCGGGTAAAACAATGTGTTTTTTGTTTTTTAAAGCACGTTGTAATAAGTTATACTGAAACATTCTTGGGGTGAATATCTCCGATTCAAATGTAATTAACTTATCTGCTAAAGTATCTGTATTGGCGTATTTTTCAAAGATTGAAATCGCCGAAGTAATTTTTTCGGTGTTTTCAGCATAGATTTTAGACTTGGTTTTACCTATGCGGTTTGTTGCAAAATAAGTGCCTTCTTTAACGCTGATGATTGGTACAATACTGGAAAGACCTTCAATCAATTTTAAAATAGGTTCTTCAGGAATCAAGCCTCCCGTTAAAACAATCCCAGAAATTTTCGGATAGTTTTTAGAAATGTTAGCCTGTAAGGCTCCTAAAATGATATCGGCACGATCACCAGGTGTAATAACCAGTGAATTGTCTTTTAGGTGGGTTAAGTAGTTGCGTAATTGCATTGCACCCACACTGTAGTTTTCAATCAGGTTATTTAAATGGTCTTTTCCAAAAATAATAGTGCCGTCAAGTAGTTTTACTATTTCTTTCACAGTTGGGCAAGCCAAATGTGGTATTTTAGGAATTACCGTAATATCAGTATTACTCGGAATACGTGACTGTAATAATTCTTTTAATGGCTCTGCATCTTTGGGATTGACTTTATTGGCAATGATTGAAAGCACATCGACTTCCTGTTTAAAGGTGTCGTGAGCTAATTGCACGTTATCAATGATTTCCTTAACACTCTTGTTATCGCCCTGAGATACAATAATAACAGGTAAACTCAGATTTTTAGAGATAAGCATGTTAAGGTCTAACTCAAGCGTAGAGTTTTCTGTTGAAAAATCGGTGCCTTCAACTAAAATATAGTCGAAACGATCTTCAAGGTATTTGAATTTGGTAATAATCTGGTCGATAACATCGCCAGATTTTCCCTGATTATATAACTCTAAAACCTCATTACGAGTAAAGGCATAGGCGTTTTTGTAATTAATGTCAATCTCAAAATGAGAAAGCACGGTATTAATGTGTATATCTGTTTCGTCAGATTTTGGATTATCGATGATAGGGCGGAAGTAACCAACTTTAGCGGTTTTTCCTAAAAGCATGCGCATTAAGCCTAAAACGATTACAGATTTTCCACTATTAGGTTCTATGGTTGCAACATAAATTCCTTTACTCATGGTGTATGTGTTTTTGTTCGTAAAATCAAGTTGTTACTTATACTTATTGATAAGCTTATGCAAAATTAGTGTCAAAAATTTTAATACAAATGACATTTGTCATGCTTTCATTTAATGGTTAAATAAGCATTAGTAATTTATGATTTTTTAAGGAAAATACAAATCCTAAGTATTACTTTGTCAAGTCTCTGAATAAATGTTCCAGACTACTATTTTTTTGGTTGAGTTGTAAAATCTTTAATTGATTGTCGTGAGCAAAGTCGAAAACATGCGAACGCATATCCTGACTTGTGGTAAAGGTAATTTCATAAACGAAGTCATGAGTATTCACCACTTGTTCTACTTTTGGTAATTTTAGAAGAAAAGCATCTTCCACACGATAGTCAAATTCTACAACAACCACTTGTTGTTTTTCGTCGCGAAGGTCTTTCAGTTTTTTATTGGCAACAATTTCACCTTTATTAATAATAATGACACGATCACACATGGCTTCTACTTCCTGCATAATATGAGTAGATAGGAAAATGGTTTTGGTTTTACCAATGCTTTTAATCAGGGTTCTGATGTCGATTAGTTGATTAGGATCAAGTCCGGTTGTAGGCTCGTCTAAAATTAAAACATCCGGATCGTGCAAAAGAGCATTTGCTAAACCAACACGCTGACGGTAACCTTTAGATAGCTGACCAATTTTTTTATGAGCTTCAGGTGTTAATCCGGTAAGTTCGATAACCTCGTCAATACGTTTTTTATCTACACTATATATATTAGCATTAAAGGCTAAATATTCCTTAATATATAGGTCTAAGTACAACGGGTTGTGTTCTGGTAGGTATCCGACACTTCGTTGTACCTGTTGTTTTTCTAGGTTTACATCAAAACCGTTTACTTTTGCTTCACCTTCATTCGGATTCAAGTAAGTGGTTAAGATTTTCATCATAGTCGATTTTCCGGCACCGTTAGGCCCTAGAAAACCAACTACTTCTGGTTTTTCTATTTTAAACGATATGTTATTCAGCGCTTTTTGGTTGCCGTAAAGCTTTGTAATACCCGAAACCTCTATAGACATATTAAGAAAATATTTGTTCAAAAATAATGATTATCTAACATAAAGTGAGTTTTGCTGTAAAATCTTTAAAACTTTTATCGATACCATAAAAAAAGGTTTTTTAGTGTTTTGATTTCTTAAAATATTATTTACATTAGCGATGTAATTATGACAACAACAGTATATTATACATATTTTAGCTTTTGGTTTTATTTCTTTTTTAGCAAGAGGAACGAGGCATAGTATGTATAATTTATAAGATAAATTTAAGATATAAGTCTCGGTGTAAATCGGGACTTTTTTTGTACATGATAAATACAGTTGCAATACAAGGTGTACTTGGTTCTTTTCATCATATTGTGTCACAACAATTTTTTGAAAAACCGGTTGAAGTGATTGAATGCTTAACATTCGATCAGGTGGTAGATTCTCTTATAACCAGGGAATGCGATGCCGCAATTATGGCTTTAGAAAATTCTATAGCCGGTTCTATTATTCCTAATTATGCGTTAATCGATAAATATGGTTTACACATAGTAGGAGAACATTATCTAGATATTCAGCATAATTTACTGGCAGTGCCAGGGCAGAGTATCAAAGAAATTAAGGAAGTATACTCGCATCCTATGGCGTTGTTGCAGTGTAAGGAGTTTTTTAAACTGCATCCACATATTAAATTGGTTGAAGATAAAGATACCGCCGAAGTAGCGCAGCGTATACAAAAACATAAATTAAAAGGTATTGCTGCCATTGCTAGTGTAATGGCTGCCGAATTGTTTGAGTTAGACATTCTGGCGAAAAGTATTCAAACCATTCAGCACAATGAAACCCGATTTGTTATTGTTAAACGTAATAATTCGGAAGTTGAAGAAGCTAACATCAGTAAAGCTTCAGTAAAGTTTGAGGCCGATCATAAACGCGGAAGTTTGGCAGCAATATTGAACGTGATGAGCGACTGTAAGTTGAATTTAACTAAAATACAGTCCCTACCAATTGTTGAAACACCTTGGAAATATGCCTTTTTCGTAGATGTAACATTCGATACCTACGAAGATTTTAAAAAGGCAAAATCGATAATAAGTATAATGGCACATGGATTTAAAGTGCTTGGGGAATATAAAAAAGCAAAAGTATGATTGAAGTTGCTAACAGATTGCAAACTGTAGAAGAATACTACTTCTCAAAAAAATTAAGAGAAGTTAGTGCACTTATAGCAAGTGGAAAACCAATAATTAATTTAGGTATTGGAAGTCCTGATTTACAACCACCTCAAAAGGTAATTGATGCGTTGGTTGAGGGATTTTCAAGTCCGGTGGCTCACAAATATCAGAGTTATCAAGGCTTGCCAGAATTAAGAGAAGCGATTTGTAGTTTTTATAAAACTCATTTTAAAGTAAGCTTAAGTCCGTTAATCGAAGTATTGCCATTAATGGGAAGTAAGGAAGGGATTATGCATATTTCTATGGCATATTTGAATGAAGGCGATGCGGCTTTAATTCCTAATCCGGGATATCCAACTTACCAGTCGGTAACCAAGTTGGTAGGAGCGGAGCCTATGTTTTATGAATTGGATGCCGCAAATAACTGGCAACCTGATTTCGAAGCTTTAGAAAAGCAGGATTTAAGCAAGGTGAAAATTATGTGGGTTAACTATCCGCATATGCCAACGGGAGCTGTTCCAAGTGCATCGGTATATAAAGATTTAGTAGCTTTTGGTAAAAAGCACAATATTTTAATTGTGAATGATAATCCGTATACCTTCATATTAAACGACGACCCAAGAAGTATTTTAAGTGTTGAAGGCGCTAAAGAGGTTTGTCTGGAATTGAATTCATTAAGTAAAACCTTCAATATGGCCGGATGGCGTGTAGGGATGGTTGTTGGCGATGGGCAACATATAAGTAATGTACTTAAGGTGAAAAGTAATATGGATTCCGGAATGTTTTATGGCATTCAAAAGGGGGCTATTGAAGCTTTAAAATGTACCGATATGTGGTTTAGTACGCTTAATAGTGTCTATAAAAAACGTCGCGATTTGGTATGGCAATTAGCTGATGCTTTAAACTGTACTTACGACAAAAATGCCGTAGGATTATTTGTTTGGGCAAAATTAGCAGAAGGCATCGAGGCTGAGCAATTTATTGATAAAGTGTTAAAAGAAAATCATTTGTTCATTACCCCGGGAACCATTTTCGGAACTAAAGGTGAAGGGTATATTAGGTTTTCGTTATGTGGATCGACAGAAGATTTAGAAGAAGCCATTGCAAGATTTAAATAAAAATGAATAATATATACGTAATAGGGGTAGGTTTAATAGGAGGTAGTCTGGCTATCGATATCAAAAAGAATAATCCAGAGGTGGTTATTCACGGTATTGGTAGAAACGACAATACCTTAGATGAAGCTTTAGCACTTAAGCTTATAGATAAAAAAGCAACTTTAGAGGATTTAGGTCAAGCCGATTTGGTTATTGTATCGATTCCTGTAGATGCAACCGTTAAAATTTTACCAACGGTTTTAGATAATATTTCAGATAACGGACTGGTAGTGGATGTGGGATCAACAAAATTAGACATTTGTAAAGTGGTTGAAAACCATCCAAAACGCCGTAATTTCTTAGCAATGCATCCTATCGCTGGAACTGAGTATTCCGGACCAAGTGCTGCTATTGAAGGACTTTTTGTGGGTAAAACCAATATTGTTTGTGAGGTAGAGAAAACCACTTTCAAACTTCAGGAAAAAGCGTTAAAGCTGTTTACCGATATCGGAATGCGTATTCGCTATATGAATCCTGAAGCACACGATAAACATATTGCTTATGTGTCGCATTTGTCACACATTAGTTCATTCATGTTAGGGAAAACGGTTATTGAAAAGGAGAAGAATGAACGCGATATTTTTGATATGGCGGGCAGTGGATTCGCTTCAACAGTGCGTCTGGCAAAAAGTTCGCCAGAAATGTGGACACCTATTTTTAAGCAAAATAAAGACAATGTTATTGAAACATTAGAAGAATACATCAATAACCTCACACACTTTAAAGACCTGATGAAAGGTGACGATTTTGAGGCTATTTTTAATGAAATGAAACAAACCAATCACATAAAAGATATACTTAACGGTATAAATTAACTAAAACGAATTAAGAATAATGTTAGTAAAGTAAATTGAACCCGTGTGAGCCATCACATTTAGTAGATTTTAGGTAAATTAAACAAAAATGGAAAACAAAAAAGAAATGAGAACCTGGTTAGATGATTTACAGTTAAGTCATCCGTTAGTAATTGCAGGACCATGTAGTGCTGAAACCGAAGAACAAGTATTAAAAATAGCTCACGAGCTAAAAGATACTGATGTAAGTTATTTTAGAGCAGGTATTTGGAAACCAAGAACGCGTCCGGGTATGTTTGAAGGAGTAGGAGCGTTAGGTTTAAAATGGTTGCAAAAAGTAAAAGCAGAAACCGGTATGAAAGTATGTACCGAAGTTGCTAATGCGGCCCATGTAAAATTAGCTTTAGAGCATGATATTGATTTATTATGGATTGGAGCTCGTTCTACGGTTAGTCCATTCATCATGCAGGAAATTGCAGATGCCTTAGAAGGAACAGATAAACCGGTATTGGTTAAAAACCCGGTAAACCCAGATTTAGCTTTATGGTTAGGCGGTATCGAGCGTATTTACAATGCAGGAGTTAAAAATATTGGAGCAATTCACCGTGGATTCTCTACTTACGAAAAAACAAAGTACAGAAATAATCCAGAGTGGCAGTTAGCTATCGATTTTCAAAATAAATATCCGGATATTCCATTAATTAACGATCCGTCGCATATTACCGGAAAACGTGATATGATTTTCGATGTGTCTCAATCGGCATTAGATTTAAATTTCGATGGTTTAATGATTGAAACCCATTACGATCCGGATAATGCATGGAGTGATGCAGCGCAACAGGTAACACCAAAAACCTTAGTGCAAATTATGAAAGATTTAAAAATTAGAAAAGAAACCGATTCTGAAGCAGAATACACTAAATCTCTCGACAATTTAAGAGCACAAATTGATGTAATTGATAATCAAATTATCGATTTATTAGGAAAACGTATGAAAGTAGCCGATGGTATTGGTACACTTAAGAAACAAAAGAATGTTGCAGTGTTACAGTCGAAACGTTGGAATGAGATTTTAGGAAAAATGGTATTAGAAGGAGAAGCTCATGGATTAAGTGAAGAGTTCATCTTGAAAATGTTTAAAGCGATTCATCAGGAATCGATTAATCATCAGGAAAAAATCCTTAACGGATAACATAGAAAAAGGCTCGCATTTTGCGAGCCTTTTTTATTATCAATATTTTTTTATTATTTGTCGAAGCTTTTAACAATCGCTTGCACATATTGTTTAGAAGCTGAAGACAAATCAGATGGATCTTCAATTTTTGAAGTTACAACGCCAATAAGTTGTTTGTCTTCCGGTTCATCTAAATTGTAAATTACGGTTTCTAAAATGTAGTTTTTAGAGGTATAGGTTGTTGAGGTTTCTGGAACGTAATTCCCTAAAGTAGAATATGCCATGGGATGATAGTAATATCCGTAAAACCCATGATAGTATCTTGGATAATATCCGTAGTATGTACTACCAGCATAATAACCACCATCGGTAACGGTTTTAGTTAATTCTTGTGTGTCTTTAACAACGGTTAAAATAACGCCTTCGTAGCCGTTAGCTTCAATGATAGATTTAATTTTCTTTTCATCTTCTTGAGTGATTTTTTTGTCAGGGTTAAATTCAGGAGACTTATTGAAACTAGGAGAAGCTTTAATACCTCGTTTTGTTAGTTCTTCAACAATTTCATTTTCAAATGCAATTCGGGCAGAGGTATTGTTGGTTCTGGCAATAACCAAAACATTTTGGTCTTTAATAGAGCTAATGTTATCGCCTTTCCAGGAGTTTAAAACATTCACACTGGAACAGGATAACATAGAGAATAACAATATGCAAGCCGAGTAAAAATAAAAGTTCTTTTTCATAATAAATGTATAATTAGAGTTTGTTTCTTTTAAATATATAACGCGTTATAAAAATGCCTTGCCCGTCGTCTTTACCACTGTCGCTTTCAACAGCACTGGTTACAAAGGCTAGTTCCCATCCTTCTTGAACCATAGTGTTTATTTTGGAACTTAAAACAGCATCATTAGCTGCAATATTTTGAAAACGAATACCACCAATATTGTAAAAGTTTAAAAGTTTGGTTTCTTCAAAATCTTTAACACGGATATCTCCGCGATCCGATTTATTTCTGGTATTGTCGTCTTCAGTTTGTTCTGTTGTATAATCTTTATAATTTTTTTCCTCTACAGAAGATATTAGTCGAGATCGACCTAATCCATTGGGAACAATGGATTCAACAGAAGTGATAACTTTGTATTCCACCTGGGCCTGAGTTTCATTTGAAAATATCAAACCAAAAAATAAGGCAAATAAAATATGTTTCATTTTTTAAAAGAATAAAGTTGTTAAACAGTTAAATATAAAGATATTCTTACTCATAAAATAATTTTTTTAGAGTACTTTTGAAGCCGATATGACAGGACTCGTTTATAAATCTACAGGAAGCTGGTACACCGTTAAAACACAATTGGGTGAAACTTACGATTGCCGAATAAAAGGTAAGTTTCGTATCAAAGGAATTAAAAGTACGAATCCGATTGCAGTGGGCGATTATGTAGATTTTGAATTAGAAACCAATAACAATAATGTTTCGGGAGTGATTCATAAAATTCATGACCGTAAAAACTACATAGTTCGTAAATCGGTTAACTTGTCGAAGCAAACGCATATTATTGCATCAAATATCGATCAGGTGTTTTTGATGATTACCATTAACAATCCACCAACATTAACTAGCTTTATCGATCGATTTTTGGTAACAGCCGAAGCCTATTCGGTGAAGACAGTTTTATTGTTTAATAAGATTGATGCATACGATGACGAAACTTTAGATGAAGTAAGATACCTGGCACACGTTTATAGAAAAATAGGGTACGAGTGCATTGGTGTTTCTGCTAAATCGGGTAAAAATGTCGATAAGGTAAAAGCTTTAATGAAAGATAAAGTAAGTATGTTTTCTGGGCACTCCGGTGTGGGGAAATCGACTTTAGTTAATGCGATTGAACCCGGATTGAATATAAAAACGAAAGAGATATCAACCCTACACAGCCAAGGGCAACACACCACAACTTTTGCTGAAATGTTCGATCTGAATTTTGGCGGACAAATTATCGATACTCCGGGAATTAAAGGTTTTGGCGTGGTTGATATGGAAAAGGAAGAAGTCGGTGATTATTTTCCAGAGATTTTTGCCTTAAAACAAGACTGCAAGTTTAATAACTGTCTGCATATTAAAGAACCTAAATGTGCGGTTAAAGAAGCTTTAGATAACGATGAAATTGCCTTTTCACGTTACCGCAGTTATATTCAAATTATAGAAGGCGAGGAAGAACATTACCGAACTGATAACTGGGAAAAGGAATAATATATGAAGGTTGTAATTCAGCGTGTAACCAAAGCAAGCGTTACTATTGAAGGAGAAAAAGTAGCTTCAATTACCAACGGATTATTGGTGTTATTGGGAATTGTTGATGACGATACTCAGGAAGATATTAATTGGCTTTCTAATAAAATAGTAAACCTGCGTATTTTTGAAGACGACCATCAGGTGATGAACAAATCACTATTCGATATAAACGGAGATATTATTGTGGTTAGTCAGTTTACACTTCATGCTGCTACAAAAAAAGGGAACCGTCCAAGTTATATAAAGGCAGCAAAGCCCGACGTGGCTATTCCGCTTTATGAAGCCTTCGTAAAAACCCTTGAAGCTGGTTTAGGCAAAACTGTCCAAACCGGAGAGTTTGGTGCTGATATGAAAGTTGAACTCCTTAATGATGGGCCGGTAACAATTATTATAGACTCTAAGAATAAAGAATAAGTTTTACTGTAAGTTTTCTTCGTTTTAATATGGTATACTATTTTTTAATACCTATTTATAGCTAGTATTTTATCTATTTGTATGAATTGGATTAGGATATTTGCATACTTTTTTTATTTTTGAAGATAAGAATTATAATTAATCCTAGCCTTAGCTAATTCTCTCAACCTAATTAATTCTTAAACTGTTCTCTTAACAGAGGATTAATAGCAAACAATTAATTGAGAAATTATA
Source organism: Aestuariibaculum suncheonense (assembly GCF_014596935.1). Taxonomy (GTDB): domain Bacteria; phylum Bacteroidota; class Bacteroidia; order Flavobacteriales; family Flavobacteriaceae; genus Aestuariibaculum; species Aestuariibaculum suncheonense. The sequence goes on along the minus strand of NZ_JACVXC010000004.1, from coordinate 231,140 downwards.
AACTAAGGTTTATGGCGGTTAAAAACTATTTACAGTTATCATTCTTTTTTATTTCTTTCATCCTTTTTTCTCAAGAAAAGGCATTCACAAGTTTTAATATACCCGAAGCGCTAAGCGAAGGTGCTAATGCTGTTGTCCGTTTGGACGAAACCCATATTGTATTAGAAAAAATTGATGCCATGCAGGTATTGCAAAAGTGTATTATTACAGTTCTTAACAAAAGTGGCGATGGCAGTGTTAATGCCTATGTGCATTACGACGATAATGTAAAGATTAAAGCATTAGAGGCGACCATATATAATAAGGTTGGTGCTGTAATTAAGAAGATAAAAGAGAAGAATTTTAAAGATGTTAGCGCAGTCGATGGCGGGACTCTGTATTCGGATTCTAGAGTAAAGTATCTTGATTATACGCCTTCAGATTACCCTTATACTATTGAATTTGTTTGTGAGATATTAACAAGTAACACAGCCTTTATTCCATCGTTTATGCCTATCGATGAATACTTTGTAAGTGTTGAAGAAAGTAAATATAGTTTGACTTATCCTGAAAATATAACTGTTAGAAAAAAAGAAAAGAATTTAGAAGGTCTGGGTTTTGAAAAACAGGAGAATTCTGGGTTAATAAGCTATTCAATTAAAAATTTGAAAGCGTATAAACCTGAAGATTTTTGTCCGTCGTTGGTAGATATAGCGCCGCGAGTTTTAGTCGCATCAAAGCAATTTAGTTTAGAAGGTGTTCAGGCTGAAGTTGAAGACTGGAACGGCTTTGGAAGATGGATGTATAACGACCTTTTGTTTGATACAGTTGACTTACCGGCCAGTACGATTAGCAAGGTGCAGGAACTGGTTAAAAATGAAACATCCGATATTGAAAAGGCAAAGAAAATCTATCAATACGTTCAGGATAAAGTAAGATATATTAGTGTACAGGTTGGTATTGGTGGTTGGAAACCTTTTAAAGCTTCAAAAGTAGATGAGTTAGGATATGGAGATTGTAAAGGCTTAACCAATTATACCATGGCTTTATTAAAGGCCGTTGGTGTTGAATCGAACTATTGTGTTATTTATGCCGGTAAATCTCAGAGAAATATGGAACCAGATTTCGCTCTAATGCAGGGGAATCATGTGATATTATCAATTCCTACAGAGGAAGATGCTGTTTGGTTAGAATGTACCAGTCAAGAGCTGCCCTTTGGATTTATAGGAGACTTTACCGACGATAGAGACGTATTGGTTGTGACATCTGAAGGAGGAGAAATTAAGCATACCAAAAAGTATAATACTCAAGAGAATACTCAGTATTTAAAAGGAGATTATATTATTAATGCAGACGGTTCTATAAATGCTGAAGTACAGATTGTTTCAAAAGGCATTCAGTATGATGATAAGTACGGGGTAAAAACATTGAGTGAACGAGATTTAGATGTGTATTACAAAGATCGATGGGGTTATTTAAATACCATCTCTATCAATAAAATTGAAGTTGAAAATGATAAAACAGACATTTCTTTAACAGAGCATATTAGTTTTTATGTTCCAAATTACACTAAAAAAGCTGGGGATATTATGTTGCTAACGGTTAACGCTCTAAATAGAAATTCTCATATTCCAGATAAATATAAAGAACGCAATTATCCAATCAAGGTAAAAAGAGGTTTTGTAGATGAAGATGAAGTTAAAATAACTTTGCCGGAAGGTTATCTTGTAGAAGCCTTACCGGAAAAAGTCTCTATTGAGAATAAGTTCGGTAGTTATCAAATAGAATTTGTTGTTAAAGATGAAGGCGTTATCTATAAGCGTAAACTTATTATGAATGATGGTGAATTCCCAAAAGAAGACTACAATGATTTTAGAGATTTCTATATTGATATTTCTAAATACGATAATGCTAAAATAGCCCTTGTAAAAAATACTACTAAAAACTAATCATAATGAAATTAACAACCATTTTAGTTTGTCTTTGCCTTTCAGTTAAGGTGTTTTCTCAAGATGTCAAATTCGGAAAAGTTTCTAAAGAAGAACTTGAAGAAAAAGCTAATCCGTTAGATTCTTCCGCTAACGCAACATATTTGTACAAGTATAGATGGACACATATTGAATATGATCAGCAACAGGAAGAGTTTTATATATCCACAGATGTTCAGGAGCGCATAAAAATATACAATAAGGAAGGGTTTGATTATGCTAATAGAATTGTTAATTTGCATGTAAGTAATAATAAAGAAGAGGAAGTACAAGGGCTTAAGGCCTTTACCTATACCCTTGAAAACGGAAATGTAGAAAATATTAAATTGGAAAAGGGCGGTGTTTTTGAAATTGAAAAAAACAAGTATTTAAATCAGTTATCTTTTACTATGCCTAACGTTAAGGAGGGGTGTGTGGTTGAATATAAGTATACTATAAAATCTCCATTTTTTTGGATGGTGGACGATTTTTATTTTCAGCATGATATTCCTGTAAAAAAGGTAGAAGCTCGGTTTGAGTCTCCAGAATACTTCAATTTTAAAAAGGTTTCAAAAGGGTATTTATATGTTAAGCCGGAAACTGAGCGTAAGTCTGATAGAACATTGGAGTGTTTAAGAGATCTTACAATGTTTAATTTAAGTAATGTACCTGCGTTAAAGGACGAGCCTTATGTGAACAATATTGATAACTATAGATCGGCAGTAAGTTATGAATTGTCGTTTATTAATTGGCCTCTTACTCCAATTAAATATTATGCAACAACCTGGGAAGATGTTGTGAAAACCATTTACGAAAGTCCTGGTTTTGGTGATGAATTGAAGAGAAATTCTTATTATAAAGAAGATGTAGAGGCTTTGTTTTCAGGCGAATCTCAACCACTGGAAAAGGCCGCCAAGATTTTCAATTATGTGAAATCGAACATGAAATGGAATGGGTTTGCAGGAAAGTATACTCAGGAAGGCGTTAAAAAGGCCTATTTAAGAAAAGAAGGAAATGTTGCTGATATCAACTTGATGTTAACCTCTATGCTGCGTTACGCTGGATTAAATGCCAATCCTGTTTTAGTAAGTACCAGAGATAATGGTATTCCTTTGTTTCCAACCCTTGATGGGTATAATTATGTGATTTGTGCGATAGAAACTCCGGAAGGGACAATTCTCTTAGATGCAACAACCAGTCATGGGTTACCAAATGTGTTGCCCGTGAGAGTTTTAAATTGGGAAGGTCGAATTGTGAGAGAGAACAAAAGTTCATCAACAGTGAGTTTGTATCCAAAGGAAAAGTCGGTAAATGTAGTGTCGCTTTTAGCTAATTTAACTGAAAGTGGTGATTTGGAAGGGAATGTAAGATTTTCTAGAAGTAATTATTTCGCTGTGAATTATCGTAATGATTACTTCGGCTCTGGTCATGATGTTTATATCGAAGATCTTGAAAATAAATTTGGAAATATTCACATATCAGACTTCAAAATTCAAAATGAAAAAGATATTACAAAACCCGTAATTGAATCTTTTAAATTTTCATTAGAAAATCAGGCCGATGTAATTAGTAATAAAATTTATTTTTCACCATTATTCTTTTTAAAAACAAAAGAAAATCCGTTTAAACTTGAAAAAAGAGAATTTCCGGTAGATTTTAGCTATCCAAAAAGTGATAAGTACAAATTGGTAATACAGGTGCCTGAAAATTATAAAGTAGAAAGCACTCCTGAATCGGTGCAAATGTTATTGCCGGATGATTTAGGACAGTTTAGATATGTTGTTAACTCAAGCCCCGACGGGAAAATAGTGCACATAACCTTTGAAACAGATATCAATCAATCTATCATACCGTCTATTTATTATGAACATTTAAAAGCGTATTTTAGCAAACTCATAGAAAAACAATCAGAACAAATCGTTTTAACTAAAGTATAAAATGAATATTCAAAACGCACAACAGGACGTAGACGAGTGGATTAAAAATCATGGAGTTCGTTATTTTAATGAGCTGACTAACATGGCACAGTTAACCGAAGAGGTTGGTGAAGTTGCCCGTATTATAGCCCGTCGTTATGGTGAACAAAGTGAAAAAGAAAGCGATAAGGATAAAGATTTAGGTGAAGAATTAGCCGATGTATTATTTGTGGTTTTATGTCTGGCGAACCAAACAGGAGTGGATTTACAAGCTGCATTCGATAAAAGAATGGATAAGAAGGGAAAACGTGACCACGATAGGCATCATAATAACGAAAAATTAAAGTAAATTAGCGGCTTTGTTAAAACAGACCAACTATTATTATGCATATCACGCTTCAAAAATCTGAAATAGCTAAGCAATCGGCTATTCAAATTACAGGTTCAAAAAGTGAATCTAACCGATTGTTGCTTTTAAAGGCTCTATATCCTCAATTTAGTTTAGAAAATATCTCAAATTCCGATGATAGTAATTTAATGACCAAAGCATTAAGTTCATCGTCTGATATTGTAGATATCCATCACGCAGGTACAGCTATGCGATTTTTAACGGCCTATTTTTCTATACAAGAAGGTCGAGAAGTCACACTTACCGGATCTAAACGCATGAAGGAACGCCCGATTCAAATTTTGGTAGAGGCGCTTCAACAATTAGGTGCAGATATAGACTATGTTGAAAATACGGGGTATCCGCCAATCAAAATAAAAGGAAAAAAGTTAACTAAAAACAAAGTGTCGTTACAGGCAAACGTTAGTAGCCAGTATATTTCCGCATTGTTATTAATTGCGTCTCGTTTAGAAAACGGTTTGGAATTAACCTTGGAAGGAAAAATTACTTCGGTGCCGTATATTAATATGACCTTAAGTTTATTAACCGAGATTGGCGTTGAAAATTCTTTTGAAGGGAATACCATCACTGTTAAACCAGCAACAAAGAATTTAGAAGCAAAAACTTTCGTCGTAGAATCAGATTGGTCATCGGCATCATACTATTTCAGTTTGGCAGCTTTAAGTGCAGTAGGTACTGAAATTACCTTATCATCTTATAAGAAAAATTCCCTGCAGGGTGATTCTGCCTTGGTGGATATCTATAAACATTTTGGAGTTGAAACGCAATTTCAGAATAATTCGGTCATCTTAACAAAAACCAATAAACCGGTTTCAAACTTCACTCACGATTTAACCAATGCTCCAGATATCGCACAAACCATAGCAGTAACGTGTTTTGCTTTGGGAATTAAATGTGATTTAACAGGACTGCATACATTAAAAATTAAAGAAACCGATCGTTTAATAGCTTTAAAAACAGAGATTGAAAAATTAGGCGGAAAGGTTGATATTACCGATGCCTCTTTACACTTATCGGAAGCGACTACGATAAAAAGCGATGTAGCTATCGCAACCTATAACGATCATAGAATGGCGATGGCTTTTGCCCCGATTGCTCTTAAAACATCCCTAATTATCGAGGATGCTATGGTGGTTTCAAAATCATATCCAACCTTTTGGGACGATTTAGAAGCTATTGGTTTTAAAATAACTAAATAATAATCACCTATTTACTTGACAAGGCCTATGTGCAGATTGTATATTTGCACTCTTCAAAGTATTGAAGTCCATTATAAATTTATAGAATATTCATTTTGAATATTTTAATTGTCATTAAAAAAACAATAAAAGTAAGCACATGAAATTATCAAACTTTGGTTTTAACTTACCAGATGAATTATTAGCGGAATATCCGGCAGAGAACAGAGATGAGGCGCGTTTAATGGTTTTAGATAGAAAAACGCAAACTATCGAACACAAAATGTTTAAGGATATTGTTGATTATTTTGATGAAGATGATGTTTTAATTCTTAACAATACCAAAGTATTTCCGGCACGTCTTTACGGTAATAAAGAAAAAACCGGAGCAAGAATCGAAGTATTCTTATTAAGAGAGCTTAATGAAGAGCAACGCCTTTGGGATGTACTTGTAGATCCTGCTCGTAAAATCAGAATTGGTAACAAATTATATTTTGGTGATGACGATACATTAGTTGCTGAGGTAATTGATAATACAACCTCTAGAGGGCGTACGTTACGTTTCTTATACGACGGTTCTTATACTGAGTTCCGTAGAAAATTAAACGAATTAGGAGAAACGCCACTTCCAAAATATATCAAACGTCAGGTAGAGCCAGAAGATGAAGAGCGTTACCAGACTATTTACGCTAAAAACGAAGGAGCAGTAGCTGCACCAACAGCAGGTCTTCATTTCTCTAAGCACTTGTTAAAGCGTTTAGAAATTAAAGGGGTAAACTTTGCTGAAGTGACGTTACACGTTGGTTTAGGTACGTTTAATCCGGTTGAGGTTGAAGATTTATCGAAACACAAAATGGATAGTGAAGAGCTTAAAATCGATGAAAAAGCGGTTGATATTGTAAATAAGGGTATCCGCGGAAAAAGACGTGTATGTGCTGTAGGTACTACAGTTATGCGTGCTATCGAGAGTTCGGTATCATCGAATGGCGAGCTAAACGAATTCGAAGGTTGGACTAACAAATTCATTTTCCCTCCTTACGATTTTAGTATTGCCAACTGTATGATTACTAATTTCCATACGCCAAAATCAACATTATTAATGATGATTTCAGCGTTTGCAGGTCATGATTTCATGAAAAAAGCATACGACGAAGCAGTAAAAGAAGGCTACAAGTTCTACAGTTACGGCGACGCGATGTTAATCTTATAAAATTTTAAAAGCCTTGTTTTTACGAGGCTTTTTTATTGCTTTATTTTTGGCGTTACCCTTCGGGTCAGGCTTTCTGCGCTACACGGTAGCTTGCTTCATATATTTTAGTATTCATGATTTCCTTTTAGAACAATAAGTGTGTATGAGTAATCCCTAACCTGAAAAAATGAATAAATAAAAATGAAAAGCTAAAGATAATTTCCATAAATATCCAATACCCAAATTCTAATTGTCACTTATCGTCGTCAGTCTTCCATCATCGGTCTAAAAATCTAACCTGTCTAATTAAGTCTAATCATAATGCCAAAATCATTACTTTTGCATCATCTATGGCAACAACAAAAAGAGACATACGCGCATTAACCAAAGAACAGTTAAGAGCATTTTTCGAAAAGCAAGGCGATAAGGCATTTCGTGGCAATCAGGTTTACGAATGGCTTTGGCAAAAAGCAGCTTATTCTTTCGACGATATGACGAATATATCAAAAGAAACCCGACAAATGCTTGAAGACAATTTTGTTATTAACAACATTAAGGTCGATACTATGCAACGTAGTAGTGATGGCACAGTTAAAAATGCTGTGCGTTTACACGATGGTTTGGTGGTAGAGTCGGTATTGATTCCAACTGCAACACGAACGACAGCTTGTGTGTCAAGTCAGGTAGGATGTAGTTTAGATTGTCGATTTTGTGCTACGGCACGCTTAAAGCGTATGCGAAACTTAAATCCTGATGAAATTTATGACCAGGTGGTGGCTATCGATAATGAAAGCCGTTTATATCACGATAGACCGTTGAGTAATATTGTGTTTATGGGCATGGGTGAACCACTTATGAATTACAATAATGTGATTAAAGCCATTGATAAAATTACTTCAGATGAAGGTTTAGGGATGTCACCAAAACGTATTACAGTGTCTACATCGGGTGTGCCAAAAATGATTAAAAAAATGGCTGATGACGAGGTGAAATTCAATCTGGCTGTGTCGTTGCACTCGGCAGTCGATGAGGTGCGCACCAAAATTATGCCGTTCAATGAAACCTTTCCACTTAAAGATTTAAAAGAAGCTTTAGAATACTGGTATGTAAAAACTAAGCGTAGAATTACTTACGAATATGTGGTTTGGGACGGTATTAACGATACCCAAAACGATATTGATGCTTTTGTAAAATTCTGTAAGTATGTACCATGTAAAGTCAACATTATTGAATATAATCCGATCGATGATGGCGAATTCCAGCAAGCTTCAAACCAGGCTTTAGAAAATTACATTTCTAACTTAGAGAAAAACGGTATTGTTGTTAATGTACGTCGAAGTCGAGGTAAGGATATCGATGCCGCCTGCGGACAATTAGCAAATAAAAGTTAGAAATTTAGCTGCTAAAACTTATATTTGAATCACCTTAGCTAAAACAGTTGAAAATAGTAGAGCAAATAAAACAACCTATAGCCTTTGAAATGGATCTTTTCGAGCAAAAGTTCCTGCTTTCAATGTCGAGTAAGGTGGCTTTGTTAAACCGAATAACCACATATATTGTTAACCGGAAAGGGAAACAAATGCGTCCCATGTTTGTGTTTTTGGTGGCTAAAATGGTATCGAATGGCGAAGCGATTGAACGTACGTATCGTGGTGCTTCCGTTATCGAGCTTATTCATACGGCAACTTTAGTACATGACGATGTAGTTGATGATAGCAATCGTCGTCGCGGTTTTTTCTCTGTTAATGCCCTTTGGAAAAATAAAATAGCTGTTCTTATCGGTGATTATCTTCTATCGAAAGGTTTGTTGTTAAGTATTGATAACAATGACTTCGATTTGCTTAAGATCATTTCTGTTGCCGTGCGCGAAATGAGTGAAGGGGAGTTGCTTCAAATAGAAAAGGCGAGAAAATTAGATATCACGGAAGAGGTGTATTATGAAATCATCCGCCAGAAAACAGCAACGCTTATTGCGGCTTGTTGCAGTTTGGGAGCAGCTTCGGTTAAGCCAGAATCAGAGCATGTAGAAAAAATGCGCAAGTTCGGTGAACTAATTGGTATGGCATTCCAAATTAAAGATGATTTATTCGATTATAGCGAAGACCAAATAGGTAAACCAACAGGTATTGATATTAAAGAGCAAAAAATGACTCTACCTTTAATTTATGTGCTTAACAACGCCGATAAAAAGGATAAAAAGTGGTTAATAAACTCTATCAAGAACCATAATAAGGATAAAAAGCGTGTTAAAGAAGTGATTGCTTTTGTTAAGGAAAATGGCGGTTTAGAATATGCCATAACCAAAATGAAACAATTTCAAACCGAGGCTTTAAATCTTTTAAATACTTACCCAGATTCCGATTATAAGTCATCTTTAGAGCTTATGGTTAACTACGTTATCGACAGGAAAAAATAATTTTTTATTTTCTATACACACTTCAAAAGCATATATCTGCTTAAAGCTTCATATTATATTTTGAATTATTTTAGTACGAGCTTTAGATGCTTGGTGCTTGTTTTTTAGCTTTTCTTTAAAAAAAAATAAAAGCTCAGGCAACTATTGCATAAAAATTCCCGTCTATTAAAATAGAAGACTAAATGAACTCTTTATTGAAAGTTATACAACTTCATAAAAACGAATCGACACTTATAAAACGGGCTGTAAAAAACAACCGTGAGGCGCAGCATATGTTGTTCGAATTACATGCACCAAAAATGTTGAGTATTTGTCGATACTATGTAAAGGATGTATATCAAGCTGAAGAGATTATGATGAATGGCTTTTTTAAAGTATTTACCAATTTAAAAAGTTTTAGGGGAGAAGGAAGTTTTGAGGGGTGGATGAGAAGAATTATGGTTCGGGAATCTATTTCTTATCTAAGACAACAAAAAGATATTGAGTTTGCTGTTGAAGAGCTAGACTTTAAAAATGAGTTTACCAATAATATAGAAACCGAAATCGAAGTTGAAGACATACAGCGACTTATTGACGAGTTACCTGAAGGCTATAAAATTGTATTTGTTATGTATGCCATTCAAGGATATAAACATCAGGAAATTGCAGAACTTTTGAATATTGCAGAAAGTACGTCTAAGTCGCAATTGTTTAAAGCGAGGAAGCTTTTACAGGAAAAAATTAAAAACAGAAATAAAACAAGCTATGGCACGAACTGATTTTGAAAAGTATATGAAGGAGAAGCTTGAAAACAGGAGCATGAAACCTTCTCCAGAGGCATGGAATAGCCTTTCAAAGCGATTAGATGAAAATGAAAATGCGTCCAGTAACAAAACCTATTGGTGGTTAGGAATAGCCGCTGGTTTTATTGGAATATTATTCACAGTATCTTTATTTTTTAAAACTAATGAAGTGGTACCTGTTATTGTTAATAACCCAGTTAAAACAGTTGAAGAAGTTCAGAAGGATACTTTGAAAAATGATGTGAAAAAAGCAGTTAAGCCCGTTGAGGAGTTCATGGAAATAAAACAGAATGCTATACTGCCAAAACAAGAAGAACCCATTGAAATAGTTCAGGAACAACCCATAATAACTGAAGAGGAGCAAAATGCTAATAATCAAATTAAAAAGGAACTGAGTTTCGAAGACCAAAAAGTAAAAGAAGTCATTGCTAAGGTAAACGATTTAATGACTCAGAATAAAGAAGTGACAGACGACGATATTGAAGCTTTGCTTCTTGAAGCGCAACGAGGCATCAACAAGCAAAGAATTATCAATCAGTCGACAGGAGTTGTTGATGCCGATGCATTACTTCAGGATGTAGAAACCGAGTTAGATCAGTCGTTTAGAAGTAAAGTGTTCGAAGCTATTAAAACCAGTTTCGGAACCGTGAAAACAGCAGTAGCACAACGTAATCAATAAATCATCATTCAATCAAATCATATTAATCAAAACCCGATTCGGGAAAAAACGAACAGTTATGCAAATCATTACTAAAATTTTAGTGCTTACGGCATTGTGTTTAAGCGTGCAATTCATCAATGCACAAGACACCATTCAAAATGTTAATAACAAAGAGAAAATCGAACTTTTATTAAAAGAAAAAGAAGCGATTCAAAGTCAGGAACGCGACTTGTTGAAGCAAGAAGTAGAAGCTATTAATGTCAGGCTTGAAAAAGGTGAGTTAACGAGTTTGGAAGCGGATATTTTAAAGAAAGAAGCAGCGAAGAAACGCGCATTAAATATTGAAAACCGCGTGGCTATTGTCGATAATAAAATTGAACTTCTTAAGCGTAATGAAGACGACTATATTATCGACGAAGAAAATGAAAATGTTATCATTCGAATTGGAACTGGAGATGAAACCAGTGAAAGTTTTGTGTTCGTTGGAGAGAAAAAGGATGATAAGCCAAGAAAATATGATAAACGCACCACGAGTGATTTCGTATTAGCCTTTGGTTTTAACAACGCTATAATAGAAGGAGAGAAGTTAGACGATTCACCTTATAAATTTGGTGGTTCTCGTTTCTTTGAAATGGGTTGGGCCTGGAAAACCAGAGTGTTTAAAGAGTCTAACTTTATGAGATTAAAATACGGATGGTCACTTCAAATTAACGGATTAAAGGCTGCCGATAATCAGTATTTTTTTCAGGATGGCGATCAAACATTTTTAGAGCCTTTTCCTTATGAACTAAAAAAAGCAAAACTTTCAGTTTCTAATTTAGTGTTCCCAGTACATTTTGAGTTCGGACCGTCTAAGAAAATTGAACGCGAAAATTATTTCAGATATTCAACTAAAAATCAATTTAAAATAGGTCTTGGTGGTTATGGCGGTTTTAATGTAGGAACGCGCCAGAAATTAAAATACACAGCCGATGGCGATCGTTCTAAAGAAAAGCAAAAACGCAGTTTTAATACCAGTAATCTGGTTTATGGACTAAGCGGATATTTAGCAATAAACGATGTGGCTCTTTATGTGAAATACGATTTGTCGCCGCTCTTTAAAGATCAGGATGTCCGACAAAATAATATTTCTCTCGGACTCCGGTTTGATGTTGATTAAATTACGAAAGCGATGCAGGTTTTGTGTCGCTTTTTTGTTGAAATTAATATTCGTATTTTAGGCTTTAAATCAGAAAGTATTTTTGATGGTCATTAGCATTTACATGCGTATTTTTGTTTCGGAAATTAGAAATAATTCAGTCTTTAAAAATTTAAAATAATACAACTTGATTTCTCCAGCCTCTATAGATTTAGTTTTTGAAACCGCCCGTGTAGAGGAGGTTATCGGTGATTTTGTTCAGCTAAAAAAAGCGGGGAGCAATTTCAAAGGATTAAGTCCGTTTAGCGACGAGCGTTCGCCAAGTTTTATGGTGTCGCCCGTAAAGCAAATCTGGAAGGATTTCTCAACTGGAAAAGGGGGTACCGTAGTGTCATTTTTAATGGAACATGAACATTTTACGTATCCGGAGGCGATTAAGTATTTAGCCAAAAAGTACAATATTGAAATAGAGGAGACCGAGCAAAGTGATGAACAAAAGGAAAAAGCCAACGAACGTGAAAGTTTATATTTGGTAAGTGAATTTGCCAGTTCGTATTTTCAAAAAATTCTTCATAAAACCGATCAGGGAAAATCCATAGGATTAAGTTATTTTAAAGAACGTGGATTTACCGATGAAACCATTAAACGTTTCGATTTAGGGTATTCACTTGACGAGTGGCAGGCCTTTACCGATGAGGCTTTAAAAAAAGGTTACAGCTTAGAGTATCTAGAAAAAACAGGACTTACAATCGTTAAAGACGATAAGCGTTTCGACCGCTTTAAAGGTCGTGTGATGTTTCCGATTAAAAGTATGAGTGGTCGTGTGCTTGGGTTTGGTGGTCGTATTTTAATCAATGATAAAAAGGCTGCCAAGTATCTAAATTCCCCGGAAAGTGATATTTACCATAAAAGTAATGTGCTCTACGGAATTTATGACGCGAAGCAAAGTATTGCCAAAGAAGATAACTGTTACTTAGTTGAAGGGTATACCGATGTGATTCAGTTTTATCAAACTGGGGTGACCAATGTGGTGTCTTCGTCAGGAACTGCTTTAACTTCGGAGCAGATTCGATTAATCAACCGATTGACCAAAAATATTACCGTGCTGTTTGATGGTGATGCAGCAGGTATGCGCGCTTCACTAAGAGGGATTGATTTAATTTTGGAACAAGGTATGAATGTTAAGGTATGTTCGTTTCCCGAAGGCGAAGATCCTGATAGTTTTGCCAGACAAAATACGTTGGAAGAATTAACAGATTATTTAAATGAAAATTCTAAAGACTTCATTCAGTTTAAGGCTTCTATATTATTCGAAGAATCTAAAAATGACCCGATAAAAAAGGCCGAAACGGTTAGAGATATTGTTAACAGCATCTCGAAAATTCCCGATCAGATTAAGAAGGAAATTTATATTCAGGAATGTGCTCGCATTATGGATATCAGCGAAGATGTGTTATTCAGTACGCTCGCTCAAATCAGTAATAAAGCAGCCAAAGAAGATGGTAAGTCGGCTAGAGAAGATTATAAAGTCTTCGACGTTATTAAGAATCAGCAGCAGACTGCAGCAGTCAAAAAGGTTGACGTTCAGTATTTGTTAGAACGAAAAATTATTGAAATTTTATTGCTTTACGGGAACAAATCGGAAGAGTTTGAAGATCTGGTGTTAAAGGAAAATGATAAAGGCGAATTAGAGTTAGAACCTGTAATTCATACCGCAAAAGTATTTGAAAAAATATATTTAGACTTACAGGACGACGAAATGCAATTCGGTAATCCTCAGTTTAAAAGCATATACTATACGATTATTGAAGCGCTGAATCAGAATGAAAATTTCGAACTGAAAAGTTTTATTAATTCGGTAGACCCGGATATGGGTTATGAGATTTCTAACATCTTGATGGAAGATGAACGCTATACACTAGATAATTGGCAACGCATGGATATTTTTCCTAAAGAAAAACAGCATAGCGTTGCGCAATTAGTTAGTGAAACTATACTTAACCTCCGTTGTTTTTTAATCGACCAAAAAGTCAAGGAATTTCAACAAGAAACATTAGCCAATAAAGCTGATGTAAATAGAAATATTCTTGAAGAAGTTAAAGACTATTCTGGTTTGAAAATGTTGTTGTCTAGAAAACTAAATCGTGTTCTATAACGATTCTTTAAGCTTGGCTTGATTAACTAAATCTACCAAGTTAGTTACTTTTAATTTACGCATTAAACGCGCTTTATAAGTACTAACGGTTTTCTCGTTAATATCAAGCTCCTTAGAAATTTCCTTATTCTTTTTACCAATAGTCAGAAGTTTTAAAACTTCGGCTTCTCGAGTAGAAAGTTTTTTGTAGAAAGTTCCAGATTTACTAGCTCGGCTTCCAAATGCTAACTGTTGTGTTAACTCGTTACTTAAATAAATGCCGCCTTCAGCTACTTTTAAGATGGCTTCATTAATTGTGATAACGTTTACAGATTTGTGTAAATAACCGTTAGCGCCGGCTTTAATGGCGTTAATGGCATAAACTTCTTCTGGTTCACCACTAAAAATGATAGTTTTTACGTCTGGATAATCTTTTTTAAGATAACGTAAAATGGTTAACCCGTTTAATTTTGGAAGATCTGCTTCTGTTAAAAGGATGTCTACAGGATTATTTTTGATGAATTCCATTGCGGCTTCGCCGTTGTCAACACTTCCTACAATTTTAATGTTAGAAGATGCTGAGAATAGAACCTCAAGCCCTTTCCTGGTAATAGGGTGATTGTCTGCTATTAATACTTTTACCATAATTTTAAAGCTTTATTATAATTAGTTAGAGAGGTTATTATAATTGAGAGAATAAGCTTATGACAAAAGTAGGTAAATTTTATGTGATTTGCAATAATTAAAGTAAATTGTTTGGAATTTCGCAAACAGGTATAGGAATCATCTTATGTTTGTTAGCGGAGTTAAGGCGTTTATAGATTTTGAAAACCTCTAGAGCTCTTCCTTCGAAATCGTCTGCCGTTTTTCCCTGACGATCCATCTCCATAGCCCATTCCAATTCTGGATAAGATGCACCAATTTGATCTTCGTCGGTACGGTCATCACCCCAAAGGCCATCGGTTGGAGCAGCATCAATAATTTCCTGATTAACACCTAAATATTTTGCGATGTCGTAAACCTGAGTTTTGTATAAATCTGCAATGGGGCTTAAATCCACGCCACCGTCTCCATACTTTGTGTAGAAACCAACTCCAAAATCTTCTACTTTATTCCCTGTTCCAGCAACTAAAAGTTTATCTAAAGCCGCAAAGTAGTAAAGCGAGGTCATACGTAATCGTGCTCTGGTATTTGCCAAAGACATAAAACGATCTTCTTCATTTTCTACAGGAGGTAATGAAGCAACTAAACTATCGAAGACTGGTGTTAAGTTTACCTGAGTCATAGTAACGTCGTTAAAATTAGATTGTAACCATTTAATATGATTCAGTGCGCGAGTTACCTGATTAGGGGCTTGATGTATAGGCATCTCTAAACATAAAAGTGGTAAACCTGTCTTGGCACAAAGTGTTGAGGTTACGGCAGAATCAATTCCGCCAGAAACTCCAATTACAAAACCTTTAACGCCAGCTTTTGTAGCGTAATCTTTAAGCCAATGAACTATATAGTCTACAACTTTTTCTGTTTGCATATTAAATGAATTTAATTCTAAGAATAGTACCTTTGCAAACAAAAATAAACGAATCGACCAATTAATAAAAATTTATAGCGTTTAAGTTTTATATGAAACAGGGATTATTGTTGTTAATTTTTTTAGTGAGTGTGATTTCTTGCAAAAAGGAAGATCAATTAGAAAACGAGATTGCAAAGATTAACATCGATGCTAATGTAGAACGGTTTGATGTGCTATTTGCTCAGGTAACAGACTCTAAACTACCAGATTTAAAACAGGCTTACCCATTTATGTTTTCGGAAAAATATACCGACTCGTTCTGGCTAGCCAAGGCTTCAGATAGTTTACAAAAGCTACTGTTTAAAGAGGTGAATAAAACCTTTAATAATTTTTCACAAACCGAATTAGAAGTTGAATCACTTTTCAATCATCTTAAATATTATTTCCCAGAATTTCAGGTGCCAAGAATTATTACAGTAACTAGCGATGTAGACTATAGAAACCGGGTTATTGTAACAGATACTATTGATATTGTGGCTTTAGATAATTATTTAGGTTCAGACCATGAGTTTTACCAGAGTATCCCTGTGTATCTGCGAGAAAATTTTAATAAGGAGCATATCGTAGTCGATTTGGCTGGTGAATATGCGAAAAAATACATCTACCCGATTCATAACCGAACCTTTTTAGATGAGATGATTTATTTCGGAAAGCAACTGTACTTTAAAGATGTTATGGTGCCATTTAAATCCGAAGCTTCAAGAATAGGGTATACTGAAGAAGAATTAGAATGGGCACAAACCAACGAAAGTTATATCTGGCGTTATTTTGTAGAGCGCGAAATGTTATTTAGTACCGATTCCAAATTATCAGGACGATTTATAGCTGAAGCACCATTTTCTAAATTTTATTTGGAAGGAATCGATTCAGAATCACCCGGGCAACTGGGACAATATATAGGATGGCAGATTGTTAGAGCATATATGCAACATAATGAGGTGTCTTTAAAAGATATGCTGATAACCAATGCTGAAGAAATTTTTAATAATTCAAAGTTTAAACCAAGAAAATAAATGTCTAAAAATCATACTTCAAAAATAGAACTTCAAGTAGAACTTGACGAAAACAGAATTCCGGAGAAATTACTTTGGACAGCTGAAGATGGCGGAATTACACAAGAAGAAGCAAAAGCTATGTTACTTTCGGTTTGGGATTCGAACGCTCAGGAAACTTTGCGCATCGACTTATGGACAAAAGATATGCCTGTTGATGAGATGAAAGTGTTTTTCCATCAAACTTTAGTAGCCATGAGCGATACTTTTCACCGTGCGACTCAAGATGAAAAAATGACGGCCACTATGAAAGATTTCTGTGATTATTTTGCTGAAAAATTAGAGCTTAAAAAATAAAACTACTTTTTGGCGTCTTGTATGTCTTTTGATAAGTGATCTAGGTACAAGATGCCATTTAAATGGTCTATTTCATGTTGAAAAATTACTGAGGTAAATCCTTCAATAGTTTCGGTTTTATGTTCAGCGGTCATTGTGTCGTAGGCAATTTTAATACTAAACGCTCTGGTGCTAAGTGTATCGCTTCTTCCGGGAATAGATAAACAGCCTTCTTTACAGATTTGTTTCTTTTTAGAGTACTCTTTTATTACCGGATTCAAATAGACTTCAAAAGGTAAATTCTCTTTATCGAAACGTTGTACCCAGATTATATTTTTCAAAACTCCTACTTGAGGCGCAGCAATACCCACACCCATAGATAGGCTGTCTCTAACGGTAGCATAAAGGCGTTTTACAAAATGTTGTAACACAACATCGTTTGGATTAGCTTTTATTTTTGCGCTTTTTGTACGAAGTAATAAGGAGTCTTTTTTGTCGGTTATTTTATAAACACGCATTGGTATTAAGGAATCCTTAGACATGATTATTTCGGTTTGTTCAGCTGAAAAACCATTTCCGAACAAGTTTTTAGATCCGTGACATGACGATAAGAAAAGTGAAAGTGCTACTAAAGGAAAAATGAATTTTTTCATAACAGAAAGATAATGAAAAAAAGCAGATTCAGGCTACCATTCATTAATTCGGTTAGAATCCAGTTTTATAAAAATAAAAATCAGGATGGTAAATGCCCAAAGTCCGGAACCTCCGTAACTAAATAAAGGCAAGGGAATACCAATGGTTGGTATTAGTCCCATAACCATACCTATATTAATGAAGAAGTGAACAAATATAATCGCGGCGACACTATAGCCATACACGCGACTGAATTGGGACTTTTGTAATTCGGCCAAATGCAGAATACGCAATAGTAATAATACAAAAAGAATAACGACCATCGTGCTTCCAAAAAAACCCCATTCTTCACCAACGGTACTAAAAATGTAGTCGGTGTGCTGTTCCGGTACAAATTTACCAGTTGTTCGAGTGCCTTCCATAAATCCTCTTCCTGTAAAACCTCCTGAACCAATTGCTTTTTCAGATTCGTTAAGGTTGTAGGCGAAAGTCTGTTTCATGCGTTCCAGTTTCTCAGGATCCTTCTCTAAACGAAGCCATAAACTAATACGATCTTTTTGGTGCGGTTGAAGCACAGAATTATAAAAGAATTTAATTCCAAAAGATGCCCCTGCAGATAGTAGGAAAACAGCAATAATCAAAAGGATATTCGATCGGCGTTTATTTAAAAAGTAGTATCCAAAAATTAGAATACCGGCTGCTATGGTTGTGAATAATCCGCCGAATTTTAAAGACAAGATGGAAATAAAAATAAGAGAAACACCTATGTTAAGATAAATTTTAGGTAAGCCTTCTCTATATAAAACAAAGAAAAAGGCACCGTAAACAATGGTACTTCCAGTGTCGTTTTGTAACAATACCAATAATGCAGGAATGATGATGATGATGAAAACCTGTATCTGGTCTTTAAAGTTTTTAATATTGGTGTTCAGGTCACTTACGTATTTGGCGACCGCAAGGGCTGTAGCCATTTTGGCAAACTCACTCGGCTGAATGGTCATGCCTCCAATACCATACCACGAGGTCGCCCCGTTGACATTTTTACCAAAGACAAATAGTCCCAAAAGGGAAACCATGGATATAATATATATAACACTTGAGAACCGTTCGTAAAACTTGGCATCAATGGCCAGCAGTAATACGATGAGTATAAAGGTTAAGAAGATAAATATAAGTTGTTTGCCATAGGGTTGGGAGAAATCAAAATAATTAATTTCTTCCCCCACATGAGACGCCGAAATAATATTAATCCAACCAAAACCCGCTAAAAGCAGAAAGAGAATAATTGTAATCCAGTCAAATTTAAAATGTCTGTGGGTATTTCTAACCATCAATATTTTGGTTGTTAAGTTTGGCTAATTCGTCTTTAAGTCCTTTGTATTCCTCGGGGCTGACTTCTTCTAATGTTGTTGCTCTGTTAATACCAAAAGGTTTTCCGGAATACGGTTTGGCATATTCGTGTTCTAACGTATGTCTTAATAACCAATCTTCTAAATCTGTACGAGTAATTTCGCCTTTTAGATGTTTTTCTATAAGCAAACTGGCCACTCTACCAGCAAAACGACTTCCCCAGTATCCGTTTTCAACAAAAACAGCTAAAGCAATTTTAGGGTTGTCTTTAGGTGCAAAAGCTACGAAAATAGAGTGGTCGGTAAGCTGCGTTTTTACGCTATCGACAATGGCGAAGTTTTCTACCGTTCCTGTTTTACCACAAATATCAATATCTTTTACCTGTAAGGCTGCAGCTGTACCTTGTTTGTAAACTTGCAACATACCTTCAATGACCGGCTCGAAATTTTGTTTATCAATGGAAGTGTATTTAGGTGTTGTGAAATCTTCGGGGATGTCTTCACCTTCAATATGTTTAATGATATGAGGCGTGTAATAATAACCGCGATTTGCTATGGCAGCTATCATATTGGCTAGCTGAATTGGCGTTGTCGCAACTTCCCCTTGACCAATGGCATTAGAGATTGTATAGGTAGAGTAGAAGGTGTTCGGGTAAATGTATTTATAATAATCTCTGTCAGGAATTCTTCCTTTTTGCCCCACGAATAAATCGTTGTTTAAAAAGTTTCCTAACCCAAAGCTTTTGGCATGGGCACTCCATTTGTCAATGCCATCGGATGCACTTCCATTTTTATCCAGAATTTTTCTGTAAGCCGTAGCAAAATAAGCATTACACGAATGCATAATACCACCAACCATATTATTTCTTGTGCCATAAGCACAGTGGCACCCCATGACGCGTCCACCATAATGATAACCACCAGAGCAAGTCACAATTTCGTTAGGGGTCATTACACCTTCCTGAAGTGCAATAAGGGCATTCATTAATTTGAAAGGAGATCCCGGTTCGTAAACCCCTTGAAGGCTTCGGTTAAACAGAGGCTTGGCAATGGAGTCGTTAAATAGTTTGGTGAAGTTTTTAGAGCGGTCACGACCTACCAACAAATTGGGATTATAGGTAGGGGCAGCAATCATGGCTAAAATTTCACCGGAAGATGGTTCAATGGCAATAACACCACCGCGCTTATTACGCATTAATAACTCGCCATATGCTTGTAATTTTGCATCAATGGTTATGGTTATATCTTTTCCTTGAACAGGAAGAGTGTCGTAAATACCTTCTTTATACGGACCAATATTTCTATTGAAGCGGTCTTTTTGAATAAACTTAATCCCTTTTACGCCGCGAAGAATGTTTTCGTACGAGGCCTCAACACCTTGCTTTCCTTTTAAATCGCCGGATTTATAATACGGGTCATTTTTCATGTCTCCGTAATTTACTTCACCAATATCACCCAAAACATTAGCGCCAATTGTAGTTTGGTAGTGTCTTAACGAACGCTTCTGAATATAAAAGCCTTCGAATTTCCGCATTTTTTCTTGTAAAACGGCATAATCGGCTTTTGATAACTGCGGAATAAATACCGAGGGGAGTCTTGGAGAGTAGCGATACGCTTTTTCGTAAATGTCTTTAAAACGTTGTTTATCTATTTTTAAAAGCGAACAAAATTCCAAGGTATCTAAAGGTTTTACTTCACGAGGAATCACCATCACATCATACGACGGTTGGTTTGATACCAATAGTTCTCCGTTTCTGTCGAATACAAAACCGCGCTTGGGATAATCGTAAACTTTTCTAATGGCATTATCTTCAAACAAATTATCGCTGCTTGGATTATAGATTTGGAGATAGAATAGCCTAGAAATAAACAATAACCCTGCTAAAACGATGACGATGTAAAGCAAAAATTGTCTCATCTATTTTTTTCTACTAAAAATAATGGTTGCCAGAATACTTAATAAAATAGTAAATATACTTGAGAATAACGTTTTCTGAAGCACTAAAATTATTTTTGAAGCATTAAATATTTCTAAAGAGAATAATACAAAATGATGCACTAAAGTTAATATGGAAATATAGGTGAATTTCGACCCGAATTCCACATTTTCAAATTTAATGGTTTGGTGCTCGTACATCATTCCGAAAGAGAACTTTAAAAATAAAGGTCTGGCATAGGCTATAAATACCGATGCCGCTGCGTGAATACCGCCTGAATCCTGAAATAAATCGATGGCTAAACCAATTAAAAAGCTTAAAAATATGATTAACAATCGGTTATTTTTTACCGGAAATAATAATATGAATAAAATATATGGGTACGGATTGATGTAACCTAAAAAGTTAATGTGATTACAAATGAGTACCTGAACCAATACCAACACAACAAAGCGGACAATATTTGAGTAAGCGGTGTTATTCATTTGTTTTGCCGCTTAAAAGGTTTGTAATTTCAACTTTATCGGAGTTTTCTATTACGTAAACATGTTCTAGGTTGGTCATGTCGTTAAATAACTTCACGTTAATTTCATAGAAATTCTCGGCGTTATCCAATTTAAAATTATCAACAACTCCTACAGGTATTCCTTTAGGGAAAATAGAAGACATTCCTGTAGTTACTATAGTGTCGCCTTTAGTTACTGGTGCTATTTTTTGAATATCTATAAGTTGTGCAAAAGCAGGATCTTTTCCATTCCAGGTTAAGGAACCATAATGATTGGTTTTCTTCAATTGTGCACTAATTTTAATAGTGGTGTTTAATACCGAAATCACTGTAGCATAATTTCGGCTGGTTTTATTAATAATACCAATAATGCCTTTTGAAGATATAACACCGAAATCTTCTTTAATG
This sequence comes from Aestuariibaculum suncheonense, assembly GCF_014596935.1. GTDB lineage: Bacteria > Bacteroidota > Bacteroidia > Flavobacteriales > Flavobacteriaceae > Aestuariibaculum > Aestuariibaculum suncheonense. The sequence goes on along the minus strand of NZ_JACVXC010000004.1, from coordinate 209,638 downwards.
CTGTCTTTTGAACCTCTGTTTATCAGAAGCATATTATCGGTAGCCGAGTAACTGTTTCTAATAATGTTAGCCGTTCTAAATTTGTAAATATCGTTAGTCGCTAAAGTGTCTAAAAAAATAGAGTCCGTTTTTGTATTCGAATTGTAAAGTAAGTTTTTTAAATGGTTGTTTTCTTCTGCTAAAATCTCGTTTTGCGATTTTAGATTGAAGTAGCCGTTAATGTTGCTTACCGAATTGTAAACACCGCCAGTTAAAAAATTGGCAGAGTTGATAAACTTACTTTTATGATACGAATGCGACTGAATTGTAAAAAACAGGGAAATACCAAACAGCAACAAGAACAACAAGAAGTTTTTGTTTCTTATTATGAAATTAATAATCTGTTGCATGTTTTATCGGCCTATTTAATCAGTACACTTTTGTATTTCGGTAAATTTTTAAGTGTAATTCCAGTACCTCTTACTACGGCTCTTAAAGGATCTTCTGCGATATAAACCGGTAAATCTGTTTTTTGAGATAAACGTTTGTCTAGGCCTCTTAACATTGAGCCACCACCTGCTAAGTAAATACCGGTATTGTAAATATCGGCAGCTAATTCTGGAGGGGTTTGCGATAAGGTTTCCATAACCGCATCTTCAATTCGTAAAATAGATTTGTCTAGGGCTTTGGCAATTTCACGGTGTGAGATGGAAACCTGTTTAGGTTTTCCCGTTAATAAGTCACGGCCTTGAACGCTCATATCGTCTGGTGGCAACTCCAAGTCTTCGGTTGCTGCACCAATTTGAATTTTAATTTTTTCAGCAGTACGCTCACCAACATATAAGTTGTGTTGTGTACGCATGTAGTAAACAATATCGTTTGTAAATACGTCTCCCGCAATTTTAACCGATTTGTCACATACAATACCGCCTAAAGCAATAACGGCAATTTCGGTGGTACCACCACCGATATCAACAATCATATTTCCTTTAGGTTGCATAATATCTACACCAATACCAATTGCTGCAGCCATTGGTTCGTGTATTAAGTAAACCTCTTTACCATTTACACGTTCGGCACTTTCTTTAACCGCGCGCATCTCCACCTCTGTAATTCCTGAAGGAATACAAACAACCATACGTAACGCCGGAGTGAAGAACTTCTTTTTTAATGCTGGTATGTTTTTAATAAACATACTAATCATTTGTTCAGAAGCGTCAAAATCTGCAATCACCCCATCTTTTAACGGACGAATGGTTTTAATATTCTCATGGGTTTTTCCTTGCATTAAGCTGGCTTCCTGTCCGACGGCAATAATTTTTCCAGATACTCTATCGCGAGCAACGATAGAAGGTGCATCAACAACAACCTTGTCGTTGTGAATAATTAAAGTGTTGGCAGTACCTAAATCTATTGCGATTTCTTCGGTTAGGAAGTCAAAAAATCCCATGGGCAGTTAAATAATTATTGAGGTTTAAAACGTTTCTCGTAAATGTAGTAAAAGTTAATAAATATATTAAGGTTTAAGTACAATCAAATTTCAATACTTTGTAGTTATACGTTTCATATTGATATTTGGCCGACTTAAACCTTAATTTTCTTTAAATTAATGCTTAAAGTGACGTGTTCCTGTAAATACCATAGCAACATCATTATCATTACAGTAATCGATACTTAACTGGTCTTTAATGGAACCTCCTGGTTGAATAACCGCTTTAATACCGGCATTGTTTGCAATTTCCACACAATCAGGGAATGGGAAGAACGCATCACTCGCCATAACAGCTCCGTTTAAATCGAAGTTAAATGAATTTGCTTTGTGAATCGCTTGCTCTAAAGCATCAACACGACTTGTTTGCCCAGTTCCTCCAGCACATAATTGTTTATTTTTAACTAAGATGATGGTGTTAGATTTTGTGTGCTTACAAATTTTAGAAGCAAAGATTAAATCTTCTAATTCACTTTGTGAAGGTTTGTTATTAGTCACATAAGTCAACCCTTCAATAGTATCGGTTACGTTATTTCTATCTTGAACAAGGACACCGTTTAAGCAACTTCTTACGTTGGTTTGTGGTAATTCAACATCGTTTAAAACAAGAATGATTCTGTTTTTTTTACTTTTTAATATTTCTACAGCCTCGTCTTCGTAAGCTGGAGCGATAATTACTTCACAGAATAAACTGTTAATTTCTTCAGCAGTTGCTTTGTCAATTACTGTGTTGCTGATTAATACACCTCCAAATGCAGAAACAGGGTCTCCAGCTAAGGCGTCAACGTAAGCCTGGTGAATGGTTTCACTTTGAGCAAAGCCACAAGCATTGTTGTGTTTTAAAATAGCGAAAGTAGGTGCTTCTCCTTTAAATTCGTTAATTAAGTTAACGGCAGCATCAACATCTAAAAGGTTGTTGTAGCTTAATTCTTTTCCGTTAAGTTTGGTAAACATCGCATCGAAATCTCCGAAGAACGATCCTTTTTGGTGTGGATTTTCGCCATAACGTAATGCTTTACCGTTAGTTTCGCTGATTTTTAAAACCACTTCTTGATTGTCTTTGTTGAAGTAGTTGAAAATAGCAGAATCGTAGTGCGATGATACGTTGAATGCTTTTGTAGCAAAACGTTTTCTGTCTTCTAAAGAAATGCTTCCGTTGTTTTTAGAAATGATTTCTAAGAACTCCGCATAGTCATTAACAGAAGCTACACAGGTAACATCTGCAAAGTTTTTAGCAGCAGCACGAATTAACGAAATACCACCTATATCAATTTTTTCAATAATATCTTGTTCGCTAGCATCTGAAGCAACTGTTTTTTCAAACGGATATAAATCAACAATAACGACATCGATTTGAGGGATTTCAAAATCCGCCAATTCTTTAACGTCACTTTCATTATTTTGTCTGTTTAAAATACCTCCAAATACCTTTGGGTGTAAGGTTTTAACACGACCACCAAGAATAGATGGGTACGATGTGATTTCTTCAACAGGAACGACGTCGATACCTAAGTCGTTAATGAATGTTTGAGTTCCTCCAGTAGAGTAGATGGTTACACCTTGTTCGTTTAGTTTCTTTACGATTGGCTCTAAGCCGTCTTTACTAAATACTGAAATTAATGCTGATTTTACTGTTTTTTCGTTGCTCATTTTTCTAAACTAGTTATAAAGTGCAAAAGTAGTTATTTTTTACTCAAAAATAGAGTTAGAAATGTTGAAAAAACACGGATAATTTTTTACCCGAATATCGAGCTTATAAAGCACATAAATCGGACTAAAAAATGAAGATTCAGTAACCTAATATTTTCTTATAAAATGGATGCGACTTGTGCACAAACAAATTCTAAAAAGCGTTCGTCGGCTTCGGTAAATGGATCTGGAGTATTCGAGTCAATGTCAATCTGACCGATGTTTTCTCCATTTACAAAAATAGGGATTACGATTTCAGCCTTTACGGTAATACTACAAGCAATGTAATTATCTTGAGCAGCAACATCGGGCACAACAAAATTTTCGTTGCTAACAGCTACTTGTCCACAGATGCCTTTTCCAAACGGAATAATCGTATGGTCGGTTGGTGCGCCAACGTAAGGTCCAAGTTTCAGTTCTTCTTTATTCCCATTTCTAAAATAAAACCCAACCCAATTGTAATAACTAACATTAGCTTCTAATAGTTCGCAAATATTCAGAAGACGTTCGTCAACCGTATTATTGGTATTAGCAATAATTGTTTCGATCTGAGGTTTTAGGGTTTCAAAAATCATAATTCAAAAGTTTTGGTAAAAGTATTTAAAAAGCTGTAATTTCGGGATGTAGTTTAAAGGAATTTTAACGTTATCATTTGAAAGCACTTCTAGTAAAATATAAACTCGTCATAAAATTCATATTTACCTTTTTGTTGGTTTATTTGATGTTGTCGTTAGCTTATAAGTTTTACTTACAGTTTTCAGATGGATCCATATACTATCCGGACTATATAACCCATTTGGTAGCCTTGCAATGTCAGGATTTGTTACAGGTTTTAGGGTATCATATCGAGATGATCCCGCATCCTGACGAGCCTTCCGTTAAAGTGATTTTAAATGAGATGTATCTTTCCAGAATTATAGAAGGCTGTAATGGGTTTAGTGTCATTCTCCTTTTTATATCTTTTATTGTAGCTTTTGCAGCCGATTTTAAAACAACGTTTATTTACAGTTTGTTGGGAAGTGTTTTAATTTATGTAGTGAATGTTATTCGTATAGTTATTATTAATTTAGGGTTATATCATTATCCAGAATATGAATCCGTGTTGCATGAAATTGTTTTCCCGTTGATTATTTATGGTATGATGTTTTTGCTTTGGGTATTTTGGGTGAATCGATTTTCTAAAATAAATCGCGTCAATGCCTAAACCGATTACCTACATATTAATTTTGATATTGTTTGGGGTGTTAATTTTAATCCGAGCCTTCGAGAATTTACTGTTTTACGACCCGTACTTAACGTTTTTTAAAAACGATTATTTATATATCGATAGTCCAAGGCGAGAGGTATTAAAACTGGTGTTTTTTACAAGCTTTCGATTTTGGTTAAATACGTTGGTGTCTTTAGGGATTCTTTATCTGTTTTTTAAAGAGTGGTCTTTGATTAAGTTTTCCGTTTTATTTTATGCTATAGCTTATATCGTATTGATTTTAGTATTTATCTATTTTATTATCAATCCGAAACAGGAAGATTATTATTTGTTTTTTAATTTTAGGAGATTTCTTATTCAGCCCATAATATTGCTAGTGTTGTTACCAGCGTTTTATTATTATAAGTTGAATAAAGATTTAAAATAAAAAAACGCTTCAATTAAACATTGAAGCGTTTTTAATAATTTATTTAGGGTGATTCGCCATTACATCATACCTGGCATTCCACCTCCGCCCATTGGCATAGCAGGAGCGTCTTCTTTAATGTCAACTAAAGCGCACTCGGTAGTTAAAATCATTCCAGAAACAGATGCTGCATTTTCTAATGCTACGCGTGTTACTTTCTTAGGATCGATAATACCAGCCTTAAGCATATCTACATACGTTTCAGATTTCGCGTCGTAACCGAAGTTTTTCTCACCTTCTAATACTTTGTTAACAACAACGCTACCTTCTCCACCTGCATTTTCTACAATAGTGCGTAAAGGCGCTTCAATAGCACGAGCAACGATTTGAACACCTGTAGTTTCGTCTAAGTTATCAGTAGTTAAGGTTTCTAATACCGCTTTAGCTCTAACCAAGGCAACACCACCACCAGCAACGATACCTTCTTCTACAGCAGCTCTAGTTGCATGTAACGCATCATCAACACGGTCTTTCTTCTCTTTCATTTCAACTTCAGAAGCAGCACCAACGTAAAGTACAGCAACACCACCAGCTAATTTAGCTAAGCGCTCTTGTAATTTTTCTTTATCGTAATCACTAGTAGTTGTTTCAATTTGTGCTTTAATTTGGTTTACACGCGCTTTAATGTTATCAGCATCACCGGAACCGTTTACAATTGTTGTGTTGTCTTTATCGATAGTCACTGTTTCAGCAGTACCTAACATGCTTAAATCGGCATTTTCTAAAGTGAATCCTCGTTCTTCAGAAATAACAACACCACCAGTTAAGATTGCAATATCTTCTAACATGGCTTTACGTCTGTCACCAAAACCAGGGGCTTTAACAGCAGCAATTTTTAAACCACCACGTAATTTGTTAACTACTAAAGTAGCTAAAGCTTGTCCGTCTACATCTTCAGCGATGATTAATAACGGACGACCAGATTGAGCAACAGGCTCTAATATTGGAAGGATTTCCTGTAAATTAGAAATCTTTTTATCGAATAATAAGATATAAGGATTGTCTAATTCAGCAATCATTTTATCGGTGTTGGTAACGAAGTAAGGCGATAAGTACCCTCTGTCGAATTGCATACCTTCTACAACATCAACATAAGTATCCATACCTTTAGCTTCTTCAACAGTAATCACACCTTCTTTACCTACTTTAGTAAAAGCTTGCGCAATTAATTCACCAATTGTGTCATCGTTGTTTGCTGAAATAGCAGCAACTTGTTTGATTTTTTCTGAAGAGTTTCCAACTTCCTGAGCTTGTTCCTCAAGATCTTTAGTAATGGCTTCAACAGCTTTATCGATACCACGTTTTAAATCCATTGGATTTGCACCCGCAGCTACATTTTTCAAGCCTTCTTTTACAATAGCCTGAGCTAAAACCGTTGCGGTAGTTGTGCCGTCACCAGCCAAGTCGTTAGTTTTTGAAGCAACTTCTTTTACCATTTGCGCTCCCATGTTTTCAAGAGCATCTTCTAATTCGATTTCTTTAGCTACAGAAACACCATCTTTAGTTACATGAGGTGCGCCAAAACTTTTTCCAATGATGACGTTACGTCCTTTAGGACCTAAAGTTACTTTTACAGCGTTAGCTAATGCATCAACACCACGTTTTAAACCGTCGCGTGCTTCAATATCAAATTTTATATCTTTTGCCATTTTTATTTATTGTTTTTGAGTTTTTAAGAAATTAAATGATTGCTAAAATGTCGCTTTCACGCATAATTAAATAATCTTTACCTTCTAATTTTAATTCTGTTCCAGCATATTTTCCATATAACACAGTATCGCCAACTTGCACGGTGATAGGCTCGTCTTTAGTTCCTTTACCGGCAGCTATAACAGTTCCTCTTTGTGGCTTTTCTTTAGCGTTATCTGGAATAATAATTCCTGAAGCTGTTTTAGTTTCAGCGGCAGCTGGTTCAATAAGAACGCGGTCTGCTAATGGTTTAATGTTCAATGCCATTTGTATATATTTTTAAGTTTAAAAATTAATGTTTATTGCGTATAGCCTATTCTAAAAGTGTGCCAATAGTGGTTAACTGACAAACTTGCAGTAACAAAAAATGCCAACTTGAAAAGTTGGCATTTTTTATATGTATGATTGCATGGTTTACTCAGTAGCCTCGTCAGCAGGTGTCGCAGCATCATCTGTAGATTGCACAGGATTTGGTAATGGTTGTGCAGTAGTTTCAGCATCTAAAGCTTTAGAATCTGCAGCATCCCCCCCTCTGTTAATCGCCATATTAGATAATAAGATTAATACTAATAAAAGGGTAGCTAAAGTCCATGTACTTTTATCTAAAAAGTCGGTTGTTTTTTTAACACCACCTAATTGTTGTGTTCCACCGCCACCGAAAGAAGAAGATAATCCGCCTCCTTTAGGGTTTTGTACCATAATAACTACGATTAGTAAAAACGCTACTATAACGATCAATGCTAAAAATATTGTAAACGTGCTCATTATTCTAATTTATTTTGTTCTTGTAATTGTTGTACTGCTTTAATTTGGTTTGCAAAGAAACTATTTTTTTCTGGATATTTCAAACTTAAAATTTTATAAGATTGAATTGCCTTTTTGTAGTTTTTTTGTTCTACATAAATTCTCGCCAAAGTCTCTGTCATTAAGGCTTCTGGCTGTATCATTTGTGCCTTGGCTAAGTTTCCTTTGGTAGCGGAGGTTTTTGTTGGGTTAATTTTAGGGTTTTCCTGAATGAATTTATCAATTAATTCAAACTTTTTTTCGCGTTCTAATATATCTAATTGGGAAGATTCGCTTACGTGTTTTGTAGCTAATTCCTGCTTAGGTGTCGGTTCTGTTTGTTTTGCTTCTTTAACAGGTTCGTTGCGATTAATAGGTTTAAAACGTGTTAGTTGTAGCCATTCATTAAACGAGTGGGTTTCGTTTTTTTCAAATTCAAAAGGCTTACCAATATTTAATATTTTAACAGGAGACTCTGTTTCTTCCGGTTTAGATTCCGTGTCAATTAAAGAAACCTCTACTGGTTTTGGTGTTCTAATTTCCTTAGGTTGAAATAGGGCAGGGTCTAAAACCCCAGTGGTATCTTTTACCTGTTGTTGTAAATTGTCGTCAATTTCAACGCGACGATTTACCGAAATATCTTCGTAGTCAACTTCTATATTCCAAACGTTGGTGATATTTTGTTTTATGGATTCTGAAATTTCATTTTGAAGAAATACATCCGAAGTGATAAAATCAAACAGAATGCTTCTGTCGGTGGTGTAAGCTGCCGTAATTTTAAGTTCCTGATTGTATTTAAAACTACTCTGGTCTTTTAAGCCTTTAAGGTAAATGGCGCGCGCGGGTTGAAAATATGGAAATTCGTCAATGATAGATTTTACCGCTTCAGTCTGTTCATGAGTGATAGACTGTGGGTGCTGAAGGATATATGTAAAATCTGTCGGGTTCATTGGCTAAGCCAAATTTAATCATTTTTTATAATCAAAACACTACCACTTTGCAAGGGTAGCATTAAAGATGTCTTGGGTTAAACGCTGAAATATTTCTTCGTGGGCTGTTGCTTTTTGACTTCCTGTAAGTAAAGCTGAGCCTGGATAATCATAGAAGAAAGAGAAGCTTTGTTCTAAATCGTCCTCTTCTTTTTTCTTATTGAAAAACCTGATTTTTACGCTAATGGTTAAACGGTTTTGTGCCGCTTTATTATCGGATGTTGCGGTAGTTGGGGATACGCGATAATCGGTAATTTCACCTTCATATAATAAATCGCCATTAGTCGTAACTAAACTTAGATTTGTTTGATTCTGAATTAAATCTTGTAGAGCGTTTTGAAATTGTAAATCCAACCCAGGCTCAAACAAAAGCGCTGTGTTTTCAAAGCGGTTTACCTGAAATGTTTTAACGTTGGCTGGTACTGAAGCGCCAGTAAACGAGTAAATACCACAGTTTAGTAATGTAAAGCTTAATGCTAAAAATGATAAATATATAAAGTGTTTTTTCATGTTTTTTAACGTTGTTCGATAACCGAGATTTGAGTATTAAAAGGTTATGCCTTATTTCAACGGATGTAGGCTTTACAAATTGTATTGCTTGATTTTGCGGTACAAGGTGCGTTCACTAATACCTAATTCGGCTGCAGCTAATTTACGTTTTCCACCGTGACGCTCAAGCGATTTTTTAATTAATTCCAGTTCCTTGTCTTGTAACGATAAGGTTTCTTCCTCTTCAATTTCTTCAGCAAAATGATATTTATCGGTAATGGTTTCCGGAATATCATGGTGAATGGTGTGCTCGGGAATAGAAAGTACCTCGTTGTTTGAAGGCGTTAAATCTTCCTCAAAAATAGCATCGTCTTCGTCGTTATCGCCGTAAATTTTCTGAATTAATCCTTCATGACTTTTTTCAACATCTTTGGTGTTACCGCTTTTCATTAATTCCAGCGTAAGCTTCTTTAAATCGTTTAAATCGCTTTTCATGTCGAAAAGCACTTTATAAAGAATTTCACGTTCGCTGCTAAAATCGCTCTCTGATTTTGAGGTTTTAATAACCGCAGGTAAATTCGGGGAGCTGTTAGGAAGATACCCGTTTAAGGTTTCTGCCGAAATGGTTCGTTCTTGCTCTAAAACAGAAAGTTGTTCTGCGATGTTGCGTAGCTGCCTGATGTTTCCGCCCCAACGGTATTTGGTTAAAACCTGAATTGCTGCATCGGTTAATTTGATGGTTGGCATTTTGTATTTTAAAGCAAAATCGCTTGCAAATTTTCTGAATAACAGGTGAATATCATCCTGGCGCTCGCGTAATGGCGGTAAATGAATTTCGACCGTACTTAAGCGATAATATAGATCTTCACGGAATTTTTCCTTTTCAATAGCTTCAAACATATTTACGTTTGTTGCTGCCACAATACGCACGTTGGTTTTTTGAACTTTACTCGACCCAACTTTTAAGAATTCACCATTTTCTAAAACACGAAGTAAACGTACTTGCGTGGTTAAGGGTAACTCGCCAACTTCATCTAAAAAAATAGTTCCGCCATCGGCAACTTCAAAATAACCTTCGCGAGTTTGTGTGGCTCCTGTAAAGGCGCCTTTTTCGTGACCAAAAAGTTCACTGTCTATAGTTCCTTCTGGAATAGCACCACAGTTAACGGCGATGTATTTATTATGCTTTCGGTGTGAAAGTTGGTGTATGATTTTTGGAATACTTTCTTTACCAACACCACTTTCACCAGTAACCAAAACCGAAATATCGGTTGGTGCTACCTGGATGGCTTTTTCTATGGCGCGATTTAGCGCAGGCGTATTACCTATAATGCCAAATCGTTGTTTTATAGCTTGAACAGATTCCATAAAATGATTTTAGTTGTTTTCAGAATAACCAACAGCTTCACCAATTAAAGTGGTGCTGGTACAGTCGGTGATTTTTACATTAACAAAATCGCCTGGTTTGTAATCGCCTTTAGGGAAAACAACCACTGTGTTTTGGCTATTACGTCCAGACCAGTGTTCGTTTGAACGTTTTGAAAGTTTTTCAACAAGAACTTCTTCAACTTTGCCTAAATGCTCTTTAGTACGGTAGAAACTGTGCTCTTGTTGTAGCTCGATAATTTCTTGCAAACGACGTTTTTTTGTATCTTCAGGAATATCGTCGTCCATTTTTCTTTCGGCTAAAGTTCCTGGTCTTTCAGAATAAGCAAACATGAAACCGAAGTCGTATTTTACATATTCCATTAAACTAAGTGTATCCTGGTGATCTTCTTCAGTTTCGGTTGGAAAACCAGAAATCATATCCTGAGAAATGGCGCAGTCTGGAATAAGACGTTTAATGTTGTCTATTAATTCGAAATACTCTTCGCGGGTATGCTGGCGATTCATTTCTTTTAAAATGCGGTTACTGCCACTTTGTACCGGAAGGTGAATGTATTTACAAATATTTCTATGTTTAGCCATTGATTCAATCACATCTAAAGTCATATCCTGAGGATTAGATGTCGAGAAGCGGAAACGCATTTTTGGGAATGCCGTCGCACACATGTCTAATAACTTAGCGAAGTTTACGGCTGTTGCTTTTTGAATATCGCTGGCTTTTTCGAAATCTTTTTTAAGTCCGCCGCCATACCAAAGGAAACTATCCACATTTTGACCAAGAAGTGTTACTTCTTTAAAACCTCGGTTCCATAAATCGGTGATTTCTTCCATAATACTTTGCGGATCACGGCTGCGCTCACGACCACGTGTAAATGGTACGACACAGAAGGTGCACATATTGTCACAACCACGAGTAATCGATACGAAAGCGGTTACGCCATTGGTGTTCAAACGTACCGGAGCAATATCTCCATAGGTTTCTTCTTTAGAAAGAATTACGTTAATGGCATCGCGTCCTTCTTCAACTTCGGCTAATAAGTTTGGTAAATCTTTATAAGCATCAGGGCCTACAACAAGATCCACGATTTTTTCTTCTTCTAAGAATTTTGTTTTTAAACGCTCTGCCATACAGCCTAAAACACCAACCTTCATGCCTGGGTTGTGTGATTTTTTTACGGCATTGTATTTTTCTAAACGTTTACGAACGGTTTGCTCGGCTTTGTCGCGAATAGAGCAGGTATTAACAAGAACTAAGTCGGCATCTTCCAGGTTTTGTGTAGTGTTATAACCTTGTTCGGTTAGAATAGATGCCACAATTTCACTATCACTAAAATTCATTTGGCAACCGTAACTTTCAATAAAAAGTTTACGTGTATTACCGTCTTTTTGGTTTAAAACCAATGTCTCGCCTTGTTTGTTTTCGTCTATAATTTTCTCCATAACTATCTAGATCACACGTATCGTTCAATAAGCATGCAAAGATACAATTAATTTATTGTTTCTGACAAAGTGTCAGAACTTAAATAAATAATAATTTTTGTTAAATAATACATAAAACAGTTACTTTGAAATCGCACTAATTAATATATGTAATGAATACAATTACCACATTATCAGAAAAAATAGCTCAAGCTAAAGATTTGGACTTTGGGGATATAATTGATAAAATGATTAATTTGTTTAAGAAAGTTTGGTTGAAAGGTTCTTTAGTCGTTATTCTTATTACTGTTTTTGCAATTGTGTTAGCCTTAGTTTTTCAAGCTATTGGATTAGGATCAAATACTATGTTTTTTAATGAAGGTTTTGTTATAGATGATTTTGTGAAAGTTTATTACGTTAATTTAGTTTACAGCTTACCTCAGTCTATGTTAGTCAGCACAATAACTATAGGGTTGTTGGCTGGGTTTTATAGAATATGTGAACAAGAATTGTCGGGATCTACTCAAAATAATGATTTTTTCTACTTTCTAAGCAAAGAGTATTTTAGCAAGGTATTTATGTTGGGAATATTATTTACTGCTATTGCTTTTTTAGCTCAAGCCTTGTTGTTTGTCCCTTATATTTTTGCTTTTATACCATTGTCTTATTTCTCTGTTGTTTTTGCTAATAACCCACATTTGAATGAATATGATATTGTAAAGGCTAGCTTTGCGATTGGTACTAAAAAGTGGTTAATAAGTTTTGGTGTCATGTTTGTAGCTGGTGTTTTGGGTTGCTTAGGGTTTATAGGGTGTGGAATTGGTGTGATTTTTACCATATCAATAGTGTATTTGCCAGCTTTTTTAATTTATCGAGAGTCTATAGGTGTTGTAGCACATAGTGAGATTGATCAGATAGGGGAGACGGGTTATTAATAGTAATAAAATATGAGTGATTTTAACAATATGATAGAGAAAATCAAGAATGCACCAAGTTTAGATTTTGGAAACGTTATAAATCAATGTATAGAGCATTTTAAAAAAGTATGGTTACAGGGGCTAGTTACATTAATTTTAAATGGTGTTTTAATGATTCCTTTAGTGTTCATTATATATATTCCAATGATTATATTGGCATTAATTAATCCTGATGTATTTGAAGATAGTACCACTTTTACAGATTTGGGGAATGCCGGCATTCTTTTTATAATCTTATCAGCTGTTTTATTCGGATTAGTTATGTTTTTGGCAATGAGTCTGCAAATAGCATTAAAAGCAGCATATTTCAAGATGGTTAATAATAAAGATTTAGGAATTAAGCGTTCAGATGATTATTTTTTCTTTTTGAAGAAGAAATATCTTATGAAAACAATTAGATTAACACTTATGATGTTCGGAATAAGTATTCTAGCGTTATTATGTTTTATTATTCCTATATTTTATGTAATTATTCCTTTGTCATATATGGTGGTTATTTATGGGTTAAACCCAGATTTAAGTGAACGGGAAATAATTAAAATAGGGTTTGCTTTAGGTAACAAGAAATGGTTTATTACATTCTTATTAGTTTTTGTAGCGTGGCTTATGTCTTCTACTATTGGGTTTTTAATGTGTTTTATTGGTATCTATGTAACTCAACAATTTGTTGATTTACCTTTTTATGAGGTGTATAAGAAATCTATTGGTTTCAGCGAAACGCATGTTATCGATGAAATTGGAACGTCGGTAGAATAAATTTTAAAAAGAATTAAAAAGCCCGGTTTTTACTTGTTGAAATCGGGCTTTTTTTATATATATTCGGGTAGATATTATGTGAAATTAGGCAGATAAACTTTTTTTCATATACATTTGTACCCTCAAAAAATCGAAGTATGGCGAAGAATTTAGTAATTGTAGAGTCACCTGCTAAGGCGAAAACTATTGAAAAATTTTTAGGAAAAGATTTTAAAGTAGAGTCTAGCTTTGGGCATATATCAGACCTGCCGAGTAAAGAACTTGGAGTTGATGTAGAAGGTGATTTTAGTCCGAAATATGAAGTTTCTAAAGATAAAAAAGCGGTTGTAAAAAAATTGAAGGACTTAGCTAAGAAAGCCGAAATGGTTTGGTTGGCAAGTGATGAGGACCGCGAGGGAGAGGCAATCGCATGGCACTTGGCGGAAACTTTAAAATTGGATAAAGAAAAAACAAAACGTATTGTTTTTCATGAGATTACTAAAACGGCTATTCAAAAAGCGATTGAAAACCCAAGAGGAATAGATTACGATTTAGTTGATGCGCAACAGGCACGTCGTATTTTAGATCGTATTGTGGGCTACGAATTGTCTCCGGTGCTTTGGCGTAAAGTGAAAGGTGGCTTATCGGCAGGACGTGTACAATCGGTTTCTGTGCGTTTAATTGTAGAGCGTGAACGTGATATTCAAAACTTTACTCCGGAAGCATCCTATAGAATAGATGCTGAGTTTTCAAATGAAAACGGACAAGTATTTAAAGCCAAATTACCTAAGAATTTTGAGACTAAAGAAGAGGCTTTTGCTTTTTTAGAATCTAATGCAACGGCCGATTTTAAAGTTGCTGAATTAGACAAAAAGCCTGCTAAAAAATCGCCGGCAGCACCATTTACAACGTCTACGTTACAACAGGAAGCTTCTCGTAAATTATATTTTTCAGTAAGTAAAACCATGACTTTAGCACAACGCTTGTATGAGTCGGGGTTAATTACTTATATGAGAACGGATAGTGTGAATTTATCAGATGAAGCACGTCAGGGCGCTCAGGCCGAAATAGAGAAAGCTTACGGAACTAAATATAGTAAACCAAGAAACTATGTGGGGAAAGCCAAAGGTGCTCAAGAAGCGCATGAGGCGATTAGACCAACAAGTTTCGCAACGCATTCGGTTGATATCGATAGAGATCAAGCGCGTTTATATGATTTAATCTGGAAGCGTGCGATTGCTTCACAAATGAGTGAAGCAGAGTTGGAACGTACCAATGTTAAAGTAAGTGCATCAACTCATAAAGAATTATTCACAGCGAGTGGCGAGGTAATTACGTTTGATGGTTTCCTAAAAGTGTATTTAGAAGGCACCGATGATGAAGATGTAGAGCAAGAAGGCATGTTACCGGCTATGAAGGAAAACGAAACCTTGCTTAATAACTATATCACCGCAACCGAGCGTTATTCTCGTCCGCCGGCACGATATACTGAGGCCTCGTTGGTGAAAAAATTAGAGGAACTGGGAATCGGTCGTCCGTCTACCTATGCGCCAACTATTTCAACCATTCAAAATCGTAATTATGTTGAAAAGGGAACCGTTGATGGTACCGAGCGAGATTATACGCAGTTAACTCTTAAAGGAGGTTCTGTAAAAGCAAAAACATTAACGGAAAAAGTAGGTTCAGATAAAGGGAAGTTAGTACCAACCGATATTGGTATGATTGTAACCGACTTTTTAGTAAATCATTTTGAAACTATATTAGATTATAACTTTACGGCGAAAGTTGAAGAGGATTTTGATGATATAGCCGAAGGTAAAGTAGACTGGTCTAAGATGATGAAAGATTTCTATAAAGACTTTCATCCGCAGGTGCAGGATGTTCAGGAAAATGCTGATAGAGAATCTGGAGAGCGTATTCTTGGTGTCGACCCTGTTACAGGTAAACAAGTGAGTGTGCGTTTAGGGAAGTTTGGGCCAATGGTTCAAATCGGAACGCCTGATGACGAAGAGAAGCCTCAGTTCGCCAGTTTAAGTCCGGATCAGCAATTAAATAGCATTACGTTTGAAGAAGCGATGGATTTATTCCAGCTTCCAAAAACTTTAGGTACTTATAAAGGAGAAACCATTGAAGTCAATAATGGGCGTTTCGGGCCGTATGTTAAATTTGGTTCGGCGTTTGTATCGTTGCCAAAAGGGCAAGATCCCTTAAGTGTGGAGTTAGAAGATGCTATCGAATTAATTAAAGAAAAACAGGAGGCAGACGCTCCTATATATTATTACAAAGAACTTCCTGTGCAAAAGGGTAAAGGGCGTTTTGGGCCATTCATTAAGTGGAATAATATGTTTATTAACGTGAATAAAAAGTACGACTGGGATAACTTGTCTGATGAAGATATTGTAGAGCTTATCGAAACTAAAATTCAAAAGGATATCGATAAAGTGGTACATAACTGGGAAGAGGAAGGTATTAAAGTTGAAAAAGCGCGTTGGGGTAGACATAATGTTATAAAAGGAAAGGTTAAAGTTGAGCTTGATAAAACGGTCGATGCAGCTAAAATGACTTTAGAAGAAGCTAAAGCATTAATTGAAGCTAAAACTCCTAAGAAAGCCGCTAAAAAAACAGTAAAGAAGAAAACCACGACTAAAAAGAAGTAGTTAAAGGTTATATTATTGGTAATTATTGTTTTCTTAAATTAAGAAATTATAATTATTGGGAGTTTATTTTTATGTTTACAAAGTATAATAACTCATTTATTCTAATGATATTTGTAAGTAAACTAATCAAAACTAAGCTAACCAATAAATTACTAGCCCCAAATGACCTTTAATTTTTTTTCACCTGTATCAGATTTGGTTTTAGCTCATAACGAGTTGCTTTCGCCACAAGCCTTAGGAAAAAAGATTAAAATTCATTCCGTTAAAAAAGGATTCCCGGATTTAAAAGGGGTAGATATTGCTGTTTTCGGTGTGTTGGAAAACAGGAATGATGTTAATTACATAGGTGAAACGTTTCAGCTAAACGAAGTCAGAAAAACTTTTTATAGTCTATTTCCCGGAAGCTGGAGTACTACAGTTGCCGATTTAGGAGATATTCAGCGTGGGGAAACCGTTGACGATACTTACTTTGCATTAAAGAATACCGTTGCCGAACTCATTAAACAAAACATTATTCCAGTTATTATTGGTGGGACACAAGATTTAACCTATGCAGTGTATCGTGCCTACGATAATATTCAGCCTATGGTTAATTTGGTGAATGTAGACTGTAAGTTCGATTTAGGAGATTCTTCTAAACCGATTAAGAATAACAGTTTTGTAGGTAAGATTATTCTAGATGAACCTTATAATTTATTCAACTACGCTACAATAGGGTATCAAACTTATTTTAATTCTCAGGAAGAAAAAGACTTAATGGATAGTTTGTATTTTGAATCTTATCGATTAGGGGAGATTTCTAATAATGTAACTATTGTCGAGCCGGTAATGCGCGATGCGAATATTGTGAGTGTCGATTTAACGGCTGTACGTGGTTCTGAAGTGAGCTTGAAGCAGAAATTTTCTCCAAACGGATTAGATGGGAAAGAAATTTGTGCCATGGCAAGATATGCTGGTATAAGTAATAAAGTATCTTCGTTTGGGATTTATGAATACAAGCCATCTAAGGATGATGATATGACCTCCATGTTGATATCACAAATTTTGTGGTATTTTATAGAGGGAGTAAACTGTCGTATAAATGATGAAGATTTTACAGATGATAGGTCATATCAAAAGTTTATTTCTTTGGTGGAAGATCAGGAATTGGTTTTTTACAAGAGTATTAAGACCGGGAGATGGTGGATTGAGATTCCTTTTTTATCAAATGTTAATAATAAATTAAAAAGACATACGTTATTACCTTGCATGCATCAAGATTATATAGATGCTTGCCAAAATAAGGTGCCGGAGCGTTGGTACAAGGCGTTCCAAAAGAATAGTATTTAACATTTTAAACCGGTTAAAGGTTGTGTTTTATCGATAAAACGCCTTTTTTTTACGATGAAACGTATTTTTTTCCTTTAAAAAGTTGTTTTTTAAAAAATATATAAATATGTTTACGCTCTCAATAACGAAGCTTAAATAATTAACCTCGAGTTTTCTATGGATATGAAGAAGTTTATATTATTAACCGCAGTAATGACTTTGCTTGCTAGTTGTGGCTCTAACGATAAGGGCGAACTAGTGGGTGTACAAGGAAAAAAATGGCATCCGGAAAAGCCATACGGAATGGAATTAATACCGGGTGGTTCATTTATCATGGGTAAAGCCGACGATGATTTAGCTGGCGTGCAAGATGCACCTGCTAAAACCGTTACCGTACGTGCCTTTTATATGGACGCTACCGAAATTACTAACAGCGAATATCGCCAATTTGTAAATTGGGTTAGAGACTCGATAGTAAGAACCAAACTGGCTATTCTTGCTGATGAGGTTGGTAAAGTGCCTGGAGATGGTGGTATTGGAGAGTACGCATTTAAAGATGCAGATACCGCTAATATGACAGTTTACGAAAAATACATGTTTGAAAACTACACTGGTTTGGGGCCAACAGGTTACGAAGGTCGTAAATTAAACAAAGACATCGATTTAGTTTATGATACTGCCGAATATCCAGACGAGTTCTATGCTGAAGTAATGGATACCATGTATCTACCTATGGAAGAATCGTATAACGGACAACGTACTTGGAATGTTAAGAAATTCAAATTCCAGTACAATTATATGGATATCCAGGAAGCAGCTAAAAACAGAGGTGTAAAACGTAGCGACGTTATTAAAAAGGAAGAAATTGAAGTGTATCCAGATACAACCGTTTGGATTAGAGACTTCGCTTACTCTTATAACGAGCCAATGCACAACGATTATTTCTGGCATGATGCTTATAGTGAGTATCCTGTTGTAGGTGTTACTTGGAAGCAAGCTAAAGCATTTTGTGAGTGGAGAACTATCAACAAAAACTCTTACCAAAAATCAAGAAGTGGAGCGCAAATGGTAAACCGTTTCCGTTTACCTTCTGAAGCTGAGTGGGAATATGCTGCTCGTGGTGGTCTGCAAGCAGCGACTTATCCTTGGGGTGGACCTTACACGAAGAGTGATAGAGGATGCTTTATGGCAAACTTTAAGCCAGTACGTGGAGATTATGCTGCAGATCAGGCATTATATACTGTAGAAGCAAAATCTTATGAGCCTAACGATTACAACTTATACAATATGGCAGGTAACGTTGCTGAATGGGTAAATGCATCTTACGATCCGTCATCTTACGAGTACACATCTACTATTAATCCTAATGTTAACGATTATAATAACCAACGTAAAGTGGTACGTGGTGGTTCTTGGAAAGATGTGGCATACTATTTACAAGTAAGTTCAAGAGATTTTGAATATGCAGATTCTGCAAGAAGTTATATTGGTTTTAGAACCGTTCAGGATTACATGGGGACACAAGTAACCGGAGGAAATAACTAATACCAAAAATCTTAATTAACTAAATCATAAACAAAATAACAACCTATTAATTAACCTACTTAAGTAATTTATTACTTAACTAAAAAATCAAAATTATGGCACAGTCAAAAGCAAGTAAAAAGTTCATGAATATGGCTTACGGTTTAGGAGCAGCAATTGTAATTATTGGGGCACTATTCAAAATTACTCACATGGAGTTTGGTCCAATTACAGGTAACTTAATGTTAACTTTAGGTCTTGTAACCGAAGCAATTATTTTCGCATTATCAGCTTTCGAACCAGTAGAAAGCGATTTGGATTGGTCTTTAGTTTACCCAGAATTAGCTGGAGGTAAAGCAACTAAGAGAGAGAAAAAAGAGGATGATGCACCAGGATTATTATCTAAAAAATTAGATGAATTATTAAAGGAGGCTAAAATTGATGGTGAATTAATGGCTAGCTTAGGAGAAAGCATCAAAAACTTCGAAGGAGCTGCTAAAAGTATGTCTTCTGGAGCTAACGGTATCGAAGCTTCTAAAAAATACAGTGAAGAATTATCTTTGGCTGCTGCTCAAATGGAATCTTTAAACAGTTTATACAAAGTACAGTTAGAGAGCGCAAGCAAACAAGCTACTATCAACCAAGAGCAAGTAGAAAATGCAGTGAAGTTAAAAGAGCAAATGCAATCGTTAGCTTCAAACCTATCTTCATTAAATGGAGTATACGGTGGTATGCTATCTGCTATGAACAAAAACTAATTAGGGTATCTAATTATTTAATTAACCAAAAACCTAATTAGTTATGGCAGGAGGAAATTTATCACCCAGACAGAAAATGATTAATCTGATGTATTTAATCTTCATTGCGATGTTAGCATTAAATATGTCGAAAGAAGTGCTTTCAGCCTTCGGATTAATGAACGAGCGATTAACAGAATCAAACAAAGCCGCAGATGAAAGAAACTTGGCGTTCTTTGATGGTTTAAAGTTAAAAGCTGAAGAACAAACAGAAAAATACAAGCCTTTATTAGATAAAGCTGAACAAATTCGTATTTTATCGAAAGATTTAAATACGTATTTAGAGGATCTAAAAGAAAGAATGTCAGCTACGGTTGATGATCCTACAGATTATGAAATCATGGATAAAGGAGATTATTTAGATCAAAACTTCTTTAAAGGCGACAAATTAAAACCAGAAGGCGAAGAGTTTTTAAATAAATTAGAAACTTTCCGTAGTGGGGTTGTTGAAATTTTAGGAGATAACCCCGCAATGGCTTCAGTAGTTGCTGATGTTAATGACAAGTTTAGTACAGAGCCTGTAACTAACCGCTCAGGACAAAAAGTAGATTGGTTAGATTACCACTATAAAGGTTTTCCTTTAGTGGCGTCGTTAACTAAAATGACTCAGTTACAGTCTGATGTTAAAACTGTAGGTTCAGAGATTTTAGCAAAAATGATGCAGGGAACGTTATCTGCAGAGGTGTCTATGACTAACTATACAACATTAATGGAAACATCTAAATCAGCTTACTTTAATGGTGAGACTTTTGATGGGGCTATTGTATTAGGTCGTAAAGATGCTACTACAAAACCAAATAAAGTTGAATTAACTTTAGATGGTGTGAAGTTAACTGAAAACCAATACACTATCGAAGATGGTCGTGTAAAATTAAATGTTGGAACAGGAAGACCTGGAGAACACAAAATTGAAGGTAAATTAATCTTTGCTCAAGATGGTGACGATATTGAAGTTCCGGTATCGCAAACTTTCGCAACGGTTTCTAAACCAAATGCAGCAACAATTTCTGCAGATAAAATGAATGTAGTTTACCGTGGTGTTAAAAACCCAATGACGATTTCATTCGCTGGAATTGCTGATAATAATGTAAATGCTTCAGCACAAGGTTTAAGCCGTGTGAGCGGAAGTAAATATATCATGGATGCGACAAGAATTCAAGGTAGAGAAGTAACTATCAACGTATCAGGTACATTACCTGACGGACAAAAAGTAGGAGATAGAGCAACGTTCAGAATTAAAGATTTACCAAAACCAACAGGTACAGTTAGAGGTGAAGATGGATCTATTAAAATGCAACGTCAGTCTTTAGAAATTTCTACTGTTGGAGCTAAATTCGACGATTTCGATTTCGAATTACCATTACGTGTAACAGGATTTAAATTTAAAGTTCCAGGACAACCTACAATTAATGTAAGTGGAAATAAACTAGATAGCCGAGCGAAGTCTGCTTTATTAAAAGCGAAGCGTGGTTCAGATGTTCAAATCTTTGATATCGAGGCTCAGGCTAGTGGTGTTAGTGTGATCCTTAAAAAGGTATCGCCAGTTATTATTGAGCTTACTAATTAATAGTAAAAATAGTATCATATCCATATTTTAAATATGGATATGATATAAATTATAGAGAGCCTAGTTGACGTTCAACTATAGAAAAATAAAACCAAAGCACATGAATTTAAAAAGTTTTTTATTAACCGTTACAACTGTTTTTACTGTATCAGGTGTGTTTGCGCAGGCTAACATACTTAATGCAAAAAGCCCTGATGAGATTGGTGTGAGAACAGAAGCTCAAATAGCTATTGATAATGATAAACCGTTAGAGTATGGTTATGTAGACGACAGAGATATTTTGTATTCTAAAATGGTTTGGGAAAGGATCGTTCTTGACGAGCGTGCTAATTTCCCTTTATATTACCCGATAGATACAAATAATATAGGTAGCGACAGACGTTCATTGTATGATGTGCTTATGAAGAACATTAAAAATGGGAAGATAAAAAACATCTACGATGATTCATACTTTAAAACAAAACGTACGCTTGATGATATTCAGGCAGCTTTAGCTAAAGTAGATACAACAGAGTTAGGTATCGAGCAAATTAATGCTGGTGAGCAATTATCTGCTGAGTATATCGACAGACGTGATCTTACAGCTGCAGATATTGTAGAGTACCGTATTAAAGGTCTTTGGTATTTCGATAAGCGTCAGGCAGAATTAAAATACCGTTTATTAGGTATCGCTCCTGTGGCTCCGGATGTTAACTTTATTGATTCTGAAACACCAGATTTAGTAGAGTTATTCTGGGTATTTTTCCCAGATGCTCGCGAGGTGTTGCACGAAGCAAAATCGTTTAATAATAAGAATAGCTCCATGCCATTTTCCTTTGATCATGTGCTGAATTCACGACGTTTCAATGCGATGATTTATAAAGAAGAAAACGTACAGCAGGATAGAGCAATTAACGAATATGTAACCGATAATGCCTTGATGCAGTTATTAGAATCTGAAAGAATTAAAGAGAAAATTCGTGATTTCGAATTAGATATGTGGACATACTAATTCCTGATTTTATAAAAAAAAAATAAAGAAGCCCGCTTATTTAAGCGGGCTTCTTTATTTTTTATCTTAGCAGCATGATTCAAGTAGATTACATTGTTGTGGGTATTGGGTTGGCCGGCATTAGTTTTTGTGAACAATTAAAAGCTAATCATAAAACTTTTGTGGTGTTTGATAATGCGTCTCAGTTATCTTCAACTGTGGCGGGCGGATTGTACAATCCGGTGGTGTTAAAACGATTTACACCGGTTTGGAAATGCCAGGAACAATTAGCACAGGCATTGCCCATGTACGCGCGTTTGGAACAGGAGCTAAATGTGAAGTTAGATTATAAACTTCCTGTTTATAGAAAATTTGCATCGCTTGAAGAACAAAACGATTGGTTTACGGCGTCGGATAAACCGAAACTTACCGAGTATTTATCAACAACTATTGTTAAAAATGGTAATGAAGCAGTGGATGCGCCTTTTGGTTTCGGCGAAGTTTTAGAAACAGGTCGTATTGATGTGAAAACCTTAATCGAAGCTTATAAAAAGCAGTTGGAGCAGAATAATCAGCTTATTGAAGATGTGTTCGATTATGGTAAATTGGAGTTTGGAAGTAACGTTAAATACAATGAAATTGAAGCAAAGCATATTGTGTTTTCAGAAGGTTTCGGAATTAAACAAAATCCGTTTTTTAATAATCTGCCATTGAATCCTGCGAAAGGGGAATTGTTAATTATTCATGCGCCTGAGTTAAAAATTGATTATGTACTAAAGGCAGGAGCATTTTTAATTCCGTTAGGTGACGATCAGTATATTGTTGGGGCTACTTATGAGTGGAAAGATTTAACAAATCAACCGTCGGAATCTGCAAAAGAAGAGCTTTCGGAGAAACTTCAGAAAATTATCAACTGTCCGTTTAAAATAGTGAATCAGGTGGCAGGCGTTCGCCCTACTGTTAAAGACCGTAGACCACTAGTTGGTCAACATGCTGAATATAAAAATATGTATGTCCTCAACGGATTGGGTACTCGCGGGGTTATGATCGGGCCTTATGTGGCTGCTCAGCTTTATAATTTTATTGAAAATCAAATGCCTTTAGAAGCCGAAATCGATATCAAACGTTTTCAGTAATTACTTTTTGGATTTAGCAAACGACTTGTCGTAATGGATAAAAAAGTTAATCCAAATGTTGCGTGATAGCCTTAAAATGACAGGCATGAAAACCACAAGTGTCGCAACGATGGAGACAAACATCGCGTTTAGTCCGGCGTTAAAGACAAAATAAGAGATTACAAAAGCTGCTACAGCAAAGGCAATACCTACGGCATAACTTACATACATAGAACCGTAAAAAAACGATGGTTCAATTTTGTATTTAGTACCACAGTTGCTGCAAGTTTCGTGCATGTCTAAAGCCTCAGAAAGAATATATGGATTTTTGTTTTTAAACATCGATTCTTCATGGCACTTAGGGCAAGTTCCCGTGAAAATACTATATAATTTTGAACCTTTTGAAAACATATTATTTAATGTACTTTTGCATTCTTAATCAATCAGAACAAATATAATTTTTTAAACGTTAAAGTTCTGTGATATAAGTTACAATTCTATGCTAAACATTCATAATTTATCGATTTCATTTCAAGGAGAATACCTGTTTGAAGATATTACGTTTAAACTGGTTAATGGCGATCGGGTAGGTCTTATTGGTAAAAATGGCGCCGGTAAATCTACAATGCTTAAAATTTTAGCAAAAGAGTTGGAACCAGACACCGGGCAAATCGCTTCCGATAAGGATTTGAAAATAGGATTCTTAAAACAGGATATCGATTTTATTTTAGGAAGAACGGTTTTAGAAGAGTCTTATCAGGCATTTACAGAAATTAAGGCTTTAGAGTCTAAAATGGAAGAGGTTAACGCCGAATTAGCCGAGCGTACCGATTACGAGAGTGATGCCTATCACCAGTTAATGGTCGATATTAACGATTTACAGCACCAGTATGAAATCCTGGGGGGGTATAACTATCAAGGTGAAACCGAAAAAATTCTTCAGGGATTAGGATTTAAACGTGAAGATTTCAATAAACTTACAGATACTTTTTCCGGAGGATGGCGTATGCGTATAGAATTGGCAAAGCTCCTGCTTCAAAGTAACGATATTTTACTTCTTGATGAGCCTACCAACCATTTAGATATCGAATCGATTATCTGGTTAGAAAGTTTTTTAAAGTCGTATCCGGGTGCTGTGGCCATCGTATCGCACGATAAAATGTTTTTAGATAATGTAACCAATCGTACCATTGAAATTTCATTAGGTCGCATTTACGATTATCCGAAACCATATTCACAATATTTGGTACTTCGTGAAGAATTAAGAACGCAGCAGCTGGCTTCACAAAAAAATCAGCAGAAACAGATTGAACAAACCGAAAAGCTGATTGAGAAATTCCGAGCTAAAGCTTCAAAAGCCACTATGGCACAATCCCTTATAAAAAAGCTAGATAAAATTGAGCGTATAGAGGTTGATGAAGATGATAATAGTGTAATGACTTTAAACTTTCCGGTCTCAGTTACACCAGGAAAAGTGGTTGTTGAAACCGATAAAATCTCTAAAAGTTACGGAAACAATGAAGTGCTTCGTGAAGTTGATTTAATGATTGAACGCGATAGTAAAACGGCTTTTGTTGGACAAAACGGACAAGGGAAATCGACTTTAGCTAAAATTATCGTAGGAGATATTAAGTATGAAGGGTATTTAAAGTTAGGACATAATGTACAGATAGGGTATTTTGCTCAGAATCAAGCCGAGTATTTAGATGGAAATAAAACGATTCATGATACCATGATCGATGCGGCTAATGAAACCAATCGTAGTAAAGTTCGTGATATTTTGGGATCATTTTTATTCCGAGGTGATGAAGTTGATAAATATGTGCGTGTGCTTTCTGGAGGAGAGAGAAACCGTTTGGCCTTAGCGAAATTGATGTTGCAACCATTCAATGTATTGGTGATGGATGAGCCGACAAATCACTTAGATATTAAATCTAAAAACGTACTAAAGGAAGCGTTAAAGCGATTTGAAGGTACGTTAATTTTGGTATCACACGACCGTGATTTTCTTCAAGGTTTAACAGATAGAGTTTATGAGTTTAAAGACCATAAGTTAAAAGAGTATTTAGGCGATATTGATTTTTACTTAGAACAACGTAATGTTGAAAACCTGCGTGAGGTTGAAAAGCGTACAGTAATTAAGGAAATGCCTAAAGAGAAAAAGCAACAATCTTACGAAGATCAGAAAAAGTTAAAATCGTTAAACAATAAGCTTAGTAATGTAGAAGCTAAGATAAACGATTTAGAACGTAAGATAAAGGCGATAGACGCAGAACTTGAAATAAATTACGAGGAAGTGACTTCTAAAGCCAATTTCTTTGACGACTATCATAAATTAAAAAAGGATTTAGAAGGTTTAATGGAGCAATGGGAAACCATTCAAATAGAGATTGAAGTCTTCGAATAGGGGTGTTTGTTAAAATTTAGTGCATTTCATCGAATAAATGTGTTTTTAGTCTAATTGTTGTGTATATTCGTGTAAGAATTAATCCCAAATCAATTCGACCATGAAAAAACATTACATTTTAGTTTTAACACTTTTCGTATCAGCTTTTACATTTGCAAAGGTTTCACCAAGTGAAAAAGAGGCTTTAGTAGCTATTTATAATGCAACAAATGGTAGTCATTGGAATTCCTCTTGGGATTTAAATGCTGCTGTTGAAAAGTGGTACGGTGTAAAAGTAGAAGACGATAAAGTTGTTGAAGTAAATTTACAGTTCAATAATCTTCAGGGCACTTTACCAGCAGAAATCGGGAATTTAGTTAATTTAAAAAAATTGAATTTAGGATTCAATAAATTAACCGGAACTCTTCCAACTTCAATTAAAAATTTACAAGAATTAACTTCATTAGAGTTATTTATGAATGGATTTGAAGGTTCTATTCCTGAAGAATTAGGACAATTGAAAAAATTAGAATCTTTAAAATTATATAGTAACAAGTTTTCAGGAACCATTCCAAAGGCTATCATGGGACTAACCAATTTAAAAGAGTTACTAATGGGAAGTAACTTCATAATTGGAACCATTCCAACTGAAATAGCAGCTTTAACTAAATTAGAGAAGTTGAGCTTAATGGATAATAAACTGGAAGGTGATATTCCAGTAGAAATGGCACAATTAAGAAATTTAGAAGAGTTAGTGTTATCCACTAATAAATTAACAGGAGATTTACCTTTAGAGTTTATGAATCTTCCAAAATTAACCACGTTAATGGTTAGTGATAACAATTTGAATAGAGAGTACGTTACAGTTTCAGGAAACCATCCTCCAGGGTTGATGTATTTAGAGTTACAAAATTCAACCGCAACAATGGATATTGAAAAAGAATAGTAAGTTTTTGTTTAAATTAATTATAGTTTTAAGAAGTCAGCTTTATGCTGACTTTTTTGTATTTTAAAATTATGATTGAACACTTTTTTACTTGTCCGTATTGCTGGGGACAAATTTCCATGTTGATTGATAATAGCGTTTCGAGTCAGCAATATATTGAAGATTGTGAGGTTTGTTGTCGTCCAATTCAAGTGAATTTAAAATTTATTAATCTTGAATTGGTTGACTTTCAGGTGTCTGAAATTTAATTGGAATATTTTTCAAATATAAGTTTGCAGAACTTAAAAAGGATTGTATATTTGCACCACAATATCGCGGGATAGAGCAGTAGGTAGCTCGTCGGGCTCATAACCCGAAGGTCACAGGTTCGAGTCCTGTTCCCGCTACGAAGCTTAAGTCAAGCAAAATCAACGGTTTAGTTTTCACTAAACCGTTTTTTTATGGCTATAATTAAAGAAATTCTTACCTTAGCATACGTTTGTGAATACGAAAGTGCATACGATTTGTCCCAACAGAAGAAATTTTCTAACCCAAAAATATTTACGGCTAAAGGCGATTTAAGTAAACGCTGGTACGTCTATTTTTCTTATCGAAATCCTAAAACAGGAAAACTAAAACGGGTGACTCCCATTTATGGCGAAGCCAACAGGTATAAAACAAAAGAAGAGCGACTTTTTGTTTTAACGAAATACCAGAAAGTACTTCTGAAATTACTTAAGGAAGGATTTAATCCGTTTGAAGATAACAGTGCGCTTATAGAGCAGCGAAAGGCTAAGCAAGAAGATCTTCAGAATGAAACTAAGAAGACTAATCCCAAAAAAGAAGAAACGGAGTCAGAAGCCACAAAAATGACTATCAAGGAAGCTTTCGACTATGGCTTAAAATTAAAAGAGAAGTTACTTAGCAAAACGACTAAGCGAGCCTATGAGAATCGCTTAAAAAACTTTTTGCTTTGGTTAGAAACAGATAAGCCAGATTTGAAAACCATTGATCAGCTCGATGGCAGGGTTGTAACCGAATTTTTAAATTCTGTTTTAACCAATACAAGTGCACGTAACAGGAACAATTATCGCGTTGATTTAAGCAGCTTAGTTCAGGTGCTGGTTGATAATTATATCATAAGTCAAAACTATGTCAAGAAAATACCTGTACTTAAAACTATACCACAGCGTAACAAGACCTATACAGCAGAAAAACAGGAGGAAATTTATAGCTATTTAGAAAAGGAAGATCCAAGCTTATTGCTGTTTATTAAGTTTATATCTTATAATTTTTTAAGACCGATAGAAGTCTGTAGACTGAAGGTAGAAGATGTCGATTTGAATAATAAAACCGTTCGGTTTTTGGCTAAAAGCGGCGTGGTGAAAACGAAGATTATTCCAGACTTATTAATACAAGATTTACCGGATCTATCTCATTTAGATAAGAAACTGGATGTGTTTACACCCGATGGGATAGGTGGTAACTGGGATATCGATGAAGATAACAAGCGGGATTACTTTACGAAGCGTTTTAAACGAGTGGTAAAGGACCATTTTAAACTGGGAACTGATTACGGATTGTATAGTTTCAGGCATACATTTATAACCAAACTTTATAGAGCTTTAGTTAAAGCGTCGTCGCCTTTTGAAGCGAAAAGTAGATTAATGTTAATAACAGGACATAGCTCCATGGCTGCTCTTGAAAAATACTTAAGAGATATAGACGCCGAACTTCCAGCAGACTATTCAGCGTTATTAAAGTAATATGAAGTGTAATTTTAAGCAAAACTTATGGGATTAGAGGAATTGTTTGAAGAACTTCAAATGAAGCTGTATAAGCCGTTTATTTTTTATATTCCTAGTTCTGTTATACCAGAGGAGAAAAACTTCGAATTTCAAGATGCTACGTATGCTGTTTATTTTAACAATGTTATTTTAATAGATAGTAAGGGATTTGATAAGGAGCTTAAAGCTGAACCTTCATATTATGAAATGATGACTAAGAAGGCTTCTCTGGATAAAAACCTTTTTAAGTTATTAGAAAAGAAGGAAGTATTAAAGGTTAATCAATTTGAGTTTCTGTTAGAAAAGTATCTGGAGCATTTAAACTTTTGTGTGTATGTTTCAGAATGGTTATCTACAAACCTGGTGAATCATATTACATGCTGTAGTGAAGAAACTAAAAATACATTTAAGTTACAGTCCAATACCTTTGCCAATCATTTTAGTGATGTTAAAAGCAAATTGTTAACAACTGACCGTTTTGAAAACAAGCCCATTGATGTGCTTAAATTTGTTCAAAATAAAGTGCCCGTTGTTAATAACACATTGAAAACTATAATACCTGAAGACCAAGAGTTGAAACCAGAAAAGGAAGTCAAGAAAAGGTCTAAAAAGCAAATGCCTTCATTAGTGGATGAACAGGTTGAAGATTTTTTGTTACGAACGGTATTTAATATGGATTAACAAGATATAGTCTTGTCTTATTTCCGGACGGGTCAGTTCGGGGCATAACGGTTTGTATAACGCAGCGTTGCGTTGGTTGAAACTAAGATAGTAAAATGGGGGAACTTTGATTGGCGAGTGGATTCCGATTAGGAAGCCACGAAGCAATGGGCGTTATACGGTGTTGGCATTCGTTGTTTTTAATTTTTAGATTAATTGCTTTACAATTATAAAGGTTAGTCCTAGAAAAAATATACCACCAACTACTATATTTTTATGCGAGTCATAGCCATCATCTTCATCAAATCTGTTTAAGTCGTTATCATTAGTGAGGTCGTATTTGTTTTGAATAGGCCCATTTAAATATTCTTTAAATGGAGTTTTTGGATTCTTTCGTATTGCATTATATATCGTTCCTAATGTCCAGCGAATACAGGCACCTAAAAAGTTAAAAAGATTCCGAAAAATAAATCTTGCGATGTCTTCGGCCATATCAAATTATTTTTTCTCAATGAATGCCAACGGTTCGTATAACCGTCAGTTATCGGTTTGGTTTACTTTGTTTTTCGGTTTAGCACTAGCGTTAGCAATTCCGAGTGGATTCGGACGTAGTCGAATCCGCCGTAATTGCGGTTATATGTTGTTGTAAAACGTTTTTTTTCCATTTTCAAATTCCGTTGTTAACTCATTCACTTTTCTTTTATTCGCAAACCAATGAAAGGGCGAGGGGCTTGAGTTAAGTCCGAAGGATATGCAATTCACTAACAAATCTGTTCTGTCGTAAATTATTGTCATTTGCTTTCCCCAATCAGTTCCAGAATCTTTCCAAGAAAAATTGATTATTGTTATTTGTTGATTATTGGTTGAAATATTCCATTTATTTTTTTTCGCAATTCTCTCAATCAGATTTGAGTTTTTTACTCTTGATATCCCTTTAATCCGCTTTAATTTATAAACATTGAAAATTGAATAAATCATAAATCCTCCAATTGCTAGCGTAAAAATTAGAAAGACTAGAGAAAGTCCAATAGGTTTATCATTGTTTAAATTGGAATTGAATTCTTTTAACGCTATAAATAGAAAAATACCAATTAGCATTAATGGAAGTAAATATTCGAATAATTTTTGAATAAACCATTGTCTTTTTATAAGCCTGCCAGCTTTTTTAGATTTCGATATGTTGATTTGCATCCTGTTCACTCAAATGTTTTACAACGGTTGGTATAAGAATAGTGCGGTTTTGTGTCCGAGGATTTTCCGTAGGAAAATCAGAGTGACCAAATACGCACTAAAATTCAGTTTTGTACTAAACTACGCATTATTTTTATACGGTGTTGCCCAAAGTTATTTTTCAGGTGTCAGTTTAAATTCTGTTCTTTTATTTCCACCAATTCCCATGAGTGTAAAGTTAGTTTCGATATCCATAATTCCGTCATATGAAATCCAATAACCTTTATCCAAATCAAATTTTCCTATTGCTTTGTGGGACGTTTTCATAAATATTTTTTTATCACCTTCTTCTTTTGAAAATACTGACATTATTCCATTTCCGAAATCTCCCGAAACAAATGCTTCTAAGTCATATTCTATTACTGCTATTTTATTTCTTTTTTCGATTTTGATATCTTTAAGTCTAACAACGCTTTTCTTGTAAAGGGAGTCGGCTTTAAAATTTTGGTCCATTGAAATCATGTCAATTTTCAAATCCCATTCGTCCCCAATTGCAACTTGTTTAGTCGGAAGTTCAAACAATATAGAAATCAAATTATTTTGAGCGCTTTTGTAATAGAAGCTTAATAATTCACCTTCAGGACTTACTTTACCTCGTAAAACTATATTTCCGTTCATTTTAGCCATTCCAGAAAATATAGTTTCAGTAGTATCTGTTTTGTCTTTTTTGAGCATCATTTCAATGTCTACATTTCCATTTTTGTCAGGAAATAGTTTTGTTTCATATTTTAAGTCACTCAATTGCTCTTGCATTGTTTTAAACATTCCGCTAATTTTTTCTGATATCGAATCACTTTCGGTTTGTTCTTTATTTTTCTCAAGAATTACATCTTGCATTACTGTTTTGTAAGTCAAAGTATCAGTAATTTTCCATTTCAAATCGACAGTTTCTTTTTTCTGCGCATTTGCAGTAATAGCAACTAAAATAAATGGTAGTAGTAGTTTTTTCATAATTGTGGGCAACATGTGTATAAACACTCTGGTGTGTTTATTTTTATTATATATACACCCAAATATACATATTATTCTTACGTTTAATAAGGAAGATTAATATTAATTGTCTAATGGTAAAAAGGAATATTTTATGGTATTGGTATGAAGGTCAAAATAGGGTAGGGCACCATCTTGTCTTGGTGGGTGGTTTAATATTTTATGATAGCGTTTTGTGAGGTGTTTAGCCAGTAGTTCCAGATCACCTTTGGTAGCTGGTAGATTAATATCTTTTGTTGCGAAGGATTTAATTCCATCTGCAATTAGAGTTCCTAGACCAGCATTTATAACTCCTGGAATACTTACGGCTTCTATTTTTGTTTTAGGTTGCTCAGGTTTAACAGTAGGAGGGACATTGTTTTCTTCAATTTTCTTAGTCGGTAATTTTGACTGTTTTGATTTCTTCGCATTGTGTGCTTTAGATCTGCAGGAGTTACAGCAAAATTTTTGAACGCGTCGTCTTGTAGGTTCAAATTCTTTATAACAATAGTTACAAGTGTAATATCTCATTTAAATAAATTTAGCGTCAATCCAACGTTGGATTGACGCTAAAATAGCAATTTTATGTGTATTTATAGAAATACTATCACATTTAAAAGCCTTGTTTTATCTTTTTACAACTTTAAATGTGCTGGTTTCTTGAGACGTTAGGTCTCTTACTTTTATAATATAAATGCCAGCTGCTACATTATCGAAATCTATAGACTTAGAAAATGATTCCGTTACTTTTTCCCCCAGGATGTTATAAACAGTTGTGTTTATTTCTCCTTTATAGTTAATATCTAGTACCGATTGTACCGGGTTAGGAGCAAAGCTTATTTCAGAAGGATTTATGGTTTTTGTTGATAAGGTACTATTAACCAAAGATAGCAATACGTTTTTAGTAAATAGTTTAACATTATCGTTAAAGTTTGCCGGGCTTCCATCAGCATACCAATCATACGATCCACCACCGTTTATGATAATGGTTCCATGACCAGCCATTCTAGGGTTGAATCTAGCGGCTTGAATCTCATTTCCATTACAGTTGGTTAGCAGTATCTCGGCATTTAAAATGGTTTCAAACTCACTTTGTTTTTGAGCTAAAGTTGCAGAACCTCCATTTTTTGTGTTGGCATCATCATTTATGCGACCAAAATCAAGATTGTATTGGCATGTTCTGTTTTTTTTACCTGATCCAGAAGCTAAAAACTCAATATAAATACCATTGTTACAACCAGCGTCTGGAGTGCCCAATATAAAATCATTCATAATAGGGTCATTGGTTTCACCATGGTATAAATTGCCCCAGGGATTATCTACGGCCCAAGAATCTGTAATTGGAGCAGTTTCTCCAAAGGTTTGATTAGGTCGATATTCCCATGGGTTACTAAGACCATCAAACACCCCAAAGACTTCCAATCCTTTGGCAGCGAAATTTCCCAGAAAAATGTTTCCTCCGGTTTCATAAAAACTTCGAATACTTGATATAAAGCTGTCTTCGAGTGAAATGCAATTGGCATCTCCGCCATTCCATTCAAAACCAACTTCTGTAATAATACAATGTCTTTCGCCACCGCCTTCAGAGGTGCCTCTTGGCCATTCCTCTAGCCTACTAGGCCAGGTGGCGCCATCGCTTTGTATCCAAAGAACATCGAAATTACTTAGGTCTGCTCCTTCGGCAATATCCTGAAAGGAAAAATAGCTACCATTAATGTTGGAATTTGTTGGGACAAAATCTTCCATAAACCATGTTGCTGCTGCACGGTCATCATCATACGTAAAGCCATCAGCTGCAGCTGGTATATTATCGTTATAAGAGGGAGCTTGCCCTATAAATGCTATGTTTTTTGTCTGTGCGTTGAGATTCACAAAAGACATGATTAACGATAGGGCAATCAGTTGTTTTGTAATTTTTTTCATTTTTGACTTAGTTTAGTGGTTATCGTTGTGTTTATATTTTGCAATGATTGTTTAGAAACTTCATAATATCTTCTGTTAATATTTTAGGGTTTGCTCCTTTGTTTTGCGCAACTATAGATCCAATAGCACAGGCAAAATCAATAGCTTCCTGCGGAGAGCCGTTACTTAATAATTTCGAAATTAGTGAAGCTAAAAATGAGTCGCCTGCACCAACAGTATCTACAACATTGATTAAAAAGCCGGCATTATGATACAGTTTACCTTTCCACAGTAGGACCGCGCCATGCTTTCCTTTTGTAACACATATAGCATTAGTTTTGGTTACTTGGGCTATGAAATGAATGTTTTCCTCAATAGATTTTGATGAAGAACCCAGTTCTTCTGAAATTTCAAGGAGTTCTTCATCGTTGAATTTTATAAAATCTGATTTGTCCATCAGATTTTTTAGCGTTTCTATATTGTAATGAGGTGGCCTTAAATTAACATCGAAAACCTTGAATGTGTTGTTGTATTCCAGAAGTTCGAATAGGGTATTTTTAGAAACAAGGTCTCTACAGGCTAAACTACCGAAAAGCAAAACATCTGAGGTCTCAACTATTTTGCGAATAGTAGGAGTGATTTCAATTTTATCCCAAGCTACTGGATGTTGAATGGAATAGGTTGCAGAGCCTTTACTGTCTAAAGTTACATTAACAATACCAGTAGCGTAGTTTTCGGTAATCGAGATTCCTTTAGTATCAATATTTTCATTGTTGACGTAGTTTGTTAATGATACACCATTGTCGTCATTACCAATGGCACTTATCATAGAAACAGGGAATCCGAAGGACTTTATTCTTAAAGCCAGGTTTAAAGGGGCTCCACCAATTTTTTTTCGGTCGTTAAAAACATCAAAAAGAATCTCTCCGTAGCTAGCAAATTTTATGTTTGTGTTTTCGAACATATTAGTAAGGATTTTTTAAACTGATATTAGAAAATTCAACCTTGGCATTATTTGAGTAAATAGCCCATTGTTTTCCACTAGTATTGTAAAGTCTGTTACTAAAGGCTATTGTGTCATTTACATAAATCACACATACATCTTCATTTGTGGTTATCGTAATGTTATAACTTTCATCTGTTGAAAAACTAAATGGAATATGGTTTACATACTGATTAATACCATCAATAACATTATAAGCGGTGATTCTATTATTTTCTGGTTCGAAAGCTATATTGAAAGCAGAAATTCCTTCATTCTCATAATTTAAAAGTATCCCGGATTCACCTACTGAATCGTATGAGAAATCAAATGCGATTTCATTTGATTTTTTGATACTATTGAAGACAACGCTAGCTTTATTAGAGGATCCATCAAGTGCGAATGTATTATTGGTTTGGTTAATAGAACCAAATGTCTCTGCTGTTTCAAGGGGTACATCATTGGTGAATATTGAACTGATGGATTCTGGTTGTTGAACTCGCAATGAACCATCTGTGTTTTGAACAAGTTCATGTATTACTAAATTACCGGCCCATTCTTTATTGCCTGTATTGTTTTCTGGTGCTTTTCTTGCAGTCCACCCGAAAAGATAACGTTCGTTTCCATTGGTAGCAGTCTTTGCTGCATATAAATATTCGCCATCAAATCGATCGGTTTCAGGAGTTGTCCATGGTCCGTAAGGAGAGTTGGCTATACGGTATCTAGTGCCCTTATAGTTACTCCAGTTTTCAGAGAAAACCAAGTACCAATAAGATCCCATTTTAAACATATCGGCACACTCAAGCATTAAATAATTTTCTTCTGAAGTTGTAGTGTAAACAGGATTTTCAACTTCCCAGTTATTTGTTGAAGGATCGCTAGTTGTAAATAGAGCTACCACAGCCTTTCTTCCAGGGTTTGTTTGAGTAGACATTAGCATCCAATATTTACCTTCTTCTTCGTTGTAGAACACATGAGGATCTCTAAAATCGAAATCGTAGTATCCAGCAGGTGCAGTTAATTTAAAATCTTCAACTTTTGTCCAGGTTTTAAGGTCTGTACTTGTAGCACAAAGAACACTTTCTCTTGGGTTATTTTGAAGGAATGATGGAATACCATTATGTCCGGTATAGTAGAAATAATAAAGGTTTCCGACTTTTACCACTGATCCGGTTCCTACACCAAAATCAGGTTCATCAGTTGTTCCATACGGAATCATTCTGCCATTGTAATCAAACTCCGTAAAGTTTGACGTTTCAAAACTGTGGATATCATGAAATCCTTCACCGGCAGGTTTTGTTTTTGCATCATGTAAAAAGAAAAGGTTGAATTTACCATTATCAAAATAAGGCATAACATCTCCAACATACCCCGAAGTATAATACGGGTTTGTTTCTCCCATCCATTGTTCAGGAGGGAGTGGATATATAGCAGTTTGATTACCTGTATCGATCGGTGTTTGAGAATATGTTTCACCATCGTTTGAACACGACATGAAAAGACAGATATATAATCCGATTATAAAATTTTGTTTTAAGTACATCATGTTTAGTTTTAGTTGTCAGCTAAATAGGCTAAGCTGTTTGCTGTTAGTATTTTTATATTATCTAAAAAGCCGTTGTTACCATTTGTGTCATTTTCATTAAACCAATCGTAGGCTCCCATGGAAATAACAACTGTATTTATGTTAGTAGCTCCTCCAGGGAATTCAGCAATAGTTACTCGTCCATTAAGGCTATCATCCCAAGCTTCACTCGCAAGGTTGTTTCCTCCGGTTTGATCTCTCCAACCTTGTCCGTCTCCATAACCACCCCATTCCGGTAAGAACCACCAGGCAGTATGGTTTAATCTAAAGGTTCCTTTTTCTAATAAATTAGCTTTTCCAGGAGCAAAAGTTTCAAGACCTAAGAAAATAGGATGGTCTTCATGTCCTACAAATGACATTCCCCAATCGTTACCATCGATAAATCCATTCGGCAAAAAGTCTCCAAATACATTGTTAGGACCTTTTCCGCTAGGAATAATGTTCAAAGCCTCTAAATATTGAGAAGCAAAGGTTGTAAGCAATAGGTTTCCTCCATTTGCTTGATAATTCATTAATGCAGATGTAACACTGGCATCTAAGGCAATGGTAGGTAGGTTTATAGCACTATCATAATGCCACCAAATGACATCTATACCTGCTAATGAAATCCCATTAGAGATGTCTGTGAACGATAAATATTGAGCTCCGGGATAGTTTTCAAATAACCAATCTGAAGCAGTAATTTCATCCGGATTAGTAATGCTTTGTAAAGATGCTGAGGTTCCTAAAAATGCAATTACAGGACCATCAACAGGGGTCGTTACAATAGCTGTATACTCTTCAGTTAATGTAGCAGAACTAACAGTATAGATTACTGGATTTGAAAAATCGGTTACAGCACCTGAACCAGGTGTAATGCTAACACCTTCAGTTACTTCAATTGTTGGTTCAAGAGAGGTTAGATCTGTGCCTTCAGGCAGAGTAAGAGATATAATTTTTGAATTATGGTTAATGCTTGCATTTAAATCATTGATTTTAAAACTGCTTATTGGTTTTTGAGTTTGAACTTTTACATTGTAAGTTTTGTAGATGTTTCCATTAGATACTCTATATTGAACTGTATTTGAGAAATCCATGGGTAGTCCCTTTTCAGGTAGAATGGACGATCCGTTTGGTATTTCTAATTCAGGTGTTAGAGCAGAAATGTCGGTGCCATAAGGCAAAGTAACGGTAATCAGATTTTCTTGATTATTGATTTCGCCTTCAATATCATTAACAGCAAAGGATTCCATGTTTACAGAAACATTGGTTACAAAAGCTGATTCATCAAAATTATCTTCGCAAGACCATATCAGGCAAGCGAATAGCGCTATTACACTTACAATAACACTTATGTTTTTAGTTAGTATGTTTTTCATCGTTTTGTCTTGTTTAGTTTCTTTTTAATATCCTGTATTTTGCTGGTATAACCCTTGACTAAAGTTTATTTGAGCAAGAGGAATAGGGCAGTATTCTTCTTTGTTTTTATCAAATCCAGCTTCTAAGTAGTATGAGATTTTTGTTTTTTCTTCGGCGTAGAAGGCATTCAAAGTTTCAGAAGCAATTCCCCATCTTACTAAATCAAAAAATCTACTACCCTCCATCGCAAATTCTAATCGACGTTCCCAACGTAAAGCCTGACGCGCGAAGTCCTGTGTCCAATTACAGTTTACTCCGTCTTCATATTGTTTAATGAAGTTATTGGATGTGTAGCTTGAAGTTAAAGTCGTACTCACTGAAGCTCTGCTTCTAATTTCATTTATAATTGGAAGAGCGTCATTATGTTTGCCCAATTCAATAAGTGCTTCAGCACGCATAAGAAGTACATCTGCATATCGAATTATAATTCTGTTTTTAGAATTTCCATAGAACGGATCAATGTTAACAAAGCAGTCGCAATCTGGTTGAACGTTTTCTTTTAAAGAAGCAAAATAGAAATAGGTACCAGGAGAACGGTTCCAGTTTTCTTCGTAAGTATAATCTGGATGATATTTAAACGGCAAACCAGGTATGGCCACCGTGTGATATAATCTCGGGTCTACGTCGTAGTTGTTTAATTGATGATAATCTAGATCTGTATCATTATAGGTGTCAAACATAGGTAGCCCATCAGAGTTTGTTTTGAAGGCATTTACCAGGTTTTGACTTGGTTTATGAAAATCACAACAACCCAGACCTTGAGGTACTGATAGTACATCACCAAAATTTAACCTTCCGTATAGTGTTCCATCGTTATCAGAATATTGAATAGCGAAAATGGATTCAGGACCATTTTCATAACTTCCTGATAAAAAATTAAAGGCATAATCAGGCTCTAACGAAAAAGCTCCTAAAATTTCGTCTGTAGCGTCAACTACTTTTTGTAATGTTTGTTGGTTAATGTTTGTCACATTATAGTTTTCATCTTGCTCATAGGCTTGATATAATCTCGTTTTTGCTAAATAAGCATATGCAGCGTATTTGTTGATTCGACCAACTTGAGCTTGACTATCAGGTGTATGATTTGCTGCATATTCAAAATCTGAAGCAATGGCTTCCCATAGCTCATTATCGGATAAATCTCTATTTGATATAAGATTGTATTCCTCTGGTAAAGTTGCTTCAGTTACATAAGGAACATGTTTAAACATCACTTTTAGCATGAAGTAAAAATGTGCTCTAACGAAATGCATTTCGCCTAGTCTGGTTGATTTTAAAGGGAAGTCGTTTTCATCAATTTTGTTTAATGCTCCAATGGCCTTATTTGCTCTTGAAATACCAACGTAGCAGTTATACCATAACCTGTCTAATTCCCCAAAATCTGTTCGAATATTATTAGAAACTTCAAAAAAGTGAAAAGCTTGAATATCGTTTGTTCCGCTTCCTCCTTTATATGCGTCGTCAGATCTCACGTTACCATAAGGCCAAAGACTAAAAGGAGTATCGTAATGATCGTTGCCTAAAGCTGCATACGCCGATGTAATAAAACCTTCTACATTCTCTGGAGTTACAAGGCTTTCTTCGAAAAGAACACTTTTTGGGGTGTTGTCAAGAAAGTCTTCACAAGAAATTGTTAATGTTAAGGCCAGACAGCTAAATATATATATAATCTTTTTCATGATTTATGAGTTTTGTTAAAGTGAAATGTTTAGACCAAAGGTGAATGTAAGAGGTAGGGGATAACCAAATCCAGGATTCTCAGGGTCTACACCTGTGAAGTCTGATGATGAAATTGTTAATAGGTTTTGTGCATTAACATACATTCTGAAATTACTAATACTGTAATTAGTCAAGAGGTCTTGCGGAAGCGAGTATCCTAACTGTAATACTCGAAGTTTTAGATAACTTCCATTTTCAATATAGTATGTAGAAAAACGAGATTCTGCATTGTTGTCAATTGTGGTCAATGCTGGAATATCCGTATTTAAGTTTTGTGGAGACCAGGCATTTAATAATCGAGCCCCTTTGTTAGATCCTACATCATCAACACTCCAAAAATCTGTTTGATATTTAGTTTGATTAATTACGTCTACGTTTCCAACACCCTGCCAGAAGGTTGTTAGATCGAAGTTTTTATATTCTAAAGAAAGGTTGAAACCGTAGGTGAATCCAGGATTAGGGTTACCTATCCAAGTTCTGTCTTTATCATCAATTAATCCATCCTCATTTAAATCTTTATATCTTATACGACCAAGATCTTTACCTGGTTGGATGGCTGAGTTTTCAACTTCTAGGTTGGATCTGAATAATCCATCAGCTACATAACCATACATGGAGTTGATAGGCCTACCAAGTATGTTGTCATCCTGACCATTTCCTCCATAATTGTTTTTTACTTCATCAGGAAGTACTGTAATTTTATTTTGATTAGCTGCGATGTTTCCGGAGATTTCATATCTAAAACCATAATCTGTTAAATGCTTGTATTGTAAAGCGAATTCTATTCCTTCATTTTCCATTGAAGCTCCATTTACCCAACGGTTACCGCCTTCGCCAATAATTGCTAAGTATGGAGGTAAAACTAAGATGTCTTCCGTGTTCTTTTTGTAGATATCTATACTACCTGTTAAGGCATTGTTTAAGAATCCAAAATCCAGACCTAAATTG
Organism: Aestuariibaculum suncheonense; assembly: GCF_014596935.1. GTDB lineage: Bacteria > Bacteroidota > Bacteroidia > Flavobacteriales > Flavobacteriaceae > Aestuariibaculum > Aestuariibaculum suncheonense. Next base: position 169,912 of record NZ_JACVXC010000004.1, on the reverse strand, counting down.
GTTTGTGTTGTAGTTTCCCATTTTAAATCATCGTTTCCTGTTTGGATAGCAATAAAACCTGAATTTAGAAGACCACTTCCAGCACCCGAAAGATCATATGCCGTGCCATAAGACGTGTTCCATGTAGGGTCTCCTCCAGCGTAATTGGCAAGGTAAAGTGAATATATGGCCTCATTACTAATTTCTTGATTACCTGTTTGACCCCATCCGGCTCTAAGTTTTAAATCGGAAAAGAATTTAAGATGTTTCTCAGCGAAGGCTTCGTTGCTGATTCTCCATCCCGCTGAAAATGCAGGGAAAGTACCAAAGCGATTGTTTTTTCCAAATCGTGAAGAACCATCATGTCTTAGTGTTGCAGAAAATAAATATCTTCCGTCGTAATCATATGAGGCTTTACCAAAATAGGAAAGTAAACTGTATGAAGTCGCAGAGCCTCCTGTGTAAGATTCTCCTGTTCCTGCATCAGGGTAGAAATAGTCGGGATCTTCAATTAAAAAGTCTTCTTTTCGTAACCATGTGTTTTCAAAGTCTTCTTTGTACATTTCTGTACCTGCAAGGATGTTGATGTTATGGTTGTTTTTCTTAATGTCGTATTGAGCTGTATTTGTCCAAGTCCATTTTACGGTGTTCGATTTATCTATATTAACAGCATTTTGATCATTCTTTAAATACCCTGAAACATAGCTGCGTTGTATGGCTCTTTTATAATAATTATTGTAATCTATACCAAAACTGGTTCTAAGGCTCAGGTTTTTAATAGGGGTTAATTCTGCAAAGGTGTTACCAAAAAGACGTAAATATTTATAGCCATTATCTTTGTTGTAATCCAGAACTCTAACAGGGTTTTGTCTATCGTTCATACCACCTACAGGACCACCCCAACCTTGTCCGTCTACAGTTCGAACTGGGATAATTGGTAATGCTCTTAGTGCAGGGTCAAGTACACCTGGGTCAGTTACTTCATTAGTTCTGTTAATAGTGAAGTTTTCACCAATTTTTAATTTGTTGTCAAAGAAATTATAAGACGAATTCATTCTGGCCGATATCCTTTTGAATTCGGTTGTTTTTACAATTCCGTTATTGTCGTAATAGCCTAAAGAAAACATGTATGCTCCTTTGTCGGAACCATTGGACATTGATAAATCTAAGGAGTTGGCTCTACCTTGTTGTGAAATTTCATTATACCAATCGGTATTCGATGCTTTTATTGTTTGAGCATCATCTAAATATTCAGGAACTAGAACATTAAATAGTGTTGGTTGCCCATCAATTACTCCCCAATCAAATTGGTAACTTAAGTTGTTAGAATTCGGATTTATACCATCGTTAATATTGGCTTGCCATAAAACTTGTCCGTATTCATATGCATTTAATACATTCAGTTTGTTGGCATAGTCAGAGAATGAAGTGTAATAATTTAAGTTGATTTTTGTTTTACCTTCTTTTCCTTGTTTTGTTGTTATTATAATAACACCGTTAGAAGCACGAGAACCATAAATACTTGCAGACGAAGCGTCTTTAAGCACTTGTATCGATGCAATGTCGTTTGGATTAAGTTCGTGCATTCCTGCTTTGGTAGGGACACCATCAATAACATAAAGCGGGTCAGTGTTATTCAAAGTACCAATACCACGAATGTTAATTCTAGTATTTCCACCACTAGGAGACCCATCTGTGGAGATGTTAACCCCTGCAAGGCGACCTTGTAAAGCTTTAATGGGGTTTGGTTCAGTTTGTTTGTTTAGTTCGTCGACATCAACCACCGCAACAGCTCCTGTAATGTCTGCCTTTTTTTGTTTTGTATAACCTGTTACAACGATTTCTTCTAATTGTTGATTATCCGGTTTCATAGCGATATTCATTGTCAAATTATCACCAACCGTTACCTCTTGAGTAATAAAACCAAGGTAACTGAATTGAAGTACATCTCCTTTTGATGCGCCATTTAGAATAAAGTCTCCATCAAAATCGGTTACAGCTCCTTTTGAAGTACCAGTTATAATAACCGCAACACCAGGTAAAGGCATATTGTCTTCAGCAGATACTACCTTTCCCTTAATATCCAGATCTTGAGCCATAAGGACTGAGAACTGTAGAAAGAATAAAATAATTAATTTATACTTCATGATTTAGTTTTTAATAGTTAGTTGTTATTTATGTTTAGTTTATTCGCGTTTAAAGTTGAAATTTTAGCTTCTTTTCTTGAAGATTCTATTGTTAACTTGTCGAAAGGTTCATTTGGAAAGAATATTTCAGTTAACACCTCTTGACCATTGTTAAAGAAAAGCTCTATCGATGTTTTGTCTAATATGATTTTTATCCTGGCTTCTTGATATTCTTTGGTAAGAGGGGCCTTCGTAACGTGTTTTCCAAATGCTTCAGAGAAATTTGTTAGCCCTGATGATTGACGATCTATAAAAAGATATTTTTCAATATTATCTAGTCCGAATTTCAGGTTGTTTCCAATAGTATTAGAAAGCGTGAAAGTATATGCGTCAGCAGTTAAATTGGTTAGTTTTATATCTATTACAGACTTTGTTAAGTCTATAGTTTTACCGTCGATTAAAACTGTTTTTTCTTTAAATTCTATGTCTTCTTTGGTGATTTTATCGGAATAATAATTTTCTAATTGATCAACAGGTTCAGAGCAAATTAAAAATCCATTTTCAGTTTTATTTAGTTTTAGTTCTCTTGGGAGAGTCATGCTACTTCTCCAGGTTTCGGTGGGCACATCTTGTGCATATAACCAGTTAGACATCCATCCTATAGAAATTGGGTTTTTACCGTTGGCATTATTCCAAGTAACACTAGCATAATTATCCATTCCATGATCTAACCAGATAGCCTTTTTTAAATCTAACTGCTTTTTAAAGTCTTCATCAAGTTTAAATGTCTTGCCATCAAAGTCACCAATGAAATATTGCGTTGCAGATCCTCCATTTGGACCACCGGGATTTAAACTTTGAAGAAGAATCCATTTGGTTTCATTAGAATTTTCGGATTGCATTGGAAAAAAATCAGGACACTCCCAAACCCCGCCATGGGCACCAATGTCGTTTCCAAAATCAGAAATGAACGCCCATTCCTTTAAATTTTTAGAGCTGTAAAATTTGGTTCTGTCATCCGCAGCAAGTGCCATAACCCATTGTTGATGGTCTTCGTCCCAAACCACTTTAGGGTCTCTAAAGTTCTTAATTCCTGGGTTTTTTAAGACAGGGTTATTTGCATACTTAATCCATGTTTTTCCTTCGTCAATTGAATAGGCTATACTTTGATTCTCGAAATCAATAAGACCTTTTCTTTCTTTAATTGGATCATGATGGGTAAAAATAGCCACTATAGGAGGAGTTGTACCATCTCCAAATCCAGAAGTGTTCTTTAGGTCTACTACTGCACTACCAGAAAAAATATAACCTAGTTCATCGGGATATAGAGCTATAGGATTTTCTGTCCATGTTATCAAATCTTTACTTGTAGCATGCCCCCAGTGCATAGGACCCCATTTATTTCCTTCTGGGTAGTATTGAAAAAACAGGTGATATGTGTCATTTAAAAAAAACATACCGTTAGGGTCATTCATCCAGTTTTCTTTGGGGGTAAAATGGAAGTTTGGACGGTATAAAGTTTCTTCTGTATAAACTATATTCTCGGATGTGGTTTCGCTATCTAAGCTAGATTTTGTAGTTTCTTTACATGAGAAAGTGAAAAACATTATTACGGCAACACTGGCTACTTTTTTGAGAGTCTTTGAATTGTCTGTTTTAATCAAAGTTTTTCCTAATTGTTCTAAAGAAATACCTTTGGTTTCAGGCATCATGAAAATCACAAATAGAAGTTGAAACACCATCATTATAGCGAAAATTAAGAAAACCATACCGGCTCCAATGGTTGAAAATAACACTGGAACTAAAGAAGGAACTACCGCAGCCAATACCCAGTGTACAGAACTGCCAAAGGATTGACCGTATCCTCTTAAATGGTTCGGGAAAATTTCAGAAATAAATACCCAAATTACAGTTCCTTGACCGATAGCATGAGCTGCGATGAATAAGAATAAAAATATTGGAACAGCTCCACCTTCCCAATTGAAGAAAAATGCTGCAGACACAAGTGATAATGATATAATGTATCCAAAAGACCCGATGTACATTAGCTGTTTTCTGCCCAACTTATCAATAAGTGTGATCCCTAATAGTGTGAAGAGTAAATTGGTTATACCGACACCAATACTACTTAAAAGGGCTGAACTTTCTTCTAATCCTGCTTCGGTTAGTATTCTAGGCGCGTAATAAAGCAACGCATTGATACCTGATAATTGATTGAAAAAAGCAATTAGAAAAGCTAAGATTAAAGGAAGTCTATACTTCTTCATGAAAATATTTTCGTTAGGAATGGTGTTGTTCATTTCATCTTTAATCTCCATCATTAATTGTTCTGGATCTACTCCCGGGTTAATAACTCGAAGAACATTTTTGGCCTCACTGTTTCTTAATTTGGTTAATAACCATCTTGGACTTTTCGGAATACTTAAAGTGATAATTGTGTATAGGGCTGCAGGAATGGCTTCAATACCAACCATCCATCTCCAGGCGTTTTCTCCAATATCATTTAATAAATAATTTGACAAGAAGGCTATTAAAATGCCGAATACAATATTAAACTGATATAAACCTACCAGTTTCCCTCTGTCTTTTGCTGGTGCTATTTCAGAGATGTATGCAGGAGCAGCAATAGTAGAAGCCCCAACACCCAAGCCGCCTAAAAATCTAAATAAAGCAAAGGTATATGGGTCATTGGCTAAACCAGAGCCAATAGCAGAAACCGTGTAAAATACACCTATCCAGATTAGGGTTTTTTTGCGTCCTAATTTATTTGTTGGAAAGCTACCAAGTAAAGCTCCTATAACAGTTCCCCACAAAGCCATACCTATTACTACGGTTCCATGAAAAACATCAGATGAGTTCCATATGTGTTGTAATGTTTTTTCTGCGCCAGATATAACAACTGTATCAAAGCCAAATAGGAAACCAGCAAGTGCGGCCGTGATAGACCAGATCAATATTTTCTTATTCATAATTTAGTTGGAAAATTAATTTCTATAAAACTAGATATCCAACATAGTAAACCGTATAAGAATTGTTACATAATTGTAAATGAACTTAATTTGATCTTATTGTTTTGATTTTCAATTAATTGATGTTGTGTTTTTTTGTTCGTTTTTATATGAAATTATAAAAATAGTTACATCTTTGTATGGTAAAATACTTGTGTTTAGGGATAAAATACTGGTATTAATATGATAGTACAATCAATATGATATTAAGAAACTGTTATTTTTTTCTGTACATTTTTGGAGATTTACCAAATTTATTTTTAAAGGTTAGAGAGAAATAACTTGGGGATGAAAATCCTACCGAATAAGCTATTTCAGATATTGAAAGCGTCGATTCCTGAAGTAATATTTTTGCTTTTTCTAATCGTAGATTTTGAATATAGTCACTGACGTTAATATTTAATATAGCCTTTACTTTTCTATAAAGCTGTACTCTCGATATACCTAGATCCGAAGCTAATTGTTCTACATTGTAACTGGAATCATCAATGTTTTCATGAACATATTTATTCATGTCATTAATAAATTCTTGCTCAGAATTAGCAAGGTCATTTGTGGGTTCTGTTTTATAAATGTTTTTTATGTGATGCCTACGCAACTTTTCTCTGTTAAAAAGTAAGTTTTTAATGGATCTGTAAAGTATGGTAAAACTGAAAGGTTTTGTCAGGAACAAATCTGCACCCGAATCTAACCCTTGAATGTATGATTCTTTACTATCGTATGCGGTTAAAATAATAGAAGGAATATGTGATGTTCTTAAATCCTTTTTTAGAATGTCGCATATTTCGAATCCATTTTTATCAGGTAAGTTAACATCGCAAATAATTATATCGGGGATCAGTTCAAAAGCCTTTTCAATGGCTCCATGCCCATCGCATGTTTCAATAATAAATTCAGCAGAAAGTTTATTGTTCAGGTATCTTATGAGATCAGGATTGTCTTCTATTATTAATAAGGTGTTTTTGTTGTCTTCATCTATATCATTTTTAAGAATAAAAGCGTCATCTTCGTAGTCAGTCTCAAAACTTAAAGTAGGGTTTTCTATTATGTCAGGCTCATAAATTATTTCATCAGAACTTAAGTGTACATCGCCTTTATATAATGATATAATGAATTCCGCTCCATTTTTAGAATTTACTTCAATAGTACCTTTATGCAATTCAATAAATTCTTTAGAAAGGTGTAAACCAATGCCTGAGCTAGATTTTTTATTATTTGAACCTTGAAAGAAGGGCATGAAAACCTTATCCATTTCTGTATCAGGAATACCAATACCAGAATCGCTAAAATGGATCTTTACAAAATTAGTTTCTTCATCTATGATATCAATGCTAATTGTACCATTGTTAGGAGTGAACTTAAACGCATTAGATAAAATGTTAAAGTATACCTTATCCATTAAATTTCTATCGATGAAAACTTTTAAAAATTCATTGTTTGTGTTAATAGAAAATTTAATATTCCTTTTCTGAGCTTCACGTTCAAAATCTTTAAAAATAGATTTTGAAAATTGATACAAGTTGGTTTCTGATGCTTTCAAAATGAATTTTCTGTCTTCTATTTTTCGAAAGTCAATGAGTTGATTTATAAGTCTTAATAATCTTTTAGAATTGTTAAATATTAAACCTACCTCTCTAATTAATTTATTGTCTCTAATTGATTTATTGTCTGAAATTGATTCAATAGAAGAGAGGATTAGAGTAATAGGTGTTTTAAATTCATGTGAGAGACCGGTGAAAAAGTTAGTTTTAGCTTCACTTATTTTTTGAATATGTTCCTGTTGGATTGTGATTTTATTATTTCTTAGTTCTAACTCACGCTTTTTTTTACGAAGTTTAAAACCAGAATATATACTAAAGGAACCAAGTAGAATACTGGTAATTAAAAGACCTAGAACAAGTTTTAATATGTTCGTTTGAGTAGAATATGTTTTTTCTTGTTCATTGATTTTGTTTTGTTGGGCGACAATGTCTTCTTGATGTTGATTTATCTTGTCTAATTGATTCTTCATGATTTCCGCATTTTTAGAATCAATCACAGTTGTTCGTAAAATATTATTTTTTTGAACCTTTTCTCCGTTCAATATTCTTAAAGCAAGTCTAATAGCTTCATCACCACCAGTGGGGTATAAAATTGTTGCATTTAGAATATTGTTTTGGACCAATCCTATGCCTCCATCAGGAATGTTTAATCCATCAACACCTATGAATTTTAGTTTTTTTTCAAACTGTAATTTATTGGTTAAGTCCCAAACTTGTTTGGCCAATTGATCATTAAAGGCATAAATATAATCGATACCTCTAGGTCCTAAGGAATCTAAAGTTTTTACTATTTCGGAAGGATTGACTCCTTCAATAGTTTTAACAATGTTAATATTTGGATTATTTTGAATTTCATGATGAAAACCTAAGCTTCTTTCTTCTACAGGAGACGAGTTTCCAACACCTTTTATTTCTAAAACATGTATGTTTTTCTCTTGAGAGTTAGATATAATGTACTTGGCAGCTGTTTGTCCTACTTCTAAGTTGTCAGCCCCAACAAAAGCAGTGTATTTGTCAGAATTAATTTTTCGATCTAAAAGAATAATCGGTATTCCGGCATCGAATGCTTTTTCAATAACAGGGACAATACTATCTTGAACAAGGGGAGAAACAATAATCAAATCATATTGATTCTTAATCATTTCCTCTATTTGCGCTATTTGTAGTTTAGTGCTACCATGAGCTTCAAACCTTGAAAGATTAATCTCATTATGATTCAGAGATGCTTGAATTTGCATAGAATGATTCATTGCATTTCTCCACATCTGATCACTCAAGCATTGAGAAAACCCTATTCTGTATTTTTTATGATTTATTTCACTGCAAGAAATTATAATAATAGAAACTATAGAGATAAAAAAAAGAATAAGATTTCTCATGATGATTGAAAATGCGGACCATAATTTATGGTTCTGTTAGTCAAAAATATTACAAATATGTCAGTTTAAGATATATTTAGGTGTTATATGTTTTCAATTACTGCTAAAAAATTATACATTAAAATTTGGGTTAAATAGATACTCTTCTGGATCATTTAATTTATTATATCCTCTGTTCATTAATTGATTTTGAAGACAAAATTAAAAATGAAAACCATTGTTTTTATTGGTCTTATGGTGTTGTTTTACAGTTAATATTGGATACAAAGTGGCTAATTGTGTTATTGTTTTTAGAGTTATATCAACGTAACTTTAAATTGTATAATTTAAAATTATTTTGTTATGAAGGCACGTAAATTATATCCAAATCAATATGTTCCTAATTCTGTAGTTATTAACCCATATTTTTACACTAATTCGGTTACTAATACAAAGGAAGTTATATTAATAAATGAATGGTCTTTTAATGAGGGTGTTTCTGAAATGGAGCTTAATGTGGTTAAATTAACCGCTTTTGATGATAAGGGTAATGAGCATTTGTTTTTTGAAATGCCAAAAGAAAATATTGTGAAAATTAAGGGCATGAGATATGCTAGATTTTTGAAATCACATAGTTTAGACAAGTTGTCTAAGGGAACCTATTTATATTTTAGATTTTATCTGAAAAGTAATTTCAATAAATTCATTTATAGTAATGGTGAAGAAAAATATCTTTCCGGAGTTAATTGTTTAGATTTCAAAATTAAAAATAAATTGAAAGTTGATGGTCATCAAACAGGTGAGGTGAAGCTTTGGTTTGACTTAGCACCTAATCACTTTATTAGACATCTAAAACCAATTATTGACTTTATTAGAAAGGGCACCGAATGATTTTCATTAGTTTACTAGTTATTGGTGTAATTAGTTAACAGCGATTAATCTTTTGTTTTATTGTCTTTTTAGTATAATTCAAAATTATCCTTGCTAAAAAAGCTATCTGGCATTATTGTATTCTTAATTGATTTTTAAACAGTGGAGTTTAATATTTAAATGCTTTCCACAGTTTAATATAATAGTGCTACAATTTTTTTTAAAGGATAGCTTGTTTGCTGATGCTTAAATAAGTTTAAATAATTCAATACCTTTATTTTTTGTAGATATTTAAAATAGAGATGGAGAAAATATTTTACTGCGCATTAAAATTGAACAGGCTCTTTTTTATTTTGTTATGCCTTTCTAGTAGCCTCGTAATTGGACAATCAAATAATTCTTTTATAGTCTTAAAGAAGGTTTTAGATTCTGTTGATATCTACGATTCATCTAAGGTTTTGAATATAAAGGAATTAAACTTACGGCTAAATAGTTTAGATAAAACCAATCTGACAGAGAGATTCAATTTAAGTCAGGAGTTATTCGGGCAATATATTGTTTTTAAAAGGGATTCAGCTTTCAGTTATGCATTACAGACAAAACGAATTGCAGAGTCAGTTGGAGATAAGCAGCTTCAAAATAGGGCGTATTTAAATTTAGCCGATATATGTGTTTCTGGGGGTATGTATAAAGAGGGATTTGATTATTTAAATTCTATTGATACTACGAATATAACTAAAGAAATAGCTTCTTATTATTATGGTATAATGGGAAGATGTTACAGTGATATGGCTGAATATAGTAATCTACCCTATTTTAATGATGATTATGATGAACTAGCAAAGAAGTATAGGAACAAAGCCGTCTTGTTAACTGAAAAAGGAACGTTCTATTATAGTTTTCTGGTAGCTTTCAATAAGCTCAAGAGTAAAAAATATAAGGAAGCTCAGTTGGATTTTGAGGACTTGTTAAAAGCGGAAAATTCGGCACATGATTTGGCCTTAACCCATTTTATGCTGGGTGAAATTTATAGTATAGAGAATAAACCTAATGCGGCTATCGAGCATTTTACATTAGCAACCATAAACGATGTAAGAACCTCTACAAAGGAGTCTTTGGCCATGATTAGGCTAGCTGAACTTCTATTTAAAAAGGGCGATTTATTAAATGCTTCATTAGTTATTAACAAAGCCTACGATGATTCCAGATTTTATGGGGCACAACAGCGAAAACTTCAAATAGGAGCTGTTTTACCACTAATTGAACAAGAAATTTTAAAAAATATAGAGCGAGAAAAAACAAGATTATACTGGCAATATGTTGGAGTTACCGTTTTTCTTATAATAGTGTTGCTTTTTACAGGAATAATAATTATTCAGTTCAAAAGGCTTCAAAAGGCGAAAAAAGTTATAGCTAATGCTCACAATGAACTTCAGGATAAAAATGTAGTGTTGTTAGAAGTGAACAAGAAACTAAATGAGAGCAATAATGAAATCATTCAGGTAAATTCCAGACTTTTTGAAGCTAATAAAATCAAAGAAGAGTATTTAGGATTCTTTTTTACGGAGTACGATGATATATTTGAAAAGTTTAACGAATTAATAATAAAGGTTGATAGTTATCTTGATTTGGGAGAATATGAAAAGGTTAAGTATCATTTGTCCAAATATAATCCAAGAAAAGAAAAGGACAAATTATTACATAATTTTGACACTGCATTTATAAATCTTTTTCCAAATTTCATCAATGAATTTAATTCGTTAATGAAGGAAGGTCAACAAATTCGTCTGAAAGAAAATCAAATATTAAACAAAGAACTTCGCATTTTTGCCCTAATCAGATTGGGGGTTACTCACAATGAGAAAATAGCCCAAATACTCGGTTATTCAGTCAATTCCATTTATGCATTTAAAACTAAAGTTCGGAACAAATCTTTAATTGAAAACGAGAAATTTGATCTTAAATTGAACGAAAACACTTCAATAAGAGCTTAAATTTCTTTTAAATTGGACATTGTTTTAGTTTAATAATCTATATTAAAATTGTTGTTTTATATATTTTAAAATATTAATTTTCAGATATTTAGTTTTTTTGTTTGTCCTGTTTTATTCATATTTATCTATACGTTTTTTTAAGAGCGTCTTTTAGGATGTGTTTTTTTGTTCATTTGTTAATGAGTTGTTTCAAATTAACTCAATTATATTCTAAATTAACTCAAACTAATTTTAAGATGAATGAAAAAACTAAACTAAAACTACTTAATAGGATAAAGAAATTAAAGTATTTATTATTCTTTATAACTCTATTCTATTCTTTGAAAATTTCATCACAAGAATTAAATCAGTTAAAAGTAACTGGTAAAATTTTAGATGAATTTAATACACCACTTCCAGGAGCGTCAATAGTTGAAGAAAATACTTCGAACGGAGTGATTTCTGATTTTGATGGAAATTTTGAAATCACAGTTCGTAGTGTGAATGCAAATCTCGTCATTAGTTATATCGGTTACAAGACTCAAATCCTAAATACAAGTAAAAATCCTATATCGATTAAGTTAGTTCCTGATGTGTCTTCTTTAGATGAGGTTGTAATTATTGGCTATGGAGAATCCAAGCAGAGAGATTTAACAGGTTCCCTATCTGCTATAGAAATGGCAGATGTTCAAAAACAACCAGCTTCAAATATCGGTGATGCGATTCAAGGTCGAGCGGCCGGAGTAACCATTACGACATCTGGTCAGCCAGGAAACAATCCAACTTTTAGAATTAGAGGTACAGGAACTATTGGAAATAATGATCCTCTAATTGTAGTGGATGGTATGCCTTTAAATGGTGGGTTAAATCAGGTTAATATGAAGGATGTAGAATCTCTACAGGTTTTAAAAGATGCTTCAGCGACTTCGATTTATGGTGCGAGAGGATCAAATGGGGTTATAATTATTTCTACCAAAAGAGGTAAGAAGGGGCAAGGACAATTAAGTATTGATACATTTACCGGATTTCAGCAGGCGACAAATACCATAGATGTTTTAAATGCGCGACAATTTGCATTGTTAAGTAATGAAATGTTAGTTAATGGAAATTTACTACCCAATCCGGAATTTACGAACCCTTCTTCTTTAGGTTCTGGTACAGATTGGTTAGATGCTTTTTTTACTACAGGTAGACAAAGTAACATAACACTTTCATATTCCCAAGGATCTGATAAATCTAATTTGTATACCTCCATTAACATTTTTGATCAGGATGGAATCATAATCAATTCGGGGTATACAAGATATATAATGCAGTTTAATAGTGATACTCAAATTAATGATAACTTGAAGTTTGGTAATAGTTTGAAGTTAAATTATGATATCAAAAAAAATGGAGATAATAGTATTCAAAATACTATTCTTTCTCTGCCTACACAACCTATTTTTAGAGAGAATGGGAACTACTCAGGACCAATAGGGCAGCCAATTTACTCAGGAGATTTGGATAACCCAATAGGGAAATCAAATATCGTAGAGAATACCACTAAAGGGTATAATCTCCAGGGAAATATATATGGAGAGTTAGGGTTTTTAAAGAATTTTAAATTTAAATCTATTCTTGGAGTCGAGGCAAATTTTTGGGATACGCGAACTTGGGCTCCTTCATATAGTTGGGATTCAAAAGTATCTCCTAATGCATTTTTAGCGGAAGGTTCAAATAAGAGCTTAACCTTACTTTGGGATAATACTTTAACCTTTAATAAGGAGTTCGAAGATGGAAGTTCTATAACAGGGGTTTTAGGTACAAGTGCCCAGGAAAATCAATTTAAATATATCAGTGGCTCTGTACAAGGGTTCACTAGTGAAAATGCTCAAACAATTAATAATGGCTTATTACAACCTACCATTAATGGAAGTGGGTCTGAATGGTCAATATTTTCATATTTTGCTAGGGGGCAATTCGATTATAAAAATAAATACTATCTAACGGCTACAGTTCGTAGAGATGGTTCTTCAAGGTTTGGTGAAGGTAATAAATATGGAACATTTCCATCGGCATCTGTGGCATGGAGAGTAACCGAAGAAGGTTTTTTTGAAGATTCAAAAAGTATAAATGACTTAAAATTAAGAATAGGTTATGGTATAACAGGTAATCAAAATATAGGTAATTATTCTTTTGCATCATCATATAATACAAACCTCTATAATTTTAATAACACCTTCGTGACGGCAGCTGTACCAACCGTACTTCCTAATTCTAATGTTAAATGGGAATCACAGAAACAATTCAATATTGGTTTAGATGCAAGCTTGTTTGATAATATAGTTGATTTAACAATTGACGGTTATATTAAAAACACAGAAGATATGTTGGTGCCTCAAACAGTGCCGGTTACTTCTGGTTACTCTGATGTTTTTGTGCCATTTATTAATGCAGGAAAAATTAGAAACCAAGGAATAGAAGTTGTGCTTACTACTAATAATATTAGGAAGGATAAATTTAAGTGGTCTACAGATTTTGTTTTCGCATATAATAAAAATGAAGTACTCAGTATAAATAGCGATACACCACTTACTACAGGAGGTATTGGGTTAAATTATACATTGGCGAGAATACAACCAAATTATCCAATTAATGTTTTTTATGGGTTTGTTCAGGATGGTATATTTCAAACTCAAGAAGAAGTAAATAATGCTGCTCTTCAAACCCCAGGAATAAATTCATTTACAAGTACAGCACCAGGTGATATACGTTTTAAAGATTTGAATAGCGACGGAGTAATAAATGATGATGACAGAACTTTTATAGGTAATCCAAATCCTGACTTCACCTATTCATTCAACAATACATTTAAAATAGGAAATTTTGATTTAAGTGTTTTTTTTCAAGGCGTATATGGTAATGATATATTTAACGCTAATAGATTGTATACAGAGAATATGTCTGTTACAACCAATCAATCAACAGCGGTTTTAGACCGATGGCAAGGAGCAGGAAGCAGTAATACGATGCCGAGAGCAATTTTTGGCGACCCAAATAATAATAACAGGCAGTCAACAAGATACATTGAGGATGGATCTTACTTAAGATTGAAAAATGTGAACTTGTCTTATACGATTCCAGTAGACAATTTTAAAAAATCCTTTTTCAATAATGCAACGCTTTACATTTCAGCTCAGAACCTATTTACAATCACAAATTATTCTGGTTTCGATCCGGAAATAGGTCCAAATGGTATTGATAATAATATTTATCCAATAACAAGAACATTCACCTTAGGAGCAACCGTTGGATTTTAAAAAATATACTATGAAACATATAAATATCATACTTATAATTTTCGGCTTCACAATTATAACAAGCTGTAGTGAAGACTTTTTAGATAAACAACCACTTGATACAATAAATACAGAAAACTATCCTCGGACAGCTGAGGAACTGGTAACGGTTGTTAATGGTGCTTATCAACCATTGCAATGGCCAAAATTATATAATTTAAGAATGTGGACATCTGATATTATGGCAGGTAACAGCATCGTCGGTGCCGGTGGAGGTACTGATGGAATTGAAACACAAAATATGTCCAATTTTACAACTCAACCAGATAATGCAGGAGTTTTAGATCTGTGGAGGGGCCCTTGGCCAGGTATTTTGATGTCAAATATAGTTTTGGAAACGGCTCCTACCTTGGATATAGATACTGCTATTAAAAATAGAAGTATGGGTGAAGCTCATTTTTTACGAGCTCATTACTACTTCATTTTAGCACGTTATTTTGGAGATGTTCCATTGGTTACCACGCCTCTAAGTTCTGATGACGATTTATTTCCAGTAAGGAATCCTGTAAAAGAAATTTATGATTTGATTATAGATGATTTAGAGAGCGCTGCTCAGCTTTTGCCAAAAAAATCATCATATGGTCAACAAGATTTAGGAAGAGCATCAAAAGGGGCTGCATACGGATTATTGGCTAAAGTACATTTAACTTTAGGTAATTATCAAGAGGCTTTAAATATGGCAACAGAAGTAGAGTCTTTAGGTTATGATCTAAATGATAACTATGCGGATAATTTTGATATTAATAATGAAAATTCAAAAGAATCTATTTTCGAAATACAATTTGCATCAGACGGAGGTTATAGCTTCTGGGATAATGAAAAT
The DNA here is from genome assembly GCF_014596935.1 of Aestuariibaculum suncheonense. Taxonomy (GTDB): domain Bacteria; phylum Bacteroidota; class Bacteroidia; order Flavobacteriales; family Flavobacteriaceae; genus Aestuariibaculum; species Aestuariibaculum suncheonense. The sequence goes on along the minus strand of NZ_JACVXC010000004.1, from coordinate 154,893 downwards.
CAAGCTTCATGGGCTAGCCCATTTATGGGACCAAGAGGTGCAAATTTTGTTGGTGGTGGTTTTGGTTGGAATCAGCCCACTCAAGAGTTTATGGATCAATATGAGGAAGGAGATTCAAGAAAAGAAGTTACAACACTTTATGAAGGGTGTCCTGATTTTGACGGGAAAGATTACCAAAGTGAATACTCCTATACAGGGTATAATGTTCGTAAATTTTTAGTTCCACTAAGCCTAATTCCCTCATATGACAACAGTCCTCTTAACTTTCCGGTATTACGTTTTTCAGATGTATTGTTAATGAAGGCAGAAGCGTTAAATGAATTGGGTCAGACATTACAAGCCGAAAATTATTTAAACAGGATAAGAAACAGAGCAGGTCTTGACGACATTCAACCAGGTTTAAGCCAAATTAATTTTAGAGAAGCTGTCTTAAAAGAGCGTAGGTTAGAATTAGCTTTTGAAGGGCAACGTTGGTTCGATTTAATACGTGTCAATAATGGTCAATATGGTTTAGACTTTTTACATTCTATAGGTAAATCCAATGCTTCCCAAAAACATTTACTATTTCCAGTGCCACAGATAGAAATTGATAGAAATCCAAAACTAACTCAAAACCCTGGTTACTAAAAAAGAAAACGATGAAGAATAAAAATATATTTAAGAATATCATTTGGGTAATGATAAGTGTTTTAACGCTTGTTTCTCTATCCTGTAATGATGATTTAGTTGATAACACTTTTGATACAGATGACGTTTTAGAAGTGACACTTTCTAATTCTGAAATGGTGTTAGAAGAACTGTTTTTCAATAATAAAGTGGTATTTAATTGGTCTAGTGGATCGAATAAAAGTACTGGAGCAGCCATAAAATATAGACTAGACTTGGATTTGGTCGATGGTGATTTTTCAAACCCAATAGCAATTTTTGTAGATAATGTGCAGAACACATTTTCACATGAAGTTAGATTTGGTGATTTAAATAGGGCGCTTCTCGATTATGGTTTAGATGTTGACAAGACATATGATTTAAAGGCAAGAGTTACTGCTAAAGTGTCTAATGAATTGGTTTCAGATCAAGTGGCTTCAGCTAATTTTAATGTAACAACTTTTAAACCAGTTTCAAATAAACTATTTATAGTTGGAGATGCCACTCCAAACGGTTGGGATATATCCAATGCAACAGAGTTGACAGCCTCAACAACACAAAGGGGTGTCTTTGTTTATAGAGGCGATTTAACTTCAGGGAATTTTAAGTTCGCAGTAAGTCAAGATGGTTGTTGGTGTCAAGATTTTTATACAAAGGACGCAATTGATTCTGGCAAAATCATTTATAACGAAGGAGGAAGTGGAGATGATTTACAGTGGTCAATTGATCAAAGCTTAGAGAATGATCAGGAATATAAAATTACTGTAGACTTATTAAATAAGACAATTAAAATAGAAGTCGTAGAGATTACAGTAAAAACTCCCCCTTTCGCAAATTTATGGATAGTTGGAGATGCTTCTGAGAGCGGATGGAACATTGATTCACCAGTAGCATTTAATCAAAACAGCGATAATCCTTTTGAGTTTTATTATGAAGGACAGCTTAATCCAGGAAATTTTAAAATTTTCGCAGGCGCCTTAGGTGACTGGTGTGGGGAATGGTATCGACCATTTCAGGATAATCAAATATTGGAAAATGGTATTGTAGATCAAAACTCAGGTTGTGATGTCGATAATAAGTGGAGTGTTAGTGAAGCAGATCAAGGTAGGTACAGAATCATAGTCGATACCCAGAATAATACAATCGTCTTTAGCAAAGTATCATTGTATTTGATCGGCGATGGAGGACCAAACGGGTGGAATATTAACAATCCAGATCCAATGGATTATGTTAATGGCGAATACATTTTTCTTGGGGAATTAGGAGCTGATAATCCTACTGGAGAATTTAAAATTTCAAAGTTTATTGGAGAATGGTGTGGAGGAGAATGGATTAACGCAGCAACTAGTTCCCAGTCCATAACAAATACAAGTTTTATTTATACTCAAGGTTGTGATGGGCCAGATAATAAATGGAAGATGCAAGAGGGAGATGCAGGTACGTATGAAATTCGTGTAAACCTTGTTACAGAAGTTATTACAATAATTAAGCAATAACAGTTTAAATAAATAAAATGGGAAAAATAATATCAAAAAATAAATTCACAATATTTTTAATAGTTCTATTAGTATTAAATTTTTCTTGTGATAATAACGAAAGTCAAGAATTAGAAGTAGAGGAAAGTATAACTCCAGAAATGTATTCTGAGACTTTAGGGCTGTTAAAGGATAAAGCAAAGTATGCGCCGGGCGAGGAAGTAAGTTTTCATGTTGATGAAGTGCGTGAAAACACGATAATAAGATATAAGTTTTTAGGGGAAGTTCTTGCAGAAGAATCCTTGTCTGCAACTACTTGGAATTGGACACCTCCAATAGAAGATTTTCGGGGTTATATGGTAGAACTTGTTGATATCGCAAATGAAGATGTTTTAGGAACCATTGCTGTTGATGTATCTTCCAATTGGACTAAGTTTCCGCGCTATGGTTTTCTTTCTAGTTTTGGAAATATTTCTTCAGAAAATCAAAATGAGGTCTTGAATAATTTAAAGGATTTTCATGTTAATGGTTTACAATATTACGATTGGCATGCTAAACATCACATTCCGCTGCCTTTGGATGCTAATGGAAGCCCTGAAAGTACTTGGGTTGATTTATTTAATCGTGAAATAAAGTTTGAAACGGTTAATAATTACATTAACGCTGGACACGAGTTAAATATGGCTTCTATGTTCTATAATTTAATTTTTGGTGCTTGGCATCCAGAAAATGGGGACGGTTTTTCTAATGAATGGTTAGCATTCAAAGATCAATATCACAAAAATTCAGATAAACATGATTTGGGTGATTTAGGAAGTATTTTGGTGACCAATCCTTCCAATCAAGATTGGCAGAAATATATTTTCAATAAGACGGAAGATGTTTATTCAAATTTAAATTTTGATGGATGGCACTTAGATCAATTAGGAAACAGAGGTTTATTATACGATTACAATGGTTATCTCATGGATTTGGAAACTGGTTTTGAGAATTTTTTAAATAATCTAAAAACCCACTTTCCTGAGAAGAAAATAGTCCTAAATGCTGTTGATCAATACGGACAAGATAATATTTTAAAAACCCCCGTAGATTTTGCTTATACTGAGGTTTGGAGCAGAATACAATATAGCGATTTAGTTCAGGTTATCTTGGAAAACAGAGAAATGTCAAATAATCAACTAAATACAGTTTTGGCAGCCTATATGAATTATGATGCTTCAGAGGGAAGTTTTAATACGCCTAGTGTATTGTTAACAGATGCTGTAATTTTTGCATTCGGAGGTTCTCATTTAGAGCTTGGAGAGCATATGCTTTCTAGAGAATATTTTCCTTTTAACAACTTATATATGCAAGATGATTTGAAAAATTCTTTAAAAGAGTATTATGATTTTATGGTGGCGTATGAAAACCTGTTAAGGGATGGAGGAGACTTTGTTATACCTGATGTATCGTCAAAGAGTATTAGTCTTAATAATTGGCCGCCAATAACAGGCAATGCTTCAGTGGTCGGGAAAAAAATTGATAATAAGACAGTTATTCAATTATTAAATTTCGACGGGACTAATACACTTAGCTGGAGAGATAATAATAAAATCCAAACAAAGCCGAATGCGTTCGCAGGTTTTGATTTGTCTATCGCTGTTGATCATTCGGTTTCTAAAGTTTGGTTTGCTTCACCAGATTTTAAAGGAGGAGCGTCGAAAGAAGTAGAATATATTCAAAACGATAACACAATTCAAATTACAGTGCCTTATTTAGAATACTGGAGTATGATTGTTCTTGAACAATAAATACAGTAAAACATTATGAGAACAATTTTATTATTGGTCGTTTCAATAACTTTTGTAATTCAGTCATATTCTCAAACTTCACAAGTAATAACAGGGTTTGAGAAAGATAAAAATAGAGTTACGATTTCTCTGGATGATGGTTCTAAAATGAGATTAAAGTTTTTAGATGGAGAAAATATTAAATTTTGGTTTTCTCCCGATGGCCTTTTTGAAAGAAACAATGCTTCGTTTGCGGTAATTAATGAAAGTTTTGATCAAGATTACAGTATAGAGGTAAATCAGTCTTCCACAAATCTTGAAGTCTTTACAGAAAAATTGAGGGTTATAATTTATAAGGACCCTTTTAAAATTCAAATTTTTAATAAGTACCAAAGATTACTTTTTGGAGATGTTGATTTGCAGCCATATTGGATAGATGGAACTCTGGTTAAGACCACTAAAAAACTTAGAGATGATGAGCATTTTTTAGGGCTAGGAGAAAAAACAGGAGATTTAGATAGAAGAGGGAAGTCATTTATTATGTGGAATAGTGATAAGCCGTGCTATTCAGAGATTGAGGATCCACTATATAAGAGTATCCCTTTTTTTATGAGTAATTACAATTATGGGCTTTTCTTGGATAATACTTTTAAAACGAAGTTTGATTTTGGGAAGGAAGTTAAAAACGAACTGTCATTTTCTGCCCCTGCAGGAGCTTTTATTTACTATTTCTTTTACGGTAGTGATTATAAGGAAATTATAAAAAGCTACACAAGGTTGACAGGACAACCAATTATGCCACCAAAATGGGCCTTGGGTTGGTCACAAAGTAGAGGAATGTTAACTAACGAGAACCTTACAAGGGAAATTGCTACTGAGTATCGAAAACGAGGAATTCCATGTGATATAATTTATCAGGATATTGGATGGGTAGAAGGATTACAAAACTTTAATTGGCGCAATGATCGATACGATAATCCTAGGGAAATGTTATCTGATTTAAATAAGCAGGGGTTTAAAGTGATTGTATCACAAGACCCAGTTATTTCTCAGGAAACAAAAGCTCAATGGCAAGAAGCTCATGATAAAGGCTATCTGGTTTTAGATGATAGAACCGAATTAGCTTATGATATGCCTTGGCCATGGGGAGGTAATGCAGGTGTTGTTGATTTTACTAAACCGGAAGTAGCTGATTGGTGGGGGAATCTGCAGCAAAAGACTTTGGAAGATGGAATTAAAGGTTTTTGGACAGATATGGGAGAGCCAGCCTGGAGTAATGAAGAAAGCACTGATAGATTACATATGAAGCATTATTTGGGTATGCATGAAGAAATTCATAATGTTTATGGTTTAACCTGGGATAAAGTGGTGACCGAGCAGTTTGAAAAGCACAATCCAAATCAAAGAGTTTTTCAAATGACCAGAGCGGCCTATTCGGGATTGCAACGATATACTTTTGGTTGGTCAGGTGATAGTGGGAATGGAGAAGATGTAACAGATGGTTGGGAGAATCTCGCAAATCAAATTCCCTTAGGATTATCGGCAGGAATGGGACTGATTCCCTTTTGGACAACTGATATCTCGGGTTACTGTGGAGATATAACCAGCTATGAAGAGTTTGCAGAATTATATGTGCGTTGGCTGCAATTTGGTGTTTTCAATCCATTAAGTAGAGCTCATCATGAAGGGAATAATGCTGTAGAGCCATGGTTGTTTGGTGAAAAGGCTGAACATTTAGCTAAGCAGGCTATCGAACTTAAATATCAGTTGATACCATATTTATATACTTATGCGCGTGAGGCATATGAAACAGGAATTCCAATTTTAAGGGCCTTACCAATTGAGTTTCCGAAAGATGAAAAGGCTATTGAAATTAATGATCAGTTTTTCTTTGGAGAGAAACTTTTGGTAGCTCCAGTAGTTCAGGAAAATGTGAGTTCTAGAAAAGTATATTTACCAAAGGGCATTTGGGTTGACTTCAATAATCCAACAAAAACTTACAAAGGTCCAGTTACTTTAGATTATAGAGTATCGCTAGAAACCATTCCTATGTTTGTAGAGGAAGGCGCGATAATACCCAAGATGCCTGTAATGAATTATATCGATGAGGTTGAGAATCCAGCCATGATTGTTGAAATATTTCCTTCAGAAACTAAAGAGTCTTCATTTGTATTATATGAAGATGATGGTACTTCAAATAATTACAAAAAAGATGAATTTTCAAAAACCAAAATTCATTTAGGTAAGAAAAATGAAAATTATACCATAAAAGTCGATAGACCTATTGAACAAAATTTTTATTCAATAAAACGAAATTATGTGTTTCAAATACATTTGGTAAATAAGCCTAAAAATGTCCTAATAAATAAGCTTAAGCTTAAAAAGGTTGATTTAAAAACGTTAGAAACTAGTCAAAATACAAACTTTGATTTATCAGGTTATCATTACGATAAAGAGCATCAACTTCTTTGCATAAAAACACCAGATACTAAACTAGCTATAACTATAGAAATTAATAAATAATTTAAAATGATAAGAAAACTTATTTTCACTGTAATATGTCTTCTGAATTACAGTAATACGATATTGGCTCAAGTTGTAATCTCTCCTAATAAAGAAGTGCAATTAGATTTTATACTTCAGGAAAATGGAACTCCGGGATATAAAATAGCCTATAAAAATAAAGCAATTATTAAGTCTAGTAAACTTGGATTTACGCTTAAGGAATCTGAAAATTTGGATAATGGTTTTACACTTTTAGACTATGAAACATCAACATTTGACGAGACCTGGAAACCGGTTTGGGGAGAAGAAAGTGAGATAAGAAATCACTATAATGAAATGCTTGTTAAGTTAAAACAGGAATCAACGGGACGTTTAATGAATATCCGTTTTCGAGTGTTTGATGAAGGAGTAGGGTTTCGTTATGAATTTCCAGAACAACCTAATCTAGGACATTTCGTTATTGAAGATGAAAAAACACAGTTCGCTATGACTGGAGATCATACGGCATTCTGGATTCCAGGAGATTATGATACTCAGGAATACGATTATACCGAATCTCGTTTGTCTGAAATTCGGGGATTGATGGATAAATCGATTACCGGAAACCTGTCGCAAAAGTCGTTTTCTTCAACAGGCGTTCAAACATCATTAATGATGAAAACCGATGACGGTATATATATTAATATTCATGAAGCCGCTTTAATAGATTATTCCGTATTACATTTGGAATTAGATGATGAAAATATGGTCTTTAACGCTTGGCTAACTCCCGATGTACAAGGGACAAAACCTTATATGATTGCTCCAGCCAACACCCCTTGGCGTACCGTTATGGTCAGTGACGATGCCAGAGATATTTTAGCATCACGCATAACCTATAATTTAAATGATCCATGTGTTATTGAAGATACGTCATGGATTAAACCTGTGAAGTATGTAGGTGTTTGGTGGGAAATGATTACAGGAAAAAGTTCATGGGCATATACCAACGATTTTAAAGCTGTGAAATTAGGAGTGACTGAATATGGTACAGCTACTGCTAATGGAACACATGGAGCGACCAACAAGCGCGTAAAAGAACTCATTGATTTTGCGGCCTTACATGGTTTTGATGGCGTTTTAGTAGAAGGTTGGAATGTTGGCTGGGAGGATTGGTTTGGACACTCCAAAGATTATGTATTCGATTTTGTAACGCCATACCCTGATTTTAATGTAGACGAAATTCAAGCTTACGCAAAATCTAAAGGAGTTGAAATGATTATGCATCACGAAACATCTTCTTCCGTTAGAAACTACGAAAGACATTTGGATGCAGCCTATCAGTTTATGAAAGATCATGGTTACAATGCGGTTAAAAGTGGTTATGTTGGGGATATTTTACCAAGAGGAGAGAATCATTACAGCCAATGGATGATTAATCACTACCAATATGCTATTGAAAAAGCAGCTAATTATGAGATTATGGTAAATGCTCATGAAGCGGTTAGACCAACAGGAATAGCCAGAACATATCCTAACTTAATAGGTAATGAATCGGCTCGTGGCACCGAGTATCAGGCCTTTGGAGGCTCAAAACCTAATCATGTTACAGTATTGCCTTTTACCCGTTTAATAGGTGGACCAATGGATTATACTCCTGGTATTTTCGAAATGGATATAAGCAAATTAAATCCGAATAACAATTCTCATGTTAATAGCACTATAGCCAATCAGTTGGCGCTTTATGTTACTATGTACAGCCCGTTGCAAATGGCAGCCGATTTACCTGAAAATTACAATAAGTTTTTAGATGCTTTTCAGTTTGTAAAAGATGTTGCGGTTGACTGGGATAAAAGTGTGTATTTAGAAGCAGAACCAGGAAGTTATATCACCATTGCAAGAAAAGCTAAGGGTACAAACAATTGGTTTGTGGGTAATGTTAATGGAAAACAAACCCGAGAATCTAATATCTCATTAGACTTCTTGGATAAGGATAAAAAATATACAGCAACTATTTATGCCGATGCTAAGGATGCTAATTACAAAACGAATCCGCAGGCTTACACGATAAGAAAAATGAAAGTGACTAATAAGACGAAGTTGTCATTAAATAGTGTAGAAGGTGGGGGATATGCTATAAGTATTATGGAAGAATAGTTTTTAATGAAATTTTATTGGGAATGGGACTTTTTTTCTAAATTTACACATATAATCAGAAAACTAAAGCTGCATACGTTTTAGCATACGATTTAAGTAAATTAACAGCGGAAAACCTCAGTAAAATGGTTTTTTAAATGGAAGTCTTGGGGCTCATAACCCGAAGGTCACAGGTTCGAGTCCTGTTCCCGCTACGAAGCAAGAGAATTTAGAAATAGGTTCTCTTTTTTTTTTGCAGTAAATTCTTAGTACAAGCTCCATTTTTCAAGTATTAATGCAACACAACTTGTTTTTATTTTATATACGTTAAAATACACATATTATTCTTAGGTTTAATGAAGAAGATTAATATTAATTGTCTAACGGTAAAAAGGACTATTTTATACTATTGGTATGAAGGTCAAAATAGGGTAGGGCACCATCTTGTCTTGGTGGGTGGTTTAATATTTTATGATAGCGCTTTGTGATATGCTTTACCAATTCTACTAAGTCACCTTTAGTAGCCTGTTTATTCATGTCTTTTGTGAGTCCCAGTCTTATCCAATCTGCAAGTAGAGTTCCAATAGTTGCATTTGCAACGCCTTGCATACTCATAGCTTCTACTTTTGTTTTGGTTTGTTCGGGATTATTATCGGCCGGTACAATGGTATCTTCAATATTGGAAGTTGGTAATTTTGACTGTTTTGATTTCTTCGCATTGTGTGCTTTAGATCTGCAGGAGTTACAGCAAAATTTTTGAACGCGTCGTCTTGTAGGTTCAAATTCTTTAAAGTAATAGTTACAAGTTTAATATCTCATTAAAATAAGCGTTTAATAGTTGGTTTTAGGATTAAGTTTAAATAATAAGAATAAAATGCCTTCCATTTTATCACCAACTTTCTGTCTTATAATTTCAAAAGCCTTATACATTTGGTTCTCTACGGTTCTTACAGATATGTTTTGGTGTTCTGCAATTTCGTTATAAGTAAGTCCTTCTAGTTTAGCCATGGTGAAAATGGTTTTACACTTTGGAGGAAGGTTTGAAATTTCTTTTTTTACAACTTCAATTAATCTGTTAATTTCGGTGTAATCTTGTTCCTCAACAATAGAATTCAGGTGTTTTATATGCTCTTCTTCTAGAGGAGACATAATTCTACTTCTTCGGTACTGGTCTATAAATTCGTTGTAAACGGCTTTGTATAAGTAGTTCTTTATAGAGATGTCAAACGATAGCTTTTTTCTTTTGTGCCAGACTTTAAAAAACACATTCTGCACAATGTCTTCGGCCTTAAATTTATCTTTTGTTAGTCCCTGAGCATAAATACATAATCTGGTGTAATATTCATCCATGATGTAAGCATAGGCGCTTTCATTTCCTTCAATTAAATTTTCAATAAGGATGTTGCTATTCACCTGAATAAAAGTCGGATTAAGTGTTAAATAAGTTGAAAGTTTGTGTAAACATATAATTTTTTTTCTAAAAAATGTGGGTGGTATTAATTCTCATCCGTAATAATAGTATAACCTTTTATAAAATGACAGAAAGAGATAAAAAAGCATCAGTGAAATTTCTTGCAAATGAGGCAAATATTGATGATTTGGCTCATTTGAATGAATGGCTTAAAGACTCTAAAAACAACCAACTATTTAAAGACTACATTAAATCGAATTATTTAATGGATTCCGGTATGAATTCTTTTAATTCGGAAATTTTTAAGAAAAATTATTTAAAAATAATCCGTGAAGAAAAACGTAAAGAAAGACGCTTAAAAATTTATAGATGGTCTGGTTACGCGGCGGCTATTGTAGTTGTGGCTTTGTTAATAGGAAATTTTGTTTTTAATGGTTTGGTAGGTAATTCAAAAGATGAGTTAGTTCCCGTAGTTGTAAACAACAATATTAAACCCGGAGAAAATAAGGCTGTTTTAACTTTAGACGATGGTGAAGAAATAATCTTTACTAAAGGTGCTTCTATGCAAACCCAAGATGCCATAAGTAATGGGGAAGAATTAGTTTATAAACCTAATGAGAGTACTTCTAAAAAGATAGTATTCAACACACTCACAATTCCTAGAGGAGGTCAGTTTTTCGTGAAATTGTCAGATGGCACTCAGGTATGGTTAAATTCAGAATCACAATTAAAATATCCTGTAAATTTTATTGAAGGGCAAACTCGCGAAGTAGAATTGGTTTACGGAGAAGCCTATTTTAATGTGTCTCACAGTTCAGAACATCTTGGTTCACACTTTAAAGTCTTGAATAATAGCCAGGAAGTTGAGGTTTTAGGGACAACTTTCAATATAAAAGCCTATAAAGAGGAATCTATTATTTACACGACATTAGTATCGGGTAAGGTGTTTTTAAAAACGAATGCTGTACAGCAAAATTTAATTCCAGGAGAACAGATAGAATTAATTAAGTCTAATGGAGAACTAATTAAACGAAAAGTTAATACAAGCACAGTGATTTCTTGGATTGATGGGAATTTTGATTTTAACGATGTGCCTTTAGGTGAAATAATGAAAGTGCTCTCAAGATGGTATGATATGGATGTTAAGTTTCAAAATGAAAGTATAAAGTATCAGAGATTTACAGGAAGGTTGAGTAAAAATCATACAATAGAAGATATTTTAACTAGTATAAAAGGAGCTGAAATTATTAATAGTTATGAGATTAGTAATAAACAACTTATTATAAAATAGAGATTGAAAATACTAACAATAGAAATAACGCTCAAAAATAGTAAAAGCCTATGATTTAAAACAGAAATAATTCTAACTAAAAAACAAAAAAAGGAGGAAATCAGTTTACACCGTCCAAAGTAGAAAACTGGTATCCCTCCGCTTACAGTATTAATTACAAATAACTAACACCAAAACAAATTTATGGAAATTAAATTAACTAAAAGGCGTTTTTTAAAACGGCTTCTTATTCTGTGTATGAGAACATTTATCTTTTTTTTATGTACTACAGTCTTTGGTTTATCTTCAGTTCATTTAGAATCTCAAAATTCTAAAATTGTTATTGAGAGAGACCAGACGGTTACAGTTGATGAAGTGTTTGATATTATTCGAGAACAGACCAAAGATTACATGTTTATTTATAAAGCAGAACTATTTAAAGACTTTCCTAAAGTTCAATTAAATAAAGGGGTAATATGGATGGATGCCCTTATAAGCAAAAGTCTTAAAGGGGGAGATTTGGATGTTATTCTTACGGCAAATAACACCATATTAATTAAAAAATCTTCAATTTTTCAAAGTATAAAAATTACAGGTCAGGTTTTAGATCAAACAGGTTTGCCCATCCCGGGAGTGACGGTTTTAATTAAAGGCACGCTAAAAGGAGTATCAACAGATTTTGATGGTAAATATTCTATTGTAGTGCCATCATCAGAGAACATTTTAGTGTTTTCTGCACTTGGTTTTAAGAAGAAGGAAGTATTGGTCGATAATCAAAACGTTATTAATATCCTTCTTGAAGAGGATATTGCTGAGCTTGATGCTGTTGAATTAGTTTCTACAGGTTATCAAACTATTTCAAAAGAGCGCAGCGCCGGTTCGTATTCAAAACCAGATATGGACGTGTTTCAAAACCGTAGTAGTAGTATGAATGTCGCCGAACGTTTAGATGGTTTAGTCCCAGGTCTTACGGTTAACAGAAGTCCTGGAGCAGAATTATTTAATCCTATTTTAGTACGCGGATTATCAACTTTACAGCTCACACAAACAAGTCCTTTAATTGTTGTAGATGGCATACCTATTGCAGATATCGCACCGCAATCAACAAGTGCAATAGCTTTATCAGGGTTACTTAACATCAATCCTCAGGATATTAAAGATATTACAGTATTGAAAGATGCTACTGCTGCTTCCATTTGGGGAGCTCGAGCAGCCAATGGCGTTATTGTAATAAATACCAAAAAGGGAAACTCAACAGGAGAAACAGAGTTTCAATACGATACGTTTGTATCAACTGAAGGTAGATCAGATTTAGATTATTTAAGAACGTTAGAGAGTAAAGATTTTATTCAGGTTGTTGAAGATATTTTCGATCCGGTAAGGAACCCATATAATTCTGTTACAGGATTTACAACCTCGGGTAACGGTATTCCTCCTCATGAACGTATTTTGTATGATGAGTACAGAGGTGTTATTAGCAGTGGAGCTGCCAGAAGGAGCTTAGATAGCCTGGCTTCTATAAACAATAGAGACCAAATTGAAAAAATTTGGTATCGCCCTTCTATTTTAACAACACATACACTTTCTGTTTCTGGTGGTGCCGATAAATATTCGTTTTATGCTTCTGGAAATTACACCGGTACACAAAGCCACACTCCAGGAGAAAAGGATAATAGATATAAATTAAATTTCAGACAGAATTTCGATGTTGGTAAGCGGGTTAATATCGATTTGATAACAGATATTACCTATCAAGATAAATTCAGCCCGAATAATATAAATATTGATAGTCGTTTCTTACCCTATCAGTTGTTTAGAGATGCAAACGGAAACAATATAGAAATGTCTTATATGACCGAACTAAACGATTCTATTAGATCGGTTATGGAAGATGCAAGTCGCATAAATCTAAGCTATACGCCGCTTAATGAAATCGATTATGCCTATACAAAAAGTAACACTAAATCTATTAGAAATATTTTAGGTTTTGATGCCGATATTGTTAAAGGCTTGAAGTTTCAGGGAAAATATGGTTATACGGTAAATATTGTCGATAATGAAAGTTACACTGATCATTTAGCTATTGGAGAGCGTACCGAGTTGGTCGAATTTACAGTAGTGCCTTCAGCTGGATCCGCACCGGTTTATTATTTGCCGTCAACGGGTGGTAAATATGCAACTCGAGGCACAGATGTTAAAGCCTGGACCATAAGAAATCAACTATCTTATATTAAAGATTGGAATAACCGTAAGCATCAGCTTAATTTAATTGCTGGTCAGGAAGCTCAGGAGCAACTTAGTATTGTTAAAACTAGTCAGGTTAGGGGTTATGACGACCGTCTTCAAACTTATGAGCAAATAGATTATGGTAATTTGGCTCGCGTAGATAATGTGGTTAAGCCTAATGCTTATAATTTTCCATTGTACGGTTTAGTTTTTAGCAGTTTAAATCAGGAGCGTTATTTTGGACGTGGAGAAACAATAAGTCGATTTACTTCATATTACGGTAATGTGGCTTATACTTATAACCAAAAATATTCGTTAAATGCGAGTGTTAGAAATGACCAGAGTAATTTATTTGGTTTAGATAAATCGGCGCAGAATAAACCTGTTTGGAGTGTTGGTGGTCGATGGGATTTAGGAAGAGAGACTTTTTTGAAAAATTCTGGATGGTTAAATATGTTGGCGCTTAGGGCAACCTATGGTATTGCAGGTAATGCTCCAAGGCCGGGATCGGCGGCATCTTTCGATATTTTAACACCAACATCAAGTTTCTTTTTTCCAGAAACCGGTTTGAGAATATCAACTCCCGGAAACCGAAAATTAAGCTGGGAACGTACAGCGACTAAAAATTTTGGTATCGATTTCAATTTTATTGGTCGTATTTCGGGGTCTATCGATTATTATCAACGTCGAACAGAAGATTTATTGGGTACCATTCCAACAAATCCTCTTACAGGTTATAGCAGTGTAACAGGGAATTTAGGAGATATTGAAAATGATGGAGTTGAAATGTCTCTTCAAACACGAAATATTGTCCTTAAAGATTTTTCTTGGACGTCAACATTAAATATAGCCTACAATAAAAATACACTTACTAAACTTAATTTAACGGAAGAAACAACCTCTGGAGATGTAAGAGTTAGAGAGCAATTTGTAGTGGGGTATCCAACTTTTGGATTGTTTGCTTACGATTATGTTGGACTTGATGAGAACGGTGATCCGCAAATTCGTTTGGCAGATGGTACAATCACTAAAGATCCAAATGTAACGACTCCAGAAGATATTAAGTTTATGGGAACAACGCAGCCTAAATGGAATGGTGGTTTCGGAAATACATTCGCATACAAAAATCTATCTTTAAACATTAATACAGTTTATAGTTTTGGACATGTCATGCGCCGTGATGTGAATAATTTCTATAGCGGAACCCGCTTGTTACCTGGTAATTTTAATTTCCTTTCAGGAAATATAAATGAAGATTTCCTAAACAGATGGCAACAATCTGGAGATGAAAATACTACAGATATTCCTAGACATGTAGTAGCTGAAGACGGCACACGTTATACAAATTATTACGTTTATGGGAATAGTAATGTTATTAGTGGTTCTTTCATAAAAATTCGAGATATAAATTTAGTATATAGACTCCCTTCAAAAATCTTTGGAAACATCAGTTGGATTAATCAGGTAACTGTTAGAGGACAAGTTTCTAACATTTTATTATGGGCTGATAATGACTACGGAATAGATCCTGAATATCATTTTTTCGACGGGAGTAGAGCACTAAAACCAGGCGAGAGAATAACCTTGGGGTTAAATGTTAAATTCTAAAAAATATATCTATGAAACTTTTACATAAAACACTCTATAAAATAACTTGTTTTTGCCTTGGAATGTTATTAATAACCTCTTGTTCTGATGATTTTCTTGAGGTTATTCCAAAAGGTAGATTAATAGCCGATAAGGTTGTAGACTATGATAAAATGTTCTACAATTTAAATTTAGTGAATATGACCTCGACTAATGCACAGGTGCCTTTGGGACCTGAATTTATAGCTTTCGAACCTCAATTTAGTAGTGCCGCTTTACGTACACAACGCCTCTATAAGTGGGAAGGCTTAGTTTATGAAGCCGAACAAAATTCGAGCGAGCTTGAAAATACAATGGAAAACCTTTATATCTATAATAAAATTATAAATGAGGTTTTACAGGCAACCGATGGTTTAGAGCAAGATAAATTAGCCTTACAAGCCGAAGCTAAAGTTGGGAGAGCTTGGGTGTACCTGTTATTAATTAACTATTATGGCTTGCCGTATAATAGCGAAACATCTGCCACCGATTTAGGTTTTCCATTAATTACTGAAGCCGATCTTGTGGCATCAAATTTTACTCGAGCAACTGTAAAGGAAGTCTACGATTTTATTATTCAAGACTTAACCTCTGCCATTCCCTATTTGCCTACTTCGGTAATAAGTCGTTTTCGATTAACAAAAGCAGCTGGTAATGCATTACTTGGAAAAACCTATATGTTTATGGGGGAATATGAAAAAGCTAAACCTTATTTAGAAGATGCTTTTACCCAAATGAGTACAATGGGGATTAACGCAGGTTTACTAGATTATAATCAAGGTTATAGAGGTCAACGGGTTGATACTGATCCTGAAAGTCTTTATGGGAAACAAATGGTAAACAACTGGGCAAATACATCAAGTGAGTTTGCTGTAAAACCGGAGGTAATGGCTTTATATGATCAAAATGACTTACGTTTAAATTTGTATTCATCAAATATTAGAGGTGGTGGTGCTTATTCAATTGAAGGTGCAAAAAGAAAAGTTACAGGCAGTGGGCAAACCGCCTGCGGTGTTCGAATTCAGGAAATTTATTTGTTTAATGCTGAAGTTAAATGTAGACTTAACGATTTAGAAGGTGCGGTTGAGGTGCTTGAAGAATTCAGACGTCACAGAATGCCTGCTCAATTTGCAGTTGTTCCAACTAATATAGCATCAGATAGAAAAGCTTTACTTCAATTTATTTTTGATGAGCGATTACGCGAATTTGCCGGTTTAGGATTTTATTGGTTCGATGTACGTCGATTAACGGTTGATGCTGACATACCTACTCCAGTGTCCAGTTATTCTCATGCTATTTATGATAACCAAGGGAATGTAATAAATAGTTATAGTCTAACAAAAGAACGATTGGTACTAAGGTTTCTGCAAACGGTATTAGACCAGAATCCTAATTTAACTGATAACGAATAATTTAATAATAATATCTGTCAGGAAAGTGTTGATTTTATAAAAGTGACACTTTTCTGATTGAAAATATAATATCATTATGAAAAAAATAGTATTTCTAATACCTTGTTTATTGCTGGTACTTATAGCTTCGGCTCAAGGAGTTTCGTTTCAGGACTTGAGTCTTGAAAGAGCTATAGAAAAAGCTAAAACAGAGAAAAAATATGTTTTTATAGATTTTTACACCAGCTGGTGTGGTCCATGTAAACTAATGGATGCACAAGTATTTCCAAAGGAAGATGTTGGTGAATACTTTAATGAAAAGTTTGTAAGCTTGAAGTTAAATGCGGAATCAGGAGAAGAAGGACCAAGGTTAGCCAATAAATACAAGATTAGAGCGTATCCTACTTTTGTCGTAATAGATGAAAAAGGTGAATTGGTGCATATGTTTGCCGGTGGAATATTAGATACCCAAAAGTTTATTGAAAAAGTAAATACAACTTTCAATAACGATAAAGCCTATGGGAGATTAGAACAACGATATAATTCTGGTGAGCGAGATAATAAAACAGTGTCGGCTTATTTGCAAGCGTTGATAGAAACCAGTACAATAAAACCAGACTCACTAGTTAATGATTTTTACAATAGCTTGAGTGGTAAAGAGAAAGTAAGTGAAGAAGCTGTTTTTGTCTTTGAAAAGTTTGCTCCTTTAGATTCTGATAAAGCTATTTTTTTTGAAGACCATAGAAATGAATTTAGAAATGAATTGGGAAAAAATAGAGTCGATTCTATCTTAGTGAGTAAATATGAGCAGTATTTTGGAATGATTGCCAAAGGGTATACAGCAAAAGCAACGGTTGAGGTTGTAAATGAAAAATTTGAACACGTGAATGGTTTAGGTATATCAAATTTGAAAACAGTACCAGCATTTAAATCGGCAGCAATATTGCAATTAACAAATATAGGAAAAGACGACGTTTTAAAAGAAATTAATAACACAATTCCGAACCTTAGTGAAAGAGAAAAAGATTTAATGCTTTATATTCTAATTCCAGGAATTAAGAAGTTTTTAACCGATGAAGAAAAGGACAGTTTATTAAAATTGGTTGACGACGAAGGAGTAAAGGGCTATATAATAAGGTCTGTTTACAGATAAAAAGAATACATCAGTATATGAAAGCGTAACTAATTAAGTTGCGCTTTTTTTTTTAAGTATATGTGAAATTAGAATTCCCCTTTCATACAATCTCTTAAGATCTTAAAAGCTTTAGCGACGTGAGCTTCAACGGTCTTAATAGTTATTTCAAAAGTGGTTGCAACTTCAGCATATTTCCGTCCCTTTATTTTATTCTCATAAAATACTTCTCTGCATCTGTCGGGTAATTCATTGATGCATTTATCAAGGTTGGTTAATTGTTGATCTCTTAAATTCTTTCCTTTTTCAGCACTTAAAATTAAAGCAGTGTAATAATAAGAGGAGAGCATATTATTATCTTTTTTGAGATGTCTATGCTTATCCATTAATGTTGTATAGGCAATTTTATACAAATAACTATTTAAAGATGTTTTAACGGATAGTTGCTTTCTTTTATTCCAAATTTTTATAAAAACATCTTGAACAACATCTTCAGCCATGGTATCATCATTGGTATAAGCCCTTAAGAAAAGAAACAGTTTAGGAAAGTATTCTGAATACAGCTTTTCAAACACCTTTTTATCTCCTTCCTTAATAGCTTTAAAGCTAATGTTTATTTCTTCATTAATATTCAAGGTTTTCGGTTGTTTGTTATAAAATGTTTTACAAAAGAAAAAAAAATATAAATTCTTATTAGGGTTTTTATTGTTTTTTACGTCCAACTAATAAATTAATGTCAATGCAAGTTAATGAAATAGATAAATTAATATTAAGATTAATGGATAATACGATTTCTCCTGAGGAATCTATGTATTTAGCCAAATGGCTCGAAGATAGTCCTAATCTGGAATACTTTAATGAATTTATCGAGCTAAATCAATTAATTCAATCAAAAAGAAAGTACGATCATAGATATTCAATTGAAGAATTTGTCTATAAGTCACAAAATTCTAAAAAGCTTGTCTTAAAAAGGGTTATGGCAGTTGCAGCTGTTTTACTGGCATTTGTTTCTTTGGTTTATGTGTTAAAAGGAAATTTAACTAATGCTAATCAAGAAGAGTTAATCCCCGTAATTGTTAATAATCAAATTATACCAGGTTCGAATCAGGCCGTTTTGACTCTAGATGACGGTACAAATATCGAACTTGGCGATGACCATACCTATGCTTCCAATATTGCTAACGGAAATAATAAATCCTTAGTTTATCACCTAGGAAAGGATAGTCAATCGTCATCAATCACCAAGTTTAATACGCTTACTATTCCCAGAGGTGGCCAGTTTAAGTTAGAATTGGCAGATGGAACTAAAGTCTGGTTGAATTCAGACTCTCAATTGAGATATCCTATTGCATTTCATGGTGATTCCAGAGGCGTAGAACTTATATATGGTGAAGCTTATTTTGATGTGTCACCTAGTACAAATCACAATGGAGCAAGTTTTAAAGTAGTAAAGGGTGATCAAGAGATAGAAGTTCTAGGTACAGAATTTAATGTGAAAGCTTATCATGAAGATCAGGATATTCAAACCACATTAGTAGAAGGGAAAGTGGCAATTAATTTTCATGGTATTGAAAAAATATTGAAGCCAAATGATCAAGCAGTAAGTCACTTGGTTAATCAGTCAATAGATGTAAGACAGGTTGATGTGAAATACGTAACATCTTGGAAAGAAGGGGTGTTTAATTTTGAAGGTGAAACATTAAAAAATATTATGCAAGTGCTATCAAGATGGTATGATATGGATGTACACTTCGAAAATAAATCATTGGAAAGCACAAGGTTTATAGGTGTTTTAAGAAGAAATCAAAGTATAGAAGAGATTATGAATGTCATAATGACTACTTCTATAAATAATTATGAAATCAATAATAAACGCCTAATTATAAAGTAATACAATAGAAATATTAGAATTGTTTAATCTTAAAATTTTACAGTATGAATTCAGTTTTATAAAAAAAAGGGACCTGTTCAACCCTGGAAAAGTTATATAACATTGGTCCCCTTAAAGCAGTCATTAATTAATAAACTAACAACAAAAACAAATTTATGGAAATTAACTTTAGCAAATCTAGGTTTCGATACAGAAACCTGGTAATGAAGATTTTTATGAGAACATTTATCTTTTTATGGTGCATTTCAATGTTTGGTTTTTCATCAAACAATGCAATATCTCAGAACTCTAAAATCAAAATAAAGAGTGATGCCACTTTAACAGTAGATCAGGTATTTAGTTTGATAAAAAATCAAACGGAGTATAACTTTATTTATGAAGTAGGATTATTTGATGAGTTTCCAAGTATTGAAGTAAAAAAGGGAACCATTAGCACTAAAAAGCTATTACAACAAACTTTAGAGTATAAACATTTAAATGTACTTGTTTCTTCTAACAATACTATAATTATTAAAAAATCAGAAGAGGGAAAAAAAGTAATTCAGAGTCAAATTACAGGAACTGTAACTGATAAAAAAGGAGTGCCTTTGCCAGGTGTAACTATTGCAATAAAGGGAACAATTAAGGGTACCGCAACAGATTTTGACGGGAAATTTGAATTATTATCCAACCCTGATAATATTTTGGTGTTTTCTTTTTTAGGGTATTTATCAAAGTCCGTTGAAGTAGGAAATCAAACAGTAATTAATGTAGTTCTAGAGGAAAATATTAATGAACTAGAAGAGGTTTTAGTAACTGGTTACCAAACCATTTCTAAAGAACGTGCAACCGGGGCATTTTCTAAGTTAAATACAGATGATTTCAAGTCTCAGCGTTTAAATGATTTAAATACCATTATTGAAGGACGTGTAGCTGGATTTCAAAATGGCGTTTTAAGAGGAACTACCACAATGAAAGGATTAACAACGCCTTTGTATGTCATTGATGGTTTTCCTATTGAAAATACACGATACACTTCTACCGGGGCTTTAATAGAAAATTTACCTGAATTAAATCTGGAAGATATACAGAGTATTACGGTATTAAAAGATGCGGCAGCGACTTCAATTTACGGAGCCCGAGCCGCTAACGGGGTTGTTGTTATCGTAACAAAGAAAGCAAAGACAGGAAAAACATCGGTTTCTTTTTCTTCTAATTTAACAGTATCTCCTTATAGATATTATGTTGATAATTTAACAGATGCAGGTGATATTGTTGATTTAGAAAGAGAATGGGCTAATGGTAACCCAAGATTACAGGCAACAGATGGAAGTGCTCAAACTTACGCGCAATCTCTTTTAACGAATGCAGTATTTACCAGTCAAGGTATGCAATCTATTTTGAATTATTATGCCGGGAATATATCAGAGAATCAATCAAATGATGAATTAAATAAATTGGGAGCATTAGGATATCAATATTATGATGATATCGAAAAATATGCTAAACGAAGTCCATTTTACCAACAGTATAATGTCTCCTTAGGTAAAGCAAGTGAAAGTAATAGTTTTAATGCCTCGATTACTTATAAGAGTAATGAATACGAAGATTTGTACTCAAATGATGAGTCTGTTGGTATTAATCTTCGAAACTCAACACAGGTGACCAATTGGTTGACGGTTGATTTAGGAACCTATACCAAATTTCAAGATGGAAATACCCAAACTTATAATACGTTAAGTCCTGGCTTTACTTATCAACCTTATAACAGACTTGTAGATGAATCAGGAAATAATTTTGTTTCAACTGCAGAATCGCGTTACAATGCTTCTACTTTAAATGCGATTAATACTTATGGTTTGTATAGTATGGATATTACGCCTATTGAAGAATTAGGTAGAAATATTAAGGAAAACAAAAATTTCACCAATCGTACTTATGCAAAGTTAGATATTAAAGTGGTAGATTGGTTAAAGTATAATGCTATGTTTCAATATGAGTATGGTGTTGATCGTGGCAGTCAATTGATGAATAAAGAGTCGTTTGCTGTTAGAAATAAAGTTAATCAAATGGCATCGGCTTCTAACGGAGTGGCAGTTTATAATATTCCTTATGGAAACATTTATAACGAAACTCAACAGTATGCTAACGCTTATAATTTCAGACAACAAATAGATATAGATAAAATTTTTGCAGATAAACATGAGCTTACTGCTATATTGGGTACAGAGGTTAGACATTCTAAATTAGAGTATAAGTCAAATACGCTTTATAACTACGATACAAAGCTTTTGTCTTTTAGCCCAGTAGATCAAAAGGCTTTATTAAATGCTTCAGGACTTATTTTAGGAGGCTTTATGTATTCCAGTGATTTTGCACAGGCAAGAGAAATAACCAATCGATTTGTGTCTGTTTATGGTAATACGTCTTATACTTATAACAGAAAGTATACTGCTACAGGAAGTTTACGTTGGGATCGTTCTAATTTATGGGGTACAGACAGTAAGTATCAAAACAAACCCACATGGTCTGTAGGAGGAAGCTGGAATATCAGTTCTGAAAACTTTTTCGATGTTACTTGGGTAGATATGTTAAAGTTAAGAGCCTCTAATGGTATAGGTGGAAATATAGCAAAGAATTCAGCACCTTATATGACGGCAAGTTATTTTCCAAGTAATACTGTTGGTGGAACTTATGGTTATGTTTCCAGCAGACCTAATCCACAGTTATCTTGGGAAAAAACAACCACAACAAATATTGGTTTAGATTTTGCACTATTCAAAAACCGATTAAACGGAGCTTTAGAATTTTATAATAAAAAAGGAGAAGATTTATTAGCAAATACCCAGGGAGTTCCAACAGAAGGCTATGGTTACTCAACATACACCATCAATAATGGGGAAATGCAAAATAGAGGACTTGAGATAACTTTGAATGGAACAGTAGTAAAAGCTGGCGATTTTAGTTGGGATGCCACAGGAATATTTGGATATAATAAAAACAAGGTTACTTATGTGAATGTTGAGGCTCCGGTTTATTTCCTGCAATTGGATTATCCAAGTGAATTTCCAAGAATAGGAACTCCGTACAACTCCATTTATGGTTATAAATGGGCTGGGTTAAGTCAAACTGGTTTGCCTCAGGTTTATGATAGCGAAGACAATGCTTTATCAAGTCAACCAAACGATTTGGAATCTATCCAAAATTTTGGATCAACAGTACCGAAGTACAGCGGCTCATTCAGCAGTACTTTTAAGTATAAAAACTTCGATTTATCAATGCTATTCATTTTTCAAGGAGGGCATAAAATCAGAAACACGCAACTTCCAATGTTAAAAAATGGATATAATGGAGCTTTAAGAAGTTATGTGTCTAATATTGGAGTTGTAAATAATAAAATAGCTAATCGTTGGATGCAACCGGGAGACGAATTAACAACCAATGTGCCTCGAGCTATTTTTGAATACGACAGCGATTTTAGTTCTGCATTATATTCTATTTATTCATTAGCAGACATAAATATTCTCGATGCAACACATTTACGATTAAGCAATGTGTCTTTAGCTTATAATTTACCTAAAGGTCTTCTTTCTAAACTAAATGTTAGTAGTGCTAGGATGAATTTTAATGTTGAAAATGCTTTTACAATAGCAAAAAGTAGAGATGCTAAATTCATGCTAAATGGATTTAATGCTCCAAATTTTGTGTTTGGTATAAATCTTAATTTTTAAAAATCGATTGTCATGAAAAAAATAATTCATAAAATTTTATTATTAAACATCTTGGTTTTGGTTTTTAGTGCCACAAGTTGTGAAGACTATTTAGATGAAGTCCCTAAAGGACAAAAAATTCCAGAAACATTAGCCGATTTTGAAGCCATGTTGCGTTATGAGTATGGTAACCACCGTGTAGATATTAATCAGGCTCTAAACTTATTAAATGATACTTGGGTTTCGAGTTTTAATTTGTCTTATTACCCATTGTATAAGGCTAATTATATGTGGGATGAGGCAGCCAATAGAATCGAGTTGAATAATAGCGATGAGACAACATACTATGCTAGTTACTCAGGTATTAATGCTTTTAATTTAATTATAGAAAATGCATTGACTGCTTCTGAGGCTACTGAAGATGAAAAAAATGAAGTTTGGGCGCAAGCAAAAGTATTACGTGCGATGACGTATTTTAATTTGCTAAACTTCTATGCTGATACTTATGATGAAACTACAGCTTCCACTAAGCTTTCTGTGCCTCTAATTACAAGTGCAGATGTAAATGCGCCTTATACACAGGTTAGCATTCAAAATATGTACGATTTTATTTTAAAAGATTTACAAGAGGCTTTACCATATTTACCACAGGAAACTGTAACTGCTTTACACCCAAGTATTGGAACGGCTTATGCTTTTTATGCCAGAGTGTATCTTCAAATGAATAACTTTAGTAAAGCATTAGAATTTGCAAACAAGGCTTTGGTTGAGAATGATCAATTATATGATTGGACGGCTTACTATGAAGCTAATAAAGCACAAATTGAAAACCCAGATTCATACATACAAACTACCTCGCCTTTAGACTTTAATTATGTTGAAAATTATTCGTTTAGACATGGTAGTATTTATTATCAGAGTGGAGAAAGTTCATTGACTGTTAAGCGTGCTGAACAATTTGAAGAAGGTGATGCTAAATTTCTTTCGAGATGGAAACTAAGAACTGTAGGAACCGACACCTATTATTCATCAACTTTAAGAGGCTACTTTAATTATGGAGGTATAACCACTGTTGAAGTTTACTTAATTAAAGCCGAATGCTTAGCTAGAAGTGGTGATGTAGAAGGCGCCCTAAATGTGGTAAATACAGTTCGCGAAAAACGAATTTTAGCATCAGAATATGCCGATGTAACAGCCGCCAACTTAACTGAAGCTATGGAAATTATTAGTCAGTTAAAACGTAATGAGTTAATTCTGTCTATTGTTCCATTCTCAGATATACGCCGTTTAAATCATGAAGGTCTTTATACTACGACTTTGTCAAAAATAGTTGATGGTCAAACATTAACATTAACTCCTGAATCTCATTTATGGACCATGCCATTTCCTCAGGGAGCAGTAGATAATCCTGGTAATGGATCATTGGAACAAAATGTAGATCGCTAATAGGTGTTATAAATAAATTAAAAACAATAAAATGAGAAACATACTAGTTTTAGTAGTTTTAACGCTAATATTATCCTGTAAAAAGGAAACAAGTAAAGGCTTTGAGCTTGAAGGGAATCTTTCAGGTGTAGCAAATGGAACAAAAATAAGTCTTCAGCCTTTCGCTAAATATGAAACTAAACCTGAGTTTGAAGCAACAGTAGAAAATGGGAAATTTAGTTTTAAAGGAGAAGTTCCAGAACCAAGAATGTATCATTTGGTATTAGGAGAAGGAAAGGCTTATTATTTTATTATGATAGAGAATTCCACTATTAAATTGGATGGTCATGTATTGGAAAAAACATCTGAAAATGACGCTAATACTTATTACTCATTTGATGATATTAAGGTTTCAGGGTCTCAAAGCAACGAATACTTTTATAGTCAATATAAAGTAAGAGAGGATTTGAATGAGCTTCATGCCAAGATGCAGGAAGAATATAAGGATATTAATACGATGTTCGGTCAAGCAAGAGGTTTAAAAGATCAAAAGAAAATGGATTCGATAATGAATTTAGATCGTTTTAAAGAGTACAGTAAAGCCGAAAAGAATTTTTTCTCAACCGTTGAAAATAGATTTAATAAAATTATTGAGGTAAATAAAGAAACTTCTTGGGGACCTTTAATGATGTTAACGTTGTATTCTTATTTCACACCAGATCAACGTTCAACGTTTGAACAAATGTCAGAAGAAGCAAAACAAAGCTTTTATGGTAAAATGGTTGAAGAAGACTTATACCCTGCCAATCGTACAGGAGAAAAAGTACCAGAGTTTATCACTTTAGGATCTGATGGGAAGCAATATGCTTTAACGGATTTAATAAAAGATAAAAAAGTAATCTTAATAGATTTCTGGGCTTCATGGTGTGCACCTTGCAGAAAGGAGTTGCCAAATGTTAAAGCAAATTATAAAAAGTATGCCGATCAAGGTTTTGAGGTCATTGGCATTTCTATCGATAGAGATGCAAAGGCTTGGCAAAAGGCCTTAGAGGAGGAGCAAATGCCTTGGCCTAATTTTAATGACAATGATGTGGCAAGTTTGTATAAAGTAAAAGCTGTTCCTACCACATATTTAATTGATAATGAAGGTAAATTAATAGCCGACAACGTAAGGGGAGAGGAATTAGGGAAAATGTTAGATCAAATATTTTCGCTTAAGTAGTGGTTTACGTAAAAGAATATTTCTTAAAAAGGCCTAATATAATTTTAGGCCTTTTTTTATTCTAAGTCTTTTAAATTTGGATTTTAGTCGACTTAAATATGATTAGTTTTTACTACAGCAGGTGATTCTCTATATTTGTTTTTACAGGTAGTTTTAATGGAAAATAAAACTGGAACTTAATATTTCGTTAGGCTTTTTGGATAAAAGGAAAAAAAATATACAGCAACCATTTATGCCGATGCTAGGGATGCTAATTATAAAACGAATTCGCAGGCCTACACGATAAGAAAAATGAAAGTAACTAATAAGACGAAGTTATTATTAAATAGTGTAGAAGGTGGTGGTTATGCTATAAGTATAAGAGAAGAATAGTTTTTAATGAAATTTTATTGGGAATGGGACTTTTTTTCTAAATTTACACATATAATTAGATGTGGTATACCAATAGATTCGATACATTTTTAGATTAATTTTATAGTTAAGAGTTCTCTTTTTTAACTATGAAAAATCAGGATCGTCAAATTAAAGCTCGTAAAACTGGCTTAAAATCTATGCAGAATCTGGATCTGTAACAAAAACAGTCTTACGCTGTGGCATTGCTCGTTCTACTTTGTATAGGTGGCTTAAACGATATGAAGAATCAGGTGTTTTAGGATTGTCAGATAAGTCTCGATGTCCTAAAACCCTCGCTCATACTAAGATAACGGAAGATATAGAAAACCAAGTTCTTGAAATTAGAAGGAAAAGAAAGTGGGGATCTAAGCGGATTTCCACTTACCTTCTTCGAAAAAACTTAAAGATCTCATCAATGACGGTATGGAGAATATTTTCTAAGCACAAAGTTCAGCCTATACTAAAAAGACGTAAGAAATCAGGTTATAAACGATATAGCAAAGAAACTCCTGGAGACAGAGTCCAGATAGACGTTACAAAAATTAAAAACAAGGCCTATCAGTTTACAGCAATTGATGATTGTACTAGGATGAAGGTTATTCGGATTTATCCCAATAAAAAAGCTAGTAGCAGTATAGATTTTTTAGGAGAAGTACTGAATACCCTTCCTTTTCCAATTCAGCATATACAAACAGATTGGGGGACTGAATTTTTTAATGATGCATTCCAATATGAATTACACGAACATTTCATCAAGTACCGTCCAATAAAACCCAGATCCCCACATTTAAATGGGAAAGTTGAACGCACACAACAAACAGACAAGTCAGAGTTTTGGTTCTTGTTAGACCTATCAGAACCAACACTCGATTTAAACGCTTTAGCAATTGAATGGCAGGATTTTTATAATAATAAAAGACCTCATTCCTCCTTGAATGGTAAAACTCCATTAGAAAAGCTTAAAGATGTTGAAGCTCTTATACCGATTCAACCTGATATAACAAAGGAATTTTGGGAGTCCAATGAAAAAATACTAACTAGAAATTATGAGTATTTAAGCTATTTAAAGCATAAAAATAAGGCTCTAAAGAAATAATTATTTTGTCGCGGATCTATTGGTATATCACAAATTAGAAAACTAAAGCTGCATGCGTTTTAGCATACGATTTAAGTAAATTAACAGCGGAAAACCTCAGTAAAATGGTTTTTTAAAAGGAAGTCTTGGGGCTCATAACTCGCGTATTTAAACTTTACACTCTTTGTGAGATATCACTTATTATCTTTTTAGCTTTTTTCCAGACTTTGTTTCCGATTTTCTGTGTGTTTAATTCTAAAATATTGAAATTATTCAATAAATATTTAGTATCAATACAGTTGCTTTAAGACATTATTATTTTTCCTTATAAAATTGTTTCATAACATACCACGCTTTTTTTCGTTGTCCTTTATCCGAAATTAATCCTTTTCGATTCCATCCATTTTGATTACGTGGATGATAACGATTAGGTGACCGGAAATCAAATAGAATCCATGGTGAAATACCTATTAGATTTGGGATGTTTTTAAACATTCTAATGTTCATTTTATAATTATTTTCCTGATATTCCTCACTCCAAGATGAGGCTACATCAGCCTCTCCATGTTGGCCATAGAGAGCTTCACTTCCAAATTCCGAAATAATAACTGGTTTTCCTTCTGCAACTTCCCATTTTATATTTTCAGGTTCTATCGGGAATGGTGAATACCAACCTATATATTTATTTATACCAACCACATCAATTACATTGGTTACCTTATCTTGTAGTCTGAATGTTGAGGCTTCTTCATTGAAATAACAATTATCGAAAGCTGCACCTACTAGACGTGTATCATCTAGAGATCGAGTAAAAGAAACGAGCTTAGTTAGTATGCTGTCTCTTGCTGCAGTTGGTTTTGTTTCGTTTGCAATGCTCCATATAATAATATTTGAACGATTTTTATCACGATAAATCATCTCTTGCAGCATAGTTTCAGCTTTTTTCAAAATTATAGGATTGGTAAATTCTATACCCTGCCAGATAGGGATTTCTTCCCAAATCATAATACCCATTTCTTCTGCCATACGCAATAATCTTTCATTTTGTGGATAGTGGGCTGTTCTCGCAAAATTGCATCCAAGCGCCTTAACTTCACTTAAAATCATAGCAGCGTCAGCATCAGAGCAAGCTCGACCAAGATATTGTGGTATTTCCTCGTGAAAGTTAATGCCTTTTAAAAAAATAGGTTTGCCATTAAGTAAAATGTTGGAGCCTTTGGTTTCAATAGTTCTGAAACCTAATTTATCTTGAATAACGTTTTCATTATTAATGATTTTTACATCATACATTTTTGGAGTTTCAGGAAGCCATAATTGTGGTTTTGCTTTGATTTCAAAAGTAGCTATGCCTTTCTCATTCGCAGCTATTTTTTTATAAATATTTAATTCAGGGATTAAAATTTCTATTTCATTGGGAGTAGTTGTTCCGTCTAGCTGTACATAACCTGATATTACATCTTTACAGTCTTTTTTGAGTTGGATCTTATAATCAGAAATATACGTATTAGGAGTTTCAATGTAAAAAGCATCTCTAGTAATACCTCCGTAGTTCCACCAATCAAAATTCATAGCAGGAATACCATCTACCTGTCTATCATTGTTGACTAAAACGACCAAGTCGTTTTCTCCGTTTTTGACTATATCGGTAACTTCGAACTGAAATGGGGTGAAGCCACCTTCGTGTCTGCCGACCTCAATACCATTAAGCCAGACAGCAGCCTTATAGTTCACAGCACCAAAATAGATAAACTGCCTCCCTTCTTCGTTTTTTTCTACTGTAAAATAACGCTGGTACCAAACATTTCCTTCGTAGTATTTAAGTTCTGGTATTTGCGAATTGAAATCTCCTGGCACGTTGAGTCTTAATCCAGAATCGAAAGCATATTCAACAAAATCGGTTTTCGATTCTGGCTTTCGATTTTGGTAGAATTTCTTATTTTCGCCTCTGCCGTATAAATCAATAATCGCATTCCATTTGCCATTGAGTAAAACAGCATTGTCCCGCCCATAGGGGTTTATCATAAATGACTGGGCCTGTGTTGCTATCGATAAAAGTATAATAAAAAAGTATAATATTTTTTTCATAATTTGATTTTGATTACTGTTTATGATTTTATTCGATGTATTTTTTGATCGCAATCCATCTTTATAATGCTTTGGCTGATTCTGTTTGGTTCCTTTAATGCTTAATTCAAAGCTAACCATAGATCAATTTTCGCGTAAAATATTGATCCATTAAACCTTCGTTTGGTACATCCATATATTGATAAATTCTTGATAGTTGTTAATGCTATCATCAGGTGATCCAAGCGGTTTATACATATTATTAAAATTATATAAATCCCAATGTTTTTTTGGAGCATTAAAAGGCAAATGTGGTATTCTAAATTCAACGACAATCAATAGTAAATTAGGTTTTTGTGTTTCTTGTCTTTTTACAAGTACGGTAATGTATACAAGAACTAAAAAGAATAGTGTATACTTTGACATGTTTATTTTTTGCTTTTTAAAACTAATCTTTGTTTTCCCGTCAATCTTTATATGAATTGAAATTTTCAGCCAACATTTTTAGTCTTTATTTTTCAAGTTTAGGTTTTAAGTTTTCTTTAATACTTATATTCTATTTAGATTTTTATATATCCGTTGGTAAGATTATTGCGTTTCACAGGATTTACTTTTTCTATTTATATAATTCATTAATGATATCTTCATAATAACAATAAGTATTCAGTCACGTTTTTAATTTTTGATGAAGAATCGCTTCCTTGGTTGATGCAATTAGTATTGGGCATAAAGGAGGATTTCAGG
The DNA here is from genome assembly GCF_014596935.1 of Aestuariibaculum suncheonense. Classification (GTDB taxonomy): domain Bacteria; phylum Bacteroidota; class Bacteroidia; order Flavobacteriales; family Flavobacteriaceae; genus Aestuariibaculum; species Aestuariibaculum suncheonense. The sequence goes on along the minus strand of NZ_JACVXC010000004.1, from coordinate 124,825 downwards.
TTTGGTATTGTCGCCAATTCGTTTCATTAAAAAAATGCTTTCTATATTTCACTTTCAGAACTTTTCTAGGGGAAATTCTGAAATAAGGATATTAAATAACACTTAAGGTTGCTGATTTAATAGATTTGTACTCATGACAAATTTATTATTTTACCTTAGGAATTTTAGGGGGTAAATAACTTAATATAGGGGGTGTTTTTAGGTTTTCACTTTTGTGCTAAACTACACATTACAATTACATGGTATGTCTGTTTTGCAATACTCAAATATTATAGATGCTACCTTTCTGAAATTTCAGCAAATGAAGCCATAACGTCTGGCAAAGGAAATCATAGACTTATTGTTATTATGAAGATATCTTTAGTGTCTTTAACGAATCGAATGACGAGGTGCTTTTTGAAATCATTTTTCTCAAAATTTACCTGATGAAAATGCAAGTTATTATCATTATATGAACTAAGCTAATTTTTATGATGCATCAAATATTTAAGGTAATTTTCCTTGGTCTCAAGGCCCTATTGCAAACTTGTACAAAATTTGGCAACCAATAGGAAATTGCATTTGATGCTGATATTTTAATGGCCTTATTGTAAGTTCTCTTCTTTGTTTATAAAATTCCCGTTCGTCAATAAATAATTCAATTTCCACTCTTTAAGATTGTAAGAGTGTTTTGCTTCATACATCCTTTCTATATTCTTTTTATTTTCTTCCTTGAAATTTCCAAATCTTTTAGATTTGCACTAGTTATTGTTCTATCCCTATTATATGACGCAAAATAATCGATTATATATTGTCTTTTTAATGATGAGTAGTCAATTCTATTATTTGTTAGAATATTAACTTTAATTTCAACCCCTTTAACAAGAGATGTGATTTCCTTAATATCCTCTATTGTTGCTTGATTTTTTCCTTTTTTACCTGCGTGGACTTCTAGTATTAGACAGGACATAAAAATGAGTGTTACAATTGCAACTAGAATTAAAAGGGAAAAGAATCTCTCAAAAAATCCTACTAAAAAATCTATCTTTTTTCTATTTTCATTCTATATAACCAATATCAATAATGCTTTCGAGGGGTATTCCTTTCCAAAGGCCCATTATTTAAGACCTATTCCAATAGATCAGTTCGTCCTGGTTAGTAGTCAAGATGTGTTGCATCAAATCCAAAATGGTCTTATTCGGCTTCTATTCCTGACAAGAATTAAAATAATGACTAAAACAACAAGGTTGGTTATTCAAGTTTAATTGCATTACTAGATCTAAATGAAGTTTATATCAAGATACCACCCTAATTAATTATGGTAAAAATAAAATACTTAGCTTTTTATTGTATGTCTTTTATTTTTTGTTGGTTATTGGTTTTAGTCTAATTCCGCCGGATAAAATTTTTAAATAGCAGGAGTTGCTTTTTTAAGTTAGTTGAAGTTAGACATGGAAGGTAATGATAATTGATTTTTTTCAATTGGTTATGCCATGGTGCCTTATATATTTAAAAGTAATTTAAGGTTCATGGTTTTATTTGGTTGTTAAGATAATTGCAATAACAAGATAGTGAAGAAAATATTTCTGTATAAAATTAAGGGTTTTTAATTTCAGTTTTCGTCCCTAAAAATAGGAACGCATTGTGTGGTCTAACTTAATGCTGATTTTATGCCTAATATTTCTGATATATTGCAAGGTGAATACGAAAGTGAATACGGAAACGAATACGATTTATCTGTGCAAAAGCAATTTTCCAAGCCTAATATCTTACAGCTATTGGTAGTCTAAAGCAGTGTTGACGCATCTATTTTTCTTGCAGAAATCCAGTTAATACCTTAAATGGTGTGAAGCCTCATCGACTTATTGACTTTTGTTTTAATAAGTTTTGTAAATGTCAGTTATATGAAATTTTACAGCTATAAATGAAGAAAATTTAATCTTTACAAGGATTATTTGTTCTTTTATAAATTTTATATCTATATTTTCGCGATTGAATAAATGAATTGAATTTTAGATCATAATTGAAAGTAGATGAAGATTGTTAAAACAAGCGACAATGATCAAGGGGTTTTAAATCGTATTGCTAATAACGATAGTGATGCCTTTAAAGAGATTCATGATAAGTATTCTAGGGAGATGTTTGTTTATGCTTTTAACATTTTGAGGAATAAAGAGGTATGCGAAGATATTATTCAGAATATTTTTATTGACCTTTGGTCTAAAAGGCAAGATGTAGAAATAAATAACTTAGAATCTTATTTGTTTAGAGCTGTTAAGTATCAAATTTTTAATTATTTCAGAAGTAATAAGATTAAAAATGAAGATGTCACAAGGTTAAACTTAATAGATTCTTCAATAAATGCAGCAAAAAAGATGGAATTTCATGAGTTCGAGACTGCAATAAAGAATTCCATTAATAAACTTCCTAAGCGTTGTAGAGAAATATTTGAGCTAAGTAGGCTGGAGCATAAGTCCAATAAGGAAATAGCCGAAGAGTTAGGGATTTCTATTCAAGGTGTGAAAAATCAAATATCGAAAGCGTTAAATTTTATAAGAGAAGATTTACGCAGAGAAGAGCTAATCTTGTGCTTTTCCTTATTTTACTAAAAGTAATTTTTGAGTAGACTTATCAGGTTATTCTTAATATTCTCCATTAATTTTTGTTTTAATCTAGGCTTTTTTTGAAAAAAAATAAAAAAAGTTCAAAATGGAAGTGTACCAAAATGAGATTTTGGTTACTTATAGTTGTAGAGCATGTTCTAAACGACCGTTTTGTTACAAATAAGAGTATAGATATTATTTAAAATCATTAGGAAAAGTGAATAAAAGACAAGCAAAAAAACTTTTTACAAAGTATGTTAATAATGAATGTTCAAAGGAGGAACTGGAATTGTTAAATACTTTTTTGGACTCTTATCAGGGCAATAGTTTTGGGGGTGAAGACTATAGATTGATAGAAGATGAATCTTTTAGGTCCGAATCTTGGTCGAGAATTGAAAAGCAATTGTTTAAGAAGACAGATAAAGTGTATTCATTTAAGATTTTTTATAAATATGCTGCAATACTGCTCGTTGTTCTAACGGTTTCATTTTATTTTTTTCAAGGTGGTTTTTTTAGTGAAGATTTTATTGAAAGCAATCAAGAATTAGTTGGAGATATAGAAATAGGTACTGATAAAGCTATATTGACTTTGGAAGATGGTGAAGTTGTTGCTTTAGAAGAAGATAAAATCTATGAAACTACAAATGTAAAAAGTGATGGTCAAGGTATTGTTTATAATGCCGAAGCTTCTAACCTAAAAACCGAATACCATTCTTTAACTATCCCAAGAGGAGGGCAGTTTTTCGTAGAGTTGTCTGATGGCACCAAAGTTTGGTTGAATTCTGAAACTAAGCTAAGGTATCCTGTTATTTTTAAAGAAGGAGAAACTCGTCAAGTCGAGCTAGTTTATGGAGAAGCTTATTTTGATGTTTCTCCAAGTTCACAACACAAAGGAGCTAGATTTAAAGTGTTAAATAATAAGCAAGAGGTAGAGGTTTTGGGAACAAAGTTTAATCTTAAAGCTTATAAAGATGAGACTAATACATATACGACTTTAGTAGAGGGTAAGGTGTCTGTTATGACAGCAGGAGAGGATATTATTTTACACCCTAATCAACAGTCGGTTTTAAATGAAGTAAATAATCATATTGAAATTTCAGCTGTCGATGTAAATGAAAATATAGGTTGGGTTAAAGGAGATTTTGTTTTTTATCATAAACCTTTAAAGGATATTGCTGTAGCTCTAGAGCGATGGTATAATGTAGACATAGAATTTCAAAGTGAAGAGCTTAAAGATGTTAAGTTTAATGGGGAACTTAGTAAATATCAGTCTATTGAAGAGATTTTACAACTAATTTCAAATACAAAACCTATAAAAAGCTATGAAATAAACAATAAGACGATAGTAATAAAATAAAAGAGGGGTAGAATACCACATCTCACCGTAAGCAATTCTATCCCCTTTTTTCTGTGATAATCAATTAAATTTTTAACCAATTAAAACGTATGCAAATTTATGAAAATTAACCAAACTGATGCGTGTTTTCGATTCAGAAAACGGCTTTTAATGATTTTTATGAGAACATTCATCTTCTTGACCTTCTGTTCTGTATTTAGTTTAACACCTAATGCGGTGTTATCTCAAAATTTTAAAATCTTTATTGACTCTGATAAAACAATAACCATTGATGAACTTTTTAAGTTGATCAGTGATCAAACGGATTACAAATTTATTTATCAGGACGGATTGTTTAAGGATTATCCCAAAGCGCATTTAAAAAAAGGAACTATAAAAGCAAACGACCTACTAAAAAATAGTATTGCTAATTCCAAATTAAATTTTGAAATCATTAATGGTAATACCATTGTTATTAAAGAGCAGGAAGATACTTCTGATAGCAGTTTGAAAAATCAGCAAGAAAATGAAATTACAGGGGTTATTCTTGATTCAGAAGGAATCCCTATTCCAGGAGCTAATGTAGTTGAGGTAGGTTCAGGTGTTGGAGTTATGACAGATTTTGACGGGAAATTTACTTTAACGCTCCAAACTAAAAAGCCAAAAATAAAAGTATCCTTTGTGGGATATACCACTTTAGAAGTAAATATAGGTTCTAAAAGACATTACGAATTAATTCTTGAAACCAATACAGAAGCACTTGATGATGTTGTTGTTGTTGGTTTTGGTAAACAAAAGGAAGCCAGTTTGGTGAGTGCTGTAAGTACTGTTAAAGGTGAACAATTAAGAATGCCTAATCGAAGTCTTAGTAATAATTTAGCAGGGCAAATACCTGGTTTAATTGCTATACAACGCTCCGGAGAGCCAGGATATGATAATTCTGAATTCTGGATTAGAGGTATTAGTTCGTTTGCAGGAGGTACGGGACCTTTAGTGTTAGTTGATGGTATTCCTAGATCCTTAAATGATATCGATCCTGATGAAATTCAAACCTTTACACTATTAAAAGATGCTGCAGCAACTGCGGTCTATGGAGCCGAAGGAGCTAATGGTGTTATACTTATAACATCAAAACGAGGGGTTAATCAAAAAACAGTTATTTCATATCGCGGTGAGTATGGTGTTTCAGAACCAACGAGATTACCTGAGTTTGTCGGTGCCGGTGATTTTATGAGATTATATAATGAGGCCCTTTTTAATGAAGGAAGTGCTCCAATGTATAGCGATGAACTTATTGCGCGGCATGAATCAGGGCAAGATCCAGATCTTTACCCTGATGTAAACTGGCTAAATTTATTGTCAGATTATAGTACATCTACAAGACACACTCTAAATTTTAGAGGAGGAGGAGAAAAGGCTAAGTTCTTTATTTCTGGATCTTATTTCAATCAGGGCGGTATTTTTCAGCAAAATTCCTTAGCAGATTACAATAATAATATTGGCCTTAATAGATATAATTTAAGAAGTAATGTCGATTTTGATGTTTCGCCAACAACATTATTAAGTGTTGATTTAAGTGGACAATATTTAGAAACAAATTATCCTGGAGTAGGTTCTACGACCATTTTTCAAAGAATGACCATAGCGCCTCCAAATTTATTTCCAATGGTGTTTTCAGACGGAACAAATGCTGGACACCCTGTTCCTAGTGGTAATCGAGTAAATCCATATAACTTATTGATGGAGTCTGGGTATTCTAAAGAATGGAGAAGTTCAACTCAATCTAAGGTAGCTTTAGTTCAGGATTTAGATGTTATTACTCAAGGTTTAAGTGCTAAAGGTGTAGTAAGTTATGATAGTTACTCGCTTTATACTACAAGTAGAACTAAAACTCCAGCTCAGTATGTAGCTTCCGGAAGAGATTTAAATGGAAATTTAGTCCTTAATCAAGTGGTAAATGAGGTGCCTTTTGGAGAGCCTGCTGAAGGGAACTCAGGAGAAAAAAGAATTTATTTAGAAGCTTCTGTAAATTACAATAGATCCTTTAATGAAAAACATGATGTAGGTGGTATGTTGCTGTATTATCAGAAAGAAACCCAATTGCATAATCAAGCGTTAGCTTTTAGAAAGCAAGCCTATGTAGGAAGAGGAACATATCTGTATGATAATAGATACTCCTTAGAAGTTAATTTTGGTATCACAGGTAGTGAAACTTTTGCAGATGGAAATCGATTTGGTCTCTTCCCTGCAATGGGTGTAGCATGGCTTGTTGATAATGAGGCGTTTTGGAAAGATAGTGGCATTTCTAAAGTCATTAATGGATTAAAATTAAGATACTCTATTGGTAGAACAGGGAACGATGATACTGGGGGTGAGCGTTTTTTATATAGATCTAGTTTTAATAATGCAGGAGGTTATCCAATAGGAATTGGTAGTAATGGTGGTTTAAATTCGATAGGAGGCTTGGTAGAAGGACGTTTTTCAGCTCCAGGGCTAACATGGGAAATTGAAGATAAGAGAAATTATGGTTTGGATATCGATTTATTTTCCAATAGAATTAATTTACAATTAAACTATTTTGATAATACCCGATCAAGTATTTTGCTACAAAGACGTACTGTATCTGAAGCTGCGGGTTTAAGACAAGCGCCTTGGCAAAATTTTGGAGAAGTTTCTAATAAAGGATTCGATGGTAGTTTAATGGCAAGAGAGAATTTTGGAGATTTCACGGTGTCTCTTCGAGGGAATTTAACTTATGCTAAAAATAAAATTTTGGAATATGATGAAGTGCCTCAGTTGTATGATTGGATGAATGTTACAGGGACAAGCTTAAGAACGGCTAACTTGTATGTAGCTGAAAGATTATACGATCGTGAAGATTTTGATATTAATGTTGCCCCTGATGGAACAGAAACGTTTGAATTAAAGGAAGGGTATGCTGTGTCTAGTTTAGGAGGTAATATCAGACCAGGAGACATTAAATATGTTGATTTAAATGGTGATGGTGAAATTAATCAGTTTGATCAGTCTAGACAAATAGCAAAACCTTCGGTACCTGAGTTAATATATGGTGTTGGTCTTAATGTAGACTATAAAGGATTTTATGCAAATATATTCTTTCAAGGAGCAGGAAGCGTTTCAACGGTGTTGGGAGGATCTAATGGGCAAGGGTTTCACCCTTTCACATGGGGTGTTCAGGAAACATCAATTAGAAAGGCGGCTTTAAATAGATGGTCTCAAGATAATCCTTCGCAAGATGTAATGTTTCCACGTTTAAGAACCTCTAATTTCTTTCATAATACTGTAGCGAGTACATGGTGGTTACGTGATGCAAGTTTTTTGCGTTTGAAAAATGTAGAAATAGGATACAATTTCTCTAAAAATTTATTAGACAAATTGAGTTTAACAAGTGGTCGTTTTTACGTTATGGGTAACAATCTGCATGTATGGGATAAAATTAAAATGTGGGATCCAGAGATTGGAAATGAGAATGCTGGAATGAACTATCCGCTTTCTAGAAATGTTACTTTTGGATTAGAACTTAAATTATAAAAAATGAAAAAGACTATATATAAAACATTAATATTATTTACAGCATTTTTAATAAATGTGTCATGTAATAAGGATTATTTGGATGTTTCTGATGAGTTGGCAGGAGAGCAAACTATGGAAGAGATATTTAGTATTCCATCGCAGGTAAGAAGTTTTCATAGAAATATTTTTACAGGTATCCCTGAGAGCTCAAATATGATATTTAGTCCGAGTTATACCCTTGGAGGTCTCGATAATCCTTGGGCAGGTTTAACAGATGAGTTAAAAGCTGCACAAGGTACTTTGAGGAGCGTCACCACTAATGGATACAATTCAGGTAATGCACCATTTCATAGATGGGGTACACTGTATACGCTAATAAGACAAGCAAATTTGTTTTTAGATAATGCCAAGGTTATTCCTCAGTCAGGAGAAGCCGATTTTATCGATATTGATGAGTTAAGTCAGCTTAAAGCACAGGCCAGATTTCTAAGAGCCTATTACCATTATTTATTATTTGAATTGTATGGGCCAATACCTATTATGGATTTTGCTGCAGATCCTAGTTCTCCAGATTTAGACTTTGCTAGAAATTCGGTTGATGAAGTGGTCAATTTTATTGATTCAGAATTAAAAGCTGTATCAGAACAATTAAATGATATTGAAACAGCCGATGCCTTTCTGGCTTTACCTACCAAAGGCGTAGCTTTGGCTGTTAGAGGTCGATTATTGATGTATGCTGCAAGTCCATTGTTTAATGGAGAGTATCAAGAAGCACTCAGCCTTACAGATAAGGATGGAAAACAATTATTTCCAGAACGAGATGATTCAAAATGGCAAAGAGCTTTAGATGCTATGCAGGAGTTTATAGATTTTGCTGAAGATGGCTATTATAGCCTTTATAAGGAATATAATACCAATGGCACTTATAATCCAGATACCTCGCTTTATAATTTGTTCAGAAGTGTAAATGAGGAGGTTATTTGGGCTAGTCCCCGTTCTTCTTGGGGAACATTATCTAATGAAGGTATCGACAGAAGATGTACACCTCGTACAGAAAGAGGTGGTTTTGCTAGTATCGCCATTACCCAGGAATTAGTGGATGATTATTTAATGGTAGATGGTTTGCCTATTGAAGAATCCCCTTTATATTCTGAAACAGGATTTTCTACCGCGGGTGAAGATATTTCAGGTCATGTAGGAGAAGGAATTTATAAAATGTGGATTAATAGAGAGCCACGATTTTATCAAACGGTGTTTTTCCAAAATAGAAATTGGCATATAAGCAATAATAAAATACAATTTCATAGAGGTAGTGGTAATGGTAATATGTCATCAAATTACCCTTGGTCAGGATATATGCTTTACAAACGTATTAGTAGAGAGATTTATAATTCAGGAAGTTACCCGAGGAATGAGTATAGACCAGCAATTCTTTACCGTCTAGCCGAGTTTTATCTTCTATACGCCGAAGCACTTAATGAAGTTAACCCTTCTGATACAAGAGTTATCGAATATGTAGATCGTATTCGTGAGCGAGCAGGGATTCCAAAACTTATAGACATTAAACCAGAAATAGTAGGAAATAAAATAGCCCAACGTGAAGCTATAAGAAGGGAAATGCGTGTAGAATTAGCTACAGAAGGACAGCGTTACTTTGATGTGAGACGATGGATGATTGCTGAAAACCCTGTGGGTGAAGGCGGTCAAGGAGGTCCTTTTTATGGAATGAATATGAGTGCAGAGCAAGATGATGCCACTTTTTATCAAAGAACGCCATATGAAAACAGAGTCTGGAATACAGCTATGTATTTGTATCCCATACCACTTAATGAAATTCAAAAAAGTGAAAAGTTAGTACAGAATCCGGGTTGGTAGAACTGTATAATTAAGTTTAATATTATTCCCTTATAAAATGAAATTAAAATATAAAAAAATCAATATATATGCACTTCTAATTTGTGTCATACTTATTATTAGTTGTAATAACGATCCAGTTGAAATGAAAACACCTAACGGAATTTTTATTTCTCCAACAGAAAAAACTATTAGTGAACCTTTTGATATATTGTTTTTAGATTATCCTTCAAAAAAAGACATTGCAGTGTCTTTATACGATGAAACTAAAATCAATGTAAATGTTTCAATAGATCAGAATAATGATTTAGTTGAGGTTTATAATGAAAGCAATAATACAAGCTATCAGTCTTTGCCTATTGAAAATGTTACTTTTAGTTCTAAGGACTTCATTATAGAAGCTGGGACAAAGGTGTCAAATTCAGTTAGCTTAACAATTAGTACGACCAATTTAGATCAGGAAACTATTTATCTATTGCCCCTAGAAATAACAAATGTAAGTGACCCTAATATACCACTAGATAAATCGATGAATAGAAAATATTATGTGGTTCAAGGAGGACCTCCTCCAAACATTGCAATTGGAAAACCAACAATGCAATCAAGTACACTTTCAGGGGCTATTAGTAGCCGAGCAGTAGATGGTAATACCAGTGGGTTTTGGTCTAATGGATCTGTATCGCACACGGGTAATGCTGGAGAAGAATGGTGGGAAGTTGATTTAGAAAAGGTATCTCCATTTATCCAAGAAGTAATCTTATACAATAGGCAAGATTGCTGTTCAGAGCGATTAGTAGATTTTTATGTTTTTGTTTCTGATGTACCATTTGAGTCGAATTCTGTAGCGAATATTTTAAATCAAGAAGGTGTCTACAGTTATTTTCATGCTGGTGTAGCTGGCTACCAAACAACAATTCCGGTTACCAGAACAGGAAGGTATGTTAGAGTTCAGTTAACAGGAAATACTTATTTAGGTTTGGCTGAAGTTGAGGTTATGGGCATTGAATAGTTATTATAAAGTTTTGAGTTAGTAATTAATAAAAGTCGTGAGTTTATTTTTACTAAATGTGATTAATGTAAAAAAGAATAAGGGTTAGAGCTATTTGTGGAGTATTATAAAAAAACATATTATAGCTCTAACTCACTCACGATTAATTAATAGTCCTTAGCGAAGTATTGTCTCATAATTATCAAGGCAAAAGAGTCAAGCTTTTTTGAATATATATTTTGGGTTAAATGATTAACCCTTTTTTTGTTGCAGAAGTGTCCTGATGTTAATTGAAAGTTTTTTGTATAGCAGTTTTTAAAAGGCAGACAGTATGAGATTGCTATTGTTATGAGTTGTTCACTAAGTTGATTGTTCGTCAAATTTGAATAGTAAAGAGTTGCTAAAAAAATATTATTGACTTATTACGCTATAACTTGTATTCCTCTTAGTTTTTATTAAAATATTAAATTATGAAAAAAAGAATTTTTATGATTCTGGCTGTTTTTAGCTTGGTTGTGTTTTCAGGATATGGACAACAAGTTAACAGAGCTCAAAAATTATTTATAAAACACGGACTCCAGTTTCAGACTTGGAGTGCCACAGGAGGCCACGAATGGCCTATTTTTGATAATGGTGTGACTTCAAGGGTTTCGAACGTGTACGGAGGCTCAAAAAGTGTACGCTATATTAGGGTGCAGTTACCGGGAGAGAGTAATGAGATTTTAAGTTTAGCAGAGGTACAGGTTTTTAGTGGAGGAGTGAATGTAGCTCTAAATAAGGTAGCTACTCAGTCTAGTACAAATGGTAGTTCTGAGGCAAGTAGAGCGGTAGATGGGAATACTAATGGCGATATTAATAATGCATCGGTAACGCATACTCAGTCTTCTTCACAACCATGGTGGGAAGTAGATTTGGGGGCTAATTACGATGTAGAGTCGGTGATGGTGTATAATCGCACAGATTGCTGTGGCGAGCGACTTAGAGGCTATTATATATTGGCTTCACCAAACCCCTTTGTGAGTACTTCTTTAAGTGGAGCGCTTGCAGAAAATGGAGTTGTTTTAGTAGGGCCTCATTTTCCTGTAGCTGATGAATACACAAATCTTCCGTTTGTTCAAGGATTTTATGAAAAGCCCATGTTTAGTCCTGATTTTTTTAACCGTCACCCAAATGCGCTTTGGAGCATGGAAAAAGCCCCTTATGGAACACAACTAGATATGGGGCCTACAGCTTCTGAAGTTTCAAATGGATTTTTAGATGCTTATCAATTAGAGAAAGTAGGCAATTTGGTTACTTTAGGATTTGGTGATGAAGAAAATTATTCCAACGAATTGAAAGATTGGTTCAAGCAATGGTTCGATTTAAGTAAAGCAAAATATCCTGATGTCTTGTTGCATAATAATCAATATGTTAATCAATGGAGCGACAGTCAAATGAGAACCTACATACAACAGGCACAACCTGATTTTATTAGTTTTGACAACTATTTGTTTAATGAAAGCCAAGTAGAGTTTGATGGAGGTTCTTTGAGGTCCATGTATAACTACCTTGGTAGATATAGACGCTTAGCGCTTGAAGGTATTGATGGTGATGGAAATTTACCAATAGAGTTTGGACAATATACCATTGGTTTTAGGCAAGGATCTACTCAAGCAGGTGAAGGTGGACTTTATTATACTTCTGAATCTCAAATTTATGGAGAAGTATTTGGCGCTTTAACCATGGGAGCTAAATGGTTAAGTGCATGGAGGTATAATCGTTGGGATAGAAGTTACTGGATTGATAATGCAGGTAACCTACTTCCTGGATACTATTGGTATGCAAATGCATTAAAGGAGTTTAAGAATTTATCTCCTCATTTATCAAGATTACAAACAACAGACGTACGTTTTATTCCAGGAGAGCATTTATTTGGTGGAAATGCAGTGTCTAATTTAACCCCTAATGAAGTAGCTATTTGGGACGCGGTTTCCGATCCTGATCCTTATATAACGGGAATAACAGCCTCTAATATGGTAAGTGGGACCAATCATAATCTAAAAGGAGATGTATTGATTGGATATTTTAAGCCAGTAAAAAATTTAAGTACTGATACAGATATAAGTATGGGACCAATACATCACAAGGATGCAAAGTACTTTATGATTATGAATGGATTGACAAAGGCAAGTGGTTGTTGCCATGAGTCTTCATCTTCATTGTTTCAGGATGATATTAATCAGGGACTTGCTAGTTTAGCAAAGCAAACCATTACTTTAAATATTGATTTTGGAGAAAATCCTGTAGATGTTTTAAAAAGAGTTAACCCTACTACTGGAGTGGTGGAGGAAATTTTATTAACTCAAGTTTCAGGGAATGAGTACACGGTAGATATTGTTTTAGATGGAGGTAAGGCTGATTTGTTTTATTGGGAGAGTGCACACTCAGTAGTAAACATTATTCCTTATAATCTTGCGCTTAATAAACCAGCTAATGAGTCTAGTGTGCAAAGTGGAGCATTGGCAAGTCGAGCAGTAGATGGTGATACCAGTGGGAATTGGATTGATGGTTCTGTAGCACATACTTTAAGTGAATTTCAACCATGGTGGCAAGTCGATTTGGGTAATTTAGCAGATATCACAAATATAAAGTTATATAATCGCACAGATTGCTGTGCAGATCGTATGACCAATTATTATGTTTTAGTTTCAGAAAATCCGTTTCAAGCATCAGAGACACTTATCGATATTTTAACGCGTTCTGATGTTTATGAATTTTATCAAACTAGTCAAATGGGACGCCCAACTAGCATTTCAATTAATCAAAAAGGCAGGTATGTAAGATTACAGTTGCAAGGTACAAATGCCATTAATATGGCAGAAGTCGAAGTGTATGGAACTTTTTCAAATGCGCTGTCAATACAGGAGAATAGGCTAAATGAATTTAAGATTTACCCCAATCCATTAAAGCGGGGAGAAACATTGAAAATTAATAGAGAATGGGGAAATTCATTTGAAGGAGAACCATTAGAAGTGTCTATATTTTCTATAACAGGAAAAAAAATATATACAAAAAAAATATTACCCGAAAATGGAAAAAGTAATGTAGAAATTAATGTAGAACAATTAACTACTGGGGTGTATTTTATAGAATTATTAACTGGCAGTTTTAGTGAAACAAAAAAAATAGTTGTCAAATAAAAATAGGAACTTTTTTTTAAAAGTATTTAGTTTGTATTCTTTTGATTAAATAAGCATGAATAGAGAAAATAAAAGATTAAAATTGAAAAGTGAAACATTGTTAACTATTTTACTTACTTTATGCGTTAATAGTTTTAACCTCCAAGGACAAAATATTGAAACCCTTCCGAAACCCTCAATAAAACAATTACAGTGGCAACAGATGGAAACCATTGCTTTTGTTCACTTTAGTATAAATACATTTACAGATAAAGAATGGGGCTATGGAAATGAATCTCCGGAGCTTTTTAATCCAACAAATTTAGATTGCCGACAATGGGTTAAAATTTGTAAAGATGCAGGTATGAAGGGTGTAATTTTAACAGCTAAACACCATGATGGGTTTTGCCTTTGGCCTTCTAAATACACAGAATATAGTGTGAAGAATTCGCCTTGGAAAAATGGTACAGGTGATTTAGTAAGAGAGTTTGCCGATGCTTGTAAAGAGTTTGACATGAAAATGGGGTTATACTTATCTCCATGGGATTGTAATCACCCAGATTATGGTAAACCTGAATATAATGAATATTTTAAAAATCAGTTGGAAGAATTATTGTCAAATTATGGTGAGGTTTTTGAAATATGGTTTGACGGAGCAAACGGAGGTCGAGGTTATTATGGTACCGATAAATTACATACTAGAACGATAGATAAAGACTATTATAATTGGAGTGAATTTGAAAGTGTTGTTAAGGCATTGCAACCTAATTGTATTATTCATGGGGGTAAAATAGCCGATATTCGATGGGTAGGAAATGAGGAAGGTTTTGCAGGCGAAACGCATTGGAGCACTATGCTTACGTCAGATAAATTTGATAAAAATATCCCAGTAAAAGATCAATTAAATGTAGGGCATGAAAATGGAACACGATGGTTCCCCTCAGAAACGGATGTATCTATTCGTCCAGGTTGGTATTATCACGATTCTGAAAATCATAAAATAAAATCTTTACCTAAGTTATTAGACATTTATTACGAAAGTGTAGGCCGTAATAGTCTATTGCTTTTGAATTTAAGCCCTGATAAACGAGGACGTATTTTTACAGCTGATTCTTTACGATTACTTGAATGGAGAAAGCAATTGGACTTAGATTTTAATGAAAATTTAATTGATGGAAATGCATCGTTAATAGCTGATAGCAAGGAAATTTTTAAAAATGCTTCAGACGGTAATTTTCAAACCTATTGGAAAGGAGATTCAGAACAACCTAGTTTCAATATAGAATTTGGAGAAGAGAAAACTTTTAACCGTTTGTTATTGCAAGAATTTATTGCAGAAGGACAACGTGTTAAACATTTTACTGTAAAGGGTTATACAGACAATAAATGGATAAATATAGCACAAGGAACAACGATTGGGTATAAACGAATTTTAAGATTTTCGGAGGTTAAAGCGAGCAAAATTCGCATTATTATAGATGAGTCTTTAGCGGTACCTTTAATTTCAGAAGTAGCTGTTTATAATGCCCCGCTAGTTTTGTCTGCTCCAAAAATTGAAAGAAATCAATCAGGACTAGTTAATATCATTTCTCCTGATAAATCTGGAAAGATATTTTATACTGTTGACGGTTCTGAACCTAATAATAATTCCATAGAATATACCCAACCATTTTTACATGATGGCGATTTTACGATTAAGGCGATTGTTATTAATGGTGATACAAAAGGAGAAATAGCAGAAAAGAGATTCGGACTATCAAAAAAGGCATGGAAGGTAATTGGTGATAAAAATGAGTTTCCAAAATTATTTGATGGCTTATCTAAGACGACATGGATCGCTAATGAGCAAGATTTAAAAAGTATTATAATAGATTTCGGAGAACAAATATCCATTTCAGAATTACAATATTTACCAGATCAATCAAGAGGTAATGTAGGTATTGCTTTAGATTATAAAATAATGATTAGTAAAGACCGTAAAAAATGGAAGGAAGTTGAAAGTGGAGAGTTTTCTAATATCAGGAATAACCCTATAAGACAGTTGATAACGTTTAAAAAAAATAAGAAAGCCCGTTATTTGAAGTTTACAACCAAAAATATTGCAGACGGCCAAAGTAAATTAGGTATTGCAGAATTTGATGTCTTTTAAAAGCTTTTATAAAGCAGTTTGTAAGGTTCTTTTTAAGAAGAAAAATCACTTAAATATTTATCCGAAATTTTAAAGTATATATGACAAAATTATTGTTTTCCTTTAGTTATTTAATTGGGATCTTTTGTGTACAAGCTCAAACCCTTGATCCTGTAATCGAGAATCCAGATGTTATAGAAATGAACAAGCTTGAGGCTCGAGCGAGTTTTTTTCCTTACAGTTCTTTAGAGTTAGCAAAAGAAGGTACGCTTTCTAAAGCTGAAAATTACTTGTTGTTAAATGGTATATGGAAGTTTAATTATTGTGAGTCGCCTGAGTTACGTCCTGTTGATTTTTATAAACAAGATTTTGATGTTTCTGGATGGAATAGTATAAAGGTGCCTGCAAACTGGGAGGTGGAAGGTTTTGGTATTCCTATTTATGTAAATGCTACTTATCCATTTCAAAAGGGAAAAGTAACACCACCAGATATCCCTGATGGTCATAACCCTGTGGGCTCTTACAAACGAACATTTGAGCTTCCAAATAATTGGGAAGGTAAAGATGTAATTATTCATTTGGGAGCTGTGAAATCAGCATTTTATATCTGGATTAATGGAGAAAAAGTAGGGTATAGTCAAGGTTCTAAACTACCTGCAGAGTTTAATATTACTAATTATGTAACGCCAGGAAATAATAGTATTGCTTTAGAAGTTTACCGTTGGAGTGATGGTAGTTATCTGGAATGTCAGGATTTCTGGAGAATTTCAGGTATAGAACGTGATGTGTATTTATATGCTAGACCTCAGGTACAAATTGCCGATTATTTTTCAAAAGCAGGTTTAGTTAATAATTATACCGATGGTGATTTTAACTTAAACTTGGATTTAAAGAACATTAGTTCTAAAAAGCAGAAAGGGACGGTTGAAGTGATACTTTCAAAATCTGGGCAAGACGTGTTTACATCTTCATCGGAATACGAGTTAACAGAAAATGGAGATACAGATTTGTCGTTTACAAAAATTATAAAAGATGTGAAATCATGGTCGGCAGAAACCCCAGAGCTTTATGAATTAAGTATTGTACTTAAAGATAAGAAAGGGAATACTTTAGAAGCAATATCAAGAAAGTTAGGTTTTAGAACGTCTGAGGTAAAAGGTGGCCAATACCTGTTAAATGGTAAGCCTATTTTATTTAAAGGAGTTAACCGTCATGAACACGACCCTAACACAGGTCATGTAATTTCTAAAGAAGATATGCTTAAGGATATAAAAATATTTAAAGCATTTAATATCAATGCCGTTAGAACATGTCATTACCCTAACGACCCTTATTTCTATGAGTTATGTGATCAGTATGGAATTTATGTTGTTGACGAAGCTAATATCGAATCACATGGTATGGGGTATGCGTTGCACAAAACACTAGCGAATAATCCCTTGTGGTTAAAAGCACATTTAGAGCGTGTGGAGCGTATGGTTGAAAGAGATAAAAATCATCCATCTGTAATTATCTGGTCGTTAGGAAATGAAGCAGGAAATGGTTATAATTTTTATAAATCTTATTTATTGGCTAAAAAACTAGATTCTACAAGACCAACACAATATGAAAGAGCCGAGCATGAGTGGAATACAGATTTATTCGTTCCTATGTACGACACGCCTCAAGGTGTGGAAGACTATGCCAAAAATGATGATTTTACTAAGCCTTTAGTGCAATGTGAATATGCTCACGCCATGGGAAATAGTATGGGTGGTTTTAAAGAGTATTGGGATTTATATGAGAAGTATGATAAGTTACAAGGTGGTTTTATCTGGGATTATGTTGATCAGGGAATTAAAACAGTAAAGAACGGTCGAGAGATTTATGCTTATGGAGGTGATTTTGGACCAGAAGGCACTCCGAGTGATAATAATTTCTTAAACAATGGTTTGGTACAGCCTGATAGAACTCCAAATCCGCATATATATGAAGTGAAATATGTTCATCAAAATGTGAAGTTTTATGAAAACGATTTGTCTAAAGGGTTAATTAATATTAAAAACTGGTATTTCTTTAGAGACTTATCTAATTATCAATTATCCTGGGAAGTATTGGAAAATGGTAAGGTTGTTGAAACTGGAAGTATAGAGAATATAATAACCAAGCCACAAACAGAAAGAACACTACATATTCCTTATAAAACAAAATTTAAATCAGATGCGGAATATTTTCTAAATATTAATGTCCAATTAAAACAAAATGAGCCTTTATTAGCTGCAGGTTACACCATAGCTTATGAGCAGTTTCAATTAGAAAAAGCAACTTTTAATTTTTTAGAAACTTCTAATCAAGCGGTGAGTTTTGAAACAGAAGATAATATTATTTCGGTATATAATGATGACCTTAAAATGGTGTTTAACAAATTAGAAGGTAGACTAAAGGAATATACCTATAAAGGTAAAAACCTGATAAAAACAGGTCCAGAAGTTAACTTTTGGCGCGCTCCAGTTGATAATGATTATGGTGCGAAGACTCAAAACAAATATAAAGAATGGAAAGATGCGGGTAAAACAGCAAAAATAACGACTGCAATTAAACAAATTAGTAAGAGTGAAATAGAACTTCGCTTTACTAGGGATATGTTTGGGGGAGATGCCCAGGTAACAGAAACTTATAATATAAAAGGACAAGGTGTAGTTAAAGTAACCAATGATTTAAAAGCTTTAAAAGGAAATCATTCTAATTTATATAAGTTTGGAAATAAGCTTGTCTTGCCAGAAGCTTATAAAAACATTACGTTTTATGGGAAAGGCCCTTTTGAGGCTTATGCAGACAGGCAGCATGCTGCAAAAGTAGGTTTATATAAGCAAACTATTGCTGAACAGTATTTTCCATACATTCGTCCACAGGAAACCGGTAATAAATTAGAGGTTCGTTGGGTTGAATTAACGCAAGAAGATGGTTCAGGCCTTAAATTTTTAGGTGAGCAACCATTTAATTTTTCAGCGTTAAATTATAGTGAAGAAGATTTAGATTCAGGAGAAGAAAGGACTCAAAAGCATGCAGGTGAGCTTGATGCAAGAAACGAGGTTTTTGTAAATATTGATGGATATCAACAAGGACTAGGAAGTATAAACAGTTGGGGGAGATTACCTATGGATCAGTATTTATTACCTTATAAGGATTATACATATTCTTACTGGATGATTCCTTTAACAGAATAAACAAGAATATAAATACATGAAGGAAGTCTTTAGAAATTTTATAATAATTACTATTACTTGTTTATTTACGTCTTGTTATTTCAAAGACACAATCTCTAAGGAAAGGAATACAGCTAACTATAAATTAGTATTTGAAGATCAGTTTGAAGATTTTAAACCCGAGTATTGGAGTCTTTACCCATATCAAAACACATTTTCAGCATGGAATCGATATGTGGTAAGTGATAGCAGTTTGGCAGAGGTGAAAAATGGTCACTTACATATCAAGGCGAGATGGAATAAAGAAAAAGATTTACCAGAAACAGGAGCTATACAGACTAAGGATAAATTTAGTTTTAAATACGGTAAAATAGAGGTTAGAGCAAAATTTTCACGATCAGGTCAGGGAGGCTGGCCAGCTATATGGTTGATGCCTCAAAACCCAATATATCCTGGATGGCCAGATGGGGGTGAAATTGATATTATGGAACGTCTTAATAATGATACTTTCGTTCATCAAGTAGTACATCAAAGTGATAATAAACTCAATTCTATATCAATAGGGAAAACACCTGAGATTTTAACTGCTGATTATAATATTTATAGCGTGGTGAAGTTACCTTATAGAATTGAGTTTTATATAAATCATGAATTAACAATGGTTTATGAGCCTAAAGAGGATTTTGTTAAACGATGGCCTTTTGAAACAGATTATTATATTATTTTAAACCATGCTTGTGCTGATAAAGGTCAGTCCGGCATTGATTTTTGGCCCGGAAAAGTGAATGCTACAGAAGGATTTCCATATGAGATGGTAATTGATTATGTGAAAGTTTGGAAGTTAAAGGATGAAAATTTAAAAGTGAGAAACTAAAATGACAGTTAATACTGGAATAATATGTTTTTATTCTTACTTATTGTGTTAATTGGCTTTGTTTAATTAATTTGTGAACAACGAAAGGAGTGGACAGGTCTTGCTAAAACAATATTAGCTAAGATTTTTAGAATCCAAAACTAAGATAATAAAAAGAGTAATTGTAAGAGTTCTACTTTTTCTAACTTTTTATACAAAAGTGTAAATTTTACCAAAATTTACGAAGCAGAGGGTGATTTGTAGCTTACAAACTTTATGGTATAGTGCCTTTCTTTTTTTGTATTAAAATAAGTTAATTACTCTTTATTCGCTTCTTTCATAAGATTTAGTTCGTGTTGGTAATTTACCTTTTTCTTTACGGTAAAAGGCATTTTATTAACAGCCGATGTTTTTAAGACAATGGCTTTTTTAATGTTCCCTTCTTTGTAAAGTAAATCTGCTTGTAAGTTTTCTGCCCAGTATTTCCCCGGAATTAATTTATAGCAATATTTAATCCATTTATTTAATGTTTTTATTTCCTTTTTGGTTTTAATAAACCCTAGGTAATCATTTCCAACCGATGTAATAGCTTCTACTAAATTATTGGCTTTTTGGCCTTCTTTGTATAGTGATAGTAAATAATCGGTAGTGGCATCTTTACCAAATTCTTTGTCCTTAGAATAAAACGCGTAATGCTCTTCATCTTGTTTATGGATGTTTTTAATTGTTTTAGCATTTATCAGGCTATCAACATATTTTTCAGCTAAAGATTTAAATGCGTTAGGTTTATTCGAAAAACGGTAATAATCCAATTTGTAAGTATATAAATTGTCGCTACTCTTACCCTTAATGTCATCAAACTTTTGAAAACGATCGATGATGATATTCATTAAATCAGCATCTTCGGTTCTTCTGGTTTTTTTTAAAGATTTTAAAAATACCCCGTTGCGAAAGCGTTGTAAAGCCATTTTATCACGTCCTTCAGCGATAGATATATAATAATCATAATTGTTATTGAAGATAGCTTCAGCTTCAGAGCCTAATTCGATATCTGATTGTTTTTTAAGCAGAAACTGCATCATTTCAGGGCTTGCCTCGGTTATTTCAGTTTGCACTTTTAGCCAGGCATCCATGCCTTTGCTTACATCGGCACCAAATTCTTCCATCTTATTGTAATAGAGTTTTAAGAAAGCTTCATCGTTTTGTTTCTCAGGAAACATGTCCTGAAGTTTTTCTAAACTGTATTTCGTGGTCGCACTATTTAAAGCATCTTTACCAAAGCCAATCATATTTTTTCCAGGACCAATACCAACAGCTTGGTGCACTAAAGTCCCATCTCCATTAACAAAAACTAAAGTTGGAAACGCCGTAACATTATAGCGCATAGCTGCATCTTTTCCTTCTTTTTCAGCATCTAGTTTTAAACTAATGAAATTGTTATTATAGAATTCACCATTTTGTTGCTCTTTAAAAGGCCCTGATGCTAATTTTTTACAAGGACCACACCATTCGGTATGAAAGTCGATGAAGATGAGTTTGTCCTGTGCTTTAGCTAGTTCTAATGCTTCTTCGAAAGGTATGTGTTTGAAATCGATACCTTGTGAAAAGGTAACAGTTGTAACAAAAAATAATAGAATTAGAAAAGATGATATTTTCAACATTTGTGATTTTATAAAATTGCAGTAAACAAGATTAAGCTGTTAGTGTATTAATAAGACGTAAAATTGCTTATTTGGAGTGACAGACTCGTAAAGAATGCTACATGTTAACGTGTTTATAATTTTTTTAAGCCAGTTTTAACAAGGCCATAAGAAAGCCTTGTTTGTAAAAATGTAACTTGCACCTGTTAATTCATTAACATTATTAAATTATCTATACTTAGATAAATTCTTATTAAATATCATGAGATACATTTTAAAAACATTTATTATACTAGCAGGAATTAGTTATTCAATTACCTCACAAGGTCAGGAATTGTTTAAGAATAATATCAGGCAATATAAGGTGAAGCTATTAGGAGAGGCAGTTAAACTAATTGATTCGGAAGAAGTATTGTCTGCAGATTCCATGGAAGTTACATTTAAGACTAAAGGATACGATCCGGTGCATGTAGATCTTAAGTCAATGAAAAAGAAAAAACTCAGCCCAGATAAGATTTATGATCAGGTTTCTGAATCTATAGTAATTGTTTCTCCTGCTGGGCGCTGTGGAGGGTTGAGTGAGAATGGTGTTGAGTGCAAGCGTATACATACCTATCCTGCTTCAGGGTATATTGTTAATTCCGATGGTATTATTGTGACTAATTATCATGTTGTTAATAGTTATACGACAAAGAATAACACAACAGCAAGAGATGTGCTTTTGGTTATGCTTAAAGATGGCAGGTCTTTTCCTGTTGAGGAAGTATTAATGGCTGATAAATCGAATGATTTGGCTATAATAAAAATTAATCCTAAAGGCGCTAATCTTAAGCCATTACCCATAGCAACTAAAGATGCTAACATAGGGGATCCTGTATATGTTGTTAGTCATCCTAAAGGGTATTTTTATGCCTTTTCTTCAGGAATGGTGACTGATAAATTTAGTGAAATTAATGCAGGTCAGTACAGAAATCTTATGGGGATTTCGGCTGATTTTGCAGCAGGATCCAGCGGAGCTGCTATTATCGATCAATTTGGAAATGTTATAGGTACGGTATCGTACACTAAAACCTTAAAATATTCTGATGATGCAGAAAAAACTCAAATGGTTCTTAAAGCTATTATTCCTTCATCTTGTCTTCTAAAACTAATGAAAGAAGGTAATTAAGGTTAAAAGTTAGATGTGTAAAACAGCAAGAGCTATCAATATGGTCGATTTTGCTGTTTAATTAATAACCAATAGCAGCACCTTCAGCACTTGACGTATCTGAGGCACCGATAAGAATGTGGTTTGTTGGATCTATTTGAATACCCATCAGTTCGCCAAGACTTTTTATAGGAGCCAAATGATGCCCCATAATTTCCAGGTTTTTTTTAGTATCTGGTGATAGTTTGTCGGCTTCGTAAACAATCCGGTCAGGAAGCCATTGATGGTGGATTTTTACGGTTTCAATGGCTTTATCAATAGGCATGTTATATTCTAGAACATTTAATACGGTTTGAAAAACGGTATTGATAATGGTTTTTCCGCCGGGAGTCCCAATAGCTAAATAGGGTTTGCCATCTTTTGTAATAATAGTAGGTGTCATGCTCGATAACATGCGTTTTTCTGGTTGAATAATGTTCGGGTTGGTGCCAATCAAACCTTCTTTGTTGGTTTCATTAGGTTTCGGGTTAAAATCGCCCATTTCGTTGTTGAATATAAAACCAAGTTTGGGAGAGCCCATTCCAGAACCATAAGAATGTTCAAGCGTGTAGGTTAAAGCAACGGTATTTCCATGTTTATCTACTACCGAAAAATGCGTGGTGTTTTCTCCGTCGTAAATTCTTCCTAAATTTGCTGGATTACTGATTGAAGCCTTATTCATATCAATATTTTTAAAACGGGTTTCAGCAAAGGTTTTAGAGGTTAATTTGTTTAACGGAATATCTGGGTTAAAATCGGGATCACCAAGATATTCAGCACGGTCAGCAAAAGTTCTCCGCATCACTTCTGCCAGAAGGTGAATATATGGAGTAGAGTTAAATTCAATGGAATCTAAATTAGCCTGTTCCATCATATTCATCATTTCAATCAGCGCAACACCTCCAGAACTCGGTGGTGGCATGGAATAAATATCGTAACCTTTATAACTGCCTTTTATAGGTTTTCTTTCTATAGCTTCATACTTCTTTAAATCCTCTTTGGTGATTATACCTCCATTTCGTTTCATATAGTTTTCAATTTCATTGGCTACTTTACCATTATAAAATCCGTCTTTTCCGTGATCTCTTATTTGTTTTAAAGTATGAGCCAATTTGGGTTGCCTCCATACTTCTCCATATTTTATAAGGTCACCGTTATCATTTTTAAAATAGTTTTTAATAAAATCGATATTAGAATATGTGTTGAAGGAAATCGCAGCTTGATAAAGGGAATAGGGCAGTTTAAATCCGTTTTCAGCCAAATCAATGGCGGGTTGCACTAACGTTTTCCAAGGTAATTTACCGTACTTCTGATGTGCGAGATATAAACCGGCAACGGTACCAGGAACGCCAACCGATTTCAGTCCGATGTGATTTATAGTCGATTCTCCTCCGTATAAATTTATCCCTTTAGGTAATTCTCTCGATTCATTTAAAAACATATCTGGATGAGCTTTTATGGGCGCTTTTTCCCGAAAATCGATGGTTGTCGCGAACCCGGTTGTATCTAAAAAGACTAAAAAACCACCACCACCAATATTTCCTGCTGAAGGATGCGTTACCGCTAAGGCAAAAGCTGTAGCAACTGAAGCATCTATTGCATTTCCGCCTTGTTTTAAAATATCGACGCCAACAGCCGAAGCTATTTTGCTGCTGGACACCACCATGCCATTTTTAGCGTGGGTTTGAGCATGTGTTTCAAAGAGGGTAATCGTTATAGAGAAAAGAAATGCAAGGACTGTTTTAAGATGCTTCATACAAAAGAGCTTAACGATTTGTAAATGGTGTAATAGATTGATAATCTGTTATAATGAATACCAGATAAACTAAGATAATAAAAAGAGAACGGACTTTTTATTTTGAAATCAAAACTGATAAATATCATAGCATCAGGATACTACATTTTCTACATTTATTGAGGAAAGGTGAATAAATAAAAAATGAAAACTACGGTAGATGTTATCAAGTCTTCAGGTGAAAAAGTAAAGTTTTCACTTGAAAAACTAAAACAATCGTTATTGCGAAGTGGAGCGAAGCGAGCCACCGTAGACATGATTGTTAATAAAGTGTTGGATGAACTTTATGATAATATTTCGACTAAGGAAATATATAACCGTGCTTTCGCTTTGTTAAAAAGGGAACAGAGTTATCTGGCTTCAAAATATAAGTTGAAACGTGCCATATATGAGTTGGGACCCACCGGTTTTCCGTTTGAACGCTTTATAAGTGCGGTTTTAACGTATTCAGGTTATAAAACAGAAGTCGATAAAGTGCTTCAAGGAACTTGTATCACTCATGAGATTGATGTGGTAGCTACAAAAAATGATACAACTACAATTGTGGAATGTAAATTTCATAGTGAAAAGAGTTTTAAGTGCAATGTTAAAGTGCCCTTGTATATCCATTCGAGATATAACGATATTAAGTCGTACTGGAATTCGAAAGCAAAAGAAAATACAGTTTTAAAGGAAGGTTGGGTAGTTACCAATACGCGTTTTACCGAAGACGCCCTGAAATATGGTAAGTGTGTTAATTTGTACTTGCTGAGTTGGGATTATCCTTTAGATGATGGTTTGAAAGACCGAATTGATCGTTTGGGATTGTACCCCATAACGGTTTCAACATTACTAACCAACCGAGAAAAACAGTTTTTATTAAGTCGGGATATTGTGTTGTGCCGGGAACTTATCGGAGATGCTTTTTATTTAGATCATTTGGGTATTTCTGAAAAACGAAAAGAGAAAATATTAAACGAAATTAATATGCTATGTCATCATTAATCATGGACGATTCCGTTAAAATAACGTTTTTAGGAGCTTCAGGTACGGTTACAGGATCTAAGTTTTTTATTGAAACTTCAGAGAAAAATATTTTAGTGGACTGTGGCATGTTTCAAGGTCTGAAGGAACTGAGATTACAAAACTGGGACGATTTACCTATAGATGTCAGTGCTGTGGATGTGATTTTGCTAACCCATGGCCATTTCGATCATGTGGGGTATTTGCCAAGGTTGTTAAAACAAGGTTTTCAAGGAAAAATTATAGGTACGGCACCGACGTTGTCTATTGCTGAAATTGTGTTGTTAGATAGTGCTAAAATTCATGAAGAAGATGCCGAAAAGGCCAATAAAGAAAATTATACCAAGCATTATCCTGCACTTCCTTTTTATAACAAACAGGATGTAGAGCGCATTATCAGAAAATTTCAGGTAGACATGCCAAACAAATGGATTTTTCTATCTGATAACATATCCTATCGTTTTCAATGTAACGGTCATATTCTGGGATCTACTTTTATAGAAATTGATATTAGTGGCAAGCGTTTTGTTTTTTCTGGCGATGTTGGTCGTATTCACGATTATTTATTAGAAAGTCCTAAAAAACCGGAATGGGCCGATTTTTTGTTTATTGAAAGTACTTATGGCGATAAACTCCATCCAAAAACCGATGTTGAAATTGAGTTAGCCGAGATCATAAACGATACCATTCATAATCAAGGTAATTTAATCATTCCAAGCTTTGCCGTCGAGCGTTTACAAACCTTAATATTCATTCTTTGGAAACTATATCAGCAAAACAAAATACCCAACATCCCCATTTTTGTCGATAGCCCAATGGGAACTAATGTTCTTAAGGTGTTTAAACAATATACCAATTGGCATAAATTATCCGATGCGGAATACGATGCCATGTGTCATCATGTAAATATTATTCAATCGTATAAAGAAACCTGGGAAACCATTGACGATAACCGTTCTAAAATTATCATCGCGGGTAGTGGTATGGTCACTGGAGGTCGTGTGCTCACGTATTTACAGCAATTAATCGATCAGCGGTCTACAACCATTTTATTGGTTGGGTTTCAGGCGGAAGGCACTCGCGGACGTTTATTAAAAGAAAGCGCGCATGAAATTCGGTTTTACGGAAAATATTATCCGGTAAAGGCTAAGGTGAAAAGTATTGAAAGTTTGTCTGCCCATGCCGATCAATATGAATTATTAGATTGGATGAACAACATTATGAATGTGCCTGAAAAAGTGTATTTAATTCATGGAGAACCTAATGCCTTAGATGCCTTTCGATTAAAAATTAAGAATACTTACGGGTGGAATGCTACCATTCCTAAGTTGTTCGATGTAGAGCATATTAAATTGTAATATGAAGATGAAATGAAGACCTAAGTTTTAAAACTTTTGAATAGTAATTAAACTAAAATGTTAATAAGCCAAATATTAAAACCATATTAACGATGAAAACACAAGAAGTAAAAGGGTACAGAGTATGGCTAAACTCCGAAAACATGCATGAAAGTTCACTTAAATGGCTATCTGAATTAGAATTTGCCAAAGATGAACAGTTGTTTTTTAATGATTTAATTAAGTCGTATACTCTTCAGTTAATTGACTCTGAACATTTTGAAGATGCTAAAAAAATGTCTGAGCAAATCAGTAAAACTCATGACGACATTATTGCTTTGATAGAAGCTGTGAAACATCATGAAAACGGATTGGAAATAATGGTTGATGGATTAGATCAATATGAGGAAGAACAAGCCTATAGAGATGAACATCGTGACCTGATATTAAAAATAAATGCCTTTTTAGATGAGTATAAAGACCTGAAAAAAGAGTTGTTTATACTTATAAAAGGCGTCATAAAAGAAGGCAAGCAAAAACGTTTGCTATAGTGGCGTAATTAGTTGTTTAAGGCTTTCATGAATTTGAAAGCCTTTTTTAATGACTATTTAAGTTTAAAGCAATTCGTTTGCAGTGTTTTATGGTCAATTTTAGTGAAAATATGTTGTTCATTAATAAAATCCTTACTTCCGTCTAAACTTTTTTTGAAAATCGAAGTATTAAAATATCTTGCAGAGCAAATTAAAATATTAAAGATGAAGCTTCAATTTACAGTACCTATTTTACTCGTTTTTTTAACGTTTTTCACTAGTCTTAATGGACAAAATTCTAATAAAACAAGTGATTATCAAATCATTCCAAAACCAGCGTATCAGGAAATTTTAAATGGTGCGTTTAAAGTCGATAAGAAAACAAAAATAACCTGTGATGAAACACTTCAGCAGGAAGCTAAGTATCTTTCAGAGCTTTTAGGAGCAGCTTTAGGGAAAACATTAAAATTAGAGGCAAAAGTAAACAGTGGCGACATCATTTTAAAGCTAGATGAAAACATTGAAAATAACGAAGGTTACGAATTAACCGTTGATAACAATCAGATTGTAATTTC
Source organism: Aestuariibaculum suncheonense (assembly GCF_014596935.1). GTDB lineage: Bacteria > Bacteroidota > Bacteroidia > Flavobacteriales > Flavobacteriaceae > Aestuariibaculum > Aestuariibaculum suncheonense. The sequence continues at coordinate 97,142 of NZ_JACVXC010000004.1, read as the reverse complement.
AGGAAAAACCAGTACAGGTGTATTTTATGGTATTCAAACTTTAAAACAGTTGATGCCGTCTGATATTGTAAAAGCGACTAAAATAGGGAGTAATTTTACAATTCCTGCTGTTGTTATTAAAGATGAGCCGCGTTTTGTTTACCGAGGTATGCATCTCGATGTTGGTCGTCATTTCTTTCCGGTAAGTTTCATTAAACAATACATCGATTTAATCGCGATGCATAAAATGAACACGTTTCACTGGCATTTAACTGAAGATCAAGGTTGGAGAATTGAAATAAAAAAATACCCTAAACTTACTGAAATTGGAGCTTACAGAAACGGAACGATTATAGGGCATCATCCGGGTACAACAAACGACCAAAAAGAATATGGAGGCTTTTATACACAGGAAGAAATAAAGGAAGTGGTTACATATGCAGCGAGTAAACATGTTACAGTAGTTCCTGAAATAGAATTGCCAGGACATAGTGCTGCAGCTATTGCAGCGTATCCGGAATTGAGTTGTTTTCCTGAAGAACCAACAGATTTAGGGAAAAGTCCTATGTCTGAAAAAAGTAAAGAACTTCAAGCCAACGGAACCGCTAAAGTGGTTTATGAAACCTGGGGAGTTACCGGAGATGTGTACTGTGCTGGCAAAGAAAATACATTTAAGTTTTTAGAAGATGTATTAACTGAAGTACTGCCGTTGTTTCCTTCAAAATATATTCATATTGGTGGCGACGAGTGTCCGAAAGACAATTGGAAACGTTGTCCAAACTGTCAAAATAAAATAAAAGATTTAGGCTTGCATGATGAACATGAATTGCAAAGCTATTTTATTCAGCGTATCGAAAAATTTGTAAATGCCAAAGGCAAACAAATTATTGGTTGGGACGAAATTTTAGAAGGAGGTTTAGCTCCTAATGCAACGGTAATGTCTTGGCGAGGCACTAAAGGAGGTATTGAGGCTGCAAAACAGCACCATGATGTGATTATGACTCCAGGATCTCATTGTTATTTTGATCATTATCAATCAAAAGATAAAGCAAATGAACCTTTAGCGATTGGTGGATTTACAACGGTTGAAAAAGTATATTCATATAATCCAGAGCCGGAAGAATTAACAGCTGAAGAAAAACAGTATATATTAGGAGCTCAAGGCAATGTGTGGACTGAATATATGGAAACTACCGATTATGTAGAGTATATGATTTTACCACGAATGACCGCTTTGAGTGAAGTGGTTTGGTCTGCTCAAGAGCAACGTGACTGGGAGGATTTTAAGCTAAGACTTCCAAATTTAATTGAACGTTATAAAGCCATGAATTTAAATTATGCTAAGCATAGTTTAGCCGATGAAAATCCAGAATAATTTAAAAGGTTCCTGTTTCAGGAACCTTTTTTTTAAGCAATAGGTTTTGAATTCTAGCATAATTTAAAATCTAAACTTCTGTTAAATAGATTGCTCATAATTAAAATTTTGTAACTTTGTTTCATCATGAAAGGTGTATTTCTTAAAATAATGGCAATCTCAATGGCATTTGTAGTGTTATTTACTACGATGTCGTTTACTTTGAATATGCATTATTGTGGCGATACCTTGGTTGAAATGGCCGTATTTCATGAAGCCAAAGGTTGTGGGATGGAAATGGTTGCGCCTTCTACAGAGGTTTGCACGATTTCAAAGAAAAATTGTTGTGATGATAAACAGTTGGTTGTTGAAGGGCAGGATGAATTACAACAGTCTTTTGAAAAGACATCATTTAATCAGCAATTATTTGTTGCTTCTTTTGTCTACACCTTCATAAGTCTTTTTGAAGGTGAACAACAACTTGATAAATCTTACATAGCTTATAAGCCACCACTCGTAAGCAGGCAAATCTACAAACTGGTCGAGACCTATTTAATTTGATTTTAGTAAAACGGTTATAATACCTAATGGTGTTGTGACCTCGTTGTGTTTAGAGCATTTTTTTAAGATTGCTCTTAATTTATCGTATACAATGTTTTAATTACTAAAATTTCAAAACCATGCTAAATAAAAGCATAAAGTTTTTAATAGAAAATAAATTGGTCGCTGTTCTGTTACTCGTTTTATTCATAGGTTGGGGAACTGTAAATGCGCCTTTCAATTGGGATACAGGATTCCTTCCAAATAATCCTGTTGCGGTAGATGCCATTCCTGATATTGGAGAAAATCAACAGATTGTTTTTACCAAGTGGGACGGACGTTCTCCACAGGATATCGAAGATCAAATCACCTATCCTTTAACTACATCTTTATTGGGGATTCCAGGCGTAAGAACCATTCGTAGTTCGTCTATGTTTGGGTTTTCAAGTATTTACATCATTTTTGAAGAAGATGTCGAATTTTACTGGAGTAGAAGTCGTATTCTGGAGAAGTTAAATGCACTTCCAAGCGGATTGTTGCCGGAAGATGTTAGCCCTGCTTTAGGGCCAGACGCCACAGGTCTAGGGCAAATATATTGGTACACACTTGAAGGACGCGATCAGGAGGGTAACGTTACTGGAGGCTGGGATTTACAGGAGTTACGTAGTATTCAGGATTACTATGTGAAATACGCTTTGTCTTCAGCAAGTGGTGTTTCTGAGGTCGCTTCTATTGGAGGATATGTGCAGGAATACCAGGTAGATGTTAATCCGGAACTGATGCGTCAATACAATATTGGGTTACAGCAAATTGTAAAAGCCGTTAAAGAAAGTAATAGGGATATTGGTGCCCAAACTCTTGAAATTAACCAGGCCGAATATTTAGTGCGCGGTTTAGGGTATGTTAAGTCTATTGGTGATATCGAAGAAGCGGTTGTCACTTCAAAAGATTTTACTCCGATTAAAATTAAGGATGTCGCCAAAGTATCCTTAGGGCCGGCAGCACGTCGTGGTATTTTAGACAAAGAAGGTGCTGAGGTTACCGGAGGTGTAGTGGTAGCACGATATGGAGCCAACCCGATGGAAGTTATTAATAATGTAAAAGAGAAAATAAACGAGTTAAGTTCAGGCTTACCAACTAAGGAACTTAGTGATGGCAGAATATCTCAAGTTACTATTGTTCCGTTCTATGATCGTTCAGAGCTTATTCAGGAAACTTTAGGTACTTTAAATGAGGCGCTGACTTTAGAAATACTCATTACAGTTTTAGTTATTGTAGTTATGGTATTTAACCTAAGGGCTTCCATACTTATTTCCGGCTTATTACCTGTGGCCGTACTTATGGTGTTTATTGCTATGAAATTCTTCGGGGTTGATGCTAATATTGTTGCGTTGTCAGGTATTGCAATTGCTATTGGTACTATGGTAGATGTCGGGGTTATTCTCTCGGAAAATATCATTCGTCATCTTGATGAAAATAATGAAGGGTTATCCATAAATACAGTTGTATATAATGCTACGGCCGAAGTTTCAGGAGCTATTGTAACAGCGGTAATGACAACCATCATCAGTTTTATTCCGGTATTCACCATGATAGGTGCCGAAGGGAAACTGTTCCGTCCTTTAGCATTCACAAAAACATTTGCATTGACCGCTTCCATTATTGTGGCGTTGTTTTTAATTCCGCCATTTGCGGCATTCATTTTTAAAAGGAAAAATATTAAAAGGAAGTTTAATTATGTATTAAACATCGTATTATTTGCATTAGGAGTAATAGCCTTAGTTAATGGATTTTGGTTAGGGTTTGTGTTAATCGGTTTTGCTATTGTAGCATTATTGAATTTATATTTTAAAAGAGAAACGTATCATTTTTCTCTTTTCTCTTTTAACTTTTCGCTTACAACAAATCTGATAAATATTATTATTTCGGCATTAGTTATTGTTTTTCTTTTAGCTGAATACTGGAGACCTCTTGGGGTGGATAGAAGCATTTTTTGGAATCTTATTTTCGTAGCTGTTATTTGTTTCGGATTACTAGGTGTATTTACCCTGTTTAGAATGAATTACACCAAAATATTGCGTTGGTGTCTCGATAATAAAGTCTTGTTTTTGTCGGTTCCTACAGCAATTGTTGTAGCTGGCTTTTTCATTATGAAAAATACAGGGAAGGAATTCATGCCGTCATTAAACGAAGGTTCGTTTTTATTGATGCCAACATCGATGCCACATTCGGGTATTGAAGAAAATAAACGGGTGTTGCAGCAATTGGATATGGCTGTGGCTAACATTCCAGAGATTGAAACGGTTGTAGGAAAAGCAGGTAGAACAGAATCGGCTTTAGACCCTGCGCCATTGTCGATGTACGAAAATATTATTCAGTACAAACCTGAATACATGTTGAATGCTAATGGTGTTCGCCAACGTTATAAAGTGAATGACGACGGTGCCTATGTATTAAAAAACGGAATGACATTGCGAGCGGAAGAACAAGAAGCGTGGCAATCTATTAAAGCAAAAGAGCAGCTCATTCCAGATGATGACGGCGAGTTTTTCCGAAACTGGCGTCCTGAAATTCAATCTCCGGACGATATTTGGAACGAAATTGTAAAAGCAACAAAGCTTCCGGGCGTCACTTCAGCACCTAAACTTCAGCCTATCGAAACCCGATTGGTTATGTTGCAAACAGGTATGCGTGCACCTATGGGGATTAAGGTGAAGGGTCAGGATTTAAAACAAATTGAAGCCTTTGGAATGGAACTTGAAAACGCATTAAAACATGTCGAAGGCGTTAAGCAGGAAGCTGTTTTTGCAGATAGAATTGTTGGAAAACCTTATGTGTTAATCGATATCGATCGCGATAAAATTGCACGATACGGTGTAAGCATTGAGCAGGTACAAAATGTGTTGAAAGTAGCTGTTGGAGGTATGGTGTTAACACAAACCGTTGAAGGTCGCGAACGTTATGGGGTTCGGGTGCGTTACCCAAGAGAGTTACGTGCTAATCCAACCGATTTAGAGCAAGTGTATATTCCTGTTGAAAAGGGAAGTCCGGTGCCACTTAGCGAACTGGCAACCATTCGTTACGAACAAGGACCGCAGGTAATAAAGAGTGAAGATACCTTTTTGGTAGGCTATGTGTTATTCGATAAACTGGATGGGTTTGCCGAGGTTAATGTAGTTGAAAGTGCGCAGAAACTCATTCGGGAGAAAATCGAGTCTGGAGATTTGGTAGTGCCAAAAGGTATTAGTTATCAGTTTACTGGAAGTTATGAGAATCAGTTGAGGGCAGAAAAAACCTTGTCGGTAGTGGTGCCACTGGCTTTAATGATTATTTTCTTAATTCTGTATTTTCAGTTTAAATCGGTAGGAACATCATTAATGGTGTTTTCAGGTATTGCTGTAGCTTTTGCTGGTGGATTTATTATGATTTGGTTGTACGGACAAAGCTGGTTTTTAAATATGTCGTTTTTTGGTGAAAACCTGCGCGATTTATTCCAAATGCATCCCATAAATCTAAGTGTTGCTGTTTGGGTCGGATTTATAGCCCTTTTTGGAATAGCTACCGATGACGGTGTGGTTATGGCAACCTATTTAACACAAACATTTGATAGGAATACACCAGAAACAAAAAAAGAAATCAGGGCTTCTGTAGTTGAAGCAGGAGAAAAACGTATCAGACCGTGTTTGATGACGACAGCAACCACTATTCTTGCGTTATTACCAGTATTAACATCAACCGGTAGAGGTAGTGATATTATGATTCCTATGGCCATCCCAAGTTTTGGGGGCATGTTAATTGCCTTAATTACGCTGTTTGTTGTGCCGGTGTTATATAGTTGGAAAGCAGAGTTGAAAGTTAAAAACTAAAAGAGAGATGAAAGTATATATTAATAATTTTAAGTTATTCTTGGGGCTTGGTTCTTTATTCTTGAGTTTTTATTCTGGTGCTCAGGATTTAGATCAGCTTATAAACGAAGCAGTAAGCAATAGTCCGGAGCTTCAGAAATTCGATATGCAGTATCAAATCGCTTCCGAAAAGGTTAATGAAGTGCATGTTATTCCAAATACCGAATTTGGTTTTGGATATTTTGTCAGTGAACCAGAAACCCGTACCGGAGCTCAAAAATTCAAACTGTCAGCAAAACAAATGTTGCCTTGGTTTGGAAACATTACGGCCAGAGAAAATTATGTTGGAGCTATGGCCGATGCGAAGTATGAAGATTATGCGATTGGCAAGCGTAAACTTATGGCTTCGGTTTCGCAGTCGTATTACGAATTGTATACCATTAAGGCTAAGCAACAGGTATTAGCCGAAAATATAAGTCTTTTAAAAACGTACGAGACTATGGCACTTACATCGGTAGAAGTTGGCAAAACTTCTGCAGTAAGTGTGTTGCGATTACAAATGCGCCAAAACGATTTACAGCAGTTAAAAGATGTTTTAGTTCAGCAATATATGGCAGAACAAACCAAGTTGAACAAACTGTTAAACCGCGATAGTAATAATAACGTTGTGGTAATAGATGATTTAGTAATACCGAGTGAAGATTTTGATGGTTCATTAGAACAGTTAGAATTACATCCTGAATTGATTAAATACGATAAACTTTATCATTCGGTAGAACAATCGGAGTTGTTGAATCAAAAAGAAAGCAGCCCGATGATTGGTTTTGGTTTGGATTATATCAACGTTGAAAAGCGTCCTGATATGGATTTTACAGATAATGGGAATGACATTATCATGCCAATGGTTTCAGTGTCGATTCCTATTTTCAATAAAAAATATAAATCGCAAACTAAACAAAATGAATTACAGCAACAGGAAATAGTATATCAAAAGCAGGAACGCTATAATGCCTTAGAAACGACTTTAGATAAAGCTTTAAAAGACCGAGCTTCTGCACGTATTAGTTTTAATACACAAACCAAAAATTTGAAACAAGCTAAAGATGCCGAAAGTATTTTAATTAAAAGTTACGAAACAGGCATCATTAACTTTAATGATGTTTTGGATATTCAGGAATTACAGTTAAAGTTTCAAATGAATCAGATTGAAGCGGTAAGAGCTTACTATATACAGTCCACTATTATTAATTATTTAATTCAGTAGTTATGTCGCATACGTTGTTAATAAAAAATATGGTTTGTGCGCGTTGTAAAATGACGGTTTTACAAGTATTGAAAGATCTGGGGTTCAAGGTGCAGTCTGTTGAATTGGGTCGGGTAGTCGTCGCTGAAAGAGAAAACTATGATTATACTAATTTAGAAATTGAGTTAAATGAATTAGGTTTTGAACTTATAAAAGAAACAACCGAGGCGATGGTAGAGCAGGTTAAAATAGCTTTAATAGAGACGGTTGAAAAAGGGGATGCCGATTTTATCCTTTCGGAAGTTGCAAAAAAACTTGGAAAGAATTATTCGGCGTTGAGTAAAACCTTTAGTAAGCATGAAGGTATGACGCTTGAAAAATATCTGATAAATTTAAAGATAGAAAAGGTTAAAGAGTATATTCAATTACAACAGCTTAATTTTTCAGAAATCGCTTATAGTCTAAATTATAAAAACAGTAGCCATTTGGCTAAACAATTTAAGAGTGTGACAGGCATGTCGATGACTGATTATAAAGTCCTTCAGAACTGGGAAAGGAAATCGATAGACCAAATTGTATAAAAATTAACCATAATTAGGAAAACCGAAATTTTAAGGTTGAGGTAATTTTGAAATGGTAGATTTTAAAAAGAAAAGACAATGAAACATACATATCACATACATGGGATGACTTGTAATGGCTGTCGAGGGCATGTTGAAAGCACGCTAGCTAAAGTAGAAGGCGTTACTAATGTAACAGTCGATTTAGCTAAAGCGGAAGCAGAGATAAAAATGGAAAAGCAGATTCCTATTGAAAGGTTTCAGCAAGCTTTAAAAGATGATGGCGGAAGGTATAGTATTCACACGCCAGGACATCACCATCATGAGGAACCAAAAAAGAAAGAGAAGCCAAAAGGAAAAGGTACAGGGGTGTTTTATTGTCCGATGCATTGCGAAGGTGATAAAACATATGATAAACCGGGAGATTGTCCGGTTTGTGGAATGGATTTGGTTGAAGAGCAAAATTTATCAGCACCCAGTTCAGAGCAGTGGACCTGTCCCATGCATCCTGAAATTGTAAAAGACGAAGCCGGATCTTGTCCTATTTGTGGGATGGATCTCGTACCACTTAAGCCAGAAGCATCGGCTGAGGAGAAAACCTATAAATCGTTATTGAAAAAGTTTTGGATAGCCACGGCGTTTACTTTGCCAATATTCCTAATTGCGATGAGCGAGATGCTTCATAATAATCCGTTATACGACATTATGGAGCAAAAATACTGGAATATGGTGCAGTTTGTATTGTCTATTCCGGTAGTGTTTTATGCGGCATGGATGTTTTTCGAACGTGCTTACCGCAGTATAAAAACCTGGAATCTAAACATGTTTACATTAATCGGTATAGGGGCTGGAGTGGCTTGGGTATTTAGTGTGGTAGGCATGCTGTTTCCAGATATGTTTCCTGAGCAATTTAAAACCGAATCGGGAGCGGTACATGTATATTTTGAGGCGGCAACCGTTATTTTAACCTTGGTGCTTTTAGGGCAGTTATTAGAAGCTCGAGCACATAGTAAAACGAATTCCGCAGTTAAAGAATTATTGAAATTAGCGCCTAATAAGGCTATTAAAATAGTTAATGGGGAAGAAGTTGAAGTAGGTATCGATAGCATTGAAATTAATGATATTCTAAAAGTGAAACCCGGTGATAAAATTCCGGTAGATGGGGTTTTGGTTAGAGGAAGTTCGAGTGTTGACGAATCCATGATAACAGGAGAACCTGTACCAGTGGATAAACAGGAAGGAGATAAGGTTAGCAGCGGAACGATTAATGGCAATCAGACCTTTTTAATGAAAGCAGAAAAAGTTGGTAGCGATACGTTGTTATCACAAATCATTCATATGGTAAATGATGCTAGCAGAAGTCGCGCGCCAATTCAAAATTTAGCCGATAAAGTATCTGCCTATTTTGTGCCTATTGTGGTTATTATTTCAATAATCACATTTATCGTTTGGGCCATTTGGGGACCAGAACCAGCTTATGTTTTTGCTTTGGTTAATGCCATCGCTGTGTTAATCATCGCTTGTCCTTGTGCTTTAGGATTAGCAACACCTATGTCGGTTATGGTTGGTGTTGGTCGTGGCGCACAATATGGTGTACTTATAAAAAATGCTGAAGCTTTAGAGCTTATGGATAAAGTTGATGCTTTAATTATCGATAAAACCGGAACCATAACGGAAGGTAAACCTAGCGTTGAGAAAATAGGAGTTTTTAATGAAACCCTAACTGAAGAGAAGGTTTTACAATACATCGTATCATTAAATACAAATAGTGAGCACCCTTTGGCAGAAGCAACCGTTAAATATGGTAAAGCCCAAGATACTAGAATTCTAAAATCAGAGCGATTTAACGCCGTTACCGGAAAAGGAGTTGAAGCTCGTGTTGAGGGTGTAAAAGTAGCTTTAGGAAATCCTAAAATGATGGAATATGTGCAGGTAAGTATCAATTCTCAAATGGAAGAAGAAGTTAAAAACTATCAGAAAAAAGGAAAAACGGTTTCCTATCTGGCTGTTGAAAATGAGGTTGTGGGTTATGTGGTTATTGGCGATAAAATTAAGGAAACTAGTAAAGCAGCTATTAAGGAACTACAAAGCAAAGGCATTGATGTGATTATGCTCACTGGCGATAATCACGATACGGCTCAGGCTGTGGCTTCAGAGTTAAATCTAGCTGAATTTAAAGCTGGTATGTTACCGGAAGATAAATTAAAAGAAGTTGAGCAGCTTCAAAAAGAAGGTAAGGTTGTAGCAGTAGCTGGCGATGGCATTAACGATGCTCCTGCTTTAGCAAAAAGTAACGTGGGTATTGCCATGGGTACCGGAACCGATGTAGCTATTGAAAGTGCTATGATAACTCTGGTGAAAGGAGATTTACAAGGTATCGTAAAGGCACGCCATTTAAGTCATGTGGTGATGAAAAACATTAAACAAAATCTGTTTTTTGCTCTAATTTATAATACGCTTGGCGTACCAGTGGCTGCAGGTGTGTTATTTCCGTTTTTCGGCGTTTTGTTATCACCAATGATTGCGGCTTTAGCTATGAGTTTTAGTTCGGTATCAGTAATTACGAATGCATTAAGATTAAGAAAAGTTAAAATATAAACAATGAAACCGGCGTGGTTAAAATAATCATCAAAGGTTATATGTTACGATTGATAAAAAATATAATAAACACATGAAAAAATATATCATTTACGTAGTCATTTTAGGTGTTGGTCTTTTATTGGGATGGGTGTTGTTCGGAGGATCATCGTCTCAGGAACTGGAGCATAACCATGAATCAGAGGCTTCAGTGTCAACAATGTGGACCTGCTCGATGCACCCACAAATCATGCAGCCTGAACCTGGAGACTGTCCTATTTGTGGGATGGATTTAATTCCTGCAGAAGCAGGAGCTGAAGGATTGACAGCTGATCAGTTTAAGCTAACTGAAAATGCTGTGGCTTTAGCTAATATTCAAACCACAATATTAGGTTCCGCTGCGGCAGAATCAAATGGAATTTTATTGTCAGGTAAAATAGCAGAGAACGAAAGTGCAAATGCTGTTCAGGTAAGTTATGTTGCTGGCCGCTTAGAGCATCTAAACGTGAGTTTTACTGGTGAGGATGTTCGTAAAGGCCAATTGTTAGCTACTGTATATTCGCCGGAATTGTATGCTGCTCAGCAAGAATTATTAACCGCTGCTTCATTAAAGGAATCGCAACCGGAATTGTATCAAGCCGTAAGAAGTAAATTGAAACTTTGGAAGCTTTCAGACAGTCAAATTAATCAGATTGAAAGTACTGGGAAAGTAAAGGAAAATCTTCCTGTCTATGCAACTGTTTCAGGTGTGGTAACCCAAAAAATGGTAAATCAGGGCGATTATATAAAGCAAGGTCAGCCCCTATTAAAAATAGCCGATTTAGGAACTGTTTGGGCTAATTTCGACGTATATGAAAATCAGATATCACAATTTAAAAAGGGACAGGATATTGAGGTTACAGCAAAAGCATATCCAGGGAAAGTGTTTAGTGGTAAGGTCGATTTTATAGATCCTGTATTAAATACGAATACCAGAACCGTAAGTTTACGTGTGGTACTTAAAAATGGAAATAGGGAGTTTAAACCAGGTATGTTTATTCAAGCAGAAGTTAAAGGAGGAAAAGAGCAGCATAGGGAAGTATTAACTGTTCCTACTACTGCTGTTATGTGGACGGGAGAGCGTTCGGTTGTGTATTTGAAAGCAAGTAAAACCTCATCTGTTTTTGAAATGCGAGAGGTTACTTTAGGCAACCGATTAGGAGAAACTTATGAAGTGTTAGACGGATTAAATTCAGGCGATGAAATTGTTACTAACGGGACCTTTACTGTTGATGCTGCCGCACAGTTGCAGGGTAAAAAATCGATGATGAATCAGCCAAAAGAAATGATAGCCGAATCAGATCAACAGGAAACGAACAGGTTAACGGTGTCTAAGGATTTTCAAGAGCAGCTAAAGTTTGTGTATAATCAATATATTGTTTTAAAAGACGCATTGGTAGTCGGAAATTCAGAAAAGGCTTCAGAGGCATCTCAAAGCATAGGAAAAAGTCTGATGAAAGTGGATATGAAACTTTTAAAAGAAAATGAAGCTCATATGCGTTGGATGACTCAGTTAAAGACGATAGAAAGCCATACGGCGTCTATTTTAAAGTCTTCTAAAATTGACGAACAAAGGCAGTATTTTAAAGGATTATCGGATGCATTAATCGCAGCAATACAATCCTTTGGAATCAACGAGAAAGTATTTTTAGAATTTTGTCCTATGGCAAATGATAATAACGGGGCATATTGGTTAAGCAAGGAAGAGAAAATATTGAATCCTTATTTCGGCGATGCTATGTTGTCTTGTGGGGAGGTCAAACAAATTATAGAATAATCAAATACATTAAAAATCATGAAATGCCGTTTAATAATAAGTATAAAATTGACAGATTTAAAAATTAGGGCATTTCATATCACAATTATAAATCAATAATACATTAACAGATGAAAAAAGTAATTTTAAGTGTGGCAATAGTTGCCGCGTTAGGTTTAGTAAGTTGTAAGAATGAAGCTAAAAATGAAGTAGAATCAACACAAACAGAAATCACAGGTGAGGTAGCTTTAACCGAAATGTCTTTTGGTGTTCGTGGTAATTGCGGAATGTGTAAAAGTACCATTGAGAAAGCAGCCAATGCCGTTGAAGGCGTAGCTCAAGCAAATTGGGACGTGAATAAAAAGAAAATCGATGTCGCTTTCGATGGTTCAAAAACCGATGCAATGGCCATTCATAAAGCCATCGCAGCTTCAGGTTACGATACAGAGAAAGTAGCAGGAAGTGAAGATGCTTACAAAAATTTACCGGGATGTTGCCAGTACGATCATACTATGGAAATGAATCAGTCTGGAGAGCATAAAGCTGAGGCTCATGATGAGCATCATATGTAAAACGTAAATTAAGAGAAAATTTCCTGGATCTGATTTTCTTAATCAGTTGTTAAATTTGCATTTTACAATGTTGTATTTTGTTAAATGCTTATTATGTTGAGGGATAAAGATTGTATCTTTACGAATATAATAATTTGAATTAGAGAAATAGTTGATAACATGATAAAAGAAAGTAATCCATCAGGTGTATTTAAGGGAATCCATGAGATACAGGTAGAAGAAAGAGAATTACCAAATTTAACGGACGATAGCGTTATTCTTAAGGTTGAAGCAACAGGTATTTGTGGTACAGATTTACATATTTACCATGAAGCGTTAGTGCCCGCAGGTTCTGTTTTAGGACACGAGTTTTGTGGTGAATTGATTGCTGTTGGGAAAGCTGTAGAAAACCTAAAAGTTGGTGATCGTGTAGTCGTTAATCCTATGTATAATGGTATTGGTTTAGGCTTAGCTGCTGGTGGATTTGCCAAACAGGTGAAAGTAGATCAGGCAGTTTTAGGGAAAAATATTCTTAAGATTTCTGATAACATTACCAGTGATAAGGGCGCGTTGTTAGAGCCTTTAACAGTTGGTTTGGCAGCGATTAATAAAACCCATTTAACAGCTTCAGATAACGTTTTGGTGTCAGGTTGCGGAACAATTGGTTTGGTAACTATTGCGGCTTTAAAAAGTAAGGGTGTAGAGAACATTATCGCTACCGATATTAGTGAAAAGCGTTTGGAGCTTGCCAAAACTTTAGGAGCTAAATTTACCTTTAACCCTTCTAAAGATGGCGATTTAAAAGACTTTATTGTTTCACAATATGGTGAGGTTAATGCGCTTGATTATTCAGGGAAATTACCAAACTTAACAGCTGTGTTTGAGTGTACAGGAGTTAGTGCCTTATTTACGCAATGTTTAGAATTATTAGCGCCGGATGGGAAAATGACGGTTCTAGCCATTTATAGTAAAGAAACAACATTAAATCCTAATTTAGTTGTTTACAAACGTTTGAATGTGCAAGGTTCTTTATTTTATACCGATGAAGATTTTGCTGAAGCGATTGATTTAGTTGAAAGTGGTAAAGTGGATGTGACACCAATTATCACACACCGTTTTCCGTTAGATGAATTACCAAAGGCTTTTGAGGTTCAGGCAGACAGTAATCAATCGGTAAAAGTAGTTGTTAATTGCAATTAATATTCAGTTATGAGATATAAAAAAGGCTTGGTTTAACCAAGCCTTTTTTATTTATTGAATTCTTAAAAAACTATTTCTTGTCTTTGTATTGAAATACGTTGTAAGGAATTGAGGTTCCTGTAATTTTTAAAACAACCACGCCATGCGCAGGAACAGATTTAGTTATTTCGCTATTATTTGATGTTGGTGTTATTTCTTTACTCCATAAATCTTTGGTTTTATAGCCTTTTGAAGCATCTATTCCAACAGATTTTAAATCGAATCTAATATTTTGAGCTTCTTCAGTTCGATTTAATAGAGCCACGGCAACAATACCACTTATTGATGAATTAACTGGTTTACCCCAAACTTCCAATTCTCCATAATCTACAAGTCTTCTGGCTTGGTAAACATATTTACTTTGGTTAAGAGCAATTAATTCTTGATTAGTAATAATCTCTTTAGTCTCCTTTGTTAATGTTGTTAAGTCATTTCCCAAAAGCAGGGGTGAGTGCATTAAACACCACATCGAGAATTGGGTTTTGTCTTCTTCATAAGTCATGCCGCGTCCTACTTGCAGCATATCCATGTCGTTATAATGTCCGTAGGAACTATAAGGCCACAAATCGGCATTGGCATCAATGGTTTTTAAAGCTGACTCAAAGGTGTCCGCTAAATCACCATTTATTCTCCAGGAGTTGGCAATTTGGGTTACCCATTTTCCCGGGAATTCCCAACGACACACATTGTAAATTACTGACGGTTTTATGTTTCTGGCGAGTTTGCCAATTTCGGTATATCGTGTTTCTTCATCTAGACCAAGCCATTCGCCACCACACCAGTCTATTTTTATAAAGTCGAAGCCCCATTCTTTCAGAAATAGGTTTAAATCCTGCTTGTCATGACCGTAAAGCCCCATGCCAACACCAATAGTGTCTTTGTCCCAGTAAGAGGCGCATGTATTGATACCTGCATCAGAATATATTCCGGCTTTAAGTCCTTTAGCATGGATATAATCAGCCATATCTTTCATGCCTCTCGGAAATCGCGTTTTGTGAGATATTATATTTCCGTTTTCATCTCTTCCGCCAAAATAACCATCGTCAATGTTTAAATAGTTATAACCAAATTCGTTTAGTTTTGAGTTAACTAAAGCATCAGCCTGACCTTTTATAATGTCTTCATTAATGTTTACCCTGTAATTGTTCCAAGATGCCCAGCCCATTAGGGGTGGATGTAATGTGTTATTATGTGTTTCAGGTTTTGACGTTTGTGGGGTTTTGCATGATGCTGCTAAAAAACCAGATAAGAGGACAAATACCCCTAATTGTCTTAATTTCATGCTTTAATTAATTGGATTAATAATTGATTTGGTTGCGTTGAGTTGTTTGACTTTTTAGAGTTCCTAAATCTAATAAAACCACTAAGACTAATAAAGAAAATAGAATATAAAGATTGTTTTATAGAATACAGTTAGTTTTTTTTGTTATTACTATCAATTCCAAAAGACTAGGACATATCCAATGGTTCGGAAAGCAACAACCGAACCAATGGTATGTGGTGTTTTTTATGCTGTTAGTGATGAAATTTTCTTAATTCAAATGCATGCGTTAAAAATAATATGTTTTGAGATTAATCTCGGTATAGAATTAATCACGTAAGATTATCCATTTTAAGTTAAATTGTTTGAAAGACTCATATTTCAACATTTGCTTGGAGTATTTTATTCATCTTCAAGTACATCTACGATTTCGTACATGTTTTTACCGTCTACTTGAATAGGTTGGTAATACGTTTCTCCAAACTGAACAAAAGTCTGGTCTCCAATTTTAACCTCTTCGCCACCTTCAGGTAGGTTTGGTACAATAGTACCAGCTGTAGCGGGTACCACGATGTAACCATCGGCATTTTGTTCATAAAAAGCGCCGCCGTAATAATAGTTATTGGTTTCATTAACAGTTACTTTTTCTGCTTCTGGAGGAATAGAAGGAACCTGTGCGCCTACGGGGGCCTGAACTGCTTCGAAACCGTCTTCGGTTTTCAGGTAATAGGTGCCGTTGTCGTAATGGTATTCTTCTTTATCGTTATTGTCGTCTACAATGGCAACAATAATGGCGGTAGTAGCCAACGTGCTTACAAAATAACCCCATGGATGCCAGTGTGGCCCCCAATAGTATGGACGGTAAGGATGGTAGTAATATGGACGATGACAATAGAATCGGAAGCCTCCAAAAATATAAGGTGGTCTGGAATAATGTCTATGGCTATGCCTTACATAGGTGTGTCTATGGTTGTGGTTTCTGTTATTAACATTTATGTTTATATTGTTATGACTGTTGTTGATATTAATGTTATTGCGACCACCACCTGTATTGCCAGGTCTACGGTTTATGGTTTTAATATTAGAGGTGTTTTTATTTCTGTTTATCACCTGCTTGCCTTTATTGTTGCTAATGGTGGGTTTATTTCTGTTAATAACTTGTTTATTGTTGCTATTAATAGTGGGTTTATTGCGATTAATTGTGGTTTTGTTATTTGTGTTTCTATTGGGTAGGTTGTTTCTGGAGATAACTTTTTGATGCCCTCCATTTATCGAACCACCTCGGTTTGTGGTTGGTCTGCTTACAGGACGTGATATTGGCTTATGAGCCATAGTTGCATTACCACCTCTGGAAGCTCGATGTCCTAAGCGTTGGGCGAACAAGTTCTCGGTAGCGCCTAAACTTAAAATAACTATTAAGGCTGTTGCTGAAAAGTATTTTATATGATGTACTATAAGTTTCATAGTTATGTGTGTTACGGTTAGGATTTTGCCAGAATACTTATTAGAGAAGCGTGAGGTGGCGGAGTGAAATTGTAAATAGCTTCCGGAATGTTCGGATTTAATTCCCAGTTGCTAAAACTGGTTTCAAACTGTAAGTGGCCTTCGTTTTTATAAATAATAATCAAGCGTTTAGGTAAAACAGTGGCATTACTGGAAATCCATAGTTGTATATATTTATATTCACCGGTAGCTGTGATGTAAAAACATGTTTCACCGTCAATGCTGCGTTGTCCCTTGTAAGCAATTGTGTTGAATTCTTCTATGAGATCATCGGTGAATGACGGATAGAAAAAATCGGCAGCAGGGAACTTAAAATCAAACGCCATGTGCATCGAGTCAATCATGGTTAATATGGTTTCGGGAGCTTCTAAAGTCACGTAATTGTTTTCATCTAGCGAGTAATACGAAACATATTCACCATTGTACCAATAACCATAGTTACCAGAGTCTCCTTTTGTTGTTGAGGTGAATTTATTCGGGCCGGTCATAGCAATGCTGCTTTTAGCATAATAGGTACTTAAATTACCATCCTCGTCTAATTTATCTGCAGCGGTACTAATGTTAAATTTAACCGATTCCAGACTGCCAATAATGTCAGCCATTTTATCGAGTATGTATATGGCGGTGGAATCTATGCTTTTGGTTTGGGCCTGAGAGACAAGAAAAGTAAACAGGCTTAAAAGGGTTAGGAATTTTTTCATAAAGAAGTATGTTATAATGAAAATGATAAGCTAATTAACCAGATGTTAAAAAGACAGTTACTGTACAATAACTTTAGAAGATATGAGAAAAATAAAAGTCGGATTCTACGTGTAAAATCCGACTTTTATTTATTTACGATCTAGTCTTTTCCTTTTTTACCCCAGATTTCAACTTTAGCTCTTTTGGTTAATATAACTTTGCCTTTGGTATCGTATTCCATTTCCAGGTATTTTACTTTGTCTCCCTTGCTAGGTACTGCATAAGGTACTGAAGACATACCGTTGGTTAGTACACCAAGACCTTTGGCATCATATGTTTTTTTCTCACCATTTTCCATAACAATGGTAATACTTTTAAGTTCCAGTGTGCCCTGAGTACAGGTTAGTTTTACTTTAGTAATATCTTTTTCTGCCCCTACTAAAGATACTTTGTCTTTTTCATTTTTAAAGGCTACAGTTTTTTCTGCTAATTTTTTCCAGTTGTCGTTTTGAGCTTGTGTAGAAACAGAAAGTAAAAAGCATAGTATAAATAAATATTTCATTGTAAAAGGTTTAGGTTGAACATTATCTGTCTTAAATTTAGTGAATTATCTTCACTTTTTCTTACATGATTTAAAATTTTAATATTTAGTTAAAGTATAAAGTTATCTAAAAGCTATTTATCTTCAAGTTTTTATCGCTCAGTGTTTTATTGTTTGTGTGAGAATAGTTTGACTCGGGTTTTGTTCCTCTAGCGATACTTTTTGATAAAACACATGAAAATGATCCCCTTTTTAGAGCAAAACAAGTCTCGAACCAAACTCGAACAAAAGCCGAACAAGAAAAGAGGAGAACCTCTAGCGTTATTTTTTTAATTAATGAGGTTGTTTTAAGGTGTTAATGATTACTACGTTTGCTAACAATACCACCACCAACTTCGTTAATATTTTGCACATACATAAAGGCTTTAGGGTCTGTACGGCTAATGGCTTTTTTTATTTTATGCACTTCAAGTCGGGTAACGACGGCTACAATAATATCGCAATCCTGTTTTACACCATACGAGCCAGGTAAATTACCGCGTTCGCCCTTATACACGGTTACGGCCTTTTTAAAATCGTTCACGATAAGCGATTTTACCATTTCGGAGTTAGGAGAAATAATGGTTAGGGAAATGAGTTTTTCAAACCCATCTACCACATAATCTGATGTTTTTAAAGCGGTGTAAAACGTAACAATGGAATACATGGCTTTCTCGATGCCCAGATAAAATGCAATAATTAAAAATAAACAGGTATTAATGGTCATGATAATTTCGGCAGTAGAGAAGCCAATATTTTTGTTGGTGTAAGCTGCAATAACTTCCAGGCCGTCAATGACGCCGCCACTTCTAATAACAAAGCCAATACCTAAACCTACAAAAACCCCTCCGAAGATGGCAGTTAAAAAGTGATCGTTGGTCACTTCTGGTACGGGCAGAAAGTGCATCATGGCACCAAGAAGAATAACGGCTATCAGTGAGCTGGCTGCAAAGTTTCTGCTGATTTTTAAATAGCCAATGTATATAAAAGGCAGGTTAAGAATAACCAGAGGAATGCTGACGCTAATATGGTAAAATTCATGAATTAAAATGGATATACCCAGCAGGCCACCATCAAGAAAATGATTCGGAATCATAAAGCCTTTTATGGCGATTACTGCAAAACAAACACCTATAATTGTTAGGGATAAGGATTTGATTGAAAAAACGGTTTTGAAGTTTAGCTCTTCAGAATTAACATGACTCATAAACATTAAATTAAATAATGAAACTAATAGATTGCTACTAATTAATTCGAAAAGAGGTTGTTATGGAGTTGGTTGAGGTTAGTCTAAGATACGTAAAAAAATACATAATAAATGTATTGTTTAAAAAATACTAAAATGGTATATGTCATTTAACTCCTGAATTTAAGACTTCTATTTGTGTTTTTAATTTGTTGATATACAGGTTGTTTGGTTTATTTTGAGTAATATGCAAATAAATTAAATGTAAAATAATAATAACATAAATAATTAACATAAAGAATGTGTAATTGTTAAATGTTGGATTAAATTCTTAACAATCAATTATTTGTAGTAAATTTACGTGGCTCTTCGGGTCTCTCTCAACCTCCTTAAAGAATTATGGTTTAATAGTTTTAAGTACGCTTATCATTATTATTTTTTTGATCATTTTTTACGATTAAGCAATCGTTTAAAGTGGTTTAACTGTAAATCTTTGCTTTATGAAAAAAAAATACTTACCTCAGGATTTCATTTTAAGTTGCCTCATAGTTTTTTTTATTTCATTTTCGGCCTTTGCGCAAAAGAATAAAGATATAACACCTGTTGTTGAATGTGTTAAAGATTTAACCAATGGCCTTTATCAGGCAACGTTTAGTTACTACAATCCTACAAACAAAGAAGTTGTTATTGACGAATCGGGCAGTATTATAAAAACCAATAATGGAAAAAAAGTAGCCAAAGGTTTAAATAGGTTTAAGCCAGGAAGGGTAGAAAAAGTATTCACAAAAGAGTTCGGTCCGCATGATTATGTAGAGTGGACTATTATTAGCAACGGAAATTCGCATACTGTTATAGCTAATGCCAACTCTTCAAAATGTGAGCTTGATGATGGTATTGTTTTTCCTGTAATTGGAAACAACGGTAAATCTTACGATATTATAGGTCAGGAGTTGTCTGCTTTATGCGATAATGTTGCAGGAGAAACACCTTCTGATATAATTTTCAAATTTGAAGAAGGAAAAGTACTGGTTGAAATTGTACCTAAAGCATTTCAAATGCAGGCGGTACTTAATTTATTACAAGGAGCGCCTTTTAATATTCCTGCATCAGACTTTTTATTAGATATTCCCGAATTTTTGAATCTAGCAGCGATTGACGTGTTTTTCAATCCGGCAGATTTATGTGCCTTAAATAATTATGGAGATATTATAAACTTTGCCAGACCTGCTTTTCCGGCATATAATAATTCTGCAGGTTTTCAGGAGGGGGAGCGGATTGTGACTCAGGGTGATGCGGCTCAAACATCAAATTTGGTGCGACAATCGTTTAGAATTATTCAAAGTGACGGAACCATTTTACCGGTTAATGGTACAGGTGTTAAAATCGGGGTATTGTCAGACAGTTACGATATGGCTTTGGGTGTACCACAATATGCGGCTTTAGATGTAGGTAATGATGAATTACCAGAAGGCATTGAAGTTTTAGAAGATAATAAATATAAATCGTCTGATGAAGGGCGTGCCATGATGCAAATTATATACGATGTAGCTCCTGGTGCGGCTATGGCATTTCATACGGCTACGGCGTCACCCAGACAGTTTGAAGTCGGCTTCAATGCTTTAAAAGATGCGGGTTGTGATATTATTGTAGATGATATTACTTTTATAACCGAACCTTTTTTTGGAATGGGTAGGATTTCACAAGAGATTCAGCAATATGTAAGTGAACCCGGAAATTTCCATTATACTTCGGCAGGGAATTTAGCAAATAAGGCTTATCAGGCTACGTTTAACAGTTCGCCAACTACTCCGGTAACCAATTTTATACCTAGCGGAACACCAACAGTGGCCCATGTTTTTGGAGCGAATACTGATGGTTCTCCAGATTATTTGCAGAAAATAAGTGTTGTTCCCGGAACTTATTTGATTGTACTGCAATGGAAAGAAGATTTAGCCTCACAGGAGAATCAGTTAGGAGCCGATAATGATTTAGATATTTATATCGTTGATGATGCCGGGCGTTTGTTGGTTGGGAATAACAGGGAGAATGTTAATGGCGATCCTACCGAGATTATTGTGTTTAGAGCCACGGGTACAGGAGATGCCAATATTTTAATCACCAGTGCCAACGGACCAACTAATGTGCCATTTCGATATATCGCTTTCAGAACAACGGCTGATGATGGAACCGATAACGGACTGTCGTTTCCGGAGTACTTTGGGAACGGCGCTCCAACCGTTAGTGGTCATGCGATGAATCCGGAGTCTGTTACTGTTGGAGCAGTAGATTATCGTTATGCAGAAAATCCTGTTGCGGAATATTTTTCAAGCTATGGCGGTCTGTTAAAAGATGGTGTAAATCTGGAAATTGATATGTATGCTCCCGATGGCGGTAATACCGCTTCAACAACCATTGGTCGGGATTCTACTTGTGATACCTGTGATACAGACACGGCACTTAATTTTTATGGAACATCGGCAGCGGCACCTCATGCAGCGGCGGCTATGGCCTTGTTAAAGTCGGCGTTACCATATTGGTATCCTGATGGAGCAGGGGCTTCCACATATTCTAATAGCGATGCTTTATCAACTTTTAAAAATACAGGTGTTAATTTTACGGCTTTGGATGGAAGTGCCGGTCAGTTTTTAAATACGGTAAATGCCTTTAAAAGTATTGCGGCACAAACGGCTAGAATAACTTCTTTGACTATATTAAGTGGAAATGTAGGGGTAGAGCCGATAACACTTTCCATTATAGGAGAGTTCTTTCCATCTCCAAGTCAGGAGCCTTATCCAGCAAAAGTATATTTTGATGGTCAGGAAATTACCGATATTCAGGAGATTTCAGAAAACGAGATTGTTGTAACTATTCCTGAATTTACTGGAAATCCTGAATTGAAAATTTATACCGCACCTAAACCTGGAACTGAAGGAAATGGAGGATTTTCTGAACCTGTTAAAATTTTACCAGATGGCAAATATCTAATAAATATTGTACCTAATAATGAAGTATTTGAATACGGACAAGATATTAGCCTTTCTTACTATGTTCAGGGCTTACCTCTTGAAGATATTCAAGATCCTAGTTTGTCGTATCCGGAAATCATGGCGGCATTAGGTTTCCCTGAAGTTGTTTTAAGTTCTGCGGCAGATGAAAAGTTAGCATTAGGGGAGTATCCTATTGTTTTTGATTATGCCATAAAACCGTCGTTTGCAGAAGCGATGTCTCCGGAGTTATCTGAAAAATATCAGGTAAATTTTATTTCAGGATATCTGGATGCTGAAATTGGTAAAGTAGGATACTTAACCATCACGAAGAAGGATTTAGTTATCACGCCTAAAGATGTGGTCTATACTTATGGAGATGCTATAAGCATTGATTTTAATTATCAATTTAATCCCAGCGGTATGTCTGATGAAGATGGCTTTAGACTATTAATCGACGAAACCCATGCCACTGATTTTAAAGATGGTATCCCTAGTAAGTTTCAAGCTGTGGTTAATAAATTTCAGGCAGTAGTTAACGATTACGATGTGAGTTTTTTAGAAGGCGGTAGTTGGAGTGCGTCGGAACGTACCATTCAAAACAAATTTCAGGCCGTAGTGAACGGTATGAATATTATTAGCCTTAGTAACGAAAATATAACTAATTATATATCGGCAAAAGAAGATTTTGATAACGGAACAACTAATAAGTTTCAGGCGGTTGTGAATAAGTTTCAAGCAGTAGTGAATGCCGAAGATTTGTTTACAGGAAATGTGGAGTTGGGAATTGAAAATAAATTTCAGGCAGTTGTGAATAAATTTCAGGCAGTTGTTAATTCAGATGATCCGGAACATCCGTTTAAGGATTATGCTCAAATGTTTACGGTAATAGATGCTGAAGATGCACCTCCGGAAGATGGGTCTGACGATGAGCGTGCCATTTCTAAAATTTATGCCTTAAATATGTTAACCGGGATAGATGTTACACCTACGGTTAATGATAAACATTATGTATATCCGGGAGCCTTTTTAAATGCTATGGCAGCTAATTTTAATATTGTTTATGAGGCGGGTAATGTCATTATCAATCCTAAAGATTTACAGGTTAGTACAGAAAATTTAACTATAGCTTATGGTGATATACTAACAGAAAACATGCTTTTAGCGTTAACCACGTTTGACGGTTGGGCGTTTGAAGGAGACGCTATGGAATCTGTAGAAACGGTGTTTCCTGATGGTGTACCTTTTTATTTTGTGAAGGATAATGAGGAATTTGAACTTTCAGAACTGAATGCTTTAGGAAACTATCAAATCAAAGTAAGAAACCCCAAAAATTATAATGTTATTAGTGCTTATAATGATGTTTATGGAACATTAACGATTTCGCCGGCAACACTTAATGTTGTTATTTTACCTGAGGACTCGGTTGTTCTTCAGGGAGCTATTCCAGATCTAACTTTTGAGTTTAGCGGATTTGTCGCCGACGATACTGAAAGTTCTGTTTTTCCTCAAGGCGTACCATATTATTTTATAGATGATAATGGTACGAAGTTTTATGATACAAATATTCCTGGATCTTATTACTTAAAATTAGAGGATATTGAGAATTATACTATTATAGCTAATACCGCACATATATTTATTAATCCCTCGGATAGTTCCAGAAAAGTGCGTACGTATGCCGATTGTGTAGCTTATAACCCCAATGAAATAGGTGATTTAAAATATACTGTGATATACAGGTATGAAAATGATAATGATTACCCGGTTTATGTAAATGAAGGCGAGGATAATAAACTAACCGGAGCAGCTTACAGTGGTGAGCTTCCTACGGTATTTATGCCGGGAGCAGGAACATTCGAAATTAAGTTTGATGGTTCGCAGTTGGTTTGGAGTTTAACAACCTATGATGGGACACAGAAAAGCTCGGTGTCATCAGCTTCAACCAGTGAAAGTGGTAAATGCGATGCGAAATTAGACGGCGCCTATGCCATATACCCGAATCCGGTTTCAACACTGCTTACTATAGAACAAAATATTTTTGAAAGTAATGCCTCAGTTTTAGTTATTAATATGTATGGGTTTGTAGTCATTGATGCAGGAGTGTTCGAGCAGCCACTCTCCACAAAACAAATCGATATGTCTGCATTGCCAACAGGTCTTTACATTGTCAGGATATCGAGCGAAATAGAAGTGCGAACTTATAATATTTTAAAGGAATAGTGTTTTATGAATTCAAACCAAAGCATACTAGTTATATTATTAATGCTATACTCATGTTTTGGTTTTTCCCAAAATAAAGCAATAGATAGTTTAAAAGTTATAGTTGATACCGGGGTTCGAGATACTTTAATGGTAAAAACCTTAAATGCTTTAAGTTGGGAAGTTTTAAATGCGGGAGACTTAAATGAGTCTTATAATTATGCATATAAAGCATCAGAATTAGCTAAAGATTTAGATTATAGTAGGGGTATGGGCTATGCCTTAAAGTATATTGGGCTTACACAATATTATCAAGGAAGATATTTAGAGGTGCTTGATACCTGGACTCAGTCATTAAAAGAATTTGAGAAAATTCATGATACCACAGGTATGGCGAACCTTGTAAATAACATAGGAGGTGTTTATTGGAGTAAGGGGAATAATGTTAGGGCATTAGATTATTACCTCAGATCTTTGAGTATTTCTGAAAAGTTAAAAGATCCTCTACGAATATCATCCGCATTATTAAATGTCGGTGGACTATACGCCGAAATGGGGAGTTATGATAAGGCTTTGGATTATTATAATAAATTTAATGATTACAGGGAGGAACTCAGGGACCCTTTACTTACAACTAGTTATTTAATGGGAGTTGGAGAGGTTTATTATAAAAAAGGACTCTATGATGAGGCACTTTATTATTATCAGGAAGCCTTGTCCAGCAATGATGTTGCGACATCGAGAGCAGATAATCTTATTAAAATCAGTAAGGTCTTTCTAAAGAAAAATGAAATACAAAAGTCTGTTGACTATCTTAATGAAGCATATGAGGTAGCGAAATCTAACGATCAGCAACTTTTAGTGGTTCAGGCTTTGGAAGCTTTGGGAGACGTATATAAATATGAAAATTTAGAAAAGTCAATAGAAGCTTATAAAGAAGCCGAATTACTTGCTAAAAATATAGAAGCTAATGATGAATTAAGAGATGTGTATAAAGGGTTGTCTAATGCCTATGCACTTCTGAAAGATTTTCAAAAGGCCTATCAATACAAAGAGTTGTATGTGGCAAAAAAAGATTCCTTATTTAACCTGGCGACAGATGATAAAATCAGAGGCCTTCAGTTTGATTTTGACCTCAAGAAAAAGGAAGATAAAATCGGACTTTTAGAGAAAGAATCAGAAATTCAACTACTAAAACAAAAACGGCAAAAGAGTGTTATTTTAGTGTCTTTGCTAACTATACTTGTTGTGTTTATTTCAGCTATTGGGTTATACAAACGTTATAAGTTCGTAAAAGCGACGAATCTGATTATAGAACAGGAAAAGAAGCGGTCAGACAATTTATTGCATAATATTCTTCCGGAAGAAACAGCTTTGGAACTAAAAGAAAAAGGTAAAGTAGAGGCTAAGAAATTTGAATCTGTCACCGTGTTATTTACAGATTTTAAAGGGTTCACCCATTTTGCTAAAGATTTATCTCCCGAAGAACTGGTAAATAGTGTTGATTATTATTTTTCAAGATTCGATCAAATCATGGAAAAATATGGCATTGAAAAAATAAAAACCATTGGAGATGCCTATATGTGTGCCGGAGGATTGCCTTTCCCAACAACTGATCACCCGTTTAAAATTATTTTAGCAGCTTTTGAAATAGCTCAGTTTATAGAAGAAACAAAACGTAATGCCGGAGAGCATGTTACCACTTTCGATATTCGTATTGGTGTAAATACCGGACCCATAGTGGCAGGGGTGGTTGGGATTCATAAATTTGCTTACGATATCTGGGGCGATACGGTAAATGTGGCGTCCAGAATGGAAACGCTTTCAGATCCGGGCAGAATTAATATTTCTGAAAACACATATGATATTGTAAAAGATGTGTTCGATTGTAAATATCGCGGTGAGATAGAAGTTAAAAACCGGGGTATGATGAAAATGTATTTTGTAAACGGAATAAAAGATCAGGAATTTTTAGATCGACTTCAATTGAAAAAGACAGCTGTTTAAAAAAATCACTATATTTAATAGGAAAAATATTATAATTCAACATTTGTTGAACCAGACGATTCGTGAAAAGCAATAGCGTATGAAAGGCTACTTAAAACTTCGAAAAGATGTATTACATATTTTAAATACAGAATTGCCTGAAGCGCTTTGCTACCATAATATTATTCACACACTCGATGTACTTAATGTGGCGAATAAATACATTAAAAGATTAAAAGTTGATAGTTACCATGCCAAATTATTGCGAATGGGAGCTATGTTGCATGATATTGGTTTTATAATAGGAAGAGAGAATCATGAAGAAAAAGGTGTGGTTATTGCCAAAGAACTCATGACCAAGCATGGGTTTTCAAAAGAAGATATAAATATTATAAAAGGGTTGATTATGGCGACAAAAGTACCACAATCCCCTAAAACGAAACTGGAACAAATTATTTGTGATTCAGATCTGGACTATTTGGGTAGAAGAGATTTTTATTTTAAAGGCGATCAGCTTCTTAAAGAGTTGAATGTTCAAGGTACACCAATAGCGGTAGATGAATGGTACAAAATACAGATTTCTTTTTTAGAAAGTCATACGTATCACACCGAGTTTGCTAAAAGGTTCAGGCAACCTAAAAAAGAACAGCGAATACAGGAATTAAAGGAGAAGGTTAAGTCAGGTAATTGTTAATAGAATTATCTCTTGACGTCAAATAAAATGAATAATATTTCTTTTAACTGATCACCTATTAAATCTCTTAAAATACGGTAGGCTTTGGTAATTTGTCCCTCTACGGTTTTTATAGAAATGTTTAAATATTCGGCTATTTCTATATTGGTCAGTCCGTCTTGCTTACTTAATAAAAAGATTTCCTTACATTTTTTAGGAAGTTCTTCAATACCTTGAGTAATCAGAGCTATTTTTTTTGAAATCACATCAGCGTTATCCTCATCAATGGTTTCATTAATAGCTTCAATATAAGTTTCTTCTAATGGCTGAAAAGCTTTTTCTTTGCGATAATGACTTATAAAATTATTGAATGTAGATTTGTATAATAAGTTTTTAATAGAAAAGTCAGTATTTAGTTTCTTTCTGTATTTCCAGGTTTTTAAAAATGTATTTTGTACAATGTCTTCAGCTGCAGCGTGGTCTTTTGTAAGATTGAGAGCGTAGATAAAAAGTGGCTTATGGTAAGTGTTTATTAATAAGGTAAATGCTTTTTCATCTCCATTTTGGAGCTGTCGTATTAAATTTATGTTATGGTCATGTGACGTAGACATTATTAAGAGGGTATCTGAACAACAGAAATGTTTCGTAAATGTCACAAAAAAAACAATAAAAAGTAAAAAAAGAAAGAATAAAAGTAAGGGTAGTTAAAATTTGTTGAGTATTAATTAAAAAACAAAGTAGATATTCATGTCTTCAGAAATAGAAAACATATTAATAAAATATTTATCTCGATCTGCGAATCCAGAGGAATTAGCGCAACTTTCAAAATGGTTGGAAGATTCGAAAAATAAGCAAATCTTTGAAGATTTTGTTCAAACCAATTACGCGATAACCTATAGTGTTAATAGCCCAAATACAAAGGCCACGGTTGAAGCATTGTTAAAGAAAATTCGTAAAGAGCCAAAAGTTTTTAAACTACAAACGCTCTTAAAGTATGCAGCGATATTAATTTTGTTTATTACTATTGGAGTAGGTGTTTATAATGCGACTTACACTAATGATGAGATGATTACTAAAGATGCTTTGAAAGAAATTCTTCCAGGGTATCAAAAAGCAACCTTAGTATTGTCCGATGGAACTAAAGTTGATTTAGAAGAGCATCAGGAAGAGGTGATCTCTCAAAATGAGATGGCGAGTATTCAAAATACTAAAGAAGGATTAGTATATGATACGCTAGAAGCAGATTTGATTATTGAATCACCAAAAATGAACACATTATATGTTCCTGTAGGTGGTGTATACCAGATAAAATTACCCGACGGCACAAAAGTTTGGTTAAACTCAGCAACATCGTTAGAGTTTCCTGAGCGTTTCGTAGGTGATCAGCGTGTAGTGACATTAAAAGGAGAAGCTTATTTTGATGTCACTAAAAGTAATCGTCCGTTTATTGTAAAAACAAATTCGACTGATGTGACTGTTTTAGGAACACAGTTTAATGTGTCTTCATATGATGATGATAGCTATTTTTCGTCAACCTTGGTTGAGGGAAGTGTCGCATTAACCTCTAAGTTAAAAGATCATTCGAGTACTATATTGTCTCCAGGGGAACGAGCGATTTTAGATAAAAAGAATTCAAATATTGAAGTAGCTTCAGTTGATGCTGGAATTTATACAGCCTGGAAAGATGGCAAGTTTTACTTTGAACGCGAGCGATTAGATCAGATTCTGGTTAAAATGAGTCGATGGTATAACGTTGATGTCTTTATTGAAAATGATAAGCTAAAAGAAGAGACGTTTACAGGGGTTGCATATAAAGATAAACCGATAGAATACCTATTAGAAATGATTAGTAAAACCACTAAAGTCAATTATAAATTAACTAAAAACAAAAAAACAGGAACATATGAAATAGCACTAACCAGGTAAGATTGGCTGCAAAAAAAAATGGGAAATGCTGCAACATTCCCCATGAAGTATTTGTTTGCTAATAAAAAACTATTAAAACTCAATTAATTAACAAAACACACAAATTTATGGAAAAAAAGTTAACCACAACAACTTGTAGGTTACTCAGTAAACTCAACCCTTTAATTATACGGTTCATGAAACGTTCTCTCATGTTAGGTATTACATTTTTTAGTATAACAGCGTTTTCTTTTTCTCAGAAAATCTCATTAAAAATGGGTAAGGTTAAGCTTTACGAAGCACTCAAAGAGATTAAGAAAGAAGCTAATGTAGATTTCTTTTATAGTGATAAAGAAGTTAATGTGGATCGAACAGTCTTTGTAGATTTTAATAACACAGATGTAGAAGATATTATTTATAAATTATTAGGTGATACGTATAGTGTTCAAAAAACGGAAGATGGCATTGTGTTAATAAGTCCGCGTCACTCCATATCATTTAAAAATGAAATTAATGTTAAAGGAGTGGTAACCGATAATGATGGGTTGCCTTTACCTGGAGTTACGGTTTTAGTAAAAGGAACGAGACAAGGGACAACGACAGATTTTGATGGTAACTATTCCATTTTAGCAGATGAAGCTTCTACATTAGTTTTTAGCTACATAGGTTTTAAAACCATAGAAGTTGAGGTTGGAGGGAAAAATCAAATTAATGTGCAAATGGTTCCAGACTTTAAGGCACTTGATGAAGTTGTAGTGACAGGTATTGTAGAAAGAAATAAAGAAAGTTTTACAGGAGCCGTTACAACGGTAAAAGGGGAAGAGTTAAAAGCGATTGGTAATTTAAACGTAATTGAGAGTTTAAAAACAATTGATCCTTCGTTTGTTATTGTTGAAGATAACCTTTTAGGGTCTAACCCAAACCGTTTACCAAATATCGAAGTTCGTGGAAAAACCAGTATTTCTACTGATGATTTAAGAGATGAGTTTGGGGGCAATCCAAACCAGCCTTTATTTGTTTTAGATGGATTTGAAACAACTTTACGTACTATTATAGATTTAGATATGAATCGTGTCTCGTCTATTACCGTTTTGAAAGATGCGGCTTCTACAGCGCTTTACGGAGCTAGAGCTGCCAACGGAGTTATTGTGGTTGAAACTATTAAGCCCAAAGAAGGCAAACTTTTAGTTAACTACACTTCAGATTTAAGAGTGGATATGCCAGATTTAACTGATTATAACTTAATGAATGCTGAACAAAAATTGGAATATGAAAGATTGTCTGGTGTTTGGACAGAAGGAATTTCAAGCCTTAATTTAAGTCAGTTTAAGTTAGACGAGCAATATAACGAAATTTTAAAAGAAATTAGACGCGGCGTAGATACTTATTGGTTAAATGAGCCCGTTCGAGTAGGAACTACCTTAGGTCATTCATTATATGCTAGTGGTGGTGCTGAAAATGTAACTTATGGTTTAGGTTTAAATTACAGGAATCAAGAAGGAGTAATGAAGGGCTCTGGCCGTGATACTTGGGGTACTAATTTCGATTTAACTTATCGTAAGGGGAAAATTAATATTAGTAACAGATTACGTATTAATGGTTACGATGCTCAAGAGTCACCATATGGTTCTTTTGCTGCTTTTGCTCAGGCTAATCCTTATTTTAGAAAGACTGATG
The DNA here is from genome assembly GCF_014596935.1 of Aestuariibaculum suncheonense. Lineage (GTDB taxonomy): Bacteria > Bacteroidota > Bacteroidia > Flavobacteriales > Flavobacteriaceae > Aestuariibaculum > Aestuariibaculum suncheonense. The sequence goes on along the minus strand of NZ_JACVXC010000004.1, from coordinate 66,821 downwards.
AGAATGGAGACGTAACAAGGTTTTTAGATATTAATGATTACTTCGGTACTAAATATGGAAATCCATTGTACAATGCGTCCTTAAATTCTGAGGATAAAACAAACAACATACAAATAACTAATAATTTACAAGGAATGTGGACTGTTAACGATAAATTACGTTTAACAACAGGATTCCAAATAAATAAGTTAACAACTAATCAGGAAGTGTTTGTTGCACCTGAAAATACTAAATTTTCAGGCGTAAGTTATTTAGAAAGTGGTACTTATACACATACACAAACTGAAGATTTCAGTTATACTTTAAACTCTATGGCCACTTATGCTACGGTTTTAAATGGAAAACATAGTATAACGGGTAACTTACGTGGTTCAATTGAAGGAAATAAGTCATCTAGATTAGGTGTGTCGGCAGTAGGATTCCCTCTTGGTACAAACGGTAATCCGGCTTATTCATTTAGTTATTCTCCAAATTCTAAACCATCCACAGGACAAAATGAGTATAGAAGAGTTAACCTTGTAGCAAGTGCTAACTACAATTATAATAAATTGTATTTTTTCGACTTAAACTATCGTGTAGATGGATCAACGGTTTTTGGGTCTAACAAAAAATACTCTCCATTCTGGGCAGTTGGAGCTGGTTGGAATCTAGTTAACCAATTCGATTTGAATAAGGCAGTATTTACTTCGTTACGTTTAAGAGGTAGTATTGGTCGTACAGGTAATCAAGGGTTTAATAATCTTTCAGATGTATCGATTTATACATTTTCAACTTATATAAATAGCTTTGGACAGTCGTTAGATTTAAGTACTTTAGCTAATCCGAATTTAAGATGGCAAACTACTATGGATTACAGTTTTGGTCTTGAAACTTCGTTGTTTAAAAATCGTATTACAGCCCAAATTAATACCTATAAGAAATTAACAGACCCATTAGTAGTGAAGATTGATTTACCATCATCTACAGGGGTGGTTTCATATCCATTAAATGCCGGGTTACTAGACACAAAAGGTATGGAGGTTATTTTCCGAGGTTCTCCTATTTATAATCTTAAGGATAGTAAAGTTTGGACTGTAGGTTTAACCTTAGCAGCGGTAAAGAGTAGATATGATAACTTTAAAAACACATTACAATCGCTTAATGATGAAGCTTTGAATAATCAATCATTGCAGCGTTATAAAGACGGGTATAGCCCAGACGATTTATGGGCCGTAGAATCTTTAGGTATTGATCCTTCAACAGGAGAGGAAGTGTTTTTATCTGCCGATGGTAATCCTACGTTTGTTTATAACACTAGCGATATTAAAAAAGTAGGAAATAGTCGTCCAACATTAGAAGGTGTTATAAGTAATACTTTAAGGGTAAAAGACTTTAGTGTAAGTGTTAATTTAAGATACCGTTTTGGAGGCGATGTGTTTAATAACGCCTTGTATAATAAAGTAGAGAACATCAATGATAGAAATGTTCAGGGAATTGATGAAAGGATTTATAATCAAGACTTAAGAGCATTAACTGATAGATGGAAAACTCCGGGAGATATTACACAATTTAAATCTATCACCAATTTTGATGCCGTAAAAATGTCTTCACGTTTTATTCAAGAAGAGAATGTGATTATAGGTGAGTCAATCAATTTTGGTTATCAATTTGAAGATAAACCATGGATGGGGAATATTGGTTTAAAACGTCTAAGATTAAATGCGTATATGAATGATATATTCCGAATTTCTTCTATCAAGTCAGAGAGAGGTATCGATTACCCATTTGCACGCACGGTTTCGTTTAGTTTAAATGCGAACTTCTAATTTAAAAATGATGACAATGAAAAAATATATAAAGTATACATTAGGCTTATTAGGGGGCTTAATAATAGCTTCCTGTGATAATTATCTTGATATAAAACCTGAAGATAAATTTTTAGAAGAGCAGGTATTTAGCTCTAAAGAGGGTATTTCTAATGCTTTAAATGGCATTTATGGTAGTATGATTAGTGCGAGTGGATACGGAGGTAATTTAACCATGAGTACAGTAGAGGTCATAGGTCAGCGTTTTAAACCTTTAAGTAATTCATCAGATTGGATAAATTTAGCCGACTACGATTATACCAATGCTAGTGTGCGTAATCAATTTAATGCTATTTGGACCGAGTTATATACTAACATTTTAAGTATGAATAACTTTTTAACAGGGTTAGATACCTATCCAGGAGCTTTAACTTTAGAACAGGAAAACTTGTTAAAAGGAGAGGTGATAGGACTTAGAGCGATGCATCATCTTGACTTATTGAGATTATTCGGACCTATTTATAGTACTAATTCTGATGATTTAGCTATTCCTTATTATACCAAGCCAGAAGCTGTAGCAAACCCTTTGTTAACAGCCAAGGAGGTAATGGATAATATTTTAGCAGATTTATTGATGGCTGAACAACTTCTTGAAAACGATCCTGTAAGAACAGATGGCTCTCAAGCTCAGGATAATGCGTTTATAGTAGAAACTAACGATAAACACGTTTTGGCTAGAAATAACAGGCTTAATTATTATGCTGTAAAAGCATTACAAGCTAGGGCTTATTTATATGCAGGGAATACACCATTAGCTCTAGCGGCTGCTAAAGCTGTTATTGATGAGGCCACACCTTGGTTTCCTTGGACAGCCAGAAGTGACGTGTTCGGTGCAGGAGGTTCTCCAGATCGTATTATGTCTAAAGAGGTATTATTTTCGACTATAAATACAGCATTGTATGGTCGTCAGAATTCTTATTTTTCTGCATCACTTCCAGATTCTAGTATTCTGGTTCCAGATGAAGATCGTTTAGAAGAAGTGTTTGAAAGCAGTTTAGATGATTACCGTTTTGCATCGTCTTGGGATTTGCCTGTCAGTGGAGCTAAAGATTATAAGACATTTTTCAAATTTGCAGATATTACAGATACAGATAAGGATGATATTCATATTAAATTTATGCAACCTTTAATTCGAATAAGCGAAATGTATTATATCGCAGCTGAAACAGAAATAGATCCAGATCTGGCTTTAGGCTATTTAAACACAGTTAGAAATAACAGGGGGTTAACAAGTTTAGATTCTCAAAGTGTAACTGATATTCAAATTGAAATTCAAAAAGAAATTCAGAAAGAGTTTTTTGGGGAAGGACAGTTATTCTTTTATTACAAGCGTTTAAACTTAGATAAGATTCCTAATGGAAAACAGGCAACAGGAACCTTAACAATGGGACCAGATCAATATGTGGTGCCACTTCCGTTGTCTGAAACAGAATATCGTTAACCTTAAAAATTAATTTTATGAAAAAATATATTAAAAGCGTTATGTTATTTTGCACTGTAGCTTTAGCGGTTGTTTCTTGTGCAAAAGAAGAATTACCTTTATTTAACGGAAATGATGTTGTTTATTTTGAGTGGGCAAAGGAAGGAACGCCAGGAAACCGCTTTCAAACTATTGATAGCATTGGAGTGTCATTTGCTTTCGATTTACCTACAATTACAGAAAAAGTTATTAATATACCTGTTAAGTTGCAAGGGTATCCAGTTTCAAAAGATCGTCAGGTAAATTTTAATATACTAGAATCTAGTACAGGTGTAGAAGGTAAGCATTTTACTATACCGCAATCTGTTTTTGTGCCAGCTGATTCAGTTCGTGCTATTTTACCTGTAACATTGTTAAGAACTACAGATTTGAAAGACGTTTCTGTATCTCTAAAAGTGCAATTACAGTCAAATGATTTTTTTGATGTAAATCTTTTAAGTACAAAGGAAGCCTCTAATGCTGATAGATTGTTGAGTTATAATGAATTCGAAATTACTTTGTCAGATATGTTAGTAGAACCAGCACTTTGGTCACGATTCATGATATATTATCTGGGCGATTTTTCGGCAAAAAAACTGTATTTATTTGCCGAAGTTAATGGTATTCCTGTCCCAAATTTTGATGAAGGTGCAGATTTAAATGCATTCTTTGCGCAGGTTAAGGTATTAAAAAATTATTTAATCGATCAAAAGGCAGCAGGAACACCAGTTTTAGAAGAAGATGGCTCAGAGATGGTATTAGGTCGTTTTGCATAATTTTGAAACTAAAATATTAAAACAAGCATGAATAAGTATATAAAAGTTAATGTAATAATAGCTTTAATTGTAGCTATTTTAGGGATTTCCTGCACAAAGGATGAAGGAAATTATGATTATGTAGATATAAACGAGGTTGAATTTAGTGGTATAAAAGAGTCTTACATAGTGACCAGATTTGATAATTTGGTTATTACTCCAGAATTAAATTTTACAAAAGACGAAATGGGTTCAGGTAATTATGCTTACCAGTGGGAAGCTTTTGAAGATGATATATCTGGGGGGACTAACTTAGTAAGTTTATCAACAGAAAAGGATTTGGATGTTACGATTAATTTGAAACCAAGAGGTTATTTTGTTTACTTGACAGTAACAGACTTAAATAGTGGTATTGAGTTCAAAAAAAGATTTAACCTAGAGGTTACAAATAGTATTTACGAAGGCTGGTTGGTGTTAAGCGAAGTAAATGGTGGATCTCGTTTAGATATGGTTTCCAAGTTAGAAAGTGGTTTTACTATGTTTACAGATGTTTTGGGAGGATCTGATCTAAATTTAGTAGGAACGCCAAGTTTTGTTTACTCTTTTGCATACATTACAACACAGTATGGCGTGTACATTTCTACTTCAGGTAATGGAACCACTAAAATAGAACCGGATACTTTTGATTGGGTGGAACAATATGGTATTGGCTATGAGTTTATACCTCAAAAAGCAGATAATTTTAAAGTCGACAATTTAGTATCTAATTCAGGGTATTCAGCATACGCTATGGCCAATGGAAATGCATATTTTTATTATCAGCAGCAGCGTATTAGTTATGGAGAACCGATTAATAGAATAGGATCAGAAATCTTTAGTGTGTCTCCAATGGTAGGAAAAGGAAAACAAGGAGACTATATGATTTTTTACGATACAACAAATAAACGTTTTGTAAGAAGTAGAAGAGGGGTTTTTTCACAAATGCCAGCTGCAGCATCAACAAAGTTTGATTACAATAATGTTGGTATGGATTTAATTTACATGGAAGGTAATGATTATAATAGTACTCTAGGCGCAGCTACGTTTGCAGTGTTACAAGATCCAACAGATTCTAAATATTATTTAGCATATTTTAATTCAGCAAATAGTTCTCAGGTTTATTTTGGTGAAATAGGTGCTGATGTTACAGATTTTGATCAAGCTTCGCTTTATGCTGTGAGCCCAGAGTATGGTTATTTGTATTACACAGTTGGTAGTAAAATATATCAATATAATTTTTCTGCAGGTATTACTACCCTTCTAATAGATAAAGGAGCGGAAGAGATATCATTAATAAAATTTCATGATTTTTGGGTAAATTCAAAATATAGCGGCTTATCAAATAATTTAATCGTTGGTAGTTACAATCCAGCAGGTTCAGAAGGAACAAATGGCACTATGGAATTCTACTCTATTTTAGAGTTAAATGCTGGTGTGAAGTTAGAAGCTTCATATTCAGGCTTTGGTAAAATTAAGAGTGTTAATTATAGAGAAAGATAATAGTTAATAAGACTATGTTTTCCCTAAAATTAAAAGGGTTGGTTTATATCAATCAACCCTTTTTTTTGTTTTAATTCATATGTTTTATTTTGTTTATTTATTTAAAAATCAGCATTTTATGATTTTTTAAATTAACAAAATATTAGTATGTGTTTTTAGGGTTTTAATATGGGTTTTGGATAGATTTGTTAGAAAAATTAAACGTTATAAACATGAAATATACACTCAAACAAACTGCTCTGGTAGTATTGTTTTTATCTTCTTTAATTGGAATATCTCAAACTAAATTTGAGAAGGGTGATTGGAAAGATATTCTCGAAAATGCCCAAAAAAATAACAAATTAATCATGGTGGATTTATATTTTGCTGGTTGTGCACCATGTGCTCAAATGGATGCTAATGTTTTTCCAAATGATGAAGTATCATCATTATTAAATACTGATTTTGTTGCTTTTAAAGCAGATATTTTTAAAGAGGACATAGGAAAGAAATTATCCTTAAAATATGGAGTAACAGGATTCCCAACTTTTTTGTTTTTAGCACCAAATGGAAAAACTTTAGATATTATATCAGGATATCATAGTGTTGATGAGTTTGTTGCTGTAATCAATGAAGTAAAGCAATTAAATAGAAATAAAGAGTATAAAAAATATAGTACCAGTTTAGAAGGAGATTATCCTCAGTTTTATAGTGATGCCTATTTAAAAAACAAAAGAAAAGTAAGTTTTGAAACGAGCGATAATTACTTAAGAACTCAAACTGATTTAGGGAGCGAAATCCCATTTGTTATAATGACAGGCTTAAGAGTTGGAGGACAGTATGCAGATTATGTATTAGACAATGCTGCTGTTTTAGCAGAAAACTATGGCAGAATGCAGGTGAGAAACAATATCGCAACTATTGTGAAAAGGAAGGCTATGTTGTTTGGAGAGAAAAGCGAAGAGTCTGCATTCAATAAGGTTTTAGAAAAAGCAAAGCCTATTTTTACTAAAACGGAATGGGAGCGTTTTCATCCTGGATTTCAAAAGGCTTTTTTAGAAAGTAAAAATCAATAAAAACAACGAGGCAAGAAAAAATGAAATTAAGGAAAATTATATTTGTTCTAGTAATTTGTGGTATTACTTGGTCTTGTGCTGTAAAGCAATTAGACAATAAAACGTCTTATTCTTTTATTACTGGTGTATTTGATATGCCATATGAAGATGAATTAACCTTATGGAAGGTAGCTCATGGAAAAACTTTTCCGGTAGGGACATCAGTGGTTAATAAAGACAATGCGTTTGGTTTTGCAGTTAATCCCGAAGACGAAGGGTTTTACATTTTAGGGACAAAAAATCTGAATATACCAATATACTTAAATGGAAATCAAAATATTGAGATTGTATATGTTGATGATAAGTACGAAATGACTCAAATTCCCGATGATGAAAATGAAATTCTTTATAATTGGGTAAAATCTATCGATACTTTAAAATCTTTTGATTTTAGAAATCGTAAATCGAAGCCTACAACATATATTGAATTTTTCCCGTTTTATGAGAACTTTATTACAGAAATGAAAAAGCAACATGGTTTGGTTGACTCTAATAATGATAAATTTAACCAGCTTATGCATTTGTATATTGATTCGAGTATTGAACGAGAGGCTATTCAGTTTTTATTTACGCCTAGAGTAGCTCATCCAGACCCTAATAAATTACCGGATTTTTATTCAGGGTTTAAAACATCAGATATCTATAATACGACAGATATCTTGGATGTGCCAAATGGTATGGACGCCCTTAATTTAAATCAAATGCTAAAGTTTTTTTATGGTAAAAAAGGGGTTGATGCAAATAAAGTTAGAAATTTGATGTTCGATGATGTTAAAAATGACACATTAAGAGGCTATCTGGCATTAAAATTTATAAATCAGTTTAAATCATATAATGAGGATTACTTAAATTATATAGAGCCATTAAGAGCGAGTATTGCTTTAAGCGATTTTGTTAAGAATGAGGTTGAAACCTACGAATTATCAATTAAGAATACATCTACAGGAACACAAGGCTATCCGTTTACATACAAAGATCAAAACGGTAAAGATGTTTCTTTTAAAGACTTTAGAGGAAAGTATGTGTATATCGATGTATGGGCTACTTGGTGTTCACCTTGTAAAAAACAAATCCCTTATCTGAAAGAGCTAGAGAGAGAATTACACGGGAAAAATATTCAGTTTGTGAGTATTTCATTAGATAAACAAAAAGATCATGGTAAGTGGTTGGATTTTGTGAACGATGAAGCCCTAACAGGAGTGCAATTAATTTCTGAGGATGCCTTTAACACGGCTATAGCAAAAGATTATAAAATTAATGCCATTCCTCGATTTTTATTATTTGATCCCGAAGGTAAAATTATAGATGCTGATGCTAAACGACCATCAGACCCAGAGTTAAAACAACAGTTATTACAACTGCTTAAATAGAAAATTAAATTAAACTAATGAAAAAAATAGCAATGCTTTTAGCTGGTTTTGCACTAGTATCGTGCAACCAAAAACAACCACACCCAGATTATGTTGAAATAACAGGAAAACTAACAAATGTGAAATCAGATAAAGTTTCAATTTATGCCATGGGTGGCGATAAAAAGGTGATTGAAATTTCAGAAGATGGAACTTTTATAGACACTTTTAAAGTAAGGCAGGGTAAAACCAAGTTGCAAATGATGCTAGAAAAGGACCACAAAATGTGTACGCTTTTTGCTGAAAATGGTTCGAATATTCATTTTGAGGCTGATGGCAGTGACTTTTTAAGTACTTTAAAATTTACTGAAGACCTTGCAGATATAAATAATTATGAAAGGGATAAGATGATGATTATGACTTCTGATCAAGGATTCAATAGAAAAATATGGTATCGATTTGATCAGGAAACTTTCGATAGTAAAATTTCGACTTTAAGGCAGGCATTAATTACGTCTTTAGAATCCTATTCAAATATTCCACAAGAACAATTGGAAGAAGAGAAAAGTTTTATTGATAAATATTTAGAACGTTTAGTTTCTAAATATGATAGCGAACATGCATATGCTTCAAAATTAGAAAAGGGGAATCCATCACCGGCTTTCGAAAACTATGAAAATTACGATGGCTCTACAACTTCGCTTTCCGATTTTAAGGGGAAGTATGTGTTTATTGATGTATGGGCAACTTGGTGTTCGCCTTGTAAGGCAGAGATCCCTTTCTTAGAAGCCTTGGAAAAGGAATATCATGGTGAAAATATTGTGTTTGTAAGCATGTCCGTAGATAAACAAGCCGATAAAGAAAAATGGAGAAACATGGTGAAAGACAAAGCCATGTCGGGCGTGCAAATATTGGCTCCAAATGCTACAGGGTCAGAATTTACAAGAGCTTATAATATTAACGCGATACCTCGTTTTATTCTAATAGATCCACAAGGCAATATCGTAGATTTTAATGCGCCAAGACCCTCAAATAAAGAAGAAATACATAAATTACTAGATGTTGTAAAATCCTAATTTAGGATATATTTAAGTAATAAATTAAAAAGGCAACTCATTATTTGAGTTGCTTTTTTTTTATACTCTTGAAGATTAGAATTTTGTTAAGATTTCATTAGATTTGTTAAAAACAAGTAACACCCAAATTTTTTGAATGAACCTTGTATTAAAGGAAATTAGCAAAAAAAACGAAAAGGTTTTTAAAACGTTCTTTGATAGCCATTATAATGGGCTTGTTGCCTATGCTAATGGTTTTCTTTTTGATACAGAGTCTAGCGAAGATTTGGTGCAGGAGGTATTTATATATATCTGGGAAAATGCGTCGAAACTAAATATTGTAACATCTTTAAAAAGCTACTTATATGCTATGGTTAGAAATAGGTGTTATAATTATTTGAAATCTATAAAGGTTACCGATAAATACAAGGTTTTAGAATTCAATATTAATTTAATAACAGACCATGTTTTAGATGCTGCTCCAGAAGAAGAAAAAATGATAGTCTATCATCAAATTTTAAAGATTATAGACACGCTTCCTGAAAAAATGCAACAAGTAGTACGCTTAAAATTTATTGAAAATTATTCTTACCAAGAAATAGCCGATGAGTTAAATGTATCTCTAAACACAGTGAAAACTCAGCTAAAGCGGGCAAAATCAAAAATAACTGAAATGATTTCTTTAGTTCTTGTATTGCTTGAAATTAAACAATAAGTAAAGTTTTTAACGTTTAGTTAAAAAAAATGTAAAATTTTGTCACCCATTGTAAAGTTTGTGTTGTCATAGTGTTAAAAGACAGCCTTTAAACTGTACAAATGGAATTTAAACTCATAATTAAGAAAATTAATTCTACGCTAACGGAAGATGAGAGTCTTCTGTTTGATGCTTGGTATAACGAATCTAAAGAACATCAAGATTATTTTAAAAGGGTAAAAACTAATTATTATAAATCAATAGATGAAATAGATCTTAATACAGAACAAGCCTGGATGACGCTTGAAAACAAACTAAAAAGATCTCAAAAAACATCTTCTTTTTGGAAATACGCCATAGCAGCTGCGGTTGTCTTATTGCTAAGTATTCCTTTGGTTTTTAATTTTTTGAATCCTTCTAACACCTCTTCAGAAACTATAACAGCAGCGATTGTACCTGGAGTAGATAAGGCGACCTTAACTTTAGATGACGGCTCGCAAGTTGTTCTGGAAAATGGAACCAATTATAAGAAAGAAAATATAATAAGTAATGGCGAGAAGATTGTTTATAAATCTCAAAGTAAAAAAAGTAATGCTGTTGTTTATAATACCTTAACTATTCCTAGAGGAGGCGAGTTTTTTATGGAACTTGCAGATGGTACAAAAGTTAAGTTAAATTCCGATACGCAAATAAAATATCCTGTAAACTTTATAAAAGGTAAAACCCGTCAGGTCGAGCTGGTGTATGGGGAAGCTTATTTTGAAGTATCACCAAGTAGTATGCACAATGGTAGCTCTTTTGTGGTGTTAAATGCTAATCAAAAAATAGAGGTTTTAGGAACAAAGTTTAATGTGAAAGCTTATCGGGATGAATTCGAAGTTTATACCACTTTGGATGAAGGTAAGGTGAAAGTACAAAATACAGAAAACAATTTAATATTAAAACCAGGAGAACAAGTGGTTTTGAATACTTCTACTAAGGAAATGGAGCTAAGAACAGTTGATGTGGTTGCTGAAATAGCCTGGATACACGGTAATTTTATGTTTAATAAAAAACCGTTACAAGATATTGTAAAAGTATTATCCCGTTGGTATGATGTAGATTTTGTGTTGGAGGGAGAAGCAATAAAACATCAAAAGTTTAATGGTCAGTTAAGTCGTGATCAAAATTTAGAAGTCATTTTAGAACTAATAAAGACTACCGAACAATTGAAATCTTATAAAATAGAAGGAAATACAATCACTTTAGAATAAAAAAAGAGGGAAAGGAATATAAACATTGGACCGTGAATATTTTTCCCTCCTGAATCTGAATAATTAATTAAAAATTTAACTAACTAATTCATGCAAATTTATGAAAATTAATTTAATTAACCTCCGTGCCTTGTTAGGTAAGCGGTGTTTAAAAATTATGATGCGAACTCTAATTTTTACTTGGTGTTTTTCGGTATTTAGTCTGGTGCCTTCTAGTACTTTATCTCAAAACACAAAAATTGTTGTCGACGAAGATAAAACCGTTACTATTGACGAAGTTTTTAATATGATTAGTCACCAAACAGACTATAATTTTATTTACTCAGATGGTGTGTTCGATAACATGGGTAAAGTGAACCTTAAAAAGGGAAAGGTTAAGGTAGCCGATTTATTAGATGAGTGTGTCATTTCAAATCGTTTAAGCTTTTCTTTATCTGAGAAAAACATCATAATTATCAATAAACCAAAACCTTCTGTAGTTCAACAAACGATAAAAGGTGTCGTGAAAGACGAAAACGGTATGCCCTTGCCAGGAGTTACGGTTCTTATAAAAGGAACAAAAAAAGGAACGTCTACTGATTTTGATGGGAATTACACTATTTATGCCGATGAAGCGTCTACTTTAGTATACAGCTTTTTAGGTTATAAATCTGTAGAAATTCCTGTTGAAGGAAAAACAAAAATAGATGTAACACTTGAAACCGAAGTAAGTGCTTTAGAAGAAGTGGTCGTGACAGGTATTGTTGAGAGAAAGAAGGAGAGTTTTACAGGAGCAGTAACTACAGTTAGAGGAGAAGAATTAAAAGCTATTGGAAATTTAAACATTATAGAAAGTTTAAAAACCTTAGATCCTTCATTTATAATTGTTGAGAATAACAATTTGGGGTCAAATCCTAACCGAATTCCAGATATCGAGGTACGAGGTAAAACCAGTGTTTCTACAGATAACTTAAGAGATGAGTTTGGTAATAATCCCAATCAGCCCTTATTCATTCTTGATGGTTTTGAGACAACACTTAGAACCATTATCGATTTAGATATGAATCGTGTGGCCTCTATAACCATTTTAAAAGATGCATCTTCAACAGCACTTTATGGAGCAAAGGCGGCTAATGGTGTAATCGTTGTAGAGACTGTTAAGCCTAAATCTGGTAAGCTACGTATATCATACAATGCCGATTTACGCATTGAGATGCCTGATTTAGAGGATTATAATTTAATGAATGCCGAGCAAAAGTTAGAATACGAAAGACTGGCTGGATTTTATACAGAATCAACAGGCTTAGATTATGGAGATCAAAAACTGTTAGACAGAAGATATAATACCATATTAGCAGAAGTACAAAAAGGGGTTAATACTTATTGGTTAAATGAGCCTTTGCGAGTAGGAACCACTTTAGGGCATTCTCTTTATGCCGATGGTGGTGATGATGTTTTTACTTATGGCGTAGGGGTAAATTATAGAGACTTGAAAGGCGTTATGGAAGGGTCTAACCGCCAAACTTGGGGAGCCAATATCGATTTAACCTACAGAAAAAATAAATTAAATATAACCAATAGATTAAGAATAAATGGGTATGATGCCAATGAGTCACCATATGGTTCGTTCGCTAATTTCGCCAAAGCAAACCCATATTTTAGGAAAACCGATGAAAATGGAGAAATAACGAAGTTTTTAGATATAGAAGATCTTTTTGGATCAAGTAATAGTAATCCATTATACAATGGCACTTTAAATGTGATTAATAATAGCGACAATTTGCAGTTAACCAATAACCTGCAGGCTATTTATACTTTTAACAGCAAATTTAGATTACAATCAGGCGTACAGGTTAGCAAAGGTATTACCACAACAGAAGTGTTTTTGCCGCCAGAGCACACCAATTTTACAGGAGCTAGTTATAAGAGACGCGGAAGCTATACAAATACAAGAACAGATAACTTTAATTATAGATTAAACGCTATGGCCACTTATGCACAGGTTTTTAATGACAAGCATAGAGTGACCACCAACGTTCGTGGTGAAGTAGAAGAAACCAGTGATGAGCGTTTATCTATTAGAGCTGTAGGATTTCCATTAGGAACCAATGGCAATCCAGCCTATGCGTTTAGTTATCAGCCAGATTCTAAACCATCAACAGCACAGCGAAAATACAGAAGGGTTAATGTATTAGCCAGTATGAATTATGCTTTTGATAACACGTATTTTGTTGATGCAACTTATCGTCTGGATGGTTCTACGTCTTTCGGGTCCAATGAAAAATATTCACCATTTTGGTCTGTTGGAGCTGGTATGAATTTGCATAACACATTTCATATTAATCCAGAGGTAATTTCACTTTTAAAATTAAGAGGAAATATAGGTTCTGTTGGTAATCAGGGATTTGGTAATTTATCATCAGTAACTGTTTATGGTTTTGAGCAGTATGTTAATGTATTTGGGCAAGGAGTAACAGTTAATACTTTGGCGAATCCAGATATACAATGGCAAAATACGTTGACAACCAGTGTTGGTGTAGATATGACCATGTTTGGGAATAGAGTAAATGCCACATTCAACGCCTATTCTAAAAAAACAGACCCTTTAATTGTTGTAATAGATTTACCATCATCTACCGGAGTGTTTGCTTACCCTATTAACGCGGGCTACATGGACACTAAAGGGGTCGAGGCCATTTTTAGAGTGTCTCCAATTTATAAGCCTAAAGAGAATTTTATCTGGACACTTGGTTTAACTGGAAGTGCTCTGAAAAGTGAATTTGGTGGCTTTGATAATGTATTGGAATCGCTAAATGATAAAGCGCGCCAGAGTGCTAGTTTAGTGCGTTACAAAGATGGTTACAGTCCAGACGATATGTGGGCGGTTGAATCATTAGGTATAGATGCTGGTTCAGGAAAGGAAGTGTTTTTAACAGCAGATGGTGTACCTACTTACGTGTATAACAACGACGATGTAAAAGTAATGGGGAATTCCAGACCAACAGTCGAAGGTGTTGTAAGCAGTAATCTACGTTTTAAAAACTTGTCTATAGGAATGAACTTCCGCTACCGTGTTGGAGGAGATGCTTTAAATACAGCATTGTTTAATAAGGTTGAAAATCTGCGTAAGTATGATTACAGTAATCAAGATGTTAGGGCTTTAACCGATCGCTGGGTAAAACCAGGAGATGTTACTATGTTTAAGAGTATAACCAATTTTGATTCTACTCCTATTTCCTCTCGTTTTATACAAAGAGAAAATGTGCTCATTGGGGAATCTATTAACATGAGTTATGATTTTTCAAATACAGCTTTTGTAAAAAGTTTGGGTTTAACCCAGCTGAGAATAAATGCTTATATGAATGACACGTTCCGTTTATCTTCAGTAAAGGTAGAACGTGGTATAGACTATCCGTTTGCACAAAATGTATCATTTAGCTTAAACGCTAGGTTCTAACTTTAAATAAAGAATAAAATGAAAACTTATATAAAATATATTTTAAGCCTCTTAGTAAGTCTGTGGTGTTTGTCTTGCGATGACTTTTTAGATGTTCAGCCTGAAGATAAATTTCTGGAGGAGCAGTTGTTTAGTAAAGAAGAAGGGTTTTATACAGCTTTAAATGGAGTGTATGCCAAAATAGTTTCTGAAAATGGATACGGTGGCGATTTAACAATGAGTACCTTAGAGTTAATGGCTCAGCAATATAATACGCCTAATGATATACATAAATGGTATCCTTATACAAAATATAGTTATACAGACTCAGGTGTTCAGGCTAAATTTAATAATATCTGGACTAACATGTATACGAGTATTTTAAACATCAATAATTTGCTACAAAGTTTAGAGTTGTACCCAGAATTATTAAATTCAGAAAAACAAAATATAATAGCGGGTGAAGCTTACGCATTAAGGGCCATGTTGCATTTCGATTTACTGCGTTTGTTTGGACCTGTTTATATTACCAATGCTCAGGATGATGCCATTCCTTACTATACCGAATCTAAGGCACAGATAGCAGAAATGTTAACAGCCGAACAGGTTATGGTTAAAATTTTGGATGATTTGGATAATGCAGAAATCTTATTGCAGGACGATCCGGTACGCGTTAGTGGACCTATGACAACAGTAGGAGATGATTTTAATAAGAATTTTTTTAGATACAGAAATTTCCGTTTGAATTATTTTGCTGTAAAAGCCTTGCAAGCTCGAGTAAATTTATATGCAGGTTATAACGAGGAAGCACTGGCTGCAGCCAAAGCGGTTATAGATGAAGCGACACCGTTTTTTCCATGGATTGTAGACGATCAAATAACCTCGGGAGGAGCGAATCTGGATCGTATTTTTTCGACTGAAATTCTTTTCGCTTTAGAAAACACAGAATTGTACAATAGACAAAGCGATTATTTTGATGCGAGCCTTAAGTACGATAAAATACTAGCGCCTTTAAGTAATAGAATAAGAGATGTTTATGAAAACAATAGTAAAGATTATCGTTTTGAGTATTCATGGTTCGTTTCTACTGAAGCAGCAAAAGATTATGAGACCTTCTTCAAATTTGCAGATATAGAAGATAAGGAAAAAAAATCAAGATTTATGCAGCCGCTAATTCGCATTAGTGAAATGTACTATATCGCTGCCGAAACAGAAACAGATGAAGCAGTTGCATTAGAATATTTAAATACGGTAAGAAGAGAACGCGGTTTAGGGGACGATTTATCTTTAGGGGTCGATTTGCAAAATGAAATTTTTAAGGAGTATAGAAAAGAATTTTATGGAGAAGGACAGCTTTTCTATTATTACAAAAGAAAGAATGTTTCGTTCATTCTCAGTGGGGCGTCAGGATCTAACATAGAGATGACTTCAGCACAGTACGTCGTGCCATTACCTTTATCAGAAACCGATTATCGTTAACTAATAAACTTCAGATTATGAAAAAAATCATTAAAATAATAATGATGTCATTTACAGTGGCATTAACGTTTCTTTCATGTGGAAATGATGAAATCATGACCTATGAAGGGAATGATGTTATATACTATAAATGGGCTGTAGAAGGTGTTAATCCTCAGTTTTTCAGACCATATTATACCGATAGTACCAATATAACCTTTGCCTACGAATTACCCGAGGTAGAAGAATTGGTTTTTGATATTCCTATAAAAGTACAGGGGACAACTAGAGCTTTTGATAGAGAGGTTAATGTTGTTGTCATGGAAAGTTCTACAGCACAAAGAGATGTTCACTTTAGTATTCCAGCACAAATTGCAATTCTAGCTGATAGTATTAATGGGAATTTACCTGTTACGTTATATAGAACAGAGGATATGAAAATGCAATCTTTTTCTATAAAATTGGCACTACAGGAAAATGAAAATTTTAAAAACGATTTAATGGTAACAACTACTCACGACAATGGGGAGCGCTTGGTTAGTTATACAGAATTTGAAATAGTAGTGTCAGATATTTTACTACATCCTAAATTTTGGCCAACAAATTATTTAGGTGCATTTTCTACCAAAAAGCTGTATTTATGGGCTGAGGTTTTACAAGTTCCAGTGCCAGATTGGAATAGTGTAGACCCCTCTTACGATTCAACATTTTCAGCGTCATTATCGGTTTTTAAGCAGTATTTAACAATACAGGAGCTGCGAGGCACTCCTGTTCTAGAAGACGATGGATCGCTTATGGAATTAGGGCCTTATGCAGCTTATTATTAATTAAAACAAATTAAAAATGTCAAAATATATTAATTTAAAAAGTACTATTGTTTTAGTCTTCGTATTTGTGTTTTCTGCTTGTATGGACGATGAAGGAAACTATGATTATATAGATGTGAATAGCGTAACGATTGAAGGGTTGCCAAGTAATTACGAGGCGCTTCAATTAGGTTATTTTAATATTGTGCCTGAGTTAAGTTTTTCTGAAGATGAAAATGAACAAGGACAATATAGCTATAAATGGGAAGCTGTTAAAAGTAAAAACGTTCTTAATGGCGATCAGGTTTATGAGTTGTCTAATGAAAGAGATTTATTAGAACGAGTAACTCTTGCTCCGGGGGAGTATGACTTGTACTACACTGTAAAAGATTTAAAAACCGGTTTAGAGGTGTTTAAAAGTTTTAAGTTAAATGTGGTCACTGGTTTTTCTGAAGGTTGGTTGTTACTTAGTGATACCAGTACCGGTCCTAGGTTGGATATGGTTTCTAAAGTGGCCGGGGAGTTTAATCCTATTTACAATGTGTTAGATGGGTCTGGTTTAGAGTTAAGTGGTACCCCTAAGTTTGTTTATACATATCCTTATTTGCCTAATTTTTATGGAATTTATGTGTCAACATCAGGTAATGGTACCGTAAAGTTAGATCCAGATACTTTTGAATGGAAGTCGACTTATAATATTGCTCATGAATTTGTGATTTCTCAACCAGAAAATTTAGAAGCAGACGCAGTAATGGGGTCTACAGGGAACTGGGGATATGCTAATGTAAATGGAGATTTATACCATTTTTATAGACCACAACGAAAATATTTTGGAGTAAAGGTAAATCATATTAACAACGACTATTTTAAAGCATCACCAATCATGTGTATGGAGCTAGCTTATGGTTATGGAATGTTTTATGACGATACGAATAAACGTTTTGTGAGAAATGAACAAAGTTCAGGTAAAACTACAGTAATGCCTAATCCGGCATCAGCAAATATGAAATTCGATTATACTACGGGTAAGGATTTGGTGTTTATGGTGAATAATAATTTCGGAAACACATGGTATGGTAGTGTATTCGCAATTTTAAATGATCCTTCAGATAACAAATACTATATGGCACACTTTGTAAGCTGGAGTGGACAGCAAAAGTATTATGAGGAAATTGTTGCTCCCGATTTTGACCAAGCAACAAGTTATGCCGTAAGTCCTAATTACGGGTATTTGTTTTATGCTGTAGGAGGCAAGGTTTATCAGTATGATTTGTATTCAAAACAAACCAAACCAATGGTAGACCTTGGTTCAGAACAAATAAGTTTATTAAAGTTTGAGCCGTTTTTCAATTGGTTTTCTGCTGATAATACCGCATTGTCAAAGAAATTAGTGGTTTGCAGTTACGATCCAGCAGGAGAAGAGGGCTCTAATGGGGCTATGCGATTATATTATGTTCCGGAAATTAATGGGCAAATTGAATTGGAACAAACTTATACTGGTTTTGGTAAAATTAAAAGTATAGCTTATCGAGAAAGATAAGTTTTGTTAGTCACTCTTTTAAGAAAGGGTAACTCATTTTAGAGTTGCCCTTTTTTATTGTAATTCTCAAAAATTAGAATATCATTAAATCCGCACTACATTTGAAAAGTCTTCAACAAATTCCATTAAAAATTCAAAAAAAATAAAATTTAACATATTCTTAATAAGGGTAACGTTAGAATAATGCGTCATACAAGTGTTAGTCGTTAAGATTAAAAAGTTGATTAGAGGATGACACTGGACGAATCTGGAAAGTAGATTTTTAAAATTAACAAAACATTAACAACACCCTTGTGAATTTCTGCGTCTTTATTAATGTAGATGTTAACTAAGATGGCATTTATTTTTCATATTTAATTTTGTTTGAGTTAGTCGTTTAAACAAATTGTAGGAAGATAGAGGGGGCTGTTTAATACGGCCCTCTTTTATTAAAACTTTCTTAAAGCTAATCTTAGATTCTATTCAAAGCTTTAGTTTTGGCTGGTTTAAAATTGTAAGGGAAATGTTGGTAGTGAGTTTCTGAATTTATAATAAATATTTAAAAATCAGGAAAACTATAATGGATATTTAACTTTTATTAAACAAATAATAATTAACCAATTGTAAACGCAAAATTAAATGAAAGCAGTTTTATCGTATGTTCTAATAGTTGCATCTGTTTTTTGTGTTGGCGCACAAGACTTAAGTCAGCCAATACCTGTAGATCAAAGTATAAAAAAAGGAGTTCTACCGAATGGTATGACTTATTACATAAAAAGTACCGATGTTGTTAAAGACGCAGCAAGTTACTATATCATTCAAAATGTAGGGTCGGTTTTAGAGAATGAAGATCAACGTGGCTTAGCTCACTTTTTAGAGCATATGGCTTTTAACGGAACCGAACACTTTCCAGGAAAAGGAATTTTAAATACATTACAAAAACACGGAGCAGTTTTCGGAAAAGATATTAATGCCTATACATCTTTTGATGAAACGGTTTATAACTTAAGCGACATTCCTACCAAAGATGGTTTAGTTGATACCTGTTTAACGGTATTACAGGATTGGTCTAATTATCTTGCGCTTACCGAGGACGAAATCGATGCTGAGCGTGGGGTTATTAAGGAAGAATGGCGTACACGTCAAAATGGGCAAATGCGTTTATACGAAGTATCTATGCCAATTACCTACAACCATTCTAAATATGCAGATAGAATGCCTATAGGTTTAATGTCTGTAGTTGAAGGGTTCAAATATAAAGCTTTACGAGATTTCTATCACGATTGGTACAGAACCGACTTACAAGCTATTGCTGTAATTGGAGATGTTAATGTTGATGAAATAGAGCAAAAAATTATCGATAAGTTTTCAAAGATTCCAGCGGTAGATCATCCAAAGGAGCGTTATGTGGTTAACATTCCTGATAATGAGGATATGTTATTCAGCTTTGGTACAGATCCTGAAGTGTCTTCAGCGTCTATTTCATTTGGAATTCGTCATAAAAAATCTTTAGCAGATGAAACTGTTGGCGATTTAAAAAAGGCGCTTTTAGAAAGTATGGCTATATCTTCAATATCAGCGAGAATCAGAGAGAAGTCGCAACAACCAGATGCTGCGTTTTTATCAGCAAGTGTTGGTTATGGTGGGCTTTCACGAACTTCTAAAGCTTTAAGTGTTGGGATTTATCCAAAACCAAATCAGCAACAAGACGCTTTTACAGAGGTTTTAACTGAAGTAATACGAGCAGTGAAATTTGGTTATACGCAATCTGAAATTGACCGAGCGATTACGATTTTCGATAACTCGTATCAAAATCAAATAGCAAAGCAAGACGATAGAAGCCACAAAAGTATCGAGAACATCATTCAAAGCAATTACCTGTCTAATTCAACTATGGCAGATGTAGAGAAAGAGTATGAAATTGCTAAACAATTGTTCAGTAAAATTACACCTGAAGATGTTCATAACACTATAAAAAGATTATATACTAAAAACAACCGTTTTTTAAATGTAATTGGTGTTGAAGGACAGGATAATTTAACAGAAGCCCAGGCTAGAGAAATTATTGCTAATGTTGAAAACAGTAATACAATTGAACCATATACTGAAGCTTTAGACGGAAAAACTTTAGTGTCAGGTTTAAATATTGTACCTGGTACTATTACAAGCATTTCGAAAGAAGATAAAGTTGGAAGTACGACGTATGTGTTGAGTAATGGTGTAAAAGTGCATTACAAGTTTGTTGATAAGCAAAAAGACCGCGTTGCTTTAAATGCGATAAGTTATGGAGGGAAATCACTTTTAAACGACGAGGATTTGGCGTCAGCTGGATTTGTGACTAGTTTATTGGGAATGTCTGGTTTAGGAGATTTCAAGGCAACCGATTTAAGAAAAGTGCTTGCAGGAAAAACAGCAAATGTATCTGTATCACTTGGAGATATTAGCGAAAATGTCTCAGGGAACTCCAATACTAAAGATGTGGAAACCATGTTGCAGTTGGTACATGTATATTTCGTGAAACCTCGTTTCGATGAAGATGCTTATAAAGTGCTTCAAAACAACTTGGATAACTATTTATTAAGAAGAGGTAAAGACATTGGGGAGAAAATGAAGGACAGTCTTACCTATGCTATTTATGGGAAGAATAATCCCAAAAAGCCTATTTTTGACCAGGAGTTTATTAACCAAGTATCTTTTGATAAAATCAAAGCTGTTTATGCTGATAGATTTTCAGATGCTTCCGATTTTGAGTTCTTTATTGTAGGAGATGTAAAAGAAGAGCAGTTAAAGCCGCTTTTAGAAAAATACATTGCTAGTTTACCAACGCACCATTTAAATGAGAGCTATAAAGATAATTCAGTAGAGTGGGTTGCTAATACAATAGACAAAGACATTTATATTGCTATGGAAGATCCTAAAGCCAGTGTAAATGTAGTGTATAAAAGAGAGATGCCTTATGTGAAGAAAAACGTAGTTTATACGAGTGTTTTAGGTGATATGTTACAATTACGTGTAACAGAAACTGTAAGAGAATCTGAAGGTGGTGCGTATAGCCCTAGAGCAGGTGCTAGTTTTTCAAGAGAACCTAAACCTGCTGCATATGTGAACTTTAGCTTCGATTGTAATCCTGACATGGCAGATCGTTTAGTAGAAATTGTAAAAAATGAGTTGCAAAAAATTGCAAATGGCACAATTAATGAAGAGGACTTAAACAAAACAAGAACAAACTACCTGAAAGAAAATGAGCAGTCAAAAGATAACAACGGTTACGATATGGCTATGCTTACTAGATATTTCAGATACAATGAAAATATCAACGATCCTAAGAATTTTGTAGACATTGTTAAAAACATGAAAGCAAAAGACATTCAAAAAATAGCTAAGGAAATTCTTAAAGGTGGTCACTCATATGAAATCATATTTAAACCAGAACAATAAAAACTAAATCTAAACAATTAATACACATGAAAAAAGTATTTTTATTTTTTGCGCTTATAGCAGTATTTGTTGGGCAAGCACAAATATTAGAACCAGTAAAATGGAGCACTTCAGTAAATAAGATATCAGCTACAGAATACGAATTGGTAGCCACTGCAACTATCGATGCAGGATGGCACTTGTATTCACAAAATGTTCCCGAAGACGGACCTATTCCAACAAGTTTCGCTTTTGAAGGAAACGCAAACTATCTTAAAAAAGGAAATACAGTAGAAGGCGAAGGACACACGATTCAAGATCCTATTTTCGAAATGAAAATCACTTATTTTGAGAAGAAAGCCGATTTTAAACAACGTATTAAACTAAAAGGTAAAACCCCGTTTCAAGTAAAAGGAACTGTTGAATTCATGGTGTGTGATGATAGCAGATGTTTACCTCCTACGGAAGTAGACCTAGTATTCAACGTAAAATAATTTTTTTTGAAAATCTAAGATGAAGAAATTTCTTTTTGCATTCGCAGCTTTAGTGTTATCTACAGCTGCGTTTGCGCAAATATTAGAGCCAGTAAAATGGTCAACAAGTGTTGAAAAAGTTTCAGATACAGAATTCGATTTAGTATCAAAAGCAACTATTGAAAAAGGATGGCATTTATATTCGCAAGATGTTCCTGCCAATGGGCCAATTCCAACATCTTTCATTTATGATGATAGTGAAGGAACCTTTACCATTGTTGGTAACACAACAGAAGAAGAAGGACATACGATACAGGATCCAGTTTTCGAAATGGAAATTAAATATTTCGAAAAATCAGCAACCTTTAAACAACGTATTCAAGTAAAAGAGGGAGCAAGTACTGTAAACGGTTTTGTTGAGTTTATGGTTTGTGATGATAGCAGATGTTTACCTCCAACAGAAGTAGAGTTAACGTTTGACCTTTCTAAAGTTTCGGCTAATGGAACAACTACTGTGACCTCAGAAGACACAAATGTTTCAGAAGCAGCTGAAGCATCGCATCAAGTGGCAGCAGCTAGTACTAATAAGGCAGCAGGTGGTTCGGATAAATCAGAATCTAAAAAAGGATTACTTTCTATTTTTATACTTGCCTTTTTATCAGGTTTTGCAGCATTATTAACACCTTGCGTGTTCCCTATGATTCCTATGACGGTAAGTTTCTTTACTAAGCAAAGTAAAAATAAAGCGGTAGGAATTAAAAACGCTATTATTTACGGAGTTTGTATCATTGTTATTTACGTGTTACTTGGTACTGCTGTAACAGGTATTTTTGGAGCCGATGCGTTAAATGCATTAGCTGCTAACCCTTGGTTTAACATAATCTTCTTCGTGCTTTTAGTTGTCTTTGCAGTGTCGTTCTTAGGAGCTTTCGAAATTATGTTACCAAACTCTTGGGCAAACAAAGTAGATTCTCAGGCAGACCGTGGTGGTTTGGTAGGAATATTCTTTATGGCTTTAGCATTAGCGATTGTATCATTCTCTTGTACCGGGCCTATTGTAGGAACCTTATTAGTAGAGGCAGCGTCTAAAGGAGGTATTGCACCAATCGTAGGAATGTTAGGATTCTCTTTAGCAATTGCTTTACCATTTGCGTTATTTGCAGCTTTCCCGGGATGGTTAAATTCATTACCAAAATCTGGTGGTTGGTTAAATACAGTAAAAGTAGTTTTAGGATTCTTAGAATTAGCTTTAGCATTTAAATTCTTATCGAACGCCGATTACATTATGCAATGGCACATTTTAGAGCGTGAAGTGTTTATTGCCATCTGGATTGCCGTATTTGGAGCTTTGGCATTTTACCTTTTCGGAAAAATTCAATTACCTCACGATTCACCATTAACACATATTTCAGTTGGTCGTTTAAGTTTAGGACTTATCACATTAACCTTCACGATTTACATGATTCCTGGACTTTGGGGAGCACCATTAAACTTAATCAGCGCATTTCCACCACCACCAAATTACAGTGAATCGCCTTACGGCGTTGGATATACGAATACTGGAGGAGGAGTTGCCACAGCAGATAGTCACGAGGCTTTACCAGAAGGAGCACACTTAATGGCTCCGCATAACATTATGGCATTCCACGATTACGAAACAGGTTTGGCCTATGCTAAAAAAGTAGGTAAGCCAGTTATGATTGATTTTACCGGATACACTTGTGTGAACTGTAGAAAAATGGAAAATAACGTTTGGGTAAAACCTGAAATTTTAGATATTTTGAAGAATGATGTCGTTTTAATATCACTTTATGTAGACGATAAAAAGGAACTTCCAGAGGAAATGAAAATAGAATATGCTTCTAGACCAGGTAAGTTTATGAAAGACTACGGTGATAAATGGAGCGATTTACAGGCAAACAGATATAAAGCCAATTCCCAGCCGTTCTATGTAATTATGGATCACGAAGAGAATTCGCTTATCGATCCTGTGGGATATACACCAGACGTTGCCGAGTACAAAGCTTGGTTAAACGAAGGAATTTCAAAATTTGGTAAATAGTTAAGTGAATACGCCAAACATGAAAAAAGTAATTTACACATTAACTTTTGCGCTGGCACTTGTGGCTTGTAAAAAGGAACCAAAAGATTATGTAACGCTTTCAGGAACCATAACGAATCCGAATTCGGATTCGTTATGTGTTGCCCAACGTAGCATCATTAAAACCATCAAGGTAAATACAGATGGAACGTTTTCCGATACTTTAAAAGTTGAAGATGGTAATTATTTACTTTACGATGGTAAAGAACGTGCTTTAGTGTATTTACAAAACGGTTACGATTTAAATATTAAAGCGGATGCCAAATTGTTTGACGAAACTATAGCTTATGAAGGCGAAGGCTCTGAAGCGAATAATTTTCTGGCTAAAAAAGGATTACTAAAAGAAAGGTTGATTGATTTTAATGAACTGTTTGCTTTAGATGAAGTAGCCTTTAATGCCAAGTTGGAGGCTAACGATAAAGCTTTTAAAGACCTTTTAAATAGTGTAGCGCATTTAGATTCTAATTTTGTAGCAGGTCAGGAGACTGAAATTGAAAAAATTAAGCAGGATCTTAACCGTATGTATCAGGAAAAATTAGCGGTATCTTCATTAAAAGGAAAAGTGTCTCCAAAGTTTGTAGATTACGAGAATTTTTCAGGGGGGACTATGTCGCTGGATGACTTAAAAGGAAAGTATGTTTACATCGACCTTTGGGCAACCTGGTGCGGACCATGTAAACAGGAAATTCCTTATTTAAAAGCGGTTGAAAAACAATACCATGGTGAAAATATAGCCTTTGTAAGTATCTCTTTAGACAGAAACAGTGCTTATGAGACCTGGAGAAGAATGGTAAAAGACAAGGAGCTTTCCGGAATTCAGCTGTTTGCTAAAGAGGATAATGAATTCGCTAAAGCTTATATGGTGTCAGGTATTCCTCGTTTTATTCTTATTGATCCTTCAGGTAATGTTGTCGATGCCGATGCACCAAGACCTTCAAGCAGCAAATTAATAGACTTATTTAAAACTTTAGATATATAATTGAAAGCCTTCGTTATGGAGGCTTCTCTTATAAAATTTTCAAGCATGAATGCACTTAAAAGATTTTTTAAATCTCAACCTAAAACCGAAACAGAATTAGAGAAATATTTCGAGCAATTTCGAAATAATATTGTTGGGGTTGACCAGTACTTTGTTTCTCCTTACGGTAAGAAAAAGATCATTTACGCCGACTGGACAGCCAGTGGTCGTTTATACAGACCTATTGAAGAAAAGTTATTAAATGAAATAGGACCTTACGTTGCCAATACACATACTGAAACTTCTATAACTGGAAGTGTTATGACACATGCGTACCACGATGCCAGAGAGATTATCAAAAAGCACGTGAACGCATCTAAAGACGATGTGTTAATTACTGAAGGTTCGGGTATGACGGGAGCTATTAATAAGTTTCAACGTATTTTAGGAATTAAAGTCAACGAAAACCTAAAAGATCATACAACCATTCCAGATGAAAAGCGTCCAATTATTTTTGTGTCACATATGGAGCATCACTCTAATCAAACCTCTTGGTTAGAAACCATAGCTAAAGTTAAAGTTATTCCATCTAATGACGAAGGTTTACCTTGTTTAGAGGCTTTAGAAAAGTTGCTTGAAGAGTATAGCGAAACACCAATCAAAATTGCTGCAATTACAGGTTGTTCAAACGTAACAGGTATTAGAACGCCTTATCACAAGGTGGCTAAAATCATGCACCAAAATAACGGTTTGTGTTTCGTTGATTTTGCGTGTTCTGCACCTTATGTGGAAATTAATATGCATCCGGAGGATGAAGAGGAATATTTAGATGCGATTACCTTTTCTCCGCATAAGTTTTTAGGAGGACCTGGTACATCAGGAGTATTAATCTTCAATAAAAAATTATATAAAAACTTAGTGCCTGATAATCCGGGAGGTGGAACAGTAAGTTATACAAATCCTTGGGGAGATCACGATTACGTTGATGATATTGAAACCCGTGAAGATGGTGGTACACCAGGGTTTTTACAAGCTATTAAAATAGCCTTGTCTATTCAGCTTAAAGAGAAAATGGGAGTGAAGAACATCTTAGATCGTGAGCATGAATTAAATAAGATCATCTTCAAAAGATTATCAACTATTAAAAACTTAACCATTTTAGCACCAGATCATACCGATCGTTTAGGGGTTATATCTTTCTATATCGATCAGGCGCATTATAATTTAGTGGTTAAATTATTGAATGATCGCTTTGGTGTACAAACTAGAGGAGGTTGTTCTTGTGCGGGTACTTACGGTCACTATTTATTAAATGTAGATCAACCGACTTCTAAATCTATCGAGAAGAAAATTTTAGAAGGCTGTATGATTGAACGTCCGGGATGGGTTCGTATGTCGGTTCACCCAACCATGACGAATGCCGAAGTTGAATTTGTTTGTGATGCGATTGAGCAGGTAGCAAAAAATTTCGCGACTTGGGAAAATGATTATACTTATAACGCTGCTAAAAATGAATTTGTTCATAATGGAAACAAAGAAGTGGAAGCAGAAATCACACAAGGTTGGTTTTAATTAATTTATCAAATTAGAAAAATATTATGTCAGATACAATAGAAAGAGTAAAGTGCTTAATTATCGGGTCTGGCCCAGCAGGGTACACCGCAGCAATCTATGCAGCACGAGCTAATATGAGTCCAGTATTATACCAGGGAACACAACCAGGTGGACAGTTAACAACAACGAATGAAGTTGAGAATTTTCCAGGTTATCCACAAGGTATTACGGGACCAGAAATGATGATGGAATTACAGGCTCAGGCGCAACGTTTTGAAGCTGATATTCGTGACGGATGGATTACTAAAGTCGACTTTTCAGGTGATGTTCATAAAGTATGGGTGAATGATGAAAAGGAAATTCACTGTGATACGGTAATCATATCAACCGGAGCTTCAGCAAAATATTTAGGTTTGGAATCTGAACAGAAATATTTAAAGTTAGGAGGCGGTGTGTCGGCATGTGCGGTATGTGATGGCTTTTTCTACAGAAATCAGGAAGTGGTGATTGTAGGAGCAGGAGATTCAGCTTGTGAAGAAGCACATTACTTATCAAAATTGTGTAAAAAGGTAACCATGTTAGTAAGACGTGACGAGTTTAGAGCCTCTAAAATTATGGCAGAGCGTGTGGCTAACACACCAAACATCGATATTCTTTTTAACACAGAAACCGATGAAGTTATAGGTGACGGACAAGTGGTAACAGCAGTGCGTGTGGTAAATAATAAAACCAACGAAAAGCAAGAGATTCCAGCCACCGGATTTTTCGTAGCTATCGGGCATAAACCAAATACCGATATCTTTAAAGATTATATTAAGTTAGACGAAACAGGTTACATTATTAATACGCCGGGAACAACAAAAACGAATGTACCGGGTGTATTTGTAAGTGGTGATGCGGCCGACCATGTATACCGTCAGGCGATTACAGCAGCTGGAACAGGTTGTATGGCAGCCTTAGATGCAGAACGTTATTTAGCAGCTAAAGAGGCCTAATTACGTAGAAAAAAGTTTATTTTTACTTGATAATCAAGATTTGAGGTTTTGAAACCAATTTTGATATTGAGGTCATTATTAATAAATAAAGAACAACCTCGTGATAAAACCACGAGGTTGTTTCATAAATACATCATCCTAAATTAAATCCATGAGGAATTTATTTTTTGTTTTTTTGTTTACTTGTATTGTATCATGTAATCAAAAGTCGAATCAAGAAAATCATTTATTAGTTGAAGGTATTTCGTCTGAACTCGCAACTTATAGAAAAAATCAGGTTTCAGATATTGTTTACAATCTGTCTTTCAATATTCCTTTAGAAAGGGAAAAAGCGATTACTTCCAAACTCAATTTAAACCTTCAAATTTCCGATTTAGATTATCCGTTGTATTTAGATTTCAATGAAGATAAATCCCATCTAAAATCCGTATCGGTTAATGGAAAAGACATTAAAATAAATCATGAAAGAGAGCATTTAATCATTTCTCAAAAGTATTTGAATTTAGGAAATAATGACGTTTCTG
Organism: Aestuariibaculum suncheonense; assembly: GCF_014596935.1. Lineage (GTDB taxonomy): Bacteria > Bacteroidota > Bacteroidia > Flavobacteriales > Flavobacteriaceae > Aestuariibaculum > Aestuariibaculum suncheonense. The sequence goes on along the minus strand of NZ_JACVXC010000004.1, from coordinate 38,559 downwards.
TAGTATTTGATGCAGGTGAAGTATCGTTAAATAGAAGTGAAGATTATTTGTATACTCTTCTGGTTCCGGATCGTGCCAGTACCTTGTTCCCGTGTTTTGATCAACCGGATTTAAAAGCAAGTTACAAGTTAGAAATTACAGCGCCTTCAAACTGGAAGGTGTTATGTGGAGGAGCTTTAGAATCTGAAGAGACTGTAGATAATTACACAAAACACGTTTATGGTGTGACAGATAAAATGAGTACCTACTTGTTTTCGTTTGTAGCTGGTGTTTTTAATGAAACTTCTCAAAAGCCAGCTGATATGGAAATGACTTTATTGTATCGTGAGAATGATTCAGCTAAAATTGCAGCCAGTATTGATGCTATTTTTGAACATCACCAAAATGCAGTAGATTTTTTAGAGGAATATACGCAGTATCCGTTTCCATTTCAAAAAATGGATTACGCCACTATTCCCGGGTTTCAGTATGGTGGGATGGAGCATGTCGGGGCTATTCAGTATAAAGAATCTTCATTGTTTTTAGATGGAACGACCACGCAGGAGCGTTTGTTAAACCGTGCGAGATTAATTGCGCACGAAACAGCACATATGTGGTTTGGAGATTTGGTAACTATGAAATGGTTTGACGATGTTTGGCTGAAAGAAGTGTTTGCCAATTTTATGGCCGACAAAGTGGTAAACGGTTCTTTTCCAAATATCAATCACGATTTAAAGTTCTTAACATCGCATTACCCAACGGCGTATAGCGAAGACAGAACATTAGGGGCAACACCAATCCGTCAGCATCTTGGGAATTTAAAAAATGCAGGAACCTTGTACGGCAATATCATTTATCATAAAGCGCCAATTATGATGCGCCAGTTGGAGGTGATTATGGGTGAAGAACCTTTTCAAAAAGGGATGCGAAATTACATAAAATCTTATGCTAACGATAATGCGACCTGGAACGATTTGGTAGAACTGCTGGATAACGAAACACCAATCGATTTAAAACAATGGAGTGAAGTGTGGGTGAACCAACCAGGGCGTCCGGTTATTTCAGATAGTATTGTTTACAGTCGCGATGATATAATTACGCATTTCGAAATCATGCAACATGCAGAAAATGGAAGTGAAAACCTATGGACTCAGGCCTTCAGTATTGGATTGGTATACAAAGATTCTGTGCATTTGGCTTCAGTTAATTTAGAAGGAAAGCAAACGACTTTAAATTCGGTTGTAGGTTTGCCTAAGCCAAAGGCTGTTATTTATAATTATAATGGTTTGGGATATGGAGTTTTCCCTGTCGATTTGAATCAGAATATTTATCATATTGAAGACGATGTGGCTAGGGGCTTTTCATATATTAATTTGTATGAAAATATGCTTAGCGGAAATCTTTCGGCGATGTCGGCTTTTAATGAGTTATTACAAGGCTTTAAAGTCGAAAAGGAGGATTTAATCATCAATTTAATTTCAGGAGAGTTAAAGAGTGTTTTTTGGAAGTATTTTACAAAGGAAGAGCGCGACTTGATGCTACAACCTTTAGAAAGCTTTTTACAGGGGCGTTTGAAAGAAGATTTGGATCCGAGCATAAAGAAAACAGTGTTTAATTTATATAAGAGTGTAGTCTATTCTGAAACCGGAAAAGACTTTTTGTATAAGGTTTGGAACAAATCTATCACCTTAGACAATGTGTATCTTAATGAAAACGATTACACCAGTATTGCTTCTGCTTTAGCTATTTATAAACATGAAAAAGCTGATGAGATCCTAAAAATTGCTCATGAGCAAATTACCAATGCCGATAGAAAAAGGAATTTCGAATATATACTTCCGGCATTATCGCAAGACGAGGAGGTAAGAGATGCCTTTATGAAATCGCTGGCTAAACCTGAAAATCGTGAAAAAGAATCCTGGGTGTTAGACGGTCTGGCATATGTGCACCATCCGTTACGTCAAGCATCCGGACAAAAACATTTAAAATTGTGTTTAGATTTACTTGAAGAAATACAGTTAACAGGCGATATTTTCTTCCCCAAAGCCTGGTTAGTTGCTACGGTTGGTGGGTATACTTCGCCGGAAGCGTATCAGGTGTTACAGCAGTTTTTAAACGATAATCCTAATTACAGTCCTGTGCTTAAAAATAAATTATTACAAGCAACAGACCCCCTATATCGCGTACAGAAATTATGGAAGCAATAATCGTTATTAAATGGCTTTCATGATAAAAAACTGGTTTAAAAATATTGGTCCTGGACCATTAGTGGCAGCGGCATTTATAGGTCCTGGGACGGTCACCATGTGTACACTAGCAGGTGTTAAGTTTGGGTATGCCTTACTCTGGGCGATGGCACTATCTATAATTGCAACCATAGTGCTTCAGGAAATGGCTTCAAGATTGGGTGTTATTACACAAAAAGGATTGGCTCAAACCATTCGGGCAGAAATAAAATCGCCAGTAATAAAAGGTTTGGCGGTTTTTTTAATTCTATCGGCAATTGTGATAGGTAATACAGCTTATGAGGCTGGAAATATTAGCGGAGGTGTCTTAGGTTTGGAAGCTATTTTTGGAGAGAACACCATGCAAACGGGATGGTTTTCATTCAAATTATTTAGTGTCCTTATTGGTGTTTTAGCTTTTATATTACTATACATTGGAAATTATAAAGTTATTGAACGCGTGTTGGTGGCCTTGGTTATTTTAATGAGTCTGGCATTCTTCATTACAGCGATTTTAACCAAGCCTAATCTTTTTGATGTATTACAAGGTGTTTTTATGCCCACCTATCCTCCAAATAGCATTTTTACAATTATAGGTTTAATAGGAACCACTGTAGTGCCTTATAACCTGTTTTTACATGCATCGTTAGTTAAGGAGAAATGGCATGATAAAAGCGATTTAAAATATGCCAGAAAAGATACGATAGTCGCCGTGATTCTTGGAGGCTTGGTGTCTATGAGTGTGATCGTGTCTTCGGCGGCTATTCAAACGCAGGATATTAGCAGTGCGGTCGATTTAGCCAAAGGCTTAGAACCCTTATTCGGAACTTATTCTAAATACTTTCTTGCTATCGGACTTTTTGCTGCTGGAATAACAAGTGCCATAACAGCGCCTTTAGCAGCTGCATTTGTAGCTTGTGGTTGCTTAGGATGGACGAGTAATATGAAGTCTATGCGATTCAGAAGTATCTGGATGTTCATTTTAATTTTCGGAATAGTGTCGTCTTCATTAGGTATTAAATCTATTGAAATCATCAAATTCGCTCAGGTGGCAAACGGCATCTTATTACCTGTTATCGCCGCTTTTTTAATTTGGGTCATGAACAGAACTTCGGTGTTGGGTGAATATAAAAACAGTTTAATACAAAATGTTGTGGCTATTCTCATTTTGGCTATTACGGTTTTCCTTGGCTTAAAGAGTATTTTAAAAGTGTTTGAGGTCTTTTAAAAAAGGTGCATTTTACATTTATTTCGTTAAAAAATCATAAAAATCTATCTTGTATCTGATATTTAATTTGTTACTTTAGCCTTCGAATTTTTAAACTAATAAAAAAGTAACATAATGAAATTAATTAAATGTTTAGGCGTTGCGGCAGCTGGTTTAGCAATGGTTTCTTGTAATCAAAATGGAGGGGTTCCTAATAAAGCATTACAAACAGAAGTAGATTCTGTAAGTTATGCAATAGGTATGGATGTAGCCCGTAACATTAATTCAAATGCTTCAGAAATTGATAGAGAAATCTTTATGCAAGGGTTTATGAATGTGTCTGATTCTTCAGATGTATTAATTGCTGAAGAGCAGGTGCAAATGGTTTTAAGCAACTATTTCCAAAAGAAACAAGCCGATGCTAGAAAGAAGCAAGAAGAAGATATGATGAAGCAAGCTGAGGAGAAATTCGCCGAGAATAAAGCTGAAGGTGAAAAATTCTTAGAAGAAAATAAATCTAAAGATGGCGTGAAAGTAACTGATAGCGGTTTACAATACGAAGTGATTAAAGAAGGAACAGGGGAGAAACCAACTGCAACTTCAAGAGTAAAAGTACACTACCACGGAACATTAACTGATGGAACGGTTTTCGATAGTTCGGTAGATAGAGGAGAACCAACTCAGTTTGGTGTTGGTCAAGTAATTCCGGGTTGGACAGAAGGTTTACAGTTAATGACTGTAGGTTCAAAATATAAATTCTACATCCCACAGGATTTAGCTTATGGTTTCAGACAACAAGGTCCAAAAATCAAGCCTTTTTCAACTTTAGTTTTCGAGGTAGAATTACTAGAGATTGTTCAGTAATTAAAAGATATTTAACCAATATATTGAAAAGCAGAAAATTTATTTTTCTGCTTTTTTCGTTTATAAGGGAGTATCATAGTACAATTCACAAATCAAGGTTGTAAATTTGCAGCAAGAAAATGAAGAGTAGTTATGAGTCATAAAGCCGGTTTTGTAAATATTATAGGAAATCCTAATGTGGGGAAGTCTACATTAATGAATGCTTTTGTAGGTGAAAAATTATCGATTATTACCTCGAAAGCTCAAACCACACGCCATAGAATTTTAGGAATTGTAAATGGTGATGATTTTCAGGTGGTCTTATCAGATACGCCGGGTATTATCAAACCTGCCTATGAGTTACAGGAATCGATGATGGATTTCGTAAAATCTGCTTTCGAAGATGCCGATGTGTTGTTATATATGGTTGAAATCGGGGAGAAGGAATTAAAAGATGAAGCCTTCTTTAATAAAATTACCAATTCTAAAACACCGGTATTATTACTGTTGAATAAAATAGATACCTCTAATCAGGAACAATTGGAAGAGCAGGTTCAGCTTTGGGCAGAGAAAGTGCCAAATGCCGAAATTTTTCCAATTTCAGCCTTAGAAGGATTCAATGTTCAAGAAGTTTTCAACCGTATTATTGAATTATTGCCGGAATCGCCAGCATTCTATCCTAAAGACCAGTTAACCGATAAACCAGAGCGTTTCTTTATTAACGAAACCATTCGCGAAAAGATTCTTTTACATTATAAAAAAGAAATTCCTTATGCCGTAGAAATTGAAACCGAAGAGTTTTTAGAAGAAGACGATATTATTCGCGTTCGTGCCGTAATTATGGTAGAGCGTGAAACCCAAAAGGGAATTATTATCGGACATAAAGGAAGTGCCTTGAAGCGGGTTGGTGTAGAAGCCAGAAAGGATTTGGAAGCCTTTTTCGGGAAGCAGATTCACTTGGAAACTTATGTAAAAGTGAATAAAAACTGGCGTAGTAACCAAAATCAGTTAAGACGTTTCGGTTATAATCAGAAATAAAAAATCTTATTTTTTTAATCTTTTGTGAAAAAGCACTTTAGCTAGTGGATATTTCCTATTTTTGCAAAAAATTTCAGAATTAATAAATCAGCAGTCTAATCGACTGTTTTACAATATACACATGAGCAATATCGTAGCTATAGTAGGTCGTCCAAATGTTGGTAAGTCCACTTTTTTTAATCGTTTAATTCAACGTAGGGAAGCTATTGTCGATGCCGTAAGCGGGGTGACCAGAGATAGACATTATGGTAAAACCGACTGGAATGGAAAGGAGTTTTCTCTTATTGATACCGGGGGATATGTTGTTGGTAGTGATGATGTTTTTGAAGCTGAAATAGATAAACAGGTAGAATTAGCTATCGATGAAGCCGATGCGATTATCTTTATGGTAGACGTTGAATCTGGTGTAACCGGAATGGATGAAGACGTTGCTAAGCTGTTAAGACGTGTTGAAAAGCCAGTGTTTTTAGTGGTTAATAAAGTCGATAACGCGAAACGTGCCGAAGATGCTGTAGAGTTTTATTCCTTAGGTTTAGGAGAATATTTTACAGTAGCATCTATTAACGGTAGTGGAACAGGAGATTTATTAGATGCTGTTGTTGCTGCTTTACCTGAAAAGGAAGAAGTGGAAGAAAGTGAATTACCAAGATTTGCAGTTGTTGGTCGTCCTAATGCAGGGAAATCCTCGTTTATCAATGCCTTAATTGGAGAAGATCGTTATATCGTTACCGATATTGCAGGAACAACGCGTGATGCTATTGATACAAAATATAATCGTTTCGGATTTGAATTTAACTTAGTGGATACGGCTGGAATTCGCCGTAAATCTAAAGTGAAAGAAGATTTAGAATTCTATTCGGTAATGCGAAGTGTGCGTGCTATCGAACATGCCGATGTATGTTTGTTAGTGCTTGATGCTAATCGTGGTTTCGACGGACAAGTACAAAATATTTTTTGGTTAGCCGAGCGTAACCGTAAAGGCATAGTAATTTTAGTGAATAAGTGGGATTTGGTAGAGAAAGACCACAAGTCGACTAAAGAATACGAAAAAGCGATTAGAAAACAAATTGCACCATTTACTGATGTGCCAATTGTATTCATTTCAGCAATGACCAAACAACGTATTTACAAGGCCATTGAAACGGCTGTAGAGGTATATCAAAACCGTACGAAGAAAATTAAAACGAGTACCCTTAACGAAATCTTTTTACCACTTATTGAAAACTATCCGCCACCGGCCTATAAAGGTAAATTTGTTAAGATCAAATATGTCATGCAGTTACCAACGCCGCAACCACAGTTTGCTTTTTTCTGTAACCTGCCGCAATACGTTAAAGATCCTTATAAGCGTTTCTTAGAAAATAAACTTCGTGAGCACTTCGATTTTACAGGGGTTCCTGTAAGTGTTTATATGCGTAAGAAGTAATAATTAATAGATATAATAAAAAAAAAGCGCTGAATACCATTCAGCGCTTTTTTTATGTTTTGTTACCAGCTGCCTCCAGCTCCTCCTCCTGAGAATCCGCCACCGCCGAAGCCGCCTCCAAATCCACCGCCACCGGAAAAACCTCCGCCGGAGCTTCCGCCAAATCCGCCACGTCCCATATTACTCAGAATGATGGCATCCCAGATATCGAAACCGCCATGTCTGTTTCCGCCTCTATGATTATTACCACCACCACGCTTGTTTTTGGAAAGTGCAATAACGATAAAGATGATAATGATTAATATGAAAAAGAACTTTGAGGAATTATCTTTTTTAGCATCTGCTTTTCGTGTGCCTTTATAAGCTCCGGTAAGAACATCAAATATGGCATCAGTACCCTTGTTTAAACCTTGATAATGATCCCCCAATTTAAACTCAGGAATGATAACGTTTCTTGTGATTTCACCAACAATTCCGGCTGTAAGACGGTCTTCAACGCCATATCCTGGAGAAATCCATATTTGTCGATCGTCTCTAGCTAATAAAATAAAAACACCGTTATCTTCCTTCGCTTGACCAATCCCCCATTTATGTGCCCATCTCGGCGTTAATAATCCAATATTTTCACCTTTGGTTGAACCAATAATAGCAACTACAATTTGTGTAGAGGTGGTATCTGAATATTTAATGAGCTTACGCTCTAAGTTCGATTTTTCGTTAATAGAAAGTAAACCCACATAATCGTAAACACTGGTTTGCTCTTTAGGAATCTGCGGAATATCGAATTGCGCAAATCCAATGCAACAAACAAATAATGTTAGTAGAAGTGTTATTACTGACGCTTTCAAATGGTTTAATGATATGAGAAATTGCATGTGTTTTAGCCTTTTGAAATGTCGTTTGAAAGTTCGTTTACATCGCCATGTTGCCACGGAAAATGTGTTTCCAGTTCTTTACCGGCTTTTAAAACACCATCAACCAGACCCTGCTTAAAATTACCGGCCTTAAAATGCGACTGAATAATGTCTTTGGTGCTATTCCAGAAATCTGTAGGCACCACATCGTTAATGCCTTTATCGCCACAAATCACAAACGCTTTGTCTTCAACAGCGACATAAATTAATACACCGTTCTGTTCTTTGGTATTATCCATCTTTAATAAATGAAAAACTTCCAAAGCACGTTTGTAGGCGTCACCTTTTGACGTTTTTTCGAGGTGTACTCTAATTTCACCTGAAGTTTTTAATTCGGCTTTGCGTATAGCATCTACGACTTCCTGTTCTTCGCTTTCGGTAAGGAAATCTTCTACTTTAGACATGGCTTTTATTTAAAATCGAATTCTACATCTACAGGTTTTTCCGCACCTACTTCAGCATCAAAATATGGTTTACTATCAAAATTTAAGATGCCTGCCAATAGTGAGTTTGGGAACGTTTTGATATGCACATTATAAGGCTTAATTGCTTCGTTATAACGCGTTCTGGCAGTTTGAATCGTGTTCTCTGTGCTTGTTAATTCATCCTGAAGCTTTAAGAAATTCTGATTGGCTTTTAATTCAGGGTAACGTTCAACCGTTACTAATAAACTTTTTAAGGCACCACTTAAGCCTCCTTGTACCTGGTTATACTGCGCCAATTGCTCAGGTGTAATATTATTTGGGTCGATACTGATAGATGTCGCTTTTGCTCGTGCTTCAATAACATCGGTAAGGGTTTTACGTTCAAAATCGGCTGCACCTTTAACAGTGTTTACTAAATTTCCAATTAAGTCGTTTCTGCGTTGGTAAGAGGTTTGTACATTACCCCAGGCTTCACCAACATTTTCATTTAGAGTAACAGCTGTATTGTTAAAGCCTTTACCCCAAGAGTATAATCCGAAAACAATTATTGCAACAATAATCCACGGCAACCACTTTCTCATAATTATATAATTTTAATGTGTTTTTAATTAATGAATGTTAGACGCACTTTTTTAATGAATGTTACTTCATTAAAAAAAGATTTTCTCGATAATCGATATTTATATACTGAAGTTTACTTGAAGCAAAAAATTAAAGATGTTCTTTTATTTTTATAAGTTGGTTTTTAACATCCTCGAGTTTACTTATAATTTCAAAATTAGATAGCGTATCTTTTTTGCCTTCTTTTAAGTGTATTTTCGCGCCTTCTAATGTAAAGCCACGTTCTTTTACTAAATGATAAATAAGCTTCAGGTTTTTTATGTCCTCAGGTGTGAATTTTCGATTGCCTTTGGCGTTTTTCTTAGGCTTAAGCGCATCAAACTCCTTTTCCCAAAAGCGAATTAACGAGGTATTCACATTAAATGCCTTAGCAACTTCGCCAATACTGTAATAGCGTTTTTCAGGTAGTTCTATATGCATTAGTCTAATGATTGGTTTTCCATTGAGGCGTGTTCTAATAATTCGTTAAACTCTTCAGCGGTTAAACTTCCATAGTAGAAATTAATAGGGTTTATACGTTGTTCGTCTTTAAATATTTCGTAGTGTAAATGCGGTGCTTCAGAGCGTCCGGTGCTTCCCACAAAACCAATAAGGTCACCGCGTTTTACTTTCTGATTTTTTTTAACATTGTATTTATACAAATGGGCATACAAACTCACATAGCCATAGCCGTGGTTAATACGAATATGGTTTCCGTAGCCACTAGAGCCATTGTCAGCACGTTCAACAACGCCGTCGCCACTTGCATAAATAGGTGTGCCTCGAGGAGCTGTAAAGTCCATGCCCCAATGCATTTTTCGAACTTTGGTAAAGGGGTCTGAGCGCATACCATAACCCGAAGCCATACGTGTTAGTTCTTTGTTACTTACCGGTTGAATAGCGGGAATTGCAGCCAGTAATTTTTCTTTTTCTTCGGCCAGTTTAGTGATTTCATCAAGTGATTTCGACTGAACAACAATCTGCTTTTGTAAGATATCTAAACGCTTATTACTTTCAATAATTAACTTCGAATTATCGAAACCTTCCAAGTTTTTATACCGGTTAATCCCTCCAAACCCAGCTTTACGTTGTTCTTCTGGAATGGGGTTAGCTTCAAAATACACGCGATAAATATTATTGTCGCGTTCGGCAATATCGGTTAAAACGGCCTCGGCTTCAGCCATTTTTTTATTTAGTAATTCAAATTGTAATTGCGCATTCTGAAGTTCACGCTTTAAGGCGCGTTCTTTAGGTGATTCGATGTATTGACTGGCAATAAAAACAAACAGAAAACCAAAAAGAGCAGACCCTAATATAAACACAAAAGCATAGGTGAACGTGGTTCTTTTTTTGCGTTCTATTTTCTTATAAGATAACGATTCTGAATCGTAATAATATTTTACCTTACTCATTTCTTAATTTATTCTATTTTTGCACTTTATATTAAAAGCAATTCGAATTTGTTTTTTATTAAAACAAACGACTAAACATTTGAATTATTATCATAAGTGAAACCTAATGATAGCAAATGTAAAGTACTTTTTATAAGTTTGATTTTGTCAAGGAAGTAAAGATAAAAATTTGTTTTGTAATTAATGTAATTTAATAAACATAGTAACCATTTTATATAAATGAAGTCACAAGATATTCGATCTAAGTTTTTAAGTTTTTTTGAAGAAAAAAAGCACACTATTGTACCATCGGCACCTATGGTGTTAAAAGACGATCCAACCCTAATGTTTATCAACGCGGGTATGGCGCCTTTTAAGGAGTATTTCCTAGGAAATGCTGTGCCTAAAAGCAACCGAATAGCCGATACGCAAAAGTGTTTACGTGTTTCAGGAAAGCATAACGATTTAGAAGAAGTTGGGTACGATACGTATCACCATACCTTATTTGAGATGCTAGGAAACTGGAGTTTTGGTGATTACTTTAAAAAGGAGGCTATTGCTTGGGCTTGGGAGTTGTTGACAGAAGAGTTTGGGGTTGATAAAGATATTTTATATGTAACCGTTTTTGAAGGTGATAAGGAAGATGGTTTAGGTATGGATACCGAAGCTTACGAGCTTTGGAAACAGTTTGTTCCTGAAGATCGTATTTTAATGGGGAACAAGAAGGATAACTTCTGGGAAATGGGAGATCAAGGACCATGCGGACCATGTAGTGAAATTCACGTTGATATTCGTTCGGCTGAAGAAAAAGCTAAAATACCCGGTAAAGATTTAGTAAATATGGATCATCCGCAGGTGGTTGAAATCTGGAATCTGGTATTCATGCAATACAATCGTAAAGCTAACGGAAGTTTAGAAAGCCTTCCGGACAAACATATCGATACAGGTATGGGCTTCGAGCGTTTATGTATGGTATTACAAGGAAAACAATCGAATTACGATACCGATGTATTTACACCAATCATTAGAGAGATTGAAGCGATTACGCATAAAGAATATGGTAAAGATGAGAAAATCGATATTTCCATTCGCGTTATTTCAGATCACGTACGTGCTGTTGCTTTTGCAATTGCCGATGGTCAGTTGCCAAGTAATACCGGAGCAGGTTACGTAATTCGTAGAATTTTACGTCGTGCCGTGCGTTACGGATTTACCTTTTTAGGTAAAAAAGAACCATTCATTTACCGATTAGTTGAGGTTTTGGCTCAAAAAATGGGACACGCTTTCCCTGAGATTAAATCGCAAAAGCAAATTGTTGAAAACGTTATAAAAGAAGAAGAAAACTCATTCTTAAGGACGTTGGAACAAGGGTTAGTCTTATTAAACCGTATTGTTGAAGAAACAACTGACGATACTGTTTCGGGTGAAAAAGCATTCGAATTATATGATACTTACGGATTCCCCATCGATTTAACCGCACTAATTCTAAACGAAAAAGGCTTGAAGTTAGATCAGGAAGGGTTTAAAATTCAGCTTGAAAAACAAAAAACACGTTCTCGTGCAGCAAGTGAAATGAGTACAGACGACTGGACCATTTTATATGATGATGCCGACGAAGAGTTTATTGGTTACGATACGTTAACGGCAAACGTAAAAATCACCAGATATAGAAAAGTCGTCTCGAAAAAAGATGGAGAAATGTATCAGCTGGTATTTAATATCACACCGTTTTATCCAGAGGGCGGTGGACAAGTTGGTGATAAAGGGTATATTGAAGCAGCTAATGGCGATGTGACTTATATTTTAGATACAAAGAAAGAGAATAACGTCATCATCCATTTTGCAAAAGAGCTGCCAGAAGATGTAAATGATGTTTTTAAAGCGATTGTAGATGATGAAGAGCGTGCGCGTACAGAGGCAAATCACTCTGCAACACATTTATTGCACCAGGCCTTACGTGAAATTTTAGGAACTCATGTTGAGCAAAAAGGTAGTGCTGTACAAAGCAAATCGTTACGTTTCGACTTTTCACACTTTGCGAAATTAACTGATGAAGAATTACGTGATGTTGAAAACTTTGTTAATGCACGTATCGAAGGTAAATTGCCTTTAGAAGAAAAGCGTAACATTCCAAAAGAAGAAGCGATTGCTGAAGGTGCCATGAGTTTATTTGGTGAGAAGTACGGTGATACTGTTCGTGCGATTCGTTTCGGACAATCAATCGAACTTTGTGGTGGAACTCACGTGAAGAACACAGCTGATATCTGGCATTTTAAAATTGTTTCTGAAGGTGCTGTAGCTGCCGGTATTCGTCGTATTGAGGCTATTACACACGATGCCGCTAAAGAATTTTATTTCGATAATAACCAGGCGTATTTAGAGATGAAAGCCTTACTAAACAATGCTCAAGAGCCGGTTAAAGCTTTACAGAATTTACAGGATGAAAATAACAACTTGAAAAAGCAAATCGAAGCCTTATTAAAGGATAAGGCTAAGAATGTTAAAGGTGAACTTAAAAGTGAACTTACCGAGGTTAATGGTGTTCAGTTTTTAGCGAAGCAGTTAGATTTAGATGCTTCAGGAATTAAAGATGTAGCGTTTGAACTTGGAGGCGAAGTAGATAATTTATTCTTGCTATTAGCAGCCGAAAATGATGGTAAAGCCTTATTGTCTTGTTATATTTCTAAAAACTTAGTAGCCGACAAAGGTTTAAATGCCGGTCAGGTAGTTAGAGATTTAGGTAAGTATATTCAAGGCGGTGGCGGTGGCCAACCGTTCTTTGCAACTGCCGGAGGTAAAAATCCAGCAGGTATTCAGGAAGCCTTGGAAAAAGCTAAAGATTTTATTGCTTAATAATATTGGTATTCCCGCGTAAGCGGGAATCTTTTTTTATATGAAGTTTCAAACGGAAATACCATTAAAACCACAAACAGATAGTCTTATTGATTATCATTCAAATGTTTTGTTATTAGGTTCTTGTTTTGTTGAAAACATAGGAGAAAAGTTCAGTTATTTTAAATTCAGAAGTCTTCAAAATCCGTTAGGTATTTTGTTTAATCCCAAAGCTATTGAAAATTTAGTACGCAGATCGATTCAGAATGAAAATTACACAGAATCAGACCTCTTATTTCACAATGAACAATGGCATTGTTTTGATGCGCATTCAAAGTTGAGTCACCCATCAAAAGAGGATTTGTTAAAAAATTTGAATGAGACGATTAAACAAACTAGAGAACAGATTTGCAGCTCAACACATGTTATCATTACTTTAGGAACAGCCTGGGCGTATCGTTATAAAAAAACTGGAGCTTTTGTAGCGAATTGTCATAAAGTACCGCAAAAGCAATTTGATAAAGTGTTATTGACTTGCGATGAGGTTCGGGAATCGTTAGAACATATAAAAAGCAGCATTCAATCTGTGAATCCAAAAACAAATATCATATTTACCGTATCGCCAGTACGTCATATAAAAGATGGTTTTGTAGAGAATACCCAAAGTAAGGCGCATTTAATATCAGCGATTCATCAATTAGTTAATCAAAAAGAAGTTTTTTATTTTCCGTCGTATGAAATTATGATGGACGAACTTCGTGATTATCGTTTTTATGCCGATGATATGTTGCATCCAAGTTCTGTAGCGATTGATTATATTTGGAAAAAGTTTGTTTCCGTGTGGGTTTCAAATGACGCAAAAGAGACTATGGATGCCGTTAATGATGTTCAAAAAGGATTACAACATAAACCGTTCAACCCGAATTCTGAAGCTCATAAAACCTTTTTAGAACGTCTTAAAGCTAAAAAGGAAACTCTAGAGTCTAATTTTTCTTATATTAAATTTTAAAATTTAATAGTATAAACCCTATTGATTGTGTAGGATAAAACTCTAGTGTTAATCCTTTGTAAAACAAGTAGTTAAAATTTTTGCGGATGGTCTTTTTTTATAACACTTCATCGAAAAGTTCTTAGGGATGTTACAAAATAAACTAATTTTATTAGGCTATTAATCAATTCATATTAGAAACATCAATTGTAATAATCGGTAAGACGATTACACAATTGATGTTTTTTCTGTTTAAATACGAATAACTATTTTATAACTTAGGCGTAATAGTCGTTGGTCATAAACTATGTAATTTTACAACTGTTTAGAATTAGTTGATTTTTTACATTAGTTAGGCTTTTTATGTCGAAGGAAAACTAATGTTTTTCATCTTAATTTTATTAGTTAGAGATGTATAAAGCAAAGTTAATTTTAAATTAAAATAAGCATGATGTTTACTTAATCTAATTTCTAAATTACACTTCTATCTTTGTACTGCTATTAATCAAAATTACATTAGTTAGGCTTTATATGTCGAAGAAAACTAATGTATTTTTTTTGCCCAAATATTTCGTAACCAGCTATGATGTATTTCTAAAATAATATTTAATTTTAGACATGCGAAAAATATTATTGGGAGTCTTTATTACTCTATTCGTTTTATTGGTTATTAAGTATTGTGAAGATAAGCGTCAGGAAGAAATAACGCTTAAGGAGCATAGTGCCCTAATTGAAAAGGAAATTAAAAATGTAGGTAAATTGGTGGTTACCGAAGGACGTTTTAGTGAAATTTACAACTACAAAAATTCTAAAGAAATATTAGGCGATTATTTTACTTCTGAAAAAACGGCGTTGGTTGTCGTTAATGCCGATGTTACCGTGGCATACGATTTAAGTAAGCTGGAGTTTGAAATTGATGAAGAACATAAAATTTTAACCATTTTAAGAATTCCGGAAGAAGAAGTTAAAATTTATCCTGATATAGAATATTACGATGTTCAGTTTGGATTTTTCAATCCTTTTGAAGCGAAAGATTATAATTCCATAAAAAACATTGTTAATAAATCTTTGAAGGAGAAGATTGAAGCTTCAGAAATTAAGGAAAATGCTAAGAACAGATTGGTAAGTGAATTATCTAAACTCTATATTTTAACCAATTCTTTAGGGTGGACACTACAATATGATAACTCGCCAATTCTTAAAAGCGACGGACTTAAAAATTTGAAACTTTAGTTTTTTGTGTATCTTCATCCTGAAAAGGTAAACCCATGAATCAAGCTTACGTAACTTTAGAAGTCAAAAATAAGGTAGGATATATCGAATTTTATCATCCGCAGCACAACGCTATGCCAAGTGAGGTGTTGTTACAATTAGAAGACACGATTGTAAAAGCTGGAACAGATGAAAGAATTGCTGTTCTGGTTTTAAAAAGTGGTGGTGACAGAACTTTTTGTGCCGGTGCCAGTTTTAATGAATTAATTGCAATTGAAGATGCTGAAACCGGAGAACAATTTTTTTCTGGTTTTGCGAAAGTGATTAATACGATGCGTAAATGTCCTAAGCTTATAGTAGGCCGGGTGCAAGGTAAAACCGTTGGAGGAGGCGTTGGTTTAGCTGCGGCAACCGATTATTGCTTTGCAACTCAATTTGCATCTGTTAAGCTGAGTGAATTAAGTATTGGTATTGGTCCGTTTGTTATAGAACCTGCGGTTAGCAGACGAATAGGTTTAAATGCAATGTCACATATGACCTTGAATGCGGAAACTTTTTTTACTTCAGAATGGGCAAAAACTAACGGACTTTTTGCAGAAGTGTTTGATGATATTTCTGCTTTAGATAAAGCGGTTGAAAACTTTGCAGAAAAATTAGCAAGCTATAATCCGGAAGCTCTGCAACAAATGAAGAAAGTACTTTGGGAACATACTGAAAACTGGGATACCTTACTTGCCGAACGCGCTAAAATTAGCGGAAGACTTGTTTTGAGCAAGTTCACCAAAGACACTTTACAACGATTTAAATAATTATACGTTTACTGTATTTTTAATAATTTCAAGACCGTCATCAATTAGTTTGCCTACTTGTGGTCTGTTCTGTTTGATGTGCTCTAAATGATTCAAGATGCGTTCGCATAACACCGATTCATTACCTTTGAAAGCTAATTCATAAAGTTCAATAGGTAGTAGCCAATCGTTAGGGAAGTTTTCAATGAGTTCATCCAAAACTTTAGTACGTGAAATAGTTTTATTGTTGCCTTCCCGGTAATCACGAACCTGTTGATAAAGCCCTTCTAGTTTTAATTGGTCTGCCGATTTTTTAATATGAATGGTTTCAGATGTTGGTTTGTGCGTAATCAAATCGAAACTGTTTAAGTCGGCTGGCCCTGAAAAAGCTGAAACTACCGATTTTCCAACAGCCATATCATAAACGCCCCATTCCGGTTTAAATAATACTTTACAGTGATGTGTTACTGTACAGTTTTTAAAACTAATTAGAATGATTTTTCCTTGCAGGTTACGTTTCCCTGTTATGATTTCACCAGAAACGATAATATCGCCTTCAAATTCTAGTGTTACGACTTCTTCTTCAAAAATATTATAAGCTTTTAAATCTCTGGGGCTCATGTCTTCAATAGCGAGATTGATACCTTTCAGTTTCCCAATAGGCGAACCAAATCCTTTGCTATGCGTAAGTGTACCATGACCCACGAGTTCTTTTTCTCGATAGGCTAGAGCCGAAGGACCTGTAGTTTGAATGTAAATCGGTAAGCCGTTGTCTTCTATAACTTCACTAAGCACCCCGGAAATTTGAATACCGGTACTCAATTCTATAGTTCCTAAAGCGTTTGAAGCAATTAATTTATTAACACCCATAAGCCCGCCTTTACGTAATGCCATGGTATTGGCGAAGGTCTCTAAAACCAGACTTAAATGTGCGAAATTTGGCGTAACATAAAGTTGAGGTTGCGGTTTGGTAATATCGAAATCCTGATAAGTGGCTTCAATGGTATACGGCAGTTTTTTTACGGCATGAGTCATACACCAGGAACTTTCTCCAATGGACGATAACAGCCCGGCTCCATAAATTTTTGGGTTTTCAACAGTGCCTATTAAGCCGTATTCCACAGTCCACCAATGCAAATTTCTAATCAGCGCCATTTCACTCGGTTCACCCATGTTTTGTTGTAATTCTTCAACATGCTTTTCGGCTTGTGCAATGGCTTCTTCTGATGAATTAGGGGCCTCTTTTATAATAGATAAATGTCTGACGGCTTCATAAAGTTCATAATCTTTAGCCGACGAAATGGCTTTACAACCTATCTCTCCAAACCGACGCAAATATTCTGCGTATTCCGGATTCGCAATAATAGGGGCATGGCCGGCACCCTCGTGAATAATGTCAGGCGCAGGTGTGTATTCAATATGTTCCAATTGTCTGATGTCGCTCGCAATAACTAAAACATTGTAAGCCTGAAATTCCATAAAGGCATTGGGAGGAATAAATCCGTCTACTGCAACGGCAGCCCAACCTATATTTTTTAAAATACGATTCATGCCGTACATGTTTGGGATACTATCAATGGAAATACCGGTTTGTTTTAAGCCTTCCAGGTATGAATTATGTGCTACAGAACTTAAAAAGTCTACATTTTTACGCATCACATAACGCCAAACCGCCTGATCGATGGCTGAGTAGTGATTGTAATTTTGAGGTTTGATATATTGTAAGAGATGCTTGGGTAAGCGATCTAGAATAGGATTAGACTCAATAGTATTTAATGTCATGTTTTTCGTTTTAGTTGTGAAATAAAGATACAAATAATAGAAAACAAGCAAGAAAGACCGATGTTAAATAAAACAAAAAAGCAACTTTATGAAGTTGCTTTTTTAATAATAATTATTTTTTTGATCCTGGAGGGTATTCAGCTAATATTTCGGCTACAAACTCTTTTATGAGAGCTTCTTTCTTTTCCATATTCTGTGTTAAGTATCCGGTGCCCATACCTTGCCAAACCAGTTCTTTTTTAGCAGCATCAATCAAATCAATATATAAAACACCTTCTGTACTGGTTGTTGCTGTAGGTTGATTCCATCCCCAGCCCCAACCCGGACCGAAACCAGCACCATAAGGACCCCAACCGCCCCAACCCCAGGCACCGTAGCCCCAAGCGTTGTTATACACATCGACACGCTGATTAGATTTCGTAAAAAGACTAACCAGTAAATCCGGGTTATCAGATTTAGTGAATCCTTTAGCTAGTAGTTCGGCTTCAATAGCACGTAAAATTCGGCGTTTATCTAAATCGTTAATTTCAGCTTTATCAATTCCTGTTTTATAAAACGCAAAGGTTTTGTAGCTTGTAAAATTGGCATTTTTATCGTAATCTGTCGCCACCTTAATAGAACTACAGGAAGTCACAATAAAGAGGAGAGCCAATAGCGGAACAATTTTTAGTACATGTTTCATGATGCAATTTTTTTATGGTTATAGTAAATTTAATAAACTAAAAGCTAATAATTTAAATAAAGTATGGGTTTTAACACAACCTTATATGTCAGTTTAATTATATAAAAGCATCAAGAATCGTACCAAGTAATTGGTTTTTAGAAGGTAGAGGTTAGCGTTGTTGTTTATTGGTTTTAGTGTTGTAACCATATGGGCAATGTCTGCAACCACTTTCACAACAATACCCACGTTTTAAGTGGTATTGTTCGGTAAAACAGCGATAGCCTTCAGGGGTTAGATAATAATCGCCTTCTTCAATGGGAATAATTTTCTTCATATCGCTGCAAAAGTACTAGATTTTATGAGATTTGTAATATTTTTGATAATGTTCACAGACGGTTGATATGATATTAGTTTCAAAATACATGGTTCCAAAAGGCTATTCAGGAATCACCTTGTTCCCTTTTGTGTTTATAAAAGATGGATATTTAAAGTTAGACAGGGTGTTTATGAATCATGAAAAAATTCATTTAAAACAGCAATTAGAGTTGTTGATTTTGTTTTTTTATGTCCTTTATGGTGTTGAATTTTTAATCCGTTTTTATCAGTACAAAACCAGGTATTTAGCTTATAAAAATATTTCATTTGAAAGGGAAGCTTTTGTTTGTGAAGCCGATTTAGATTATTTAAACCGTCGCCCATTTTGGAGTTTTTTAAAGTATCTTCGCCGTCATGATATTTCAACTAAATCAAAGCGTTAATCAGAAAATTGAAATTCCTAATAGCAGGGGAATAGAGGTGTTTATAAAGCGAGAAGACCGGATTCATGAATTTGTTTCGGGGAACAAATATAGAAAACTGAAGTACAATATTCTTGAAGCGAATCGGTTAGGATTAAAAACCTTGTTAACTTTTGGCGGGGCTTTTTCTAATCATATTGCAGCGGTCGCTTCGGCCGGAAAATTGTTCGGTTTTGAAACGATAGGAGTGATTCGAGGAGAGGAGCTGGAAGATAAAATTGAAAGTAATGCTACGTTGTGCTATGCGAAAGCTTGCGGTATGCAGTTTGAATTTGTAAGCAGAGACGTGTATAGAGAAAAGACCTCGGAAGAATTTATTAACAAGTTAAAAAATAAATTTGGAAACTTTTATTTAGTGCCTGAAGGAGGAACAAATGACTTAGCCATAAAAGGTTGCGAAGAAATTTTAACCGAGGAGGATGAAGAGTTCGATTATATTTGTTGTGCCGTTGGAACCGGAGGTACCATTTCCGGATTGATAAATTGTTCAAAACCCGGTCAACAAGTTTTAGGATTTCCTGCTTTAAAAGGTGATTTTTTACAGGAAGATATTAGTAAATTTGTGTCTAAAAGTAATTGGGAATTGATAATCGATTATCATTTTGGAGGTTATGCCAAAATAAATGAGGAATTAGTGAATTTTATAAACGAATTTAAAGACCAATATCAGGTGTCTTTAGATCCTGTTTATACCGGAAAAATGATGTTCGGAATTCACGATTTAATTGGCAAAAGCTATTTTCCTGAAGGCTCTAAAATTCTGGCAATTCACACAGGAGGTTTACAGGGTATTACAGGAATGAATCAGGTGTTAAAAAAGAAACGTTTACCATTAATAGAAATATAATAATGAATAAATTTTGGGTTGTATTAGGTCTGTTGGCTATACTAACAAGTTGTAAAAGTAAAAAGGTTGCTACGACAACAAAACGAACAAGGCCTACCACCGAACGTGTTATAGCTAAAGAACGTGAAACACCTAAGCCGGTTGAGACAAAACCAGTTGAAACCAAAGTTTATGCCAGTGATACCGAAAAATATATCGACACCTATAAAGACATTGCAAAAACCGAAATGCAATTGTATAACATTCCGGCGAGTATCACTTTAGCACAAGGTATTTTAGAGTCTGGATCGGGAAATGGTCGTTTATCGGTAGAGGCTAATAACCACTTTGGGATTAAATGTCATGAGTGGACAGGTGCCAGAATTTATCATGATGATGATAAAGATCAGGAATGTTTCAGAAAATATATAGATGCAAAATATTCATTCAGAGATCACTCCTTGTTTCTAACAGAGAGAAAACGATACGCCGATTTATTCAAACAAAAACCTGGCGATTATAAAGCCTGGGCTCGCGGACTTAAAGCTGCGGGTTACGCTACCGATAGAAAATATCCGGATAAATTAATCAGTTTAATTGAACGTTACGATTTACATAAATACGACGAAGAAGTTTTAGGAACAGCTTACGAACGTATTGATTATTCAAAAGAAGATATACAAAATAATAATACCGTGCATACCGTAAGTAAGGGAGATACCTTGTATTCTATTTCTAAACGTTATAATACCTCGGTGCAAAATATTCAGCGATTAAACGGATTAAACGGCACTAACATCAGTATTGGTCAGGAATTGCTGATTTCAACAAATTAAAATAATAAAGAGATATGATTTATAAACGCAGTAGCGCATTATTTGCCGAGGCGGAACAGGTAATTCCCGGAGGGGTGAATTCACCGGTAAGAGCTTTTAAAGGTGTTGGGGGAACACCACTTTTCGCTAAAGAAGCTAAAGGCGCGTATTTGTATGATGAAGATGGTAATAAACTTATAGACTATATAAATTCTTGGGGACCTATGATTTTAGGTCACGCGTATCAACCGGTTGTTGATGCCGTAGTTGAAAAAGCTAAAAAAGGAACCTCTTTTGGAATGCCAACTGAAATTGAAACGCAAATTGCCGAATTAGCCGTTTCTATGGTGCCAAATATTGATAAAATACGATTTGTTAATTCAGGAACTGAAGCTTGTATGAGTGCTGTTAGACTGGCTCGTGGATTCACCGGAAAAGATAAGATTATAAAATTTGCCGGTTGTTATCATGGGCATAGCGATTCATTTTTAATCCAGGCGGGTAGTGGAGCCAGTACTTTTGGGACACCAAACAGTCCTGGAGTAACACAAGGAACCGCAAAGGATACATTATTGGCAACTTATAATGATATTGATAATGTAAAGGAATTGATTGCAGCGAACCCAAACGAAATTGCTTGTATTATTATAGAGCCTGTAGCTGGAAATATGGGCTGTGTACCGCCGCAAAACGATTTTTTAAATAAGCTTAGAGTGCTTTGTGATGAAAACAATATTTTGTTGATTTTCGATGAGGTTATGACGGGTTTCCGTTTGGCTAAAGGAGGTGCTCAGGAGTTATTTGGAATTAAAGCAGATATCGTTTGTTTTGGAAAAGTGATTGGAGGAGGTCTTCCGGTAGGAGCTTTTGCAGCCAGAAATGAAATCATGAATTATTTAGCACCTATTGGACCTGTGTATCAAGCCGGAACATTAAGCGGAAACCCTTTAGCAATGGCTGCTGGTCTGGCGATGTTAAGAGCATTGAATGCCGATCCTGAGATTTTTACACGTCTGGAAGAGAAGACAGCATATTTACATAAAGGTATTGATAAAGTTTTAACAGATAACAACATTACATACACTATTAACCGTGTTGGTTCTATGATTTCTGTGCATTTTGATGAAACACCTGTGGTTGATTTTACAACGGCAGCCAAAGGAAATAACGAAACGTTTAAGAAGTTCTTCCACGGATTGTTAAATGAAGGTGTTTATATTGCACCAAGTGCTTTTGAAACCTGGTTTATAACCGACGCTTTAACTTATGAAGATTTAGATTTCACCATCAATGCGGTAAATAAAGTAGCAAAGACACTTTAGATAAAAAAAGCGCGTTTCATTCGAAACGCGCTTCTAACCAACCAAACTATAGTCAAAAACTAACTAAACTATATTATCTTCTATCTTTTTTGCTCTCAAATTTTCTTTGAGCCATTTCTTTTTTCATTTTTTGACCTCTTTGTTTCATTTTAGCCTGAGAGTCTTCCCATTTAGCATATTGCTCTTTGGTTAAAATACTTTTCATCTTTGTTTTTACAGCTATTTGATGATCTAAGCGGTCATTCATCATTTTGTAACGCTCTTCACTAGTAGGCTTTGTGAATTCACCAGATTCTTTTTTAGCTTTAACAGCTATCATCATGTCTTTTCTGGTGTTGGCGTTTTCTAAATTGAGTTTATATATTTCATCTTGCTGCGATTTTGTTAAATCGTAATGCAAGGTCATTTGCTTAGTTCTAAGTGTTGCGGCTTGTTCAGGTGTAAGATTGCTCATTTTATGAGGTCTATCCATACGATCTGCAAATTGTCTTCTCTCTTGTGCAATACCTTGAAGGGATATCAAAGTAATTGCGATAGCTATAATTTTTTTCATCGTTTATAGATTTATTTGCTTTTACGACTCATGAAACATAAAAAGGTTTAATGCAGATTTAAAATTTAACGATTCTTAACAGTTGATTCTGTTTTTGTTATAGAGATAAAGCAGGGGGAAGTGATGTGAAATTGCCGATAGATTTTGGAAGAGATGCGCTGTTTAAGGAAGAGAATGTATGTCTTTACTTTAATGAATGAAGCCTTTCTATCAATAAATATACATTTCATTTGAAGCTTTTTTGATGAATGTAAATTGAGAAATAGGATGTTTTTTACATGTGAGAGTATTAAAATAAGTAATTAAGATATTCGTATTTTGACTTTGTGTTGTATTGTTAAGTTTGAAAAATATAAAGTAAAGTGTAGTTTTGATTGTAGTATTATTAAAAATTATGAACACTTGAAACTTCTGAGGTTAAGTTTATGTTGCTTTAATATTAATTTTAGGGTATTTAAAAATACTTTTTTCTTAAAAATTTTAACACTTCAATAGGTTACTCTTAAAGAAGATATAAAATTGATCTTTTTGGTGTTAAACATTTCTAAATATCTTTAGTACATCGGAAAAAAGCTGAATCTTTGCAGCGTAGTTTATTTGAAACAAGTAATGCTCATAAGTTAAAAATTCATACTTTTTAATATTGAAGTTATTAGTTAGTTAATAAATTAAGTTTAGTTGGTTAGTTTGTGAAAGCCCAGTAATTTAAAATTGCTGGGCTTTTTTATTGGAATGGTTTTAAGATTAAACCAGTTGGTTTTCGTTGTTAAAATGAAATTGCAGCAATTTATACAAACGTTCTTTTTTAAACGGTTTGGTTAGGTAGTTATTCATGCCGCTTTCAATAGCTTTGTTAATAGCTTCGGTAGTAACGTTAGCCGACAGGCCGAATATAATAACCTCTTTATCAATTTCTCTAATATATCTTGTAGCTTCCCAACCGTCCATTTCCGGCATATGGATATCCATGAAGATAAGCTGATATTTTTTTTCGTTAAAGCGCTCTAAAGCTATTTTACCATTATTAGCAGTATCGGCGTTAATTCCCAAATCCTGAAGGAATTTTTTAAGTACAATAATGTTGAGGTTGTTGTCGTCAACAATAAGGACATTTAAATCGGCAGAATTAATGCTTTTCTTTAAATCGATAGTCTGTTTAGGAACAGTATTTTTTGTAATGTTAAACAGAAAAGAAACCGTGAATTTTGTGCCTTGGTTATGTTCACTTTCCACAATAATATCTCCTCCCATCATTTTAACCAGATTTTTACAGATGGCTAATCCAAGTCCGCTTCCTTCATGCTCTTTCTTAATGCTGTTTTCAATTTGGGTGAATCTATTAAAAATGGTGTCAAGTTTATCTTTCGGAATACCAATTCCGGTATCTTCAATAGTTATTGCCAATTTGAGTTGTTCTTTAATAATTGTTTCAGAATAGGTAAACGTGACTCCGCCGTTTTTAGTGAATTTTAAAGCGTTTTTAAGCAGATTGTTAATAACCTGAAGTAATTTATTTAAATCTCCAATAACGGTGCTTCCTGAGACGTTATTGAAGTTTGTTTTAAGGTATAGATTTTTCTTAACGAATAGAAACTGATTAACTTCAAGTAGTTTCTGAATTTTATTTAAAGGTGTAAAAGTGACTTCTTCAAGTTCGGTGTTTCCCGATTCAATTTTATCGAAATCTAAAATATCATTTACTAAGCCTAGTAGATTACTGGAGGATTTATCCATTAAATCTATATATTCTTTATGGGTAGGTTCTAAGTTGTCGCTTTTTAGGAGTTCTATAAAACCAATTATGGCATGTAATGGCGTTCGAATTTCATGACTCATGTTAGATAAAAATTCGGTTTTTGCCTGAGATGCTTTTTTAGCCCGATCTTTTTCCTGTTTTAGCGTTTTGTTGAGTTTAATAAGTGTTTCGTTAGATTCAATGGCTTCTCGGCTACTCTTCTTCGCCTGCAGATAAAAGAATATTAATAGAGAGAGCACAAAAGCAAGGAAGATACCCACAACAAAGGCCACATCAATAATGGTATTGCCTTCAGCAAGTAATAAATTTTTTGAAGGGTATATGTTTAATTGCCAGTTTTGCTGATCTTGAGGATCGATAGTAAGTTTGTTACTGTAAATCAGGTCTGTTTTACTGTTTAGTTTTATAGAATGATTTAACTGGTAAAAAGGCACGCCTTTGTCATCAAAAAACTCAATCACATACTGGTTTTCTAAATGGTTAGCCAAACGCTCAAAATTATATTTGAAATCCATTCCGGCAGTAATGGTACCCTGAAAGGTGTTATTGAAATAGACAGGAACATCAACCAAAAAAGCTTTACTCGATTGTTTTAAATCTAACCAGGAGGTTATATTGGTTGCTCCTGTTTTGGAGTGTGAGAGCCATTCCTCTCGTCTGTAGTCAATCGTCGAAATATCAAGAAGAAGTGCCTTCTTGTTTTCCTTTTCTGGATAAATTTTCCTGATGACCATTGAACTATCAATCCACTCAATAAATTTGAAAGAGGAATTCTGTTCAAGTAATAAATTGGCGTCATGTTCCCAATTTTTAAAATAGTCACCATTGGTGAATTCCAATCTACTTTTTAAATTTTCAAGACGAGAAATATCAGACCGGATGATGTTTTCAAATTCTTTAGAGATGAGTTCTCCTGTATGTTGAAGGTCTTCATCAATAACAGATTCATATTCGTCTTTAGAGATTTTGTAGATGTAAAGTTTGGCTAATGAAAGCCCAAAAAAAATGGTGACGGCTATAATTAAATGAACTTTTATCTTTTTAATCATAAGTCGTCACCATTTATATGTTTTTAATTTCTTAGGTCTAAATATAAAAAAGTTTTAAGAAATTATAAGTTCAACTATTAAATCGCTATCGGTTTTTATAACATTAGCTAATTTGTGTTTTGTTAAGGCTTTAATACCTTTATCCCAGGCCTTATTGCTTAAACCACTTTCTTCTTTTAGAACATTTAACGGAAGGCTTTTCTTTGCTTTTAAAACTTCGAAAATAGCTTTTTCGTTATCGCTTAAGGTTACTGTCTTTTTCTCAGGTCTCATTTGCGGGAAGAATAATACTTCCTGAATAGATTGATTGTTGGTTAAGAACATTATTAAACGGTCCATACCAATACCCATACCAGATGTAGGAGGCATACCATATTCTAAAGCACGTAAAAAGTCGTAATCAATAACACCGTTAGCTTCATCGTCACCTTTTTTTGCTAATTCCATTTGGTGTTCAAAACGCTCACGCTGATCGATTGGATCGTTAAGTTCGGAATACGCGTTCGCAATTTCTTTACCACAAACCATCAACTCGAAACGTTCGGTTAAATCCGGATTATCACGGTGTTCTTTACACAATGGGCTCATTTCTTTAGGGTAATCGGTAATGAAGGTTGGCTGGATGTAGTTCCCTTCACATTTTTCACCGAAAATTTCATCAATTAGTTTTCCTTTACCCATAGTGTCATCTACCTCAATGCCCATACCTTTAGCTGCGGCACGAATTTCATCTTCGGTTTTTCCAATAATATCAAAGCCAGTGAAATGCTTTATAGAATCGGCCATGGTTACTCTGGTGTATGGTGCTTTAAAGTCGATTTCGTGTTCTCCAAATTTTGCTTTTGTAGAACCGTTTACTGCCATTGCACAGTGCTCTAATAAACGTTCACAGAAATCCATCATCCAATTGTAATCTTTGTAAGACACATAGATTTCCATAGCTGTAAACTCCGGGTTGTGTGTTCTGTCCATCCCTTCGTTTCGGAAGTTTTTCGAGAACTCGTAAACCCCGTCAAAACCACCAACAATTAGTCTTTTTAA
The DNA here is from genome assembly GCF_014596935.1 of Aestuariibaculum suncheonense. GTDB lineage: Bacteria > Bacteroidota > Bacteroidia > Flavobacteriales > Flavobacteriaceae > Aestuariibaculum > Aestuariibaculum suncheonense. The sequence continues at coordinate 12,086 of NZ_JACVXC010000004.1, read as the reverse complement.
ATAAAGCTCGTTGGCAATACGCATGTATAATGGAATGTCTAAAGCGTTGTGGTGCGTAACAAAAGGTCTTGCAGCAGCTCCACCAGGAATAGATTGTAGTACCGGTGTTTCTACTTCAAAGTAACCAGCGTCGTTAAAGAACGAACGCATAGCATTAAATAATTTGGTACGCTTAATAAATATTTCTTTTACCTGCGGATTAACCACTAGATCGGCGTAACGTTGTCTGTAACGTTGTTCAGGGTCTGTAAACGCATCGTAAATTTTACCGTCTTTTTCTTTTGGTAATGGTAGCGGTTTTAAGGCTTTACTTAATAAAGTGAAGTCTTTTACCTTAACGGTTTTTTCTCCAACCTGAGTAGTAAATAATTCCCCTTCAATACCTACAAAGTCACCAAAATCGATAAGTTTTTTAAATAGCTCGTTGTATTTTTCTTTGTCTTCGCCCGGGCAAATTTCATCACGGTTAAAATACACTTGTATCTTACCTTCGGCATCTTGTAACTCTGCAAAACTGGCTTTTCCCTGTACCTTAATCATCATTAAACGCCCTGCAATAACCACCTTCTTATCAGCTTCAAAATCTTCTTTAATCTGTTTCGATGTATGCGTTACAGGATATAAATCTGCTGGGTACGGATTAACGCCTAATTCGCGTAATTTTACTAATTTTTCTCTACGTACAAGTTCTTGCTCTGATAATTGCGACATATTCTAAAATGCTGAGTATAATTTTTTAAAGGCACAAAGATAAACATAATCATTAAGGTAGCATACGTAATAATATGTGAATTTTTGACGTTACTCAAAGTGGATTTTATTCGTTATTTACGATTTTCCTCCTAAATTAAAATATGATTGTAAGAGTAATTGCAATGCTGGTTTGTAACAAAAACTATAGTTTTGCGTCACATAAAGGCATCAATAAAAAAATAAAATCAATATGAGTTTCTGGAGAGTTTTACTGTCTATCATTTGTCCGCCCCTCGCTGTTTTAGATAAAGGTTGCGGTTCTATTTTAATTGTCTTTATTTTAACTTGTCTTGGCTGGGTCCCTGGAGTGATAGCGGCGCTGATTATTTTGAATAATCCTAAAAACTAGTTAAACAGGTTAATAAACCCGTTTTGTTTCTCGAATTGTCTTAATTTTGCAGTCTATGAATAAGCGCGTACAACTTCAGGATTTAGGACTAAAAGATTATAAGGAAACCTGGGATTATCAGGAGGAATTATTTAAAGCTATTGTAGATTCTAAAATCAGGAACAGGCGAGAAGAAACTACCGACGAAACCAATAACTACTTCTTGTTTGTAGAGCATCCTCATGTTTATACCTTGGGGAAAAGTGGCGATTTTTCAAATCTGTTGCTGGGCGAAGATGAATTATTTAAAAAAGGCGCGACATTTTACAAAATTAACCGAGGAGGAGATATTACCTATCATGGTCCAGGACAAATTGTAGGTTACCCAATTTTAGATTTAGACAACTTCTTTACCGATATCCACAAGTACCTCCGATTTCTTGAAGAAATGATTATTCTAACGCTGAAAGAATATGGTTTAAAGGCAGAACGAAGTGAAGGTGAAACAGGGGTGTGGTTAGATGTGGGTACACCGTTTGCGCGTAAAATATGTGCAATGGGTGTTCGTGCCAGTAGATGGGTAACGATGCATGGATTTGCCTTAAATGTGAATGCCGATTTAGGTTACTTCGATAATATTATTCCTTGTGGTATTCGAGGAAAAGCGGTGACTTCGTTAAACGTTGAACTGGGCGTTGCTCATGTTGATGAGACCGAGGTGAAAAATAATCTTTTAAAACATTTTAAATCCCTTTTTGAAGCCGAATTTATTTAAGTTGTCACAATTTCTCGTTTAGCTAATTTTGTAGCTATAATGCTAATGATGAATATCTGTAGAGCGTGAAATAACATAAGCGGCAATAATATTAATCCTAAAGGCATGGTGCTTGGGAATAATATTTTAGAAAATACGGTGCCATGCACTAGCGATTTTTTAGTTCCGCAGAACTGAGCTGTAATTTTATCTTCTTTATTAAAGCCTAGTTTTTTCGATAGAAATCCGGTTAAAAAATAAACCGAGTAAAATAGTATAACTACAGCGGTAAATACCATCGATAAATCTAAAAGGTTAAGAGAGTTAAAAACACCATCTTCGAAAGAGTGCGCATAACTTTTGTAGATGATTAATAAAATAACCGATTTGTCAAATAACGGAAGTTGGTGTTGGTATTTTTTAACAAAGGTTTGTCCGTACTTCTGAAGCAGAATACCTAAAATAACAGGAGCCAGAATTTCAAGAAGTAATTTCATGTAAATCTCACCCAAATTAAAGTCGGTAGCTGTAAATTTTGAAAATAATCCCATCCATAACGGTGTAATGACAATACCAATTAATCCGGAAATACTTGCATTAAAAATAGCTGCTGGTATATTCCCTTTTGCCATCGATACCATAACCACTGAAGATGACACGGTAGAAGGTAATGCAGCCAGAAATAAAAACGATAACCAGAGCATTTGACCTTCTTCAACTTTAATAAAACCTTTAAAAAGAATTATAATAATAGGGAAAAGTAAAAAGGTTGTTAATTGAATAAGTACATGTAATTTCCAGTTTTTAAGACCGTGTTTTATTTTTTCCGGACTTAACTTCAGTCCGTAGAAAAAGAAAATAAATGAAATTCCTATACTGCCAATCAAATCAAGCGGAACGCTACTGTTTTTACTTCCCAATTGTGGAAAAAAATAGGCAAGGGCTATAGTTACAATAATAGCAACAACAAAACGGTCAATTTTCATTAGAGAACACGTTCAAATTAATTATTCAATTTAAATCGCTAAAAGTAAGAATAATACAGAAAGAGTTGAGGATTAAACAAAAAGTAATTTGAATGTTAATTCTTAGTTTAAGATGATTTTTATTTGTTTGCAAATCAGATTTTTACGATTATTTTTCATACATTAACTTACTTTAAAACCTTAACAATATGAGAAAAATATTAGTACTCTTACTCTTTATTCTTTTCCTTATTCTGGCTTGGTTTAGCTGGTGTTGGTATAAAGAAACAGTAGTATGTTGTCCAGAACCCCTACCGGAAATTAGTTACGGGCCTTTAATTTTTGATTGTAATTCAGCTGAAGTCATTACCAACGATTTATGGCCTGAGAAGAAACAGGAGATTTTACATAATGGAACCAAAGGCAAAAAGTTACTACTCGTTGGTCCTTATTTTACTGCGGAAAGCGAACAGGATGGTATTAATCGAGCAGAAAAGGTTAAGCTATTGTTTTCTGAATTGCCTTCTGAAGAGGTTATTATCGATGCTCGATTTGCAGGAGATTGTGAAGATACCAAACTTAATATGCTACATGAGTTAAAGTATAAGTGGGTAACACGTAATGATGATATTATTGAGCATTTAGATCGAACTTTTGTGTTTTATAAATACGATTCAGATAAAGAGGTTACTAACGAAGCTGTCGTAGCATATTTTAACGAGTTGTCTTCTTTCTTAATAGAATCAGGAGATAAAATATTAATAGTTGGTCATACAGATAGTGACGGGCCATCGTTGTATAACGAAGATTTGGGACTAAAAAGAGCTATTGAATATAAAACTCATTTAACTAGTTTAGGTGTAGAAGAAAGTAAAGTTACGGTTGAAAGTAAAGGAGAAACAGAACCGCTTCGTCCAAACGATACGCCCGAAAATAAGCAAATGAATAGACGAGTAGCAATACACATAATGGAATAAAAAATTAACTTAACATTTAAAGAATATTATGAAATTATTACAAATAAATACAACAGCTTGCGATGGATCAGATGTTTTTTGGTCTTGGTTTTTATGGCTTTTGGCAGCCTTTATCTTAGGTTTAATAATTGGCTGGATTTTAAAACAAATTTCAGGAGGGGTATCTTCGTCTGAAGCTTACGTGAAGCAGGATTTGACTAAAGTAGAAGGGGTTGGTCCTAAAATTGAAGGCTTATTAAACAAAAAGGGTATTATTAGTTACAGACAGTTATCAAACACTTCAAAAAAATTTCTTGAAGATATGTTAGTTGAAGCAGGCCCGGCATTTATTACCCATAGAGGAATGACTAATACCTGGCCAGCACAGGCAAAACTGGCTGAGCTAGGAGAGTGGGATGAACTTAAAAAATGGCAGGATGTTTTAAAAGGTGGTGTTTAATGCCTTCCAGCTCAAAAATAAAAAAGCGCTCAATATGTATTGGGTGCTTTTTTTATTATAAAACTTAATACTTCTCAGGAATGAATGTCTGGTAATACATGGGTGGTCGTACATAGCTTTTATAATCAGGTAATTCAGGCAACTCAATAGGTTCTATTTTCATATGTTTATAAGGAATCTGATTCAATACATGACTAATGCAATTTAATCGGGCTTTCTTTTTGTTGTCTGAGTTAACCACAAACCAGGGCACTTGTTTGGTATCGGTATGTGCAAACATAGTGTCTTTAGCTTTAGAATATTCTAACCATCGCGATCTGGATTCTAGATCCATGGGGCTGAATTTCCAGTGTTTTAACGGATTTGAAATTCGGTTTTTAAAGCGTCGTTCCTGTTCGGCATCGCTCACCGAAAACCAGTATTTTAACAGAATAATACCGCTGCGCACTAACATGCGTTCAAATTCAGGACAGGATCGTAAAAATTCGTTATATTCTTCTTCGGTGCAGAAGCCCATCACTTTTTCAACGCCTGCACGGTTGTACCAACTTCTATCGAAAAGTATAATCTCACCGGCAGCCGGCAAATACTGGGTGTACCTTTGAAAATACCACTGTGTTTTTTCTTTTTCGGTTGGAACACCTAATGCCACAACTTTACATACGCGCGGATTCAAGGGCTCTGTAAACCGCTTTATTGTGCCTCCTTTTCCTGAAGCATCACGGCCTTCAAAAACAATAACAACTTTTAGTCCTTGGGTTTTTACCCATTCTTGAAGATGAACTAGCTCGGTGTGTAATTTGGCGAGTTCTAATTCGTAATTAAATTTTTTCACTTTCGATGTCGGTTTGTTGGAAGTTTTCATTCTTACAAGTTAATAAAAAAATGAAAGTTATTCTTGTAAACCGCTAAAGAAGCATATAGTGTTAACTTTCTTGGTTAAAAAATACTTTGTAATAGTGCATTTTTTTCTCTTCGTCGTAACCGCGTTCCAAATAATCAATCGAAGCATCAGGAGCATCAATATCTACTTTTATTGAGAAATGCGTGTCGAGTTTTATATCGGTTTTAATCTTTTTCTTTTCTTTGGTTACCACGCGTTCTGAAACATCAAACTGATTTCTCAAGACTAAGTTTTGTTCGCTTTCAAAAGTCTTTTTATAATCATCAAATTCAGTTTTGTATTTGTCTTCTTCAAAAAGTTCGTCTTTAAAACGCTCGACATTGACTACTTCATTTTCTTTAAAGAAGTCTATGGTTTTTGCTAAAAAAGCATTTTTTTCTTGAGCGCCGTAAGTTGGTTTTAAAACTTCTTCAGAAAAATCTTTGCATAAATCGATGTATTGCTGCGTGTGGTTGTTGGCATCATCAGCATATTTAATATTTAAAAACTGATTAATCCAGTACTGCGCATCGTAATTGTTATTATCGACCGTTAAAATTATATTGCCTTCGGTGTCGCTTTGGTTTAAGATTAAACAGCCTTTATCTACTTTTTTACTGCTAATTCCTTTTTGTACCAATACATCGTAGTTGTTGTTTTCCAGATAGGTCTGAAAGAAATTAACTTTATTTTCAATTTTGAAAATACCAAGGGCATTCGTGGTGATTTCGTTGTATTCAATGCCTTCAAACATGACGACTAATACGTCGCCGGTTTTAATATTGGCTGAGGTTGATTGTTCAAACAAATGGGTTACAATATGTTTTGAAACTTCCACAAAAGCGTCTTCATCACTAAATATTTGTGCCGAATACGAGTTAATCTCGTTCAGGCTAATATTGGCGTGATGATTAAAACGATAGCTTTGAACCACACTTCCAAAAGGACGTAATAAAAACGGCATCATTAATTCATAGCTCGCTTCGTCAAATTCCACTAATTTTTCTGATAAGGCATTTTTAGTATTGTTGAATTTATTGCCAACTTTATGTATTATGAATTTTGATATTGACGCGTTTTTTCTTGTAATCATGATGCTGTAAATTAATAGTGCAATACTATTGAAACTTCTTTGACTTCAAAGCGTGTTTCGATGAAATTTTGATAAAATAAAACTCTTAGTTTAATTGATATAATAATAAGGAGTTGCTTTCACCTTTGGTTACAAATTCTAAATTTCTGTCCTTATTAATATTATCTAACTGAATAGGGGAGTTGCCATATACCGGAAAGTTTGGCAATAATTTCGCCTGGCTATCGAATAGATACGCTTTATGCGTTTGTGTATCAGTAATGGAGATATAAATTTTGTCATTTAAATAGAAGAATCCCGGCTCAGTGTAATTACCGTAATCTAATTCTATGGTTTTATTCTTTATGGTTAACTTGTTTTCACTTTGTGCCACCAATGTCTTGGTTGAGGTGGTAATGGCATGTTTTTCCGAAAGGTTTAGGTTCCTTGAAGCCACATTACCTTTAATGTCAATCGAAATCAAATGACCATTAACTCCTGTAGTGGTAAACGTATTGTTGTATTCAAAAACCGGTTCGTTAGAATACGCGTAGCCGGTTTTAGGGGTTACTCGCGTTTTTCCTGTACGGTCTAAAATATAAAGTTTATCGGATGTTTTGATAATGATATAATCTTTAGAACCTATTCGGAAATGTTTTGGTGTGGTAATAATCGTGTTATCGGCTGCTTTAAAGGTGAAGCCCTTTACAACTTTGGCTTCGTCGTTATACATTAATACATGTTTACCCTGGGTAACCAGTAATCGGTAATTTTTATTTTTGTCATAGTCGAAAACTGCCAGTGGCTGGGTAATTTTATCGTTGAATTTCATAGGAAACGGACTCACATCTTTTCCGTTTCGATCGATAACATACACATGGTTTGGTGTAGCGAATGCTAACTGAAGTCTTCCGTTTTTGTAAATGTCAATTTGTTCAATATTTCCTAAAACAGCTCCTTGAAGTTGTTTTTTCCAAAGGATTTTTCCTTTATTAGAAATTAAATACAGATTGTTTTTGATGTCCTGAACGACGATTTCCTTTTCACCGGTAATGTGGTTTTTAACAAACTGTGGATTGTTTAAAATGTCGTTATCCAATTTGATGTTCAATTCTTCTGAAACCGCATTTTCTTCCGCTCTAGCTTTTCCTTTTCTTATAATGCCATTCACATGAGCAAAATTGTTGTCGTAGATAAACTGAAGCGCCGAGATGTTATAACTATCCAGATTAATGTTAAGGGCTTCGTTGAAATTTTTAGAAATAACCTGCTTTAAAGTTGAGGGATTTGCCACAAACATTAAAGAAGACGCATCAACAAGTTGTTCTTTGGCCTGAATAAAAAAGTCTTTTTCGTTTAATGTTGTTTTGTTTTGGTAATTGGTGATGATGCTTTGCAGAAGTTCTAAGTTGTCTGCAAACACGAAGTAGTTGTCCAGAATACAATATTTAGTAGCCTTGTTAAAGGTAACTAAAGGTGAAAAGGTATTGCTGAATAATTCAGGCGTACTAAAACTGTAAATATCAAGTTCTCTAAAGGTGTCTATAGTATTTTGTTCACTAATAAGCGCATCTTCAGTTGCGATAACGTCAATGGAATTTAAAATAATCGCTCGGTCGTCATCCTGATAAATGACGCCAATTTCAACAATATTGTTGAAAAGTTCAGTAGTATTACCAATGGAGTCTTGCTTTTTATAAGTCTGCAAATTAGTTTTCAGGTTTTCGAAATTTCTAAAAGTAAAGCTTAAAAAACCATCAGCATTTGAAGGCGTGATGTTTTGAGTTTGGTTTTCCTGAGCAATCGTATTCTTGAAAATATTAATTAAACTTTCCGTTGAATCGTTAGCTTTGGTGATACCATTAATATAAGTTTCGTTTTGGCTTACATCTATATCTAGTGCCAGATAATTGGTAAATGCTTTCAATGTTAGTGTGTCTTCTAAGAAAAAAGATTGTAAAACCGGATTATCGGCTTTTATTAAAGCAGATAAAGTACGGTCGTTACTGGTGGTATTGTAAATTTTTTCTAATTCGGTGTTGGGAATTCTATCATTATCGAAAACAGCATCAATAATAGTTTTAGAAGACGATGCAATAAACATGCTGTCTATAACTGTGCTGTATAAGATGCATTTGTTAAATGTCGACTTGGTAATTTTACGGTTTTTGTATGTTAGTGTTTCTTCAGTATAATTAGTTAACGAATCGGTTTTTACTAATTGCTTATGGTATTTTGTAATAACTGTGAATTCTAAACTGTCTTTTATGGTGTTGCAAAAACAAACTAACAAGTCGCCTTTTGGTTTAAGAAGACTGATGCTCTCCAAACGATTTTCAAAAGCTGTGTAAGTTTTTGTCTTTGAGAATTTTTGCAGTAAATCACTATTGTTAATGCTGCTTTTTAAACTTTCAAAATTGGATGTTTTTAAAACAACCGACGTGTTTTTCGGAATAAAATCAATGAGTTGTACGCGATTTGTTTTGGTGTTTGAGCAACTAAAAGTAAGTAATAGTAAAAGGGAAAAACAAAAAAATCTCATATATGAATTAATTTATACAAACCTACATATTTTTCATTTTATAGGGTGTAAAAAGCGTGTATTATAATGTGTTAAAGATCTAATTTTAATTGGTCGGGTAATAACTTAAACGATTTGCGGTGGTACTTTGTTACTCCATATTTTTTGATCGCTTCACGATGTTCTTTGGTGGGGTAGCCTTTGTTCTTTTCCCAGTTGTACATAGGGAATTCTTCATGAATTCGGTTCATGTATTCATCGCGGTAAGTTTTTGCAAGAATTGATGCCGCTGCAATACTCAAATATTTACCATCACCTTTAACTATGGTTTCGTAGGGAATATCCAGAAATGGTTTAAACTTGTTGCCATCAACAATTATGAATTCCGGAGCGGGTGATAATTGTTCTATAGATTTATGCATTGCCAGAATGGATGCATTAAGAATATTAATCTCGTCGATTTCTTCTTGATATATATGCGAAACCCCAAAACTTAACGCTTCCGCTTCAATAATAGGTTTTAATAAATCTCTTTTATTTTCGCTTAACTGTTTCGAATCGGTAAGAATGGTGTTTTTAAAATTTTTCGGCAAAATGACCGCTGCCGCAGTAACCGGACCAGCCAAACAACCACGACCGGCTTCATCGGTACCGCATTCTAAAATAAAATCGGAATGGTTTAATAATAACATGTTCAATATAAAATCTGGTCAAATCTATAACATAATCAGAATTTATACAGAATCCTGCCGGTTTTTCTTTTTGAGTTTTATATGTGAATATCTCAATGTAAAGCCTTTTTGTTTGGAAATAAATAAAAGAATAGGTGGTTTTTTGTGATTTTGTATGAAAATTTTTAGTATGATTATTTGTTTATTTAAGATAATATTATGATGTTTGTTAAAGACTAACTCAAATAAATTTTTTGATTTCATCTTAATTAGTTAAGATGATTAATATTTTAAAACAAAGCCAGCATTACGCATGTTGGCTTTGTTTATTTAAAATATTTACCAACTCTTAACGTTCAAATAATTACTTTTGTTCCGAAAAATTGAATGATACAAATGGGTATAACAAAAACAGCGTTAAGTAAATCGGCGTTGCGTATGCGAATGACATCTAATACTAAAGAAACACGTAAAAATATATTTTCAGTTAAAGTAACTATTTTATGCCTTGTATTGTTTCAGTGTCATTTGGTTTTGGCTCAGAAAAAGCCAAGTAGAATTAGTCGGGAATTAGGTGTTGCAGAGGTCAAAGATTCTACGAAACAATCGCCTAAAGATTTAGCTAAAATTACCGACTATCTTATTATCTCACATGATAACGATACGACATATGTCGATACCACTTTAAGCATAAAAAAAGAATACAAGTTTAATTATTTGCGTAAGGATGATTTTGGTGTGATGCCATTTTCAAACATGGGACAAACGTATAATAGTTTAACTTACAATTTTCAAAATACGAAGCTAATGCCAAGTTTTGGTGCGTTGGGTAAGCATTTCAATTATATGGAAGTTGAAGATATTTACTACTACCGCGTGCCAACGCCACTTACCGAGTTGTTTTTTAAAACAGCTTTCGAGCAGGGGCAGTTAGCCGATTCGTTTTTCTCGATAAATACCTCGCCACAACTTAACTTTTCAATTGCTTACAAGGGGTTGCGTTCGTTAGGGAAATATCAGCATATTTTAGCAAGTACAGGTAATTTTAGATTTACAACAAATTATCAAACCAAAAACAGACGTTATATAGCTAAAGCACATATCGTTACTCAGGATATTTACAATCAGGAAAATGCAGGAATTCGTGATGATAATGTGGAGTATTTTGAAACCGGTGAAGAAGATCATTTAGATCGTTCTATTTTCGAAGTGAATTTTGAAAATGCCGAAACGATGTTAAAAGGAAAGCGTTTTTATTTAGATCATGCCTATAGTATTGTTCAGAAAAACGATTCTTTAGATAAAAATCATTTAAGCTTAGGTCATATATTATCGTTTGAAGATAAATATAATGAGTACAGTCAAACCGCGAGCAGTGATTATTTTGGAGATGCTTTTGTTAGTTCTGGTTTAAAAGACCGAAATACACTAGAGAGTTTGTATAATCAATTGCATTTAAATTACAGTAACAATATAATAGGAGATTTGCAATTTAACATAAGTAACTCCAATTATAATTATGGTTACAATAAGTTGGTGGTATTAAATGGAGAAACAATTACCAATAGGTTGAAGGGGGATGTGTTTTCTGCGGGAGGTAAATATCATAAACAATATAAAGGATTCGATTTGTCTGGAGAACTTGGTGTGAACATTGCAGGAGAGTTCGATGGTAACTATATAAAAGGAACAACTGCATTTAAATTAAATGATGATGTGTTTGCAAGCGCAACTATTAATCACAGTTCAAAAGCACCAAACTTCAATACCTTATTAAACCAAAGCGATTACATCAATTACAACTGGCAGAATAATTTTAGTAATATACAAACGCAACAATTAGCGTTTCAAATAAAGTATAAGCAACTGGCAAATGTTAGTGTCGACTATGCTACCATAACAGACTTTGTGTATTTTGCACAAGATGATGCCACATTGCAGGTGCGTCCTTTTCAATATGGAGGAACTATTAATTATTTGCGTGTAAAGTTTGAAAATGAATTACGACTTGGCAAGTTTGCGTTAAACAATACTATATTATATCAAAATGAAAATGCCGAAGGTGTAATGAATGTGCCAGATTTCACAACGCGCAATACCTTGTATTTTTCGTCACATATGTTCAATAAGGCATTGTATATGCAAACAGGTGTAACGCTGAAATATTTTACGAGTTATTATATGAATGCTTACAATCCGTTAATTTCTGAGTTTTACGTCCAGAACACCAGGGAGTATGGCGATTTCCCGATGTTAGATTTCTTTATTAACTTAAAAATTCGTCAAACGAGAATCTACGCTAAAGCGGAACATTTCAATTCGGCGTTTACCGGTTACAATTATTATTCGGCGCCAAACAATCCGTATCGAGATTTTACGGTGCGTTTTGGAGTGGTGTGGAATTTCTTTTTATAAGGGTATTTGGTTTATACTTATAAACCACCGCGCTTTCGCGACTCACTTTTTTTGCAAAACTATTTTGCTAAAAAGAGTTCAAACATATCGCTCAATCCCTAATACAAACAAAAAGCTCTGATTAAAATTATTTTAATCAGAGCTTTTTGTTTAAATAAGATTATAATGAATAAAGAGTTGGACCTATACCTATATAATATTAGGAGTAGTATAATTAGCATCCTTATATATTATAGTAAAGTTCTGTTTTGGCATTAAAAACTCCCACAGGAGTACTCAATACCCATTCGTCATTTAACAAATTCAAA
>NZ_JACVXC010000048.1 GCF_014596935.1 Aestuariibaculum suncheonense | reverse complement strand
CCTGATATCACAAATAAACGCTCATCCAAAAATTCCTCAGCATTCTTAATGGAGCCTGCTGTTCCGAGTGGAGAATCTTCAACAAAATAATGAAGGTTAACACCAAAGTCGCGACCATCACCAAAATAGTTTTTAATTGCGTCTGGTAAGTAATGAACGGTAACGGCGATATCAGTAATACCAAATTTCTTAAGAAGTTCGATACCATACTCCATAACAGGTTTATGAAGCATCGGCACCATTGGTTTTGGCA
>NZ_JACVXC010000047.1 GCF_014596935.1 Aestuariibaculum suncheonense | reverse complement strand
GGCCTTCGCAGACGCCGGCGTCATTTGCTGACCAATCAGGCAGGTTTCTTGCAAAGCACTCCAGGGCCTGACGGAGAAAGAAATGCAAAAAAACAGGCTTACAAATCGTCGATAAAGTTGTATACAATCATTCCATCGGCGTGGCCCAACGCGACCCGCGACCGCCACCCTCTCCGTTTTCACGTACAAGAAGGAAGACTGCAGTGAGCGCTGATTATCCTCGCGACCTGATCGGTTACGGCAATACCCCTCC
>NZ_JACVXC010000046.1 GCF_014596935.1 Aestuariibaculum suncheonense | reverse complement strand
GGTGATGTTATAACAGGTATTATCGGCTCGACTCCACCTCATCTTCTTTCCGAGGATCAGCGTAACAGACCGATGGGTATTAAGAATATGTATATAGATATTGGCGCAGATAACGATCAAGAAGTTCATAACCTGGGTGTAAGTCCGGGGCAGCAAATCGTTCCGATCTGTCCTTTTACACCGATGGCCAATCCGAAGAAAATCATGGCGAAAGCATGGGACAATCGATACGGTGTCGGTTTAGCGATTGAATT
>NZ_JACVXC010000045.1 GCF_014596935.1 Aestuariibaculum suncheonense | reverse complement strand
AATCATTTCATTTTTTTTAAAAATCATTTCGATTATATAAAGTGTAAAGAAGAACTTTTAGTCTTGATTTGCTTATATTTTTATTCATTAGTTACGCATATCACAATTCATTTGAGGAAATCAGCACAGGCCAGGGATCTTATAGCAGCCAAGAGATGAACACAATTGTTTTAAAACCGTTTATTACTCACTAGACATAATCATAAGTATATTCCATGTTACATACTGATAGGATTTCATAACTTGTAGACCCA
>NZ_JACVXC010000044.1 GCF_014596935.1 Aestuariibaculum suncheonense | reverse complement strand
ATTAACCAAAGGGATTCCTGCTGTAACAGACATTGTGACATATGGTAGAAATGAAAATGAATTAATGACCATAACAGCAGCCAGTGAAAAAGGATCACAGCACCCTCTTGCTTCAGCGATTATGCGAAAAGCAGAAGAAAATGGATTAAAATTCAACGAAGTAACAGTAGAGGATTTTCAATCCATTACAGGTAAAGGCGTTAAAGCCAAAATAAATAATGAAATGTATTATGTGGGAAGTCCAAATCTTTTTG
>NZ_JACVXC010000043.1 GCF_014596935.1 Aestuariibaculum suncheonense | reverse complement strand
AATTACAATGCCCCAATTAGGGGAAAGTGTAACAGAAGGAACGATCAGTAAATGGCTCGTTCAGCCAGGGGATACGGTAAAAAAATATGATCCATTGGCTGAAGTGATGACAGATAAAGTAAACGCAGAAGTTCCATCATCTTTTTCTGGAACGATAAAAGAACTCGTTGCAGGTGAAGGAGATACTCTTTCTGTAGGCGAACTGATCTGCTACATCGAAACAGAAGGAGAAGGTGGGGCAAGTGCACCTGCATCCT
>NZ_JACVXC010000042.1 GCF_014596935.1 Aestuariibaculum suncheonense | reverse complement strand
GTAGTAAGGAAGGCCGTGGAATGTGCTGGAAAAAGAAAAAACTAGATCTTTTTTACTGAGATCTAGTTTTAGGCGTTTAGTTTGTGGGTTGCAGTTTGTCTTTATAGTGAAGTGCAGATAGCAATTTTAGTCCACCTAAGGTTTTGATTTGTTTTTCAAGGATAGTGAGGGCTTCGTTTTTGTTGCCGTTTCGTCTGAGTTCTTCCACTGTTAACCACGTCACATAATGAGGGTCTTTTAGCTGGTTTTTATGTTGCT
>NZ_JACVXC010000041.1 GCF_014596935.1 Aestuariibaculum suncheonense | reverse complement strand
CTGTGACGGAGAGATTGATGAAGGTGTTAAGAACACCTATTATGCCGATAATGATGGTGATGGTTATGGTGATGCAGGATCAAGTATGCCGGCCTGTTCAGCACCTGAAGGCTATGTATCAGACAACACGGACTGTGATGACACAAACATTACAGTGTATCCTGGAGCAGAGGAACTGTGTGATGGTTTAGATAACGACTGTGACGGAGAGATTGATGAAGGTGTTAAGAACACCTATTATGCCGATAATGATGGTGA
>NZ_JACVXC010000040.1 GCF_014596935.1 Aestuariibaculum suncheonense | reverse complement strand
CGAACATGCTTCACACGAGATTGAAGTTTAATATCGTTAACCGATCCAATATGAAGGATTGATGAACTGGACACCCCAAGGATATCTATTTTTCCAACTCTAATATATGGGTTCGCATGATACGTTTGCTTTACCTTATAAACCGGGCAAACCGGAACTAATACGGGCTGTGAGAAAACTTTGTATTTGCTGTATGGAACATTGAACGTTCCAAACTTTGTACTTTCTCTCTGGATAGCTAATGCTGCAGAAAAGCTAT
>NZ_JACVXC010000003.1 GCF_014596935.1 Aestuariibaculum suncheonense | reverse complement strand
TTCCGAACAGAGAAGTTAAGCCCGTTAGCGCCGATGGTACTGCGTTTAGTGGGAGAGTAGGTCGTTGCCTTTTTTGATCCTCAGTCTACAACAGACTGAGGATTTTTTATTATATGTCTTGTGGAATGAGATTGAAGCAAGGTATAAAGACTAGGTAGCTCAGCTGGTAGAGCATAACACTTTTAATGTTAGGGTCCTGGGTTCGAACCCCAGCCTGGTCACAACTTCAAATACAAAACTAAAGCCTTTATCTTTAAAGATAAAGGCTTTTTTATTATCATCCATTGATGAGGATATTAAGATGTGCTTTAAAACTATTTTAAGATGTTTTTAAAAGCTTTTATATTTCGTTTGGTAAACTCTCTTTTCAGAAAGATAATACATCTGTTTAAAAGCCATAAAAAAAACGCTCATTTTAATGAACTTTTCAGTGCAGTTTATATCTAGGCTGTAAAAACAATCGAAAGATATATTCAACTTAGCCGCTGAGAAATCAGCGGTTTTCTTGCTTTAGATAATGATAAACTTTTCTTTTAATTTATTTAAAGTTGGGCTTGCGAAGGAAATTGATGATAAAGGGAACCAGTAAAAATTATAAATCCTGATTCGATGATGGCGACCATTAAAAAAAGAGAATAAATCCAATTTTTATATTTTCATTATTCTCTTTTTACCCTGATTAATAGCTTCTTTATATATTTTTAAGTGTCTTTATCTATTTTTATAGATTTGAAAACCTTGTTATCTAGCATAATATTTAACAGGTATTGTCCTTTTTTAAGGTGGTCAATACTTAAGTAGATATTTTGATTATCTTCTTTTTTTATGTCATCTGTTTTAAACATTTTGTTTCCTAGGGAAGGGATATATTAATTGCTTTCTTGTTTTATTTCTTTCGAGTAAAGGTATTCGAGAAGATTAAATACGCATAGTAAGTATGTAACAGACCATACTTGAAATGTAACATTACAAGAGAGGCAGTAGCTTTTGTTATTTGTTATGATATTCTGAAGGAGTTTGCTTGTATTGTACCTTGAAGCATTTAATAAAATAAGAAGGTGTATTGAATCCCACCTGATACGCAATTTCTGAAACGGTTAAATCGGAAGTCTTTAAAAGTTTTTCGGCTAGTTTTAAACGTTCTGAGCGAATAAATTCGGTAGTGGTTAAGCCAGTTAGCGCTTTTAGTTTTCTATGTAATTGCATCCGGCTCATCAACATATTTTTACTAAAGTGGGCTGAGTTAAATTGACTGTCTGTAATATTTTGGTTTAATACTTCTTTTACTTTGTTAAAGAATTGTTGTTCAGCGCTTGTCACGGCAATTTCAGTCAATTCAAAATTTTGACTGTAGCGTTGTTGAAGTTTGCGTCTAGATTCAATTAAATTTTGAACTTTAATTTTTAGTTTTTGGGTGTGGAAGGGTTTTTCAATATAATCGTCAGCACCGGTTTTTAAACCTTCAATCTCATTAGGTGTACCACTTTTAGCTGTTAATAATATAATGGGTATATGACTAGTGAGTTCATCTTGTTTCAAAGTACTACATAACATGATGCCGTCGGTTTTGGGCATCATTATATCACTGATAATGATATCCGGAATTAGTTTTACCGCTTTTTTTATTCCTATATCGCCGTTTTCAGCTTCTTCAATATTGTAGTCTTCTCTAAAAATAGCGTTTAAGAAGATTCTAATATCTTCGTCATCTTCAACAATAAGTAGCAGAGGTTGACTATTCGATTTGACATTTTCTATTTTATGGGATTCATAAGGGGCATCGAATGTATGAGGTAAGGCGTTTTCATTGATTTCAGTAGCATTAAAAAAGGAACGTTCAATAGGTAATGTGATCGTAAATTGAATGTCATCTTTATTAAGGGTGTGCGCTACAATATTTCCGTGTGTAAGAACAGTAAGTTCTTTTACCAAAGAAAGGCCAATACCTACACCATCAGCCGATTTGTTGTTTTGGTAGTAACGCTGAAAGAGTTTGCTAATATTCTCATTTGAAATTGTATTCCCGTTATTGATAATCGTGATTATTATTTCACCCTCATGTTGACTGGTATTAAAATACACGTAACCGTATTTTGGGGCATATTTTACAGCATTGGAAAGTAAGTTGGTTACTATTTTTTCCACCACATCTTGATCAAACCAGGCATTTGGAATTAGAGGAATATGGTAAGTAAAATCAACGTGCTTTTCCTTGGCTTTAAATTCAAATCCTTTGACCAATTGTTTTAAAAATACACCAAGATTGCCTTGAGTAACTGATAGCGTTAAATTCCCGGTTTCTAGTTTTGATAAATCGAGTAGTTGATTTACCAGATTTAAAAGACGTTTAGAGTTGCGCTGCACAAGTTCTAACTCTTTTTTATCGGTATTGGAAAGTTTCGGGTTGTTGAGTTGTTTTTCTACCGGACCAGAAATTAATGTTAAGGGTGTTCTGAATTCATGTGAGATATTGGTATATAGTTTGGTCTTAAAAGCATCTAATTGTTTTAAACGTTCGGTTTCGTCATGTTCAAATTGCAATTGCATTTTGATATGCCAGCGCCATTTTAGGTAACTGTAAATCAGGTAACTGATAATAGTAAATAATAAAAGGTATAGCACAATGGCTATATTACTGAAATACCAGGGGTGTCGAATCGTAAAGGTGTAAGTGGCTGGTATAATATTCCATACGCCATCGTAATTACAGGAAATAACCTGAAACGTATAGGTGTCAGGAGATAAATTGGTATAGTGAGCCGTGTTGTTATTACCCGATTCAATCCAATCATTATCGTGATTTACAAGCTGATATTTATATAGATTTCGTTTGGGTTGAGAGAAATGAAGGCTTGAAAAACTGAAAGTTATAGTGTTTTCTCTGTAGTTCAAACTTAAATTAGGTTCCAAGTTTCGAGGTTTAGAAAATACTTCGAACTTTGAAATTATCGTTTTAGGTTTCTCCGTATTAAATGTTAATTGTTCCGGATGAAACCAGTTAATTCCTTCTAATCCACCAAAGTATAATGTGTTATTCTGGTCCTTATAATAAGCTCCGGTGTTAAATTCTTTGGCTTGTAAACCATCGTAAACACTGAAGTTTTCAAAATTTGTGTGATTAAATTTACTAATGCCGTTGTTGGTACTAAGCCAGATATTCGCATGGTTACCGGGCAGAATGCCGTAAACTACATCGTTTGGTAAACCGTCTTGTATGGTATATGTTTTTGTTGTTTTGGTTTCAGTATTATAAACTTTTAATCCGTTTCCATTGGTGCCAATCCATAAGGAGTTTTTGTTGTAGTACAGCGACTTAATTTTATCATTAACCTTATTTATTTTTTCAATTTGATCTGTGGTTTCATTCAGTTTAAAAAGGCCGTTGTCATCTGTTCCAATCCAAATTTCATTGTTGTCACCAAGTGTTAATGCCCTAATATTATTAGTGATGAGATCTGAGTTTTCACTGTTGTATTCCTTTATGATGCCTTTTTGTTTGTCAAAAAGAAGCACACCATGACGTTCGGTGCAAAGCCAGGCTTGCTGAGTTGATTTTTTAATGATGCGCCAAACGGTATAATTCTTAATTTCAGGATAAAATTTATAGTGTCCTGAGGGTTCCAGAATATTTAACCCATACCCTTGATGACCAATCCACAAATCGTTATCGATAAAACAGGTGCTGATGATTCGGTTGCTAGCCAGTGTCGTATTTTCGGAGGTATAGGTTTTATAGGTTTCATTTTTTAAATCGACAACGGTTAGTCCTTTGCCTGAAGTGCCAATCCAAATGTTGTTTTGCTTGTCTGTGGTGATGCACCGTACCATATCCACGTTTACTGACTTAGGCACCTGATTATTGGTTAAAATATTAAACTTGATCAAATGCGCATCGTAGTAACTGGCTCCTGTACCATCAGATCCAAACCAAATGGTTCCGGTCGTATCCTCATATAGGGACAGCATATCGTTGTAATGAATGGCGAAGGGGTTGTTTTTATTAGCCTTAAAATTCTTGACAGTGTTGGATTTAAAATCTATTAAGTAAACTCCATTTCCGTAGGAGGCAATCCATAACCTGGATTGCCTATCAATTAGTAAATCTTCAATATTTAAGTTTTTCGGAATATTGATATTTTCATATTTAATGAATGATTCAGCATCTTTTGTTTTATAAAAGAGTCCGTTGCCAAAGGAACCCAACCAAATTGTACCATCAGGACTTTTTTCTAAAGTAGAATAATTGGTTGGTTTGGTATTTACTACGGATAGGGTTTGATATGCAACATTATTATTAAACCTAAAAATAGTTTCAGAACCAGCCACAATTAATTCATTTTCATCTTCTAAAAGGTGATATATGGTTTTGGTTTGATCCTCATGATTCAGGATTTGTAATGTGTCTTTCGTCTTATAGTCGATTTTAAATAATCCATTGTTGTATGATCCGAGATATAGATTGAAGTTCTTATCTTGAAAAACAATACTCACATCAAAAGGAAGTTTTATAGGTTTAAAATCGTCGGCATTCGGTTGGTATAATTCCAGTTTCCCCGAATGGGTAATAATCCAAAGTCGGTTTTGTTTATCAATATAAACCTTGCCTAATTTGCTGAATGTCGTTCGAGTGATATCTTCAAATTGCTTATCGTAGTGTTTAAAATCTCGCCCGTTGTATTTATTTAATCCGTCCTGCGTAGCCAACCATAAATAACCTATACTGTCTTGAGTAATACTGATAACGCTGTTTTGTGAAAGTCCATCGTTAATAGTGAGGGTTTTGAAAGAAAATTGTTTTTCCGGTGTAAAGTTATCTGATGTGGTTTTTGCAACATTTTGCGCATGGATACTCAGACAACAAAAAGTTGTAAAAAACAGATGTAGGGCATTTGTAATTATTTTATTAAAGTACGCCACCAAACTTATGCTAGATTTTGAATTGATGAGAGTTACTCCAATATAAGGAATTTTACTAACTAATTTAAAAATAGTGGTTTATGGAATGGAATTTTCGTTTAATTAGGATTTTATTTTGTAGGTATTTTTTTAAATGATTTATTTCGTTAAATTAGGAACTATGAAGTCCATCATAAAAACTACTTTAAAAACACTCGAGAAGGCAGAAATTATCTTATCATCGTTGACGGATGCCCAATTTAGCGATGCGACTTTGCCGCCTTATTTTTCTTCCATCGGAACGCATATCAGACATATTTTAGATTTTTACGATTGCATTTTCAATTTAAATTCTGAGAATATAATTGATTTAACAGCCCGAAGTCGAAATAAAAAAGTAGAGCAGGAGTGTCATGAGGCTAAAACCTATTTAAAGGTTGTAATAGATAAGCTTCAGAACTACAACTACGATATGAGCAAAACTGTAGTTGTGATGGATGATTTAGGCCAAGGAAAAATAGAAATACCTTATACCATTGGCGCTCTACTTGCGCAGGCCAATAGTCATACAATACACCATTATGCCATCATCAATTATATCTTGAGCGGATTAGAAATAGCCAGCGCTGATTTAGAGTTTGGTTACAATCCGACAACTCCAAGACCAGCAACATTTCCTTAAAGGGTATTTTATTTTTTAAACATGCTGGACATGATTATTTTAATGCCCTTAAAAATTAAAAATACAGCCATAACACAAATAAGACAAGCAATAATTAATAACGGAACATAAAGTGAGTTTTCTTTATCAGATAAGGCTAAGTGCATTAAAATAGGCCCCATAAAAAGACTTAAAAGAGCAAATGCTAATAATTTGATACCTTTAAAAAGGACATGTTTATCGGTTCGGTTAGTTTCCATGGTTATAGTTTTTTATTGCCGTGCGTACGTTTTTGTATTTGTTTAAAAGAGATTTGGCTTCATTCTCTGAAATATTTAGTTCGGCCATAATCATTTTAGTACCGCGATCAACCAGTTTGTTATTACTTAATTGCATATCTACCATTTTGTTACCTTTAATATGCCCCAACTGAATCATGGTCGATGTAGTAATCATATTTAAAACCAGTTTTTGAGCGGTTCCGGCTTTCATTCTTGAGCTTCCCGTAACAAATTCAGGACCCACAATCACTTCAATAGGGAATTGAGCCGTTTGTGATAACGGGCTATTGGCATTGCAGGTAATGCAGCCAGTAGTAATATTATTTTTGTTACATATTTCTAAAGCCGAAATGACATAGGGCGTCGTACCAGAAGCGGCTATGCCCACAACAACATCTTTTTCAGAAATATGATACGATTGTAAATCTTTCCAGCCTTGGATTTGAGAATCTTCAGCAAATTCAACAGCTTTTCTTATGGCCGTGTCTCCTCCGGCAATAAGACCAATAACCAGATCATGAGAAACGCCAAAAGTAGGAGGACATTCGGAGGCATCTAAAATACCTAAACGTCCACTGGTGCCTGCACCGATATAAAATAATCGACCGCCTTGTTTTAGTTTTTCAACTGTAATATTGACCAGATATTCAATTTCAGGAAGTGCTTTTTCAACCGCATTAGGTACGGTTTTATCTTCTTTATTTATATTGCTTAGCAGTTCTTTTACACTCATCTTCTCGAGATGGTTGTAATTAGAATCCTGTTCGGTTGTTTTGGTAAAGCTCATGTACCAAAAATAGAAATTTATTAGTGGTTTTAATCATAAATTACATCTTCAACTTGAATTTTTTCATTATTAATAAAATCATATAATGTTAATTGCCTAAGAATGTAATAATCTCTCCAGAAATTTTCAAGTGAGTTTAAATATTGCAGGACAGCTTTGTCTTTTTCCTGTAAAGCGATGTTTAAATCGGTGATAGTGATTTTTCCTAAAACATATCTTTTGTTTGATATATCGTAGCGTTTGGTCGCGACTTCTTTGGCTTTTTCGGCAGTATATAAAAAGTCCCTTTGGTTACTCCAGTTTAACACGTGCAGATATATTTCCTGTTCAAAAGCTTGAGATTCCTGCTCTACATTATTATTTACCAGATCTAAATCGGCTTCAGCCATTTTGCGTCTTGATTTAGAAACACCCCAATCGAAAATAGGAACAGAAACCGACAAGGAGACATTCTGCTGTTTGTTGAAATTATTGAATAATGTATTGAAATCGTTGGCATTATTAGAAATACCAAAATTAGCATTCAGACTCATTTCTACCTTATTGGTGCCTTTGGCACGAGCGAGTTCTCGTTCTGCTTCCAGACGTTTTCTTCTAAATTCAATGACAGCTTTTCTGTTAGATTGAGCTTCTTGCAATGCGGTAGTTATATCTACATCGAAAAGCGGAAGTTTTTCAGGTACATCCAGTCTTAAATTCTCATTGTCAATTTCTAAATAGCGAGCTAAATTCTGCGATGTACGTTTTAATTCTACGGTATTGGTTGTTACTGTGTTTTTTGAATTTAATAAGGTTAATTCCATTTGAAGAAGTTCGTTTTCTGCAATTTTCCCCATTTTATATCGTCCCAAGGAAATTTGATACAAGGTATCTTGATTGGATAGGTTTTTCTCTGCGATTTCAAGTTGCATTTGGGCTTTTAATAAACCAAAATAGTGCTGACAAGTTGTTATGGAAATCTGTTCCATTTTTTCAATAAAATCGCGTCGAGACTCCTCATAAACTAAAGGTTCAATTTTTTTGTCCCATTTAAACTGGTTAAAAAATAAAGAGTTTTGATAATATCTTAAGGAAAACGGGACAACGGAATAGCCAATGTTATCATTAAGACCGAAAAGTTCAACCCGCTCTAGGTTAGAATATAAAGACAGGGTTCCTCCAGTATATGGAATGTTTTGATTAACAGATAATCCGCCGGTAAGAATTAATTGATCTTGATTCACGAAGATTGATTGCCCTTCATCATTTAAAATACGTTGAATAGAATTGCTGTACTCAGGAATAGTAGCATTTAATCTGAATTGTGGTAAAAAACGGGCTTTATAATTTCTGAAGCGCCAGTAACTGCCTTGATTTCGGTTTAAATTGGTTTTATAATCGGGTGATTTTTTATGAGCGATTTCAATGGCTTGTGTTAGTGATATTTTTTTAGATTGAGAAAATATACTTAAAGGCAAAATGATGGTAAAAATTAGGATAAGTAATTTTTTCATAGAATTTTTTGTTTGTTTTGATTGATGAATTTGATTGAATGATGCTGCGGTTATTCTGTTCGTAAAGCTTCAATAGGGCGTTTTCTGGCAGCCGATTTTGCTGGGAATATGCCAAAAAACAATCCGACTAATACAGCTATAAAAAAGGAAACTAAAATAGAGGTTAGTGACAAAACCGTTTCTATACCTGAAAATATTTCAATAATGTATGCCCCAATAATGCCGAGCAAGATTCCAACAACACCCCCGCCAACACTAATAAGCACGGATTCAGATAAAAACTGCAAAATAACATCTTCTTCAGTAGCTCCAATAGCCCGAATAATACCAATTTCTTTGGTACGTTCTAAAACTGAAGCCAGCATGATATTCATAATACCTATACCTCCAATAAGTAAGGAAATTCCAGCAATAATACTTAGTACAATATTGAAAATCTGTTTGGTTTTTTGTTGCTGTTTAAGCAGTTGAATTGGGATGGTGATTTCAAAATCGAGGACATCATTATGTCGTCGTTTTAGCATTTTACTCAAGACTTCGGCTGTTGCTTTTAATTCGTTTGAATTTGAAACCTGAATCGTAAGTTTGTCAATTTGATGGTAGTTACCACGTGGAATACGCTTCTTAGGGCCGTTTTGTTGTCCACCAATAATGATAAATCCACCACCACGAATAGATTGTTGCTTGCTGCTAATGATTTTTCGGTCTTTATAGCGGATTAAAAAGGTTTTTATGGGAATATAAATATCCTGATTTAAGTCTCTTATACCAAGATTTTCCTGGGCTTGATCTGAAATAAGTTTTTCTTCAATAACTCCGACAACTTGTAACCACACATCTTTTACCTTAATATGTCTTCCTAAAGCACTTTCTCCTGTGAATAATTTTTTTTCCACTTTTTTACCGATAATACATACTGGTAATGCATTTTTAAGTTGATGTGCAGAGAAGTCTTTTCCGGTATCGATATTAATGTTTGAAGATTTGAAAAAAGAAGAGGATACTCCTATAAGTTTCACCGGATTTTGACGCCCGTTATTGATGACGTAGGTGTCCATAATAATCTCAGGACTTACCAATTTCACACTTGGAATATTGTTTTGAATACTTTCGGCATCCAGAATATCCAACCCTTT
Source organism: Aestuariibaculum suncheonense (assembly GCF_014596935.1). GTDB lineage: Bacteria > Bacteroidota > Bacteroidia > Flavobacteriales > Flavobacteriaceae > Aestuariibaculum > Aestuariibaculum suncheonense. The sequence goes on along the minus strand of NZ_JACVXC010000003.1, from coordinate 642,109 downwards.
TGAGAAGCGTTTGGTTTCGTTATTTTTATCATTGGAATCTTCGCCTTCATCGTTAGCCTTAGCATCCTCTTCGTCAGACAAAGGCGTAACGACGATGTTATTTACACCTACAAGTTCTAATTGCGATAAAATTTCTTTTTCAGCACCGTTTCCTATCGCAAGCATGGTAATTACCGAGGCAACACCGAAAATAATACCTAGAGCGGTTAAAAACGTTCTGACCTTATTGGTTTTAATGAACCAAAAGGCTTCATTAAAATTAGATTTAAGTTTTTCAAAAAGTATTTTGTCTATCATCTTTATTTCAATAGTTTAATACTTTTATCTTCAAGGTCGTTTGGTTTGGTTAGGTAAACCACATCCTTTTCTTTAAGTCCTTTTTTTATTATTACCACTTCATTATTTGAGTTTCCTAATACAACCTGCTGTTTTTCTATGGATAAGCCTGATTTTACATAGGCATAACTAATTGAATCTTTAGAAAAGATGGCTTCCAAAGGAATCATTAGTACATCGTCTATCTGTTTTGTAAGTATACGGTTAGATGTGGTCATACCAGGTCTTATGTTGTCATTGGTGCCATTTAATTTTATAAGTACCTGAAACAATTTTATATCCGATCCGGTTTTGGTTTCGCCAACATTGGCAACCTCGGTTACCACTCCGTCAAGTTCTATATCAGGGAAGGCATCGAATCCTACTTTAACGGTAAGGCCTTGTTTTATTTTTCGAACATCCACCTCATTACTATAGGTTTTAGATTCCATTTTGGTTAAATCAGGAAGACTGGCGATAGCAGGTTCCCAAGGGGAAATCGTTGAACCGACTTGTTTTTTGGTGCCATTCCACTCTTTGATATAGGTAACCATACCACCTTCATCGGAGTAAATTGTAAATTGTTTTTGGAGTTCTAGTAATTCATCAATACGCTGTCTGTTTTTTGAAACATTATTACTCGCAATAATCATTCTTGCATTAGATTGTTGCTTTTTTATGGAATAATCTTCTTTTTTGCTTTTTAAATTGCGTTCAGACTTTTCAAGTTTTATTTCCAGCTGTCTTATAACTGCAGGCGCTTCATATTTTGATTGATTTAATTCCAGTTTCGTTTCCTCAATTTCGAAAAGTAAGTCCTTTATAGCGTTACGCTCTTGTTTAAGCGTTAGCGTTGTATCGAGTTGTTGTTGAGTGTAAGTCGACTCAGCATTGTCTAAGTTTATTTGTGCATCGAGTATTTTTCCGTTAAGTTCTGAAACATCTAATTTACCTATGTAATCTCCTTTTTTTACTATAGTACCTTCTGGAACTAAATCTTGAATTTTAATATCATAAAGGCCAAATTGTCTTGCGTTGCTTGGGCCATTAATTTGTTTAGAGCTAGTGGATTGTGCCTCACCGGAAATAATAACTTCATCGTTAAAAGTTCCCTTAACGACATTTGTAGTAAGTGAAATATTTTCATTGTTTCCACTATTATAGAATGATAAAATTAAAATGGGAGTTACGACCACAGCACCCCAAATGGCTAGTTTTTTTAGTTTCATAGTTAATTGATAGATGAAATAGATTTTATAAAAATAGAATCTAAAAGCTAATTAGCTGTTAATTTTTTTATAAAATTCTTACAATATGTGTTTTAATAACTTAAACACTAGCGTGTTTATTGTGGCATTAGAAAATTAGGCCATAAAAAAAGCTCCTAGAAATAGGAGCTTTTTTTTATGTGTAGTTTTATTGTGATATTAAGCTAAAATACTGTTAAGCGTAGCGCTAGGACGCATAACTTGATTTGTTAAATCTTCGTCAGGCTCGTAATATCCACCAATACTTACTGGCTTACCTTGAATTTCTGTTAATTCTTTAATAATTGACGCTTCGTTTTCTGCTAATTGTTTAGCAATTGGTTCGAATTCAGCTTTTAAATCGGCATCTTTTGTTTGTTTCGCTAATTCTTGAGCCCAGTACATTGCTAGGTAGAAGTGGCTACCTCTGTTATCTAACTCACCCGCACTTCTGGAAGGTCCTTTTTTGTTTTCTAATAAAGAACTTGTAGCATCATCTAAAGTTTCTCCTAAAATTTTAGCTTTAGCATTGTTGTTTACTTCGCTAAAGTGTTCTAAAGAAACCGCTAACGCTAAAAACTCTCCTAGAGAATCCCAACGTAAGTGGTTTTCTTCTAATAATTGTTGTACGTGTTTTGGAGCCGAACCACCAGCACCGGTTTCAAATAAACCACCACCATTCATTAAAGGAACGATAGACAGCATTTTTGCACTGGTACCAACTTCAAGAATAGGGAATAAATCGGTTAAGTAATCACGTAATACGTTTCCTGAAACCGAAATGGTATCTAATCCTTTTTTAAGTCTTTCACAAGTAAAGATGGTTGCATCAATAGGTGATAATATTCTTAAATCTAATCCTGTTGTGTCGTGATCTTTTAAATAAGTATTTACTTTTTTAATTAACTCAGCATCATGGGCTCTGTTTTCATCTAACCAAAAAACAGCAGGCGTTTCTGAAGCTTTGGCACGTGTTACGGCTAATTTAACCCAGTCTTGAATAGGGGCATCTTTAGTTTGGCACATTCTCCAGATATCACCTTCTTCAACATTGTGTTCTAATAATGTGTTTCCGTTAGCGTCAACAACTGTTACCTTACCATCAGATGTGATTTCAAAAGTTTTATCATGCGATCCATATTCTTCAGCTTTTTGAGCCATTAAGCCAACGTTTGGAACTGTTCCCATTGTTGTTGGGTCGAATGCACCGTTTTCTTTACAGAAATCGATAGTTGCCGCATAAACACCAGCATAACTACTGTCTGGAATAACGGCTTTTGTATCTTGTAATTTACCTTCTGCATTCCACATTTGTCCAGATGTACGAATCATGGCAGGCATAGATGCATCGATAATCACGTCACTTGGTACGTGTAAGTTTGTAATACCTTTGTCGCTGTTTACCATTGCTAAAGCAGGGCCGTTAGCAAAAACAGCATCGATATCGGCTTGAATTTCGTTACGCTTAGATTCTGGTAATTCCTGTAATTTTTCAACTAAGTTTCCAAAACCACTATTTACGTCCACTCCAATTTGATCTAAAGTAGCTCCATGTTTAGCGAAAACGTCTTTAAAGAAGATTTTAACAGCGTGACCAAAAATAATAGGATCACTAACTTTCATCATCGTTGCTTTCATATGTAATGAAAACAATACCCCAGTAGCTTTGGCATCGGCTACCTGGTTTTCAAAAAAGCTGATTAAAGCCTTTTTATTCATTACCGTAGCATCGATAATTTCACCTTTTTGAATAGCGAAACTATCTTTTAAGATGGTTTCGTTTCCGTTAGCATCGGTGTGAACAATTTTAATAGTTGTAGCTTCCGGTAAGGTTAACGATTTTTCGTTGTGTGCAAAATCACCAGATTCCATAGTCGCTACATGCGTTTTAGAATCTTTAGTCCATGCACCCATAGAGTGCGGATTGTTTTTAGCGTAGTTTTTAACAGCTTTAGGCGCACGTCTGTCTGAGTTACCTTCTCGTAGCACAGGGTTTACCGCGCTACCTTTAATTTTATCGTAACGCGATTTAATATCTTTTTCAGCATCGTTTGCTGGTTCATCTGGATAGCTAGGAATAGCAAATCCTTGTGCTTGTAATTCTTTTATAGCGGCTTTTAACTGAGGAATAGAAGCACTAATATTTGGTAATTTAATAATGTTGGCTTCTGGTTTCTTTGCTAATTCACCTAGTAGTGCTAAATCGTCTGAAACGCGTTGATCTTCATTTAAGAAATCAGGAAAAACGGCTAAGATTCTAGCAGCTAAAGAAATATCTTTAGTTTCTATATTAATACCTGAAGATTTAACGAAAGCTTTAACAATAGGTAAGAATGAATGCGTAGCTAAAGCTGGAGCTTCATCGGTTTTTGTATAAATTATGTTAGACATTACTTTAGTGATTTTTTTAAATTTTTACTTAGTTTAATGAATATGAAAAAAGAAAGGATTTTTTTTCGAGTTGCGAATATACAAAAATAGATGATTATATATGCTTAATCGTTTAAACAAAAAGTGCTTAAAATAGAAGTTTTTAGAGAACTCTAAAAAAGGGGCGGAGCACTAAGAATTTTTTAAAGAAAAAGGGCAGGGAGTTAAAAAAACAAAAGCCATATCACTGCAGAACTAAATCTACTCTGACATGGCTTTCTTAAAATAGCACGACTTAATCAATTAGAAATTACTAAATCAGTTCAAATTTTCATTAAACCTTTACAATTCAAGTGTTGCTATTTTAATGAAACATTTTCTGTAATTTTCAAAATGTATTGACCTAATTACCAAAATGTCTCAGAAAATTGTTTTTTTTGATGCATTTACTTTTGCCATTCGCTGTTAACGATAAGCTTCCATTAAAGCATTGTCTTTTTTCAGTCTCATGGTTGTGTTAAAACCGTGGTGCTGTTTAGACTTTCAATTATCTAGTTTCTATTTATTAATAAATAGTCTTCTATAATATCATGGTTTCTTTGCACATGCTTACACATGATACATTTAAAACCTCAAAAAACAATTAAAATGTGAACGTTATCTTATTTAGTTTATAATGCATCATAGTTATTATCAAGTAAACTATTGATTTATTATTAACTTACGCTAATATACATCAAAAAATAGAGAATTGCAATTTTTTCAACTGTTTAATTATCAACTTCTTATAAACAGGGTTTATTAACAATTGTTTATAACAAAAAAAGCCTTGACATAAATCAAGGCTTTTCGATGCTTTTTTAAAGGCAACAGATTAGTGTCTACGCTCTTTAATTCTAGCTTTTTTACCAGTAAGTCCTCTAAAGTAGAAAATTCTAGCTCTACGAACTTTACCACGTTTATTAACTTCAATTTTTTGTAATGCTGGTAAGTTAATAGGGAAGATACGCTCTACACCTACAGTTCCAGACATTTTTCTAATTGTAAAAGTTTCAGAAGCACCTGAACCTCTTCTTTGGATAACTACACCTCTAAAGAACTGAGTACGTGTTTTGTTACCCTCTTTAATTTCGTAATACACAGTAATTGTGTCTCCAGCTCCAAACTCTGGAAAGTCTTTTTTTGTTACAAATTCGTCTTGTACAAATTTTACTAAAGATTCCATATCTTTATTTTTTTAATTGATTTAATTCAGAACAACATACACGATTTTCGCCAGAGGTTAACCCGAAACAGGGTGCAAAGATAATTAAAAAGTTAATAGGGGAAAGTATAAAATTAAAAGTTTTTAATCTTTTTAAGCTGTTTGCTATATCTAAAAGTATGCCGCTACTATCCTTAACACCAATAGGCTTATTCATCCAGTAAATCCGGACGTCGTTCTTTGGTTCTTTGATAAGCCTGCTCTTCGCGCCATTTTTCAATTTCAGGAAAATTACCGCTAAATAAAAGTTCAGGTACTTTCCATCCCTTGTATTCTCTAGGTTTGGTATAAATAGGCGGTGCTAATAAATTATCCTGAAAGGAATCGGTTAGGGCAGAAGTTTCATTGCCTAAAACTCCCGGAATTAATCGAATAACAGCATCGCATAATACGGCGGCACCTAATTCGCCACCAGACAAAACGTAGTCACCAATAGAAATTTCACGCGTAATAAAATGATCGCGTACACGTTGGTCTACACCTTTATAATGTCCGCAAAGAATAATAATATTTTCTTTTAACGATAACTGATTAGCAATCCCTTGTTTTAAGGTTTCGCCATCAGGCGTCATGTAAATAACCTCGTCGTAATCGCGTTCTGCTTTTAACTCTGAAATACATTTGTCGATAGGTTCAATCATCATCACCATTCCTGCGCCACCACCAAACTGGTAATCGTCTATACTTTTATAATTATCGGTCGCATAATTACGTAAATTATGAAAATGGACTTCAACCAAATTAGCTTCGATAGCTCGTTTTAAAATTGAGGCTTCAAACGGACTTCTTAATAATTCAGGTAAAACAGTTATAATATCTATGCGCATGACGTTTTTTTAAGAAGTGCAAAGATAATTGAATTAAAGTATTTTTGGGATGTCTTTAGCCATTTGATGATTATTAAATAAAAAAAGCCGGAGTTTCCTCCGACTTTTTTAAATTTTATTGATAAAGAATTAAATCTTTTTGTGCTTATTGATTTCATCTTGAAGTTGGCGTCTCACTTTTTGCTCACGCTCTAAAGCTACTTTTCTGTGTTCTTCAAATTCTCCTTCTATTTCAGAAAGTGCTTTTCTTGCTTCAATTGTAATGACATTACTATTTTTAAACTTATAGATAAACAATAATAATAAGGCTAATAACCCACCAATTATAGACCACATTAATACATTATATCCGCCTTTACTCATTTGTATTCCAAATAATGACATGCTATCTTTTTCTAAATTGGTTTCATCTAGAGTATTTTGAGTTTCAGAAAGACTAGCTTTTAAATTATCGATTTCTTTTGCTTGAGTATTAACAACAGCTTTAGTGTCGTTAAGATTTTTTTGTATCGCGTTTAAAGAATCCATCGTATGTGCTTTTAAGGTGTAAAGCCATACTTTTTTAATCACTTTGTAATCTTGATAATTGTTGGAACGCTGAATAACATATTCAAATTGGCTATCAATGGTACCGCTGTTTAAAGATAATTTGTCTTCGTCGTCATTCTCGGTTTGCGCAAATACAGTGGCGCTAAGTAAAAAGGTTAAAACAGCTAAATACTTGATTTTGTTCATTTTAGTGTGATTTTTGAGTATTGGGTTACTAAATTATAAAATATTGTTTACTGTAAAAGGTAAAATTGTCAAAAAGCCTCACGAGGTGAGGCTTTTTGTAATATACGTTAATAAATATAATTTAGATGTTTTTCCTAATTAATAATAGGTATAACGTCTCACTTTAGCAATATATTTTGCCAGTCTGATAACCTGATGACTGTATCCGTATTCGTTGTCATACCATACATAAAGGACAATATTTTTTCCATCAGCACGAACAATCGTGGCTTTACTATCAAAAATAGATGGAGCAGAACAACCAATAATATCGCTAGAAACAAGCTCGTCACTTAATTCGTATTTAATTTGCTCCACTAAATCACCTTCTAAAGCAAATTTCTTTAAAGTCGCATTAACATCATCTAAAGAGGTTTTATTCTTTAACTCTAAATTTAAAATAGCTAACGATCCGTTTGGTACAGGAACACGAATAGCATTCGATGTTAATTTGCCTTCTAAAACCGGTAAAGCTTTAGCAACAGCACTTCCGGCACCAGTTTCAGTAATGACCATGTTTAATGCTGCAGCACGACCACGACGGTATTTATTGTGGTAGTTGTCAACAAGGTTTTGGTCGTTGGTGTAAGCGTGAATTGTTTCAAGATGACCATGTTTAATGCCGTAAGTATCTTCAATAACTTTTAAAACAGGAGTAATGGCATTGGTAGTACACGATGCCGCAGAGAAAATATCTGTTTTGCTAGGGTCGTAATCTAAATGGTTAACACCGTGAACGATATTAGGTACTCCTTTTCCAGGAGCCGTTAGTAAGACTTTAGAAACACCTCTGGATTTTAAATGTCTGCTTAAAGCTTCTCCATCTCTAAAAGCACCTGTATTGTCAATCACTAAAGCGTTGTTTATACCATATTTAGTATAATCAATTTCTTCTGGTGTGTTAGCTGAAATGATATTCACTGTAGTGCCATTAATATTTAAAGCGTTTTTGGCTACATCAACTGATACAGTTCCTGAAAATTCTCCGTGAACCGAATCGTTACGCAAAAGTGCTGCTCTTTTTTCTAAAACCTGAGCATCAATAGCACCGCGCGTTACAATCGCTCTTAATCTCAACTGACTACCTTTTCCGGTACGAGCCATGATTTCGCGAGCTACCAAACGCCCAATTCTACCAAATCCGTAAAGAATAACATCTTTAGGAAGCAGTGAGCTGTTTTTATTCGCATCTTTTAATTTGTCGACAATAAAGCTGCTTGCGTTATTGTATTTGGTATCTTCTAAATGATATTCATAGGTTAATTTGCCTATGTCTAGTTTAGCAGGGGCAATGTCTAACGATTTAATCGCCTGAGCAATTTCAACAGAGTCGAAAATAGAGATGGGTTTTTGAACAAATTTACCTGCGTATTCATGCAGATTTAAAATTTGACTCACGTTTCTGTCGATTAGTTGGTTGCGAAAAAGAACAAGTTCTATGGACTTGTCGTACCATAAGTCACTAACGATTTTAATGAATTCTACAGTGGCTCTTCTACGGTCTGCTTGAAAGGCTAATTCCTTTTCATAGTTTTTGTTAAAAGACATCTTTGAGATAGTTTAGTTTTATAAATGTTTTGGCAAAAGTATCATATTTCAAACGTTTTCGTAGGCTATTTTAACAAAAAAATAACCTCTTAAAAAAGACTTTTTAAGAGGCTAAATGACAATTATTATTCGAGTACTTTTTATCTAAAGTTGTAACGTTCTTTTTCACCTTTAGAATTGATTAATTCAATTCGAAGCGGTTCGTAAGACGATCTGTTTTTAATGGCTTCCTGAGCGTCATCCACCGAATTAATTTTTACGTCGTTAATAGAGGTGATAATGGCACCTTCTTCAACGCCATTTTTCTTCCAATAAGCTTCATATTCTTTGTTTAACTCAATAATTTTAACGCCATTTGAAGCGTTTAACGATTTTAAATCTTCTCTTTTGGCATTTTTCACCATCCCTACTAAAGGCAGATTTAAGGTTTCATTTCTGGTTAATTTAACTTTTACCGTTTTAAGGTCGCCGTTTCTTGAAATTTTAAGCTCAACGACATCATCTACTCGTTTAGCACCGATATGTCCGGTTAAATCAGAGAACTTAGAAACTTTAATGCGGTCAATTTCTTTGATGATGTCTCCTTCTTTAATTCCTGCTATGTCTGCTCCGGAATCTTCAACAACGCTGGCTACATAAATACCTTCGGTGTCGTTAACTCCTAACTCCTCGGCAGCAGTACTGTTTAAAGCACCTCCGGAAATTCCAAGAATACCGTTTTGAACATAGCCATATTCCATAATATCTTCAATAACCCGTCTGGCAATATTACTAGGTACAGCAAAGGAATACCCTATGTAAGATCCGGTTTGAGATGAAATTGCAGTGTTAATACCTATTAATTCTCCATTTGTATTAACTAAAGCACCTCCTGAGTTTCCTGGGTTTACAGCGGCATCAGTTTGGATAAACGATTGGGTGGAATTACCCGATAAATCTCTGGCTTTCGCAGAAATGATTCCTGCAGTAACCGTAGAGGTTAAATTAAATGGATTACCAACAGCTAGTACCCACTCGCCAATTCTGGCTTGATCAGAATCTGCAAAAGTGACATATGGTAAGTCTTCTTCGGCATCAATTTTTAGTAAAGCAATGTCGGTTTTTGGGTCGGTTCCCACAATTTCGGCATCATAAGTTTTATTGTTATTTAGTGTGACTGTAAGTTTGTCAGAGTTGTTAATCACGTGATTATTGGTAATGATATATCCGTCAGAGTTAATAATAACTCCCGAGCCAGTTCCCATTTGAGCGCGTTGCGGACTTCTTCCTAAAAGCAAATCCTGAAAGGTCATTTGTCCGCTACTAATGGTAACGTTTTTAACGTGAACTACTGCATTAACAGCATTTTCTGCCGCGATGGTTAAATCAGGAGCTTCAGCAGCACTGTTGAATACATTGCTAATATTACTTGTAGGTAAAAATGATGGATTAGAGTCTGCTGTGATTTCAATTTTGTTTTCAGGCTCTAAAAAAAGTTTGTAAGCACCAAGAGTTAAAGCGCCTCCTAATGCCGAAACTAGTACTAATGAGAAAATCTTCTTCATAATGATCCTTTATGTTTAATTATTGTTTTTATTTGAAGTCTTCTTTATTTAAAATTCTCAGGATTTTAATACTTGTTCTGAGATTTAAATAAACAAGCTGTTAAAATTTTATTTTAAGAACGATTAAAATTAATTATTTATTGAGTTCCTTTTTTGGTTTTAACGATTTTTAACGTCAATTTTAACGCGTGTTTAACACGTGAAAAAACGGTTAATTATTCCTATATTTGCCCTCTATTATGCAACAGACTTTTTATAAATATCAAGGAACAGGAAACGATTTTGTGATGATTGATAATCGTCAGCAAACGTTCGACAAAAATGATACCAAACGCATCGCATTTTTATGTGACAGACGTTTTGGCATAGGTGCAGACGGATTAATTTTATTGGAAAACCATCCTGATTTAGATTTCAAGATGGTTTATTATAACGCCGATGGAAATGAAAGCACCATGTGTGGGAACGGTGGGCGTTGTTTAGTGGCTTTTGCTAAAGACTTGGGAGTTATAAAAGAACATGCTGTTTTTGAGGCCATTGACGGGTTGCATCATGCCGAAATTAATAATGGGATTGTAAAACTTCAGATGATGGATGTTGATACTGTGGAACAATACGAAAACCACATGTTTTTAAACACAGGATCGCCACATCATGTTCAGTTTGAAGAAAAAATAGAAGACTTCGATATTAAAACTAAAGGCGCTAAAATTCGTTATGGAGCTCCTTATAATCAAGAAGGAACGAATGTTAACTTTGTAAGTAAGGTTAACAACGATACATTTAGAGTGAGAACTTACGAGCGTGGCGTAGAAGATGAAACCTTGTCTTGTGGAACCGGTGTAACAGCCGTTGCTATAGCTATGAATAGGTTAAAGGAAACTGATGAAACCTTAGTTAACTTAAATGTTGAAGGTGGGAAGCTACAGGTAAGTTTCGATATAGATAATGGCGTCTATAAAAACGTTTGGCTTATTGGGCCGGCAACCTACGTTTTCAAAGGAACGATATGATTACCCTAAAAGGAGAACATATTTATTTACGAGCACTGGAACCAGAGGATTTAGAATTTATTCATGCCATTGAAAATGACGAATCCATCTGGGAAGTCAGCTGTACACAAACCCCGTATTCCAAATATTTAATCAAGCAGTATTTAGAGCAGGCTCATAAAGATATTTTTGAGGTGAAGCAGTTGCGTCTGGTTATCTGTAATTATGATAATGCCGCTTTAGGGTTAATAGATTTGTTCGACTTCGATTTTAAAAACAAACGTGCCGGTGTTGGTATTCTGGTTAAAGAATTAAAAGATCGCTCTAAAGGCATCGGTAGTGAAGCCTTAAATCTTTTGGTAAATTATTGCTTTACTCATTTAGATTTACATCAGTTATACTGTAATATTTCAGAAGATAACGAAGCAAGCATTAAACTTTTTTCCAAACAAGGGTTTAAAGAAGTAGGGCTTAAAAAAGACTGGATTCATTTTAATGGATCTTTTAAAAACGAATATTTATTTCAGCTTATTAATATTTAAATGTACATAAAAAAAATACTTGTTGCCATAGCCTTACTCGGTTTAGTTGGTGCTGCATACTTTGCTTACTTTGTTTACAATGCGATGTTAAAACCTAACACAGCGTTTAATAATGATACCGCTTATATTTATGTGCGTACCAACGGAAATTATCAGGAAGTTAGAGAACAATTAGAGCCTTTACTTGAAGATATTGAATCTTTTGATGTGTTGGCGAAGCAAAAAAAGTATACTACGAATCTAAAAGCAGGTCGTTTTGCGATAAAGAAGGGGATGAGTAATAACGATATCATCAACTCAATACGAAGCAAGAATCTACCTGTTACTTTATCTTTTAACAATCAGGAGAGTTTAGAAAAGTTAGCGGGACGCATCAGTTCACAAATTGAAGCCGATAGTGTTTCTCTTGTAGAAGCTATGAATGATGCTTTATTTTTAACTGAAAATAAATTCAGTCCTGCGACTGCTTTAGGTATGTATATTCCAAATAGTTATGAGTTTTTCTGGAATTCTTCAGCGAAATTGTTCAGAGAACGTATGCTTACCGAGTATAACCGTTTCTGGAATGATTCGCGTAAAGCAAAAGCCAAAACTATTGGCTTATCGCAAGCTGAAGTGATGACCTTAGCATCTATTGTTTACGAAGAATCAAAACAAGCTAGTGAGCAACCAAGAATTGCGGGCGTTTATATGAACAGACTGCGCATTGGGATGCCATTACAGGCCGACCCGACGTTGAAGTTTGCAGCATATCAGTTACCGGAGTATAAAAATACAGTGATTAAGCGCGTACTAAATGTACACAAGGAAATAGATTCACCATATAATACTTATAAAAATGCAGGATTGCCACCAGGATTGATTGCTATGCCTGATATTTCGGCCATTGATGCCGTTTTAAATTATGAAAAGCATCAATATTTATATTTTGCTGCCGATGCTCAGCGTTTAGGGTTTCATAAGTTTGCCAAAACCTTATCACAACATAATGCCAACGCCAGAGAATATCAGCGTTATTTATCCTCTCAAGGCATCAATAAATAGAGTATTTATATATGATGAAACACAAAAGGCTAACATATATTATACTATTTATATTTGTTAGCCTTTTTTCATTTTCGCAATCTGCGACAGAACGGTTTCTTACTCCAAGTGATACACTTCATAAGTCAAGAAGAAATGCTGTAGTTATAAGTGAAGCTACTTTAGCAGGAATAGCACTGGTTGGGTTGAATCAATTGTGGTATGCCGATTATGAGCAGTCAAAATTTCACACCATTAACGATAATAACGAATGGCTTCAAATGGATAAAATGGGACATGCGTTTACAGCTTATCAAATGGGGAAGTTTGGAGCAGGCCTGTTAAACTGGAGCGGTGTGAGTGAAAAGCAGCAGTTAATTTATGGTTCTACTTTAGGTTTCGGGTTTCTAACCGCAGTTGAGGTTCTCGATGGTTTTTCTAAAGAATGGGGCTTTTCTTGGGGAGATATTATCGCCAATGCTTCCGGAACAGGATTGTATGTTGGTCAGCAACTACTTTGGAATGAGCAACGTATACTGTTAAAGTTTTCTTATCATGAAACAATGTTTGCCCAGCAACGTTCTGATAAGCTGGGAGAAGGTTTTTTCGAACGGATTTTAAAAGATTATAACGGACAAACGTATTGGTTAAGCCTAAATTTAAGTTCATTTTTAAAAGAAAAAAAGATTCCAAAATGGTTGAATGTAGCTTTTGGATATGGAGCCGAAGGGATGCTTTCCGGCATTTCAAATAAAAATAATCTCGATTTACCAAGTTACGATAGGTATCGTCAGTTCTATTTAAGTCTTGATGTAGACCTAAGTAAAATAAAAACAAATTCGAGTTTGTTACAAACTGTATTCGAGGTTTTTAACACTGTAAAACTACCTTTTCCTACAATAGAAATTAATCGAAATGGGTGTGCATTTCATCTATTCTACATCTAAAAAAAGTAGATAAACGATTAATTTTGAAATAATTAATAAAATTTATAATTTTGCACGCTGAATTTTCAAGCTCATCAGGTAGATGATACCGAGCTGAAGAAATTTAAGTTTATGAGAAAAAGTATTGCAACTTTTATTGCCCTAAGTGTTACAATATGTATTCTATTGTCCTTATCGTTTACAACAGATGAAACGGTAAATTTAGGTAAATACTCAACAGAAGGCTTAGAGTTAAATTATACTGTGAGTCTGGACGAAAGCATTAAAGATAATGTTTTGGCGTCAAATGATGTGAACAAAACGTTTTCTCCTTTTTTAGGGAAATCTTTTGTAGGATTTAAAGAAGCCGTTGGTTTTAAAGAGTCTGGCGGCGATTATTTTACAGTGAATACCCTTGGGTATTTAGGTAAATATCAATTTGGAAAAGGTACATTGAAATTATTAGGAATTAATAATCCTAACAAGTTTTTAAAGAATCCAGAGTTGCAGGAGCGTGCGTTTATCGCTAATGCCGAGCGTAACAAATGGGTACTTCGTAGAGACATTAAGAATTTTGTTGGAAAACGAATTAATGGTGTTTTAGTTACCGAATCAGGTATTTTAGCAGCGGCACATTTAGCTGGGCCTGGAAGTGTAAAGAAGTATTTGCGAAGCTATGGCTTGGATAACTTCGAAGACGGTTATGGTACAAATGTAGAGTACTATATGAAAAAGTTTTCGGGTTACGATACCTCTTCGTTAAAACCTAACAAGAAAGCAAAAGCAATTTAAAGCTTATTATTAGCTTTTATGAATTATGAATATCGTAGGTCTTTTATGAAGGTCTACGATATTTTTTTTCCAGCTGGCTGCCGATTGGGTTTTAATAAACTCGGTGTCTAAAGTAATATCGCAGGCCACACAAATTTGTGTGTTATTGTCCAGAATATTACATAAATCCTCCAACATTTTATTGTTTCGGTATGGTGTTTCAATAAACAACTGCGACTGATTATAATCGAATGATAAACGCTCTAAACGTTTAATTTCACTTTTACGTTCACCTTTGTCGATAGGCAAGTAGCCATTAAAGGCGAAACTTTGTCCATTCATTCCAGAGGCCATAACCGACATTAAAATAGATGAAGGACCTACCAATGGAACAACTTTAATATTGTGCCTGTGTGCCAAATTTACAATGTCAGCTCCAGGGTCAGCAACGCCGGGACATCCGGCCTCCGATAATAGTCCAATATTAATTCCGTTAAGGCAAGGTTCTATAAACGTTGGTAAATCGGCAGGGTCTGTAAATTTGTTTAAGTGAAACATCTTTAAACCAGGCTGCGATTTTTTCGGAGTTATTTTTTTGATGAAGCGTCTCGCTGTTTTATCGTTTTCAACAATAAACGTGTTTGTTTGCTCTATAACACGCTTTACAGTTTGTGGTAAAACATCCATAGGATCATTGTCGCCTAATGTGGTTGGAATTAAATATAAAACGCCTTTGGTATTCACTTTAATTTAGTTTTTTTGCTATTATAGAACAGGCTTCATCAAGCATATTATATACGTTTTCGAAACCTTCGTTTCCTCCGTAGTAAGGGTCCGGAACAGGGTGATTTTGGTTTGGGTAAGTTTCGTTAAGTATGAATTCAACCTTTGCTTTGTCGTCTTCATTACGTGCTAAAGATAACACATTTTGATAATTCGATTCATCCATAACATAGATATAATCAAAACTGTCGAAATCTGAAACTACAAATTGTCGTGCTTTTAAATTTGAAATATCTAATCCGTATTTTCTGGCTACAGCTATAGAGCGTTGGTCAGGTTGACTGCCGGAATGGTAATTAGCCGTTCCGGCGGAGTCTACTGTAAAGTTGTTTTGAGGAAGTTTGGATTTTAAAATCCCCTCGGCTAATGGTGAACGGCAAATATTACCTAAACAAACCATTAATATTTTAGTCATTTAAAAAGGTTTTTAAACAGACAGTTTCTTTGTAATATCATCGACATATTTTTTGAATTGTTTATCTGTCGATGTTAAATTATCTACGGTTTTACAAGCGTGTAATACGGTTGCGTGATCGCGTTTCCCGATTTGAGAACCAATACTTGCCAACGATGCTTTTGTGAATTTCTTTGCAAAAAACATAGCTAATTGTCTTGCCTGGACAATGTGACGTTTTCTCGTTTTAGATTGTAAGGTGCTTACATCCATCTGGAAGTAATCTGAAACCACTTTTTGAATGTAATCGATAGATACTTCTCGTTTGGTATTCTTAACGAATTTTTCAACAACAATGCGAGCTAAATCTAAAGTAACTTCTTTTTTGTTGAAAGAAGATTGAGCAATTAAAGATATGATTGCTCCCTCAAGCTCACGTACATTCGATTTAATATTCTTCGCTACGTAATCTATAATATCGTCTGGCATATCCACACCATCACGATATAATTTATTTTTCACGATAGAAACACGCGTTTCAAAATCCGGTGTTTGTAATTCTGCCGAAAGTCCCCATTTGAAACGAGATAATAAACGTTGTTCAATATCCTGCATATCAACCGGTGCTTTATCACTCGTTAAAATAACCTGCTTTCCGTTTTGGTGTAAGTGGTTAAAGATATGGAAGAATACATCCTGTGTTCCTGTTTTACCAGAAAGGAATTGAACGTCATCAATAATTAATACGTCAATAATCTGATAGAAGTGAATAAAATCATTTCTGTTATTCTTCTTAACCGAATCAATATATTGTTGTGTAAATTTCTCAGCCGAAATGTATAATACGGTTTTTTCAGGATACTTATCTTTAATGTCTACACCAATAGCGTGTACAAGGTGGGTTTTACCTAAACCAACACCTCCAAAAATAAGTAAAGGGTTAAACGAAGTTCCTCCGGGTTTAGCAGCTACCGCTAATCCGGCACTTCTAGCTAAACGATTAGAATCACCTTCTAAAAAGTTTTCAAAACTATAATTAGGATTTAATTGCGATTCAATCTTAACGTTTCTAATCCCTGGAATTACGAACGGATTGCGTAACTCTGGGTTTTTGTTCTTTAAAGGAATATCAACTTCCTGTGATTTTACAGCACTACGATTCGAACTTGGAATCTTCTCAGTAAACGGTTGCTTGTTGCCATAGGTGTTTTCCATTTTAATAATGTAAACCAGCTTGGCTTTTTCTCCCAACTCTTTAGTTAAAGATACTTTTAAAATCTTAACATAGTGTTCTTCAAGCCATTCATAAAAAAACTTACTTGGGACTTGAATACTCAGGGCATTGTCAGTGAGTTTAACTGCGATGATAGGTTCAAACCATGTTTTGTAAGCTTGCGGTTGGATGTTATCCTTTATGAATTCTAGACAATTATTCCATACCGTTTGCGCAGTTTTACTCATTGTTTATTTCGTGGGTTTTAGTAGTTTTGTGATCGAGAAAAAAACTTTCTCTTGTTGTTCTTTGGCTCGGCAAATATGTGAACAAAAATCTTAAAAAAAAAATCAAAAGGGTATTGAATTTTTCCAAAAAATTACTCATGTTCGAGCCTTTGCCGAAACTACAAAAAAATATTTAATAATCCTTATGAAAATCGACGAAATACAAATTAGAGTGCGATATGGCGAAACCGACCAAATGGGAGTCGTTTATCACGGAAATTACGCACTATATCTAGAGATGGGACGCATTGAATGGCTCAGGAAACTTGGGATTTCTTATAAGTCTATGGAAGAAAATGGTGTCATGCTTCCTGTGGTTTCAATGACTGTAAACTTTAAAAAATCAGCGTGTTATGATGATGTAATTAATGTAAAAACTCAAGTTGTAAAAACCCCGACAGCAAAAATTGAATTTGATTATGAAATTACAAATGAAGCTGGTGAACTTTTAACAACGGCGAGCACGACTTTAGTGTTTATAGACATGAAAACTAACCGTCCAATGCGTGCTCCACAATACATTTTAGACGCTATTAAGAAGTAGTCTAAATTTCTTTTATTTTTATTTCAAAAAGATGATCGAAGGTGTTAAAAACAGATTCGGCTTCGGTCTTCCTAACCGAGATGGTTATTTGACAATCTAATTCCAATTTTTGATGCGTGATATTTAAGTTTTTTTCCTTAATAACACGCATCACTGTGTTCATGTTTTTATAATCAAAAGTGATAAGAAAATCGACGTTGATGGTTTTTTCGATAATGGTTGCTTCGTCAAGTGTCATTTGTGCAGTGGTGCGATATGCACTTATTAAACCGCCGACCCCTAATTTAACCCCGCCAAAATAGCGAACAACTACAATTAAAGTGTTGGTAACGTCAAAGGATTGTATTTGTCCGTAAATTGGCATACCAGCTGAATTACTCGGTTCGCCGTCGTCGTTAGCTCGGTAACTTATGTTTTCTGTGCCTATTTGGTAGGCGTAGCACCAGTGTCTGGCAGAATGGTGTTCTTTTTTTAAAGCTTCAATATGCGTTTTAATCTCGTCGTCGTTTAAAACCGGATAGGCATAACCGAAAAACTTGCTGTTTTTGTCTTTGTATAATATGCCTTCGACAGGGGCTTTTATGGTTTTGTATAAATCTGAGTGGTCCAAATCAATTAAAATAAATTGGCTTTTGTTTTAAATAAGGTGGTTACATCCTCGGCTTCGGGGTTGATATTCCATGTTTTTATGCCTAAAGCTTCAGCGGTCTTGCAATTATCTGTATTATCGTCAATAAAAACACATTCATTTGCTTTAAGATTGTTTTGACTTAATACAAATTCGAAAATGTCTTGATTAGGTTTTCTTAACTGAATTTCATGAGATAGGTAAAACTGATTGAAACAGGTTTTGAAATCTTCAAAAAATGGTACGTGTTTTTTAATCCAATCGATATGTAAATCGTTTGTATTGCTCAACAGGATGAGATTGTATCTCTCTTCTTCTTTTAATCGCTGAAGGAACTCTAAGCGATGTTTTGGGAAATCTTTCAGCATGTAATTCCAGATATCAACAAGCTCTTCGTTGGATAAATGTGGAAAATTGTCGCTGTAAAATTCGATAAGTTCTTCGGTTGAAATTAAGCCTTGTTCGTAAAAACTGTTGAAGGCGAGCATTTCTTCAGAAAAAGCGTCGATTTTAAATTTTTCTAAGGCATGTTTTAAGTTGCCTTCAATATCTAGGTTAATGAATACATTCCCGAAATCGAAAATCAGGGTTTTAATCATTGGTGTATATTTTTAAGGTATCGTTAATAATGGTATTTTCAAATGTTAATCGCTCTGAAAGCTGTGGTGCTTTAGTCCCGCTTTTAAATATGGTGTTTCCGGTGAATACACGTGCTTCGTCCCAGAAATTCTCATCAATGAAGGTTTGAAGGGTTTTTGCGCCGCCTTCAATAATAATGGAGGTGATGTTTTCTTTGTAGAGTAATTCACAAATTTGTTGCGCTACATTACTAGAAAAATCAATATCCTTTTTAGTTATGGTAATGTTTTTTGCTTCGGTATTAAAAACCGACAAGTCTTTCGAGAGTTTGTTTTCAGCATCTATAACTACGCGAATCGGATGTTGTCCGGTCCAGTTTCTGGTCGTTAAACTCGGGTTGTCCTGTAAAACCGTATTCGTGCCAACAAAAATAGCCTGTTCTTCGGAGCGCCATTTATGAACCAGCTGTCTGGAAAAAGTGTTTGTAATCCAAACTGGTTTTTGTTCTTCCTTTGTTTTCGGAGCGATGTAGCCATCAGCAGACTCGGCCCATTTTAAAATAATGTAAGGACGTTTTTTATTATGAAAGGTGAAAAAACGCTTATGGTGAGCTTTACATTCATTTTCTAAAACACCCACCGTAACATTGCATCCAGCTATCTTTAATTTTTCAATCCCTTTGCCAGCGACTAACACATTATCGTCTAAACAGCCAATTACCACATTAGGGATTTGGTGTTTGATAATTAAATCGCTGCAAGGCGGAGTTTTGCCGTAATGCGAACAAGGTTCCAACGTTACATAAATAGTAGCTTCTTTTAAAAGAGTTTTATCTTTTACTGAATTGATGGCATTAACTTCGGCATGATTACCACCATAAGCACTCGTGAATCCTTCTCCAATAATTTTATTGTTACAAACAATCACACTGCCAACCATGGGGTTTGGTCGGGTAGAGCCTAAACCGTTTTTGGCGATTTCAATGCAGCGTTTTATATAGTATTCGTGGGTATTCAAAAGTGGTTATTTAATTTTTATCTCGTCGGTTTTGTCTAAATTATAAGTATATGAAAATCCAAACACTTTATAGGTAATGTCTCCTTTGTATTGCACCTTTACTTTTCTACTGAATAAACTACCTAAAAGTCCGCTCAGGCTTTTATCGCTAAAAAGACTGTCTGTTGGAATTTCGGCTCGTAAGGGAATGGAGAATTCTTTTTCGGCCGGAACATCAAAGCGCTCGGCAGATACCTTGCCCATTTCATTGTCGTTTACAAAAATCTTGATGGCGTCGGTTTCTAAAGCGCCTCCAATAATATTCGGATTTAAAAATAAGGCTTCAGCTTTTAATATGATGTGTTTTGAAGTAGATTCTGTAACGTGTATGTTTTCAACTCTTAAGAATTCAGGTTTTTCTTTTACAGAACAGCTTGAAAAGGTGGTTAATATTGTTGATAAGATTATAAGGCGTTTCATGGTCTTTTTTTCAGGATTTAAGTATCTTCACTTGCGCAAAATTAACATTTTAAAGTTAGTAAAGGACTATGGTTACGGTGTTAAATAACCTGTTGATATTATTGGATTTAACCCTGTAAGTAGTCGTTTTTCAACTTGCACAGTGTATTTTTAAACTATGAAATTAAAAGAAATACAACAGCAGTTTCATCTGGAATTAGATGCGATTTACGGAAAAGAAGAGGTTGATAGCTTCTTTTTTCTGTTGATAGAATCGTTTTATAATGTCTCCAGAATTAAACTGGCGATGGATACTGATTTTGCAGTTGAAAACTATTCATCCATGTTTGATGCTTTAGAGCAGTTAAAAGACGAACAACCGATTCAATACATTTTAGGGGAAACGGAATTTTACGGATTGTCATTTAAAGTGAATCCTTATACATTGATTCCTCGCCCTGAAACAGAAGAATTGGTGGAGTGGATTGTGAACCATCAGCCTAAAACCAATTCTGCCGAATTAAATATTCTGGATATTGGTACGGGGAGTGGCTGCATTGCTATTTCGTTAGCTAAACATATACCGAATGCCAAGGTTTATGCTTTAGATGTGAGCGAAGGTGCTTTAAAAATGGCTAAACAGAATGCTGAGTTGAATGATGTTTCAATAGAATTTATTGAGGCTAATATTTTAAAGCCTGAAACCTGGAGCGACACTTTTAAAAATTTAAAATTTAGTGTTATTGTGTCGAATCCACCATATGTACGAGAACAGGAAAAGCAGTTGATGAAACCTAATGTGTTAAATAATGAACCGCATTTAGCGTTGTTTGTAAAAGATGAGAATCCGTTACTGTTTTACAAAGCGATTGCGCAATATGCTGTTATAAATTTGGAACGCGGTGGTGCTTTGTTTTTTGAGATTAATGAATTTTTAGGTCGAGAGATGATTCATTTATTAACAGCTAACAATTTTGTAAATATTCAATTAAAACAAGATATCTTCAAGAAAGATAGAATGATAAAAGGAGAAAAGCATTAGATAATTACTTATGAGTGCAGAACAGCAAATAAAGAAACTTAGAGACGAGTTAAACATACATAATCACAATTACTACGTATTAGATAATCCTACCATTTCAGATTTTGAGTTTGATGCTATGCTGAAAGAACTTCAGGAGCTGGAAGCTAAACACCCTGAGTTTTTTGATGCAAATTCGCCAACGCAACGTGTGGGCGGAGCGGTGACAAAAAATTTTGAAACCGTTGCGCATGAGTATCGTATGTATTCTCTGGATAATTCGTATTCTATAGAAGATTTGCAGGATTGGGAAAACCGTATTAAAAAGTTGGTGGATGGTGATCTTCAATATACTTGTGAGTTAAAATATGATGGTGCTTCGATTAGTTTGACTTATGTAGAAGGTAAATTGATTAAAGCAGTAACCCGTGGCGATGGGTTTCAAGGCGACAATGTAATAGCTAATGTGCGTACTATAAAATCGGTGCCTTTGCAGTTAAAAGGGGATTATCCGTCTAAATTCGATATTCGTGGTGAAATTGTTTTGCCATTTGACGGTTTTAATAAAATGAATGAAGAGCGTATTGAGATAGGAGAAGAACCCTATCGAAATCCTAGAAATACAGCTTCAGGTAGTTTGAAGCTTCAGGACAGTGCGGAAGTAGCTAAACGTCCGTTGGAATGTTTACTGTATAATTTAACCGGAACCAATTTAGGAGTTGCCTCTCAGTTTGAAGGTTTGGAAAAAGCGAGACAATGGGGCTTTAAAGTGCCAGGAGCAGCAAAACTTACCAATTCTTTAGAAGAAGTTTTAGAATTTATTAATTACTGGAACGAAGAACGTCATAATTTACCGTACGAAACCGATGGTGTTGTTATTAAGGTAAACAGTTTGCAACAGCAGGAAGAATTAGGGTATACTGCAAAAGCGCCGCGTTGGGCAATAGCTTATAAGTTTAAAGCTGAGCAAGTGTCTACGCGATTGAATAGTATAACCTATCAAGTTGGGCGAACCGGAGCGATTACTCCTGTGGCTAATTTAGAGCCGGTGGAATTAGCAGGAACTACAGTTAAGCGTGCATCGTTGCACAATGCAGACCAGATTGAAAAACTGGATATTCGAGTTGGAGACGAAGTGTATGTAGAGAAGGGGGGAGAAATTATTCCTAAAATTTTAGGGGTAGATTTATCGATGCGTTCTTCTGAATCAGTGCCGACACAGTATATTACGCATTGTCCGGAATGTCAAACCGAGTTGGTGAGACAGGAGGGTGAAGCTCAGCATTACTGTCCGAATTATAATGGTTGTACGCCACAAATCATCGGGCGTATTCAGCATTATATCTCCAGAAAAGCTATGGATATTGAAGGTTTAGGAGCAGAAACGGTGACTTTGTTGGTTAAAGCGGGTCTTATTGGTAATTATTCAGATTTATATGAATTAACCAAAGAACAGGTTATTCCGTTAGAACGTATGGCGGAAAAGAGTGCTGATAATTTAATTAACGGTATTGAAGCTTCAAAACAAATTCCTTTTGAACGGGTGTTGTATGCTTTAGGTATTCGATATGTGGGAGAAACGGTCGCTAAAAAACTGGCTAAGCATTATAAAAGTATCGATGCGATTGCTAAGGCAACTCAAGAAGAACTGATTAATGTTGATGAAATTGGTGTAAAAATAGCTGAAAGTGTTCTGGCATTTTTTGCTTCCGAAGACAATCTTCAAATAATTAATAGATTGAAATCTTTTGGAGTACAATTGGAAATTTCGGCTGAAGAACTTCAGGGACAAACCGATCTTTTAAAAGGGCAGAGTATTGTCGTTTCCGGAGTTTTTGAAATGGTTTCAAGAGATGAATTGAAGAAACTTATTGAGGATAATGGGGGGAAAGTGAGTAGTTCTATATCTTCTAAAACAAGTTTTTTAGTGGCCGGTGATAAAATGGGACCAAGTAAATTAAAAAAGGCGGAAAGCTTGAATATAGTGATTAAAACCGAGTCTGAATTCTTACAAATGATAGGTGTAAATTGATTTTTATCGATAAAAAGTACTTTTTTACCGTCTAATTGCATTATTTGTTTATATTTGCTTTTAAGAATTTGATTGCTATCATGCTTAAATCGAAAATATTAGAGGGTTTGGTTATATTAATTTACATTTTGTTTGTACTCTTTCAGGTTACAGGTCGTGATGAATTGGCGCATTATGCTAGCTCGTTAATCCTGCCAGCCATTGCAGTTGTTTACTTTGTTAAGGTGAAAAACAAATCTTTATTTTTTTCTTTGTTTTTAGTCTTGTATTCTGTTTCTGAACTGTTAGTATTTGGGGAAGATATAGTATTATATAAGAGAATAGATTATTATTTAGGTAACAGTCTTTATATATTGGCCTATACTTGTTTATTGATTGAAATTTGTAAATCAATCAGTATTAAACAGCTTATAAGGCACTATTTTATTCATATATTGGTCTTGTCTGTATTGAGTGTTTATATTGTTTATGTTTTGCAGAATATTGTAAAACCTTTTGTATCGGTAACTAATGAGTATTATGTAGAACTAGTTTACAATATGGTGTTGTTATCTTTGTTGTCTACAGCCCTGTTAGGGTATTTTTATAAGGACAATGTCAAGTCGTTGTATTTGTTTTTAGGGGTTTTATGCGTGGTCTTTGCAGAAGTGATGTGGGTGGCTTATACTTATGTAGCAGAACGAAACTTACTTAATTTATTATCAACTACATTGTACTTGGTTGGTTTCTACTTCTTTTATCTGCAATCCAAATTGTTAGACGTG
The DNA here is from genome assembly GCF_014596935.1 of Aestuariibaculum suncheonense. GTDB lineage: Bacteria > Bacteroidota > Bacteroidia > Flavobacteriales > Flavobacteriaceae > Aestuariibaculum > Aestuariibaculum suncheonense. The sequence continues at coordinate 618,266 of NZ_JACVXC010000003.1, read as the reverse complement.
AAACGAGAAGAATTAAATATGGTATCTTAAATAGATTTTCTCTTTAATATTTAAAATATTGAGGTATTTCATCGATTAAGTGTTTGTTTTTTCGTATGAAATGTAAAATTTCATTAAGTTTGGTATAACCTACTTATGAAATCACCATGAAAAACTGGATTGCAAATATCAGCGATAAAGTCTTTGTGTTGGCTTTGTCGTTATTAATAGCTGTAAGTTTTATAGCGGTCATGACGTCGAGTACTTCGCTCATGACTTATAGCTTACTGTTGTTTATACCTTTATTTTTAATACTCTACTTTTCGAAATACAAATATTTAACGTTCAGTTTTATTGCATTTTTGCTCTTTTCTTTTTTAGGTGATGCCTCTTGTTTGTTCTTTGAAGACGATGCGTTAATTAAAGCGTCCAGTGTTTTTTATTTTTTAGGCTTCATGTATTTGTTGATAATGGTTTTGCCGAAGTTTAAATTATCGGAAGTGCAGTCTTTAGTTGGAGGATATTTAATAGGTGTATTTTCTATTGTATTGTTTTTTTTATTTCAGATTTATCAAGTATTACAAGACTTGGTTAATAGTATTATCGAATTGCAGTTGTTCGGAGCAAAAAGCCTTAGCTTAGTTTTGTTGGGCTTTATTTCATTCGGAGTTTACTTGAATACACAAACTAAAAAATCGGGACAATTTTTAATAGCAACAGTTAGCTTGTCGTTTTCTGTAGCTTTAAATTACGTAAGCCTTTATTATGTGCATCATTTAGAATTTGTAGTTATTGAACGTCTTTTATACGCGACAGCTCTATACTTTTTGTTTAAGTATACAACTACTAATGAAGAAGATGTTTCATTAGGGAGTGCTTTTAACAGAAATAATGTTTTGGTTTAAACGATTATAGAAGTTCCGTTAGCCGATTTATTTTTATCACAGTCAAAATAAAAATCTATTCTCCCCAGGTTAATTCCCCAATAGCCAACTTGGTTAACCAGCATATTTTGTCCTTCATTATTTTTAACTACTGTTGGTTTGGGTAAAAAAGTATGTGTATGTCCGCCAATAATTAAATCGATGTCTTTGGTAAGTTCAGCTACTTTTAAATCACATAAATGATCTGGTTTTTCCTTATAAAAATATCCCAAGTGTGATAAGCAGATAACCAAATCGCAGTGTTGCTCGGTTTTTAAAATGCGCGTCATTTCTTGAGCAGTTTCAATAGGATCTAGATATTTTGTTTCTTTATAGTTATCGCTATCTACAAGTCCTTTCAATTTAATACCTAGGCCGAAAATTCCGATTTTTATACCATCAATCATAAAAACTTTATAAGGTTTGGTATGTGTGTCCATTATCGTATTTGAAAAATCGTAATTAGAACAAATAAAATCAAATTTGGCATGGGGTAGTTGCGCATAAAGTCCGTCGATACCATTGTCGAAATCGTGATTCCCAAGAGTTGCAGCATCATATTTTAGCATGCTCATGAGTTTGAATTCCAGTTCACCTCCATAATAATTAAAATAGGGAGTCCCTTGAAAAATATCACCGGCATCCAGTAATAGAGTATTCGGGTTTTCTTTTCTGATGGATTCAACTAAACTTGCACGTCGGGCAACACCACCCATATTCGGGTATTTACCGTCCTCAGGACCAAACGGATCGATATGGCTATGCACATCATTGGTGTGAAGTATGGTAATTTGTTTTGTGTTTGGTTTTCTTATAAACGATTGAAGTCCGACACCGCCTAAAGTTATTAACGCTGTGGTAGTCGAAGCTTGTTGAATAAAATCTCTACGTTTCATAATAGGTGCTTAAAGGGTGAGTTGCGTGAATCGGTCGTCAATGCTTGGGCTAATAGTGTCAACTTTTTTTAAGTAGTCAATTAAAGCATTTCTTACTTTGTAGTTAAGTTTGTATAGACTATCGTTTGGTTTAAAAAAAGTCATATTATCACCACCATTATATAAATAATCGTGTGTGGCGACATAATAGATTTTGTTTTGGTCTATAGGTTGGTTCTTAATCGTGGCGTTTATAATTTGGTAATCCTGATCTACGGTTAATTTAAGTTTTGAGAATGGATGGGCTTTTTTTGCTTTGCATAAATACTGTATCATGGTGTTTATTTGTGAAGCATTCATAGCAACTACATAAATAGTATTTTCAAAAGGCATGAGCTCAAAAGCAGTTCTAGTAGTTATATCGCCTTTTGACACAATAGTACGTACACCTCCGTAACTAAGTAAAACCATATCGATATCTTTTCCGGTTCGACTTTTAAAAACAGGATTAGCTTGTTCGTAAATCATATCAGCCATTAAGTTTCCTATAGGGGTGTTAAGCTGTCCGTCATCTCTGGAATACGTACCTGCCGAATATGCTAAAACACTATCTAAATCTCGATTAATATGAGCTCGGAATGGAGCTATGAAGCTATCAATTTTCTGTATTTCGCTTAGAGTATCAGAGATTGGTATTAGCTTACCTTCAATTTTTTTTAGATGGTATTCCGGTTGTTTGCAACTCAAAAAAAGTGATATATATAACAAATAAATTAAAAATGTAAACCTCATAGTTTTAGTAGATGTTTTGAATCTAGTTTTGTTACCTTTGCGCAAATTTTAAAGATAAATGATTTTAAAAGGTTTTAAAGAAAAATCTAATAAAAAGTACTTAAACAAACTGTTAAATGAACGACAGGGTAGGGTTGATGATAGTAAAATTGAAAGTTTAGGTATTATCTTTAATTATGATGAGGCGGAGAACTTCGAGCAATTTAGAATCTTGGCCGATAAACTAAATGTGCGCCCTGATAGGTTGAAAATCATCGCTTTTTCACAGCGAGAAATAGAATTACAAAGTACTTGGGATGTTTGTTATAATTTTAAAGATTTTGGTTGGAAGGGGTCAGTGAATAATTCAGAATTACAGGCTTTTATAAAAACAGAGTTTGATGCTCTTGTAAGCTTTTACAGCAAAGATGTTTTAGAATTAAAATTGATGACTGCCTTATCGAAAGCAAAATTTAAAATAGGTGTTTTGCAAAACGATGAGCGTTTAAACGATTTAATTATTAAAACCAAAATGAATGAATTTGATGTATTTAAAAATGAGCTTTTTAAATACTTAACTATATTAAATAAAATTTAAAAATGAATAGTAAGTTTCTAGGAACTGGAGTTGCTTTGGTTACGCCGTTTAAAACAGATTTAAGTGTGGACCATGAGGCTTTGATTAATATCGTGAATTTCAATATTGAAAATGGTGTTGAGTATCTTGTAATTTGTGGAACAACTGGAGAAGTTGTTACATTAACAAAAGAAGAGAAGAAGGAAGTTGTTGAAACGGTAGTTAAAGCAAATAATGGTCGCGTGCCTATGGTTTTAGGTATTGGCGGAAATAACACAGCTCAGGTTGTAGAAGAAATAAAGTCGACTGATTTAAGTGAAATGGATGCTATTTTATCGGTATCGCCATATTATAGTAAGCCAACTCAGGAAGGTATTTACCAGCACTTTAAAGCCGTTGCTGAAGCTTGCCCGATTGATGTGATTCTTTACAATGTACCAGGACGTACCTCTAAAAATATGGATGTGTCTACAACCCTACGTTTAGCTAACGATTTTGCTAATGTGGTAGCCGTTAAAGAAGCTGGAAATAATATAGCTCAATATTATGAGTTACTAAAAAACAGTCCAGAAGATTTTGCTATTATTTCAGGTGACGACGACTTAGCTTTAGGTGTGGTTTTAGCAGGTGGAGCGGGAGTGATTTCTGTAATTGGTCAAGGATTTCCTAAAGAATTTTCAGAAATGATTCGCTTAGGATTGGCAGGAAATGCTAAAGATGCTTTTAAACTTCATTATAAATTAATGGATGTTATTGGATATATTTTTGAAGAAAATAATCCAGCAGGAATTAAAGGTGTTTTTGAAGCTTTAGGCCTTTGTCAAGACACGGTAAGATTGCCATTAGTACCAGCATCTGATGCGTTAAAAGCTAAAGTAAAATTGTTTTTAGCAAACTGTTAATGTGATACATAAAATAAAAGATCCGGGAGTAGGGAATGCCTCTGTGCAGGATGCCAAACGTATGCTTAATCCTGATGGATCTTTTAATTTAAAATATCAGAATAAACCACGAAAATTTTCCGAAGCGTATCATTTTTTGGTAAATATTTCGTGGTTTTATTTTTTCAGCCTATCCTTTTTGGTAGGCTTTTTAATTAATGCCGTTTTTGCTTTAATTTATCTTGTAATCGGCATCGAAGAAATTACAGCTTTATCAGGTAGCCCTGTTCAGGATTTTTTCAATGCTTTTTTCTTTAGTACACAAACCTTCACTACGGTTGGTTATGGGGCGCTAGCACCACAAGGATTGTTGAGTGGTATGGTAGCGTCTATAGAATCCTTTTTAGGGTTAATGTTGTTTGCCTTTGTAACCGGTTTAATTTACGGTCGGTTTTCTAAGCCACGATCGGCAGTCAGGTTTAGTGACCATTTAATTCTTCGTGATTTTAAAGATCATCGTGCCATCATGTTTAGGCTGGTTAACGATAGAAAATCGGTGATGATTCAGCCTAAAATTTCGGTAACATTAATGCTTTCACAACCTAATAATTCAGGTGTTTACGAGAATAATTTTTATTTGTTAAATCTCGAGCGTGATGCCATAGATTATTTACCAACGACATGGACAGTTGTTCATGAATTGGATGAAGAAAGTCCGCTATTTCATTATTCCAACGAAGAGATTAAAAATCTACATGGAGAATTAATTATTATGATAAGTTATTACGACGAATCTTTCAATCAGGAAGTTCATAAAATTCATTCCTACGATCTAAAGAACACTCAGGTAGATTTCAAGTTTGTTAAGGCTCAAAATTTTAATAGTGAAGGTACTCTAATTTTGGATTATGACCTTTTTGATGTTATAGAACCATACAAAAGTTAAATATTACTTAATCCTTGTGGTTCCTTTAAAGCTTCAAGTATTTTAGCGTTAAATAATATTTTTTAAATCCATATTATTAACTTAATTTTGCATCTTGTTTTAAAACAATGAAATGTGCATATTTACAATAAATTAAATATGTTTATGTTATGCATATAAGATTTGATAATAAAAACAGGTAATAACAACAAATGAAAAGATTTCTTTATTTATTATTAACAATCACAATTTTAAGCTCTTGTAGCGAATATCAGAAAACCTTAAAGTCTGAAGATATTGCGGCAAAGTATAAAATGGGAGAAGAACTTTATAACGAAGGTAAGTATGCCAAAGCTAACAGGTTGTTTGAACCGCTTATTGCAAGTTATAGAGGAAAACCTCAGGCTGAAAAATTAATGTATTTATATTCTAAATCGTTATACGAAATAGGAGATTACTATACAGCAGGATATCAGTTAGAGCGTTTTGCAACAAGCTACCCAAAAAGTGAGAAGTTAGAAGAAACCTCTTATTTAGCAGCAAAAAGTTATTATATGAGATCGCCTGTTTACTCTAAAGATCAAAAAGAGACAAAAGAAGCGATTGATAAATTACAGGCCTTTATTAACCAGTTTCCAAAATCGGAGTATTTATCGGCGGCTAACGAATTGGTGAAAGAGTTGGATTTTAAATTAGAAAAGAAGGCGTTTGAAATCGCGAAACAATATAACACGATTTCAGATTACGAAGCATCAATCAAATCATTTGATAATTTTGTAATTGATTTTCCTGGGTCGTCGTTAAGAGAAGAAGCGTTTTATTACAGATTAGATTCTGCTTATAAATTAGCGATTAATAGTTTTGATTATAAAAGAGGAACTTTAATTCCATTAAAGAAACCTCGTTTAGAACAAGCGAAAGAATATTGCGAGTCCTTTAAACAATCGTATGCTGCTTCAGAACACATTGAAGATGTAAACGAAATTGGAGTTGTAATAGATGAAGAGATAAAAAAGTTATAGCATAAAAAGTTAAATTATAAAGACGATGGATTTAAAGAAAACCAATGCTCCTGTTAATACCATTACGTACGACAGAAACCAAATTGACGAGCCAACAGGCAACATTTATGAGTCAATTTCTATCATTGCAAGACGTGCTGAGCAAATTAACACAGAGATTAAAAAAGAGCTTATCGATAAGTTAGAAGAGTTTGCAACTTATAACGATAGCTTAGAAGAGATCTTTGAGAACAAGGAGCAAATTGAGGTGTCTAAATTTTACGAAAAATTACCAAAACCTCATGCTTTAGCCGTTCAAGAATGGTTAACAGATAAAGTTTATTTTAGAAACACTGAGGAAGATAATCAGTAAACGTTTTTAAAATGTCAATATTAAGCGGCAAGAACATACTATTGGGAATTAGTGGTGGTATTGCCGCTTACAAAACAGCTTCTTTAGTAAGGTTATTTATAAAATCGGGTGCTAACGTAAAAGTCGTTATGACGCCATCTGCAAAAGATTTTATCACCCCGTTAACCTTATCTACACTTTCAAAACATCCGGTTTATTCATCATTCACTCATGACGACGACGACAATGCCGTTTGGAACAATCATGTCGATTTAGGCCTTTGGGCCGATTTGTTTATTATTGCGCCAGCCACAGCCAATACTTTGTCTAAAATGGCCAATGGTGTTTGCGATAATCTTTTGTTAGCAACGTATTTGTCGGCTAAATGTCCGGTGTATTTTGCGCCAGCGATGGATTTGGATATGTATAAACATGAAAGTACCTTGCGTTCTTTCAAAGTTTTGAAATCTTACGGAAATATTATGATTCCGGCCACCAGTGGCGAACTAGCCAGTGGGCTGGTAGGTGAAGGTCGTATGGCAGAGCCGGAAGATATTCTATCTTTTGTAGAAAATGACATTCTCAATCAATTACCACTTCGAGGGAAAAAAGTTTTAATCACAGCAGGTCCAACCTACGAGGCTATCGATCCGGTACGTTTTATAGGCAATCATTCCAGTGGGAAAATGGGCTTCGAAATCGCAAAATCTGCAGCTAATTTTGGAGCAGAAGTCATTTTGGTTTCCGGGCCAACCAGCCAAAATGTATCACATAGCTTAATTCAGGTGATACCGGTTGTTAGTGCGCAAGACATGTATAATGCTGTGCATGAATATTACGAAACTGTTGATATTGCGATATGTTCGGCAGCAGTAGCCGATTATAAGCCAAAAGATGTGGCTTCTCAGAAAATAAAAAAGAGCGATGCTACGTTAACATTAGAGTTAGAAAAAACTCAAGATATTTTAGCATCCTTAGGAAAAGCGAAATCCAAGCAGTTTCTTGTAGGCTTTGCTTTAGAAACCAATAACGAATTGGAAAACGCAAAAGACAAGCTAAAAAGAAAGAATTTAAATTTAATTGTTTTAAATTCGTTAAACGATAAAGGTGCCGGTTTCAAAAGTGATACTAATAAAGTCACTTTTATAGATGATGAATATACTGTTGAAGAACATCAGTTAAAATCGAAAGCAGAAGTAGCTAAAGATTTAATACATAAAATTTTAAAACAAATTAATGCGTAACATTCTAGTCGTTTTAATATTCAGTTTAAGTGTTTTTGGGTTTGCTCAAGAATTAAATTGTAATGTTGTTGTTAATGCGCAACAAACCGGAAATGAAAACTTCCCCATCTTTAAAACGTTAGAAAAGCAATTAAACGAGTTTGTAAATAACACGAAGTGGACGGATAAGACCTTCGCGTTACAGGAGCGCATCGATTGTAGTTTCATTATTAATGTTACGAGTTATAGCGGTGAAGCATTTCAGGCCTCGTTACAAATTCAATCGTCAAGACCAGTTTACGGGTCGTCATTCAGTACTCCCATTTATAACTTTAATGATAAGGATTTCAACTTCCGATATCTTGAATACCAGAATCTGATTTTTAATCCAACACAATATCAGTCTAACTTAGTATCTGTTATTGCATTTCATGTGTATATGGTTTTAGGTTTAGACGCCGATTCCTTTGCTGAAAATGGCGGTGATCCGTATTTTAAGCAAGCGCAAATTATTACTAATTATTCGCAGCAGGAAAACTATAAAGGCTGGAAGGTTGAAGATGGTTTACAAAGTCGCTTTGCGTTAATCGATAATTTGTTATCACCAACATTTAAAGAATACCGTCAGGTGATGTACGATTACCACAGACAAGGTTTGGATGTGATGAGTGATAATGCAAAATCAGGAAAAGAAGAAGTAGCAACGTCTTTAACAAAGTTTAAAACGATGAATTCTCGCCGTCCGAATTCATTTTTGTTGCGTACGTTTTTCGATGCTAAAGCTGACGAAATTGCACAAATTTTTAGCGACGGACCTAATGTAAATATTACAGCTGTTAAAGAAACGCTTCAAAAAGTAGCGCCGACTTACAACAGCAAATGGCAAAATATAAAGTTTTAAACCTGCCTTAGTTTTAGCCTTTTCATTATCTTTAAATTCATAATTCTAAATCGTATTTAAAAGTTTTGCTAACATCACTTTCAATAAAAAATTACGCATTAATCGATCAGTTAAACGTTAATTTTAACGATGGTTTTTCAATTATTACGGGTGAAACCGGTGCCGGGAAATCTATTCTTTTGGGAGGTTTATCATTAATTCTAGGGAAACGCGCCGATTTAAGCAGTTTAAAAGATACCTCTGTCAAATGCGTTATCGAAGCGGTTTTTAATATTTCAAATTACAATTTAAAAGCCTTATTTGAAGCTGAAGATTTTGATTATGACGAGCAAACCATTATTCGTCGTGAAATTTTACCATCAGGTAAATCCAGAGCCTTTGTTAATGATTCTCCAGTCAACTTGAGTAGTCTACAGCTGTTGGGAGAGCGTTTAATCGATATTCATTCACAACATCAAACGATGGCTTTAACAACTGATGAATTTCAGTTTCAGGTGATTGATGCGTTGGCAAATAACGAAGAAACACTTCAGCAGTATACTTCAGAATTAAAAGTGTATAAAACTTTAAAAAAAGAATTAAAATCGCTTTTAGAGTTTCAGGCCGATGCCATTAAAGAGCACGATTACAATAGCTTTTTATTGAATGAATTGGTTGAAGCCAATTTGGTTGATGGTGAATTGGAAAGCTTGGAAGAAGAGTATGAGAGCCTGAATAATGTTGAAAGTATAAAAGACAAACTGGGAGAGGCTTATCAGTTGCTGACAGATGAACAAATAGGAGCGATTTCAACCTTAACGGCTTTAAAAAATACACTTCAAAAACTAACGACTTATTCTTCAAAATACGAAGATTTATATAACAGAATAAATAGTAGTTTAATTGAATTGGACGATGTTTATAGAGAAGTTGATGTGCTTCAGGATACTTTAGAGGCAGACCCAAATCGCCTAGAGGTTGTTGATGCTAAATTGCGATTACTTCATAACCTAATGCAAAAACACGTTGTAGAAACGGTTGCAGAACTTATTGAGATTAAGAATCAGTTAGAAGAAAAAGTTTCGGTTACTGAAAACTTAGACGAGTCCATTCAAAACAAAGAGAGTCAAATTGACGCACAAGCCAAAACTTTAGATGCTATTGCTAAAACCATCAATGATAAGCGCTCTAAAGTTATACCAGAATTAAAAGCGCAGTTAGAATCCATTTTGGGTGGTTTAGGTATGCCTAATGCGCAGTTTAATATCGAAGTGAGCCTTCAAAAGGAGTATTTAACCAACGGAAAAGACAACTTATCGTTTCTTTTTTCAGCGAATAAAGGCGGAAATTATAACGAATTGAAAAAGGCAGCATCCGGTGGAGAGTTATCCAGAATTATGCTGGCTATTAAATCCGTTTTGGCAAAATACATTCAGTTACCAACCATCATGTTTGACGAAATTGATACCGGAGTTTCTGGAGAGATTTCAAATAAAATGGGGGATATTATGTTAGAAATGAGTAAGTCTATGCAGGTATTTGCTATTACGCATTTACCACAGGTGGCCGCTAAAGGACACTCGCATTTTAAAGTGTATAAGGAAGATAAAGACGAGGTGACACACTCCAATTTAGTGAAGCTTAAGCACGACGAGCGCATTGTAGAAATCGCCCAAATGTTGGGCGGTGTAGAAATGTCTTCATCTGCTATTGCACATGCCAAAGAATTATTGAATTAATTAGTATCTTTGTCCACCAATTAGAAAAAAAGAAAACAATATAATAACCAAGAAAATGTCTTATAATTTATTAAAAGGAAAAAAAGGAATCATTTTTGGAGCGTTAGACTCAAATTCGATTGCATGGAAAACTGCAGAACGTGTTCATGAAGAAGGTGGACAATTCGTTTTAACTAATGCCCCTGTAGCTATGCGTATGGGACAAATTAACGAGTTAGCTGAAAAAACTGGTTCTCAAGTAATTCCTGCCGATGCTACTTCGGTTGAAGACTTACAAAAGTTGGTAGAGCAATCTATGGAGATTTTAGGCGGAAAAATAGATTTCGTACTTCACTCTATTGGTATGTCAATTAACGTACGTAAAGGTAACCACTATACAAACCAAAATTACGACTGGACACAAAAAGGAACCGATGTTTCTGCCATGTCTTTCCATAAAGTTATGCAAACGCTTTATAAGGCTGATGCTATGAACGAGTGGGGTAGTATTGTAGCTTTAAGTTATATGGCTGCACAACGTGTATTCCCAGATTATAACGATATGGCCGATAACAAAGCATACTTAGAAAGTATCGCGCGTAGTTTCGGGTATTTCTTTGGTCGCGATAAAAAAGTACGTGTAAACACCATTTCTCAGTCGCCAACGCCAACTACTGCAGGTAGCGGTGTTAAAGGTTTCGACGGATTTATCGCTTACGCAGATAAAATGTCGCCTCTAGGTAACGCAACAGCTTTAGACTGTGCTAATTACTGTGTTACTTTATTTAGTGATCTTACAAAACGTGTAACCTTACAAAACCTTTACAACGATGGAGGTTTCAGTAACATGGGGGTAAGTGATGCGGTAATGAGCACTTTCGTAGGAGAAGAATAAAAATTGATTTTTTTATATAACAAGAGCCACCTTTTTTAAGGTGGCTTTTTTGTTAGGAATCGTTACATTTGTTATAAAATAATTTGGGCGTTACCACGCTTAAGCGTGGTCGGGCTTTCCGCGCTACACGGTAGCTTGCTTTAATCCCTAACGCAAAACACAAACATTGATGCAATTACAGTTTTCCTTTATTATACCTGTTTATAACCGTCCGGATGAGACGAAGGAACTTTTACAAAGTTTTGAAGCTTTAACAACAAGTATGCCTTTTGAAATTGTAATAGTAGAAGATGGATCGTCAATATCTTCAGAAGCCGTTGTCGACAGTTTTAAAGATAAACTGGATATATCTTATTATTTTAAGGAAAATTCAGGACCCGGAGATTCCCGCAATTACGGGATGCGCAAAGCCAAAGGAAATTACTTTATCATTTTAGATTCCGATTGTATTTTACCACCACACTATTTAACAGAAGTAGAAAAGAGTTTAACCGAAAACTATGTCGATTGTTTTGGCGGCCCCGATGCCGCTCATCAATCGTTTACCAATTTACAAAAGGCCATAAATTTTTCGATGACATCATTTATTACCACAGGTGGTATTCGTGGAAATAAAAAAAGTGTCGATACATTTCAGCCTCGTAGCTTTAATATGGGGATTTCTAAAGCCGCTTTTGAAGCTTCAAAAGGTTTTGGATATATTCATCCAGGTGAAGATCCCGATTTGTCCATTCGTTTATGGAATTTAGGTTTTAAAACCAAATTGATTCTCGAAGCTTATGTGTATCATAAACGCAGAATTTCATGGAAAAAATTTTATATTCAGGTTAATAAATTTGGAATGGTACGTCCGATTTTAAATGTCTGGCATCCACAAACCAAAAAGTTGATGTATTGGTTTCCTACGGTGTTTACTTTAGGTTTAGCCTCCAGTTTAATTCTGTTGTTATTCGGGGTAACCATATTTTTTCAGCTTTATTTATTTTACTTTAGTCTAGCATTTATTACTGCATTAATATCAACAAAGAATATTGTGGTTTCCATATTGAGCTTAATAGCCATTTCCGTGCAATTTTTTGGCTACGGTTATGGCTTTTTAAAATCGACATTGGCCATAGATGTTTTGAATAAAAATCCGGAAGTTCATTTCCCTAAACTGTTCTTTAAACCGACATGCTAAGAGAACTTAAATCTAAAATATTAGCCTCAATAAAAAGCAAACGTCTTAACGTATTTGTGTTGTTTTTACTGTCGGCCTTTATTATTTTAATGTTCACCAAACTGTCAAAAGATTATACAAATACATTATCTTTTGGTATAAAAAAGGTGAATGTATTGGATGAAGATGTGATTTTAAACGATTCAATACATTTAGATGTTACTTTAAAAACGCATGGTTTTAAGTGGCTGAAATACTATTTTTCAAATCCAGAAATTACGGTTGATTTTCATAAAGACGTTTACAAAAAAGATTCTGTGTTTGTCTGGCACAAAACAGTAGCTTATTTGCAAAACACGCAGTTTGGGAGTCAGGTTGATGTGCTTAACATTTCACCAGATACTTTGGTTTTCAGATACGATAAGAATATGGTCAAGAAAGTTCCTGTGGTTTTACAGTCTGATATCAAATTTAGTCCGGGATACGACAGGGCTTCTGAATTTAAATTGAAACCCGATTCTATTACTATCATCGGTCCGGAGGTTAAGGTATCGAAAATTCATTTTATAGAAACAGAATCTTTAACTTTAAAAGATGTTAGAGCAGATGTTTTACAACGTGTTAAATTAAAGTTACCGGAGAGTAAGCAGAACCGTCAGGATTTAAAGTTTTCAGCAGTTCAAACGCTATTGAATGTTAAAGTAGATAAGTTTACCGAAGGGATTTTAAAAATTCCGGTACAGCTCGTCAACGTACCTGAGGATGTCACTTTAAAGTTCTTTCCAAAAGAAGTTAATGTAGTGTATTATGTGAGTTTAAGTGATTTTAATACCGTCACTGCGAAAGATTTTAAAGTGGTTTGCGACTTTAGTAAAATCGTTAATAATCAGTTTTTTTTAGTGCCGGAAGTAGCGCAGTATCCTGAAACGGTTAAAAATGTAAAAATCAATCAAAAACGAATCGAGTTTATAATTACAAAATGAAGGTAGTCGGTCTTACAGGTGGAATAGGTAGTGGAAAAACTACCGTAGCAAAAGCATTTGAAGCTTTGGGTATTCCGGTATATATCGCCGATCTGGAAGCTAAAAAGCTCATGGTGACTTCAGAAGTTATCAAAACAAAGCTTGTTGAATTGTTTGGAGAGGAAGTTTATCTAGATAATGAATTAAATAAGCCGTTTATAGCGAATATCATTTTTAATGATAAAACCTACTTGCAGAAAATGAATGCCATCGTACATCCAGAAGTTCATAAACATTTTGATGCCTGGAAATTAAAACAGAAAGCACCTTATGTGATTAAGGAAGTGGCGATTTTGTTTGAAAATGGAGGAAATAAGCAATGTGATTTGGTGATTACCGTAACGGCTCCGTTAGAGTTGCGTATAGAGCGTTTGTTAAAGCGCGATAATACCACAAAAGAAAAAATTGAAGCCATTATGAAAAATCAGTGGAGCGACGAAGATAAAATAGCTTTGTCTGATTTTGTGGTAAACAATGTAAATTTAGAAAAAACTAAAGCGCAAGTTGTGAGAATACACGAGCAAATTGTGAATGCTTTATAATTTTAACATTTTTGTTAATGTAAGGTTAAAACCAATAATTCTAAATGTTAAAATGTTAAATTTGGATGATGAGTAAGAGAATATTTGTCCTGTTAATACTTTTAATGACCCTGTCTTTAGTAGGTATTATTTTCGTTCAGGCATATTACATTAACGGATCGTTAAAAACCGAAAAGGCCCGTTTTAGATTTACAGTAATTGGGGATGTCACTAATGTGGCAAACACGTTATCAAGAGAAGAAGTAGCAAAATACTATAATGAATATCAAAGTCTGGATAAAGAAAAAAAATCAGACTCGGCTACAGTATCTCAGCTATTAATTTATCAGCAAAATAATAGCACTAAGGAAACGCTTATTTATAAAAGTAGTATTCTCGAGGAAAATTATAAATTAACATCAACGCTCTTTGACATTGGTTTAGATAGTCTAGATATAAAAAATATCATTGGGACGTCTTCAACTGAAATTTATAGAAATGATGATTTAACCGATAAGGATTTTAAGGAAAATCCTATAAAAAGTATTATGGAAAGCGGAGCTATGCCAGATGCACAGTTTTTATTGTTTGAAAAATCATTTAAAGCATTACAAAAATCGACACCTATACATAAACGTGTATCAGAAAATGAAATTCGAGATTTGTTGACCAAAGCATTTCAAGAAGATAGTATTAATCTGGATTTTGAATTTGCTATTTACGATAGAGATTTAGCGACAAAAGTGCAAAGTGACGGTTTTGAGTATGATAAAGAGTCAAATTTTTCGGCTGGAATTTTTCCAGATGAAGGTGATAAAACACGTTACAGGTTGCTTGTGAATTTTAAGAATGATAAAAAGTTTATATTATCTTCTATGTTAAGGATGATTTTATTATCATTTCTTTTCACAATAATTATTATGATTACTTATGGTGGTGCTTTATACCAATTAATAAAGCAGCGTAAAATATCTGAAATTAAAACAGATTTCATTAATAATATGACGCATGAGTTTAAAACGCCCATTGCGACCATAAATTTAGCATTAGATGCTATTAGAAATCCTAAAATTATTGAAGATAAAGAGAAGGTCGTGCGTTATCTGGGCATGATTAAAGAAGAGAATAAGCGCATGCACGCCCAGGTAGAAAATGTATTGAGAATATCTAAACTAGAGAAAAACGAACTGAATATTAGTAAAGAAAGGTTAAATTTACATGACTTAATAGAAGATGCTATTACGCATGTAGAGTTAATTGTTGAAGACAGAAAAGGGTATATTAAAACCTTTTTAAATGCCGAAAAAACATCGGTCTTAGCCAACGAATCACACTTTACTAATGTAATTGTTAATATGCTGGATAATGCTGTGAAGTATTCTCCGGAAGCACCAGAGATAGAGGTGTATACAGAAAATGTTGGAACTAACATTTTATTAAAAATAAAAGATCATGGTAGCGGAATGAGTAAAGCTGCCGTAAAACGTGTGTTCGAAAAATTTTATAGAGAACACACCGGAAATATACATAACGTTAAAGGTCACGGGTTAGGTTTAGCTTATGTGAAACGTATTGTAGAAGACCATCAAGGTCATGTTTCTGTAGAAAGTGAAAAAGAAAAGGGAAGTATATTTACCATAAAGCTTCCGCTAATATCATAAATATGGAAGAGCAAAAGAAAAGAATATTACTAGTAGAAGACGATCCTAACTTTGGAACCGTTCTAAAGGATTATTTAATGATGAATGACTACGATGTCACTCATGCTAAAAACGGTATGGAAGGCTTCGAAAAGTTCAAAAAAGACGATTTCGATTTATGTATTTTAGATGTAATGATGCCTTATAAAGATGGCTTTACATTGGCTAAAGAAATACGAGAAAAGAATAGCGATATTCCTATTGTTTTCTTAACGGCTAAAACCATGAAAGAAGACGTTTTAAAAGGCTATAAAGTAGGAGCAGACGATTACTTAAACAAACCGTTTGACAGTGAAGTGCTTTTAATGAAAATTAAAGCAATCATGCAACGTAAGGCTACCGAAACCATTTCAGATAGTAAGCAATTTGAATTTAAAATTGGTAAATTCGATTTAAATTCAAAGCTACGTTTTTTACGTTATAATGGCGGAGAACCGGTGAAGCTATCACCTAAAGAAAATGAGTTGTTACGTTTGCTAGCTTTACATGAAAACGATTTGATGCCTCGCGAATTAGCTTTGACCAAAATATGGAGAGACGATAATTACTTTACCTCTCGTAGTATGGATGTTTATATTGCGAAGTTACGTAAGTATTTAAAGCAGGATGAAAAAGTAGAAATCTTGAACATCCATGGTGAAGGTTTCCGATTGGTAATAAATGACTAATTGTTTAGTTGTTTTATGATAGAAAAAAAATCCAGCTTTAAGCTGGATTTTTTTTCTATAAAATGAGGTTTTTCAACCAGTCTTTGAATTCAAAAAAGTTTTGTGGTGCTATACCATGGCCCACAGGAAACTCCGAATATTTATGCTTAATATTTAGAGCATTTAAAAGAGAAGGCGTTTGTCTGGCCCATTCGACAGGAATCACCTGGTCGACACTACCATGCGAACAGTAAAAATTCAGATTCGAATAATCGGTTTCATGAATCGATTCCGGTAAAATATCTTTATTAATGTAACCACTTAAAGCAATAATGTTTTTTACCTTTTCCGGGTAGGTTAGAGCTACGGCATAACTTAAAATACTACCCTGACTAAAACCTAAAAGCGTTACATTGTTTTTATCAACTGGATAGGCTTCAAGAGCTTCATCAATAAATTTGGCAATTAAATCTCGTGATTGAACAGCTTGTATATTATCGTTCCATTTGCCTTTTTCAGCATCAAAATTAATCGCATACCAGGCATTTCCGTAAGGCTGTAACTCGTAAGGTGCTTTTACAGAAATAATAAATAATTCCTCTGGTAATTCTGAAGCAAATGAAAATAAATCATTTTCATCACTACCATAACCATGCATCATAATTAGTAATGGTGCATTTTCAGATAATGAGGAAGGCCTAGTGATGTGGTATAAAGAAAGATCTGTATTTGTCATATTATCGGCCAATATTAGCAAACCATTCTTGAAATTTTTCTCCAACATACGGTAATGGTTTTAATTTACCTTGTAAAATATTGATGAAAGAATATAACCAGGATACCGCCGAAATCAGCCAGAAAATATAGCCTAGCGTACCATTTAAATATTTATCGGTTATTTGAGCAATAAAGAGCATGATGATAAGTCCTAGCATTTGACGATTATAAAATGCAGTGTAAGCATTTTTTTTATCAGCATTCATAATGATAGCGATGATTAATCCAACGAAGGTAATATGGCTGATAATTGCCATTGTTTTTCCGTTTTGTATTGTCGTGTTATCCATGGTCGTATTATTTTAAAGCGATAATATTATTGGCAATGATACCGTAAACCTGACCTTTTAAGGTTTCATTTTCAAAAATAGCGTTGTTTGATTTTGAAACCATATCGGCTTTAGAAAACACATATTCAGTATTCGGGTTGAATAAAGTCGCATCTAAAGGATTTCCAACTGAAATTGAATGTTCTGAAATGCCAAATCGACCTTTACCTTGCGTTAATAGTTTAACGGTTTGTTCAGTGTTGAACAATGTTTGTAAAGCTCCGAAGGCAGATTCTAAACCAATTGTACCATAAGCAGCATGATCAAACTCTACCTTTTTATGTTCGACGTCTAAAGGGTTGTGGTCGCTGGTTACCATATCGATGGTGCCATCAACCAAACCTGCTTTAAGGGCGTCACAATCAGTTTGCGTACGTAAAGGCGGCAAAACTTTAAAATGCGTATTGAAGTCGGTTAAGGCTTCATCTGTAAAGTATAAGTTGTGAATAGCCACGCTACAGGTAACGTCTAAACCTTTAGCTTTGGCTTCACGAATCAATTCCACTGATTTTTGAGTAGAAATGGTAGGAATATGTAATTTACCTCCGGTATATTCCAATAAAAATAGATCGCGTACTATTTGTAATTCTTCTGCTAAAGCTGGAATACCTTTCAAACCTAATTTGGTACTGATGATATGTTCGTTCATAACCCCATGACCAACAACTTTATTTTCCTGAGGAAATGAAAATACTAATCCGTTGAAATTCGATGCATACTGCAAAGCAATTTTCATTAAGTTCGGATTAGAAATCGATTTTTTATAGTCGTAAAACGCTACCGCACCAGCCGTATTCATGTCGAATAATTCGGCTAAATCCACACCTTTACTTTCTACGGTTAATGCGCCAACTGGTAATAAAGAGGTAGCTTGGTTTGCTGCTTTGGCTTTTGCAAACGTAACATCGGCATTACAGTCAATCACCGGATTGGTATTCGCGTTCATCGCTACTGCGGTAAAACCCGAAGCGGCCGCTGTTTTTAGTCCGTTTTCAATGGTGTCGCGTTCTTCAAAACCAGGTTCGCCAAAACACACGCTGCTATCAAACCAGCCCTGTGAAACATGCAGGTTATCTAAGGTTATTTCTTGGTAATTTCCGGGATTTGTAAGGTTACTTTCAATCTTGGTAATGACACCATTTTCAACTAATATATCCTGAGTTGTATTGTGAAACTCGCTTTGAGGATCTATAATGGTGGCAGATTTTATAAGTATGTTCATTTAAAGTATTTTAAGATGCCCATTTCGATAATCAAAAATGCTAGTGCAAAAATAACAAACCATTTCCATAAGGCGTTAACTTTTGTATCACTTTTTATGCTATCGAATATTTCGGTTATCGAATTACTTATAGTGATGTGTTTTGCAGATGCTAAGGTCATGTAAGTCAGATTACTTTCGCTACGATCGTAGTTGTAGCTTACTTTTTTAAGAGTTTCTTTTTTATTCATCACCCTATAAATATGGGCAATATCTGGTGTTTCTGAAGTTGATATAGCCACTTTAGAATTGAAATATTGCTGTTTAGGAATGATGTTGATGTCGTCTTTCACCAACGATAAAATAGCATCTTGTTGTAAGGTGGTCGCCACATCAAATGTATTATCTTTGCCAATGGTGTAATACAATTTTGGAAGTTGTAAGCTAAATTTTCCAATATTATACAAGGTTGGAACAATTAAAGGCGAACTTTTAAAATTCGAGATGTCTTTATTCAACGCCGAAGTGAACACGTAAGCTGTTTTGTTTTGATATAGGAATGGTTTGCTATCTTCAAATTGTAAAACAGACGAAGCATTATTTGAGGAAATATCATAGAAGCTTTCCGTTTTAGGGTACTGAAAATTATTCACCTGTTTTTCAAAAACACCACTATTGTATAGTGGATGTGCATAGCTGATGGTGGTAATCCGTTTTTCAGCTTTAGTAACTGAATGAAAACTAGAACCGTAATTTCCCAATAAAGCATTATATGAATTGATATTAGCTTCATCAGAGGGGATGATTAATAATGAACCACCTTGATTGGTAAACGATTTCAATGCAGCAACCAAAGCATTCGGAATGTCTTTTAATTCATTTAACACAATGAGTTGTTGTTGCTCAATATCGTTATAATTTAACTGTTTTTCCAAAACCGAAGAGTAAATGAATTCATCTTCGGTATAGATGCGTTTTAAAAAGTCGTCGTCACTAGCATTAATACATAAAACCTTAATTTTAGAGGTGTCGTTAATATTAAAGTATAAGGTGTTATCGAATTGTAGACTGGCATCATCAATTGTAATTTTTCCATTGATGATTTCATTCGCCGGAAGCGAAAAGGTGGTTTCAGCTATATCTTCTAAGGACACTGAAGTTTTCGCTATTAATTTATCATCATTAAATAACGAAACAGGTAAGTTTTCTATAGTCTCACCGCTGTTCGTTAATAAAACTTTTAATATGATTGTTGTGGCACTACTTTCCGAAATATAAGCCGAATCTATAGCTACATTGTTACCGTTTACGGGATTCAGTTTAACTAAATGAATGGTTGTTAGACTATCTGTTTCAGGAGTGAAAGCTGATTCACTTCGCTGATAATCTGATACAAACACCAAATGCTTTAAAATGCCCTTTTGCTTGCTAAATAAGGTTTTACTTTTAAGCAAAGCAGCATCGAGCGTTAAATTGTTGGCGGTATAGTCTAATTGCAATAAATCGTTTTTAACGGCTTTAATGTTGGTGTTTCTAAATGTATTATTGTTAGTTAAAATCGACACGGTTTCATCTTCCGGGACATTGCTAATCACATCCTGAACAGCACGTTTTAAAAGTTCACCGTTATTGCCTTTAGCCTGCATACTAAAAGAATTATCTAAATAAATAACGGTTTCTTTTTTTGTGTTAAAATTATCGTAGTTCGATGTAAAAGGCTGTGCAAATGCCAGTACGATACAAGCTAAAAGTAGGAGTCTGGCAAATAATACTAGCCATTTTTTTATTTGTGAACTTTTACGGGTTTCAATGGTAACGCGTTTTAAAAAGGCGACATTGGTAAATTCAACTTTTTGAAATTTTCGAAGTTGAAATAAATGAATGATAATAGGGATGAGCAGTAAAAATAAAGCGTAAAGAAGTTCGGGGTGTTTAAACTGCATACTTGTCTATATAGATTGAAAAGTACATAAAAGTACATGAATTTTTTGTAATTGAAAATTCAGGAAGCGAAAACTAAATTAGCAAAAGAAAAAATAGTCGGTCATTGGAAACATGTTTTGGTTTTTGAAGTAGGCTTTTATTTTAATTTGCGCGTTAGGGTTAGCCACCGTTACAATACTTTGTGGCTGATTTATAGCTTCTAAATGTCTGAATGGTTTCATTTCCTGATCGTAAATGTGTTTACCTATTTTATTAGGGTTATCGCAAATCCATTCAAACGGAATATTGTTTTTAATAAGCGTTTTAGCTACGGTTTTTCCTTTCCACCCAGCACCCCAAACCACTAGAGGTCTGGTTTTATCGTAATCCAACTCTAAGAAATAATGCATTTTAATATCTAAAAAGGTGTTTTCGGCGTAATTATCATGTGTTCTTGAGGTTCTTGTTTGGTAATCACGCCAGTAATGCAGGAGTTTATCACACGGAATAATTTTATAATTGTTTTTATAAAATCGGAAGGTTAAATCGTAATCTTCAGGATAACGTCTGGGATTAAAACCATCACAGGCATCGAAATCCTCGCGATGTATCATCCAGCAAGGCGAGGGAATTACACATTCTTTATAAATTTCAGTATAATTAGTTCCGGTTTTTGTGAGATTGTTAAGCCAGGTTTCATATTTACTATAGCCGTCGCTAATGCCTTGTTGTGAAAAATAATTCACCAAACCCGTTGCCACATGTTGTTTGCCGTGTTTTAAAAGGTTATTCAGTAAAATTTCAAGTTTATTTTTCGGCATGATATCATCACTATCCATACGCGTGATATAATCACCAGAACTTTTACTATATCCCAATTGTAAAGCATCAATTATACCGCTTCCAGAATTTTTAAAAAGTTTGATTCTGGCATCTCTTTCAGCAAACGATTTAACCAGATTATAGCTGCCATCAGTAGAACTATCGTCGATAATAAGTAGCTCCCAGTTAGAATATGTCTGATTTATTACAGACTCAATGCAATTTGTAAGGTATTGTTCTGTATTTTTGAAAGGCGTTAATATACTTATTAGTGGCTTATACATGCGGCGAATATACGTAAAACATCATTTTAACAAAACCTTATGAGCTTAATGTGTAACAGAAATAGTAATTTGGACGTCACGTTTAAAAAATCAAAAAAATCAACTTAATGAATACAAAACCTATTGCCGCGCTATTTGCGGGTATTTTGATGGCTAGTTGTGGTACTTCAAAAAATTCAAGTAACGATTTAGCAGTAAACACTCCAATTGAAACATTTATAAATTTATCACATATTGTAAACGATAAAGCGCCAGTAACCATTAATCCGGGACGTTTTACTAATGAAACGGTAACGTATAGATTGCCTCGAGTTGTACAGGGAACTTATTCCGTAAGTGATTTTGGGAAATATGTAGATGATTTTAAGGCGTTCGATTACGATGGTAATGAAATGCCGGTTGAAAAAGCAGACGTGAATACCTGGACGATAACCAATGCAAAAAAGTTAGATAAGATTACGTATCTCGTTAATGATACTTTCGATATTGAAGAAGTAGGAGGGATTGGTGGAGAACAACCATTTTCACCTGCAGGAACCAATATAGAACAAACAAACGATGTGTTGAATTTACACGGCTTCATCGGGTATTTCGATTCATTAAAAAATAACCAATATAAGTTAGATGTTACGGCGCCTTCAAACTTTACAAGAAGTTCAGCGTTACAAGAAGTAGCTTCTAAAACCAGTGAAGACGGACGTTTTGTAACAACAAGTTATTTTGCAACGCGTTATTTTGATATTACTGATAACCCAATGTTTTATGGGAACTTAACGGTTGAAGAATTTCAGGTAGGCGATATTAAAATAGTATTGAGTGTATATTCGCCAAACAAAGTGCATTCGGCAGCATCTTTAAAAGATGCGATGTATAAAATGATGAAGGCACAAAAAGCGTTTTTAGGTGATATCAATTCTACACCTCGTTACGATATTTTCTTGTATTTATCTGAAGGGTTACCCGAATCTCCAAAAGGTTATGGGGCATTAGAACACCACACGTCGACTGTAGTGGTTTTACCGGAAGCATCAAGCGACGAAGAGTTAGCCGAAAGCATGGTAGATGTGGTGTCACACGAGTTTTTCCATATTGTAACTCCGTTAAGTGTACACTCTGAAGATGTGCATTATTTCGATTATAACAATCCAACGTTTTCAAAGCATTTATGGATGTATGAAGGCGTAACTGAGTATTTTGCAACCTTATTTCAAGTGAATCAAGATTTAGTAAGTGAAGCTGATTTTTATAATAAAATCATCCAGAAAATTCAAGGGGCTAAAAATATGGATGATGCTATGAGTTTTACCATTATGAGTGAAAATGTGCTAAAAGACCCGTATAAAGATCAGTACCTAAACGTGTACCAAAAAGGCGCTTTAATTGGTATGTGTATCGATATTATTTTACGAGAAGAAAGCAACGGACAGCGTGGAATTTTATCACTAATGAAAGAATTATCGAGTAAATATGGGAAAGATAAACCGTTTGAAGATGATAAATTAATAGATGAGATTGTCGCTATGACTTATCCATCGTTACGTGCATTTTTCGACACTCATGTTATTGGAGATACTCCAATTAATTACAACGACTATTTTAACAAAGTAGGTTTAGAAATTGGAGAAGGTCGTATTGAAACCAACTATGTATTTAATGGTGGTGCTTTAATTTTTGCTGCCGACCCTCAAGCAGGTAAAATATTTTTCAGTGAGGCTGTAAAAGATAACAGTTTCTGGAATGATAATGGTGTACAACCTGGAGATGTATTAAAAGCCGTTAGCGGAACTGAAATGACGATGCAAAATGCTAATCAATTACTACAATTAATGTTTAGCTGGAATCCAGGACAAGCCATTGATGTGACTTTAGAAAGAAATGGCGAGGATGTTGAGCTTAAAACAACCACAACACAATCGTATACTTTTGGTGAAGGTATTATTGAAAAACCAGATGCTACTGAAGCACAAAAGAAACTTCGTGAAGCCTGGTTAAAAGGATAATTTTAAAATAAATTAATATAAAAGCCTGATAAAATTTATCAGGCTTTTTGTTTTTAGATGGATGATGGGGTGTTTTCCTTTTCGTCAGTAAGACTATTTAAAAAGGCAATTATATCCTTAATTTCGCTAGAAGTTAGATTTAAAGCATCGGGAGGTAGGGTCTGATTTTCCAATGCAATACCCAATCCTGCACCACCGCCTTTGTTGTAAAAGTCAAGGACTTCCTCTAGAGTGTTAAAAACACCGTTATGCATGTATGGGGCCGTTTTCGCGACATTTCTTACGGTAGTGGTCTTAAAAAAGTGTTTACGTTCCGGTGTATGAAACAAATCATATCGTCCTAAATCATCATCTATTTCTACGTTAATAGAATCATTGGTTTTAGGAACACCAATCAATTCCATTTCGGTTTCCTTAAATGTTGTAGGTACGGTTCCGTTAAACAAGGGCGCAAAATGACAAGTTGTACATTTCGCTTTTCCGGTAAATAAGTTAAATCCGTTAATTTCAGAGGTCGTTAACGTGTTATCTAAATCGTTTATGTTATTATCGAATTTAGAATTAAACGGCGCCAGACTACGAATAAAGCTTGCAATAGCATGCCTGATATGTTCTTGGTTTATAGAGTCGTTAAAGGTTGTTTTAAAAGTTTCAACATACCAAGTATTATGTTTAATGGTGTTTTCAAAAGCTTCTAAATCGCTATGAAACTCATTTTCATTATTGATAACCGAAACAATTTGTCCTTCCAGACTTCCAGAGCGATTGTCGTAGAAAAAACCTTTTTGCAATCCGGCATAAAGCAGGGTAGGGCTGTTTCTGGTCACGCCTTTTGAAATGGTTAAACCATCGGAATAGCCTTTTTCAGGAATATGGCATGTGGCGCAACTTATCGTTTTTGATGCTGACAGTTCGGTTTCAAAAAACAGCTTTTTACCTAAGTTTATTTTAACCTCCGTTAGGCTATCGTTGTAATCGGAAAAATGGTTGAGGTTAAACGTGTTTTTTGAGAATAAAGACGTAGCGTCGTTATTTATAGCTTTAGTAAACGGAAATTTCACCTTCCAGTCGCTTACGGTTTTATTCCAAAGTTTGAGATTGTTATGTGTGTTATTTTTAATGAAGGCGTAACGGTTAAAGCTATTAAACTCGCCGGTCAGTGCGTTAAGGGCTTTTTCAATAGCCTGTTCCCATGCTTTATAAAGGGTCTGATCATTAAATTCATCTTTATAAATGTCTAAATATGCTTTTAAAGCTGAATAGGTGATTTGACCTTCAGAAAGTGAATGCTCTAAAACCGGAGAATCGAAACCTGTAATTCCGGTTAAAGCGGTTCTGATAATTTGGTCTCTAATCATCCACAATACATGATAGGGCTTGATGTAATTAAAATTCAGATTCTTTTCAATAAGCTCTAATCTGCTTTTTGTTTTTATAGCATGGTCGGTTATCGTTTTAATGCCAGGTGCATCGGTAAAAATTTCTTCTTCTAAAACCTGAAATCCGGTGGGATTGTTAATTTTTATATCGGTGGCATCTTCTTCTTCAATCTTTAAAATATTGGGCTGATTTAAAAATTTATAATTTTCAGAATCGACAAAAGCCAAAACAGGTTCGGCCTTTTTAAAATGTAATCTGGCTTGTAAATAATGTTTTTCTAAATCTTTTGCGTTTTCTGATTTAGATAAACTATCTAAATAGTTTATTGTTAGTAATAATTCATTTGAAAATGTCTTTTGAAGTATTTCGTTTTTATGTTCTTCCTTGTTCAAGTAAGCCGTTTTTTGCTCTTGTAAACAGGAAGTTAATAACAGGGAAAAGAGGCCTATGAAAACGTAAGCCTCTTTTTTAAATATAAATTTCATAGGATGTTATCGCTTTAAGCCTTGAATTACGTACAGCATACTACCTTCGTTTGAAGCAGGATTTGGGTTTGCTAAAGGATCTGTAAAGTTAGCATCTGTCCAACCGTGGTTTTGAGTAATTAATAAAAAGGTTCTGTCTACACCAACCGTTTCAGAAATGTCAATCATACCGGTGATTTCCCAATCATTGCTTGTAGACCCATAACCTGCACTAGCAGCCAATTCCTGATCACACTCTAAAACTGTTTTAAGGTTTTTAGAAACAATGTTGTATTCGTATAATTGCGCAAAGTGACTTTTTGCAGGAGTATCAGGGTATCCGTTAGGATCCTCTTGGATATACACATAGTTTTCAGTAACTACTAAGTTATCAGGGCTGTGGAATTCTTTGGCTTTACCGTCTAAAATATCTCCATCTAATACACAAGTAATAGTTCCAGATAACGGATTGTTTTCATCTAAAATAACATGATAGATTCTTCCGTAAAAAGATCCCTTATTAAGTAAAGCATCTTTTTTTCTTCCAGTTACAGCAAAGAAAAACTCTCTATTATTTTCCACAGAACCTTTTCTCCAGTCAATATCTTCAACTCGTGAAAAGCCCATAATGCCTTTAGCTCTAGATTCTGTTTCTAGTTCATCAAGGGTTCTTTCACTGTATTCTTCGAAAGTAATATCGTAAGACACACCTTCTTTCATATCCATTTCGTAGTTAATACCTTCGGTAAGTACTTTTAAACCGTAAAGGTTACCATTTTCTAAATCAGCATGTTCGCCAACATACATCGCTAATTGACCAGAAGGGATGTTGTTATCGCTGGTATCATCGCCAATTAAAACCACCGTTTTTCCAGGGAATGCATTTTTATGCATGGCAACGGCATTTTCTGTAGACCATTGCCCTAAAGCAGGTAATAAGTTAGCCATTGAAGCTTCGCTGGCATCTTTAAAAGGATTTGTAACGAATACACCTTTAGAAGCACCACCCCATTCACCTCCAGAAAGGTATAATGGCCCAAACCCATGCTCTTCAGGAGTGATTAAAGATCCAGAACATTGTGCCGTATTTGCCGTAGCAGCAGCGTTTAAGATATATTCTCCGTGAACTGGTTTGAAGGTTTCGTCTAATGTTATTCTTGCGATTGAATAATCGGCTTCTATATTATTGATAAGTGTAAATGTTCCGTCTTCGTTTTTCATCAAAGCAGCGCCATCGGCCATACTTCCGTAAACGAAATTAGGAGACTCAACTAAAACATCTTCTGAAGATAAAATAGGATAAACAGATAGGTTTTTGAATCCTGGTTTTAACTTTAAAAAGTTTGGTGTTACTGAGTGAGCCTGTAATGTGACTTTGTTTCCTTTTAGAGGCATTGAAGCATTGGCTGTAGTTAAAGCTTCTTCCTGAGTTGTTAAATCGTTGTTGCAACTGAAAAGTGAGGTAGCTACAACCGACGCAAGGACTAATTTTTTCATTGGTTTTATGTTTGATTAATTAACAATGTAAAATTATGTCGATAATAGTTTGACCATGTTAATTGTACATTGGCTTTAAATGAAGATTTGGTTAATGCAGTGTTACCAATGTAAATTAATCTTCAACATTTAAAAATGATTTTTATTTTTTTGTGATTGATTGATTGATTGATTGATTGATTGATTGATTGATTGATTGATTGATTGATTGATTGATTGATTGATTGATTTTGATGTTTTTTTAAATAAAAAAGCGATTGATAATTTGGGCTTATCAATCGCTTTAATGATTTCGTAAATATATATGTTTATTAATCTACTTCGTATTTAGCAGCTTTTCCATTAGACAGAGAGTTACTTATAAACTCACGTAAATCGTCGTTTGCCGTTTTTAAGTCTTCATTTCTAATGTACATCATATGGCCGCTTCGGTAACCTTTAAAAGAAAAACGGTCTTTCATTTTTCCACTAGGATCAATTTGCCACATAGTGTATTTTGCTCCGAAATAGGTTGTTGCACCATCATAATACCCCGATTGCACCAATACTTTTAAATACGGATTTTGCGCCATGGCTTGTCTTAAACCATCTCTGGTGTTATCGTTGGTGTTGTCCCAAGGATGCACATCGCCAAACATATTGTATTTAACATCAGTTTTAAATTTAAGATGTTCTCTAATGTAATAATTAATAGCAGGCGTAAAGGCATGATTCCACGTGGTTAACTCTGGACTGTAGTCAGGCCTAATGCCAATGTCTTTTTTGTCTAAACCAAGGTACCTGGAATCTAAACGACCGATAATATGTCCGCTTTCATCACGTAACAAGTCTTTCCAAAAGAAATTTGTAGGTACATCTAAGTTATTCTGAAGAATAGCTGTTTTGCTTAATCCTGTATATTTAGCGTATTGCTCTGCGATACTGTTTTTCTCAGTTTCTGAAATAAATCCACCTTTGGCAATAGCTGGTATTAGTTTGTTGATTGCAAAATCTTCAACCTCAGGTAACACTTCTAATAAATCTTTTTGCTGTAAATCTGAAGGTAATTTATCATGATACCAAGCTGTCGCCGCATAATATGGAACGTTAAGTGCCGAGTATTCCGGTTGACCTGTGTTGTATTGTTTGTAATCGGCAGGTGAAACCATAATCACACCATTTAAGTACATCCACTGGCTGTTTTGTAATGCATTAGCTAAGCCCATAACACGAGTACCGCCATAGCTTTCACCAATCAGGTACTTAGGCGATTCCCAGCGATTTTTTCGAGTTACAAACGTGTTAATCCATTCTGCCAGATATTTAATGTCGGCATTAATTCCGAAGAAGGTCTCTCTGTTAGGTAGTTTGCCTTCTTTGTTCTTTATCATTCTTGAATAGCCTGTATTTACCGGATTTACATAAACAATGTCGGCAACATCTAAAATAGAGTGCGGATTATTTTTTATACCATAAGGTTGAATTGGATAGCCTTCTTCATCAAGATTCAAAACTTTAGGTCCAGTGTAAGCAATGTGCATCCAAACGGAAGCAGACCCTGGTCCGCCATTAAAAGAAATAACCAAAGGTCTGTTGGCTCTGTCTTTTACATCATTACGTTCGTAATAGGTGTAAAATAAGGTCGCAATAGGCTCGTCATTTGTATTCCAAACAGGTTGTGTGCCTGTGGTAGCCGTATATTGAAAACTTTTTCCATTAATAGTAGCAGTATCGGTCGTTACGACGGTGGTATCTGTTGGGATTTTTCTGTTTTGAGCAAAAAGAGTAATTACAGAAACCGAAAGAAGCAGGGTAAAGAGTTTTGTCATAGATTATTAGTTTTATTATGATTGATTAATTTTTAAAAGCCTTCAAATACACCTAGTCCAAATAAAGCAAAGTCGTATTTTACAGGGTCTGTTGGATCTAATTTTCGTAATGCTGTATCGAGTTCAAAAAGGGCTTTTCCATCGTTTTGTTTTCGGTTTAATAAGCCTAATTTCCGGGCAACATTACCAGAGTGAACATCTAACGGACAGGATAATTGAGCGGGAGTGATACCTTTCCATATTCCTAAATCTACACCGGTATTGTTCGGCCTTACCATCCATCTGAGATACATGTTTATACGTTTGGCTGCCGAATTTTTTAACGGGTCGCTCACATGCTTTTGTGTTCGCTGTAAATGGTCTATCTCAAAAAAAGTTTTTTTAAATTCCGAAATGGATTGTTGAACCGAATCTGGTTTAGCATGTTTACTAAACAAGGCTTCCAGTCCGTGATGCTTAGTATAAATATGTTTTAAACACTTAATAAACTGAATCGCATCATCGCCGTTAAACGTACGATGTACAAAATGTTCCAGTTGTTCCAAGTCGGTTTTAGAATGATTCATAACAAAATCGTAGGGAGAATGACCTAACATATCCATTAACTTATTCGCATTAGTGATGATGCTTTTGCGATTTCCCCAGGCAATGGTTGAGGTTAAAAAGGCAGCAATTTCAATATCTTCTTTTTTAGCAAACAGATGAGGAATTTGTATAGGGTCGCTTTCTATAAACTTAGGGCTGTTGTATTGTTCAACTTTAGCGTCAAGAAATTCTTTAAGTTCAGATGAATTCAATATGAAAAAATGGATTTTGGTTTTTGTCGAAATCAAAAATACCAATTAATACCTGAAGAGCTTATTATAAATATGTTAAAACCCGAATAGCAGGAATGTATTTGTTTGTTGAAATTGCCGATGAAATGCATAAATTAACTTTGAAATGTTATTTTTTATTGTTTTTTAAGTGAGAATTAAATTTTATGACGTTAATTAGTTCATCAAAAATAATGTATTATGAAAAAAATTATTGCCCCAATTTTTGCCATTTTATTAGCCAGTTGTGACGGAGAGACTGTTAAAAATACTCTGGATACAACGGTTGCTATCGAAGCTTTAACTGAATATTCAACAGTAAATAAGGTGTTTCAGGATATTGGTAACAATAGTGGAGATGCTGTTTTAACATCCGAGGGTACGGCGTCAGCTTCAGCAAAATTAACATCAACTAAAGCCGATGGTCCTGTAATTACTATAGATCCTATGGATTTTACAAGCTTCCCAAAAACAATTACTATCGATTATGGAATGGGTGTATTGTGTAAAGATGGTATTACTCGTAAAGGCATTGTAACCATCGTTTCCTCTAATTGGTATGGCGTGGAAGGAAGTATGCATACATCAACATTTACCAATTATTATCATGAGGAGTATAAAGTTGAAGGCACTCACGTTGTTGAAAATTTAGGAGAAAATACAGATGGTGATTTAGAATATAGCGTAACGATTACCGATGGAAAAATAACAACTTCAACTGGAGCTACTATTGAATATACAGAAGATTCAACCAGAACATGGGTAGCAGGAAGTGATACGCCCTTAAATATTTGGGATGATGAATATTTGCTAGATGGTATACAACATGGAAGAAGTTCTAAAGGTGTTGATTATAGCCTAACTGTGGAAGAGTCACTACATTTTGCGTTATTACCAAGAAGTATCAAGGCAGGTATTTTAGATATTGATGTGGCAAGTATTGAAGATATTAAATTAAATTATAATACTAAAATGGTAACTATTTTAGGTAAGAACTTTCCTTTTGGAATTTAAGAGTTTAAAACTAATTCATATAAAGAACGGCTTATTGAATTTCAATAAGCCGTTCTTTTTTAATATCGGCAATTTTAGGAATTTATTGATTTGTAATATTACCATCTACCATGACCAGTTTTCGGTCGGCTAAGTTGGCCAATTCTTCATTATGCGTAACAATAACAAAGGTTTGTCCGAATTCATCACGCAGTTTAAAAAATAGGCTGTGTAGGTTTTCAGCAGTTTCACTATCTAAATTACCGGATGGTTCATCGGCAAAAATTAGATCCGGATTGTTAATTAAAGCGCGAGCTACAGCGACACGTTGTTGCTCTCCGCCAGAAAGCTCATTGGGTTTATGGTCGTAACGATGCGATAACCCTAAAAAGTCCAGTAATTCCTTGGCGCGTTTTTCGGCATCTGCCTTTTTAGTGCCTTTAATAAAGGCAGGTAGACAAACGTTTTCTAAAGCCGTAAATTCCGGAAGTAGTTGATGAAACTGAAAGATAAAACCAATGTGTTCATTTCTAAACTTTGCTAAGGCTTTATCTTTTAAATTTGCAATTTCAATACCATTAATAGTTAACTGGTAGTCTTCCTTAGAAGAGGCTTTGTCTAGTGTGCTTAATATTTGTAAAAGTGTTGTTTTGCCAGCACCAGACGCACCTACAATAGAAACCACTTCGCCTTTTTTAATATGCAGGTTAACTCCTTTTAATACTTCTAAATCGTTATAAAATTTATGTATGTTTTTTGCTTGAATCATCTTTGTGAAATAGGAGCCGTGAATTTACTACTTTAAGCCGTTCTGTACAATTAAGAATTGTTTTTTATTGCCAAATGCGATTTAAGCTATATCTTTATTCTTCAAAAAAAATTGAAATGCATTACAAATCATTCGAAGAATATAACGACGAGCTAACCGAAGATATTAAAGATAATTACAATAAAATTATCAGTAATTTAGGGGAAGATACCAGCCGTGACGGATTATTAAAAACACCAGAACGTGCCGCTAAAGCCATGCAGTTTTTAACTCAGGGTTATCATCAGGATCCGGTGGAAATTCTTAAAGGCGCCATGTTTGAAGAGAGTTATAACGAGATGGTTATTGTTAAAGACATCGAGTTGTATTCTCTTTGCGAGCACCATATTTTACCGTTTTTCGGAAAAGCACATATTGCCTATATTCCTAACGGACATATTGTAGGCTTAAGTAAATTACCACGTGTGGTTGATGTGTTTGCGAGACGTCTTCAGGTGCAAGAGCGTTTAACTGAACAAATTTTAGATTGTATTAATAATACCTTAAAACCTCAAGGCGTTGCGGTGGTTATTGAGGCGTCTCACATGTGTATGATGATGCGTGGTGTGCAAAAACAAAACTCATTAACAACGACTTCAGGTTTTCGCGGACAATTTGAAAAAATAGAAACCAGAAACGAGTTTTTGAAATTGATAGGTAAATAATTCGTGGTATATTTCTTGATGTCTTGAAGAAAAGACATGTTATGAAGCGAATTACATTCATTTTAATTTTTGTATTTCAATTAAATTCTTTTGCTCAATCAAATGATTTGGTAGGTGATTACAAGCTTACACTTGGAAAAGAAGAAAGTCATTTAATAGAATATACATTGACATTAAATCAAGATGGTACATTTGTTTTTCATTCTTATAACGATATGAAATCAGGCAAACCACCAGTGGTCAACAAATATGGAAAAGGAATCTGGTTGTATGAAAACAAAGTGGTTTCATTTTTTACGGATAAAGAAAAACACTTTGATGAAAAATATACGTTAGATTTAAACAATTCAAAAGCAAGGTTTGTTGTTAAATCAGCAAGAGATAAATCAGATCGGATAATAAAAACTAGACTCCAATTTTTTGCATCTGAATTATTTTGGATAGAAAGTATTGAAATGTTTAAATTGTAATTTTAAAGTCTATATAAGTTTTATTTAATGGGTAAATACAAAAAATTAGCATTAGGTATCTTGTTTGATGCCTTGGGATACGTGTCATTTTTAATTCCTGGAATAGGGGAGTTTTCAGATATTGTTTGGGCGCCACTTTCAGGATGGTTAATGACTAAATTATATAAAGGGAAAGCAGGTAAAATTGCAGGAGTTGTAACGTTTGTGGAAGAGGCTTTACCGGGATTTGATGTAATTCCAACCTTTACCTTGATGTGGCTTTATACTTATGTATTTAAGAAAGAATCTAAAGATTAAAAATAAAAAAAATCCCTTTCTAACAAGAAAGGGATTTTTTGTGGGTTATAATTGGTATTTCAACCCGATATTAATGTTTCTGCCCATATTGAAAATACCATCGGGTTTTAAACGCGACAGGTGGTTGATATAGGTTTTATTAGTTAGGTTGGTTCCTGAAATACTAAGAGTAGCTTCATTTTTAAACAGATTGAAACTTCCTCCAAAACCAGCACTTAGTAAATTATAACCATCAGTTGAGGTTTCAAACGTACTTACATTATTTTGGTTAAAGGTACTCACTAGTTTTACAAACGTATATCCTTTTTTAAGCCAAGGTCTTTCAAACTCAACTCTAAGCACATTACTTAAAGAATTAGCTGGAATTAACGGTAAATACTCATCATTGGCCTGTTTTCCGGTAACGGTTTCAAAACTCGATTCAATGTGAAGCCAGTGGATAGGGTGCGGGTGAATGTGCACACCAACTTCACCACCGTATAATCTGGCATCATTTTGAATGTAGTCGAAAACAGGAGTGTTATCAACAATATTACCATTTGGTGATAAGTAAATATAGTCGTTTACTTTGTTGTAAAATCCGTTTACAAAAAACTCAACGTGCTCATTTTTAAATTCTAAAGCAATATCGGTTTGGAAGTTTTGTTCGTTATTTAAATTAGCATTTCCAACTTCGTAACGGTTTGAACCATGATGAATACCATCAGAGGTTAACTCGGCTAAATTGGGTGCTCTGAATCCTGAAGCAAAATTGACACGTGCTGTTAGATTTTCAAATAGATTGGTTTTAAATCCTAAGGCACCATTAAAACTATTAAAGTCACGATTTAATCCTGAAACAACATTGATATTACGGTTGTCGTAACGTACACCAAGTTGAATGTCTATAGTTTCAAAGTGAATGTGTGAAGTTGCCATAACCCCGAAATCGTTGGTCGTCGCATCAGGAATTAATTGTTCTTCACCATAATTCGTATTCACCTGATTCATACCTTGAATCCCTACGATAGTTTCAAATTTCCCTAATTCCGGTAAGGTGTATTTAACGTCGTAATTAGCTGTTTTTAGTTTCATTTGAAGCGATGGAACTAAGATTTCATGCTCTTCGCCATGTTCATCCTCATGGTGTTCTTCTTCCTCATGTTCTTCTTCATGAGCTTCTTCATCTTCCTCATGATGATGTTCATCTTCAAATTCTTTTCTATCGTTATAAATGTATCCTAAGTTGATATCTAATTTAGAGTTATTAAAGAAGATGGTAGATTTTGAACTTAATACGTGATTCGTAATGTTTTGATACGGAAGCAAAGGCGCTTTTAAGGTGGATTGTACGCCAATCTCTTCAGGAATACCTAATTTAGAATTATTCACATTGTATCTGAATTCTGTTTTAAAGGTGTTGACCTGATACCCGATACCGGCTTTAAAATCCTGTTCTCTAAAACGGGTATTTGTCACGCGATACTCTTTCGTATCATAATCGGAATGCTCGGTAAGGCTTCCTCTAAATAAAAATTTAAAATTATTTTCAGAAGCTTTGTAGCCCGCACCTGTATTGAAACCTTGTGTGTTACTGTAATAATTGCCACTTAAATCGCCACTGGATGTATTTTCTTGAGCAAATTTCTCAGGGTTAAGATATAAAACTCCACCAAGCGCATCGCTACCATAAAGCAGTGAAGCAGGACCTTTTATAACCTCGACACTTTCTATACCATTGCTGCTAACCCCAAGACCGTGTTCACTACCAAACTGTTGATTTTCTAAACGTACGCCCTGAGTATAAACCAAAACTCGGTTAGAGCTTAAACCTCGAATTACGGGTTTACCAATACTTAATCCTGTCGTTACGCTTTCAACACCTGCAATATTGCTGATGCCTTCGGTTAGATTTACGGCTCCGCTTGCGTTTAAATCTTCTACAGAAGCACGTTCTACTTTCATGACGTTTTCACTCTGTAGTTTATGGAATGGTGTTGAAATGATAATGTCTTCCATTTCTATAGCCGAATATTCCAAGCGTATTTCAATATATTGCAGGTTAGGAATGTTAATGTTTAACGATTTTGTTTCGTACCCTAATAAAGAAACCACCAATTTATAGTTTCCGGATGGCAGATTGTCTAAATTAAAATTTCCGGTTTCGTCTGTAACAGTCCCTTTTTCAAGGTCTGATAAATATATATTTGTAAATGCCAAGCTTTCGTTTGTTTTGTTATCGACAACAAGACCTTTTAACGAATTTTGGGCAAACACATTAGTAATTGCTAAAAGCAACAATGTATTTAATAATAATCGCATGTTATGTGTGTTTAAATAGCCCTAAAAAGGGCTTTTAATTTAATAATATGTTAGCACTGAAAATATTCCGTGTGTTTGTTCATTATTAAACCAGGGCAGGAGGACCGCGTAGGGCGATTTGTAAACGTTGGTAGTCGCTTAAAAATTGATATTGAGAGACAATCTCAGGCGATTGTTCTTTTGTACTGAATATATGGTACTCGAAAAGAGAAAACGCATATTGATGGTGAACCTGATATTTGTAAAAATCACAATCGGTATTCAGTTCGTGAAGGTGTGTTGTTTTTTCACCTTTACAAATATCGTGCTCGTGGTTAGCGAAAAGATGGGCGAATTTAGTAACAGCAGGGTATAGCAGCGAAACTGCCAAAAGCAAAGCTACCATTCTAACCATAATATGACCTTTAATTTCTTGTTTCACTACTCTAAAAAACGCTTGAATCCGATACGTTTCAATAATTTTTTTACAAAGGTCCAAAAAAAGTCGAATTGACCAAAGATCCAGCCTATAGAAACCAGTAAAATTTGATAAAAAATAAGTCCGATGATGATGTAAAGCACCCAATATAACGCCGAGCCCAGATTTTCTTTAGTAATTCCGATGAGTTTTATTAAGGGTTTGCTTACAAATAATGAAGATGACCCAGTTACAGCAAAAACAATGTAAATACGAATAAATTCCCATCGATAATCGACTTTCCATTTATGCTCCAGTTTTTTAAAAGTAAATAGAACAAACTTAACGAGCATAAAATAAATAATGGCTCCCAATAATATATTGAACGCCATATGAGCATCTTTGATAAAGATATAGGATAATTTAAACGCTGAATACGCCAAAATAAGCACTCCTAAAACAGGAAAGAGGAGTTGCCAGTTATGTTGTATTTGCCAACGTTCTTTAAATTTTTGCACCATAAAAGTCTTGTACAACAAATGTAGTTAAAGCATTTAAATTCTGGGAACAAAACCAGCTAATTGTTGCTTGTAGGTTAATTGAAAATAGATGAAATAATTGTAGAGTTTGTAGTTTACCTCGTAACCATAATCGATTTGAGGCTGGTAGTCGATTTGCATCTGGTATAAATTGGAATTATAGCGTTGAGGTTGTAAAACTCGATTATTCCATTCGGTGACGTAAATACGATTTCTATTTTCTAAATATTCTTGGGAGTAGAAGCCTTCAGGTTTTGCTATACTGGCTAACCAAAAATTAAACCCAGGTTCTATAATAATGATTTCGTATTCTAAATCATCATTGGCAATGGTGACGGTATCGCTAAGTTTTTCAGCATCTAATTGTTCTTCTGAATTTGAAGCAGCGACAGGTTTGGTAGAATGGCATCCTATGATGAAACTAAAAACGACCAAGATGTAAAGTATTGTTTTCATAAGATGTCAGGTGTTGGTTTTAACTCAGTCTGATTTATTAACTTAAAATTACAAAAACTTAGATATTTAATGCTGAGTTATTCCGGTTTTTAAAAATAAAAAGCCAAACGAGACGGTTTGGCTTTTTTAATATGAATATATGTTTTTTGATTATTTTCCGAAGAGACCTCCTAATAAACCACCAAGTCCACCTTTCTTTTTATCGCTACCTAAAACCATACCGGCAACATCGTCTATAACGCTGCCATCGCCATCGGCGTCTAAAATGGCGGTAAGGAAGTTCTGTTCGCTTTGCACTGAATTTCCGCCTAGTAATCCGCCTAAAAGATTTTCTAATCCGTTAGAATTATTTACGTTTTGTTGTTTCGCCTGATTTCCTAAAAGACCCATTACAATGGGAGCAGCGACTTTTAAAATTTGTGCTACAGATTCAGCGTCAATTCCGGCCTTAGCTCCTAAAGCTGTTTCTACGTGCTGTTGCTTGCTGCCTAAAACGTGATTTAAGATTTTACTACCATCTTGGATAACATTATCATCGACACCTCCGTTGAATAAATCGCCCAGATTATCTAAAATGCTGCCGTCGTGTTTTCCACTGTTTAAAGCTCCTAATAAGCCTTCTGCTCCTTGTGGCGTTGCTGCATTACGTTTCATGGCCTGCATCAAAACCGGTAAACCCATGGTTAAAACATCCTGAGTTTTACTTTCCGGTTGGTTGGTTTGACTGGATACCCCGTTAATAATGGTTTTACCTATATCGCTGTTTAATAAGTCTAATATACCTGACATGATTCTTATTTAGATTTTAAAATTAATATTGAAATTCAGTTTTCAAGGTACAAAAAAAAAGTCCCATACATATGTATAGGACTCAAATATAACCTAAAGGTCACATTAATATTTTAACCAAGAATGCTGATAATTTGTTCAGCTAACTCAGTTCCAATTCTATCTTGAGCTTCGTTAGTCGCCGCACCAGTATGTGGTGTTAATGATAAAGAAGCATTCATTAATAATTGAATTTCCGGTGTTGGTTCTTTTTCAAAAACATCTAAAGCAGCACCAGCAACTTTACCAGATTCAATAGCGTTTACTAAAGCAATTTCATCTACTACACCACCACGAGCAGCGTTTGCGATAAACACACCGTCTTTCATTAATTCAAACTCAGGCGCTCCAATAACGTATTCTTTTTGAGCTGGTACGTGTAAGGTAATGAAATCGGCTTGTTTTAAAACCTCTTCCTTAGAAATCGTATTGATTTCGAAGTTTACTTTTTGGCCATCGAAAAATTCTAACTCTACGTTTGCAGTTTCAATAAACGGATCGAAAGCCACAACTTTCATTCCTGCTCCTAAAGCTACTTTTGCAGTGGCCTGACCAATACGACCAAAACCTAAAACACCTAAAGTTTTACCTTTTAACTCTACACCTTTACCGTAGGCTTTTTTAAGAGTTTTAAACTTAGTATCACCTTCAAGAGGCATTTCTCTGTTCGAGTTGTGTAAAAAACGTGCTAAACCATAGAAATGAGCGAATACCAATTCAGCAACCGAGTGTGATGAAGACGCCGGTGTATTGATTACAGAAATACCTTTTCCTTTAGCGTAATCAACATCAATATTATCCATACCAACACCACCACGACCAATAATTTTAATGCTTGGACAAGCATCGATAAGGTCTTTACGTACTGTTGTTGCACTACGTACTAATAATACACTAATTTCTTTTTCGTTAATATAGTTTATTAACTGCTCTTGCGCTACGGTTGTAGTAATTACTTCAAACCCTCCTTTTTCAAGAGCTTCAATACCACTGTTTGAAATACCGTCGTTTGCTAATACTTTCATTTTATTTATTTTTTGTTTCCTTACAAATGGAAACTTTTAATTGTTTTGGTTTATTAATTGTTTAGTCAGATTGATAGAGAACTTAAGCTTTGTTTTCTAATTCGCTCATAACTTCTACTAGTGCCTGAACACTCTCGATAGGTAAAGCGTTGTACATAGAAGCTCTGTAACCACCAACACTACGGTGACCATTAACGCCACTAATTCCTGCTTCTTTAAGCATAGCATCGAAAGTTGGTTTTAAAGCTTCATCTGCTAAGTTAAAAGTAGCGTTCATAGTCGAACGATCTTCTACAGCGGCGAAACCTTTAAATAAAGGATTAAGGTCTATTTCGGAATACATTAATGTAGCTTTCTTTTCGTTAGCTTCTTCAATAGCAGTAATACCACCTTCTTTTTTAAGCCACTCTAAGGTTAGTAAAGATGTATACACCGCAAATACAGGAGGTGTATTTAACATACTATCTGCACCAATGTGTTTTTGGTAATCTAAAATAGCAGGAATGTTACGAGACACTTTTCCTAAAAGGTCTTCTTTAACAACTACTAAAGTAGTTCCTGCAGGTCCCATATTTTTTTGAGCTCCGGCATAGATTAAATCGAATTGCGTAAAATCTAACACACGAGAAAAAATATCACTACTCATATCACATACTAATGGTACAGGTGTAGTAGGGAACGATTTAATTTGTGTTCCGAAAATCGTATTGTTCGATGTTAAGTGTAAATAATCTAAATCTGAAGGTACGTTGTAACCTTTAGGAATATAATTAAAGTTAGCATCTTTAGATGATACTACTTCGATAATTTCACCAATTTTTTGCGCCTCTTTAATGGCTTTTTCACTCCAAGCACCAGTATTTACATAACCCGCTTTTTTCTCTAAAAGGTTCATTGCGGTCATTAAAAACTGTAAGCTAGCACCACCTTGTAAAAATAATGCTTGGTACCCTTTACCCTCTAAGCCTAATAATTCTAAAACTAAGGCTCTTGCATTTTCCATGATATCAACAAAAGCTTTACTTCTGTGTGACATTTCAATTAAAGATAACCCTTCGTTATTATAATCAATTACAGCTTTTGCAGCTTGTTGCAACACTTCTTGCGGTAAAATGCTTGGTCCAGCACTAAAATTATGTTTTTTCATTTCTGTTGTAGAGTTGTTGATTTTAAAGATACAAAGTTGCTAATTAATTGAGTATTTAGTACTGAAAATTCAATAATTTTTTCGTCAAATTGATAATAAAAATTCAACAGAATCGACACTATCCGCATAATCCCAAAGTTCAGGTTTTTGAGTGGCTCCAAAAGCGATTTCGTTTTCACTGAATCCTTTAGCTACGATACACTGAATTTGTTTTTCTTCGACTTCTAATTTTTCTTTCAATTGGTCCAGACTGTCGTAATATTCATAAAAAACAGTGGCAATAGGCGAGGCGTAACTTTGGTCTTCTTTAATCATTAAAAAACCGTTTTCAAGCATATCGAATTCGCTCATTAAATACACGGCTTTATTATAGTCGTAGTTATTGGCGTATTTGGCTTTTTCAATAATAGGGTGCCAGCTGTACATGGCATTAAAAAAAGCATCGAAATTATAGCCTTTTGGAAGAAAAAGTTTCGATACGTTTCTGCAACCTAAACCATAGTATCTAAAAATATCTTCACTCAGGTTTTCAAGTTCTTCCTCGGTTTCCTGTCCTGTTAACACCGCAACAGAATTACGGTTATTACGTATAATAGAAGGCTTGTCTTTAAAATAGTATTCAAAGTAACGCGCCGTATTGTTGCTTCCGGTTGCAATCACAGCATCGAAATTTTCAACCTTATCTTCTGTAAAAGTGATTAAACCCTTAAATTCAGGTTCAACAAATTCCAGGTACTTTGCTAAATAAGGGAGAAGGTGTTTATCGTTTGAGGATTGTTTAACCAAAACTTTATGCCCTGTAATTAAAACTGTAATAAAGTCGTGAAACCCAACTAAAGGAATATTTCCGGCCATAATAATAGCCACCTGTTTTGGGTTTACAGTTTCTATATTATAGGGTTTAAGCCAGGTATTTAGTTTCTCAAGCGTTAATGAGTCACTCCAGCCTTTTAAGGCAAAGCTGATGTTTTCAGGAGTAAACCAACCGTTGTGTTCTTCGGCTAATTTTAACTGATGTTTGAATCCGTCGAAAAATATATCGTTGAATTCAACAGTATTTTGTTTTTCAATAGTATCGTTAGAGAATTGACGTATAAAATCTCCTAATTTTACAAAAGCATTAATTCTTTGCTGTAAATTCATTCTGAATTTGGTTATGAATAGTTTTGGCGTTATTTTTGCTCTGCAAAGTTAGAAAAATGTAGTGAATGAAGTTTTTTAATTCCCGATTATTTAAAGGGTTACATTAGACTTCGAAAAACCTGTTAAATTATGGTTTTTGTATGTTTTTCTATTTACAATATAAATTAATTGAACTATAGAAAGTTATGGCTATTATTATAACAGATGAATGTATTAACTGTGGAGCTTGTGAGCCGGAATGTCCAAATACTGCAATTTACGAGGGAGCAGACGATTGGCGTTATAAAGATGGAACAAGTTTAACAGGCACTGTTGTATTAACAAATGGTACAGAGGTTGATGCAGACGATGCACAAGAACCTGTAAGTGATGAAATTTACTACATCGTGCCAGATAAATGTACAGAGTGTAAAGGGTTTCATGATGAACCACAATGTGCTGCAGTTTGTCCGGTAGATTGTTGTGTGCCTGATGATAATCACGTTGAAACCGAAGAAGAGCTTTTAGCTAAGCAACGCTTTATGCACCCGGAAGATTAATTAAAAAAATCTATTTATATAATGAAAACCCAAGCTTAATGGCTTGGGTTTTTTTATGTTATTTTTTGTTGGTTTACAGTTTAAAACTTAATCTTCCGAAGGCATAAGTTCCATCAGAACCCATTTGAACAGAATCGGCTAAACCACCTTGGTCTGTCCATCCATCAAATTGAGGGGTTGGATATTTGTTGAGTAGATTATTCACTCCAATACCAATATTTAGTTTTTCTGAAATATTGTATCCTAGGCTAATATCTAAAACTAATGCAGCCTTATAAATATCGGTAGCGACTTCATATAAGGCATCTGCTTCAGTTTGTGTTGTTGCTGGAGAATCTACCCACTGAAAATCCTGCAATTCAACTTTGCTAAACTGCGTAAGGGTTAGGTTGGTATTAAACTTAGAGGTCGCATATCCTAAATTTAATCCGAATTTATAATCTGGTGCAGCCGCTTTCAAATAGGCTTGAGAGAAGGGGCCAAAAAATGTAAATTCATTTAAATCACCGTTGTGGATATCTTTAATTTTTAAATCATTAATATTTCCAATTAATCCGATTTTAATGTTGCCATCACTTCCTACAGAGGTGTCGTAACCTAAAACAATATCTAGTCCGCTGGTTCTTGTGTCAACGCCATTAGCAAAAAATTGAGCGGCATCAACTTTTAAAGGGCCTAGAATAGCTTGGTCAGTGAAATTGTCTGTTAAAATAATACGGTCATTCACTGTAATGGAGTATGCATCAACTGTAGCTGTAAAATTGCCTGTTTTAAACGTGAAGCCTAAACTGACATTAAATGCTTTTTCTTCGTTAAGCTCACCAATACCGAAGGCTTTGGTTACGGTACTGTTATTGGCAGATAGAAGTGAAGGTACAGATTCTCCTGCTACGATATTATTAAAAATAAGATTGTAATATAATTGTGCTAATGAAGGTGCTCTGAACCCCGTAGAAATTGAACCTCTTAAAGAAAAATCGTCACTTATTTTTAGTCTGCTGGCTAATTTACCGTTAAAGGTGTTTCCAAAATCGCTGTATGTTTCAAATCGCACAGCTCCAGCCAACATAAAAGCTTCACTAATATTTATTTCAGAATCTAAATAGATTCCGTAATTGGTTCGGCTGCGATCTACTTCATTAGCAGGGCTATATCCAGGAAATCCTTGAGATCCACCAGGTAAATCATCACCGTTGGCATCGGTAGCAACGGTTTGAATGGCAGGGTTTGTAATTACAACACCATTTTCATCATATAATCCATAGGAAGGAATTTCACCAGAAAAAATTCCAAAGTTTTCGGTACGGTATTCAAAACCGAAAGCTAAACTAACTCCTGAAAATATATCATCGTAATATTTGCTAAAATCCAGTCCTGTAGTGTTTTGTGATAAATAATGACCGCCAGCATCGAAATCTACAGGAGAGGCGTTCTTCATAGAAGCGTTATTACTGTTTTTAATGTAGTAATGAAAATTGTTTTTTCCGTAGGTATTGTTAAAATCAACGTTCCAGCCATTGTGCATTTCATGTCTTACGCCAATCGATACTGAAGCATCAGTAATATTGGAGGTGATTCTAGGAGTAAATCCATCAGGATATAAACTTGGCACCGAACGATTGTCGCCATCGTCGAAAGCGTCTCTTGAAAATGCGTTAGCATTGGTGTCTCTAAAATTCCGACCCCCAAAGGCGTAAATTTCTGTATTATCATTAACAGGAATAGAGGAATTAATCATGAAATTAAATCCATCAACACCTGCGCTACCATAACCTTTTCGCCATGAAAAACCGGGTCTTAGTGTGTTGTCTTTTGAAAGAAATTCGGTGGTAATGTTTAAGTATCCACCATCATTGGTTAATGTTAGACCATAATTGGCATCAATTTTAACCGTTTCACCGTCCCAGTTTTTATTTTTTCCGTCTAAACGATTTTTACCTTCCACATTGTAGAGTGTTTCCCCAGTAGCTTCTTCCCACCCGTCACCAATAGCTGTGCTATATGCACCATAGGTTATTCCTCCAGAAAATCCATCGGTATTATCTCTCAGAACAATATTTATTACCCCTGCAATGGCATCGGATCCATACTGAGCCGAAGCACCATCTCTTAATACTTCAATTCTTTTTATGGCATTCGCAGGAATAGCATTTAAATCGGTTCCAGAATTGCCGCGTCCACGAGTCCCGAATATATTAACCAACGACGATTGGTGTCTGCGTTTACCGTTGATAAGCACTAAAGTTTGGTCGGGCCCCAAACCACGCAAGGAGGCAGGAACAATATGGTCGGCACCATCGGATCCCGATTGTTTACTTGCATTAAATGAAGGAGCCGCGTATTGTAAAATATCGTTAACTTCAACTTTTCCGGTTGCAGCAGCTATTCCAGAAACATCTAGGACATCAATAGGAACTGGTGTATCGGTAGCTGTGCGTTTTGGGCTTCGGGAACCCACCAAAAGCACTTCGTCAAGACTAACGCCTTCTTCTAAAACGATATTGATTTTTGTTTGATTGTTAACTTCAACTTCCTTAGAATCATAACCTACAGAGCTAAAGACTAAAATGGCATCGCCATTTGCATCAATTTTATATTCCCCGTTAAAATCGGAGGTCGTTCCGTTGCTAGTTCCTTTAATAACAATGTTAACCCCCATAAGAGGAGAGCCTAAATTGTCTGTTACTGTACCTGAAATGCTGAGTTGAGCAAAAGAAAATGTTAAGCAGCAAAGGCTTAACATGAGCGTAAAAATACTTTTCATATTTAACAAGGGATTGGTTAGTAATATAAAGATAGTCAAAAAGTTAATAGGTTTTTGCCTACGAGAAATCATTTAAAAGTATTGATATTGTTATTTGTTTTTGATAAAAGAATTTGTTGTCATGCAGGTGAGGTTTTATAGAATAAAATTTAGGTGTTGAGATTCTAGGATTATTAAAATCTTAATTATCTGGTAAATTTTACAGATATTAAAATGTTATACTTTAAATGATGTTAGAATTAACTACATTTGCACTCGCAAAAATTAAAGACTTTAGTCTTCATACTTATATCTAATAATTAAATACATGAAAGCAGGTATTGTAGGATTACCAAACGTAGGGAAATCAACTTTATTCAATTGTTTGTCTAATGCAAAAGCGCAAAGTGCGAACTTCCCGTTCTGTACTATCGAACCTAATATTGGTGTGGTGAATGTGCCAGATCCGCGTTTAGAAAAATTAGAATCTTTGGTGAATCCGGAGCGTGTATTACCTGCAACTGTAGAGATTGTTGATATTGCCGGTTTAGTAAAAGGTGCTAGTAAAGGAGAAGGTTTAGGAAATCAATTCCTTGCAAATATTAGAGAAACCGATGCAATTTTACATGTATTACGTTGTTTTGATAATGATAATATTGTTCATGTTGATGGTAATGTAAATCCTATTCGCGATAAGGAAACTATTGATATGGAGTTACAGTTAAAAGATCTTGAAACGGTAGATAAGAAATTAGAGAAAGTAAAGCGTGCTGCTAAAACAGGTAATAAAGATGCTCAAAAAGAAGAAGCTGTATTGCTACAAATTAAAGCGGCTTTAGAGGCTGGAACTTCGGTTAGAGCTTTAGAGTTTTCTGAAGATGATTATGAAGATTTTGTGAAGCCGGCTCAGTTTATTACCGAAAAGCCAGTTATGTACGTTTGTAATGTAGATGAAGGTTCGGCAGTTTCAGGAAATGAATATGTTGAAAAAGTGCGTGAGGCTGTAAAAGATGAAAAGGCAGAGGTTTTAGTACTTGCTGTTGGA
The DNA here is from genome assembly GCF_014596935.1 of Aestuariibaculum suncheonense. Lineage (GTDB taxonomy): Bacteria > Bacteroidota > Bacteroidia > Flavobacteriales > Flavobacteriaceae > Aestuariibaculum > Aestuariibaculum suncheonense. The sequence continues at coordinate 573,521 of NZ_JACVXC010000003.1, read as the reverse complement.
ACTGAAGCTGATATTAATGAGTTGGAAGATTATGAAGAACGCCAAATGTTCTTAAGTGATATTGGTTTGGACGAACCAGGATCTTCTAAATTAATTCGTGCGGCTTACAAATTATTAAATCAACAGACTTATTTTACTGCTGGTGTAAAAGAAGTACGTGCTTGGACAGTAAATATTGGTGCTACAGCACCTCAGGCCGCTGGAGTAATTCACTCAGATTTTGAAAAAGGTTTCATTAGAGCTGAGGTTATAGGTTACGAAGATTATGTAACTTACGGAAGTGAAAGTAAAGTAAAGGAAGCTGGTAAAATGCGTGTTGAAGGAAAGAATTACATTGTTAAAGATGGCGATGTTATGCACTTCTTATTTAATGTTTAATTTGAAATAAATTCAATAGCAGTCTTAAAGGATTGCTTTAAAATATAAAATCCTGTATTGACAACAATACAGGATTTTTTTTATGATTAAGTTTAGGATTGAATTTTGTTAAATCGGCGATTCATCAAATGCGTTCCGTTTAGGTGAATTTCCATGACATATCGTCCTTCTTCTAAATGACTAACGTTTAGGTCGGTTTTAGAGTTTCTAATATTTTGAAACTCGTGTTCTTCAATAAATACACCATCTTTTGTTAAAATAATTTTCATAGTTCCCGATTTGTTTCCAGTTGTGAAAATACTAAGACTATCTTTGGTCATTCGAGGATAGATATTTGCGGAGTAAATAGATGCTTCAGTTCTAGGTTTAAAGTTGTCGTTTACACGGAAATCATAAGATAATACATTTCCAAAATCACTTTCAAAAACATGTATGATTTGTCCATTTGTATCTTTCAACTGGAGTCTTCCAAATCCAGCTTTTCTATTATACCAGAACTCCAGGCCGTCACCAACTGTGTCGGTAAGTTTTAGACTGTATTTTCCTTTAGGAAGCACTAAAGTATCGTAGTATTGCGTAGCAGGAGTCATGACTTCAGGCTTTTTTTCAAAAATAATATGGTTGTTCTTATTATTAATAGTTAGATGATTTTCACCAGGATTGTTATTCGTTAGAAAATCAACAATTAAAGAGGGTGGGAGTGTTGGGATATCTTCAAATTCAGATGTTAGCTGATTATCGCCCAACCATTCATCATGCATTCCATTAGGTTTAATAAGTGTAACGCTAAAAGTATTGATTCCAGCATTAGAATCTATTTCGTCAGGAATGGTAATAACGGTAGATTCGTTGAATGCGAGATTGCCTTTCCAATCAAAACTTTTTTCTTCAAAGCCATTGGTTTTGTATTTAACGATTACCGAAATTAATGGAAACTTTCCTAAGTTTTTGATCTTAATTTTCGGGTTAAATGCAGCAGGGTTTTCACGGTTGAAGGCATCATCGTTATTTGGAGTAATGATTTCTTCAATAGCGACATCATTAGTATTGTTGGGTTCTGAATATTGAAAAAAGTATGAAGTAATCTGTTCTTTAGGTTGATCTATATTGTTGGCAGTAAATGGTTCCAAATTTAAATCTAAAACATGGTTGTTTTTGGATAAGGGGATATCAATAATATCAGGAAGTTGTAAATCACCCGGACACCAGTAACCACGATCGTAAATCCATGTGCCTCCTTGTGGATATAAAGGATTGTCGCTGCATTCTTTCCATAAATCGCGTTTATCAATGGTTTTCTCATCTACTTTTAATTCGCGCCATCGGCTGCAAAATTCACTACATCCGCTAGGCCTGTCCATACCATGACCAGTGTGTTGGATTCTGAATCTCCCGAAGGCAGCATTCTCTTCTTTGTTAATAGTTATTGGTGTTAAGCTGTTTTCAATATCATTTTTAGGGTTTCCATATTGAAAATTACCTTGCCACATATCTTGAACAGAAATAAAATTGGCTGCCGGAGGTCCAAAATCTATTTTAAATCCTATGGTTAAATCCCAACCGGTATCGGTTGATTCGTATCCGGAATGTTCGTAAACCACTTTAATGCTATCTCTTAAAAACGGAGCAAAATCGGTCACATCGGTTTTCCATGTGTAATTCCAGTCTTCTTTAAAACTGCTACCATAAGGTGTTAACATGCGTCCGATTTCGAATTCTCGTTCTTCGTTTTTATCATCTTTGCAAATGATTTTTACGCGATCCATATAATCCCAGTGGGCAATTTTAATATTTTCTGGATAGGCTAAAGTAAGATGCATCATTATTTTTCTAATCTCTTCAGATTTTGAAGGGAATTTAGCCCATGCAGCAAATGAATTTAAACCTTCTTTAGGATTTGTTATTATAGTGATTTTGTTATGAGCAATGACTTCGGTGCTATTTTTTACTTGTGTTTTAGTACATGCGACTAAAAAGGAAATAAGGATAAGTGATGCATATTTCATGGATATACTATAAGTTGTTATCAAATAAATGAGACAGAATTATTTTAAAATAAATTTAAATTCTTCGTCAGGTTTATCGGTTGTTGTCATAGAAAAACTTTGCTCAATATTGTTTTTCGGGTTACTTATAACAGCTTTGTATTTGGTGTTCTTTTTTAGTTTAATTTTTAAAAACTTGTTCATGTCGTCAGTAGGTCTTGGCGAATAGCCAAAGTCAACAATTTTGTCATCTAAATAAATATCAACTCTACAGTCTAATCTGGCATCGCTTGTAGAAGTGTTGTCGTTTTTAAAAACAACTATATTGCTCATAAGTTCATCTTCTTCGAGTTTGGAATCTGCTAAGGATTTTTCATACAAATCGATATAGCGCTGTGTAACATTCACTCCATGAATATAGGGTTTGTCATTGCTTTTGTCAGCCCGTCGTTTCCATTCGCGTAATTTTGAAATTGTAACTGAATCCAACATAGTAGTATCTAATTCTCTTAAAAGGAATTTTGCTGCTCTTCCTGCATAATAATACTGGCCTGTAGGTTTATAAGAAACGGCATAAATCCAGTGTAGTGGATTGTTAGGGTCTGCTTTACCGGCATCAGCTAAAAACCATGATTTATTTAAATCATCTGGATAGTATTCAATAAATTTCCATTCGTTGTCGATATAAACTTCGCACCAGGTATGGTTACCTTTCATATTAGTCCACATTGGGGTTCCTGCTAATCGTGAAGGAATACCAACAGCACGAAAGGCATCGGTTAGAATAATGGATAAACCGGTGCAGGTTGCCATGTTTTCTGCCATGGCTTCTTTTGGGCTGGAGTCTACAATAGATCGTTTAATGTTGTATTCTACGTTAACCTCTTTATTGATAGGTTTTGCGATAGAGAAAATGGCATCTTTTAAATTGGTTTCGTATTCCACATACTTTGAAAAGCGTTCGTAGAAGTCCTTGCGCCAGGGATCTCTGGTTTCGGCTACATTAATATAAGGTAAAACTTCATTGAAGAAAATAGAATCAGGCAAGGTTTTACACCAAGGAAATCGTTCTCGAGCTTTATAGGCGTATTCGGCATTTTCTAAAAGAAAATCGGCCTTTAAAGAAATTAAATCACGTTCTGGCATGTAACTAATTAAAAACGCCATGCCTTCCTTTTGGTTTTTGGGTGCATCGGTTAAAGCTTTTAAAATTTCTGGTGCATTGGTGTTTGCTTTAACTAGTGCACTATCTAACAGTGCGTAATAGTTTTCAGGAACATCGGGATATTTTGATTGACAACCAAGTAATGTGGTTGTAATGATAAGTGATAAAATTAAATGTTTCATGTTTTTGGGTTGATAAGTGTAAAGCTGTAAATTATGAAAAATAGGGAGGACGTACTGTGTATTTTCGACTAACAACATGTTTTTGATTCTGAACATCGTAATATTTTGTTACAGTTAGGTTTTCTTTCAAAACGACCTCTTATTTTCGCTTAATGAAAAGTGACTTGTAATCAAGTTGAAGTGAGTAGATGTATTGATGGTAAAACATAAGTTTACGAACTCATATCGCAAATTATGTTTGCGATTTGAGTAATTGCATCTGAAAATAAAGTTAAATAGAGATTAATAGATGAAATCAACACAATCTTTCATTTACGGTGTTTTAATAGGGGTTTTAGCGGTCGTGCTATTTTCGTCTAAAGCAGTGATGGTGAAATTAGCTTATCAATACGAAGTGGATGCTATTAGTGTTTTATTGCTTCGTATGTTGTTTTCGTTTCCGTTTTATCTTGTCATTATCTATTTGTATAGAAATGAAAAGCCAACCATGGATGTCACTCGTAAAGATTATATGTGGGTCGTGTTTTTTGGTTTTGTAGGGTATTATCTGGCGAGTTATTTTGACTTTGTAGGCTTAACGTATATAAAAGCCAGTTTAGAACGCATTATTCTGTTTGTGTATCCTACCATAGTCTTGTTTTTTAATAAATTGTTTTTAAAGAAACCAATTACTAAAATACAGGCGGGTGCTATTGCTCTAACGTATTTGGGAGTTGTAATTGCGTTTTGGGATGAGGTTAATATTTCGGGAGCCGATACCGTTTTAGGTGGTTTTCTTATTTTTTTGAGTGCTGTAACCTATGCTTCATATCTGGTGGGTACGGGGTGGCTGATTCCTAAATTTGGAGTCGTAAAGTTCACTTCTTACGCTATGTTAGTGTCTTGTTTGTGTGTGTTTATTCATTATGGATTTATAAAAGAAGCAGATTTGTTTAGTTTTCCATGGCAGGTGTATGGTTACGGATTTTTAATAGCGGTTTTTGCTACTGTTATTCCATCGTTTTTAGTGTCCACTTCCATAAAAATGATTAGTTCTTCAAACTTTGCTATCGTAGCAGGAGTAGGGCCTATCTCGACAATTATACTGGCTGCCATCTTTTTAAATGAAAAATTAACCTTGCTACAATTTTTTGGTGCTTTAATCGTAATAATTGGTATCTTGGTGGTCTCTTTAAAAAAACAAGGCAATCAATAGTTTAGAGGTTTTTAACAAAATACAAGGGGTATTTTGTTAATTAATTTTGTGAAAAGGAGGTTTCATTTTTTAAAGTGTTGTATTATATTAGCATCAAATCTCAATAAAAACTTACTGAAAATTTATGGTAGAAGAAACCAATTACACCGAAGATAATATACGTTCGTTAGACTGGAAAGAGCACATTCGTATGCGACCAGGAATGTATATCGGTAAACTTGGTGATGGTTCTTCACCAGACGATGGTATATATATTCTTCTTAAAGAGGTGCTCGATAACTCGATTGATGAGTATGTTATGGGCGCCGGAAAAACCATCGAGATTTCCATTCAGGGAAACAAGGTGATTGTTAGAGATTTCGGTCGAGGTATTCCGTTAGGTAAAGTAGTAGACGTGGTGTCTAAAATGAACACCGGGGGTAAGTACGACTCAAAAGCCTTTAAGAAATCAGTAGGATTAAATGGGGTAGGTACCAAGGCGGTAAATGCCCTGTCATCTTACTTCAGAGTAGAATCGACACGTGATAATAAATCAGCTTCAGCAGAGTTCGAAAAAGGGGAGTTAACCGACCAGGAGTTTTTAGATGAAACCTCACGCCGCAAAGGAACCAAAGTATCCTTTGTTCCAGATGAAACTATTTTTAAAAACTATAAGTTTAGAAACGAGTATATCGTTAAAATGCTTAAAAACTATGTGTACCTGAATCCTGGTTTAACCATAGTTTTTAACGGAGAAAAATATTTTAGTGAACATGGTCTTAAAGATTTATTATCTGAAAATATTAACCCTGATGATCGTTTGTATCCTATCATTCACTTGCGTGGCGACGATATTGAAATAGCTTTAACGCATAGTAAAACACAATACAGCGAAGAGTATCATTCGTTTGTTAACGGACAAAATACAACGCAGGGAGGTACTCATTTAAATGCGTTTAGAGAGGCTTTGGTAAAAACTGTTCGCGAATATTATGGTAAAAATTACGATGCTTCCGATATTAGAAAATCGGTAGTAAGTGCCATTGCCATTAAGGTGATGGAACCTGTCTTCGAAAGTCAAACTAAAACGAAATTGGGATCGACCGACATGGGTGGCGATTTGCCAACGGTAAGGACCTATGTAAACGACTTTGTAAAAACCTATTTAGATAACTATTTACATAAAAATCCAGAGGCAGCTGATAAGCTTCAGCGTAAAATATTGCAAGCCGAGCGCGAACGAAAAGAACTTTCTGGTATTCGTAAGTTGGCTAAAGATCGTGCGAAAAAGGCGAGTCTTCATAATAAAAAATTACGCGATTGTCGGGTGCACTTTGGCGATACCAAAAACGAGCGCAACTTAGAAAGTACTTTGTTTATCACCGAGGGAGATTCGGCTTCAGGAAGCATCACCAAATCACGCGATGTCAATACCCAGGCGGTATTCAGTTTAAAAGGAAAGCCTTTAAATTGTTATGGATTAACTAAGAAGATTGTTTACGAAAACGAAGAGTTTAACCTATTACAGGCGGCTTTAAATATTGAAGAGTCTTTAGAAGATTTACGATATAACAATGTTGTTATCGCAACCGATGCCGATGTTGATGGTATGCACATTCGTTTGTTATTAATCACCTTCTTCTTGCAGTTTTTCCCGGAAGTGATTAAAGAAGGGCATTTATATATTTTACAAACCCCGTTGTTCAGGGTAAGGAACAAGAAAGAAACTATTTATTGCTATACCGAAGAAGAACGAATCAATGCCATTGAAAAACTAAAACCAAAACCAGAAATCACCCGATTTAAAGGTTTAGGGGAGATATCGCCAGACGAGTTTAAACATTTTATAGGTGAGGATATTCGTCTCGATCCTGTAATGCTCGATAGTAACATGTCTATAGAAGAATTATTGTCTTTTTACATGGGTAAAAATACACCAACAAGGCAAGAGTTTATAATTGATAACTTAAAGGTTGAATTGGATATTATTGAATAATCAGCTTTTTAAATTGTTAATAAATCATTATTTCAGCGTTAAAATAAGAATTTGATGATAAAGTTTCGTTAAAGAGCATGCTAACATTATAAATTTAGAATTAATTTTGTAGTACAAAAATTAATAAACCCCTGTGTTAAACAGGCTAAAAAATAAAGATAATGTTGTATACTAAAGAAAGAACAAACGAGATAAAAAGAGATTATTCTTATTTACACATTGAAGAACCAAATATTGTAAATAGAAAACGAGTAATTAAAATTAAAGGGCGAGTGACGCTTAGCGGAAAGCCTAAAGAAAACTAACACATTTAAATGATTGAAGAAGGCGACGATTTAATTAACGAACAAGACGAACCACAGGAAACAATTACTCGTGTTACGGGAATGTATAAAGACTGGTTTTTAGATTATGCCTCGTACGTTATTTTAGAACGTGCCGTGCCTGCAATTGAAGACGGGTTTAAACCTGTACAGCGCCGTATCATGCATTCTATGAAGGATTTAGATGATGGGCGTTATAACAAAGTGGCCAATATTGTAGGGCACACCATGCAGTACCATCCTCACGGAGACGCAAGTATAGCCGATGCTATGGTGCAAATAGGCCAAAAAGATTTGTTAATCGATACTCAGGGAAACTGGGGAAACATTTTAACAGGTGATGGTGCTGCTGCTTCTCGATACATCGAAGCGCGTTTATCTAAATTTGCGCTCGATGTTGTTTACAATCCTAAAATTACTGAATGGCAGGCATCTTACGATGGCCGCCGAAAAGAGCCTATAAATCTGCCGGTTATGTTCCCGCTGTTATTAGCACAGGGAGCAGAAGGTATTGCCGTAGGACTTTCTACAAAAATATTGCCTCATAACTTTATTGAACTTATTGAGGCTTCCATAAAACATTTACAAGGTAAACGCTTTACTTTGGTTCCTGATTTTCCAACCGCTGGAATTGCCGATGTATCAGGGTATAACGACGGTATGCGTGGTGGAAAAGTGCGTGTACGCGCAAAAATTTCGCAATTAGATAAAAACACTTTGGTAATTACCGAATTGCCATTCGGTACCAATACCTCGTCGTTAATTGATTCTATTCTTAAAGCGAACGAAAAAGGGAAAATCAAGATTAAAAAAATTGAAGATAATACAGCGGCCCAAGTTGAAATTTTAGTGCATTTGCCTTCTGGATTATCGCCAGATAAAACCATCGATGCTCTATATGCGTTTACCAGTTGCGAGAGTTCTATTTCGCCATTAGGTTGTGTTATTGAAGATAATAAACCGTTGTTTGTTGGGGTGAGTGAAATGCTTCGCCGTAGTACCGATAATACAGTTCAATTATTAAAACAGGATTTAGAAGTAAAGCTTGGTGAATTTGAAGAACAATGGCATTTTGCTTCGTTAGAGCGCATCTTTATAGAAAACAGAGTCTATCGCGACATTGAGGAAGAAGAGACCTGGGAAGGCGTTATTCAAGCGATTGATAAAGGACTTCAGCCACATATAAAACACTTAAAACGTGCAATTACCGAAGAAGATATAGTCCGTTTAACAGAGATTCGCATTAAGCGTATTTCAAAATTTGATATTGATAAAGCACAGCAAAAAATAGATGCTTTAGAAGAGCAAATTGCTCAAATAAAACATCATTTAGAACATTTAATCGATTATACCATTGCTTATTTTACCAGACTTAAAAAAGAATATGGTGAAGGGCGTGAACGCAAAACCGAAATCCGTGCGTTTGATGATGTTGATGCGACTAAAGTGGTTATTCGTAATACAAAATTATATGTTAATCGTGAAGAAGGTTTCGTAGGAACGTCTTTAAAGCGCGACGAATATGTCTGCGATTGTAGCGATATAGACGATGTGATTGTGTTTACTAAAAATGGTAATATGATTGTAACCAAAGTAGATTCAAAAACATTTGTTGGTAAAGATATTATTCATGTTGATGTCTTTAAGAAAAAGGACAAGCGTACCATTTACAATCTTATTTATCGAGATGGTAAAAGCGGGCCTTCCTATATAAAACGTTTTGCTGTAACCGGAATTACGCGTGATAAGGAATACGATTTAACGAACGGAAACAAAGGTTCTACTCTATTGTATTTTTCAGCGAATCCAAACGGAGAAGCCGAAGTGGTAAGTATTTTTCTTAGACAGGCCGGAAGTATTAAAAAGCTGAAATGGGATATCGATTTTGCCGATATTTTAATTAAAGGAAGGCAGTCTAAAGGAAATTTGGTAACCAAATACGCTATTAAAAAAGTAGAACTTAAAGAAAAAGGTGTTTCAACTTTAAAACCACGTAAAGTGTGGTTTGATGAGACTGTTCAGCGTTTAAATGTTGACGGTCGAGGGGAATTACTTGGAGAGTTCAGAGGAGAAGATAAGTTACTTATCATAAATCAAAAAGGTATTGCCAAAACGGTAACACCTGAGGTGACTTTGCATTTCGATAATGATATGATTGTTCTGGAGAAATGGAATCCTAAAAAGCCAATTTCAGCTATATATTATAATGGCGAACGCGAATTGTATTATGTAAAGCGTTTCTTGATTGAAAACGAAGGAAAAGAGGAACTATTTATATCAGAACATGAAAATTCACGATTGGAAATTGTTTCAACCGATTGGTTGCCAATGGCCGAAGTGGAATTTGTAAAAGAACGTGGTAAAGAACGGAAAGATAATTTGGAGGTTAATTTAGAAGAATTTATTTCGGTAAAAGGCATTTCAGCTATCGGAAACCAATTAACCAAAGAAAAGGTAAAGCAAATTAATTTGCTTGATCCGTTACCTTTTGAAGAACCGGAAGAAGTTCATGCAGACGACTTAGAAGTTATTGATGAAGATGTTGTAGATGGCGACGAATCAGACGATTCTCAAACCACTTTGTTTTAATCTGTTTTTTTCTGTTTTTTCTGAATTCTGAAGTTTATAAATTCTACGAATAACGAAAACGCAATAGCAAAATACAGATACCCTTTTGGTATGGCACCAACTGTATTACCAAAGAGTTGGGTGTGTGATAAGTGAGCCGATTCAGTAATCAGCATAAAACCAATAAGAATTAGAAAGGCTAAGCCTAGTATCTGCATACTCGGATGTGCATTGATGAATTTCCTAATCGGGTTAGCAAACCCAATCATAATAAAAATAGAGATAACCACAGCTATAATCATTAACATGAGATTGTAGTTGTGGTTTTCATGTAAACCGTTGGTCATTCCTACAGCTGTTAAAATGGAATCGACAGAAAAGATAAAATCGATGAGTAGAATTTGAACAATGGCCTGAGATAAACTCTTTAGTTTCTTTTTACTCAGATTGTCTTCATTGTGATGAGGTGTTTCTACTTTTTCGTGAATTTCCGAGGTGCTTTTAAAAATTAAAAATAATCCACCGCAGAATAAAATAATGGCCTGCCAACTTATCGAAATTTGAAGCCATGACAATTCTAAAGTATAAAAAGGTTCTTTTAAGCCAATTAAAAAGGTTACGAAAAACAATAAGATGATACGTTGAATCATGGCTAGTAATAAGCCTATAGTTGTGGCTTTAGATTGTTGTTTTTCAGGAAGCTTATTGGCAGCTATCGAAATAAAAACAATGTTATCTATTCCTAAAATTATTTCTAAAAAGGTTAATGTTAGTAGCGCCATGATGGCGTCGCTGGTTAAAAGAAAATCAAGCACGGTATAAAGTATTAGATTATAAATTTAAACAAAAACTCTTAACGAAATTTTTAGATTTTGCCACTATATTAACTATATCTTTGCAACTGCGTTTCAATTTTTAATATAAACTATGTTATTAGACGGTATTTCATTTAAAAACACAGGATATTTTTCAAGTCTTATCTGCGATTATCTGGATGAAAACCCTCAATTGAAACCCTTTTACAATCGCTTTCCTAATCTTGAAAATTTCAAGGAACAAATAGAAGAAAAAGCTTTGAGCTTTAGTTTGGAGTCTAGAGAAACTTTAGTCAAAGCTTTGAAAAGGCAGTATAAAAAGGTTGAAACATCAGAATTGACCTTGAGTCATATTGATGCGTTACAAAACGAAAATACGTTTACTATTACCACAGGACATCAGTTAAATCTGTTTACGGGGCCTTTGTATTTTCTGTATAAAATAGTCTCGACCATTAATCTTTCCAGAGATTTAAAGGAAGCTTATCCCGATTATAATTTTGTTCCAATATATTGGATGGCGACCGAAGATCACGATTTCGAAGAAATTAATTATTTCAATTTCAACGGTAAAAAAGTTCATTGGAATAGAACAGCCAGTGGACCGGTAGGTGAATTATCTACTGAAGGTTTAGAAGAGGTTTTTAACCTGTTTGCTTTAGAATTAGGAACTAGTAAAAACGCCGAATATTTAAAAAAGCTATTTAAGAAATCGTATTTGGAACACGATAATTTAGCTAACGCGACACGCTATTTGGCCAACGAATTATTTAAAGATTACGGTTTAGTCATCATTGATGCTAACGATAAAACTTTAAAGCAACAATTCATGCCTTATGTAAAGGAAGAATTATTTAGTAATACATCGTTTACAAAGGTTACAGAAACTAACGAACAGTTAAATGCTGTAAACAGCGATTACACCATTCAGGTGAATCCAAGAGAAATTAATGTGTTTTACATTAAAGAAGGATTGCGTGAACGTATCGTATTTGAAAATGAGACCTTTAGTGTTTTAAATACTGATATTGTTTGGACGACAGCCGAAATAGAACAGGAACTTCAGGAGTTTCCGGAACGCTTTAGTCCTAATGTGATTACACGACCGTTGTATCAGGAAGTGATTTTGCCAAACTTGTGTTATATTGGCGGTGGCGGTGAGTTGGCGTATTGGTTTCAGTTGAAGCAATTTTTTAATAAAGTCAACGTGACATTTCCGGTTTTATTACTGCGTAATTCGGTATTGATTGAAACTCAAAGTCAGTATAAAAAGCTTCAGAATTTAAATATATCAACGAGCGATATCTTTTTAAAGCAGTCAATATTAATTAATAAAAAAGTACGCGAAATATCGAATATAGATATCGATTTTTCAGCTCAAAAGGAAACACTTCAAAAACAATTTGAAGACTTATATACTTTGGCCGAACAAACCGATAAATCGTTTATTGGGGCGGTAAAAGCTCAGGAAGTAAAACAACTAAAAGGCTTAGAACATCTTGAAAAACGTTTGTTAAAAGCGCAGAAGAAAAAACTTGCAGATCAGGTGTCAAGAATGACCGATTTGCAAAATGAACTATTCCCAAATCAAAGTTTACAGGAACGCAATACCAATTTCTCTCAATTCTACATGGAGTACGGTACGAAATTGATTCCTACACTAATTAAATATCTTAATCCTTTAAATAAGGAATTTTCTCTTTTAAAATTATAAATAGTAAGCATGCATAAAATTGACATGGGACTTATTGAAATGACACTGGATGTCATGAAATATGTCATTGGACGAGTATCAGAAGTAGAGCATCCAATCGGGAAGCCTAAAAAGTATGAAGAGTTAAAAGCATTAGTAGGAGAAACCATTACCGAGAAGGGTGTTGGTGGCGAATATGCCTTTAACCTATGGAAGGAGCACTTATCTAAGGCGAATGTGCCGGTAGACCACCCAAGAAATTTGGCGTTTGTACCAGCCTCGCCAACCAGAGCGGCCATTATGTTCGATTTAATTACAGCTGCATCAAGTATTCATGGTGCTTACTGGATGGAAGGTGCCGGGGGTATTTTCTGTGAAAATGAAGCAATGAAATGGATTGTGTCTTTAACAGGTATGCCTGAAGGCGCTTTTGGAGTATTTACCAGTGGTGGTACATCTGCTAACCTTTCTGCAATTGTTACGGCTAGGGAAAACTGGCGTACTAATGATCCTAGTCATAAAGGTCAAAAAGGATTAATTATTACATCTATTGGTGCACATTCATCGGTTAAAGCGATGGCAAAAGTAGCCGATATCGATGTGCATTTAGTAGACACAGAAGATCGTTTAGAGGCTTCAGCATTAAGAGCTACGATTGATGGTTTATCTCCAATTGAGCGCGAGCGTTTATTTGCAGTTGTAGGTACCGGAGGAACAACCAATGCAGGTATTGTTGATGATTTAGATGGAATAGCAGATATTTGTGCTGAAGAAAATTTATGGTTTCACGTCGATGCCGCTTACGGTGGGGGGGCTTTATTAGCCGATTCTGTAAAACATTTATTCAAAGGCATTGGTAAGGCTGATAGTGTCACTATCGATCCGCATAAATGGTTATTCTCACCATACGATTGTGGTGCGGTAATTTATAAAGAACCGGAATTGGCAAAACAGGCGCATTCACAACAAGGATCATATTTAGATATTTTTAAAGATGAAGGCGCACACGGATTTAATCCAACCGACTACCAAATTCAATTAACCAGACGGGTTAGAGGATTACCTCTATGGTTTTCTCTAGCGATGCACGGAACCGATAAATATAAAGAAGCGGTTGAACGCGGAGTAGAACTGGCACAAATCGCTGGTAAAATGATTGAAGAAAGCCCATATTTAGAATTGGTTAGAGAGCCAAGTTTATCTTGTGTATTATATAGAAGAAAAGGTTGGTCGCCTCAGGATTATACCGACTGGACTTTTGAAAATCATAAAAAAGGCTTTGCTTTAGTAGCGCCAACAAAATGGAAAACAGGTGATGGTTTTGAAACCGTTTCTCGTTTCTGTTTCATCAATCCTGATACCACCGAGCGTGATATTGAGATGATATTGGAAACAATGGCCTAATTAATTTAAAAAAAAGCAGACACCTAATTGTCATTATAAAATCTATTATTATTTTTGCGCATGCAACACGATAAGGTATTAATTTTAGACTTCGGATCGCAATACACACAGCTTATTGCACGTCGAGTAAGAGAACTCAACATTTATTCCGAAATACATCCATTTAACAAAATCCCAGAAGATTTAGCGTCTTACAAATCGGTAATCCTTTCGGGGAGTCCTAATTCTGTTAGAGGAGAAGACGCGTTACACCCAAACTTAGACGGTATTAGAGGTGTGAAACCAATGCTAGCCGTTTGTTATGGAGCTCAGTATTTAGCGCATTTCTCAGGAGGAAATGTGGCGCCTTCAGACACTAGAGAGTATGGTCGCGCTAATTTATCATTCATAAAAAATGATGAGGAATTCTTCGCTAATATTAATGAAGGAAGTCAGGTTTGGATGAGTCACAGTGATACTATTAAAGAATTACCAACCAATGGCGTATTAATAGCAAGTACAAAAGATGTAACCAATGCGGCTTATCGTATTGAAGGAGAAGCAACTTATGCTATTCAATTCCATCCAGAGGTATATCACTCAACAGATGGTAAGCAATTATTAGAAAACTTTTTAGTAAAAATTGCTGGAGTAAACCAAGACTGGACACCAGATTCTTTTGTTGAAGAAACTGTCGAAGCGATTCAGGAAAAGGTTGGAAATGATAAAGTGGTACTAGGGTTATCTGGGGGAGTAGATTCTACCGTAGCTGCAGTACTTTTAAATAAGGCCATTGGTAAAAACTTATACTGTATTTTCGTAAATAACGGTTTATTACGTAAAAACGAATTCCAAAGCGTATTAAATCAGTATGAAGGTATGGGGCTTAATGTAAAGGGAGTAGATGCATCAGAGCGTTTCCTTGCTGCATTAGCAGGTCTTGAAGATCCGGAGTTAAAACGTAAAGCTATCGGTAAAACATTTATCGAAGTTTTCGATGATGAAGCTCACAAGTTAACCGATGTAAAATGGTTAGCTCAAGGAACGATTTATCCAGACGTTATTGAGAGTGTTTCTGCTACTGGAGGACCTTCTGCAACGATTAAGAGTCACCATAACGTAGGTGGATTACCAGATTTCATGAAGCTTAAAATTGTTGAGCCACTACGTGCTATTTTTAAAGATGAGGTGAGACGTGTTGGAGCAACTTTAGGTATCGATCCTGAATTATTAGGACGTCACCCGTTCCCAGGGCCAGGTTTAGGTATCCGTATTTTAGGTGATATCACCGCTGAGAAGGTTCGTATTTTACAAGAAGTTGATGCCATTTTCATTAACGGATTAAAAGAATGGGGACTTTACGATAAAGTTTGGCAAGCAGGCGCTATGTTGTTACCAGTAAACAGTGTAGGTGTTATGGGAGATGAGCGTACTTACGAAAAATGTGTAGCGCTTAGAGCCGTAGAGAGTACAGATGGAATGACAGCCGATTGGGTAAACTTACCTTACGAGTTTTTACAAAAAACTTCAAACGAGATAATAAATAAAGTTAAAGGCGTTAATAGAGTAGTATACGATATTAGCTCAAAACCGCCAGCAACTATAGAGTGGGAATAATTCTCATTTATAAATAAACCAAATAAAATGGTTTGTATTGGGTTACGTTTGTTAATTCGATACAAACCATTAATTTTTTATGTAGTTTGTCATTTTTACAAACAATATTTTTAGTTTAGCGGTATCTTATTGTCGTATACGAAACGTATATAGTAAGAGTTTTATATAATATTGTTAATCATGGGGTTTCAATTTTGGCATATTATATGTGACTAGATAGAAAAGAAGTGTATCTAACAAGAGGAACTTATCCTTAACAAAATAAAAGTAGATTAAATGTTTAAACATCTTTCCGTTTTAGGTTTTGCAGTGTTATTTGGTATAAATACAGCAAACGCACAAAATTTTAGTACACACCAGGTAAAAAAGGGAGAAACTGTTGAAGCGCTTGCTAAACAGTATTATGTAACACCTTCACAGATTTATGCGCTTAATCCTGATGCTAAAAAAGAGCTGAAACCTAATACGATTTTAATTATTCCAATTTCTAAAGCGAACAAGCCTGAAGTTGAAGAAACTAAAGAATTGGTTGGGTTTAAACCGCATCGTGTTAGTAAAAAGGAAACTTTATATAGTTTAGCTAAGGAGTATGATGTTTCTGAAGAGGATATTAAAAAACATAATAAATTTTTATATGCAGAGCCTTTACGTAAAGGTGATAAATTACAGATTCCGGTATTTAAAGTAACTCGAATAACAAAGGAGAATGATGCTGTAACCACCTATATTGTTAAGCCTAAAGAAGGAAAATGGCGTGTAGCGTATAAATTTGGAATTACCTTGAAAGAATTTGAAGAATTGAATCCGAATTTAGGTGATTCGCTTCAGGTAGGACAACAAGTGTATGTGCCGAATATTGCGAATAAAGATCAGAAATCGGTAGACGAACAATATAGTTATTACAAGGTATTGCCTAAAGAAGGTTTTTATCGTTTAAAAGTAAAATTAGGTTTAGAACAAGACGCTTTAGAAATGTTAAATCCCGAATTAAAGGAAACCGGTTTAAAGGAAGGTATGATTTTAAAAATACCATATTCTGCAGCCTTGAATGGCGAATCTGCTAGTGGAATAAAGCGTGTCGATTTAACTAATAAAATCTCAGATTTCAGTACGAAGCATATTGCAATCATGTTGCCGTTTCGATTGAATCGTGTCGATTACGACTCGGTCGCCGACACTAAACGTAGCATTAAAAGTGACCCTTATTTAAATGCTTCCTTAGATTTTCATTCAGGGGTATTAATGGCAGTAGATTCATTAAAGAAATTAGGCGTTTCTTTAAAAGTTGATGTCTACGATACCAAACATGAAGTAAGTGAAGTTGCAAGAATCATTAATAATAACGATTTTGAAACTGTTGATGCCGTTATCGGACCTTTAACTTCTAACACTTTTGAAAAAGCGGCAACCGAATTAAGACGATACAATACGCCAATTGTGTCACCAATCGGGACCAATTTAAAGCTTTACGATAATGTGTTTCAATCTCGACCTTCAGATCATTTATTGAAATCTAAAATTGTAAACTACGTAAAATCAGATTCAACCGCGAAAAACATTGTGGTGATTTCAGATACTAAAAATACGGCAATAGCTAACGAGTTAAAAAGTGAATTTACTTATGCCAGATTAGTCTTTTCACGTAAAGACAAGGACGGTAAAGATGCAAATTATGTTATGCTTGATGATATACAAAATGTATTAAAACCTGGTAAAAACTATGTGTTTTTAGAAACGCAGAGCGAAGGTTTAGCATCCAATGCAACCAGTATTTTAGCGTCACTTAATCAAGCAAAGAATGGAAACTCTGGAATTGAAATTATTTTAGTTACAACCAACTTCAATGAAGCTTTTGAAGGCGATGAGGTGTCTAACGAGCAATTGTCAAGATTACATTTTCACTATGCAACAACAGCGAAAAGTTATAGTGAGACCGATAATAATACCTTTGTAAAGGCTTACGAAAAGCAATATGGTATCACACCTAACAAACGCGCGGTAAAAGGATTTGATTTAACTATGGATGTGGCGTTACGATTAGTAACTTCAGAAAATTTATATACTTCGGTTAATCAGTCACCGCTTACAGAGTATGTTGAAAATAAGTTTGCTTATAATAAGGAGCTTGTTGGCGGGTATTATAACAATGCGGTCTATGTCGTGAAATATGATAATTTAAATATAGTTGTTGTAGAATAATCTACGACATCAGAAAACATCTTTATGCTTGCAGATAACAGGTTTTTAATAGACTTAGCGCATACTAAAATGCCATACGGAAAGTATAAAGATCGCTACTTAATAGATTTACCTGAGCACTACATTGTTTGGTACCATCAAAAAGGTTTTCCAAAAGGAAAACTGGGTGATATGCTTACGCAAGTGTACGAGTTAAAATTAAACGGATTGGAAGATTTAATTCGAAACATAAGAAAGCAGTACCCTAAACCGTAACTTTAGAGTACTGCTGACTCCACTTTAACAAAAATTGCTTGAAGCGATCGCTTCTTTCTTTGTAGGTCAAGGTCCATATAATAGACCATATCGAAGATGCAATAAAAATGCCTAAACCTAGTTTTGTGTCGTAAAACGATATGCCATAACTAATAACAACGCCTAAAATAAGGTTGAATATAAAGGCATGTTTTAGCTCCATTTTTATGAATCCTGTCAGGTAATTCCAGGAATTTAATTTATTTGAAATATGAATAGCTTCATCCTGAGCGAAATCCAACGAGATATATTGTGATAAAGGCATCTGTACCATTAATTCATTATTGTCTCGAGTAAAGTTGTAACCAAACTTTATTAAAAAGGTTTCAGTGTTTTCAATAGTCATGATTTCTGAAATTTTAATTGTTCCTAATTGATTGCAAGTAGGTTACAAGTGGTTAAATAAAGGTAATTCTTTTCGTTTAAAGTATTACTAACAAGAATGTTAAGTTATTGTAATGTTTCAATTTATGAGAATTTAATGTTTTTTCTGTTTAGATTTTAAGCATCTTTTAAGGTTTTTTGAAAAATTCAATCAGATTCTAGTTTAGCTGAAATTAGATTTCTTTTGCTGTTAATAATAAGCTGTTAAATAACTAAAAAACTATTCGGTAATAACTATTTTAATTTTGTAAATTTGCCTGCGTTTATAAGCGCATCATGACAAGTACAGCAAAATACATTTTCGTAACCGGAGGAGTTACATCATCATTAGGAAAAGGAATTATAGCGGCATCTTTAGCTAAGCTATTACAGGCCCAAGGATACAGGGTAACCATTCAAAAATTAGATCCATACATTAACGTAGATCCAGGAACCTTAAATCCATACGAACACGGTGAGTGTTATGTTACGGAAGATGGTGCTGAGACCGACTTAGATTTAGGTCATTACGAGCGTTTTTTAAACGTGCCTACCAGTCAGGCTAACAATGTAACCACAGGAAGAATTTACCAAAGCGTAATTCAAAAAGAACGTCGAGGCGAATTCTTAGGGAAAACAGTTCAGGTGGTTCCTCACATTACCGATGAAATTAAAGAACGTATTCAGATTTTAGGAAAATCTGGAGATTACGATATTATCATTACTGAAATTGGAGGAACTGTTGGTGATATCGAGTCATTACCTTATGTAGAGGCTGTACGTCAGTTACGTTGGGATTTAGGAGATAATAATGGTATTGTAATTCACTTAACTTTAGTGCCTTTCTTGGCTGCTGCTGGTGAGTTAAAAACAAAACCAACGCAACACAGTGTCAAAACCTTGATGGAAAGTGGAGTACAGGCTGATATTTTAGTGTGTAGAACAGAGCACGATTTACCATCAGATATTCGTCGTAAACTGGCATTATTCTGTAATGTTAGAGAAGAAGCAGTAATTCAGTCTATCGATGCTTCAACCATTTACGATGTTCCAAACTTAATGTTAGAGGAAGGTTTAGATAAAGTGGTTCTTAAAAAATTAGGATTAGCTTCTACAACTCCAGACATTTCAAAATGGAACGAGTTTTTAACGCGTTTAAAAAATCCAAAAACCGAAATTACTATTGGTTTAATTGGTAAATACGTAGAATTACAAGATTCATATAAATCGATTTTAGAAGCTTTTATTCACGCAGGTGCTGCTAACGAAGTAAAAGTAAATGTAGAATCGGTTCACTCAGAATATATCAATAAAGACAACGTAGCACTTAAATTAGGTCACTTAGATGGTATTCTTGTGGCACCTGGTTTTGGTGAGCGTGGTATTGAAGGTAAAATTGATGCTGTACAATATGTACGTGAAAACAATGTACCATATTTTGGTATTTGTTTAGGTATGCAAATGGCAGTAATCGAGTTTTCTAGAAACGTACTTGGTTTAAAAGATGCCGATTCAACCGAGATGAACTCGAAGACATCTAACCCGGTTATCGCTTTAATGGAAGATCAGAAAACTGTTACCGATAAAGGTGGAACCATGCGTTTAGGAGCTTGGGACTGTGACTTGAAATTAGGAAGTGCTGTACGAGATATTTATAAGTCTGAACATATTTCAGAGCGTCACCGTCACCGTTACGAATTTAATGGCGATTACAAAGAAGCTATTGAAGCAGCAGGTATGAAAGCAACTGGATTAAATCCTGAAACCGGATTGGTAGAAATTGTTGAAATTCCTACACATCCTTGGTTTGTTGGGGTTCAATATCACCCTGAATATAAGAGTACCGTTGCAAACCCGCACCCATTATTTGTGGCCTTTGTAAAAGCAGCTTTAAATCATAAAAAGAAGACATCAAGTGCCAGAATGGCACAAAAGTAATATTGGTGAGCTTATTGCTATAAGGTTGTTGGTTTTAGCTAACAACCTTACGTATTATATAGATATAAACAGAATTCATGGAAGAAAAAAAATTAGATCTTAATTCGATAGTAGGTTTTATACTTATTTTCGGAATTTTAATGTTCATGCTTTGGAAAAACCAGCCAACGCCTGAAGAACTTGAAGCACAAGAAAAGGCAAAGCAGGAACAGGTAGTAGCTGAGAAAAAAGCTAAAGAAAAGGACGCTTCGTTTGTAGAGGCAGCCGAAGATTTTTCGGCAGGATCAGTATCCGATTCCTTAAAATTAATTGCATTAAAAAATAAATTAGGCGCTTTTGCCTATTCTGCAGTTAATACTTCAAATGAAGAAACTTTAGTAGAAAGCGATTTATTAGCTTTAAAGTTTAGCAATAAAGGAGGATATCTTTCAGAAGTACGATTAAAAGAATTTGTAGATTTCAAAGGAAATCCTGTCTACATAGTAAAAGATAACAATGCCTCTTTTAATATCAATTTCGGTACAACCGACAGCAGAATATTAAACACTAAAGATTTAATTTTTGCACCAACCATCACAAAAAATGGAGATGTTACGGTGGTTTCTATGAAACTTAAAGTGTCTGAATCTAAGTATTTAGAATACCGTTACGAGTTAAAAGATGGTGATTATATGATGAATTTCACTATCCGTTCTCAAGGCTTAAGTGAAGTTATTAATGCTTCTCAAGAGATTAATTTAGACTGGAATTTAAAAACCTATCGTCACGCAAAAAGTATTTCTTATGAAAATCGTTATACCGAAATGGTGTACGAGTACGAAGATGGTAAAGACAACTATTTAGGGCAACGTGAATTAAGTGATGATACGGCTGAAGATGTTACCTATGTAGCTTTCAAACAGCACTTCTTTACCTCGGTATTATTATCAGATGAGCCAATTAAAATAGCAACTTTAGAGTCTCGTAACTTAGTTCAAGACGAGGATATTGATACGGTTTACACGAAAGCCTTCACTGCTAAAATGCCTTTACAGTTAAAAGGAGGTGAGTTAAGTCAGTCTATGGATTGGTATTACGGACCAAGTGATTACAAAATATTAAATAAATACGACAGAAATTTAGATGAGATTGTTCCGTTAGGATGGGGTATTTTCGGTTGGATTAACCGTTACTTATTCATTCCGTTCTTCGCTTTCCTAAGTAGCTTCTTACCATACGGTATTGCTATTATTGTTATGACGATTTCTATTAAATTAATCATGTCGTTTGTACAATACAAGCAATTCTTATCTCAGGCTAAAATGAAAATTTTAAAGCCGGAATTAGATGAGATTCGTGAAAAGTACAAAGACAATAAAATGAAAGCGCAGCAAGAAACCTTAGCGTTACAAACTAAGGCAGGAGCGAGCCCAATGGCAGGATGTTTACCAGCGTTAATACAATTACCGGTATTCTATGCGCTGTTCCAGTTTTTCCCATCGGCTTTCGATTTACGTCAAAAAAGTTTCTTATGGGCAGAAGATTTATCGTCTTACGATACCATTGCAGAATTGCCATTTAAGATTCCGTTTTACGGCGATCACGTAAGTTTATTCCCGTTATTAGCGTCTATAGCTATCTTTTTCTATATGCGTTTAACAACGGGGCAACAAATGGCAACACAGCCACAGCAAGAAGGTATGCCTGATATGGGTAAAATGATGAAGTACATGATGTATTTCTCACCAATCATGATGTTATTCTTCTTCAACAACTATGCGTCAGGATTAAGTTTATATTACTTTATTTCTAACTTAATTAGTATTGGTATTATTTTAGTGATTAAGAATTTCATTCTTGATGAAGATAAAATTCACGCTCAAATTCAGGAAAATAAAAAGAAACCTAAGAAGGAGAGTCGTTTTCAGCAAAAGATGAAGCAAATGATGGAAGAAGCTGAAAAACAAAAGCAAATGCAACAAAAACGCAAATAATTATTTGTAATTATATTAAAAAGCTGCCATAATTTTATGGCAGCTTTTTTGTTTTTAAAATAGGAGTAAAAGCAATACTTTCGTTGTTTTGTAGTTAATTCAATAACCTCAAAATCTACTATAATTAAATTTAGAATTATGAAATTATTACATCTCACTTTAGTTTTATTCATAACATCTTTCGTTTCAGCACAAAGCATCAATCAATTAGATGCTAATGGAAAACGCGATGGCATCTGGAAAAAGAATTTCGATGGTACTAATGTGTTGCGCTACGAGGGAGAATTTACCCATGGCAAAGAAACCGGACTTTTTAAATTCTATAAAAACATCAAAAATAAAGCGGTTTTAACAGCAACGAAAAAGTTTAATCCGCAAACCAATATTGCCGAAGTCACCTTTTATGGGTCGACAGGAAAAGTGATAAGTGAAGGGAAAATGAACGGTAAACTATATATTGGTGAATGGAAATATTATCAGAAGAACAATAATAATCTTTTAATTCTGGAGCATTATAACTTAAAAGGCGAGCTGGAAGGTGAACGTGTTGTGTATTATGAAAATGGTGTTATGGCCGAAAAACAAAACTACAAAGCCGGCGTGTTAGATGGCGAGGCTTTGTCATATTCAGAAAGCAATAAACTAATTAATCGGTCGCATTATGTAAATGGTGTTATGGACGGAAAGTATGTTGTTTATGCTCTTGATGGAACAGCAGAAGTAGAAGGCCAGTTTAAGCAGGGACAAAAATCCGGAATTTGGAAATATTACGAGAATGGAAATTTAAAAGAACAGAAAAATTTCGATTAAAACATAAAACCTCCTTAGTAAGCTAAGGAGGTTTTTTTCTAATAAAGATTTAAAACTACTAACCAATCAATATTAGTTCAGAGGAAATAAAATAACTTTATCTATAACGTGTACCACACCATTAGTGGCTTGGATATCAACTAACGAAGTCACAATATTACTCACCCTACCATTGGAATCAGTTAAAGTAAAAGCTGAGGCATCTGCGGTAATGTCGCCTCCAAGTGTAGTGACAGTTCCACTTACTAATTGCGAAGATTGCAAGTTGGCATTCACAATATGATGTAATAAAACAGCATCAACAGTATCGGTAGCTATATCAGTTAAAGCACTAACATTTAATTCTGCTAGTAAAGAAACAAAGGCATCGTTTGTTGGAGCAAATACAGTAAACGGTCCTGCGTTCGGATTCGATACGGTTTCAATATATGGCACCGTAGGCATTCCTGTATCGGCGTAAGCTAGAACATCAACCAAAGTCGATAATGCTGCGTTTGATGTTGCAAATGTAGCTATGGTTGGTAAATCGATAACACCATTCACAACGTGTATAATTCCGTTAGAGGCTTTAATGTCAGGAACAGTTACCGAAGAGCTACCATTAAACATCACTCCAGAAGTTCCGTTGTAATATAGACTTAGTTTTGTGTTATTTGGGCCATCAGCTAGGGTGTTAGTGTATCCCATGTTTCCAATCAGGTCAGAAGACATGATATTTGAACCGCCAATAACGTGATTCAAAAGAATTTGAGTTAGAACATTTGTAGGTACTGCGTCTAACGAAGCAAAACCTTTTGCAGATAAAAACGCAGTGAATGCGGTGTTAGTCGGAGCTAGAACGGTTTTGTCGCCAGCAGCAGAGAGCGCGTCTACTAAATCGGCTTTAACAACAGCTTCCACCAAAAGACTTAATTCTGGAGTGGCTTGAGCAATTTCAACAATGTTTAAAGGCTTTTGCATTTTGTCATCATCATCGTCACTACACGATGAAAATACAATTACAGCCAATAATAACATAAGTACTTTTAAGGTTTTTAAGTTTTTCATTTTCGTCAGGATTTTAATTTGTTTAACAAATATACTAAATGATTAAACAAAAAATATTAATCTAGTTTAACTTTTTGCATAAAAGTTTAAACAAGATAATTGTTTAGGGAATTTGATATGTATCTTATAGTACGATATTAAAGGATAAATATGTGTATCTTTGTGCCCTCATTTCAAGAAAATGAAATCGTACAATGTGTACAAAGTGTAATTTTTAAAGGAAATTTTAAGACTGATGAAACGAGTTATTATAGGACTTTCAGGAGGTGTAGATTCGAGTGTTGCTGCGTATTTGTTACAGGAGCAAGGTTATGAGGTTATTGGCTTGTTTATGAAGAATTGGCATGACGATTCTGTAACCATTTCAAATGAATGTCCTTGGTTAGACGATAGTAATGATGCGATGCTTGTTGCTGAGAAATTAGGAATTCCTTTTCAAACGGTCGATTTAAGCGAACAGTATAAAGAGCGCATTGTCGATTATATGTTTAAAGAATACGAAAAAGGCCGTACGCCTAACCCTGATGTGTTGTGTAACCGTGAGATTAAATTCGATGTTTTTATGGATATCGCTTTGGGTTTAGGAGCCGATTATGTGGCAACTGGTCATTATTGTAGAAAAGGAACCATCGAAAAAGAAGGAAAAGAAGTCTATCAGCTTTTAGCCGGTGTCGATAATAATAAGGATCAGTCGTATTTTCTATGTCAGTTATCGCAAGAACAATTGGCAAAGTCGTTGTTCCCAATTGGCGAATTAACAAAACCTCAGGTACGTGAAATTGCTACTAAATTAGATTTGGTAACTGCGGAAAAGAAAGATTCTCAAGGTTTATGTTTCATAGGAAAAGTGAAATTGCCAGACTTTCTTCAACAGCAATTAAAACCTAAAGAAGGTGTAATTGTTGAAGTATCAAGAGAGCAGGATATTTTTAAAACGGAAATACCCGAATTCCATTCAGAAGAAGGAAAACTGGAATATTTATCTCGTAAAATCGATTATAAAGTAGACTACGGAAAAGTAGTTGGTAAACATCAAGGGGCGCATTATTTTACTAAGGGGCAGCGTAAAGGTTTAGGTGTTGGAGGTACCGTTGAACCGCTATTTGTTATTGATACCGATGTTGAAGAAAATGTAATTTATACAGGTCAAGGAAAAGAGCATCCGGGATTATTAAAAAAAGCATTGTTTATTAGTAACGAAGAATTACACTGGATACGCACCGATTTAGCTTTAGAAACCGATGAAACTATGGAAGTCATGGCAAGAATTCGTTACAGACAGCCATTACAAAGGGCTACTTTGCATAAAGTAAGCAGTGGTTTATATGTCGAGTTTGAAGCGTTTCAATCGGCAATTACCGAAGGGCAGTTTGCAGCTTGGTATTTAAATGATGAGTTAGTAGGTTCTGGGGTAATTTCGTAAATTGCAGTAACTAAATTACTGCTGCAATGAAAAATCACCTACTCTTCTTTTTGCTGTTTGGCTATTCATTCACAGTTTGGGCACAACAGGATGCGTGGGTATATCTTACCGATAAAGGAACTACCTATAATGTTAGCACACCTTCGGGTTTTTTAACTCAAAAAGCAATTGATAGAAAAGTCAGACATGGTGTGATTATTGATGAACGCGACATTCCGGTTAACGAGGCTTACATCAGTCAAATTAAGATTGCAACCGGTATAACGGTCATGGCGAAATCGAAATGGTTTAATGCTGTTCATGTTCGTGGTAGTCAAGCCGATATTTTGAATTTAAAATCGAATTATACTTTTGTCGATTATATCGATTTTGCAAATAAGAGCCTTAATACGTCTAAAATAGCCAAACCAAAGGAGATAAGTAAGTTGGAATCTTTGGCTACAGCTTTTGAATACGGTACTTCGGAGAATCAGGTAAGTATGATTAATGCAAACGATTTGCATTTAGCCGATTATTCCGGTACAGGCATGACTATTGCGGTTATGGATGCAGGTTATCCCGGTGTGAATTCTATTGGTGGTTTTCAAAGACTAAGGGATGCGAATGGTATTTTAGGAACTTACGATTTTGTGAATCGCGATGTTGATGTTTACACAAATACAACAAGTAATCATGGTACATTAGTGTTAAGCACTATGGCTGGTTATATTGAAAATCAGTACGTCGGCACAGCTCCTGATGCATCTTATTATTTATTCATTACTGAAGATGGTCCAAATGAAAATCCGGTAGAAGAAAGTTATTGGGTGGAGGCTGCTGAAAGAGCCGATAGTCTGGGTGTTGATGTCATAAATACGTCTTTGGGTTATGGAGCCTTTTATGACAATTTAAATTATAATTATTCAGCTGCTGAATATGACGGAAAAAGTATTTATATAACGAAAGGGGCGAATATCGCTTTTGAAAAAGGCTTGTTGTTGATAAATTCGGCAGGAAACGAAGGAACCAATGGGGTTAATGCACCAGCAGATTCTCCTAATGTGTTTTCTATTGGTGCAGTGGATGCTTCCGGGAATTATGCGAGTTTTAGTTCTGTTGGAAGTCCGGTGCAACCCACACAAAAACCTGATGTTGTAGCTCAGGGTTTGGGGAGTGCTGTAATAACAGAAAACAATACTCTTGCTAGCGTTAACGGAACCTCGTTTAGTTCACCTGTTTTGGCGGGTGGTATTACGTGTCTGTGGCAGGCCTTATATGATAAGACCAATGCTGAAATTATGAAATTGGTGCGCGAATCGGCATCGCAATATAGTATGCCAGATTATCAGTTAGGTTACGGCATTCCAAATTTATTCGCAGCATTAAATAACGTATTATCACTTCATAAAGATGAAATTAATTCCATACAGGTTTTTCCCAATCCGGTAAAGGATTTAGTTCATTTTCAATTACCCGATTCAACTCAAAACTACGCCGTTTCCTTTTATGATGTATTGGGGAAATTAATCAAACAAACTTCGGTCTCTTCCGAAGATAATCAAGTGGACTTGTCTTCATTATCAAAAGGACTTTATGTATTAAAAATAAACGGAGCAACACAAATAATCACACTCAAAATAATCAAACAATAATGTCGAATAGAATAACTGAATTATTCCAGATTAAATACCCCATTGTTCAGGCGGGTATGGTTTGGAATAGTGGCTGGCGATTGGCTTCCGCAGCTAGTAACGCCGGAATTTTAGGTTTAATCGGGGCTGGTTCTATGTATCCGGATGTTTTGCGCGAGCATATTCAAAAATGTAAGCAGGCTACTGATAAACCTTTTGGAGTCAATGTCCCCATGTTGTATCCGAACATAGAAGACATTATGAATATTATTGTGGAAGAAGGCGTAAAAATTGTTTTTACTTCGGCTGGAAATCCGAAAACCTGGACATCTTGGTTACAAGAACGAGGCATTACGGTCGTGCATGTCGTAAGTAGCGTAAAGTTTGCTTTAAAAGCACAGGAGGCCGGAGTAGATGCTATTGTTGCGGAAGGTTTTGAGGCTGGAGGGCATAACGGTAGAGATGAAACCACAACGTTAACTCTAATCCCTATGGTTAAAGAGCAAATTAGGATTCCATTAATTGCAGCAGGAGGGATTGCAACAGGAAAATCCATGTTAGCGACCATGGTTTTAGGAGCCGATGGTGTACAAGTAGGAAGTCGTTTCGTGGCAAGTGAAGAAAGCTCGGCACATCACGCATTTAAGCAATTGGTAGTGGATGCTAAAGAAGGAGATACACAACTTACCTTAAAAGAATTAGCACCTGTACGTTTGATAAAGAACAAGTTTTATAACGATGTTCAGGAACTTTACAAACAATCGCCATCGGTTGAAGATTTAAAAACCTTGTTAGGGCGTGCCAGAGCCAAACGGGGGATGTTTGAAGGCGATTTGGAAGAAGGCGAACTTGAAATTGGCCAGATAGCAGGACTCATTCATGACATAAAACCTGTGGCTACTATTGTAAAGGAAATCGTTTTAGAATTTGAAGAAGCTAAACAGAATTTAAAAAATCTTTAAAGGCTTAATAAAAAAGGGAAACGCGAGTTTCCCTTTAATATATTGAAACGTGAAGTATTAATTTTTTAATCCCAATAAAAATAAAAGCTAAATGTTTCAATATGCTGTAAATTCTTAAGTGAGAGGTTCCGGTTAAGGAAGTGCTAATTTACAAAATAACAGAGGTTTATGTGGAATAAACACGAGGTAAGTTATTAACAAATGTTAAGGAATCACTTTTTTGAAAATCACTTTTAAAAGTTAGTCTATACTAATCTTAAAGATTATTTTTGCCGTATGAAATTAGTAGACTACACCAAAGAGTTCAAATACAACTGGACTTTAGCTGCACCTGTAATGTTGGGTATGCTCGGGCATACGTTTGTGAGTTTTATTGATAACATTATGGTTGGGCAGTTAGGGACAGCCGAGTTGGCAGCCGTATCTCTTGGTAATAGTTTTATGTTTATTGCCATGTCTTTGGGTATTGGTTTTTCAACGGCTATAACACCTTTAATAGCCGAAGCCGATGCAGCTAAAAATTTTGAAAGCGGAAAATCGTCATTTAAACATGGTTTATTTTTATGCACAGTCATAGGCGCGCTCTTGTTTTTAGTGCTGTTATTAGCCAAGCCTTTAATGTACCTCATGAAACAACCGGTAGAGGTTGTAGAATTAGCCATTCCGTATTTAGATTTGGTGGCTTTTTCCTTAATTCCTTTAATCATATTTCAAGGGTTTAAACAGTTTAGTGATGGCTTATCTATGACACGTTACCCCATGTACGCTACAATTTTAGCCAATTTGGTGAATGTGGTTCTGAATTATTTATTGATTTTTGGGAAATTCGGTTTTCCTGAAATGGGTATTGTTGGAGCGGCCTACGGAACATTGATTTCTCGATTTGTTATGGTCGCTTATATTTATCTGTTATTAAAACGAAATAACAAATCTCAAGGCTATGTTACGCAGATTAAATTATTTGTTTTGCATAAGCTGGAGCTAAAAAAGCTAGTAAACCTTGGAGCGCCTAGTGCCATGCAAATGTTTTTTGAAGTAGCCATATTTACGGCAGCAATCTGGTTAAGTGGACTTTTAGGAAAGAATCCACAGGCAGCAAATCAGGTGGCTTTAAACCTCTCGTCTATGACCTTTATGGTGGCTACTGGATTAAGTGTGGCAGCTATGATTCGTGTCGGTAACCAGAAAGGGTTAAAACAGTATATTGATTTACGTCGTATAGCCATTTCCATCTTTTTATTAGGAACTATTCTGGCGTTTGCTTTCGGACTCATGTTCTTTGCATTACATAACCATTTACCAAAATTGTATGTTGATTTTGATGATGTGAAAAACCTGGCCGATAATACCGAAGTGGTTTCCATAGCGTCGAAATTATTAATTGCTGCGGCCATTTTTCAAATTAGCGATAGCGTACAGGTTATTTTTCTTGGGGCCTTACGCGGTTTGCAAGACGTTAAAATACCAACCATAATTACCTTTATCTCGTATTGGTTGGTAGGATTTCCAATAAGCTGGTTTTTAGGAACGGAAGACGCTTTCGGAAGCTTTGGGATTTGGTTGGGGTTACTTGCCGGATTAACCACAGCTGCTATTTTATTATATATTCGATTCAATTATTTAACGAAAAAGTTAATTTTGTCTAATAACTAAAAACAAATCATGTCACTACCTAAATTTATACTTGGCGATAATACAGAATACCCGAATGCTATTTTTGTAATTCATACTGAATTTCCTAGATTTATTATTAATCTGGAAAATGATGAAGTAGAGTGGTTCGAAGAATTTGATGAAGAAGATCAGAAAGAATTAGAAATCGAAACCGAGAATGCCATTAAATTAGCAACCGACTTTTACGATAGCGAAATTGCTAAATACGAAGAATAATTGCGTTAAGGATGGTAGCGGTATCCTTTACTTAATAAAGTAAAGATTTAGCGAACAGCCTGACGAATGCGAAGCATTAGTAACGCCCAAATACACTTTGATGATTGATAAGCTTATACAATTAGACACTGAGTTATTTTTATTTTTAAACAATTTAGGATCCCCGACTTGGGATGGTTTATGGTTGGCTATAACAGCTAAGCTAACCTTTGTACCTTTGTACGCTATTTTGTTGTATTTATTGTATAAAAAGTTTGGATTACGCTCATTATTAATTTTTGTAGTGGTAATTGCTTTAATGATTACTTTTACCGATCAGGTGACTAATTTGTTTAAGCGTACGTTCGAGCGACCAAGACCTTGCCGAGCCGATGGCGTTATGGACCAAATGCGATTTATTGCTGAGCGTTGTGGTAAGTATGGGTTCTTCTCTGGTCATGCTTCGAACTCTATGGCTGCAGCGATTTTTGCGGGTTTGATGCTTAGAACATATTACAAAAATTTAGTTTTTATTTTATTGCTTTGGAGTGCTGTTGTAGCGTACAGCCGAATTTATGTAGGTGTGCATTATCCATTAGATCTTATTTGCGGATTAACCTTTGGAGCTATTTCCGGATTTATGTTTTACAAGCTGACGTTGTATTTGTTAAAACGTTATAATAAGCAAGGAGACTAAGCTTTAGGATTCATTTGTAATATAAATTCGGCGGCAGCGAAAGGTGTTGTTTCGTTTTGTTCGATACGTTTTAATTGATGTTGCAATTCGGTTTTTACGGTATCGTTATTAAAGAATTTATGAGTCAAAGCATTTTTTATGGTTTCTAAAAGCCAGAATGTATTCTGTTCGTTTCGTTTTGTGTTGAAGTATTTATTTTTGGTTGTAACTTCAATATATTCCTGAATAATGTTCCAGATATCGGTAATGCCTCTGTTTTCAATTGCACTACAGCTACTAACTTTAGGTGTCCATCCGGAAGGTTTGTCATTGTATAGATGAAGCGTTTTACGGAGGTCAGATTCGGTTGTTTTTGCTAAGTTCAGATTAGTCCCATCGGCTTTATTAATTACAATAGCATCAGCCATTTCAATAATACCACGCTTTATACCTTGCAACTCATCGCCGGCACCTGTAAGCTGTAATAATAGAAAGAAATCGACCATACTATGCACGGCTGTCTCACTTTGTCCGACGCCAACGGTTTCAATTAAAATCACATCAAATCCGGCAGCTTCACATAAAATAATACTTTCTCTAGTAGTTCTGGCAACACCCCCCAAAGCGTCACTGGCAGCCGAAGGTCTTATAAAAGCGTTTTTGTCTTTCACCAAAGCTTCCATGCGTGTTTTGTCTCCTAAAATACTACCTTTTGAAAGGCTGCTACTGGGGTCGACAGCTAATACCGCAACACGTTTGCTTATTGAAGTTAAAAATGTTCCAAAAGCTTCAATAAAAGTGCTTTTTCCAACACCGGGAACACCAGTTATACCAATTCTAATGGACTTATTGGCGTGAGGTAAGCAGGATTTTAATAATGTATTGGCTTTTTCAGTATGTTCAGGATTAGTACTTTCAATTAAGGTGATGCCACGACTTAAAGCCGAAATATCGTTATTTAAAATACCGGAAATTAAAGCATCAACATCAAGACTGGTTTTGCGTTTACTTTTAATTTTAGCAATAGAAGTCACGTTAGTAATTTCAGAATTAGAAACCCCTTGACTTTCCTGTAAGGCCGATGTTTTATGTTTTACCAAAATTGAACAATTAAGGTATAAGTTACAAAAAGGAAATCAAATTTAGAAAAGATTATTCCTTTAGAGGTACCTGTATTTTTACGTCGTCCCAAGCCATAGTTAAAAACAGATTATCTGTAGAATTATCGAAAGCTATAGTAAACTGTTCTACAGTAGAATCTAATTTTTTAACAGGAACGTCAATATTAACAACATCGTAATTAGGATCCCACATAGGTTTCATTTCTGAGTTTACACCCCAGGAATACTGCTTAGAATTGAAAATAACTGTCCACACCGTGTCTTTTGGAACCGTCCATAACGTATATTTTCCGGAAGGGAGTGAGAAAGAGTCATCTTGATTTGTAATCTTTAAAGATTTATTGGTTTCAAAAGTAGTTGCTTCGTTCGCCCCAGTACGCCAAACCTGATCGTAAGGTACTAAAGCGCCAAATATTTCACGGCCTTTTTTAGAGGGTCTGTTATAAAACACTTCTAATTCTAATTCATTAAGTTTAAACTCTACTGTATCTTTAGGACTCAGTCGTTTAGCGAAAATGTTTTCGACAAATATGGTGTATGCAAGTAAACCAAGGGCTATAACAGAAAAAAGAATTAAAACGCGTTTCAAAAAGGTGTTCATTTAATAAATAGTATTTGAGAATCAAATATACTTTAAAAAGTAATAATTAATAAACTGCAAACGTACATTTATTAGGTTTTGTTTTATTGATGGAAAAAATTTTAATGTTTTTTGCAACACTTTAACTTTTATGTCGTCTTTTTAAATGAACTAACTTAAGCCAAAAGTCAAAACCAGCATGTTTCAAGCCGATATTATTGAACAATGCAAGCAAAATAATCGTAAAGCACAACTGCAGTTGTACAACCAGTACTGCGATGGGATGTATATTGTTGCTAAGCGATTTTTGAAAGATGCCAGCGATGCTGAAGATGTAGTGCAGGAAGCGTTTATCAAAGCGTTTTCCAAATTGCACCAGTATCAGGCAGAAGTGACTTTTGGGGCCTGGTTAAAACGTATTGTCGTTAATAAAAGTATCGATCTTTTAAAATCTAAAAAACAACAGTTGGTTGAATTGGATGAGGTGCACCTGAAAGTAGTTGAAACACCACAGGACGACAAATGGTTGGTAGAAGACGCAATTACATTAAACGATGTAAAACAGGCGATTAGCAATTTACCCGATAAATATCAATATGTGGTGATGCTTTATTTAATTGAAGGCTACGATCATCAGGAAATTTCAGAGATTTTAAGTATTTCAGAAGTAGCATCACGAACCCAGTTATCGAGAGGAAAAGCAAAATTACAAGATCTGTTGACACTAAAACAAAATGGCACGAGATATTAGAGAATTACTGAAAGAAGACGTTGTAAGTAAAGAAGCTATGCCTAAACATCATGAGGCTCGCTTTTTAAAAAAGCTTGACCAAGCTATGCCAGTATCAAAACCAAGACACCATTGGTTACGTATTGCAGCCAGTGTGATTGTGCTGTTAGGGTTCAGTTTTATGGCGTTTCAGTTTTATAATTCCAATCAAAAGCAAATTGAAATTTCGCCTGAAATTATTACAAATACCCCTTCTAATGATATGAAAACTCTGGGAGATGTGTCTCCCGGACTTAAAAAGGTAGAAGATTATTATTTAGCGAGTATCAATTTAGAGTTGGCAAAAATTAAGTATACACCAGAAACCAAGGAGCTTTTCGATGGTTATGTAAAACAATTGGAGGAACTCGACAACGAATATCAGCGTTTGTCGCAGGAATTAACCAATTCCGGGCCAAGTGAGTTAACCGTTAATGCGCTAATTGATAATCTAAAATTTCGTTTAAACCTATTGTATCGCTTAAGAGCTCAGTTACAGGAGTTAAAACCATCAAGTGAATTTGAAAATCAAAATCAATCCATCTAAAAATCAAAAAATGAACAAATCAATTATATATAAAGCACTTTTTCTGTTAAGTTTTTTCATGGCAGGGCATGGTATTGCTCAGGAAAAACAAACTAAACTATCACAGTCTATTTATGTAGATAAAGATGTTACGGTAAATTTGAATACCAGTTACAGTAATATCGTTATTGATACCTGGAGTAAAGACGTTGTTGAAATAGAGGCTTATTTAGAAGGCGAAAAGCTTAGTAAAGAGGAATTAGAAGAAGTTTTAAAAGCTTGGAATGTAGATGTAGATGCTACGAAAAACGAAGTAACAATTTCAACCAAAGGTAATACGCCACATGTTTGGGCCTATCGATACAGCAGAGATGACGACGATGAGGCGGTTCATGCTGTTATTAAAGAGTTAAAGTTTGAATTAGCCGATTTGCCGGATATACCTCAATTTGTATTTATTCCGGAGATTCCTGAAATCCCGGAAATTCCAGAACTACCTCCGTTACCAGTTTTGCCGGAAGGTATTGGGAAAGTTCATTTTGATTACCAAGCTTATAAAAAAGACGGTGAAAAATATTTAGAAGAATATTCAAAGCAGTTTGAAAAGTCTTTCGGAAAGGACTATGAAAAGAAAATGGAAGCCTGGGGGAAAAAGTTTGAAAAGGAGTGGGGAGAGAAGTATGCCAAACAAATGGAAGAATGGGGTGAGCATTTTGCCGAGCAAATGGAGCGTGATGCTAGTAAACGTGAAGCTGATGCCGAACGAATTTCAGTAGAGATGGAAAAACGTTATGCTAAACAACAAGAGGAACGGGAACGAGCTATGGAGATCCGTATGAAGGAAAGAGAAAAGCATATGGAAGAACGCCAAAAACACATGGAAGAACGAGAGCGATTGGCCGATGAGAGACGTGTGGTTATTGAAAAAATGGTAAGCGATAAAAACATGTCAGGAGTTAAAAAGACCATCAAAATTAAATTGCCTAAAAAAGCAAAATTAAAAGTCAATGTAAGACATGGTGAAATTGAATTAGCGTCAACTATTGATAATTTAAAAGCCAATTTAGAATACACCAAATTTAAAGCGAGTAGCATTAATGGAAGCCAGACTTCCATTAATGCATCGTATTCACCTGTTATGGTAACCCATTGGAATGTAGGTAGCTTAAATTTGAATTATGTTAAGAAGGCGACTATTAATAACGCAAAACAATTGGTGATAACATCTAATTCATCCAATGTGATAATTGATCACTTAGAGGGCAATGCCATTATTAACGGGTCGATTGGCGATTTAAAGATTTTAAAAATAGCTGATGAATTTTCAAACTTAAATGTAACGCTTCAAAATAGTGAAGCCACAATTATTTTACCTAAAGTGGATTATAGTATGCAATATGTAGGTAGCCATTCACGATTTAATCATCCTAAAAAAGCAACACCAAATAACGTGTCGAGCTTTTCAACAGGTAACTTAAGCAGTGGTAAGAATATAGTTATTAATGCAAAGTACAGTTCGGTGGATATGAAATAAAGCTTGCTTACCTTCTCATATGCTCTTCACAATCTGTAATAATCTTTTTTACATCGGTTTGGTAATCAAACCATAATGCATTTTCGGTTTTTTTAAACCAGGTGAGTTGCCGTTTAGCAAAACGTCTGCTATTTTTCTTAATTTCAGAAACGGCAAATTCTAAGTCCCATTCGCCATCCAGATAATTAAATAATTCCTTATATCCTACAGTATTTAGGGCGTTCAGGTCTTTGTAAGGAAGAAGTTGTTGGACTTCATCCAGTAAGCCTTCGTCCATCATGATATCTACCCGTCGATTGATGCGATTGTATATGATTTCTCTATCTGCAGTTAACCCAACAGTTAAGGTTTTAAACGAACGCTTGTTTTTTCCTTTATTTAAAAATGAAGAATACGGTTGTTCGGTTCCAATGCAGATTTCAAGAGCACGAATCACCCGATGCGGATTATCGATAGCAATGGTATTATAGGAAATAGGGTCTAAGGTTTTTAATTGTGTTTGTAAATGCGTTAATCCTTTGGTTTCTAAATCGTTGTTTAGAGTGGTTCTAATGGAAGGATCTACATCAGGAAAATCGTCTAATCCTTTAGTAACGGCATCGACATACAATCCCGATCCGCCTACCATAATAACTATGTCATGCGTTTTAAAAAGCGTT
Source organism: Aestuariibaculum suncheonense (assembly GCF_014596935.1). Lineage (GTDB taxonomy): Bacteria > Bacteroidota > Bacteroidia > Flavobacteriales > Flavobacteriaceae > Aestuariibaculum > Aestuariibaculum suncheonense. The sequence continues at coordinate 537,889 of NZ_JACVXC010000003.1, read as the reverse complement.
TCTAGGCAAGACAGCGCATCTTTTTCAAATGATCCTACACTGTAATTTTCCTGAATAGATTTATGATGAATAAAATGATGTCTTGCTGCAGCTAATTCCTCAGGAGAAGGAGCAGCAGTGCCAATTTGCATTTCTTTAAAAAACTGTCTGGAATCTGCCGAAATGATTTCCGTATTAAAGTGATTGGCCAGTTTTATACTTAAGGCCGTTTTTCCAATAGCCGTTGGACCGATTATAGAAATAAGAAATTTACTCATCGTTTAATTTATGGCCGCAATGATAACAAAATTCGGCGTCATCTCTATGCTTTTCAGTTGAACAGTTTACACAAACTTGGGTGTTGAGGTGCAAAGGCTTTTTAATCTTATCTTCTTTTTCATCTTTTCTACTCTGGCTGGTATATTCAGCAGAAACAATGCCGGTAGGAACAGCAATAATACCATATCCTAAAATCATAACTAACGACGCAATAAATTGCCCCAATGGTGTTTGGGGAGCAATATCTCCAAACCCAACCGTAGTAAGGGTTACAATACACCAATACACACTTTTTGGGATATTGCTAAAGCCGTTTTCTTCACCTTCAACCAGATACATAATGGTGCCTAGAATAATAGAAACAATGATGACTGCAAACAAAAACACCGATATTTTAGCTCGGCTTGCTCGTAATGCCGACATAAGACGAAGAGAAGCACCCAGATAGCGAGCTAATTTTAGAATTCTAAAAATTCGTAATAACCTTAAAGCGCGTAATGCAGCCAAAGCATGAACACCACCAACAATGAGTGAAATGTACTTTGGAACTGTTGATAAAAAATCGATAATACCATAAAAGCTAAAAATGTATTTAAGTGGTTTTTTTACAGTTATCACTCTGGCAATGTACTCAACAGTGAATAAAACGGTGATAATCCATTCAGATATGTTTAAAATATCATGATACTTACTGTCTATACTTTTAACACTTTCCAGCATAACTAGTAAAATACTAGCCAGAATAACTATGAGTAAAACCACATCGAACAACTTGCCTGCGGGTGTGTCGGCTTCATAAATAATTTCATGAAGTTTTGATCTCCAGTTTTTGTCTTGCGGTTTTTCCATATAATCAAAGATATGAAAAGAAACCTTTAATGTTTCTAATCAAAATTTACAACCTTTAATTTCTTATTCTTTCTTAAGTAACTCTGAATGATATGCTGAGTATCTCTATTATTTTGCATAGGAGTAATAATAGATTGCAGAATCTCAATATTGTTGATTTGATAATTTAAGTTGAAAAAGCTTATGCCTTTAAATACGCCGTTTTCAATTAATATAGCACTGCGTTCGTCGACATCACGACCTCGGTCGATAATAACCATATTCTGGTTGGCGTAACTGTTTTTGGATATTAATTTAGAAACACGCTGGTTATAGCTTTCAGGAGATTCTTCACCTACACAGGCGCCATAACAGCTTTTAATATCGTAGTTAAAGCAACTGCTTTTGGTTTTATAGATGCCAGCTAATTTCTGGCAAAGATTGTATGCTTCGACGGCTTGATTTATAAAGCTTTTACCGCTATCTCTGTTACTAAACGTTGTGATTGGTTTTTTACGACCGTCGGCAACATCAATTTTAAGGTTGATATAACCATTATTGTCTGTAAAACTATAAAGGGCATGGGTAAATCGCGTTCTGCGAAGGGCACGATTGAACTTTGGTTTGATGTTTTTAATAGCTTCACTTTCCTTTAAAAGTGCCACTAATTCACTTCCGGTCGTTTCATAAGTTACCGAATCTACTAAATTCTGAATTTGTTTAGACTTTCGGTTGGTGTTGGTAAAATGTTGATTAATGCGTTTTTTGATGTTGTTACTTTTTCCAACATAAATAATGTCTCCCTCTGAATTATGAATATAATACACACCAGTTTCCGAAGGTAAGCTGGCTAAAATATCTATATGTCTTGGCTCCAATTGGTGCTTCGGACTGAGTTTTATAGATTGCTGGATAATAGTCTTCGAGCTGTCTTTATCTAACAGAAGCTTAAACAGTTTTAAGGTCGCTAAAGCGTCACCAGAAGCACGATGTCTGTCGGTAACCGGAATTCCTAATGAGCGGACCAGTTTTCCCAAACTATAAGAGGGCTGACCAGGAATTAAATCTTTAGCTAATTCAACAGAACATAACGAGGGGCGAACATAGTCATAACCCAACCTTCTGAATTCGGTACACAAAATGCGGTAATCGAATTGCGCATTATGTGCAACAAGAATGCAATCTTCGGTAATTTCTACAATACGCTTGGCAATTTCATAGAACTTAGGAGCGTTTCGAAGCATGTTATTGTTGATACCTGTTAGGTTAACCACAAAGGGTTGAATTTCACGTTCAGGATTTACAAGGCTGATAAATTGGTCGACAATGTCGTGCCCATCGTATTTATAGATTGCAATTTCTGTAATGCCTTCTTCGTTATACTTACCTCCCGTAGTTTCTATGTCTAGTATTGCGTACAAAAAATGTTGTTAAGTTTAGGCTTATAATGTCTTAGTTGTAGTTTCGTTCTCCAAATATACTACTTCCAACGCGAACCATAGTACTTCCGCAGGCAATTGCTAATTTATAATCGCCACTCATTCCCATACTAATGGTTTCAAGTTTGCAATTTGGGGCTTCAATGGTTTTTAATGTATCGAAAGTTTGTTTCAATCTGGTGAATTCCTGCTTTACCTGGGTTTCATCTTCGGTAAAAGTAGCCATACCCATTAAGCCAACAATCTTGATATTTTGTAATTCTGAAAAGTCTTGTGATTGTAATATTTCTGAAGCTTCAGCGGCCGTCATCCCAAATTTACTGTCTTCTTCAGCAATTTTTATTTGAAGCAGGCAATGAATGGTGCGTCTGTATCTGGCCGCTTGTCTGTTTATTTCGGTTAGTAATTTAAAATTATCGACACCGTGAATTAAACTCACAAAAGATGCCATGTATTTCACTTTATTCCGCTGTACATGACCAATCATATGCCATTCAATATCTTTCGGCATAACCTCATGTTTTTCGACCATTTCCTGAATTTTATTTTCGCCAAAAATGCGTTGTCCGGAATGATAAGCTTCCATTAAATCTGTTACAGGTTTGGTTTTCGATACTGCAACAAGAGTGACATGTTCTGGTAAACTGGACTTTATATGATTGAGATTCTGTGCTATTGACATGATTTTAAATACAATAAATTACTTTGAGAATTGAGCTGAAATGGTTTCTGCTTTTTTGCTTTCGGAATAATCATAAAATCCTTCTCCAGATTTTACACCTAGTTTTCCGGCACGTACCATATTAACTAATAATGGACAAGGGGCGTATTTTTGATTTTTAAATCCGTCGTACATTACGTTTAAAATGGATAAACAAACATCCAAACCAATAAAATCGGCAAGTTGTAGCGGCCCCATTGGGTGTGCCATACCTAATTTCATAACCGTATCGATTTCAGAAACTCCGGCAACGCCGTTATAAAGTGTTTCGATAGATTCGTTAATCATAGGCATTAAAATACGGTTGGCTACAAACCCAGGATAATCATTTACTTCTACAGGTGTTTTACCTAAGTTTGCAGAAAGCTCCATGATGGTTTTGGTTACGGAATCACTAGTGTTGTAACCACGAATCACTTCAACCAATTTCATAATAGGTACGGGGTTCATAAAGTGCATACCAATTACTTTATCAGGTCTTGAGGTAACCGCTGCAATTTGAGTTATGGAAATCGATGAGGTGTTGGTTGCCAGAATCGTATTTTCAGCGCAAGCTTGATCCAATTGTTTAAAAATGTTAATTTTTAAGTCGATATTTTCAGTAGCAGCTTCAACAACTAAATCGGTTTTTTTTACGCCTTCAGCAATACTTAAAAAGGTGGTAATGTTCGATAACGTCTCCGTTTTATCAGCTTCAGAAATGACTTCTTTGGCAATCATTCGGTCTAAGTTTTTAGAAATGGTTGCTAATCCTTTTGCTAACGACGCTTCACTAATATCTATAAGGTTAACTTTAAAGCCGTTTTGTGCGAAGGTGTGAGCAATACCATTGCCCATGGTGCCCGCACCAATTACTGCAATATGTTTCATTTTTAAACTGGTTGTTATCTGTTAAATACATAAATAGTTTGATATTAAAAATACCAAACTATTTGTGTTTGTAAAAACGATGCTTAATTAAAAGCAATTTATAATTTGAGTTGCCACGCGCAATGCTTCGGTACCGTCATGTAAAGTTACAATTGGTGCTCTGTTGTTGTTAATAGCATCGGCAAAGGCATTTAATTCGTCTAAAATAGAATTGTTGTTTGCCACAGGCGGATTATCGAAATAGATTTGTTTTTTCTCACCTTCGGCATTTTGTAATACCATATCGAAATCACCAGGTTGTTCCGGAGCATCTTTCATTTTAACGACTTCACATTTTTTCTCAAGGAAATCTACCGAGATGTAAGCATCTTTTTGGAAGAAGCGTGCTTTGCGCATTTTCTTAAGCGAAATTCTACTTGCCGTTAAATTGGCAACACAGCCGTTTTCAAACTCGATACGGGCATTGGCTATATCAGGAGAGTTACTGATTACCGCAACACCACTGGCACTAATATGTTTTACTTTAGATTTTACAACACTTAAAATAATGTCGATATCGTGAATCATTAAATCTAAAACCACAGGCACATCCGTTCCTCTCGGGTTAAATTCTGCTAAGCGGTGCGATTCAATAAACATGGGTGATTGAATATCGTCTTTAACAGCTAAAAAAGCAGGATTAAAACGCTCAACATGACCTACCTGACCTCTTAGTTTGTTTTCTGCCAAAAGTTCACGAATATGTTCAGCTTCTTCAACAGTATTGGTAATTGGTTTTTCAATGAAGATGTGTTTGCCTTTAGCAATGGCTTGTTTGGCACAGTCGTAATGAGAAAGGGTAGGCGTTACAATATCTACCATATCTACGGCATCGATTAAATCTTCTATAGAATTGAAAAATTTATATCCGAACTCGGCTTCTACTTTTTTACCGTTTTCTTCATTGGCATCGTAAAAACCAACAAGTTCATATTTATCTGATTGATTTAGAAGTTTTAAATGTATTTTTCCAAGGTGACCAGCACCAAGTACACCGGCTTTTAGCATAATAGTAATAGGTTTTCAACAAAAATAAGATAATTAAAGTATGATTATGATTATTATCAGTGAAAATTTTCGACTAAGCTGTAACCAGGGAAATTCTGTAAAAATTGTTTTCCGCTTTAAAATGTTTAACTAATTTTAGCCTTTACAAACACCAGCGAATATTGAAAGATACTTTTAAACATAAGGGATTACGCCAGCAATTGGTTAATGTGTTAATAAACAAAGGGATAAAAAACGAAGCCGTTTTAAACGCCATTGGAAAGATACCGAGGCACCTTTTTATGGATTCAGGGTTTTTAGACCATGCTTATGTAGACAAGGCTTTTCCTATTGCTGCCGATCAAACCATTTCACAACCTTATACAGTAGCTTTTCAAACGGAATTATTGGAGGTAAAGCGCGAAGATAAAATTCTTGAAATAGGAACGGGAAGTGGTTATCAAACTGCTGTATTACTTGAATTAGGCGCACGTGTTTATACTATTGAGCGTCAGCAGGAATTATTTAAAAAAACCAGTAAGTTTTTGCCGCCATTAGGATACCGTGCCAAGAGTTTTATTTTTGGCGATGGTTATAAGGGCTTACCTCAGGAGGCACCTTTCGACAGTATTATTGTTACTGCTGGTGCTCCGTTTGTACCAAAGCCTTTGTTGAGTCAGTTGAAAGTAGGAGGCAGGTTAGTGATTCCTGTGGGTGACGATGTGCAAATTATGAATTTGTTTATTAGAAAAGGCCCTAAGGAATTTGAACAGCATGAATATGGTGAATTCCGTTTTGTGCCTTTACTTGAGGATAAGAATTAATCCCATACAAATTTCCAGGAACCATCGTTTTGGCGTTTCCATACCGTATGGAAAATGCCTTTTGTAGTTATGTCATTTCCTGTAGAATCTTGATGCGTATAGGTATACTCGCCGTAAGTGTAAGCAAGATCACCCGATAATGCAACATCTACAAAATCGGGTGACCATTTTAAATTTTTAGAGTTTGAGTTTGTCATGTATTCAGCAAGTGCCGATTTACCTTTAATTAGTTTGTTATTTCGAAGTAGCACAGCCTCTTCAGAAGCAAAATATAGAAAAGCCTTGTTTATTCCTTCCTTTTGAGCCATTTCGGAAAATAGGTGTTCCGTATCCAAAACTTCCTGTTTCCAAAGTTGCATTTGTTTTTGATTAGGTTTCATATTTTTATTACATGAAAAAACAGATAAAAGGCACAGTATAAACAAGACAAAGGATTTCATGACATATTTATTAAAATTTTGAGGCTTTTTCTAAGGCAACAATCCCACCAACAACAGGTAGGCTCAAGGTTGTTTCGTCTAAGTCTATAGTTAATTCGGTACCCGGTTTTGGGTGTAATGTAAATTCTTTATCACTGGAGAAAATCATTAATCCGATTTGTTGTCCAGCCCTAATAATTTGATCATCCGGCATTAAATCGAAGGTTAACTCATAAAATTTACCCGGTTTTAATGGTTCACTTTCATTAATCGATTTGTGATTTTGAGGGTCGGCCCAACCACGAGTAATAATATTATCGGTTATTTTTACTTTGCCTTCATCCCAAGGTAATGACACCAACCAAACGGATAGGTTAGCAGCAGCTTTGCTACTTGCTAATTTTACAGTGACTTGCGGAACTCCTGAAATATGAATGTCTTTTGAAAGTTTAGGCGTTACATACAAAAGTCGATTTTTAGAATGTTCAGCTTTAGCTAAGGTCGCACCATCAAAATTAACATCATCAACCAAAGTTTCTTTTCCTTGCTTTTTTGAAACGCGGGCACTTAAACTTCCTTCAGCAGGATTGCCTTTTATTAAATGTAAAGTTACAGGTTTAGCTTCGGGGTTAGGGAAATCTGCATAAGCTGTAGGTTGAGATTGTTTGTCATTTTCTCTAACAATCCAAGCTTTGTTGGTTTCTTTTTCCACACCATTATCAATACCGAATAAATAATGTGTAAACCAGCGGTTCATCATCTCTACCGGAGGTGGTCCACCATGACCGTTTTGATGATAGTAAATCTGTGTTTCCAAGCCCATCTCTTTCGCTTTTTTATAAATACGGTAGCTGTGTTCAGGCATTACGTTCCAGTCGTTAAAACCGTGAGACATTAACAAAGCGGCTTTCATAGGCGCCATATCGTTTAAGTAATCGCGGCTAGCCCAGAATTCATTGTAATCACCAGTGATTCTATCCTGGTGTTTTCTTAGAATTGAGTCTCTCACAAATTGATTATTATGAGTTCGTTTCGATTCATCACCACTATGAATAAATTCATAAAGTACATCAATATCTTCGCCTAGATAACCACCTGGAGAACGTACTAATCCGTTAGAGCGGTAATAGTGGTAGTATGATGTATTTGGAGCGACAGGGATAATAACCTCTAAGTCTTCTACACCTGTTGTTGCGGCAGCTAAAGGCAGAGTGCCGTTGTAAGAAGTTCCCGTCATGCCAACTTTTCCGGTAGTCCAGTACGCTTCAACGGTTTCATTTCCGTAAGGCTCGGTATACCCTTTGGCACGTCCGTTTAACCAGTCTATAACCGCTTTGGGTGCAAGAGATTCGTTATCGCCACCAACGGTAGGTGAACCTTGGGATAGGCCGGTTCCTGGAGAAGATGAATGGACAACGATGTAACCACGAGGCACCCAGGTACTAACCTGAGAGTTAGAAATAATGGGGCGCTTGCCAATGCGTGTAACTTCTGGGTGAACATGGTCTTTTGGGGTTTCTCCCAGTTCGTGATTCACATTCCAGAAAATACCATCGATATCAGGAGCAACCCCGGCATAATACGGACTGGATTCGTAGATGACAGGAAGTTTCAGGCCTTCGGTTTCGGTTTGAGAAGGTCTGGTAACATCAACGTGCATTCTGTCGGGTTTTCCATCACCATCGGTATCGAAGTTGGTTTCTACCCATAAATCATGTCGAATCCATTTATTGGGATCGCTAAAAGCTTCAACAATTTGAGCTTCACCATCTTTAAATACAGGTTTGGTGTTTTGACTATTAATGGGAAATGCTGAAAAAAAAATGCTCATAAGAATAGAGCATTTTAGAGCGTTGTTTAATTGCAACATATATTAAGATTTTTGTTTTGGTAAGTACGATCTTGGAATTGGTGATCTTCTGGTTTCGTTGGCCCAATATATATTTAAAATCCACCAGCGTTTACCATCGTTGTACAACTGAATACTGTTGATGCCTCTCATAAATGGTTCCTCATCGTCTTTAGATTTAAAGGCTTCGAAGGTGCTGAATACCTGAGACATATTGCCAAAGGTGTTTGATGTACGGTGAATTTCTCTTTCGTGAAACCCATTCTCAACCATCCATTTACCGGAATTTTTAATGTAATCACCAGGACTCATATAATTAACCATGGCTTCACGCATTTGGTTTTTTCCGGAAGCAATTAATTTAGCATCTTTATAGAATAGAAATTTAAAAAGATTCCAGTTACGTTCTTCATCTTTATCGCCAGAAATCACATCATATAGGGTGCGTACTATATTATCTATAGTTTGTACATTTTGGGTGTAATCGGGTGCTTGGTTCTCTTCTTTAGGGGTTTCGTCCTGAGCAAAAGAAGAAACAGATAGAGCACTAAAAAAAGCAAGCAATAAGAGTTTTTTCATTCTGTAAAGTTGTAAAATTCAAGTCTAAATATAGTTGATAGGTTTTTATTTTGTTGTTAAACGCGTCATAAAAAATATTATGCTTTAGCTTTTTTACTTGTAAGCCTTTTTAATTCGGTCTAAGTCACGTTTGTTGTCGCGGTCTTTAATAGTGTCGCGTTTGTCGTGTAGTTTTTTACCACGCGCCAAAGCAATATCCATTTTAGCAAATCCTTTTTCATTAATAAATAAACGAAGCGGTACAATGGTAAGTCCTGTATTTTGAACTTCTTTATGAAGTTTTTTCAGTTCACGTTTATTTAAGAGTAGTTTACGTTCAGCTTTTGGCCGGTGGTTGTAGTAGTTTCCAAAGGCGTATTCTTCAATCGTCATATTGATAACAAAAAGTTCGCCACGGTCATTAAATTCACAAAAGCTTTCGGCAATAGAGGCTTTGCTACTTCTAATCGATTTAATTTCGGTACCAGTAAGCACAATACCGGCGGTATACTTATCCAGTATTTCGTATAGAAAGCGTGCTTTTTTATTTTGTATGTTAATCTTTTTCTGCATCACGCACAAAACTACATAATTTTACGCGATTATGGAGATTTGAAAATGTACCAGAAATGACTTGAATTCAAAATTTTATTATTTTAAAGTTCAATTGTCTGATTTGATTAGTGTTAAGGATTCATGGTGAAGCCCACTTTAAGCGTAACCTGCCACATGGCAACCTGTCCATCTTCAATATTTCCTCGAGTTTCAATAACCTCAAACCATCTGAGATTATGAATCGATCTTGACGCTTTTTCTAAAGCATTTTGTATGGCATCATCACTAGATTTTTCAGAAGTGCCTACGATTTCAATCTTTTTGTAAATATGTGCTTCCATGAGTATTTAGTTTAGAGAATTATTCTCTATAAGATACAAAAAAAGAATGAAACTGATATGTTTTTAAGTAGTATTACTTATTTTGTACGTAGTTTATTGTGAGGTTTCTTTAAAATCGGGGGCTAATCGTATTGGATTTTTGAAATATTAATAAATAGTGTTATAAAAATGATAAAATCACTTTATAATGGGGTGTTTTTTATTGTCTTCCAATAAAACATTTGTACTTTTGTTTCTCGACTTTTTAAATAAACGATTATCAAAATAATTTTATGAATTCATACGATGTAGCCGTTATAGGCTCGGGTCCTGGAGGATATGTTGCAGCTATCCGTTGCGCACAATTAGGCATGAAAACTGCCCTTATAGAAAAGTACAGTACATTAGGCGGAACTTGTTTAAATGTAGGTTGTATTCCAAGTAAAGCATTATTAGATTCGTCTCATCATTACGAAGATGCTGTTAAACATTTCGAAGAGCACGGTATTGAAATCCCTGGCGATGTCAAGGTGAATTTAGAAAAGATGATTGCACGTAAGCAAGCTGTAGTAGATCAAACTACTGGAGGTATCGATTTCTTAATGAAGAAAAACAATATCGACGTGTATCAAGGTTTAGGAAGTTTTAAAGATGCTACCCATATTAGCATTGCTGGAGAAGAAACTATTGAAATCGAAGCAAAAAACACCATCATTGCAACAGGAAGTAAACCTTCAAGTTTACCGTTTATCAATATCGATAAAGAACGTATCATTACCTCTACAGAAGCTTTAAAATTAAAAGAAATTCCAAAACACTTAATCGTAATTGGTGGTGGTGTAATTGGTTTAGAGCTAGGACAAGTATATAAGCGTTTAGGAGCAGAGGTATCTGTTGTAGAGTTTATGGATCGTATCATCCCAACTATGGATGGTGGCTTATCAAAAGAGCTAAACAAAGTATTAAAGAAACAAAAATTCAATATCAACACGTCTCACAAAGTAAAATCTGTTGAGCGTGTAGGTGATGAGGTTATCATTAAGGCTGATAACAAAAAAGGAGAAGAGGTAGAATTCAGAGGTGATTACTGTTTAGTATCTGTAGGACGTCGTCCTTATACAGACGGATTAAACGCTGAAGCTGCCGGAGTTAAATTAACAGAGCGCGGACAGATTGAAGTGAACGATCACTTACAAACAAGCGCTTCAAATATTTACGCGATTGGTGATGTTGTTAAAGGAGCAATGTTAGCGCACAAAGCAGAAGAAGAAGGTGTATTCGTAGCAGAGACATTAGCAGGACAAAAACCACATATCGATTACAACTTAATTCCTGGTGTGGTTTACACATGGCCTGAAGTTGCTGCAGTTGGTAAAACTGAAGAGCAGTTAAAAGAAGCAGGTGTAGCTTACAAAGCAGGATCTTTCCCAATGCGTGCTTTAGGTCGTGCCAGAGCAAGTATGGATATTGACGGATTTGTTAAAGTATTAGCCGATAAGGAAACCGATGAAATTTTAGGAGTACACATGGTAGGAGCTCGTGCTGCCGATATGATTGCCGAAGCAGTTGTTGCTATGGAATTCAGAGCATCAGCAGAAGATGTATCTCGTATGTCTCATGCACATCCAACCTTTACAGAAGCTATTAAAGAAGCGGCTTTAGCTGCAACTGAAGATAGAGCTTTACATATGTAATTGTAACCCTATATCATACATTTAAACCCTTTTACTTTTTTGGTAAAAGGGTTTTTTATTTTCCAATAAATACGTCTTCGTTAAAAAGCTTGTCTTAAAAATCAAGAGAAATTGATTTTTATCAATAAACACCTATAAAACTTAGAATAGATTATTAAAAAGATGCGTTTTTTTGTAATTTATTAAAAATTAATGTGACTTATGTTTCCAAGTTGTGTCTTACTAAAAAAGAACGAAATAAAATAGCAACAAGCGTACCTTGAAAAGCACCAATATTAGTACCAGTTTATCTGATGAGGATCTTGTTCGCGCCATTGTAAAAACCAATGATACCTTGTGGTTTGAAGTGCTTTATGATAGATACGCGACGCTAGTTTATAATAAATGTTTAAGTTTTTCAAAAGATGAAGATGAAGCAAAGGATTTAACTCAAGATGTATTTTTAAAGCTTTTTGTAAAGTTGTCTAGTTTTAAGGGAACCTCTAAATTTTCAACATGGTTATATGCGTTTACCTATAATCATTGTGTGAATTATGTAACGAGGAATACGGCTAAAAAAATAGAAAAGCAGTCGGTAGATCATTACGATATTGAAAGTATAACCGATGATCATTACGATGAAGATTTTAGCCAGATGAAGGTCGATAAACTAAAAGATGCATTGAACTTAATTTCTCCAGACGAGAAAATGATTTTACTCCTAAAGTATCAAGATTTTTTAACGATTAAAGAAATTGAGAGCGTGTTAGGAATTGGCGAAAGTGCGGTTAAGATGCGAATTAAACGCGCGAAAGAAAAGCTTTTAACAGAATACAACAATCTTTGATAATGGATAATCCGTTTCAATATATTAATAAGCCCCTAAAAGAAGTTCCCCCAGAACTCAAGTCTAAGGTGATGAACGACATCGCCGTAGCGAAACTACTTATGGAAATGGCGAGTTTGTTCTCCTTTGATATTGCCAAAGTGATAGAGCATACCGTAAAACAAAGAAAAAAATAAATGTAAAAGAACACTAAACCAAATAAAACCTAACGCTAAAAATAAAACATGGATAAATTAACGGAATGGAATGATAATGTGATGAATTCATTATCTACTATGACAAATGAGGTGGCTAAGGTCGTGCCGAATATATTGGGGGCTCTGGCTGTTTTAATTATAGGCTGGTTAAGCATAAAACTAATCGTTTTTGTAGTTAGAAGAGGATTGAAGTTTGCTAAAGCAGATAAGTTAGACGATAAACTAAATGAAATTCAGTTTCTGGGAAATAGCAGCCTTAATTTTGATGTGATTAACATTATCACAAAGTTTGTGAAGTGGGTAATGTATTTAATCATCATTATTGTTATCACCGATATTTTAAATCTAACTATTGTTTCAGAGGAGATTAGAAACTTTTTACGATATATTCCGCAGCTGTTTTCAGCATTAATCATCTTTACCATAGGACTGTTATTAGCGAATTTCATTAAAAAAGGAATTCAATCCTTTTTTGATTCTATGGATATGTCTGGCTCTAAGTTTATTAGTCAGGTAGTCTTTTTGGTGTTACTGGTGTTCATTTCTATTACAGCATTAAATCAGGCTGGGGTAGATACCGAAATCATTACCAGTAATATCACCATGATTTTAGCGGCGTTTTTACTAGCGTTTGCCATAGCCTTTGGTTTGGGCGCACAACGGGTGGTAAACGATCTGTTAAGAGCTTTTTATGCCAGAAAAACATACGAAATAGGTCAGATTATAGAATTTAACGATATCAAAGGTGAGGTCGAACGTATTGATAATACCTCAATCACCATAAAAACATTGTCGGGAAAATTGGTAATACCTATTAAAGATATAGTAGAGAGTCAAGTAAGAATACGGGAATAACTTTAAGTTAGGGTTAAAATTTGGTTGGTTACTTTTCTGTAATCCGAACGCTCTTTACTCATCCCTTTCCATTAATTTGGGAAGGGATTTTTTTATTGGTTTTAATCGGCTAAATTAGCCCGGTAATTTATCTTTAAATGAACAGGTCGTATTTAGAATTGCATGTTGCTATTATTTTAGCAGGCTTTACTGGTTTATTTGGAAAACTGGTAACACTTAATGAAATGCTGTTGGTGTTTTACCGTGTATTATTTTCATCTGCAGTATTACTTATTTTGCTGAAGTATTTGCAGCGTCGTAAAACCTCTGTGCCATTTTGGAGTAAAACCAATGGATTAATGTTAGCTAATGGGGTATTACTGGCTTTACATTGGGTGTTCTTTTTCGGGAGTATTAAAGCCTCAACCGTGTCGCTTGGTATTTTGTGCTTTTGTCTTACCAGTTTTTTTACGGCCATATTAGAACCTTTAATAAACCGAAAGCGTTTCTCGATTCGGAATTTAGGATTAAGTACCCTTAGTTTAATTGGTATAGCTCTAATTTTTGGTTTCGATAGTTCGTATCGACTAGGCATTGCACTAGGGGTGATTTCTTCAATATTTATATCGGTATTTACTATTTTTAACGAGCGCTTTATTCATAGACATGATACGCTTAAAGTAACCACGTTTCAAATGGTGGGTGGGTTTATAGGATTAGGATGTATTATTCTCTTGTTTACGCAGTTTACCGATTTTGTGTTTCAGCTGCCCAACACCTCAGATTTAGGGTATTTATTAATCCTGTCCTTGTTTTGTACAGTGTTGCTGTGTTTGTTACTAAATAATGCCTTGCGTCACATCAGCTCGTTTACTGTGAACTTAAGCTTTAATTTAGAGCCTATTTATACCATTATACTTTCGGCTATTATTTTTAATGAAGCAGCCGATTTTACCTTATCCTTTTGGGTAGGTTTAAGTTTTATCGTGCTTTCTATTTTGCTACAAACGTTGTTTGCACGGGCCTCTCGTAAACGTATTAAGGCACAGACTTTGTCGGAATTACCAACCTAAACCGCTTATTTTGAATATTTATAGAATTAAAACTACGTATTTTTACGTAGTTTTTAGGTTTTATTAACCTTCTAAAACCATTATATTTACTGCTGTTTCGCAGTTTTTATACATTTTTATCGTAAAATTATTAATTTTTTTATTTGTTTATAAGTATATATACTTATATATTTGCGTTAGTTACGTAGTTGATACGTATTTCTGTTTTATGTTTTAAAATACATTGGTATGAAAGTAACACAAGGCGCAAATAAGACATTGTTTATTAATACTCTGGCATTTACATTCTGTTTTGCAGCATGGCTGTTGAATGGTATTCTGGTAACGTTTCTTGCAGACAACCAGGTTTTCGACTGGAGTGCAGTAGAAATCGGTTGGCTAATAGGTATTCCGGTGCTAACAGGCGCTATTTTTCGTTTACCGGCAGGAATCTTGACCGATAAGCTGGGAGGTAAGCCTGTGTTTGCTGGTCTGCTTTTAATTTGCGCCATACCAATGTATCTGTTGTCTTATGCCAACGGGTTCTGGTCGTTTGCTTTATGCAGTTTAGGGTTTGGTATTACCGGCGCTAGTTTTGCAGTGGGGATTGCCTTTTCTTCCATCTGGTATCCTAAAGAAAAACAAGGGATAGCCTTGGGAATTTTTGGAGCAGGTAATGCAGGAGCAGCTATTACAACCTTAATAGGGCCAAAACTTTTAAATTATTTAACTGATGGTAAAACCAATTTAGAGGGTTGGCGAATGATGCCCAAAATTTATGCAGTATGTTTGGTGCTGATGGCGATTATATTCTTTTTAACAACCACCAATAAGAAACCGGCATCAAGCACAAAAAGTTTGTCAGGCATGTTGCAACCGCTAAAGAGTGTGCGTGTCTGGCGATTCGGTTTGTATTACTTTTTAGTGTTTGGTTGCTTTGTGGCTTTCGCTGGATGGCTCGTGCCTTATTACACCAATGTGTATGCTCTGGATTTGGCAACTGCAGGATTATTAGCCTCGTGTTTTAGTTTACCATCAGGCGTGATCAGAGCTTTTGGTGGATGGTTATCGGATAAGTTCGGCGCCAGAAAGGTGATGTACTGGGTGCTGGGAACATCTGTCGTGTTGAGTTCGATGTTGATTATCCCCAGAATGGATATTTATGCCGCAGGTAAGGGGATCATGGCGAAGGCTTCTGGTGAGGTAACCGAAGTGAGTGATTCGCATATAGTGGTGAATCATGTGACGTACCCTGTAAACCGCCGTTCTGATGAATTGGCTTATGCCAATGAGGTATTTCATGTGTTTCCAATTAAAGAATCCTGGCAACAGGTGCGTGTGAAGAAAGGCGATCAGGTGAATAAGAAAGAATTACTTGCCGAAGGAAAAACCCATATTTACTTTCAGGCAAATGTTTGGATTTTTGCAATAATTGCCATCATTATAGGCTCGGTTTGGGGCATAGGTAAGGCGGCAGTTTATAAACATATACCAGATTATTTCCCTGAGGAAGTAGGCGTAGTAGGAGGTATGGTTGGCGTACTTGGTGGACTGGGCGGATTCTTTTGTCCTATTCTGTTCGGGTATCTGTTAGAAGGGACAGGCCTTTGGTCAAGTTGTTGGATAGTAATGTTAGTGCTGTCTGCGGTATGTTTAATATGGATGCACAGAGTGGTACAAAAAATGGCAGATAAAGCAACACCTTTATTGGTTAATAAATTCGAGAATAATGTAGATTAAAGTTGTTTCTGGTGTTGTAGAATAAAAAGTCATCTTATTAGTTAGTCTAAGATGGCTTTTTATGTTTAAAGTGCTGTAGGTAAGAAAACCTGAGCTGTGGCTTGTTGCTATTTTCTTTTCTATTTATGGAAAAATAACTGGGTACAAGTTGCTAAAACCAATGAAACGGAACAGCCGTTTCTTATGTGTTTTACAAACTCAGGAAACGGCTGTTTGTTTTTAAAAACGATAGGTTTAAAAAATATCGTTTAATACTTTTGCTAGGCGTATACCTGCAATTTGTAACTGGCTGCGAACGGTTTTAAAATGATCGTAAGAGTAACGGTATCTCAAGTTTTCATTAGGTTCAACAGATGCGTATACTTTCTTTGTGATGTTGTGTGTTTCGTTTACCCAGTCGGTAACAGAGCCTTCCTGAATGGCTTTAATTTCATCTTTAGATAAAGCATCGGCATTGTTTGCCAGCTCATCATAACCCATTTTATAGTCTTCAATCATATCAGAATCCCAAACACGGTGCAGGTTGCTGTCTTTATAAAACCATTGTACTTTTAAGTCGTTACCTCCTTTATCTTCGGCTAGGCCTACATGCATAGGCTGGTGTAAATCGCCCATTAAGTGAATCAGCATTTTTAAGTGAAAGATTTTATCCTCATCAGATGCATTTTTGTCTAATAAAACCGCTTTACAGGTTTCAATACCAGTAACTAAATCACCATCAGGGTGCTTTTCAGAAGTTTCATAGGTTTCATTAAAAGGCATGTTTACAAAGTGCCAGGTGTAATACTTATCATAAGCTTTATCCGATTTAATTTCATCGCCATAGGTCGAGGCAAACGCTAAAGAATGTTGTTTCAGCAAACGGTTGACTTCACGTTTCGCTTTTCCTTTTAAATATTTCTGAGCGATTTCGCCAACCACACGGTGGCCGGTAGCTCCCCAGTCGTCTACTGTTGAGGCATTAAGATTTAAGGAGGAAATAAGAATAGTTAAAAAACAAAGGTGAAGGGAGAACGATTTCATAGGTATGTATATATGTTATTTTGGTTTATTCTGGTCGCGACGGTCTTCCACATCAGACAAATGCAGACCTTTTTCACGTAAATAATAATTGTTTTTCGGACTTCCAATGATCTGAGAGGCGTACACTCCGGAATGTCCGGAAAATAAATAGGCCGTACTGCAGGCCAGAGCAATAAAGACCCCAGATTCTATCCCGAAAAGCTCTATACCCATTATCGTACACGCAATAGGGGTGTTGGTTGCTCCGGCAAATACGGCTACAAAGCCCATACCAGCCAATAGGCCCATAGGTAAGGGGATAAACCATATTAAAGCGTTACCCAGTGTCGCGCCAATAAAGAATAGCGGGGTAACTTCGCCGCCTTTAAATCCGGCACCTAAGGTGAACGAGGTAAACAGGACTTTTAATAGGAAATCGTAAGAGTTTAAGTCGACACTAAAAGCATCTACAATGGTTGGAATACCTAAGCCTATATATTTTGTAGTGCCCATAAGATAAATGACGACAGCCAATACCACACCACCAATAACCGGACGCAGGGGCGGATAGTTGATGTAATTTTTAAACAGGTCGCCCCAAAAGTGTGTGGATTTGGAGAATAACATGGCTACCAGACCAAAAATGATACCGGCAAGCAAAGCCCATAGCAGGTTAATCGGAGTCATTTCGGCGACGCTATCAATATGATAATGGGTGTGGGGTACGCCCCAAATTTTACAAAAATAATCGGCAAAAACGGCAGCCATAAAACTAGGTATAATAGCATCTAAGCGTAAACGTCCTAAAATAAGCACCTCTAGCGCGAAAATTCCACCAGCTAAAGGTGTACCAAATACCGAAGCAAAACCGGCACTAATACCAGCAATTAAAATGATTTTTCTATCGCGTTTCGAGAGTTTTAAAATTTTGGTAAACTGGTCGGCAATGGCGCCACCTATTTGTACTGCCGTGCCCTCACGACCAGCCGAACCCCCGAATAAATGCGTAACAATGGTCCCGAAGAGTACCAGAGGCGCCATTTTAAAAGGGATGATTTTTTTAGGACTATGGAATTCCTCCAAAAGGAGATTGTTGCCTTTTACAACACTATTGCCGTACAGATGATAAGATAACCCGATAATAAAGCCCCCTATGGGTAATAACCAGATAATCCATAGATGCGATTCGCGGTAATTGGTAGCCCACTCTAAAGCGGTAAGGAAAAAGGCAGAAACACTACCGGCTAAAATGCCTAATACCAGACAAATACAAAGCCACTTTATAAGATACAGCAGGGTGGGTATCTGTTCGATGGCAAAGAGTTGCTTTTTGATTTTGGTTAGATTCATAAGCTGCAATAAGACACAAATATAAATGAAATAATAAATTATTGTAGGCTAATGCGTATCAGGGTTTTGATTTATTTAAACGCATGGCATATTAAAGCATTGCCCTTTTGTTGAATTTGTGCATAATTGTTGTTTTAGTGCATTTTAGTTGATATTGCGTTTTTGATCCGGTTTTATCCTATTTTGTGTTTTTAACACAGCCATACTTTAAGGTGGGCTTATCTACGCTTTAACTACGGCTTTGCTATGCCTTTGATAGCGTAAATCGCGTAATCGTGAAGTGTGAAACGAGAGCGGGTATGATTAAGAATTGGTTATGGATGACTATTGATTTAAATGCTTTATTACGAGTGCTTTATATTTTGAAACGATCTTTTTTAAGCAAATCAAAAAAGAAGGGTTGTTAACCGTTAACCGAATGGCTACAATTATGATACACGGCTTTTAAGAGCGTAAAACCTTAATTTTTGTATTTATTTGTAGGATTTTAAATATGTAATTAGCTTTTTTCAGGGGTTTGGTTCGGGTTTCCTTCGGGAATTGTTCGGGTTTTCTCCGTAAAATAAGGTTTTTACCGAAGAATCCCCGAAGGAATGTCGAACATGACTCGAAGGAAACCCCTAAAATTGATTTTCAATTGAGTATGTATTTTCTTAAATAAATACAAGTTTTTGTAGGTGTTTATGTATATTTGGGTGTATGTATAATAAAAATAAACACACCAGTGTGTTTATTTTTATGTTGTGCGTAATTAAAATCAAGACTAAACAAAACTCTAAAAGCCAAAATATAATGACAAAAAAAACAATATTTCTCTTAGTCTTTCTTATAACTTCAATAATAATAAATGCTCAAAATACTGTAATCAAGGCAGGTCATTTCTTCGATGCTCGTAACGGCAAAATTTTGGAGAATCAAATAATAATTGTTCAAAATGGTAAAATAAAGGAGGTAGGAACTAACTTAAACTATGACAAGACAGATAGTATAATTGACCTATCAAACTCATGGGTGTTACCTGGTTTAATGGACTGCCATGTTCATATAACATCTAACTATCCTCATAGAAATGTTCAGATGGAAAAGAAATTCGTAGGCGAAAGCACATCTCTCCGTGCAATAAGGGGAACAGTTGTTGCTAAAGAATTTTTAGATAATGGATTCACAACAATTAAAGAAATAGGTAATGATGCAAACTACGCCACCGCAGACATCATTAAAGCTATTAATAAAGGTTGGGTTCAAGGTCCTACTATTATATATGCAGGTAAAATTATTGCCCCCTATGGTGGACAATCTAGCGGTGTGAATCCAGAGCACGAACATTTTTGGAATTTTGAATATATAGATGCAGATACTCCTGATGAAATAAAGAAAGCTGTAAGAAAGAATATTTATTATGGTGCTACTGTAATTAAATTAGTTAGTGAGGATAATGGAATTTATAATGAGGAAGATATAAAAGCAGCTGTTGACGAAGCAAAAAAATACGATATAAAAGTAACTGTTCATGTACAAGGAGGTATAGCAGCGACAAATGTCATTTCAGGAGGTGCAGCTGGAATTGAACACGGATTTGGATTGAGCAATGAACAGCTTCAATTAATGAAAGAAAAAGGAATCTTTCTAGTAGGCACAGACTTCTCTTATGACAATTGGTATGCTTATGGCATGGATTCTGAAACAGCAACAGCTTTAAACAATATGCTTATTGACAGACTTAAAAGAGCTTATAAAATTGGGACTCCAATGGCTTTTGGAACAGATATCATTGTTAACTTGCCAGAATTAAACCGTGTACAATCGAGTCTTAAAGTTTTAGAAACGTGGAAAGCAGCAGAAATACCAGCTTCATATATTTTACAGACCATGACAATCAAATCAGCTGAACTTCTAGGCATTGATAATGAAAGAGGAATCCTTGAGCCTAATTATTATGCTGATATAATTGCTGTTGAAAACAACCCTCTTAAGGACATTGAGGCAATAAAGACTGTTTATTTTGTCATGAAAGAAGGTGAAATAATTAGAAATGACAAAAAATAACCACGCACAACACCGTGTAAAAATAATTGCTTGGTTCTAGCCTACTCGGAAAATCCTGCGGATTTTCCTCTGGTTCGTTCCATTTTTAGTAAGTTAGTTGCTCGCACACGCAACTATCCTTACACAAACCGTTGGCAATAATTTGAAAAAAATGTTATGAACAGAATTAAATTATTAATTATCTCACTATCGTTAATATTATTTTTTTCTTGTGAGAAAGATGACGTTAGAGAAGAATTACCCGGAACACCGACATCAATCTCTGGAACTGTTAAAGACTATCATCGAAATTTAGATGTGAATAATTTTGAAATAAAACTAATTAAATATTGGTTGTGTCCTGATGGAGGAATGGGCCCCAATTATTGTACAAAAGAAATTGCAACAACTTATTCAGATATTGATGGAAACTACCAATTAGATTTTGACTATAATTTACGAAGTGATGAAAATTATCTATTAGCTTTTAATGAAACTGAAAACAACACCTATTATTATGAATTTGTTTCAAATTCTGGAGAATTTTATAGAGATTATGATACTTCGAATTTAGTTCAGGGGGAAAATAATATTCTAAATTTAAATGCTTTTATTCCAATTAAATTAAAATTTAACCTCACTGTTTTAAATAATCACACACCACCTTTAATTACTGGAATAGAATATAATGACAATTTTGACTTTGGTACTGAATTTACCTATGATAATTTTGAGTCGTTTGAAAGAAAAACTCGCCCAAATTCTGAAATTAATATTAAATTCTGGTATATCGAAAATTATAATTCCAATAGTCCGATTTTTCACTACGCACCAGTTGTCTCATATCAAACTGACGATAATGAATTGACAGAATTGAATTTTGAAATTGACTGTAATGAGTTTTAAAAAACTACTGCCAATAACTAAGCGTTCGTGTGGTCGGTACGGCCAAACATGAACGCCGTGTTGACTGAACCGGTAGTTGGTTAGCCTACTATGGGGATTGGTTTATTTTTTTAAGAGAAGTTTAAGTTTAACCGTTATGTAGGATTTGATGCAACGTTTTATATAAAGAAGCATCTACTTAATAAATATAAAGTATGAAGTCAAAAAATTTAATTTTAATCGGACTCATGTTAATTCTATCTTGTAACAGCGATGATGAAAGTCCGCAGGCTGTAATTAATGGTGAATACATTGGAATCTTTGAACGAGGCGAAAATAATTCAAATGTCGAGTTAATATTTAATAATGGAAATTGGAGAGGTGAAAGTGAAGTTGTAAAATTTCCGGCTTTATGTAATGGCACGTATTCAAGCTCAGGCAATGTAATTACCTTCGAAAATGCTTGTCCTTGGACAGCTGAATTTGATTGGAGTCTGATTTTAACTGGTGAATGGAATTATAGTCTGGATGGAAATTCGTTGATTTTGACAAAGACAAATGGAGATAAATACACTCTGACGAAACAATAAAAAATGCACTACAACAATGCTAACGCTAGTGCTAAACCGAAAAACAAAGTAAACCAAACCGATAACTGGCGGTTATACGAACCGTTGTGCAAAATTTAAAACCGAAACCTTAATGAAACTAATGACAAGATTCCTACTACTATCAATAACAATACTCTTTTTTAATTGTTCATCTAAAAGCGACTCGTTTCTTGAGATTAATGGAAAAACTGTAGGGACAGATACTGAGTCAATTCTGCTAGTCAAGGCTGGACAATATTTTGATTCTGACTCATTGATTGAAATACCTGTTAAAGATGGAACATTTCATTATAGAGCAAAGCTAGAGTTCCCAGAATCTGTTGAGTTATTTTTAGGAAAAGCAAAAAATCAAGGAGGAAGATATATGCCTTTATTCTTAGAGAATGACAAAATTAATTTGACAATATATTCGGAAGAAGAGTTTGATAAAAATTTAGTTATTGGCGGTAAACTAAATTCAGAATATAAAGAGTATAAAGAAAGTTATGACAATACATTCAACTCTAGAATACAACCTTTACACGACAGTATGAAAAAACTGTTTGAAAATGATCAGTATCATAGCGACAAAGCAAAAACACTATATGCAGAATTAAGGAAAGCTAAAAACCACGATGAAAAAATTATTATTTATAAAAAAATTGATGATTTAAAAGAGGTTAATCAACATTTAAGTCCTAAAGCAGAACGTATAGAAAACAAATTAAATCCAATCTACGATGAGCAAAAAAGGTTTCAGCAAACATATATAGAAAATAATCCTACTATAGTATCGTATTCATTCTTTATTAAAGACCTTATGTATAATAAAGATAATATGGATATTAATTTGGCAAAAAATAATTTTCAGAAACTTTCAAAAGCAAACCCTAATCATCCATACAACAAATTAGCTGCAAACTTAACAGAAGCAATTGAGAACATAAAAGTTGGAAAAAAATATACTGACTTTACGGCACCTGACTTAAATGGAAATAAAATAAAACTTTCTGAGAAAATCAATGGAAAAATAGTTCTATTAGATTTATGGGCAACTTGGTGCGGACCTTGTATAGCCAAAAGCAGAACAATGATACCTATATATGAAGAGTTTAAGGACAAAGGTTTTACAATAATAGGAGTCGCAGGAGAACGAAAAAACACTAAGAGATTAGTCAACTTTCTTGAAAAAGAAAAATGGCCTTGGCTAAATTTAGTTGAGCTCGACAGACAAAATAATATTTGGCAAAAATATAATGTTGATGGCGGAGGCGGTGGAATATTTCTAATTGATGAAAATGGACTTATTATTGCAAAAGACCCAACAGCAGAAGAAGTTAGAGAAGAATTAGAATCTCGACTGATTTAAATAAATTACTCATAATTATTTGATTTTGTGTTATGGCTCTAAATCATCATAGCCACTTTTTAAAATTATTGAAAGCATCTTAAACCTTTCATTAGCTTCTATTGTATATAATACATGACCAGGAATAATCATGGATTCATTCTTTTGTAAATATGTAGATTTATTGTCTACTACAATTTCTGCTTTCCCTTCAATGACATTCACAAAAGTTGAAAAAGGTGTTAGTTTTGGCTCATACACTTTACCATAGTCCAACGCTAAAGCCATTATATTGCCTGTTTTTTCATTTAAAATGTGTTTAACAATAATAGTATTCGAAACATATTTCAAATTATCGTTAATATTGAATGCCTTAAGTTTTTCAAATTCATAATTCTTCATAACTCGAATTGTATTTACTCATCCCTTTTTATTCGTTTCTTTTCTGCTTTAGCTTGTTTCTTTTCTTTGGCAGTCTTAGTTGGTGCTGTTTTACTATTTTTAGCTTTGCCGCTTTTTTCTTTAGACATGGTTATAATTTTTAACGTTAATTAATAAGGCGTTATACTTTATTTTATACAGATGAAAACTGTAGTTATATGCTTCATATATTTCATCAAAACAAGAAAGCAGACTTTTAAGTCTGCTTTTCTAATTCCAAATAAATTAATAATCTGAAACTCACTAACTGATTAATAGCTATGCAAATATAACTATGAGATAGCCTATTAAGTTATACACCTTATAGCTATAGTTACATAAATCACTGATTTAAAGTAAAACTGACAAAAAAAAACAGTTTAATAAAAAACTGTTCTTAATACTATAGACTTAACTTAAAATTCTAGATTGCATTTGCAATGCTATTATAATTTGATTTTAAGATACCTACAACTTCATTTCTGTCCTTCTGTAGCTTGTTTTCTAATCTTTTGATTAAATCTAGTTCTTTACCACTTTCAAATTTCACATCTTCAGAAGACAATTTTGGATATTTCACTTGCAATGCTTTTGATTGTTTATCCAAATCACCACTAAATTTAAATAGTTCACTTGTTTTTTTCTCCCCTTCTTTATTCTTGGTTTCCATAATTATTAATTAAAGTAGTGCTTAATTGTACTACTATCACAAAGATGATAACTAATGCCTCAAATTGTGTTACACAACTGACATCTATGATTACATATGTTACAGGTTCTCAAGATTCAACTTTCTTTTTTGTCCGATTTTTTTATAAAAGGAAGGTGTGTGTCCTGTAACTTTTTTAAATTGGTTGGATAAATGAGCAACACTACTGTAATTCAATTTATAGGCGATTTCAGTGAGATTAAGTTCATTGTAAAGAATCAATTCTTTTGCTCTTTCTATTTTGTGTTTGATAATAAAATGCTGAATAGTAATTCCTTTTACTTCTGAAAACAAATTAGATAAATACATGTAATCATAATTCAATTTTTGTGCTATGTAATCTGAATAATTAACTTTTGGGAATTCATCAGAATAATGAATCATTTCTATAATGACGTTTTTTATTTTATCTATAAGAATACTTCTATTATCGTCTATTAATTCTAACCCTGAAATAGCTAAATTTGATTTGAATTCCTGTTTTTGAGATTCAGAAATATCTTCTTTTATTTCAATCATTCCAAGTTCAATACGTATGTAGTGTAACCCTAGCTTTTCTAACTCGTTTTTAACGAAAAGTTTGCATCTTAAGCTTACCATATATTTAATATAAAGTTTCATCAATTTTTAGGAGTTAAAATGCGTTTGTTATTTAGTTAAAGATAAGCTATATAAGTCATTGCGATTAGAAAGTTGACTGAAATAAAGAATTTAGAGTCATTATGGTAGCCGTTGTACAAACCCATAATTTTGAAAAAGCATGATACATAAGCGCCCATATTAAGGGCGTTTGTTGTTTTTGAATGTGATTACAATCTAAATTCCAGATGACTATATGATCTTGTAATGGCGCCTATAACAGTTCTAAAACGATAAAAAACAAAGCGTAGACTTGCTGCCCCGCTTTTACTGTGTTTTTCTATAAATTTCAGGTGCTTTTAAGGTTATAAGTAATCGCGGATAGTTGCATACACCTATTGGCCTGCTTTATGCTTATGGAATTGACTTTTCTTAACCCCATAAACTGGGTGAGTGTTCCAAAAACGGGTTCTAGGGTATTGGTTTCTTTATACAGAAAGTCTAATGGTAAAACACCTTTTAAACGGTGGTATAAATTGTGCTCTGGAACGTGAACACTTAATTGAAAATTGTTGAACAATTTCTCCTGATCGTCTTTTTTGCTTTGCATTCCTGATAATAAGAACTTTCATGCAAATCTTAAAATTTTGAAGTATATTTGAGAAGTTGTGCAACAGGCACAACATTATAGGCAATGCCCTTAGGGACACTACGCGTAGCCAAATCGTTGTAATGCATTAAAACCGAATTCTTGAAATGAAGAAAATTATTCTTTTACTTTTTACTCTGTCACTCTTTTCGTGTGCTGAAAAACCGAAAGAAGTTGCATTTTCGAAAGAACAGGATGTAGTAAAGACCAATTTGGACGACTATTTTACTGCTTTAACGAAACTTAAAAAATTCAATGGAGTACTTCTTGCCTATACAAATGATACTTTGGTATTAAAAAAAGCTTATCTCATAAATGATCATGCTGAAAGTACAAGTTATGTTAGAGCTGATGACCAGTTCGACATTCACTCTGTCTCTAAATTAATGACTCATTATCTCATCGTAAAATTAAAAGAAAACAAGCATTTATCAGACGACCAAACTATCGACAAATTTTATTCTGATTTTCCAAAAGGAGATTTGATTACAATTGAAATGCTTCTTAACCATAGCTCTGGATTACCGCGGGAATTACAAAATTTGCCAGGAAAGGAAATCAATTTGACTTCTGATAAAATAGTTGATATGGCTAAAAAGGAAAAATTGCTTTTTCAACCAGGTTCTGACATACAGTATTCGAATGTTGGTTATGAACTATTGTATAATATCATTTCCAAAATTTACAAAAAGCCTTTTGCCCAATGTATTGTAGATGAAATATTTGTTCCTTTAAAAATGAATCATAGTGGCTCGCATTTCTTCACAATAGAAGACCGGAAACAAAACCTTGCAAAAAATCACATCTTAAAGGACTCGACTCTTACTGTAGTACCGAATATTTTGGAAGATGAATTTAAAACAGCCCGATTATATTCTACCGTTGATGATTTGAATAGATTCCTAGTTGCATTAGAAAAGGAGCCCTACAAATCTGTAATGACAAATAGTAAGGGGGTAATTGCTAAAGATGGTGGTTCAAAAGGAATAAGAGCTCAGGTTTATTCTGATTTAGAACGCAACTTCCGTTTTGTGCTTTTAGCGAATTATGACGGAATGCCGTTTTTTGAAACCATTGATGATGTTGCAAAAATTATGATGGGAGAACCTGTCGAAATACCGAAGGAATTGAATAGACTGGTAATTCCTGTTAAAAGAGAAATTCTTGAGCGCTACGTAGGTTCTTATTCATTTGCAGATTTTGATGGATTAATTTTAAAAATAGCTATAGATAGCAACAATCTTGTCGTTTTTCAAGACAAGGAAAAGATTGCTACACTGAAAGCTGAAACTGAAACAATCTTTTTTGAAAACCCAAAAGCAGCAGAATCCTTTGAGTTTATTAAGAATGATTCAGGTTCATATAACACGTTTATGGGATGGAAAGGTATAAGCGTTGAAGGTATAAAGGTGGATAAAAATTAAAAATAACGTATTACAATAATGGGTGTAAAACATAGAAAGGAAAGTGGTTTCCGCAAGTTTTGAATTCTCTCTTTGTCTCGGTCGGACAAGTTCGTCGTTTTTACTACATTTGCTCACAGACGTTTAGGTCTGTCCTTCGGTTGACCACCACGTCCGCATAGCAAGAGCGTTGACAACAAGCCGAAAAAAAATGTTTTGAAATAAAAATTCTTTAAAATGACTAAAATTATTTCAAGTCCAAATTGCGGAAATTCACCGAAAATGGAATTTCTAAAAGAATTTAATATTGCCTTTGCAAAAGGTAACGTGGAATTTATTACCGAAAGTGTAACGGATGGAATTGTTTGGAACATAATTGGCGATAGAAAAATTGAAGGAAAAGGAAAATTCATCGAGGAATTAGAAAAAATGAAATCCGAAAAGGCTACTGAGTTAATAATTGACCAAATTTTATCGCACGGAAAAGAAGGAGCTACAAACGGCATTATGAAAATGCAAAACGGAAAAAAGTATGCGTTTTCGGACTTTTATAAATTTAAAGGAGCAAAAGGAGTTAAAATAGAATCGATTACATCATACGTAATTGAATATAATGAAAAGTAAAAAAGGCCAGTTATTGTTCTTTACTTATACTTTCCTAGTGGAAAACCCTAGCGGATTTTCACGCAAAAACACCTTATCAAAACCGTTATACCTCACCAGTAAATTGAGGCAAAAACTAAACTTATACAGAATGGAAACTTTTGAAAGAAAAAAACATTGGGAGAACATATATCAAACTAAAGAACTAAAAGATGTTAGTTGGTATGAGCCTAATCCTCAAACTTCACTTGATTTTTTTAATCAACACAATGTATCCAAAACAGCTAAAGTGATTGACATTGGAGGTGGTGACAGTTTTTTGGTTGACCACCTGCTAGATTTAGGATACCAAGATGTAACTGTCCTTGATATATCAGAATCAGCAATTAAAAGAGTTAAGGAACGTTTGGGAGAACGAGCAAAACGGGTCAAATGGATAGTATCAGACGCAGCAACTTTCAAACCAACAGAAAAATATGACTTCTGGCATGACAGGGCTGCCTTTCACTTTCTAACAGACGAGGATGAAATTTCAAACTATTTAGAAACAGCTAAACAAAACATTAATTCTGATGGCGTTTTGGTACTAGGGACATTTTCCGAAAATGGACCTAAAAAATGTAGTGGAATAGATGTAAAACAGTATTCAGAAAAAACAATGACCGAGAGACTGAACAACTTCTTCGAGAAAATAAAATGTATAACGATTGACCACAAAACTCCATTTGATACGGTCCAGAACTTCGTGTTCTGTAGTTTTAAAAAATTGGAGACTATCTAAAATAAAAAAGGCGATGGCAGCATTCTTTATTAAATCATGGCTATTAAGTGGGTTAAGTAACTTTGGTTCTCTGTAGACAGTAAGTCAATCCTGCGAATTTACTCGATGTTAAACCGAAACTTTAGTAATTTAAAAACAGTCACGCTTCGTACAGGAGTGTTGGCAAATATTATAGCCAACCTCTATAAAAACCGAAAAACTTTAGTCAATTAATAATGAATATCGAAAAAGTATTAACTGAAATTGGGGAAATTTATTCGCCGATATCCAATGAATGTCAGCAAGAATTAATTACCAATTCAAAAATTAGTACGTACAAAAAGGGTGAGATTGTAGTACGTGAAGGACAATTTTCAAAAAAAGCGTACATTATTGTGCAAGGTTGTGCAAGAGCCTATTATTTAAAAGACGGTAAAGACATTTCGGATTGGTTTTCTTTTGAAAACGAAATTATGGCTGCAATAGTTAGTTTTTTCAGCAAAGAACCAAGTCCTCATTATGTGGAGTTTGTAGAAGATTCTGTTGTTATCGAGTTCTCAAAAGAAACAGTTGATAGTCTTTCAAGTAAATACCATGATTTTGAACGCTTTATTAGTAAAGTAGTAACCCAAACGATGTTAGGTTTGTGCGAAAGATTATATACCATTCAATTTAACAAAGCTGACGACAGATATAAACACTTATTAAATATTTATCCTGAAATAACAAACAGAATTCCGCTAACGCATATCGCTTCTTATTTAGGAATTACCCTTGAAACGTTGAGTAGAATAAGAAATCCTAAAATCCGAATTTGATTTATATCAAATGATATCTCTTCCATTAGTTTGACCTTTGTTACATGGAAGAAAAAAACGAACAACTCAAATCAATATGGGGAAAATGGTGGGAACCGATTAGAAAATGGTTTTACCCATCGTGGTTATTTTACGAACTCTCAATTCAGTTTTATGTCTATTCAACAGATGTTCATAATTACTTTATAGAACAACAAGATTGCTTTACTTCATTTATTGGAGAAATTGGGACTCAAATTTTAGCTCTTTTTAGTGGTGTAGTCACATTTGTTATTTGCACAATTTTTTTAACAATACCTGCTTGTTTCATACTTTATAAATTCTTCAAAATCGAAAATTTAACAAGCACCCTATTTGAAGAAAAAATGAAGAAATATTTATAGTACAGATGAAAAAAATACTGATAATAAACGGACATCCAGACAAGGAAAGTTTCGGTTTCGGACTTTCAGAATCTTATAAAAAAGGTGCTGAAAAATCAAATGCAGAAATTAAAGAAATTAATATAAGAGAACTGAACTTCAATCCAAACCTACAATTTGGATATAGAAAACGAACAGAATTAGAACCAGACTTATTAGATGCTCAAGCCAAATTAAAATGGGCTGACCATTTAGTTTGGATTTATCCTGTTTGGTGGAGTTCTGTACCCGCAGTAATGAAAGGATTTTTAGACCGGGTTTTACTTCCTGGATTTGCTTTTAACAGAAAAGATAATTCATTGTTTAATGATAAGTGCTTTACGGGAAAAACATCTAGAATAATTTGCACTTTAGACCAACCTGCTTGGTATTACAAGTTGATTTATGGAAACCCCAGTCACAATGCAATGAAAAAAGGAACGCTAAATTACATGGGAATAAAAAAGGTGAGAATTACCACTATTGGACCTATAAGACTTTCTAAGGAAAGTTTTAGGGAAAAATGGTTGAGAAAGGTTGAAATTTTAGGTCAAATGAACAAGTAACAAAGCACAACAGGTAGTGCGCTAGAGGGGAAAATAACGATTTGCAAACATCCTGTTTTATGTAAAGCACTAGTCAGGTTCTTTAAAGTTGACATGTGTGTTTTAACTGTCTCATTTTTATGTTTTTATACGTGTTTAATTGAGGGGGCAGGAATTAATCTTATCTTTAGGTTTAGAACTACCAAATCTGGTATACAAGCTAACGGCTTGAAATTAAGTTTAACTTATGGCTATATTTCAAGGGTGGACACAAAGCAGTGATTTGAATAAATTGTTTTAATAATGTTTCTTCTTTCTTTGTCCGGGGGCGTATGGTTTAGCTGATTTGCTACCTGTATATTTTTTTATTTGACCGGGTGCATGCGCTTTATTTGGATTGGGGTGAAATATATAAATCCTTTTACTGCAGCTTGTTGCAAAACAAAATAATAGTGTTAATAATGCTAGTTTTAAAAATTTTAAATTCATCCTTTTATATATTTATCATTGTTAAAATAGACTTTAAACAATAGTTGTTTGTATATTTAAATTACGAAAAGATTCAACATTTGGATGTTTTTTAGAATTACAAAACCAAAGTGATTTTAATTTAAATGAGCGGTAAACAATTAAAAAAAAAGCTTAATACTACCAGGTTTAATGTGTAGTTATATTTTAAAGACCAGACAATAACATCAACTATGAAACTTCAATCAATTACCTTTTATATTATTCTTTTTGCTGTTCAGTTTACATTCGCTCAACATGATAAAAATATTGTAACAGGAGAAAAAATCAAGATACATTCAGCAATTCTAAACGAAGATAGAGTGTGCCTATTAAGTCTTCCGGAGTTATACAATGACTCAACCAACGTCAAAAAAACATATCCTATTTTAATTTTATTAGATGGCTCTACGTACTTTAAAACAGCTTCAGGAATAGTTCATTTTATGAGTTCGGAGAGAAACCGAAATTATTTTATGCCGGAAACCATTATTGTAGCTATTGAAAACGTTGATCGCGAGA
Source organism: Aestuariibaculum suncheonense (assembly GCF_014596935.1). Classification (GTDB taxonomy): domain Bacteria; phylum Bacteroidota; class Bacteroidia; order Flavobacteriales; family Flavobacteriaceae; genus Aestuariibaculum; species Aestuariibaculum suncheonense. The sequence continues at coordinate 506,763 of NZ_JACVXC010000003.1, read as the reverse complement.
GAGATTTTACCGTAACAAAGTTGAAGACCAAACGTCCAAATCGTATGGGAGGCGGGAAGAATTTCTTGAATTTTATAGAAAAGGAGTTAATACCATTTATAGACAAAAATTATAGAACAGCACCTACAAGAACACTCGTAGGTCACTCTTTAGGAGGGCTTCTAACGTTAAATTCCTATATGAATGAAAATAGTATATTCGATGGCTATATTTCTATAGACCCAAGTATTTGGTGGGATGAAGAAACCATGAAAGCAAAAGTAGATTCTATCTCACCAATATCATTGAATAAAAAACTATTCATAGCAACAGCAAATCAAGGAGAGGCTAATTATGAAAGAAATAAAAAAAGACACGATCATCTTTATGACTTAATGAAAGAGAAATCGGGTGAGCATTTAAATATAGAGATTGAGTATTTTGAAAAAGAGAATCATCGCTCAGTTCCATTAATAGCTATTTATAATGGTTTAAAATATATAAATCAGGAACATTAAGATGGGGAGTATCTAGAAAGTAAAAGTACCTTTGCTAGAGGTGAAAACAGAAATTTAATGAGACAAAGCATAAGTATTTTAGGGTGTGGCTGGCTAGGATTAGCCTTGGCAAGTGATTTAACGGCTAAAGGATATGAGGTTTATGGTTCAACGACTTCAGTTTCTAAAATAGAGCACCTTGAAGAAAAAGGTATTAAATCGTTTCTAATAGATATTAGTAAGCCAGATCTTGATATTATTCGCGATTTTTTAAGTTCTAAGGTTCTGGTTATTGCTATTACATCCAAGAGTATTGACGATATTAAAAATTTGATAAAGCACATTGAAGTATCTGAAGTTCAAAACGTAATATTCATTAGTTCAACTTCTGTTTATCCGTTTACCAATGGCATTGTTACAGAAAACACCAACACACTCAGCACTCCACTGGCTGAAATTGAGCAATTGTTCATTAGTAACCCTTCTTTTAAATCCACTATCATAAGGTTTGGCGGATTATTTGGATACGACAGAAAACCAGGAAACTTCGTTAAAGACAATAAGCCTGTTGAGTATCCGGACGGATATGTTAATTTAATTCACAGAGATGATTGTATTGAAATTATTGAGCAAGTGATTTTTAAAAATGTCTGGAATGAAATTCTTAATGCTTGTGCTGATAGTCATCCAAAGCGACGAGATTTTTACCTTAGAGAAAGTCAAAAAACAGGAAAGTCTCAAATCGTTTTTAATGAAGCGACAGAAAGCAAGTATAAGATTATAAATAGCCAAAAATTAAAAAGATTACTGGACTATAAATTTATACATGCTGATTTAATGAATCTTGTATGATGATACAAAAATAAACAACATGTAGTCTATGGGATTCGCTCTGAGCTATAGGTGTTATATGCTGTCTTTTGTGAATCAAGCAACAAGATCGGCTGAATTTAAATTTAAATAATGAATCATAATTTTCCAAGAATAAAAACAGATCGATTGTTTTTACGAGAAATAACAGATTTTGATCAGGAAAACATTTTCAGGGGACTTTCCAATCCGAAAGTTATTCAGTATTACGGAATTAGTTTTAATAGTTTGGAAGCTACAAAAGAACAAATGCTTTGGTTTTCGGAAAAAACACAAATGTGGTGGGCGATTTGTTCTCCTGACAACCAAACATTTTACGGAGCAGGCGGATTAAATGATATTGACCATAAAGAAAAGAAAGCGGAAATAGGACTTTGGTTACTTCCTGATTTCTGGGGGAAGGGAATTATGAAAGAAGTCTTACCATTAATCGCTGATTACGGTTTTCAACAACTTAAACTAAACCGTATTGAAGGATTTGTGGAAAGTGAAAATATGAATTGTAAGAAGGCTATGTCTAAACTAGATTTTCAATATGAAAAAACATTAAAAGATTGTGAAATTAAAAATGGCAAACCAATAAGCATTGATGTATACGCCAAAACAATTTGATAAAAATGTATACTATACAAATCAGCGTTTGTTGTTTTTGTTTGAACATGACATATTCAAATTATAAAGTCTAATTGAATTGAAATAGTTACTATTTTAACCCCAGAATTATATACCCAATTATCTTGACTTTTTTATTATGTTTAAATTGAGATTACTCATTTTACCTTCGGTTTATTTTATAACACTACTAACGCAAGCCCAATCTCGAATAAACCAAGCAACTTCAGTTGTAGAGGGCATAGAATATGTTAAGCCTATTGATTGGAAACGTTTTGAAAACAATTCGAAAACCTCTCCTCAACAACTATTAATGGGGAAAATTTTACTCAACACCAATAAATATGCGCTTTCAACCTGGTGGGAAACCCGTGGTTTTTCAGAAACACAACCCGATGGTTATCTGAATTTAAAAGGGGTTTCCGAGCATTATATACGTCCTGTAGCTGTAGAAGCAGAGGCTTTAGCAACTTCATTAAGACTGGGACTTTACGATAGTGCAGTAACAGGAATATCTAAAACCGAAGCCGAAGCAAAGACTCTTCAACTCATCAGGAGTTTGGCGCATACGCATATTTCTAATTCTGAAAACGGATGGGGAAGAAAATGGCAATCGGCGTTATGGTCTGGGTATGCCGGTTTTGCTGCATGGATGATGTGGGATCAGTTGGATAAGCAAACACAGTTGGAAATACTGGTCATGATTTATAATGAGTGTGAATGGATTATGAATGATAAAGGGTTGCCTGCTATAAAAACGTATCGCGATTTGAAAGGGGAAATTGTTAGTCCCGGTGATACTGGTGCAGAGGAAAATGCATGGGATAGTCTCATTCTGTCTGTAGCCTGTGCTATGATGCCAGAGCATCCTAGTCATAATCAATGGATGAATAAAATGATATTTTTAAATCTGAATGCACTTGCTCGTCCGAGTGATTTGGAATCCAAGAAAAGATATCATGGAAAATTATTGAATGCCTGGTTGGTTGGTACCAATATTAATGAAGATGGCACGATAGTGAATCACCATTTTATTCACCCGGATTATATGACTTCACCTTTTGAATTTAATCCAATTATGTTTTTTGAGTTGGCAAAACAGCCGGCACCTAAGGCGGTAACCAGACATCTTGGTTTGGTTTTTGAAGCGTTTACAGTACTGGATTTTCATGTTGGAGATTCCATTACGGGTGGAGTTGTGAAGTTTCCGGGAGGTACTATATTTAAGGCTGATTCCGATGATATTTTTTATCCGTTAGGGACTGATTGGGGTAAAGGCCGACGAATGAACTTTGTGTCATTTAACAGTACTGTAGCAGCCTATGTTTCTGATAGAAAAACAAGAGAAGCCGCGACAAAGTTTGAGCTTAAGTATGGTCAGGCTGCTTTAGATATGCAAAATCGTTTTGATGATAGACGCACTTATTTAGATAAAAATGAAGATAATTATCCTTCACGAGAGGCATGGGTTGCCAATAAAGCTGCAACAGCTTATATTATTGAAACACTTAAACTATTAGGTAAACCAAAGTTTACGAATAAGGCTTATTCAAGAAACTTAGATCAAGAAATATAAAACAGATAATAGCGTATTCGGTTTGTTCGTGGATTTGGAGGGATGATGCACCTGGTATATTTTAGCCCTGAATTTAAATGATTAATATACTTTACTTTATAAAAAAAGACCACTTGTTTTTAAAGTGGTCTTTTTTATTTTAATTATTTACTTCTTATTCATTATTTCTAGTCGTTCTTTTCTCTTTTTGTTTAGATAATTACGAAGTGGGGTGTCATAAAATTTCATCACCAACCAGCTGAAAAGCACCATTGCAATAGTTCCAAGGATAATTATCCAGGTCAGGGTTTCTGTTGACGGGTTTTGGGTGGTGTAGTAATTTCCAAACCACCAGATGCCTACATAATGTGTCATATACAACGGGTATGAGATGTTTCCTAAAAATACGCATATTTTCTTAAAAGTTGAAGACAAAACGGAACCAGCGCCAAGTGATACGATTAGCGGAAAGTAAAACAATACCACTAAGGTTTGCGTTATCCAGTTAAGAGGCCCCCATGGCATAATGAATGCAGCGGTTAGCATAAGAGATAAACCTATAAATCCTAGTTTGTTTTTTATAATCCATCCTGATCGGTACACAACCAGTCCGGCAAGGAAGGAATAAAACATACGAATTCCGCCATCGGTAAAGGTGCCGCCGCTCCAGCCACCTAACAGATTTTCAGAAGAATATCCTACCCAAATTAGAGCTGCAGCTGCAGGGAATGGTAATATTCTTAATACTTTTTTTGATAGTCTTATGAGTATGAAAGCGTAAAGTAAATTGGCAATATATTCCCAGAATAAAGACCATGATGGGGCATTTATACTGAATAGATTAAAACCACGCTCTTCCATAGTGGGAAGTGGAATCATTAATAATGAACAAATCAAAATTAAAAGTAAAGCAGGAATAGAGTAGCCTTCAGCATGATTGGTAAACGGGTCGATTAATAATCCTATAAATCCAATTACCGATCCGAAAATTACCAAAGGGTGCAGACGAATAAGTCTGGATGTAAAGAAGGTTGTGAGTCCCATTTTTGGAAGTCGGTTGTCGTAAGCATACGCCATTACAAAACCCGAAAGACAGAAAAAGAAATCGACAGCTAAAAAGCCGTGTGCAATAAAATTTTTAGAAAAGTCGGAGTAGTAAATCCATTCCATGTAATGAAATACGACTACAGCCAATGCGGCGATGCCTCGTAATCCGTCTAAAATATGAAAATGTGTTTTGCTTTGTAGTAAAGAGGTGTCTTTGGGTAGACTCATTTAATTGATAGATTTGTAAGTTTATTTTTCTTGGCTGTAAACATATTAAAAAAGGCTGATGGTTGGAAATCTTTTTATTTTTTTGGCAAAAGGAATTACTGAGCTTGTAAAGGAAAGTTAAACATGTTTTATCCAGAATCTTATAGCTTTTAGTATCTTAGTAGAAGACGACCATTTTCAATAGGGAATAGATAATTTAAACCGATACACTATGCTGGGACTTCGAACAACCATTTACAAAGTGGGTCATATTGAGCAGGCTACCGAATGGTATAGCAAGGCTTTTGAAACCAAACCTTATTTTAACGAACCGTTTTATGTAGGGTTTAATATAGGAGGTTTTGAATTAGGGCTTCAGCCGGAAGACGAAACAACCACAGATAAAACTGAAAGTGTGGTATCCTATTGGGGTGTTGAGGATATCCATGAGGTATATCGTAAATTAATAGCTCTTGGTGCAACTGAACATGAAGCACCGTATAATGTGGGTGGCGAATTAATGACAGCTACGGTGAAAGATCCGTTTGGAAACATTCTGGGTATTATTTACAATCCGTATTTTAAACTGGAAACGACTTAAAATAATTAGGTTTATTATCTTCGTCTTTTATCTCCAAATCAAATGAATTTAAAGTATACCTTAAGCAAATCCGACTTTTTAGAATATCAGTTGTATGCTTCCTCTAAATCTAAATCCCAAAAAGGCCGTCGTTTTCGTAGTCGAATTATCATTCCTATTATTTATGTGGCCTTAGGGCTTTATGTTGGTAGCATAGATGAGAATTTTGCTGCCGGTTTGGTATTTGCAGCTGTTGGGGTGGTTTGGTTTATACTGTATCCGAAGTATTCCAAATGGCGTTATAAAAAACATTTTCAAAAGCATATTGAAGAACATTATGCTAGCCGTATTGATAAAACTGTAGCATTAACCATTCAGGATAATACATTAATCACTAAAGATTTTACTGCGGAAACCAAAGTGAATGCCAGTGAGCTTAATGAGTTGATAGAACTACAGCATCACTTTTTTATAAAGTTAACGACCGAACTGGCTTTAATTGTTCCGAAATCTGCGATTAGCGATTTGGAGGCATTTAAAAAGGAGCTTCTCACTTTAGGAGCCGATTATGTAGATGATTCAAGCTGGCAATGGAAGTAAAAGAATGTAGATTTTAAAGAAGACATGATTATGAAAACAAAAACAGCACTAGTAACCGGAGGGAGTAGAGGTTTAGGAAGAGATATGGCCATAAATCTGGCTAAAAAAGGCCTAGATGTTATCATTACTTACCACAGTAATGAAGTGGCGGCTCAAGAGGTTGTGAAGATTATTGAAGACATGGGGCAAAAAGCAAAGGCGGTTCAGTTAGACACCAGTACAACTTCGGGATTCGATTCATTTTTTGAAAACGTTACAGCATACCTAAATAAGGTTAATGGAAATCCCAATTTCGACTTCTTAGTCAATAATGCCGGAACCGGATTATATGTGCCTTTTATGGAAACCACCGAGGAGCAGTTCGACGAGATGGTTAATGTGCATCTTAAAGGCGTATATTTTTTAACCCAAAAAGCGGTTCCTTACCTGAATGACGAGGGCGGTATTGTAAATATTTCCTCAGGCCTGGCGCGATTTACTTTACCGAATTCATCAGCGTATGCGTCTATGAAAGGCGGGGTAGATGTGTTTACACGTTACTTAGCCAAAGAATTGGCTCATAAAAAAATCAGAGCTAATGTGGTGGCTCCCGGAGCTGTGGCAACCGATTTTGGTGGCGGTGAGAATAAGACGAATGAAGCTAAAAGGAAATTAATATCCGGTGCCACTGCTTTAGGTCGCGTCGGTGAACCTGAAGATATTGGTAGTATTGTAGCCTTTTTATGCACAGATGATGCCGGATGGATTAACGGACAGCGTATTGAAGCTACAGGAGGAGTGTTCTTGTAGGATATTAAAAGCGTAGCTTCTATTTAAAAATAATTGTGTAGTTTGGCTACGTTTTAAACCTCAATCCTTACATTATGAAATCCGTTCTGTTTTTTTCCTTTTTAGCGTCATTGGCAAAATCGGCCATTGTTATCTGTTTAGGCCTTTTGGTAAAAGATCATTTTAAAGCCTTTCTAACATTAATTAACAGAAAATCCATTCCGGAGAGTGAGGTAGAAACTATAAATTCTAAAAAGTTTAATGAAATTTTACGATGGATTGGTTTTTTCATAATGGCATTAGGTATTTGTATGGCTTTAGTGGCTTTTGCTAGTTTTATAGCAGGTATTGAAATGTCTTCAAATCGATTAAAACTTAATTTTTAAGGCGTAATTCGAAACTTGTTATTTATGAAGTTGTCATGTTTTTTAGTTTTAGCTGTTTTAATGTTTACCTCCTGCAAACAGGATAAACGCTCTATGATTGAAATTAAAACCGATTTAGGAATTATTGTTGCAGAATTGTACACTGATAAGGCCCCGAAAACCTGTGCTAATTTTATTCAGTATATAGAACAGCAAGCTTATGACGGCGCTCATTTTTACAGAACGGTACGTTTGGATAATCAACCGGAAAATAGTGTGAAAATAGAGGTGATTCAAGGTGGGATAGATCCCAAAGAAGCCATGTTTTCACCTGCGGAACATGAAACCACAAAAGTTACGGGTGTATTGCATGAAAATGGTACTCTATCGATGGCACGTTACGAGCCAGGAACTGCAACTACCGAGTTTTTTATTTGTATTGGTCGTCAACCAGAACTCGACTTTGGAGGCAAACGCAATCCTGATGGACAGGGATTTGCTGCCTTTGGTAGAGTTACAGAAGGCATGGATATTGTTAAAGCCATTCAGCAATTGAAAGATGAAGATCAGATGCTAGTTCATCCTGTGACTATTCAATCTATAATCATTAAATAAAACAAGTAGTAGGCTTAAGGTATAAGCCGCTATTTAATAGATGGGAATTTTAGTCATTCTAATCATTTTATCTTTTTATGGATTTGCTTATCACTATAAAAAGAATCTACTGCCAAGAATTAAAGGAGCACGAGGAGAAGATGAGGTTTCCAAAAAACTCAATCGGCTTAATAAACGCGCGTATATTGTTTTAAATGATATCTTATTAAAATTCGGCGATTCCTCAACGCAAATCGATCATGTGGTTATTTGTCAGTCGGGTATTTTTGTTATTGAAACTAAGAATTATAAAGGCTGGATTCACGGGCATCAAAATTCCGAATACTGGACGAAAACTATTTATAGATATAAAAAGAAACTTAGAAATCCTATCAAACAGAATTGGGTACATGTGTATGCGTTAAAGGACATTTTAGCTGAATTTGGCTTTATCGAATATTTTCCTGTGGTTGTTTTTGCTGGCGTCGGAAAGTTGATGAATGTAACCTCAGACTTACCTGTTATAAAAACCAAAAAGCTTCGTAAAACAATAAAGAAGTTAAATCGAACGGAATATTTATCGTATGATATCATGCAAGAGATTGCAGATACTATTTTAGAGTTAAATATTACTGATCGAAAGGAAACGAAGAAGCATATAAAACGGGTAAAAAGGCAAGTTCGAGTAAAGAAGGCGGATGAAGGCGGGAGGACTTGTCCTAATTGTGGTGGTAAACTGATTATTAGAGGCGGGAAATACGGAAGGTTTTATGGCTGTTTGAGTTTTCCGAAATGCAGATATACTCTCAAATATTAGTCCTGCTGTTTTTAATAGTATTAATAGGAATCGCCTTTGTGATGCAAAAAAAAACCTGTTCAATATAATTGAACAGGTTTTCTTTTATTTCTTTTTGTTGCGTTTATTATAGTTTTTGTCACCTCGGGTTTTTGGCTTTTTATATTTTTTAGCGATTTCCCGACGATACGATCCTCCAAGATTTTCTTTTTGGTTTTTGGCTTTCTTTTCATGAAATGCCGGTCCCGGAACGTCCTCATCGCTTCGCTTGGTTGGGTTGTTACGTTCTTTAACTTTTGTGCGTTCTTCTTCTAAAAGCTGATCAGATACTTCTACCACTTCAGGGAATTCCAACACCGGAATCTCCATATTCATTAGGCGTTCAATGTTACCTAGCCATTCCTGTTCTTTTTCCGTGGAGAATAATATTGTAGCCCCTTTACGTTCTGCACGTCCGGTTCTACCAATACGGTGCATATAATTTTCTGGGTAATCTGGGGTGTCAAAATTAATAACATGACTTACGTTATCAATATCCAGACCACGCGCCATGACATCGGTGGCGACTAAAATACGATTGTCTCCATTTCTAAATTGTTCGATGCTTCGTAAACGGTAGTTTTGCGTTTTGTTTGAGTGAATCACGCATAATTCTTCTTTAAAATGAAGATCTAATTCATCAAATAAGCGGTCAGCCATTTTTTTGTTTCCAACGAACACAATCACCTTATTAAAAGTCTCTCGGTCTCGAAGGATATGTGTTAGCAAATTCACTTTCGTGAAAAAGTTAGGTACATCGTAACGCGTTTGTTCGATGTTTTCTAAAGGTGTTCCTGATACGGCAATCGATACACGCTCCGGAATAGTGAAGAAATCGTTTAAGAGATCGTCGACATCTTCAGTCATGGTTGCCGAAAACATGATGTTCTGACGTTTTTCCGGAAGTATGTCAAAGATATTAATCAACTGATGTCTGAATCCTAAATCCAGCATGACATCGACTTCGTCAATCACTAACTTTTGAATCGATTTCAATTGTAACACGCGACTTAAGGCTAAATCGTATAAACGTCCTGGCGTGGCTACTAAAATATCTATGCCTTCGGCTACGGCCATCTTTTGTGTGTTGATGTTGGTGCCTCCATAAACGCCAAGTACTCTGGTGTTGATGTATTTGGTTAGCTTTTCAATTTCGTCAACCACCTGAACTACAAGCTCGCGTGTAGGCACTAAAATAAGCACACGCGGATTGTCTTGTTTCGAGAATTTTAAATTCTTTAAAATCGGTAACATGTAGGCAAAGGTTTTACCGGTACCGGTTTGGGCGATACCAACAATATCTTTACCTGAACTTACGGTATTAAAAGCCTCGGCCTGTATAGGGGTTGGTGTAGTAAAGCCTAAATCGTCTAAGGCGTTGTATAGTGGGGTATTTAAATTTAAATCTCTAAAAGTCAAAACGTGCTATTTATAGTGAGCAAAGTTACGCTTATTATTCTACTTACACTAAATGCGTCTTATGTATTTCTATACTGTAGGTTGCCATAAAGGTCTTACCGGGTTCTAAAGTTAAAATACCTTCTTTGGTTTTGAAATCCTGATTATGGGTTACACTATCGGCGATGCCTAACCAGGGTTCAATACAAACATAGTCTCCGGTTGGTTTGGCCCAGATACCTAAATAAGGAAAATCATGATAGCTTACCGTAAGGATATCACCAGAATTTTTGCTGTTTAAAGTGACTTTCTTCGATTTTAAATCTTTAAAAATAAGGGCGTCTTTATCGAATAAGTCATGAGTTAGCCGGATGATATTTGTATTATTGAAAAGCGGAGCTGTTTCATTAAAAATCAATCCATCAGTTAAACTAACCATATGTGTTTCTGAGTTTTCGGTATGTTCAAAAATCAAACTGTAATCGGTGTAGGTTTCATTATTGTGTACCGGACATTTAAAGGCCGGATGTCCTCCTAAAGAAAAGTACATAGTATTATCATCTAAATTTTTAATCGTATGGATGACATCTAAAGTTGAATCTTTAAGCTTATAGGTAATGAAAAACTCAAATTTAAACGGATATACTTTTAAAGAGGTTTCATCGTAAGAACGTTTAAAGGTTAAGCTGTCCTGAGTTTGTTTATGAAGCTCTATTTTGTCATTGTCTCTAATAAAACCGTGTTTCGGCAAATTATAAGCTTTATTATTCAGTAGGTAGGTGTTGTCTTTTAAAGCTCCTATGATTGGAAATAAGTTTGGAGCAAAGCCAGCCCAGACATCGGGGTTGGCATCCCACATAAACTGTGTTTTATTTTTTACAGCACTAATTTCGCATAATTCGGCACCGGTTTTTTTAACGCCAATTTTCAGCAGGTCGTTTTCTAATGTAAACATGAATAGAGTATTTTAAACTAATATACAAAACTTGTGAATTTTTAAGGATTCTGCCTAACTTTGTGCCATAATTTTTTCACTTGAGAGCAGTACAAAATCGGTTTATCGAAGATATTCAAATGTTTAAGCAGAAATTGTTGGTGTGGAGTCAGCAATTTGAAGATGTTGTTTGGTTAGATTCCAATAATTACAAGCAACAATACGGGCAATACGATGCTGTTTTGGCTGTTGATGCCTTTACCAGTATTAAAACCGATTATACACAGGCTTTCGAGCAATTAAAAGATTATCAAACACAAACTAAAGACTGGATTTTTGGGTATTTTACATACGATTTAAAAAATGCCGTTGAGCCTTTAGAGTCTAATAATTTCGATGGTTTAGGGTTTCCGGATTTATACTTTTTTCAACCAAAGCGACTGTTTTTTTTAAAAGATGATCAGGTTGACGTTCAGTATTTAAATATGGTGGATGATGAAATGGAAACCGATTTTGATGCCATTCAGGCGGTAAATATTTCAGAACATCAACACCATCGTGACCCTATAAGAATAAAGTTGCGTATTCATAAGGATGCTTATCAGGAAAAAGTGACCACAATGCTAGAGCATATTCATCGAGGCGATATTTATGAAGCCAATTTTTGTCAGGAATTTTATGCTGAAGATACACAGATTCCGCCCTTAGAGATTTACAATAAACTGAATAGCATATCTAATCCGCCTTTTGCTACCTTTTTAAAATGTGATGACAAATACTTATTATCGGCTTCCCCGGAGCGTTACATCAAAAAGGAAGGTAATAAAGTCATTTCTCAACCGATTAAAGGGACCGCGAAACGTGCTTTAGATTTAGTTGAAGATGAACAACTGAAAAAGGAGCTGTTTGAAAATGAAAAAGAGCGGAGCGAAAATATTATGATTGTCGATTTGGTGCGTAACGATTTATCGAAAACAGCCATTAAGGGAAGTGTTGAGGTCGAGGAGTTGTGTAAAATTTATACTTTCGATCAGGTACATCAAATGATATCAACGGTGACTTCGGAAGTCAAACCAGAAACACATCCGGTAGATATTATTGAAACCACTTTTCCTATGGGAAGTATGACTGGGGCACCAAAGTTTTCGGCTATGAAAATTATTGAAGCTTTGGAAGAAACCAAACGTGGGTTATATTCCGGTGCTGTGGGATATTTTTCTCCTACGGGCGATTTCGATTTCAATGTGGTGATTCGAAGTATTCTGTACAACGAAACCAAAAATTATGTGTCATACTCAGTAGGGGGGGCCATAACCGCAAAAAGCGACCCGCTAAAGGAATACGAGGAATGTTTAGTGAAAGCCAAAGCCATGCGTCAGGTTTTAGAGGACTAGTCTAAATTGGTTTCAAAGGCTTTTTTTACCCAGTTAATAATGTTTTCGATGCGTTTTTCTTCAATGTGTTTTATAGAAGCGATGTCTTTTACAGGCAATTTTCCGAAGACATATAAATCGATAATGTTTGATACATTTATGGGTAATCGGCTGTAAATGTTCCCAATGACTTGACCGGAATTATTGCGTTTAGAGGCTTTGGTGTTGAACGCATTTAATATGGAATGGTTATTGTCATCATATAAAAAAACAGGTTTGCCATGTCCGTTTTGCTGATAAGAAATATCATTTAAATCTTCCTGCATCACATAATCAAACCCGTCATCAATCGTGTATTTTTCCTCTAAAGCTTCTAATTCTTCTTCTAAAAAGTTGCGTGTGCTAATGGTGTTTTTGTGAAAAGCTTCTTTGTTATAAATATTATCCAATTGGGTATTCACCATTTTAAATAGCCTAAGTTTTAGGGAATAGCTGTCAATATCTATATCATAGCCTTTTTCGTAAAATGCCACCAAAGTATCGTCTACCACTCCATTTGATGAATACATTTTTCTGGGAATAATACCTGTAGATTCAGCAATATAAAGTCTGTGTTTTACATAAGGATGTAGTTGTTGAGAAGCTGAAAGAACCTTTTTGTTAAAAGCAACCTGTGTTGCTTTATCGTTTAATTTATCAATTGTACTCATATTCTCAGGTATTAAAATGACCCATAAAAGATACTAAATTTCGCGATTTAAAACTAAAATTTTATTGCATTTTAAATGCTTGTAGGATATCATTTTCAAAAGGCATTATTGTATATTTGAAGTATGCTTAAAGAATTTCAAGACCATTTAGAATCGCGTTTATCGTTCTTAAAGAATCGTAGATTACTCATTGCTATTTCCGGAGGCATTGATAGTGTTGTTTTAACGCATTTGTGTTACAAATATGACTTAAACATAGCCCTGGCGCATTGTAATTTTAATTTACGCGGCAAAGATAGTGATGCCGATGAGGACTTTGTGTTACAGCTGGCAGAAGATTTAGATTTAGAGGTGTTTATAGAAAGTTTTGATACAGAAGGTTACGCCGAAGAACACAAGCGTTCCATTCAAATGGCGGCACGTGAACTCCGCTATAATTGGTTCACAGAATTATCTGAACAGTTAAAGTTTGATTATGTGCTAACCGCTCATCATACCGATGATAACTTAGAAACTTTTTTAATCAATTTCACGCGCGGTACAGGGTTGGAAGGTTTAACCGGAATCCCGGAAGTAAATGATATTTTTGTGCGTCCGTTATTACCGTTTTCGAACGAGCAGATTGCCGATTATGCCAAAGTAAACCAGATTAGGTGGCGAGATGATAGTAGTAATAAATCCACTAAATATTTGCGAAATAAATTACGTCACGACGTGATTCCTATTTTAAAGGAAATTAACCCGAGTTTGCTACAGAGTTTTCAGAATACGCTGAGTAATTTAAACGACACTTCTTGTATTGTTGATGGTGCTATAGAAAGTTTTCGGAAAGAAACCATAGATAGTGTAACAAATCAAGACATAAAATATAAGGTTGAAGCTTTTAAAAAGTTGAAAGCACCCAAAGCGTATTTGTATGAAGTTTTCAAAGAGTACGGCTTCACTCAGTGGGATGATATTTTAAATCTGCTTACGGCCCAGCCCGGAAAATATGTGGCCTCATTAACACATCGATTAATTAAAGATCGTGATGTTTTAATACTAACAAGCATTAATAATGACGAGGCTGTTGAGGAAAGTATCACCGTTTTAGATACTAATAGCACCTTGAAAATTCCGTGTGGATTTTTAGAATTTTCCGAAGTCGATATGGTGAGTCATGAACATGATGAACATTGTATTTATATCGATAAAGGGTTACTTCACAGTCCGCTTACCATCAGGCAAAAAAAACAAGGCGACGCCTTTTCTCCGCTAGGAATGAAAGGTAAAAAGAAAAAGCTGAGTAAATTTTTTAAAGACGAGAAGTTTTCGTTAGTAGATAAAGAAAATACCTGGTTGTTTTGTAGTGATGATAATATTGTCTGGGTGATTGGCAAACGTGCTGACGACCGATTTAAAGTTACTGACAAGACTAAGCACATTTTAAAAATAGAACTTATACAATAATGACTGTATTACGAGGGCAGATTGTCGACATATTAAAACAACGGATTTTTAAAGGCGAAATTACTATTTCAGAAGGGAAAATAATCTCAGTTGAAGAAAAGGAGCATGATGTGAGCCATTATATACTTCCCGGTTTTGTCGATGGGCACATTCATATTGAAAGTTCTATGCTGGTGCCTAGTGAATTTGCTCGACTGGCAGTGACTCATGGTACGGTAGCAACGGTTTCCGACCCGCATGAAATCGCCAATGTCCTTGGAATTCCAGGTGTGGAATTTATGATAGACAATGGCAAGCAAGTACCGTTTAAATTCAATTTCGGAGCGCCGTCCTGCGTGCCTGCAACAACCTTCGAATCTGCCGGAGCAGTGATTAATTCCAATGATATAAAAACCCTACTTGAAAATCCGGATATTAAATATCTGGCAGAAATGATGAATTATCCCGGCGTTTTATTTGATGATGAAGAGGTGATGAAGAAACTGACTTGGGCGAAACATTATAATAAGCCTATAGATGGCCATGCACCTGGACTTAGAGGTGATGCCATTACAAAATATATCAATGCCGGAATAAGCACTGACCACGAATGCTTTACTTATGATGAGGCTTTAGAGAAACTTCAAAAAGGTATGAAAATATTAATACGTGAGGGTAGTGCAGCCAAAAATTTTGAAGCTCTCATAGATTTAGCTTCGGAAAATTTTGAGAATATGATGTTTTGTAGCGATGATAAACATCCGGACGATTTGCTCATCGATCATATAAACAAGCTTTGTGCGCGAGCCGTGGCTAAAGGTGTCGATGTGTTTAAGGTGTTGGAAATGGCGTGTGTGAATCCGGTGAAGCATTACGATTTAGAGGTTGGCTTGTTAAATATTGGCGATGCGGCCGATTGTATCATTGTTGAAGATTTAGTTGACTTTAAAGTACTTCAAACCTATATTAACGGTGAGTTGGTTTTCGATAACGGAGAATCTTTAATTAAACCTTTCGCTTTCGAAAATCTGAATAATTTCAACTGTGATAAAAAATCGGTTGAAGATTTCAAAGTCGAATCTTCAGCGAAGCAAATTCGTGTTATTGAAGCCTTAGAAGGTCAGTTAGTGACTAACGAACGCATTGAAGAAGCTTTAATTGAAAAAGGTAATCTGGTTTCTAACACCGACAAAGATATATTAAAGATGACGGTTGTAAACCGCTATCAAAATCAGAAACCAGCCATAGCCTTTATTAAAAATTTCGGATTAAAGGAAGGAGCTATAGCATCTTCAGTTGGTCATGATTCTCACAATATTATTGCAGTAGGCGTTTCAGATGAAGCCATTTGTAAAGCTGTTAATTTATTAATCGATAATAAAGGTGGAATTTGTGCCGTTTCAGAACGTGAAGAACAGTTGTTACCTTTACCGGTAGCAGGGATTATAAGTGATAAAGACGGAAAAACTGTTGGGGAAGCTTATGCGAAACTTGATGCCATGGCCAAACAATTAGGAAGCACGTTACAGGCGCCTTACATGACCCTGTCATTTATGGCATTATTAGTCATTCCATCATTAAAATTAAGTGATAAAGGGCTATTTGATGGCTCTCATTTTAAATTTACACCATTAGAAGTTCAGTAATTATGCCAGTAGTATACAGTACCTATAAACCATCATTTGTATTTAAAAACGGATTCGTTTCTACCGTGTATTCGGGATTGATTCGTTCAGTAAAACTGGAGCAGCAACGAGAGCGCATCACGTTAAGAGATGGTGATTTTTTAGATTTAGACTGGAGTTATGCTTCACAGAAAACCGATAAATTAATTTTGTGTTTTCACGGTTTGGAAGGCAATGGACAACGTCCTTATTTAACGGCTACCGCTAAGTTATTCAATGAAAATCATACCGATGCCATTTGTGTAAATTTTAGAGGCTGTAGTGGAGAGGATAATTTATTGTTCAGAAGTTATCATTCCGGAGCGACTGAAGATGTCGAGGATATCATTCAACATATTTTAAAAATGAATATCTACTCCGAAATTTACTTATACGGTATCAGTTTAGGAGCGAATCTCATTTTAAAGTATTTAGGAGAACGCAATGAAGTGCCTGCTGAAGTCAAAGCTGCAGTAGCTGTGTCCGTTCCGGCGGATTTAAATGGTTCTTGTAAAGAATTATTAAAACCGAAAAACCGACCTTACGCTAATCGATTTTTGAATCACTTAAAGAAGAAACTACTAAGTAAGGCGATTAAATACCCAGAAGATTTGTCGTTTGAAGCATTCTGCACCATCAACACATTAAGGGATTTTGATGATGTGTACACTGCCAAGGCTCATGGTTTTGAGGATGCTTCCGATTATTATGAAAAAAGTAGTTGTTTGCAGTTTCTTCCAAATATCACAACCCGAACACTTATTATTAATGCATTAAACGATTCGTTCCTCTCTCCAGAATGTTACCCGGTGAAAGAAGCCAAACAAAATCCGTATCTGTTTTTAGAAATGCCAAAGAATGGAGGACATGTTGGTTTCATTGATAAACGTAATGTGTATTACAACGAAAAACGGGCTTTAGAGTTTGTTTTGAAATCTTAAAAAAAACTTAAAAACCGAGAACAAGCATTCTTTTTTGTATTTTTAAACGAATTGGTTTTAACCAAATTATAAATAACCTTCTTTAACTTAAATACAAATTAATATGCCTGAATATAAATTACGCATTAATGGAGCTTCACATACAGTTAATGTTGATGAAGATACGCCGCTACTTTGGGTGTTGCGAGATGAATTAAATCTTTTAGGAAGCAAATTTGGATGTGGTATTGGTCAGTGTGGTGCCTGTACCGTGCATTTCGAAGGGGCTGCTGTGCGTAGTTGCTTGATAGAAGTTTCCACCATTGGAGAATCTGAAATCACAACTATTGAAGGCTTATCTGAAGACGGAGACCATCCGGTACAAAAAGCTTGGTTAGAGCATGATGTGCCGCAGTGTGGCTATTGTCAAAGCGGACAAATTATGAATGCTTCTGCGTTGTTAGCTGAAAATCCAAAACCAACAGATAAGGAGATCGATAATGCTATGAGCGGAAATATTTGCCGTTGTGGTACGTATGTGAGAATCAAGCAGGCCATTAAAACAGCATCTAACCAATAAAACCTAAATCATGACAAAAATAAAAACACAATATAATCGTCGTTCATTTTTGAAAATATCGGCAGCTGCAGGTGGAGGCATGCTCATTGGATTTAGTTGGTTAACCGGATGTGTTTCAGGAGGAAAAACTGAAGAGGCACTGGCGATTCCTAATGAATGGTTTGAGATTAATGGCTATATAAAAATTGGAGATACCGGTTTAGTGACCATTTATTCGCCAAATCCGGAAATAGGGCAGAATGTGAAAACGTCTATGCCTATGATTGTTGCTGAAGAGCTCGATGTGGATTGGAATAATGTCATTGTAGAACAAGCCCCGTTAAATACAGGCTTTTATCATAATCAGGTAGCAGGGGGAAGTCAGTCTATTCGTAAAGGTTGGCATGCTTTGCGTATGGCAGGAGCTACAGCCAGAAGAATGCTTTTAGAGGCTACGGCAAAAGCCTGGGGAGTTGAGGTTGCGGCCTTAACGGTTTCAGGTGGAATTATTAAAGAAATTAATGGTGATCGTACCATGGGCTATGGCGATATTGCTGCTCAGGCTGTTGCCATGGAAGTGCCTGAAGAAGTTGAACTAAAAGATATAAAGGACTTTAAGTTAATATCTACAAGTGTAAAAAATGTTGATGGTAAAAATATAGTGACCGGTAAACCTTTATTTGGATTAGATTTTAAACGCGAAGGAATGAAGCTTGCTATGATTCAGCATCCTCCGGCATTCGGCATGAAGGTGAAAGATTTTAATGAGGCTGAAATTAAAGCTATGCCTGGTATAAAAGATGCTTTTATTGTCGATATCACTGTTCCTGAACCCGGATATTTTGATGAAAAAGGATATCAGCAGTTGGTCGCTATTGTTGGAGATTCGACTTGGCAACTTATGAAAGCTAAAAAAGCACTTAAAACGAATTGGGAAGCGGTCAGCGAATTAGAAAATTCTGAAGATCACATGAAACGCATGGAGGCAACTTTGGCTTCAGGTGAAATGCATGAAAGTCGAAAAGATGGCGACCCGGAAACAGCATTTAAAAATGCTTCAAAAGTTATAGAGCGTACGTATAGTTCGCCGTTTCTTCCACATAACACCATGGAACCTATGAATTTCTTTGCAAACGTAACAGAAACGTCTGTAGAACTTATTGGTCCGACACAAACCCCTCAGGCTTTGGAAGGTTCGGTATCTAAACTATTAAATATTCCTATTGACGATGTAACGGTGAATATGACGCGCATGGGAGGTGGTTTTGGTCGACGTTTATATGTGAATTTTGGTGTTGAAGCCGCGGCCATTTCAAAACAAATAGGAGCGCCGGTAAAACTCATTTATACACGTGAGGATGACATGACGCAAGGCACCTATAAGCCAGCATATTTAACGACTTACAAAGCCGGTTTGGATGAAAATAATCATCTTATAGCCCTTTCGGTTAAAGGAACAGGTTTACCTGAAAGTCCGGTATTTGAAAACCGATTTCCGGCAGGAACAGTAGATAATTATCTTGCTGAAAAAGCCAGCACGAAAACCAATATTACAACAGGAGCATGGCGGGCACCAAGATCGCATTTTATAGCTGGAGCTGAGCAGTCGTTTTTAGATGAGGTTGCTGAGCTTGCAGGAAAAGACCCGATTGATTTCCGATTGGAATTGTTCGAAAAGGCAATAAAAAGTCCCGTTGGAAAAAGAAATGATTATGATGCCGAACGTTATGCCGGGGTATTAAAGCTGGTAAAAGAAAAATCGAATTGGGGATCCCCGATGCCTGGTATTCATCGTGGTGTTGCGGCATATTATTGTCATAATAGCTATGTTGCTGAGGTAGTTGATGTGGCTATGGAAGACGGAAAGCCTAAAATTAAAAAAGTGTGGTGTGCGGTAGATTGTGGTATTGTTATTAACAGAGATGCAGCCGTAAACATGGTGCAGGGAGGTGTTGTTGATGGTATTGGCCATGCCATGTACGGTCAGTTAACGTTCAAAGAAGGGGTGCCACAGCAAACCAACTTTAATCAATATCGTTTAATGCGTCATTCGCAGGCGCCAGAAGCGATTGAGGTGTTTTTTGTTGAAAATGATATCGATCCTACAGGATTAGGAGAGCCTGGATTACCTCCTGCTATCGGAGCTTTGGCAAATGCCTTGTATCAGGCAACGGGTGAGCGTTTATATCATCAGCCCTTTTCGTCATATAAGCCATTATTGGGGTAAATTGAATCTTAAAAATTATTTATGACACACGAACTGAAAACACTTATTGAAACCGCCATCACTTGGGAAAAAGAAGGTCTTAAAGCTGTTTTGGCAACTGTTGTTGCTTTGGATGGTTCGTCTTACAGACGGCCTGGAGTAAGAATGTTGTTGAATAATAATGGCCATTGGGTAGGAGCCGTAAGTGGAGGTTGTGTGGAAAAGGAAGTCTACAGAGAATCGCAAAGTGTCTTTGAAACTGGAGTAGCAAAGATGATGACTTACGATGGGCGTTATCGGTTAGGTTGCGAAGGTATTCTGTATATTTTATTGGAGCCCATTGCGTTGATTGATGGTTTTATTGATGCGTTTTTTTACTGTTTAAATGATAGAACAGAATTTACACTAACAACATATTATCATAAAAAAGAAGGAGTCTTTCCGGGGCTTGGTTCTGTGATGCATTTAAATAATATGGCGTTTTCACTTCAAGGTGAAGATGTTGCAGAAAACAGACAGGGAACGCAGGAAGCTTTGATTTTTAAACAAAGCATGACACCTTGTTTTAAGCTGATAATAGTAGGAGCAGAGCATGATGCTGTGAAATTATCTCAATATGCGAGTTTTACAGGATGGGAGGTGACCGTCGTAGCTAAAGCAACAGAGACTAAATCAAATAGGTATTTTCCGGGGGCAACCATGGTTCAAACGATGGTTCCTGAAGAAATAAGTAATCTGGTTATAGATGATCAAACAGCTGTTGTTTTAATGACCCATAATTTTGCTATGGATTTAAGGTACTTGGTAGCATTAAAAGATAAATCACCTAATTATATTGGTTTACTAGGATCCACAAGACGTCGAGATGATTTGTTGTCCCAACTTATTGAATATTGTCCTGAGATCTCAGATGAGTTTCTAGAGGTGATTTATGGACCTGCAGGTATCGACATTGGGTCGGAAACGCCGGAAGAAATTGCTATTTCTATTGTATCTGAAATTCTTGCTGTAACGCGAGACCGGGAAACCTATTCTCTTCGGAAAAAATCAGGAAAAATTCATTCAAAATCAAAATAATAAAATGTTATGATGCATTCAGCTCCAATAGCTTTGGTTGTTCTGGCCGCCGGAGCGTCGAAGCGCATGGGGCAGCCCAAGCAATTGTTACCTTGGGGAACATCGACGTTGTTAGAGCACAGTATTCAAACGGCTTTGCAGGCAGAAGTAAAAAAGATATTTGTCGTTTTAGGAGCCAATCATGATATATTAAAATCAAGTATAGAGAATAATCCCGTGGAAATTATTTTTAATTCCAATTGGGAACAAGGCTTAGGATCTTCAATTTCAAAAGCGATTCATCACATACAACAGTCGGATATGCAATTTGAAGGTGTGATGTTTATGTTAGCCGATCAGCCCTATATAACAGTGTTTTATTTAAATACGTTAATTCGTCGTTTTAAATCGAATAACAGACAAATTATTGCCACATCATACGAACATGGAGAAAGAGGTGTGCCGGTATTGTTTGATAAGGTTTATTTTAAAGAATTAATGACTTTAACCGGAGATAGTGGAGCTAAACCAATTATTAAAGCTCATGAATCTGAAGTCGACATTGTATTTTGTGGAATTAAAAACATAGATTTGGATACGCAAAACGACTATTTAATTGCTTACCAGGAAAATTTCACAAAGTAATATGAGTTCTTCAGCACAAGATAAAGCCAAAACACCAGAAACGTTTTCTAATTTAAAAGTGAAAACGCCTGCAACAAATAGTGCAGGGTTTCCAGCATTGGCTTCTGTAATTGGTCAGGTTTCAAAATATATGAATCTTGGTGATGCTTTAAAAATTTCACGAAAACTGAATCAAAAAGGGGGATTTGATTGTCCGGGCTGTGCCTGGCCAGATCCTGATGACGAGCGCTCGTCGCTTGGAGAATACTGTGAAAATGGAATAAAAGCTATGGCTGAAGAGGTTCAGAATAAAACCATTGGAGCGGATTTTTTCTCACAACATTCGGTTGATGAATTAGCAAGTTGGACGGATTTTGAAATTGGCAAATCCGGACGTTTGGCAGAACCTATGTATTTACCCGAAGGCGCTACGCATTACCAGTCTATTTCCTGGGATGAGGCTTTTAATAAAGTTTCCGAACATTTAAATGCTTTAGAGTCGCCTGACGAAGCAGTATTTTATACTTCAGGAAGAACAACTAACGAAGCGGCTTTTTTATACCAGTTGTTTGTACGTGAGTTCGGTACGGCTAACTTACCGGATTGCTCAAATATGTGCCATGAAGCCAGTGGTAAAGCCTTGTCTGAAACCTTGGGTATTGGTAAAGGCTCGGTAACATTAGACGATTTGTATAAGGCAGAATTGGTGCTGGTGGTTGGTCAAAACCCAGGCACTAACCATCCCAGAATGTTATCAGCGTTAGAAAAATGCAAAAAGAATGGCGGGAAAATTGTTTCCGTTAATCCATTAGCCGAAGCCGGTTTAGTACGATTTACCGATCCACAAAACCCGTTAAAAATGTTAACGGGCGGAACAAAACTAACCGATGTTCATGTGCCTGTATTGATAAATGGAGATGTGGCTTTTTTTAAAGCGATTTTATTGAAGCTCTTAGAAGCAGAGGAAGAAACGGGGAATGTTTTTGATAAAGATTTTATAAATGAGTTTACAAATGGTTATGATGATTTTATAGCGGATTTAAAACAATACAGTTTTTTTGATTGTTTACAAAAGTCTGGGGTAACTCAAGACATTTTTGATAGGGTGTTTGATTTAATTTTAAATCATGATAAAATAATCATTTGCTGGGCCATGGGATTAACACAGCATGAAAATGCCGTAGACAATATTCGAGAATTGGTTAATCTTTTGCTTTTAAAAGGGAGTATAGGTAAGGAAGGGGCAGGCACTTGTCCGGTGCGTGGACATTCTAATGTGCAGGGAGACAGAACGGTTGGAATTTGGGAGTCTGCACCTCAAAAGTTTCTGGATAAAATTGAAACAAAGTACGGGTTTAAACCAACAACAAAACATGGATATTCAGTGATTGATGCGATTAAAGCCATGTTCGAGAAAAAAGCTAAGGTGTTTTTTGGTTTGGGCGGCAATTTTATTTCTGCGGTACCGGATACTTTATATTCCGCACAAGCTTTAGCGAATTGTAATTTAACAGTGCATGTGAGTACCAAGTTAAATCGTTCGCATTTAGTAACCGGTAAAGAAGCTTTGATTCTACCTTGTTTAGGACGTGCTGAAAGAGACTATCAGAGAACCGGTGTGCAAATTCAGAGTGTTGAGAATTCTATGGGTGTTGTGTCATCTACCAAAGGAATTTTAGAACCATGTTCCAATAAGTTACTTAGTGAGGTTGCGGTGGTTTGTGGATTGGCACATGCTACTCTCAAGGAAAAATCAAAAATCAACTGGTTACAATATCAGGACGATTATAATTTGGTTCGAAAGGATATTGAAGAGGTCGTGGATGGTTTTGATGATTATAACAGCAGACTGAAACAACCTTCAGGGTTTTATTTGCCTAATTGTGCACGTATCAGGCAATTTCATACCCAAACAGGAAAAGCAAATTTTTCGATTAATAAATTACCTTCTCGGACATTAAAACCAAATGAATTAATTATGATGACTATACGTAGTCATGATCAATTTAATACGACTATTTATGGTTTAAATGACAGATATCGTGGTGTTTTTAATGAACGGCGTATCGTTTTTATGAATCGTGAAGATATGAACTCCAGAAACCTTCATGAGCAACAGATGGTTACTATTCGATCGGAATTTCAAGGCGTTGTGCGTAAGGCAGAAAAGTTTAAGGCTATTGGTTATGATATTCCTAAGGGCTGTTGTGCTACGTATTTTCCCGAAGCTAATATTCTTGTGCCTTTAGATAGTTTTGCACATACCGCTAAGACACCTGCATCAAAGAGCGTAGCAGTTACCATATCGACTAATTAGAAAACTTCAATCTTTTTAATTTCTAATACCTAAATTTTAATTAATACGTATAAAAACGTATTTTAATTTACGAATTATTAAATAATTCAGTGAATATACAATTTTGGTATATTTTAATTACGTATAATTACTTAGTTTTTACTTATATTTGTAATGTAAAATACGTAGTCATGAAAAAAATAATTGTTGTAGGTAACGGAATGGTAGGTTACAAATTTTGTGAAAAGTTTGTAGCTGAAGCTGAAAGTCAGGCTTATAAAATCACTGTTTTTGGTGAAGAGCCAAGACCCGCATACGATAGAGTGCATTTAAGTGAGTATTTTGAAAATCAGGATGCTAAAGCTTTGGAGATGGCACCTCGAGAATGGTATGAAGCGCACGGTATTGAATTGATAACCGGCGAGCGTGTGGCAGATATTCATAGAACATTGAAAACCATAACTACGGCAAAAGACAGAGAATTTGCGTATGATTTCTTAGTGTTAGCGACAGGATCTTCGCCATTTGTACCGCCTATAAAAGGGGTAGAGAAAAAGGGTGTTTTTGTTTACAGAACGATTGAAGATTTAGAAGGTATGCTGGCTTATGCTGCAGAATTGAAAACTAAAAACCCAAATGCCAAAGCAGCTGTTCTGGGAGGTGGCTTATTAGGTTTAGAGGCAGGAAAAGCGGTTTTAGATATGGGCTTAGAACCTCATATTGTGGAATTCGCTTCGAAGTTAATGCCTAGACAATTAGATATACGAAGTAGTCAGATTTTGAAGTTAACCTTAGAATCTATCGGATTACATATTCATTTATGTAAAGCAACGAATCAGATTTTAGGTGATGAAGCCATTACAGGAATGGAATTTGGTGAAGATGATGTCTTAGATGTTGATATGTTAATCATTTCAGCGGGAATTCGTCCTAGAGATGAACTAGGAAAAACCTGTGATTTAGAAATGGGTGTTCGTGGTGGTATTGTCGTCGATAATAAAATGCAGACGTCCGATCCTAATATTTATGCTATTGGAGAAGTCGCACTTTACAATCAAATGATTTACGGTTTAGTCGCTCCGGGTTACGATATGGCTGGAGTTGCGGTGCAGCAAATTCTGGGTAATGAAGATGTCTTAATGCCTGCAGATATTGATATGTCTACAAAGTTAAAATTGATTGGTGTTGACGTGGCGAGTTTTGGAGAACCTTTTATGCCGGCAAGTAAAGGGCATTCTATCATTTTTGAAAACAAAACACAACATTTATACAAACGAATTAATGTAAGTCTGGATGGTAAATCACTATTGGGAGGTATTCTGGTGGGTGATGCAGCGGATTATAATATGTTGCACCAGATTTATTTAAACGGCATGAAAATTCCTGAAGACCCTGCGAAACTAATTCTTCCGGTAAGTGAAGGCGGATCGTCTTTTGGAAGTGTGATGGATTTACCAGATGCTGCGCAAGTGTGTTCCTGTGAGAGTGTGAGTAAAGGCGCTATTTGTTGTTCTATTACCGAAAACGGAAGTAATACGTTAGGCGATGTGATTGCAGAAACCAAAGCCACAACAGGCTGTGGCGGGTGTAAGCCTATGGTGGTGGATTTGGTAAACGAAACCTTTAAATCTCTTGGTAAAGAGGTTAAAGAGGTCATTTGTGAACACTTTAGTTTTAACCGTCAGGAGCTATACGATTTGATTAAGGTGAATCAGGTTAAGGATTATGAGGAAGCCTTAAATTTATTTGGTGATGGCGATGGTTGTGAAGTGTGTAAGCCTGCTTTAGCATCCATTTTTGCAACGATTACCATGGAAACACCGAATAAGCAATTCGCTATTCAGGATACAAACGACCGTTTTTTAGCAAATATTCAGCGTAACGGAACCTATTCTGTGGTACCTAGAGTTGCCGGAGGAGAAATCACACCAGATAAATTAATCGTAATAGGCGAAGTCGCGAAGAAGTACGATTTGTATACCAAAATCACCGGAGGTCAGCGTATCGATTTATTCGGAGCACAAATTCATCAGCTACCGTTAATCTGGAAGGAATTGATTGATGCTGGTTTCGAAAGTGGTCATGCCTATGGTAAGTCCTTAAGAACAGTTAAAAGTTGTGTGGGATCGACCTGGTGTCGTTATGGTATGCACGAGAGTGTCACCTTTGCTATTGAAATAGAAAACAGATATCGAGGTCTGCGTTCGCCTCATAAATTAAAAGGAGGCGTTTCCGGATGTATACGTGAATGTGCCGAGGCCAGAGGTAAAGATTTCGGATTGATCGCTGTAGATGGTGGTTGGAATCTTTATGTGTGTGGAAACGGAGGTGCAACACCAAAACATGCTATTTTATTTGCAGAGCAGTTAGACGATGAAACGGCCGTTAAGTACTTAGATCGCTTCTTAATGTTCTACATTAAAACAGCTGGTCCGCTAGTTCGTACCGCACCGTGGTTAGAAAAATTAGATGGCGGTATAGAGTATCTGAAACAAGTGGTGATTGAGGACTCTTTAGGAATTGTAGACGATTTAGAGAAAGAAATGCAAAGCTTGGTGAATAAATACGAATGCGAATGGAAACAAGCTATTGAAGACCCTAATATAGCTAAACGTTTCAGACACTTTGTGAATTCTGATGATACAGACGATAACTTGGTGTTTGTACCCATGCGTGAGCAGAAAATGCCAAAAGCCTGGTAAATATTCAACCTTAAAATATAAAAAATGCAAGATATACTTAATCAATACAATACAGTAACCGAAGGCGATGTTACTACGTGGTTTGAAGTGGGTGCAGTAACCGATTTTCCTGAAAATAGCGGTGCCTGTATTAAGTACAAAACCAAGCAAATTGCGGTTTATAATTTTGTTAGAAAGAATAAGTGGTACGCTGCTCAAAATCTTTGTCCTCATAAAATGGAAATGGTATTATCCTTAGGAATGATAGGCGATAAGGACGGTATAGCGAAGGTGGCCTGCCCGATGCACAAGAAGAATTTTTCGTTGGAAGACGGGGCGAATTTAAACGGTGATGATTTGAAAATAGCGACTTATCCTGTTAAAATTAAAGACGGAAATGTGTATATTGGCTTTTCAGACTAATATATACCAAACCAAATGGAACCAACAAGATTTGAAACAGCTATAGCTTTAATTGATAAAAAAAATTCGGAAGACCCTAACGTGTATCACAGTCATGGTGTAGATTTTCCAAAGGAATTGTTGTATTCGCAGCGTATGTCTCAAAAACTCTTACAGTTTAAGCCAAACGCTTCAAGAGCGTTGCAACTGGCTGCCAGAGCGCAACATATTTGCCGATGGAAAATAGCCAGAGATGAATATCCCATGGATCGCGTAGGCTATTTAAAATGGCGTGAGACTCTAAAGAAAATGCATGCTGAAATTACGGCGGATATTTTAAAGGAAGTGGGTTATGAGGATGAATTTATCGATCGTGTTTCCTTTTTAATCAATAAAAAATTAATCAAGAAAAATGAAGAAAGTCAGACGATTGAAGATGTGATTTGTCTGGTGTTCTTAGACTATTATTTCGAAGAGTTTGCTGCGAAGCATGAAGATGAGAAAGTGATTGATATTCTTCAAAAAACATGGGTAAAAATGTCTGAAGAAGGACATGAAGAAGCTCTAAAAATTAAATTTTCAGAAAAAAGTTTAGCTCTGGTAAAACAAGCGATTTCTTAAACAATATTTAAATATGACAAATAACGGTAATTCATTAGATCAGCGTACGTTTGATAAGTTAAGCCGTTTGTATATTATTGCCTTAAGTACCATTGCGCTTTCGGTAATTATAAGTCAGATTCTTATTCGTAAGCATTTAAATGCCCAACAAAGTGACTCAACGGTTATCAATGTTGCGGGTAGACAGCGTATGCTTAGTCAGAAACTTACTAAAGATATTGTAACACTTTCTACTGAGCAGGAATTAGAAGAGCGTATTTTGCTTAAAGATAAAATTAAAGCAACACTAAAACTTTGGGAAACCTCGCATTTTGCACTTCAAGAAGGAAATGATAGTTTGGGGCTTCCTAGAGAGAATAGTGACATTATTTCTAATAAATTCCAGAAATTAAATCCAATATTTAATATCATAAGTAGTGCGGCGAAAACGATTATAGAAGATATCGAGAATGTACCGCCGTTACCAAATTCAGCCTTTTCGGAAGACATAAAAAAGGTAAGACAAAATGAAGGTGAATTTTTGTCTGTCATGGACGAAATTGTAAATCAGTATGATTTAGAAGCGAACGAAAAAGTAAGCTGGTTGCGTAGCTTAGAGATGCTACTTACCATATTAACACTTATTATTTTACTGGCTGAATTTTTATTCATTTTCTGGCCAACAGCAAAGTCGGTGAGAGCGACTTTAACCGAACTGTTATTAGCAGAACAACGCGCAAAAAAGATGGCTATTGATGCAGATGAATTTAGTGCCGCTAAAGAAAAATCGATGCGTGAGTTACGTGCTTTAAATCATGCTATGGATGAGACGCTTTTGTTTGCCAGAATTACACAAAATGGTCATGTGGTGCATATTGGAAAACGATTTTCACGATTGTTTAAATTTTCAGGATTTAATGTGACCACTAATTTTTCAGAAGTTATTTCTGTTCATGAAAAAGAGCAGCTGGTCATTGAGCAAATCATTTCCAAAAGCAAAAAAACAGGATGGCAAGGTGAGGTGAAAGCCACTACAAAAGATCATGAAGTGATCTGGCTGGAAATGTCTATTATTCCTTTTAGTCCAACCGATGACCGCTCGGAATTATTAATTATTGCTTCCGATATAACCTCCCGTAAAGCGGCTCAGTTGGAGATTGAGCGCTTAACAAAGGAGAGTTTCGAAGAGAAGATGGATCAGCAAAAAATCATCTCGAGTAAGATTATCGAAAATCAGGAAAAGGAGCAGAATCGTATCGCTAAGGATGTGCACGACGGCATTGGTCAAATGTTAACGGGATTAAAATATAATTTAGAAAGTATTGACATTTCTGATATTGAAAAAACAGCATCGAAAATTGAACATTTAAAGGAACTTACAACCAACATTATTAAAGGGGTTCGAACAGCAACGTTTAATTTAACGCCACCTGAGTTGACCGATCATGGTATTGTTCCGGCATTAAATAAATTAACGCGGGAACTGGCAAAGTTAACAGGAAAGCATATTGTGTTGTTTAATAAAACCGAGTTTAATCTGCGTTTAGATTCTCTGGTTGAGATTAATATTTACCGTATTGTTCAGGAAGCGATTAATAATGCTATTAAATATGCAAATTCTACACATATTTTAGTGTCTTTGTCACACAGTGAAAGCATATTAAGTATTGTGATTGACGATAACGGAAAAGGGTTCGATCCTTCAAAAGTGAAAAAGGTAAAAGAAGGTGATGGTGGAATGGGTATGACCTTTATGCGAGAGCGTATTAAGTATATCGAAGGTCGCTTTTTTATCCATTCCGAGCAAGATAAAGGCACCCGTGTCACTTTAAATATTCCAATAAAAGAGTAAGTATTTTCACTTAAAATTTATACTTTTGCTAAGTAAGTTTTTCGAGAGTATTATTATCAACTTTAAGGGAAGCTTTAGAATTTTAATTATCACTAAGTGATTAAATAAACCGTATTATGAGTGTAATAAATGTAGTTCTAGCCGACGACCATGTGTTAGTGCGAGATGGTATAAAGGCGCTTTTAGAAGATCAAGATGGTATTCAGGTAATTGATGAAGCTTCCAACGGATTAGAAGCTCTTGAAGTTATAAAGACGTGTAAACCACATTTATTAATTGTTGATATTCGTATGCCTGAAATGAACGGTATAGAGGTTGTTCAAAATATTAAAGAACAGAATATTGATGTAAAAACATTGGTGCTATCTATGCATGACTCCGAAGAATACGTGGTTAAAGCGATTCAGGCAGGAGCTGATGGTTATCTATTAAAAGGTGCCAGTAAGGAAGAATTTTTAAAGGCTTTAACCAGTATTGCTGTTGGAGGTAAGTATTTTACCGGAGATGTTTCGGCAATTATTATGAATAATTTTGTGAGTGGTAATGCGGGTAAAGAAACTCCAAGAGTAAAAAAGAAAATCAACGATCCGTTCAATCTTACCAAACGCGAACGTCAGATATTAGAACTGGTTTTGCAGCTTAAAAATAACAAAGACATTGCTGAAGAACTTGAGATAAGTAAGCGCACCGCTGAGGTTCATCGCTTTAACTTAATGAAGAAATTAGAAGTTAAAAACCTAATGGAATTAAGTAATAAAGCGAAAGAGTATCAATTGGTTTAACGGTTGTACTTCATTAAAATTTATTAATACTCGTATTATAAGCTGTAATACGAGTATTTTTTTTAGCAGATTCCTAAAATCATATTTCATTAATTAAGAAAATAGTATTTATCTAACAATACGTATTTTTTTGTTTTAAAAATTAAGTATTTATACTTAATTTTGTAATAACAGGAGGTGTTCTTAGTTGTTTTTTACTCGAAAATTTGTTAAATGTTATTTGTTTGGTAGGTAGTTTCTAGAACATATTCCCTTTAAAAACATAAGTTATGGTTCGTTGTGTTGTTAAATATAGAAAAGAAAGTATTCCTTTTTGCTGTATTCTCAATAATGTCGACTCCCGTGCTTGGTGAAATTAAAATGTTATAATTTAGTATAAAACACAGTGGTTTATGTTAAAAAATGAAATAAAAACAACGTGTTCGTATTGCGGTGTAGGTTGTGGAATTATCGTTAAAAAAGATAATAACAATAAAATCTTTGTTGAAGGCGATAAAGATCATCCTGTAAACAAAGGAATGCTTTGTTCTAAAGGAATGAACCTGCATTATGTTGCTAATGACACTTCAGACCGAATTTTATATCCTGAAATGCGCTGGAGTCGTTCGCACCCTCGTGAGCGGGTTAGTTGGGATGATGCTTTAGATCGTGCTGCGAGTGTTTTTAAATCAATAATTAAGAAACACGGTCCCGATAGCGTTGGGTTTTACGTTTCAGGACAAAGTTTGACAGAAGAATACTATATAGCCAATAAACTAACCAAAGGGTTTTTAGGAACAAATAACATCGATACCAATTCCCGTCTTTGTATGAGTTCAGCTGTAGTCGGATATAAAAAAACCTTTGGTGAAGATAGTGTGCCTATTTCTTATGCCGATATTGAATTGGCAGATTGTTTTTTAATTACAGGAGCTAATCCAGCCTGGTGTCATCCTATTTTATTCCGTCGATTAGAAAAGCATAAAGAGGAAAATCCCGATGTGAAAATCATTGTGGTGGATCCTCGTAAAACTGATACTGCTAATTTTGCCGATATCCATCTGCAACTCATTCCTGGAACCGATATCATTCTCTATAACGCTATAGCACGAAGTATTTTTGAACGCGGATTAATGAATGAAGAATTTGTTAAAAATTATACGGAAGGTTTTGATAAATACAATCAGCAATTAGGAGAAACTACTGTCAAGGAAGCTTCAAAATTATGCGGTGTTTCTGAAAAAGATATTAGAAAGGCTGCTGATTTTATTGGGTTGGCGAAAGGCTTTATTAGTATGTGGGCCATGGGGCTTAATCAAAGCGTGGTTGGGACCGATAAGAATTTTGCTTTATTGAACTTATCACTAATTACCGGTCAAATTGGTAAGCCGGGATCAGGACCGTTTTCGTTAACCGGTCAGCCTAATGCTATGGGGGGTCGAGAGGTAGGCGGTATGGCTAATTTATTGGCGGTTCATAAAGATTTAATGAATGAAGAACATCGCCGTGAGGTCGCTCAGTTTTGGGGGGTTGAAAAGATTTCACCTAATCCGGGTCTAACAGCAACACAAATGTTTGATGCTCTTGAATCAGGAAAATTAAAAGCCATCTGGATAGCCTGTACCAATCCGTTGGTGAGTTTGCCCAATACCCATCGTATAGAGAAAGCAATGAAGAACGCTAAGTTTGTCGTGGTTCAGGAAATTTCACATAAGTCAGACACGGTAGCCTATGCTGATTTGGTATTGCCAGCGGCAGCTTGGTTGGAAAAAGAAGGAACCATGACGAATTCTGAGCGACGTATTTCTTATTTACCTAAAGAAATTAATGCGCCAGGAGAGGCTAGACCGGATGTTGAGATTTTTTGCGATTTTGCGCAGCGTATGGGCTTTCGAGGTTTTAATTATAATAGTGCAGAGGAGATTTACGATGAGTATGCGTCTATGACCAAAGGGACTAATATAGATGTGTCTTTTTTAAATTACGATCGATTAAAGAAAGAAGGTACGTTTCAGTGGCCGGTTCCAGAATACAGACATCCAGGTACGCCGAGGTTGTTTCAGGATAAAAAATTCTATACGCCTTCACAAAAGGCCATATTTAATGTGCCGGCAGGTATCATTAATACATCGCTCCAGCCTAACGCAGACTATCCTTTAATTTTAACTACTGGTCGAGTACGCGATCAGTGGCATACCATGACGAAAACCGGAAAGGTATCCCGATTAAAAACTCATTATCCCACGCCAGTTCTAGAAATTAATCCGGTAGATGCGTTTTTATCTAAAATTAAAGATGGTGATATTACAGAGATAAAAAGTGAAAATGGTACCGTTCGAGTTCGGGCGAAAGTGACCGAAAACATAGGTAAAGGCGTGGTGTTTTTACCTATGCATTGGGGAAAACAATTGCAAAGCGACCTAAACAGAGCTAATAATTTAACGAATACACATGTCGATCCGCAGTCGAAAGAACCAGACTTTAAATTTACCCGTGTATCGGTTTCAAAATACAAAAAGCCGGTAGAAAAAATTATTATTGTGGGAGCAGGGGCGGCAGCGTTCAGGTTTGTGCAGAATTATAGAGAAAATAATCAGGAAGATGAAATTCATGTCTTTTCAAAGGAGCCGAATTTGTTTTATAATCGTGTATTGCTTCCGGAATATGTCACAGAAGAATTAACCTGGGAGCAACTGCTAAAAATCAAACAAACCGAGTTAAATAAACTGAATATTAAAATTCATACTGAAACACTAATAAATAAAATTAATTCAGAACAAAAAGAGGTAACCGATAGTTACGGAGAACAGCACACGTTCGATAAGTTAATTTTAGCGACTGGAAGCCGAGCATTTATTCCAAATGATGTTCAAATTAATCTTCCGGGTCGTTTTACCATGCGAAATAAAGGTGATGCAGATAGTTTTAAAGCCTATTTAGACGCCACAGGATTGCCTCCGGAAGAGCAGCACATCGTTATTGTTGGTGGTGGATTATTAGGGTTGGAGCTTGCAGCGGCGATGAAGCATAAAAATGTAAAAGTGACCATCATTCAGCGTGCTTCAAGGTTGATGGAGCGTCAGTTAGATGCGATTTCCAGTAAGTTGCTGTCGCTGGATGTTCAGGAGCGTGGGATTCAGATTTATTTTGATAACGAGGTAAGTACGGTGTTTGATGATGAAGATACCGGGGAATTAAACATTACCTTAAAGAGTGGTAAATTCATCACAGCTAACGCTATTGTTTATGCCATTGGTACGATTCCTAACGTGGAGATTGCTCGCGAAAATGGAATTGTTTGCGGACGAGGCGTTAAGGTTAATCAGCATTTACAGTCGTCACATCCCGATATTTTTGCCATTGGCGAAATAGCAGAATATAATAATCAGTTATTCGGAATAACTTCGGCTGCTGAAGAGCAAGCCAATATACTTTCAAACTTTATTGCGGGTGATATAAGTTGTGCATACAATGGCTCGGTATTGATGAATATTTTAAAATTTAACGATCTTAACCTGTGCAGTATTGGAGAAATCAATGTTCCTGAAAATGACGATTCTTACGAGGAAATTATCTTTACCGATATATCGAAACGCTACTACAAGAAATGCATTGTAAAAGATGATTTGTTAATTGGCGCGGTGTTAATGGGTGACAAAAATGAGTTTGCTGAATTTAAGACCATGATTGAAAGTAAAATTGAAATGGCCGATAAACGCAACACCTTGCTTCGCGGTGCTTCCAACGATGTGCCGGTACTTGGTAAGCTGGTGTGTTCTTGTAGTCAGGTGGGAGCGGGAAATATTGAAGAAGTTATTCAACATGGTTGTACAGATTTTACCGAGCTGTGTAATAAAACGGGAGCCGGTTTAGGGTGCGGAAGCTGCAAAACAGAAGTTAGAGAAATTTTAAGTAGCACAAAGGTTTTATCGTAAATAGTTATGGAAATTAAAAGAGAAGAATCGTATCGATTGAGAATAAACGGCGGTGTATTATCTCCGGGAGAGTTGAAATATATATGTGAAGCTGCCGAAGGTTTGGGTTTAGATGCCATTTCATTTGGTTCTCGACAAGATATTATATTCCCCGAACAAATAGATGAACGTAAATTTCCTGATTTCGATAAGATCAAGTTTACAAAACCCAAGCGAGATGGTATGGAAAATATCGTTTCGTCTTACGTGTCTGCCGATATTCTACCGAGTACTTCATGGTTAACCAGTGATCGGTATTTGTATGTTTTAGAACAGTTTAAACATAAGTTGAAACTCCGTGTTAACATTACTGATCCTAAACAGCGTCTAGTGCCTTTGTTTACGGGGAACGTTAATTTTGTAGCTTCAGAACATGAAGATTACTGGTATTTGTATGTGAGACTTCCGGAATGGAAAAAAACCGTGATGTATCCTGCTTTAATTTATAGCTGGGATATGTATAAAATAGAACGAGCCATTGAAAAGGTTTTAGTTGAAGAACCAGAAAACATAGAAACGCTTTTCGAACTGGTTAGTGATGCCGTCGACACAAATAACAGAACCGTAGACCGGCCTTTAGAAGTGCCTTTTTATCCCTTTCCGTATTATGAAGGGATGAACCGTTTTGGTGATAAATACTGGTTAGGCTTGTACTGGAGGAATAACCGTTACGACATTAGATTTTTAAAAGCTATGTGCGATTTATGTGCCGAAAATAAAATTGGTAAAATTTCCATTACGCCTTGGAAGTCTTTTATTGTAAAAGGGATTCCAATGAAATTTAAATTACAATGGGAAAAATTTTTAGGAAGTTACGGGATTAATGTACGGCATTCTATGTTGGAGTTAAACTGGCATTTGCCGGTTTTCGATTCAGCAGCATTAAATTTAAAAAAATACCTAGTCACCAATTTTGATCAGAATGATATTAGTACCTACGGACTCACCTTTGGTATTGCCAATTACGAAAGTAGAACCTATCATTTTACATCTATCGTTATTGAAAAAAATAAGCAACCCGAAAATTTAGGCGATTTTGTTATTCGTGATACCTATAATTTGCTGTATGCTAAAAATTTCGACCCGAATACCCGCGAATACATCATGCATGTTCAGGATGTAGATAAGGTAGAATTACCTGGATTGTTAATGGAGTTGAGTAAATTGTATTTTGAGCAATTAGGCACAGAATATGACAAAGAAGTGGAGAAGGATATTAAAAAAGAAGTTCACGAAGAGGAAGTCTACCAATGCAAAGAGTGTTTAACTATATACGACCAGATTTACGGCGATATAACGCAGCATATTTCTCCAAATACAGCGTTTGAAAATTTACCAGAGAGTTATGAATGTTCGCTTTGTGAGGCGCCAAAGAGCAGTTTTGAAAAGAAGGTATTGGTTAAGTAGGAAATTTAAAATCCATCCGTCGACACTTTTTTGTCATTGGTCTACACTTGAATTGAAATCAACGAAATCAAAGGCAGATTGACCGAAATAGTAATATTTTTGAGTTTCATTTTGATTAGATTTAATAATGAATCCCCCATTAAACATCTTACTTATTGAAGACGATGCTATTGAAATCATGAAATTACATCGTGCCATTTCATCGTTAAATCTTAGTCATAATATTATTGAAGCGCATCATGGAGAAGAAGCGCTTGAAATTCTGGAGCAAAAAGATAATCTTCCTGATATTATTCTTCTAGATTTGAATATGCCTAAAATTAATGGTATCGAATTTCTGTCAATTTTAAAGAATAATGACATTTTAAAATATGTACCAACCATTATTTTAACAACGTCTAGCAATCAAAAAGATTTATTGGAGTGTTATAAAATAGGAGTGGCCGGTTATGTTTTAAAGCCTTTAAAGTACGATGAGTATGTTTCAAAAATCGAAAATCTACTTAAATACTGGAGCATGAACGAGCTCATAAAATTATAATTTCAATAGTGCTTTTTTTTTTAGTCAAAAGCTTTCTTTTAAAAATTTATAAAGTAAATCCTACTTTTTTGTTTTCAATTCTCGTGTAATAATCGTTACTTTACTAAGAGAAACGAAATGTCGTGCCCTAATTTTAATACTATATTAATGAGTCAAGATGAAATTGACATATTAAAACAGCAATTAGCTAAAGAAACCGCTGCCCGTATTGCTCTAGAATCCCAGCTTTTGGAGATGAATAATCGTTTTGAGGATTCTAAAAATTTTCTTCAATTGGGATGTGAAAGTATTGTTGATGCTTTCTTAATTATGGATTTAACGGGTAACATTCTTAATATGAACGAAAGTGCCCGAAAAATCCTGAATTTAAAAGAGAATGGTATAGGTTACAACCTTATGGCTATGGTGAATGCTAACGATTTTGAAAAAGTTAGTTTTTCATTTAAACAGCTATTAAAAGAAGGTATTTTAACCAATTTCGAGTTAAAAATTACGACACCACTTCAACAGGAAAAAATAGTACATATTAATGCTAATGTTGTTTATGAAAACGGAGAAGCAATAGCCGCTCAGGGCATTATTCGTGATATTACCAAAGAAAAAGAAGCAGAAGAGAAATTAGTTGAGTCTGAAAACCGATTGGCTACGGTGATTTCAAATCTGGATAAAGGTATTTTGTTGGAAGATGAAAACAGAAATATTATTGTTACCAATAGTAAGTTTTGTGAGTTTTTCAATATTCCTTTAAAGCCAGAACAGATGGTTGGTTACGATTGTAGGGCAGCGGCAGAACAGGCCAAACATTTGTTTAAAGAATCAGACGCATTTGTTGATCGAATTGAAGAAATAATTGACGGCTGTGAAATGGTTTTGGGGGAAGAATTGGAGATGACTGATGGTCGGGTGTTTGAACGCGACTATGTGCCGGTTTTCAGAGATGGCGAACACAAAGGACATTTGTGGACCTATAAAGATTTTACCTTAAGACGTCAATATAGAGAAAACTTGGATCAGGAACGTTTAAAATACCGAAACGTCATTACTAAAATGAGTTTGGGTTTGGTTGAAGTAGACCTTCAAGATTGTATTACCGTTGCCAATGAAAATTTTTTAAGGATGTCTGGCTATTCTTCTGAAGAGCTTATGGGTCTCGATGCGAAAAACTTATTTAAGTTTGACCAGAAGTTTATGGAAGAGAAACGCGAAAACCGAGATCAAGGTTTAACCGATTCTTATGAAATTAAAATGATTACCAAAGCAGGAGAAGAACGGGATTGGTTAGTGAGTGTGGCACCTAATTATGATAGTACAGGTAATATGATTGGCTCTATTGGTATTCATTTAGATATTACCGATGTTAAAAGTTTAGAGCGTGAAAAGGTAAATCTATTGGAAGCTTTAGAGCGAAGTAATAATGAATTAGAGGAGTATGCCCATATTGTGTCGCACGATTTAAAATCGCCGTTGCGTAGTATAAATGCTTTAGTGAGTTGGATTAAAGATGACAATAAAGGGACATTAGACGCGCCCACAATTCAAAATTTAGGCTTAATTGAAACCACTTTAGAACGTATGGAGCATCTAATTTCAGATATTTTGGCTTATTCCAGTGTTGGGTTTTATGAAAATGAAAAAGAGCCTGTTGATACACAGGAGATCGTTCAGGATTTAATTCAGATTTTATACATTCCAGAACATATAACGATATACATACTAAAGCCGCTTCCGGTGGTGTTTGGACATAAAACTAAAATTCAGCAACTTTTTCAAAATTTAATCAGTAATGCCATTAAGTTTATTGATAAGGACAAAGGACTCATTTATATCTCTGTTGAAGAATTAGACGACTGTTATCAGTTTTCGATTCAGGATAATGGCATGGGTATCGAGAAGAAGTTTCATAATAAAATATTTAAGGTGTTTCATGCTTTAAAGAAGAGCGATGAATCTACAGGAATAGGCTTGTCTATTGTGCAGAAAATTGTGGAATTGCACAACGGAAAAATATGGTTGGAAAGTAAACCAAATAAAGGAACAACATTTTTATTTACGATAAAAAAAGGGTCAAATGGAACAGCCTAATATGTCATATATCCATAGTATGTCTGGAGGTGATAAAGTCTTCGAACAAAAGCTAATAGATATTATTAAGTGTGAATTTCCTGAGGAAAAAGCTGTTTTTTATTCTAATTTAGAATTGGAAGATTACCAGAAAGCAGCAGATAATGTTCATAAACTTAAACATAAAATTCTTATTTTGGGCCTTGAAAAAAGTTATCATACAGCAGTTGCATTTGAGGAGAAATTGAGAGAAGGAGACGTAAATTTAAAAGCTGAATTTGAAGCTATTTTAATAACCATAACCAATTACCTTAAAACATTATAATAGAGCTTTATGAATTGTATTATTATTGATGATGAAGAAACAGCTAGAGCGATATTAAGCCAACTGTGTTCTAAAACTGAAGATTTAACTGTTTTAGAGACGTTTCCTAATGCAATTCAGGCAATAAAGTTTTTAAATCAGCATCAGGTCGATTTAATTTTTCTGGACATTCATATGCCAGATTTTACAGGTTTCGACTTTATTCAGACCTTAAAAAATCCGCCCAAAATCATATTAACAACATCTGATTCTAAGTTTGCTATTGATGCTTTTGAATACGATTGTATTGTAGATTATTTAGTGAAGCCAGTGCTTCCTGCACGTTTTGAAAAAGCTGTTTTAAAAGCTAAAAAGACAGAGTTAAAGCAAGAGGTTATTATGGAGTCTGAACCTAAAGAGCCAACAGTTGCCGATAACGACCTGTATGTGAATATCGACAGACGACTGATAAAAATAGATATCCCAAGTATTTATCTTATCGAAGCTAAAGGAGATTATATTCATATTAAAACGCAAACTAAAAATTACACGGTACATTCTACTTTAAAGAAAATTGAAGAAAAATTACCTCACGATTTGTTTTTAAAAGTACATCGTTCATTTATTATTAATGTTGATGAAATTGTTGATATCGAAGATAATAGTGTGCTTGTAAAAAAAGATGTTGTGCCTGTAAGTCGATCAAATCGTCCGGAATTAATGAATCGCTTAAATCTGCTTTAACGAGTTAACATATCATTACTTCCATTCGTCTACACTAAAATTTCATTCGACGAAAAATACAGTTTAACTCATTTATAACGAATTACCTTTGTTATAGGTAAATAGTCATGGTGGGTTATTTTTAAGTGTTTTAACTTTTCATATTTTTTTAAGTTATTCTATTTACTCAATAATGTGTTAAAGCATGGGGGTGGTAGTCCATGCGACAAATAAAATAGAGGGACAATTATGTTTGAATGATTAATAGCAAAACTTCTATTTTAAAGGCAAAAACGAAAGTTTTTGCCTTTTCTTTTTAAATAAGATTTACTTTGAAAATTATCATTTTTAAGAATAATTATTAGATCATATTTCAACTAAAGTAAACAACCATTCGTCTACAGTAATTTGAATTTTAACTAAAATCATGAATCGATTTCGATAAAAATGACAAATTTGTGTAAATAAAATTGTAACGTTTGATGAGATTAGCAATAATAACCACATACCCGATAAGCAAAGATGCATTAGGTGATTATGCTTATCAATTAATTAAACATTTCAGGTTAAGCGAAGCTGTTTCCGAAATCATTTTATTAACTAATAAAAGATATGGAAGGAATGGTTTGTTTTTTACAGAAACAGGCTGCAGAATTCTGGTTAAAGATTGCTGGTCTTTAAATAGTTTATCAAATGGTTTTTCTATAAGTATAACAATCAATGACATTAAGCCGGATGCTGTAGTTTTTGATTACAGAGAATCGATGTTTGGAGAGAACAAGATAGCCAATACTTTAGTAGGATTAGTTCCTGTATTTTGCAGATTAAAAGGAATTCCTAATATCAATATTTGGCATCAGGTAGAAGATGAAAATCAGTTTGAATCGATTCGTAAATTTTTGTTAAAACAATTTAATAAATGGATGATAACAGCCAATCATATTATTGTAACCAACCTGTATGATGAACAACGTCTAAGGGAAAATTATAATATAAATAATATCTCATTTGTACCACAATGCATTAATATCCCTGAAGGACTAAATGTCTCTCAACTAACTAAACTAAACCGAATTTCGAACTT
The DNA here is from genome assembly GCF_014596935.1 of Aestuariibaculum suncheonense. GTDB lineage: Bacteria > Bacteroidota > Bacteroidia > Flavobacteriales > Flavobacteriaceae > Aestuariibaculum > Aestuariibaculum suncheonense. The sequence goes on along the minus strand of NZ_JACVXC010000003.1, from coordinate 466,696 downwards.
TGGGGGTATTATTGGGTACGATACAACAGAAGAATTGAGTGGGAAAACAGAAAAATCGATTTCGATTATTAAGGTGGTTGATGTTTGTGTAAACATGTTTGAAAATTTGGCTAAAACGGAAACAGGTTTATATGATAAAAAGGTGAGTCAAATTACCTTAAAAACAAGTTAGTGTATTGGGGTTACTCTCTCAATATTTGGTTTAAGCACCAAATTTTAACCCTTTCCTTCAAGGAAGTCTTTTGGCTTCCTTGATTTGTAAAAAAACACAGTATTACCCGCCAATAGTAATCATACTGCGGTTTAGGTTATGACGCTCAGGTTTCTGGAGTTTATCTAAGGTATTCATGCCACCACGAATTTTAAACTTTGCTTTTACAGCTTTTTCAATTACAGGATCTATGGAATTTCCTGCGCGAAGTGTTCCTAAAATATCAGATTCTGTAGCCGAGAACAAACAGTTTTTTAATTGGCCGTTAGCTGTTAAACGCAGTCTGTTACAGGAATCACAAAACGGATTAGTTACCGAACTGATTATAGCAAAACTGCCGGTGTAACCTTTTATTTTATAGTTTTTAGAGGTGTCGTTTGGAGCATCCTGTAGACGTTCGACTTGATTTTCAGAAAACGATTCGTAAACCCGATCCATAACATCTTTGTAGGATACCATTTTACTCATATCCCATTTATTACCATCAAAAGGCATGAATTCTATGAAACGCACCGATACCGGTAAGTCTTTCGTGAACTTTATGAAATTGATAATTTCATTGTCGTTAAAGTCTTTTATTAAAACGGCATTTACTTTGACTTTAAAACCTTCTTTAACTAAAAGTAAAATGTTGTTGTGAACTTTTTCAAAATTATCCCGGCGAGTAATTTCCTTGAATTTATCACGATGAAGTGAATCCAGACTAATATTCAAACTTTTTACGCCATAGGCTTTTAAGACGTCTACAAATTTGTCAATAATTACGGCGTTTGAGGTGATAGAAATTTCAACGGGGAGCGACGCCAGCTTTTCTAAAATTATCGGGAAATCTTTTCTAACCAAGGGTTCGCCGCCGGTTAATCTAATTTTTGTGACTCCATGTTTTACAAAGGTTTTTGCAATCTCGTAAATTTCTTCGTAAGTCATTAAATGGCTTTTAGGAGAAAGTGGCACACCTTCTTCGGGCATACAATAAGAACATCGCAGATTACAACGCTCTATTAACGAAATTCGTAAATAGGAATGGTCTCTACCAAAATTATCCTGTAATATGTTTTTTTCATTTTTCATGTTAGTCGTGTCTTACACCTCTTAATACTCCGAAAATATGTAATATTGAAGGGAAAACCGCGTCCATAGATTCTTTAGCTCCATTAGTGGAGCCTGGTAATGCCAGAACTAAAGTGTTTTTAATCGTTCCAGCCACACTTCTGGACAGCATCGCATAAGGAGTTCTATCCTGACCATAGTTGCGAATCGCTTCTTCAATTCCGGGAATGCGTCTGTCTAAAACGGGAATCAACGCTTCCGGGGTTACATCGCGATTTGAAAGTCCGGTACCGCCCGTATAAATGACTAAATCGATACCCGCTTCCTGATATTCTTTGGCTTTATTTTGAATGATTTCCGATTCATCAGGAATCACGATATAATCTTCAACTTCTACATTACTCGCTTCAAGTTTTTCAATAATGGCCTTTCCAGCTCTATCTTCTTTATCGCCTGCGGAAATAGTATCTGAACACACAATTACAGCAGCCTTAATATCAGTTCTAAAACGGTTTTTAAAATCTGATTTGCCGCCTTTTTTGTTTAGTAATTTAATGGCGTGAATTTCAATGCCTTTATCGATGGGTTTCAGCATATCATACATATTTAAAGCGACCACGCTAGCACCATGCATGGCTTCCACTTCAACACCTGTTTTGTAAATGGTTTTTACAGTGAATAACACTATAATTTCTAATCCGTTTATGTCGTATTCCACACCTGTGTATTCGATGGGTAAGGGATGGCAATCCGGTAAAATATCAGGAGTGCGTTTAACACCTAATAAGCCAGCGGCTTTACTCATAGCTAAAACGTTGCCTTTAGGAACTGTGTCGTTTTTGATGGCTTCAATAGTTTCCGGTTTACTGACTTTAACGATAGCTTGAGCCGTAGCAATTCGTAATGTGGTATTTTTGTGTGTAATATCTACCATTTTATGTTTTTTAGTTGGATGTTTTTTAGCTGTTATCGACTTAAGGATTTTACAACTAAACAAATCACATTTAATTATTCGCTTTCCATTGATGTGAGGCGTCTTCAAAAATTTCTTTTCCAAAAACGGGCACATGAGCTTTTATTTCTTCAACAATATATTCTAAAGCTTCAAAAACCACTTTTCGCCTTGGTGAAGACACAAAAACAAACAAACATATTTCGCCTGCTTTTACAGTCCCTAAGCTGTGGTAAATGTGCAGGCAGGTTAAATGAAATTTTTCAAAGGCAGCCTCACGAATCTCATGAAATTTTTCATTGGCCATACCTTCATACGCGGAATACTCAATGGCAGAAACCGTTTTTCCATCAATAATATCGGCGCGTACTTGCCCTAAAAATATATTATGAGCGCCAATGCTGGTTTTGGTTTGGTGTTTAGCAATAGAATTCCCAATGAATTCTGATGAAATAGCGCCTTGCTGAAACACATTTTTTATCTTTTTATCTGTCATTATTCTTGATTTTGTTGGATTAAGTATTCAATAATATCAGGAGCACCTTCTTTAATACTGTAACAATGTTTGATATTTAAATTTTGTAGTATAGAAGCCGCTTGTTTACTTCGGATACCAGACTGACAAAATATATATTTGTCTTTATTGGGGTCCAATTGATTGATATGCGCATTCAACTCACTTAAAGGAATAGAAGTTACAGATATGCCTTCAATTTTAGGAGTTTCATGTGTTTCTCGAACATCGATAAGCTGAATGTTATTTTTATCTAAAACGTCTTCAATTGAAACAACTATCGCTGGTATTTCGCAAAAAGTTTCTGTAGTTTGAGTGGTGAAACTGTTTTTGTTTTTTAGAACCTTTTCAATCTCATGATTGTTTTTAGAGATATTTAAAACAGTTGTTTGACTATGCAATGCATTGTAGCAAAGGAGTTTCCCTGAAAGTGTATTGCCGATTCCTAAAATGATTTTTAAGACTTCGTTAGCCTGCATGGAGCCAATAATACCAGGTAGTACACCTAAAACGCCAATTTCTGAACAATTAGGCACGGTGTTTTTCTCCGGTGCCTCCGGAAACAAACAGCGGTAGGTTGGTCCGTTTTGATAATTAAACACAGAAACCTGACCTTCAAACTTATAAATGGCTCCAAACACCAACGGTTTATTGGTAATCACGCATGCATCGTTGATTAAATAACGGGTTTCAAAATTATCGGTGCCATCTACAATGATATCGTATTGATCAAAAAGGTCTAACGCATTTTTATGGGTAAGCCTTTCTTGGTATTCGATAACAGAAATGCTGTCGTTTAAATCTTTTAGACGTTGTTTGGCGGCTAAAGCTTTGTTTTGGCCGATTGATGCTGTACCAAACAATATTTGTCGTTGTAGGTTGGTTATATCCACTACATCAAAATCTACAATGCCAAGTGTTCCAATACCTGCGGCGGCTAGGTATTGCAGAATAGGGCAACCTAATCCGCCTGCGCCAACTACGAGAACTTTGGTGTTAGAAAGTTTATCCTGACCAATTTGACCAATTTCTGAAAGTATAATATGTCTACTGTATCTATTCATGATTTTCATCCACCAGCAAATGGTGGTAATAGGGCAATTTCTTCGCCGGTTAATAAGGTTTCATTTGAAACTAATGTTTTGTTTTGAGCTACTTTAAATTCCTTTTGTTGTAAGGCTGGGTATTTTAAAGTGAGTGATTTTATTAATTCGTAAATTGTGGATTTGTCATGCTCGATAGTTTCTTCGTGTATTTGAGTTGCTTCAGCAATTTGGCCGAAATATTTAATAGTAATTGTCATTTTTAATTGGTTTAATTCTTCAAGGGTATTTATGTTTATCACACAATCGGCTAATTGATCATTTAATGTTATGGTTTTTACGCGGCATTGATTTACAGCGTATCGTAACCGACGTTCATCCTCATTTAAAAGGTTTATAAGGGTCTCGGCGCAGGACGTTTTGTAAAGTGCCACCAAAGGCATGGTTTTTCCGTAGCTTTCAACTTGAATAATATCGATGTCTTCAGAAGCATTATCAATCAATAATTGTAATGCTTCGGGTTTTATTAATGGAATATCGCAACTTAATACCAGATTAAACACTGTTTTTGAAGCTTTTAACCCAGAATAAATCCCGGCTAGAGGTCCGGAATCAGGAATAGCATCTTCAATACGACGTTGATTAAATATATCATAATCAGCATGGTTTGAAACGATAATAATTTCAAAAACCAGAGGAGATAATGCATCAATAACATGTTGCGTAAATGGTTTTCCGTTAAGGGAAATGAAGCCTTTATCGGTACCCATGCGGCTGCTTTTTCCTCCGGAAAGAATTATCCCCGTTATGTTATTTTTTGTTATCATGTTAGGTGAGGACTAATTTAAAACAAGCAATAACCAATACAAAAGCTAAAATGTAACGCAATGCTGTGTTGTTTATTTTTTTACTTCCCAAGTACCCTCCTAAAACTCCTCCGATAAGCGCAACGGCAACCAGGATAAAGGATTCTTTTTCTAAAGTGACGCCACTACTAAACTGACCAATGAGTCCTGATGCCGAATTAACCCAGATAAACAGTGCTGAAACGGCAGCAGCTTCTTTCATTTTACCCCAATGTAATAATAAAATTATGGGTGTAAGAATGATGCCGCCACCAATACCGATAAGTCCTGAAAAGAATCCTATAATACCGCCAACCAAAAGGCCTTGCCAAAGCTTAACCTCTTTAGTAGTTTCGTTCTCTTTTCCGAAGACATTCAGCATTTTTAAAATAGCGAAGACTAATAAAATGGCCAATATCTTTTTATAAATAGAAGCATCAATTTCAATAGTTCCGCCTAAAAAAGCGAGTGGAATAGAAGTGATGGCAAATGAAATAAATAGTTTTTTATTGAAGAATCCACCGCGGTAATAGTAGTAAAACGATATCCCGGCGACAAACAAATTTAAAAGCAGGGCAGTAGGTTTCATAGTTTCTGGAGCAAATGAAAACAACGCCATTAAGGCTAAATACCCGCTGGCGCCACCGTGACCTACACTGGCGTATAAAAATGATACCACAGGAAGTAGTAGCAAAAAGGCATATATATGTTGATTATCTAAAAGCATATTATAGGAGCTATGGGATTAAAGAGCTTTAATTTTTTCTAGTTGAAGTTCTAAAAAATCCCAGCAGTTTTTATTGATGTCATCAAAAGCGAGAATTAGCGATTTACCATATCCTGTTAATTCGGCTCCACCACCACCTTTACCACCAATAGTGTTTATGGTTACTGGTTTTTTAGCTGATTTGTTTACCGAATCGATTAAATCCCATGCTTTTTTATAGGAGATGTTTAAGGATTTGGCTGCTTTAGATAAGGAACCGGTTTCATCAATGGCTTTTAAGAGCTGTACTCGACCTTCGCCTAACAACACATTATCTTCATGCTCAATCCAGATGCGGCTTTTTATCTTGTAACTCATAACAATGGGGTTTTAGACAGGAAGCAAAATGACTTCAACCAAATCATCAACTTTTATTTTAGATTGATCTTCGGGCATAAATACCAGGGCGTTACAAATAGCATAGGTTTGCAGCATAGATGAGCTTTGACCTTCTAAAATAGTAACCGTATTGCCGTTATAGGTAGCTTTTAAGAATTGTGGGCGATCGCCATGTTTTTTGAATATAGAATCTGATTTTACCTGAATTCGAGGTAATTTATAAAATTCGCTATTCATTAGGCGTTGTAAAGCTGTAAATACATAAATATAAAAACATGTTAATGATGCCGCGGGGTTACCTGGTAATGCAAATATGTAAGTATCTTGTTTTGTTCCAAAAAACAGGGGTTTTCCTGGTTTTTGATTGACTTTATAAAAATGCTCTTCAACCTGTAATGCTTTTAAGGCCTGACCAACAAAATCGTAATCGCCAACCGAAATACCTCCGGAGATAATTACTAAATCATGTTCTTTAATAACATGATCTAATGTGTTAAGGGTTTCATGATAATCATCTTTTACTTTATGAATAGTTACATCGTAGAATTTAAAACTATATAAGGCGCTTAGTAGCATTTGCGAATTACTTTCATAAATCTGTCCGTATTCTAAGTGTATTCCAGGTTCCACTAATTCGTTTCCTGTGGTTAAAATCGCAACGGAAGGTTTTTTATAGACGTTCACTTCTTTAATGCCTAGTGAGCTTAAGTAACCAATGGCTGCTGGAGTAAGTTTAGTGCCTTTTGCTAAAGCCAACTGGCTTTTTTTTACCTGCTCACCAACATCTCTGATATTCATATTTATAGCAATAGGATTCTCCAGTTTAATGGTATTTTCGTTTCTAGTAACTTTTTCCTGCATGATTACTGTATTCGCAGAATCGGGAACCGGGGCGCCAGTAAAAATGCGAACGGCTTCCCCTTTTTTAAGAATAGGCTGATGGTTGTCACCAGCTTTTATTTCAGCAATTACAGTATAAGTCAGCTTATCGTGCCAGTTTAAAGCGTAACCATCCATAGCTGACTGCCTGAATGGAGGCATATTCATAGGCGCGTAAATATTACAGCTTAATTTGTAACCTCCTGATTTTTCCAGAGGTTTTGTGGTTTCTATTAGTAAAGGTAAACATTTGGTTTTTACTATGTCTATAGCTTCGTTAATTGTAATCATAAGAAGTCGTTATATATAAACAAATATAACGATATTTTTAAAATAAGAATAATAAATACGTAATTTTTGTATTTTGTTAAGTATTAATACTTATATTTGTTGTGGGTAGAAATTAATATTATAGTTTAATCATTCGTTTTTTAGTTGGAAACCACCATTCTAAGACATAAAGTTTTAACCGCAACACGTAAAAACATGCCAAACCATTCATCGTGTCATAACTGTGAAAATCAGAATTGCTTAATTAAGAGTAATATGTCTGTTTTTGAGGATGATGAGTTGGTTGTGAAAAAGAATAATCTACGTTGTAAAAAGGGGCAGCAGTTTATTATAGAAGGTGCACCAGTTAACGGGTTGTTTTTTGTTTTAAAAGGAAAGGTTAAGGTTTTTAGGACAGGAATTAATGGGAGAGAGCAAATTGTTCGTTTTGCTCGCGAGGGTGAAATTATTGGGCACCGTGGTTTTGGAACAGAGGAGTATTATTCCATTGGAGCTATTGCTTTAGAAGATACGGTGTTGTGTTATTTTTCTAAACACCTGTTACAGCAGGCTTTGATGAGTAACCCTAAGTTTGCTTACGATCTTATGTTGTTTTATGCTAATGAATTAAATAAGAGTGAATCTAAGGTGAAATCTATTTCGCAAATGACGGTTCGTGAGCGAGTGATTGATACTTTATTATATATTAATAGAAAATTTGGAGTGAATAAAGGGTTTTTGGATGTAAACTTAAGTAGAAAGGAGTATGCTGATTATGCAGGAACAACAGAAGAGCAGGTGATTAGAGTGTTTTCTGCTTTGAAAAAGGAAAAATTAATTATAGCGAGAGGAAAAAAAATAGGAATTAATGATATAAGTCTGTTAAAAGGAGAAATAAATGAGCATAATTTCTTCTTAGATAGTTAAAAGAGTTTGTTTTAAGTACTTTACCAACTTTATTAGTTATTGCCATGCGTATTTTACGTATGGCTTTTTTGTTTATAAGTAGTTTGTTATCTCTTGGTTTTATTGGGGTTTTTTAATAAACCTGTGTTTTAGCAGGTTTTTTATTGCTTAAAAAGATGATTTTCTATGTGATATCCCATTGAAAGGATTATTTACTACGTATATATTTGTTGAAAAATAAGTATAAATACGTAAATTAACTAAAATCCTTCAATATGAAATCAGTATTAAAAAAATCAGCATGGGCACTATCAGTTTCATTACTGTTGTTTTCTTGTGGTGGAAAAGATTCTAAAAAGAAAGCGATAACCGAAGAAATCGCAGAAAATGTATCTAAAACAAAAACTTTAGATATAGAGAAACCTCAGTTAACCTTTGGTTTCATAAAATTAACAGATATGGCGCCTTTAGCTATTGCTAAAGAAAAAGGCTTTTTTGAAGACGAAGGCTTATTTGTATCTGTTGAGGCGCAATCAAACTGGAAAAATGTTTTAGATCGAGTTATTGATGGTCAGTTAGACGGATCTCACATGTTGGCTGGTCAGCCTATTGCTGCTGGAGCCGGTTTTGGTAGGCAAGCAGAATTGGTAACAGCTTTTTCAATGGACTTAAACGGAAATGGTATTACCGTATCAAATGATGTCTGGTCTAAAATGAAGGCTAATGTACCTATGGGAGAAGATGGTAAACCAATACATCCAATTAAAGCAGATGCTTTAAAGCCTGTAATTGCTGAATATAAAAATAATGGTAATGCTTTTAAAATGGGAATGGTGTTTCCGGTGTCTACACACAATTACGAAATCAGATATTGGTTAGCGGCAGCCGGAATTCATCCGGGGATGTATACGGCAGAAAATGTGCAAGGACAGATTGATGCTGAAGTGTTATTATCTGTAACGCCTCCGCCACAAATGCCGGCAACTTTAGAAGCAGGAACGATTTACGGATACTGTGTGGGTGAACCATGGAACCAGCAAGCCGTGTTTAAGGGGATTGGAGTACCGGTAGTAACGAACTATGATATCTGGAAAAACAATCCTGAGAAAGTTTTTGTTATGACTAAAAAGTTTGTTGAGGAAAATCCTAATACAGCTATTGCGGTAACTAAAGCCTTAATTCGTGCAGGAAAATGGTTGGATGAACCAGGAAACAGAGCGGAAGCTGTGAAAATATTATCCATGCCGCAATACGTAGGTGCCGATGAAGTGGTGTTAGCGAATTCCATGACCGGAACCTTTGAGTTTGAAAAGGGTGATAAGCGTGAAATGCCTGACTTTAACGTGTTCTATAAGTATAATGCAACCTATCCGTTCTTTTCAGATGGTATCTGGTTCTTAACTCAAATGCGTCGTTGGGGGCAAATTCCGGAAGCAAAGCCTGCAGATTGGTATGCGGAAACAATTAAAGATATTTACAGACCAGATATTTGGAAAAAAGCAGCTTCCCTTTTAGTTGAAGAAGGATACATTCCGGCTTCAGATATTCCTCAAACCGACGGGTATAAACCAGTAACAACAGATTTTATTGACGGTACATCGTACGATGCAAAAGATCCAATAGGATATATCAACAGTTTCAAAATAGGAAACAAAGACAAGTAATACATTCAATATAAAATTTAGCAATCATGAAGCAGACTGTAACATTAGATAGAGTAACCAAATTTATGGGACTTGGGTTTTTAATGACAATAAAATCCTTGTTCACCGGAGATTTAGATAAAGAAGGGTTTAGAAACTTCTTAAGAAAAGTAGTTGTGCCAATCGCTTCCATATTCTTATTTATTGGCTTATGGCACATGGGCGCTAAATCGTTATATAATATAGAGGCGGATTATAAAATTGAAAAGGCATTAACCGAACAAGGGCAGGAGGCAGCAGATGTTATGAAAGCTTGTATAGCTTCTGGAGATATAAGTTGCCAGCCAAATACATTACCATCTCCTGCTCAGGTTTGGGAGTCGTATAGATCTTTGTTACGAGATCATCAAATTATTAAAGCTGATAAAGATGCTTTTGCGGAGAAAACAGCTACTCTAAATGCTAAGCGCATTGCAGAAGGTAAAGATCCTATTACGTATACTGGTCGTCCATCATTTGTTGATCAAATTTTAACCAGTTTGAAAACGGTTTTTGCAGGGTTTTTATTGGCTTTGGTTATTGCTGTACCGATTGGGGTTATTATCGGTTTAAGTAAAACCTTAAGAAGCTCGGTTAACTGGTTGATTCAGATTTTTAAACCGGTATCTCCTGTAGTGTGGTTGCTATTGGTGTTCATGATTGTGAAAACTTTGACTAAAGATTCAAATTCCGATAGTGCATTTATTATTTCGTTTATAAGTGTGGGCTTATGTTCTATGTGGGCAACTTTAGTAAATACCGCAATGGGTGTGGCGTCGGTAGATAAAGATTATATCAATGTGGCTAAAGTTTTAAAATTAGGACCAGTTCAGAAAGTATTTAAGGTGATTTTACCATCATCATTACCGTTAATATTTACAGGTTTAAGAATTACGTTGTCTGTAGCCTGGATGGTTCTTATTGCTATTGAACTGTTAGCGCAAAGTCCGGGCTTAGGATCTTTTGTTTGGGAAGAATTTCAGAACGGTGCCGTAGATTCCAATTCAAAAATTATTGTTGCCATGTTTGTTATTGGGGGAATCGGGTTTTTGCTAGATCGTATTATGTTAACCATTCAAAATGCCATATCCTTCAATAAAACAAGTGGTATTTAACGAATTAATTATTAACTTTTAAGGGTATAAAATGGCATACTTAGAACTAAATAACGTATACAAAACCTACGGACAAGGCGACTATGCAACCGAGGTACTTTCTAATATCAATTTAACCATTGAAGAAGGTGAGTTTGTGGCTATCGTAGGGTTTACAGGAAGTGGTAAAACAACTTTAGTAAACCTGATAAATGGGCTGTTGCAACCAACCCGAGGCGAAGTGCTTTTTAAAGGGTTACCTGTTTTGGGAACCAGTCATGAGCGCGGTGTGATTTTTCAAAATTACTCATTATTACCTTGGTTAACGGTGGGACAGAACATATTTATGGCGGTAAAAGAAGTTTTTCCTAAAAAGACTAAAAAGGAGCTTCAAGAACTTGTGGCAGAATATGTTGATATGGTAAATTTAACACCAGCAATAAATAAAAGACCAAAAGAATTATCTGGTGGGATGCGTCAGCGAGTGGCTGTCGCCAGGGCTTTGGCTATGAAACCAGAGATGATTATAATGGACGAACCACTGGGGGCATTGGATGCTTTAACTCGTGGAAATCTTCAGGATGAAATTTTAAATATCTGGGGCAAGGAAAAACGAACCGCTTTACTAATCACAAATGATGTAGATGAAGGTATCTACATGGCAGACCGCATTATTCCATTGCGTCCGGGACCAAAAGCGACTTTAGGACCAGAGTTTAAAATTAATATTGAACGTCCGCGAGATAAAACCGAACTTAACGATAATGCTAACTTTAAAGAAACCAGAAACGCTATTATTGAGTACTTAATGGATATAGGAAATGAGCGGAAGTCGGTAGAGCAGGAAGTTTACGAATTACCAGATTTAACACCGAAAAGCTTTGTTGGACGCTTTTAAAACATGGAAAATATGATTTCAAATACAATACACAATGACTTAGTTATCGAAAATGGCATTGCATTTCATGAAGATGTGATGTTGGATTTAAAACATCTTAAGAAAGTTTACCCAACACCAAAAGGAGATTATGTGGTTCTTGAAGATTTAAACCTTCAGATTATGAAGGAGGAATTCGTAACCATTATAGGGCATTCGGGTTGTGGTAAAACCACGATGTTATCCATGATTGCGGGGTTAAACGAAATTTCGGGAGGTAATATATCGGTTTTAGGACGTCATATTAAAGGACCTGGACCAGATCGAGGTGTTATTTTTCAGGCGCCAAGTTTAATGCCCTGGATGACCTCGCTTCAAAATGTGATGTTGGGTGTAAATCAGGTATTTCCTCATGCAACCAAGTCTCAACGCAACGATATTGCTAAATACTATCTTCAAAAAGTAGGTTTGGAAGATGCCTTTCATAAAAAAGCCTCCGATTTATCTCAGGGGATGCAGCAGGGTGTTGGTATTGCCAGAGCGTTTGCAATAAAACCCAAAGTATTGTTGCTGGATGAGCCTTTTGGTATGTTAGATTCTTTAACACGTGGTGAACTTCAGGATATTCTTATTGAAATCTGGAATAAAGAAAAAATTACAGCGGTTATGATTACACATGATGTAGATGAAGCCATTTTTTTAGCAGATCGTGTGGTGATGATGACTAGTGGGCCAAAAGCTAAAATCGGAGATATTCTAAATATAGATTTCGAAAGACCTAGAACACGAAAATCGGTTTTAGAGCATGACGATTATTATAAATACAGAAAACATCTTATTGATTTCTTAGAGCATTAAATAGGGATATGAGTTTTGTCATAAAATGAGACAAGGTTATCCTATATTTTTGAGAAATTGATTAAAAAGAAAAACAAACTAACCAATTTTTAAACTTAAAAAATAACAGATGAAAAAACAATATGTAATTCTAGGGCTATTATTAGGATGCTTGCAATATGTACATGCACAATTTACTTTAGATGGTGAATTTCGACCAAGAACCGAATACCGCCACGGATTTGGGAGTATAATTGCGGATGGTGCTGATGCGGGTTTTGGGGTATCGACCAGAGCACGATTAAATGCAGGGTTTGCAACAGAATCATATAAATTTTATTTAAGCCTGCAGGATGTGATGGTTTGGGGTGAAAACAGACAGATTTTGCCTTATGATCAAAATAATTCGTTTGCTGTGTTTCAGGCTTGGGCAGAACTTAATTTAGGTTCAGGTTGGACTACTAAATTAGGGCGTCAGGTACTATCATATGATGATCAACGTATTTTAGGAGGTTTAGACTGGGCACAACAGGGGCGTAATCATGATGCTGCATTGTTAAAATATAAAAAGGAAAAATTTGCTATAGATGTGGCCTTCGCATTTAATCAGGATTATTCGAATCCGGGAGGATTTGTAAATACAAGTACAGCATATAATACAACTGGGTTTTTCTCATATAAAACTATGCAAATGGCTCATTTAAGTCAGTCTTGGGAGAAATTATCAGGAAGTTTATTATTTATGAATAATGGATTTCAAGAATTTGATGATACCGATGCACCAGACGGAACAAGTAACCTTCAAACCTTTGGAACTCATTTAGATTATAAATCAGGAAGTTTTGGAGTAGCAGCAAATGCCTTTCTTCAAACAGGACAAAGACAAGGGGAAGTTGATGTGAAGGGGGCTTATTTAGTAGGACTTGATTTGAGTTATAAAGTGTCTCCTAAAGTAGGTTTAGGTGCCGGACTTGAAATTATCAGTGGGAGTGATGGTGATGCTGGAGAAACTGGTGCATTTTTCCCTTTATATGGAACAAATCATAAATTTAACGGATTTATGGATTATTTCTATGTAGGTAACCATGCAAATTCAATTGGGCTATTTGATGTGCATATTAGTGCTAACTTCACGTTGAGTGAAACCTCAAGTTTGTTGGTTAAAGCTTTAAACTTTAGTGGAGAGCAGGATTTGCCAAGTGGAGATAAAGCTTTAGGAACAGAAATAGATTTAGTGTTTACAAAGAAATTTAAGGGCTATACCTTAGTTATGGGATATTCTCAAATGTTTGCTGCAGATGGCATATACGAGTTAAAAGGAGTGTCTGAAGACGCTGCTGCTGATGGTCAAAATTGGGCATGGGCCATGTTAGTGTTGAAACCGAAATTTTTAAACTAATTAAAAAAGTGTCTATATAAATTGAGAGAATAAATTTATTGACTCTAACAAAATCCCGCTTGATGCGGGATTTTTTGTTAGAAATTGGTTTTTAGGGATTTAAAATACTTTTCTTACATTTATAAGGGAAAAATGATCATATATGCTGAAGAAAGTATTTGGAAGTGCCGTTTTTGGTGTTGAAGCTACCACCATCACTGTTGAGGTAAATTGCGATTCGGGTATTGGCTATCATTTGGTAGGTTTGCCTGATAATGCCATTAAAGAAAGTAATTACCGTATAGCGGCTGCATTGCAGAATAACGGTTATAAAATTCCTGGGAAGAAAATTACCATTAACATGGCGCCGGCCGATTTGCGGAAAGAAGGTAGTGCTTACGATTTAACTTTGGCGATTGGTATTCTTACTGCTTCCAAGCAGATTCAAGCCGAACATTTAGAAAAATATATTATCATGGGAGAGCTTTCACTTGACGGAAGTCTGCAACCCATAAAAGGTGCGCTGCCTATTGCGGTAAAAGCACGACAAGAAGGCTTTAAAGGTTTTATTTTACCGAGTCAAAATGCAAAAGAAGCTGCCATAGTGGATAATTTAGAGGTGTATGGTGTTGATAATATTAAACAGGTTATTGATTATTTCGATAAAGGAGTGTCGCTTGAGCAAACTATAATTAACACGCGAGACGAATTTTATAAAAATTTAGAATTTCCGGAATTCGATTTTAGTGATGTAAAAGGTCAGGAAGGGATTAAACGTTGTATGGAGATTGCAGCTGCCGGCGGACATAACATTATTTTAATCGGACCTCCGGGGGCAGGAAAAACGATGTTAGCCAAACGTTTACCCAGCATTTTACCGCCTATGACGCTTCATGAAGCTTTAGAAACGACTAAAATTCATTCTGTGGTTGGTAGGGTAAAAGATAGTGGACTCATGGCGCAACGTCCGTTTCGCAGTCCGCACCACACAATAAGCGATGTTGCTTTGGTTGGTGGTGGTGCGTTTCCGCAACCTGGAGAAATATCGTTGTCGCATAACGGCGTGTTGTTTTTAGATGAATTGCCGGAATTTAAACGTAGTGTATTAGAGGTATTGCGACAGCCTTTAGAAGATCGGGAAGTGACAATTTCCAGAGCAAAATTTACGGTAACATACCCGTCATCGTTTATGTTGGTTGCTAGTATGAATCCGAGTCCTGGTGGGTATTTTAACGATCCCAATGCTCCGGTAACATCAAGTCCAGCTGAAATGCAGCGTTATTTAAGCAAGATTTCAGGGCCGCTGTTAGATCGCATCGATATTCATATAGAAGTGACGTCTGTACCGTTTGAAAAGCTTTCAGAAGATCGGAAAAGTGAATCTTCAGTAGAGATTAGAAAACGTGTAACCGAGGCCAGAGCAATTCAAACGAAACGATTTTCAGAATCTGATACCGTGCATTACAATGCGCAGATGAATACAAAACAAATTCGTAAGCATTGTGTTTTGGATGAAGCCTCAAAACAGTTGCTTAAAACGGCTATGGAGCGTTTAAATTTGTCGGCGCGCGCCTATGACAGGATTTTGAAAGTTGCGAGAACAATTGCCGATTTGGAGCATTCAGAACGTGTGAATGGTTCTCATATAAGTGAAGCGATTCAGTATAGAAGTTTGGATCGGGAGGGGTGGCTTGTGTAAAAAAAAAGAGCAAGAATACATCTTGCTCCTTAATTTGTAGCTTGTAAAAGCTATTCCGTTACTTTTTCGTAAGTCGAAGTAGTCACAGAAGTAATAACAACATCGTTCACGTCAACAAAATTATAAGTCGTTTCAATGGTGAATTCGGTGTTTGTTTCGTTAACTTCAATTAAAGTTGATTGTTTAGCACAACTAGCAACAAGAGATAGAACAGAGGCTTCATTTAATTGCCAGGTTCCTGAAATGGTTTGTTCGTTTTCGCAGTCTGCTGCGGTTGTTCCAGCCAAAAAGGAATAGCTGCGATCGCTGTTAAATTCGTAGGCAACATCTTGTTGGCATTCGGTGTATTGACTAAATAGATCTGTGGTTGGATTTTCAACATCATCATCAGTTAAATCAATTTCTTCTTCCGTAACAATACTTTTAAGTTTCCAAAGTCCTGTAACATTAGTTTCAGTCTCTGTTAATTCGCCTGTAAATGCTTCTGGACATTTGTAGTCGTTGTCGTCATCGCAACTAACAGCAAGAAGACTTGCTACTATTAAGCTTTTTACAAGTAGAATAGGTTTTTTCATAGTTTAATAATTTTTTAATTCCCTTAAAAGATGTTGAGATTGCTAAATAGTTGCGTGAACTTGGTGATAAATTTTGATTTAAGTGAAGTTTTTTCTTGTAAGGTTTTGGTTTTGTGTAGTATGTGTTTTTTTGAAATTTCAGTTTTATAATGGAAATAAATATTGTCCGCGAATTTGTGTAGTTTTGATCTGCTAAGTTGATGATATTGCTTTTAAATAATGATATGATTACCTTAGATTGAAAAGTAAAAGGATAACTAAAATTGCGGATGTTATGGAACAGTTTCATGTTGATGTAAATGCTGATGTAGGGGAAGGAGTGGGTAATGAAGCGGAGTTAATGCCTTTTTTATCATCATGCAATATTGCTTGCGGAGGTCATGCCGGCGATACTGCTACTATGCGAAAGGTAGTGGCTTTAGCGAAGGTTCATGGAGTGAAAGTAGGGGCGCATCCGTCATTTCCAGATCGAGAGCACTTTGGAAGGCAGCCTGTAGAAATGTCTTGCGTAGCGTTATTTGCCTCCTTGAAACATCAAATAGATAGTTTATTGGCTGTTTTAAAAGAAGAGCAGGTGGGGTTGCATCATATAAAACCTCATGGCGCCCTTTATAATATGGCAGCTACCGATATAAAACTGGCTGAGGTTGTAGTTGAGGTTATAAGAAGTTATGCATTGCCCATGCAGTTGTATGTCCCTTATGGTTCGGTGATTGCTGATGTGGCGACTCAAAATAACATACCGATTGTTTATGAAGTGTTTGCAGATAGAAATTATAACGACGATTTATCTTTGGTATCGAGAGCTAAAAAGGAGGCTTTAATTCATGATGTTGACACCATGTTTGAACATGTTTACAGAATGATTTCTTTACAAGAAGTGAAAACCATTGATGGTACAAAAGTGCCGATTCGAGTGAATACTATTTGTGTTCATGGTGACAATATGGAAGCTATAAAATTAGTTCAAAATCTTTGGGGAAAGTTAGTCGATAAAGGTGTCAAAATTTACTAGTTTATGGCTTATAATTTATCATATAAACCCTATGGAGAACGTGCTATTTTTATCGAATGGCCGGCAATTATTGATGAAGAAATATTGAGAGATGTGCTTAGTTTTAAACACAAAATAGAAAAGTTAAATATTAAATCTTTACTTGAAATAAGGCAATCATATAATTCATTATTAGTTGTTTATGGTTTTGTTGAAATAAATTTTAAAGCTGAAATTGAGACTATAAATAAAATCTATAGTAAGTCTGAGAGTGCTATTTCATTAGATTTAATGCAGTGGACTATTCCTGTATGTTATGAAGAAGAATTTGGGATAGATTTAGAGGAGTTGTCTGGTTTGAAAAACGTGACAAAATCTCAAATTATCGAATGGCATTCTCAGTCCATTTATACGGTTTATTTTATAGGTTTCTTACCAGGGTTTTTATATTTAGGAGGCTTGGATAAAAGGCTTCATACGCCTCGAAAATCAACTCCTCGATTACAAATTAGAAAAGGGTCAGTCGCTATTGGCGGAAGCCAAACAGGAATTTATCCAATGGCGAGTCCGGGTGGTTGGAATGTTATAGGTAACACGCCGGTAACCTTATTTGATGCTACGAAGCAGTCGCCCTGTTTTGTGAAACCGGGAGACAAGGTGCGATTTAAGCCTGTATCGCTTGATGAGTACAAGAGCATTAAAATACTTGTAGAAGCAGGTGTGTATCAAATAGAAAGTGAGGTGATTCGTGATTAAAGTGTTGAAGCCGGGATTATATTCCAGTATACAGGATTTCGGGCGTTTTGGATGCCAACAATATGGGGTGCCGTATTCTGGTGTTATGGATCGCTATTCTGCGGGTTTGGCGAATATCATTTTAGGGAATGCTCCGGATTTAGCGGTTATTGAAATGACTGTAATGGGAGGGGTATTTCAGTTTGATTCAGATACGGTTATTTGTGTTACTGGTGCAGATATGTCACCAAAGCTTAACGGAGAAACTATTCCTCAAAATTTACCTGTAAAAATTGTAACAGGAGATGTCTTGTCGTTTGGGAAATTACGAAAAGGTGTTCGATGTTATGTGGCGGTTTTGGGAGGTTTGCTTTCTGAAAAAATACTCGAAAGCCGAAGCATGTATCAGGGAGTTACAAAGCAAAGTGTTTTATTAAAAAATGATATAATTGAAATCACTACAAGTAGTTCATTTTTAATTATTAAAAATGCATTAGTTAAACTTAAAGATGAGGTTTTTGAAAATGATTATTTGGAAGTTTTTAAAGGTCCTGAATTCGATTTGTTAACTAAAAATCAGCAGACATTTTTAATGTCAAATAGCTTTTCTATTTCAAAAAATAATAGCCGAATGGCATATCAATTAGAGGAATGTTTAGAAAATGTTTTAGAGCCGATTATTACCTCGCCCGTACTTCCGGGAACGGTGCAATTAACACCTTCAGGACAATTGATTATTTTAATGCGCGATTGCCAGACAACAGGAGGATACCCCAGAGTACTTCAGCTTAAAGAATCATCAATAAATGTGTTGGCTCAAAAATTCACAGGGGATAAAATTCAGTTTAATTTGCTGGAGTATTAACCGGAAGTTATTTTCCGGTAACAATAGTAATACCAGCCGAAGTACCAATGCGATCAACGCCTAGTTTGATGTATTCTATGGCGGTTTTAAAATCTTTAATGCCTCCGGATGCTTTAATCTTGGCATGATCTTTTGCGATAGATTTCATCAATCTTACGTGTTCAATGGTTGCGCCATGAGGACCAAATCCTGTAGAGGTTTTAATAAAATCTGCACCTGCTTTAATGGTTAGCTCTGAAGCTGTAATAATTTCGTCTTCGGTTAAATAGCAGGTTTCAATAATAACTTTTAAAACCTGATTAGGGAGGCGGTTTTTAACAGATGCAATATCTCTAATTACGCCTGTATAGTCTTTTGCCTTGAGGAGACCTAAATTAATTACCATATCAATTTCGTCGGCACCGTCTTTCAGAGCTTGAATAGTTTCGTAAATTTTAGCTTCTGTACTCATGGCGCCTAATGGAAAACCAACAACCGTACATACTTTCACGTTGCTGTTTTGTGTATGTTCTTTAGCTAATGATGTGAAATAACTGTTGGTGCAAACCGAAAAGAATCTGAATTTCTTTGCTTCTTCACATAGTTGAATAATCTCAGCTTTGGTAGCTGTAGGTTTTAAAAGGGTGTGATCGATATAACTGCTAAGGTGTGTCATAAAGTGTGGCGGTTATACTTAAAAGATAAAAGCAAAGCGTTCAGTAAATATAATACAAAGTACGTGTAAAAAAAATAGCGCAACAAACGTATTAACATTTGCTGAACGACTTGATGAGGAAATTTAAAGTCAGGTATTATCTAAGAGATGGGTCTGGCTTTTTTTGCTTTTTTATTCAGTAAGGCATTAAAGCCAATGCGATGCACGCCAACTTCTAAGTATTTCATGCTGGTTTCAAGATCTTCTATGTCGCCTGAGGCTGTTATTTTAGCTGAATCTTTAATGGTTTTTTTTATGATTTTTGTAGCTGTTAAAGTAGCGCCGCCTTTCGAAAAACCGCTTGAGGTTTTAATGAAATCGACATTAGCGTCCAAACAGATTTCACAAGCTTTAATGATTTCGTTTTTATTTAATTCTGAAATTTCTAAAATGACTTTTAGAGTTGTATTACCAATAGCCATTTTAACATCGCTGATATCTTTTAGTACAGATACATAATTTTTACTTTTTAAAAACCCAAGATTAATAACCATTTCGATTTCTTCAGCGCCGTCTTCAATCGCTTTTTTAGCCTCAAAAACTTTGGCATCGGTAGACATGGCTCCAAACGGAAAACCTACTACCGAGCATACCTTTGTAGGTGAATTTTCTAGTAGCTGACTTGCTAAAGCAACATAAGAGCTATTAATGCAAACACTATAGAAGTCATTTTGAATGGCTTCGTAGCAAAGATCAATAATCTCTCGTTCTGTTGTTGTAGGGGTTAATAGAGTATATTCTATATGCTTAGATATATTCATAGGGATAGGTAGGTTTTAAATGCTATTAATTTCTCGTTAATATATATACGAGTCATGTAGTTTTGGGGACTATCATTGACGCAAATTTAACTATTTTTATTTTACATTTTTTTAGAGTATTGGCTACTATTTATTAACAATTTAATACTCAGTTTATTGTATTTAGGGTTTTGTTAAGATACAATTATTCTTTTTTAAATGAAAGAAAAATCAACTTTTTCAATTGTTTTTGTTTTATAGATTTTTTTTAATGTTCTTATTTTGTTGATTTTAAGTTTTGTTATCTAAAGTTTAAGTTTGCTGAAAAAAAACAGGGTTTCCGTACGGAAACCCTGTTTTTAAATTAATAATTTGTTAGTCATACGTTCTCTGAAACCAAATCGCTTTGATTTCTGAAGACCAGTTGATCATCGAAGGCATCAAGTAAGATAATGCTGTCTGTAGTGACAGTTCCTGCGAGTATTTCTTTACTTAAGGCATTCAAAACTTCTTTTTGAATCACGCGTTTTACAGGTCTTGCGCCGTATTCCGGATTGTAGCCTTTGTCTGCCAAATAATCCACAGCTTCCTGCGTGGCATCAAAAGTGATGCCTTGTTTGTTAATCATTTTTGTGATGTTTTTAAGCTGTAATTCAACAATATCTCTGATGTTTTCCTTGGTTAGAGGGGTGAACATAATCGTATCATCTATACGGTTTAAAAACTCTGGTCGCACACTTTGTTTTAATAGTGCTAATACATCTATTTTTGCTGTTTCAATAGCGGAATCTATGTCTTTTGTGGCTTCAAAACGTTCTTGAATAATCTGACTACCAATGTTAGACGTCATAATGACGATGGTGTTTTTGAAATCAGCAACACGTCCTTTGTTATCTGTTAAGTGCCCTTCATCTAATACTTGTAATAAGATGTTGAAGGTGTCCGGATGTGCTTTTTCAATTTCATCCAACAACACTACAGAATACGGTTTACGTCTAACTGCTTCGGTTAACTGACCGCCTTCGTCATAACCTACGTATCCCGGAGGCGCACCAACTAAGCGACTAACTGCATGACGTTCCTGGTATTCACTCATATCAATACGTGTCATGGCGTTTTCATCATCAAATAGATATTCGGCAAGTGCTTTCGCTAGTTCCGTTTTACCAACTCCGGTTGTTCCTAAGAATAGGAAGGTGCCTATTGGCTTTTGAGGGTTTTGTAGACCGGCACGACTTCTGCGTACGGCATCACTAACCGCTTCGATAGCTTCTTCCTGTCCGACCACGCGCTTGTGTAATTCGTCTTCCAGTTTTAAAAGCTTTTCACGTTCACTTTGAAGCATTTTAGTTACTGGAATACCTGTCCATTTTGCAACAACTTCGGCAATATCATCATAAGTTACTTCCTCTTTTATTAGAGAGTTTTCAGATTGTGCCTGTAATTGTTTTTGGTAGCCCTCTAGTTGTTCTTGAGCTTCTTTTATTTTGCCATAGCGTAATTCGGCAACTTTTCCATAGTCTCCATCGCGTTCAGCGCGTTCAGCTTCCAGTTTGTAATTTTCAATATTCTGTTTAGTGTTCTGGATATTGTCAACAACTTCTTTTTCGCTTTTCCATTTCGCATTAATCTCGTTGCGTTGTTCTTTAATGTTTGCTAAATCGGCTTGTAAAGCTTTTAGTTTTGTTTCGTCTTTTTCGCGCTTAATGGCTTCAATCTCGATTTCCAGCTGCATAATCTTTCTGTCTAAAACATCTAGTTCTTCAGGTTTTGAGTTGATTTCCATGCGTAATTTTGATGCAGCTTCATCCATTAAGTCAATCGCCTTATCGGGTAAGAATCGATTAGTAATGTAGCGTTGTGATAATTCTACAGCACCAATAATAGCTTCGTCTTTAATACGAACTTTATGGTGCGTTTCGTATTTTTCTTTAATACCACGTAAAATAGAAATCGCACTTTCTGTATCTGGTTCATCAACCATGACTTTTTGGAAACGACGCTCTAAAGCTTTGTCTTTTTCAAAGTATTTCTGGTACTCATCTAAAGTCGTAGCTCCAATCGCGCGAAGTTCTCCGCGAGCTAAGGCTGGTTTTAAGATGTTTGCTGCATCCATAGCACCTTGTCCGCCACCAGCACCTACCAGTGTATGAATTTCGTCTATAAATAACACGATATCGCCTTCGCTGGTTGTTACTTCTTTTACAACAGCTTTTAAGCGCTCTTCAAATTCTCCTTTGTATTTGGCACCAGCAATTAAGGCACCCATATCCAGAGCGAAAATTTGTTTGTCTTTTAGGTTTTCAGGAATATCACCATCTACAATTCTATGCGCTAAACCTTCGGCAATGGCGGTTTTTCCTGTTCCAGGTTCACCAACCAGAATCGGGTTGTTTTTGGTGCGTCGTGATAAAATCTGTAATATTCTGCGAATTTCTTCATCACGCCCAATAACAGGATCCAGTTTCCCGTCTTTAACCAGTTGATTCAGGTTTTTGGCGTATTTGTTTAATGAATTGTAGGTGTCTTCCTGGCTTTGAGATGTTACATTTTCTCCTTTACGTAGTTCTTGAATACTAGCGGTTAAGGTTTTTTCTGTTACGCCTTGGTCTTTTAGCATCTGGGCAATTTTGCTGTTTGATTTAAAAATGGCGATGATTAAATGTTCTATCGAAACATAGTCATCTTTCATTTTTTTTGCAATAATAGATGCTTCGTTAAGTGTTTTTCCTGCTTCACGAGACAATATTAGTTCGCTACCTGTAACTTTTGGGAAGCTCTCAATTTGTTTATCTAAAGCTTGTTCTAAAATGTTAATATTTACATTCAGTTTTTTTAAAATGAATGGTAATACGTTTTCATCTACTTCAAGAATCCCTTTAAAAAGGTGTTCGTTTTCAATTTGTTGATGACCCAAGCCTTGCGCTATTTGTTGCGCTTGTTGTATGGCTTCTTGCGATTTAATAGTATAATTATTTAAGTTCATAAGTGTTCTTTTATTTGTGTTTCGCCAGAGCGATTCGTTAAATTTTAGTTTCTTTACACCTTGAATAAGTCAATAATCTTACCATCGCAAAAAGAGAGACAAAATGTCTTGTTTTGTTGGGTTTTTGGTGACGATTAGTCAGATGTAAGGTTATTGAATTATTTCGACTTAGGGCATAAACAGAATAAATATATGGGATTATTTGATAAAATATTTAACGGTTCGTCTGAAGAAAAAGAAGTTAAAAACTTACCGTGGATTGATTTAAAGGCTGTTGAGCAATTGCAACGTATAGTTGGGAAATCTTCCGAAAAACCTCAGATTATATTTAAACATTCTACACGTTGTGGTATTAGCCGAATGGTAAAAAGTCAGTTTGAATCAGATTATAAAATATCGGAAGGCCAGGCTGATTTGTATTATCTAGATTTACTAAACTACCGAGATATATCAAATGAAATAGCTCAAAAATTCGGTGTTTACCATGAATCACCACAATTACTAATTATAAAAAATGGCTCAGTTGCAGCACATGATAGTCATGGTGGAATAAACGATTTAGAATTGTCAAAATATATTTAAAAAAGCAAGAATTATAACATGTATAATACGCGTACAACGTACTTATTTGTTTACGGAACGTTATTGGAAGACAGTAAAAATGAAATGTCTGACTTTTTAAAGAGGCATTCAGAATTTTTGGGAAGAGGATTTTTTTGCGGTAAGCTATATGATGTAGGTGAGTTTCCGGGAGCTGTTTTGAGCGATAGCTTACAGGATAAGGTTTATGGGAAAATTTATGAAATTTCAGATGCTAATGAAGTATTCAAGATATTAGACGATTACGAAGGTATAGAATCCCTTGAAACTGAAAAAGGGCTGTTTAAGCGTGTGGTCGTCGAGGCTTTTCTGGAAGCCGGTCATACAGTAAAAACCTGGGTTTATTTATATAATAAGTCTGTATTGAACTTGAGGTTAATTCCTTCGGGAAATTATATAGATTCCTAGAAAGTAGACTGAAGTTTTAATTCTTTTATCTTTGCAGCGCCTTTAAAACCTGATATGACTCATTTTTGCGATTCCCGATTTCATCCTTTAAAATTTAGCGATAAGATAACGTTGCCTGAAAAGTTTACGTTTCCATTTTATTACGAGCCACATCCATTGTGTATTGAAGCCGCAAAGGATTTGCAACAGTATTTAGAATCTCAAACCGAGTTTGTTCATAATTTCGGATTAGATGCGAATATGGAAGGTTTGGTTATCGGGAAGATGTTCGGTGTTATGGTTGTTAAAAATCAGGCGGGAGACTTAGGGTACCTCGCGGCGTTTTCCGGAAAGTTAGCTGAAAGTAATTATCTGAATGGTTTTGTGCCTCCAATTTATAATACTTTAAATACTGATGGCTTTTATAAAAAAGGGGAAGCTGAATTAAATACGCTAAACCGACGTATTGAAACATTAGAAGCTGCTACGGAATTAAAGGAAGCTAAAGATATTTTGAAGCAAAGCAAAGATGAAGCTGAGGCTGAAATTCATGCCCATAAAGCTTTGATGAAGGCTGAAAAGAAAAGACGTAATCAGGAGCGAGATAAAGCTAAGCAGGTGATGAGTGAAGATGCCTTTCAAAAGCTTTTTGATGAGTTGAAGGAAAAAAGCATCGGCTATCAATTACAGTTGAAGTATTTGAAATACCATTGGGAGCAGAAGATAAATGAAGCTGAAGAGGTTTTAAATCGATTACAGCAACCTATAAACGATTTAAAAGCACAACGTGCCGCGCAGTCTGCTGGTTTGCAGAAGCGTATTCACGAGCAATATCAGTTTTTAAATGCTCATGGAGAAACCAAAGACCTCTTAGATGTTTTTCAAGACACAACGTCTCCTGTGCCTCCAGCCGGGTCAGGGGAGTGTGCTGCGCCGAAATTATTTCAGTATGCTTATGAAAATGGTTTTGAGCCGATTGCTATGGCTGAATTCTGGTGGGGAGCTTCCCCAAAATCAGAAGTGCGTCAACATAAACAGTTTTATCCATCCTGCCGAAGTAAGTGTGAACCCATTTTAGGGCATATGATGCAAGGATTGAAGGTGGATGAAAATCCTATAGAGCAATCTATAAGTTATGAAGCCGATTTGGAAATCGTTTATGAAGATGAGTATTTGTTGTTGGTAAATAAACCACATGAGTTTTTGTCTGTGCCTGGGAAAACGTTTAGTGAATCGGTATTAACCAAAATGAAAACTTACTTACCAAAAGCAAAAGGGCCATTGTTGGTACATCGTTTAGATATGTCAACTTCAGGATTGTTATTGGTAGCAAAAAGCGAGCGTATTCATAAGCATCTACAGAAACAGTTTATCGAACGTTCGGTAAAAAAACGTTATGTTGCCTTGTTGGATGGTGAGTTAAAAACAAAATCAGGTCAGATTAACTTGCCTTTACGCGTTGATTTAGATAACCGACCACAGCAGTTGGTGTGTTATGAGCACGGCAAACCAGCTGTGACTAATTTTGAAGTTCAGGCTATTGAAAATGGTAAAACCAGAATTCATTTTTATCCGGTTACTGGTCGCACGCATCAGTTGCGTGTACATGCTGCCCACAGCAAAGGTTTGCATATGCCTATCATTGGAGATGATTTATACGGCGTGAAAACCAACCGTTTGCATTTACATGCCGAACAATTAACGTTTACTCATCCTGTAACCAAAGAAGTGTTAACGATAACTTTTGAAGCTCCGTTTTAGGGGTTTATTCGTTTTTTAATCTATTGGAATTCGAGATTTATTTAATGTCAGCCATTTGTCAAAATTTTGCATTTCAGGATTCAGCTCTAATGAAAATATTTCATCTCGAATGCTGTTAAAGTCGTCGTTAAAATCTCTTTTAAATTGAAACATATTACCTAAGTCATCGGCACCAGGAAAACCAAAACTACGGTAAGTGTCTGCACTCACATTATTGTAAATCACATTTATATTTAAAGCTTTTGATAGCTTTTTAGCCATGTCGACCCCGCTTAATTTTTCACCTGCAATACCAACGGTTTTATTTATGAGTTGAGTTCCTTTTTTGAAGATACCGTAAGCGCATTTTCCAATATCTTCAGCAGCTATTCCGGCCAAAGTTTTATCCTCCATAGGAAATGCAATGTAGTAATTACCATCTTCACCTTTTTGTGGACCCATCCCAAAATAAATAAAATTATCCCAATAGAAAGAAGTTCTTAAAAATGTTACGGGCAGGCCGGCTTCGGTAAATAGTTTGTCGGATGCGCCTTTCTCATCGAAGTGAGGAACTTTATATTTTTCTTGTAATGTTGGCATGCGGTCATCATCTAAAGATACCCAGTTTCTAGTATCCTCTAAAGTAGACCAAATGATGTGTTTAATATCAGAATCTTTAGCGGCTTCAATAAAATTTAAAACTTCCTGATGTTCTTTTTCTGCTGAAAAATGTTCCCAAAAAAAGGTAACAAAGTAAGCGCCGTAAGCACCATGCAGTGCTTTTTTTATGCTTTGGGTATCATCAATATTGGCTTCAATAACATCTGCGCCTAAGTCGGCCAATATTTTTGCCTTTTCTGAGTTTGCATTTCTAGTTACAGCTCGTACTGTGAATTTTGAGTTGGAATCTGTAAGGATGGCTCGAACAAGTCCGCCTCCCTGAGCGCCAGTGGCGCCAAATACAATTATAATCTTTTTGTTTTCCATGATTTACTTTTTTTTTAAGTTTAAACAAGTAGACAAAAAGGAAAATGGTTTCTTTGGAGTATGTCCTCTAAAGATAAGAAAAAAATGAATTCAATTTGAAATTAGGATACCGATGAATTATAAACTTGCCATATCTTTAGAGTGGTCGGAGGTATGTTGTTGGTATACCTGTTTTACAATTTCTTTTAATTCCGGAATTACGTTTGAAGCAATTTTAGAGTGACTGTTTAGAAGCACACAAATTCCTAAGTCGTCTTCAGGAAATAAGGCAATTTCATTTCTAAAATCATTAACACTGCCACCATGATGTAGGATGGTTTTTTCTTTTTTAGTGTCTCCATCTGAATATTTATGAATTCGCCATCCAAAGCCGTAATACGATTTTAAATGCCCAGGCCAGCGTTGATAGTATTTACTGTGACCGCCGATTTCAATAAAAGGTTTAAACGCATCAAATAAGGCTGATTTATCCATAACTTCAGGATTGTGACCTAATAAAAATCGCATCCATTTTGCCATATCTAAAGCGCTAGCATTGATGCCGCCTGCAGCTATAGCGTTGTAGTATTTGTTAGTAAGTTTTATTGGTTTCCAACCATGTGTTCTTTTGATGTGTGGGAAGGCGACATTGTTTGCATGCGTTAATGTTTCGTGGTCCATGCACGTCGAGTGCATGTTAAGAGGTTTGAAGAAACGATTCATTAAAGCTGAAGCTAAATCCTGTCCGGTTTCTCTGCGAATAACCTCACCACAAAGAGCAAACATGGCATTTTGGTAACTGTACATAGCACCAGGTGCGCTAACCGGAGTAATGTCTTTGAAGCGGTCAACAATATCAGATAGAGGCAAGCCTGCTTCTACAAGATTGGTGAAACTGTGATATGGTGTTCCAGCAGTATGAGATAGTAGATTCGCTAATGTGATTTTATCGGTGTTGCTTTTATCGCCTAAACGAAACTCAGGAATATAGTCGCTAACTTTATCTTCCCAGTGTATAAGCCCTTCGTTTTCAAAGCTGGCAGCTAAAATTCCTGCAAACCCTTTAGATATAGAACCTAATCGAAAAATAGTTTCGCTATCAACCGGCTCTTTAAGATTAGCATTTCGTTTACCAAAGCCTTCAGAAATGACAATAGAATCTCCTTTTACAATACTTACTCCAGCACCTATAATATCCCCTTTTGCCAAGGCATTTTCAAAATAGGTTTCAATAGCTACTTTTAACTCGTTTTGTTTTGCTTTGTATTCCTGTAAAACTTTAGGATTTATAGCTGGCTTTTTTGGTAACTCAGCCGCTTCAACAACTTTTACACCTGGAGTTGATGTAAATTTAAATACGCTATACGTCAGACCGGTGATGGCCACGGTAATACATGCAGATTTAACTAAGACTTTTGATCTTCGCATTGGGTTAAGTTAAGGTTTACTACGGGTTGATTTTCGCAAATATAGGATAAAATGCATTGATAATCCGATAAAAAACATAAAATTATATCTTTTTTAAGAAATCAAGATATTGTTTGTCAGTGTATTGTGTGGTGTTTTTTTGTTGGATTTTTTTATTTTGAGCTATAAGAAGATGTGATGCAGATGTTGAGTTGATATTTTTAATAGGTTCAGTAACTAAAAGGGCCCAAACTCAGTTTGGGCCCTTTTAATTATATCTTAGTTATCTAATCGTATAAGAATTTATAATTTGCTTGAGTTGTGCTTTAAGATCTTCACCTGTATCATAAATCATTTGAGATTCACTAGGGAAGGGTACACGCTGATTGTTTAAATACTGCAATAAATCGGTTTCCAAAGCGCGGCGATCCCCTCTTGAGGTAGCAAAAATATGCTGAAACACAAATTCACTGGTAATCGGGAAAGCGTCTTCCAGTTGTTTGGTGTTTAAATTTACATATTCAACATTTCCGGTAACTTGGACCGATTTAAACTGTGTCGATTCGTAATACTCGCAACGCACGGTTTTTAAATTATCAACCTGAATGGCATTACCTAGACTGTCTTTTACCTGATTGCCGTTTGCGTCCAGTAAGTTTTTTTTGCCATCAACAATTTGTTTTTCCTTAATGATTTGTCGCTCCTTAATTTGCTCAGGCGAGATACCTATTTCTCTTAGGTTTACTCGCATGCTGTAATCGTATTTTACTTCTTTAACAGCTGTATTGTGGTATACCGTCCATAAATTATTTAGACCGTAAGTGCTGAAGTTTAACAAATCGTCTTCCAAACGTTCCGGTATTACTTTTTTGGTGTCGTTTACCATATCAACTATTACAAAATCGGTTCCTTTGGCATGAGCAACATCCATGAGTTGACGAACATCTTTGAAGTTCGGATTAATGTCTTCTATGGTTTTAAAATCGTTATAAGCCTGACGATAGTCCATTTTGTTTTTTGAGTCTAATAAAGCTAAAGCAGTGTTGTACATTTGTTGCGAGGCGTTGTTTTTAAACGAAATGATGTGATTTGAATAATCGTTAAAATCAAATTTAACCTCTTTCCCATTAACAAATAAAGGTAAAATCGGTTTGATGTGTTCCTGACGTTGATCGAGATTTACATAAGTATCATAAATACGAATGTAGTTTTCAGGATTATTATCTTTTTTTAAGAAGTTAACCGAATTTAAATCGCGTTCGGTAGCTTTATTGTAAGCTTCATGAAGCATTACAATATAATCTGCTTTTCCTTTTTTGTCTTTATTCGTTCTTAATTTACTAATGGCATCGTAAATTGCCTGATCGTAATTGCCGGAACTCAGTGATTTTTCAATTTGCTTGCTACTACTACAAGCACAAAGTATAAACAAGGAAAGAATGGAGAGTAGTTGTTTTTTCATGCTTAAAATTTTGGGTTTTGATTAGGGGTAAACAATAGTAATGCTATTTTATAATAAAAGAACCCTCAAATATATAATTTGAGGGCTTATAAATAGAAGTTAAATACTTTTTATTTCTTTTTGAAAACCGGGAGTAATTTCGTTGATACTTCACCGAAACCAATACGCGTGCCATCTTTTTCACAAAAGCCGCGCATAATTACCGTATCGTTATCGTTAATAAATTTACGTTCTGTGCCATCTTTTAATTTAATTGGCTTTTCGCCTTTCCAAGTAAGTTCCAGCATTGATCCGTAAGAATCTGGCGTTGGTCCTGAAATGGTTCCGCTACCCATTAAATCACCAGAATTCACAGGGCAACCATTAATGGTATGGTGCGCCAGTTGTTGTGAAATGTTCCAGTACATGTATTTGAAGTTAGATTTACTTACAAGGTTTTCCTTTGCGCCTTCCGGCTGAATAGAAACTTCTAAGTGAATATCGAAACTTTTCTTTTTGCTTGTAGATTTTAAATAATCTAACTGAGGTTTTATTGGTTTAGGACCTTCAACACGATAAGGTTCCAAAGCATCTAAAGTAACAATCCATGGTGAAATGGAAGTGGCAAAGTTTTTAGCTAAGAAAGGGCCAAGAGGCACGTATTCCCATTTTTGAATATCGCGCGCACTCCAATCGTTTAGCAATACTAGACCGAAGATGTATTCTTCGGCTTCATCAACTGGTATAGGTTCTCCTAAATCGTTTGCAGCTGTAGTGATAAAGGCCATTTCTAATTCGAAATCCACCAATTTACTTGGTCCGAAAACCGGTTCGGTAGCACCATCAGGTAAGGTTTGTCCTTGCGGTCTGTGTACCGGAATACCAGATGGAATTACTGATGAACTTCTTCCATGGTATCCCACAGGAATGTGAAGCCAGTTTGGCAATAAGGCGTTATCCGGGTCTCTAAACATGGTTCCAACATTGGTGGCATGTTCTATACTTGAGTAAAAATCGGTGTAGTCGCCTACCTCAACAGGAAGTTGCATTTCTATTTCGTCTAAGCGAAACAAAACAATTTCCTTGTGACTTTTATTGTTTTTTAAGGTGGTGTTATTGCTGTCGAAAATTTCAGCAATGCGATCTCTAACCGCACGCCAGGTTTTTCTGCCATCAGCAATAAAATCGTTTAACGAATCCTGAAGAAAAATATCATCGGTTAATGGGATGCCATCAAAATACCCCAACTGATGTAAGGCCCCTAAATCTATAGCGGTATCACCAATACGGGTTCCTATAGTAATGATATCATCACGTGTTAAAAACACACCAAATGGAATGTTTTGAATAGGGAAATCGGAGTTCTTATCGACGTGTAACCACGATGTTCTATCTGGATTGTTAGCTGATAACGGCATAACTTATATAATTTTTTTAATATGAATAATGTTCAAACCTACATAAAATTTTCATTTTTCAAGAAAAAAATAAATAAAAATTGGGTTTGAATAGTGGGTTAATAAAAAGGACAAAAACTTAATAGTAAATATATGTTTTTTGGTGAATTTAACTAATCTATTTGTTACTTTTGCTGCATATTTAACTAGAATTTAATTTTATATGCAACGCGACGAACAAATTTTTGAATTAATTCAAGCTGAGAAAGAGCGCCAACTACATGGTTTAGAGCTTATTGCGTCTGAGAACTTTGTTAGTAATCAAGTTATGGAGGCAGCTGGTTCAGTATTAACTAATAAATATGCTGAAGGATACCCTGGCAAACGCTATTACGGTGGATGTGAAGTAGTTGATGAAGTAGAGCAAATAGCAATTGATAGAGCAAAAGCTTTGTTTGGTGCAGAGTATGTAAACGTACAGCCACACTCAGGAAGTCAGGCTAATACAGCAGTTTACCATGCTTGTTTAAATCCTGGTGACAAAATTTTAGGATTCGATTTATCACATGGAGGTCACTTAACACATGGATCACCGGTAAACTTTTCAGGAAAATTATACAATCCTGTATTTTACGGTGTAGAAGAGGAGACAGGTGTGTTAAACTATGATAAAATTCAAGAGATTGCTACTAAAGAACAACCAAAATTAATTATCGCTGGAGCTTCGGCTTACTCACGTGATATTGATTTCGCTCGTTTCAGAGTCATTGCCGATAGTGTTGGGGCTATCTTAATGGCTGATATCTCTCATCCGGCAGGTATGATTGCAAAAGGTATTTTAAACGACCCAATGCCACACTGTCACATTGTAACCACAACGACTCACAAGACGTTGAGAGGTCCAAGAGGCGGTATGATTATGATGGGGAAAGATTTCGATAATCCATTCGGAATCACTTTAAAAGATGGTAGCTTACGTAAAATGTCTTCTTTATTAGATTCTGCTGTATTCCCAGGAAACCAAGGAGGACCATTAGAGCACATCATTGCTGCTAAAGCAATTGCTTTTGGCGAAGCGTTAACCGATGAGTTTTTACACTACCAGTTACAGGTAAAAGCCAATGCGGCTGCTTTAGCGAAAGCTTTAGTTGGAAAAGGATACAACATCATTTCTGGTGGTACAGATAACCATTGTATGCTTATCGATTTACGTAACAAAGATATTTCAGGTAAAGATGCAGAACAGGCTTTAGTAAAAGCAGATATTACGGTTAATAAAAACATGGTGCCATTCGATACGCGTTCTCCTTTCGTAACTTCAGGTATCCGTATTGGTGCTGCTGCAGTGACGACAAGAGGTTTAAAAGAAGCTGAAATGGAGCAAATCGTTGAGTTAATTGATGAAGTGATTATGAACTACCAAGACGAAGCTGTTTTAGAAGCTGTAGCCGATAAAGTAAATGCATTAATGGCAGATAGACCGTTATTCGTAGCTTAATAAGCTTTTCATGCTGAACTGGTTTCGGCATCTATAATAAATAAATCCCGCCCATTTAGCGGGATTTTTTGTTTTTGGGCGTTACCCTTCGTTGACACTTCGGGGCGGGCTTTACGCGCTACATGGTAGCTTGCTCCAATCCCTAACGCAATTAGATTTAGAATCTTAAAATCAATATAAAATTAGGTGTAAACTAAACCAATATTGCTAGTTTTGGGTAACGACTATAAAAACAAACTATCCTATGAGTATATTCGATATTGAACACACTGTTGAAAATTATTTTGTAAAGAATAATCCTAAATATTTAAAAATGGTTTTGGGTACAGATGATGTGATGCCGTTATGGATTGCCGATATGGATTTTAAAGTCGCATCTCCTATTACCGAAGCCTTACGAAACATTGTAGAACGCGGTATTTATGCCTATGAAGATATTAGTCCGCAGGTTAAAGAAGCTATGGCAAACTGGAATTTAAAGCGTCACGGCTTACAGATGAACCCAAATGCGTTCATTCAGGTGAATGGCGTGCTTACGGCTATTGCTGTTATTTTACGGGCGCTAACAAAAGAAAGTGATGGCATCATGATTCAAACGCCGGTGTATCATCAATTTTATAATGCTATCAAAACCGCCAATCGTACCGTTATAGAGAATCCGTTAAAAATTGAAAATGGACATTATGCTTTCGATTTTGAGCATATGGAGCAGCAACTTAAATCGGGTAATACCAAAATGATTTTGTTATGTAATCCGCATAATCCTGTTGGTCGCGTCTGGTGCCATGAAGAATTACAAAAGTTGGTGGATTTAGCCAATCAATACAATGTGATTATAGTCAGTGACGAAGTACATTCTGAAATTGTATTCAGTAAGACAAAATTCAACAGTATTTTATCACTTGAAAATATAGAAAATCATATTGCAGTTTTAGGCTCGCCGGCAAAAACCTTTGGTATGCAAAGTATTGCCAATGGATATATTTATGCTGAAAACAAAGCACAGTTTGAAGTTATAAACAGTTTGGTAACCTCTATGTATTTGCATCAAGGAGGTGCTTTGTCAGCTTATGCTATTTTGGCGGCCTATACAAGTGGTCATGCCTGGGTAGACGAGTTGGTCTTGTATTTAGAAGAAACGGTAAACTGGATTGAAGACTTTTTAAAAACTGAATTGCCACAAGTAAAAATGATTCGTCCGGAAGGCACGTATCAAGTATGGTTAGATTTTTCAGCACTTAATCTTAACAAAACCCAATTAAAAGCCTTAGTATTTAATAAAGCAAAGGTGGGGTTAGCTTTAGGGTCGACATTTGGAGCCGATTACGAGTTGTTTATGCGTATGAATATCGCATCGCCATTAGCTAAAATTCAACAAGCATTTCAGCGAATTAAAGCAGCGATTGACTCTTTATAGTTTGAATTACAATAAAAAAATCCCGCTGAAAGATGCGGGATTTTTTATTATAATGTGGTATGTTTTCTATAAATTATCGACGATATACAAGTATAATAAACCTATTGAAATGGCTAATCCGAAACTGATTAAGGTTCCTATTAATATGTATTCAGTTAGCTTTCTGTCTTTGGCTCTGGACAGGTCTCCAAATCTAAAAACCGATTTTGCGGCTATCAATAATCCAATAGCACTCCATTGATTGAGGAGGATAAATCCAAAAACGAACAGACGCTCCAGTATTCCTATATATTTACCGGCACTTTCTAAAGAATCTTCCGACTTGTCTTCTTCTAAAATCCATTTCCCCATGATTATTTTCATAATTATTGAAGATACAAAAGTTAGCGTTAGTAAGGCGAGTACAAACAGAAGGGCTTCCGTAGAATATATTTTGTTGAATTCGATAACGTAGGGCGTGTGCATATAAACCACGATGCCAATAACACCTAAATGTAATATTTGATCAAGGGAAAACAGTACTCTCGAATTAACGTGACCCTCCAGTTTTAGTTTAACAAGATCAATAATCAGGTGACTGACAACAATTAGGATTATGGAACCTAGGTAAGACCAGTTAAATTGCAGTAAAACTAATAGCGCTATAAAGTGAACCAGGCCATGTAAATAGAGGTGTTTAGATTTAAAGGTTTTGTTTTTTTTCGATTCGACCCAACTGTTAGGCTGTAGAACAAAATCACCTATAACATGAGCAACCAATAATTTTATTATAAGATTCATCATAATTTAGAAATATTTTTTACGTAAAACGCGTTCATGTTCATGATTTCTTCGTAGCCGCCTCTTTTTAAAGCTTCACTAATATTACTTTGTGATCGGTTTAAAAGTTTAGCCAAGTCCTGCTGATTTTTTTCGGGGTGCTCAATAGCTGCTTCAATCACTTTCGAGACTACACTACTCCAGTTATTGGTGGTTAAAAGCGATAATTTTAACATGATGTTTAACGATTCATCTATTGCTGGATAATCAGATTTCAGTGCCAGAGTATATTTTTTTAAATCTTCAAAGCATTCACCTGAATACACAAATGCCGGACCATTCGATTCGGTTATTTTAGAAGCGTTGTACTTTGCTTCACCAATACCTATAGCCATTCTAACATCACGTGTTTTAGCTTGTTTTATTGTCGATTTAATATGAATGGCTGCAAGCAGCGCTTTTTCAGGAGCTAGTACCAACTGAAAACTATCGCCTCGGTATATTTCCCAGTGTTCAGGTTCGTTTCCGTAATGGTTAAGCGTCTCCTTTAAAGGAGCTATCCAGCTTTCAATGTCTCCTTTTCGGGAATTAATGATATCTCCGGTTATAACAGCAATCATGGTTTTGTTTTTCTCAAATATATCTATAAAAAAGCAGATACGCAAAAATATCTGCAATTAAGCAGATATTGTAAAATATCTTGTTTTAAGCAGATATTTGTGTGTTTAAGAATAACCATAACTTAAAGTTTAATAAAAATAGGAGGGAAACTTTTACAGGTTAATTCTGCATTTCCTGCAGTTTATACAAATCATATAGTTTTTGATTAAACGGATAATCCCAGCATCCCATACGGTGGTATAAATCGCCACCAAAGCCTTTTTTGTAAACATGTACACCGTGAAGCGGATGGCTTCGGTTTAGGTTAGGTGCCGAGCCAAACATATCGTATTCAGTGCAACCCCATGCTTTCGAAATCTTCATCGATTCCCATTGCAAAGCATAACTGGCGGTTAAATTGTTTTTATCATTTGCCGATGCGCCGTATAAGTAGGTGCCTCGTTTTTTAGACAGTACTAAAAACATAGACGAGAGGAACTTCCCATCTATATCGGCCATTAGCATTTTTACGGTAACGCCTTGTTTGCTGTTGTCCTGATTGTTAAAGATGGTGGAAAAGAAGGTTTCGTTTTGTGCAGGCATACCGTGTCGGTTGGCGGTTTCCAGATATAATTTATACCAGTCTGCCATGTGGTCTATGCCGTACTCACGAACGTTGATGCCTTTTTTACTCGCTCGTCTGATGTTGTATCGGGTATTGTAGCGCATGTTGTACAAGAGATCTTCCTCATCTAAGGTTAAATCCAGGAAGAAGGTGTTTTTAGGCAGGTTATCGCCAACGCTTTTTTGAAGGTTCCAGTTGTTGGTATTAAAATTTACGCGGAATTCCTGTGTTTGATTAGGTGGCGGACCAATCCAGTTACCGTTTTGATCGAAATATTCTTTTTCGGTAGCCCATTGGTTTTCCCAGATTAAATCGTAACGAATAAAAATGCAGTTAGAAGGGAGGTGCGGTTTAATAGATTCTGAAAGCTGCTCTAAAAATAGCCCTTGATTTTCAAAGTCCGGTTCTAATTTAGGTCCGTAAGGGACATAGGCAAAGCAGTGGTTTTGGTCGATGTACTTGATAAGTATTAGTAAATCTTCGCCTTTTTTTTCAATAGAACTCGCATCGCTAACCAATAAGTCTTTCGAAATGGTAAGTTCGAAGCCTTTAGGAATGAAACCCTGATTTTCTTTTACACGTCCCCAAAAGGGCGTTTGTGGTAGTATGTTTGTTGCATCAAATTCTTGAATATTCTTTTCGCGTAGCTCACAAATCATTTTTTTGGCGGCAAAACTACTGAATCATATAGATAATATGAAATTATTGGGGTGTTTATCTGGGAAATGAGAGGTTTGTTAAAATTTAATAATCTTCAATTTCATTTTCATCAAAATTTTTGTCCCAATATTCATAGTTTTCTATAAACCAAGTTAAATGTTTTGATAACCCTTCTAAGTCAGGGAATAGATTTAAATAATTAATTCCATATTGATTGAGCATATGGATAATTTCAACTTTGAGATTTGAAGGAATGATAATTTTAATTAAAGAACCATCTAAAGTATTATTGTTTAAAGGCGTTTCAGGGGGATTATGAACTGTGAAATGACCATATTGATTTGCAACTCTATCAGAAGCAGCGCTAGGATGATGCATTATAACAGGAATTTCAATATTAAACGGATCTATTTTTTCGTGTAAAATACTTTTGTTCGGTTTAAATACAAAAAAAGCTCCATCTTTATCTTGGTTTTCTGAAGCAGCAAAAAATAAAGCTACTGTCGGAACATGAGTCCAATCTAAAAACCTCGTAGGGAGACCTGTATGTTGCGCTACTGCTAAAAGTTCCCAGTCAGAGTAATTTTCTTTATTTAAAAAAGATATAGCTCTTCGTTTCCACTGATAAAAAATAACTTTGTCTGGAACTTTATCAAAACCTTTCCTTCCTGCCTTAGGAACTAAATCCCAAGAGGAATCGCTTTGCCCTCTAAATTTAAAAATGTTACTTTTTCTATATTTAGAAAGTAAGTCATGAATTTCGTTTAGAGAGTTAATTCTTATTTCGTTCAAATTAAAGTTTTTAAAATTTATTAATCTTAAAATTTGGGCATAATTTTTAATTCTCCTCTTCCGGAAACGTAATATGCTGGTAGGCTCCTAAATCGGGAGCAGTGGTGCGGTTTACGTTTAACAAATCGGTAGGCACTTGCGTAGCAAAACCAGATAACCCCTGATTAATGGCTGCTGAGTTTTCGCCAATAATAAGCATATTTTCGTTAGGCTTAAAGAAGTCTGGTGACTGATTGAAGATATTTCCTTCGTAATGCGTTGTGTCTTCAAAATTGTAATTAGGGCCATCAAAATAATTGCTGTTATCCTGAAAGCGAATCAAACAGTTCGTAAACTTAAAATTAAAAACAACTTCTTCATTTTCAACTTCATCTAAAAGTAGTTCCGGATTGTCGTTTCCGTAAATGATGCAGTTGTTAAAATTGGCTTCGGTTAAATCGGTAATTACCGTGTTATCGTCAGCGTCAATCATAAAGTTATTTAAAAGCAGAGCAGGGAACTGTCTGGAATTACTCCAGTAATTGGCAATGGTACAGTGTGTGAAATTGTAGCTTCCGCCAAAAGTACCGGCGAAGGCCGATTGTCCGGCATTATTTAACACCAGATTTTCTGCAGTAATCGATGTGTTTCTTCCTAAGATTCCGAATCCAGAGTTATTATAAATTTGAGTATTCGTAATTTTTAAAACATCTTCGGAAGCTTCAGCACCACCATCGCATAAAATCCCAATGGAACCATTTTTAATCGTCGCATAATTAATAATGTTGTTATCACTACCTTCAAATAGCCAGATGCTGCCCCATTGACCTGGAATATCAGCAAAGTCAGGTTCTAAGCGGTCGCCTTCAAAAATGACTTCGTTTTCCATCAAGTCTTGATTTGCACTAAGCTCACCATTCACGTGAAGTGAAGCGCCTTCAGACACCAATAGCCCTGAACTTTCATGAAAATGAATGCGCGCTCCGGCATCTATGGTTAAGGTGTAGCCGTTTGGCACGGCGGCATAACCGTAAATGACATAAGGTTTTTCGTTTGTAAAGTGGAGTTCGTTAGGTTGTAAGGTGCGTCCTTGAATATCGGTTTCGTATTCCTTACCGCCAATATTTAAAGTTAAGGTTTCAATGACTTTAGTGTCGTAATCGCGATTCGGATAAATAAATACCGCATCCTGAACCAAAGTTACTAATTCTACATTTTGTTGGTTGGTACCTGTATCGAATTGAATTTGATCGGTATATAAAAAGGTTCCGTTATTATCCAAATCGTTTATATTTATAGTCGATTCAACAAAAATATAAATAGAGTCTTTCGCCTGAATTTGCACATTATTGAATACTTTTCCAGCCATACCGTCGATGTTTAAGCGGTAGTTTGAAGCATTACCAAAACCTAATTGCACCGACGGAATATTGATGTCGGTACTACTGCGGTTATATACTTTTAAGGTGTAAGTACTGGAGCCGATGTTGGTAAAAGTGGTGTCTAAATACACAGTGTCTTTAGAGAATTCCAGATTTCCGGTACTTGGTGAAAACTCAAAATCTTTACGACAAGAACTCCATAATATTAAAAATGAAAAAGTAAGTAAAAAGTATATGTAGCGTTTCATTAAAGGCATTTCTTTTGTAGGCTAAAAATATAACTTTTGAAGTTATGATTTAGTGTATGACTTTAAAAAATAAAACCTGATGGGTACATCAGGTTTTATTTGGTTTTTATAGATGCTGAATCTTAAAGTAAGTTTCGAAGCATTTTTACAGCGCTTTCAGCTGTAATATCTCGCTGTGGCGAACCGAACATTTCGTAACCCACCATGAATTTCTTAACCGTTGCACTGCGTAATAACGGAGGATAGAAGCTCATATGCCAGTGCCAGTGACTGTTATCTTCACCATTGGTCGGTGCCTGATGTATACCACTTGAATAAGGAAACGAAGTATTGAATAACTTATCGTATGCCTTAGTGATTACCGAAATAGCTTCAGCAAATAGCAATGTATCTTCGCCGGTCATTTCAGAAATATTGGTCTGATGCTTTTTAGGAACAATCATCGTTTCAAACGGCCAAACCGCCCAGAATGGAATTAACACCACAAATCCATCATTTTCAAAAATGATACGTTCTTGTTGTTCTAATTCCTGAGTTAAATACGTTCCTAATATACTTTTTTGATGTTCCTTGAAATAGTTTCGTTGTTGTGTATCTTTCTTTTCAACTTCGTTTGGTAAGGTGGTCTGACTCCAGATTTGACCATGTGGGTGCGGATTGCTACAACCCATCACAGCACCTTTATTTTCAAAAATCTGGACGTAGTTGATTAAGTCGTTATCACCAAGTTCTTTATATTGATTTTGCCATTCTAAAACCACTTGCTCAATTTCGGTAGGAGCCATATCGGCTAAACTTTTAGAGTGGTCTGGGCTAAAACAAATCACTTTACAAATGCCTTGTTCGCTTTGCGCTTTTAATAAGCCATCATTAACCGAAAAGCTTTTTGAATCGGTTTGAAGTGCAGCAAAGTCGTTGGTGAATACATAAACATTTTCGTATTTCGGGTTTACCTCGCCGTTTATACGTGTATTACCTGCACATAGGTAACAGCTGTCGTCATAAGACGGTCGTACTTCGTTTGAAACTGCTTCATTTTGACCTTGCCATGGGCGTTTTGCGCGGTGTGGTGACACCAAAACCCATTCGCCGGTAAGTATATTTAATCGTTTGTGTGAGTAATCTTGTAAATCGGTATTCATCATTAATAAGTTTAGTCAGTTATCAATTTGGTTCCATCGGCTAATTCTACAGAATAGATAGAACAGTCTTTACCAAATTTGTTTTTATAACGTTCTGATATTTTTGTTTTAAAATCGTTAACGGCTGATTTTGCAATCAGGTTAATGGTGCAGCCACCAAACCCGCCACCCATCATACGAGCTCCCAGAATTTGGTGGTTTTCTTTAGCCTGATCCACCAAATAGTCAAGTTCCTCACAGCTTACTTTGTATTGATGTTGTAAACCATGGTGTGACCCATAAATGAGTTCCCCCAGGGTTTTTAAATCGCCATCAGTCATTGCTTTTGAAGCCAATTCAGCACGTTTGTTTTCCTGAATAACGAATAGAGCCTTCTGGTAATTTTCTTCGGTAACGTTGTCTTTTATTGTTTCTAAGTCGGCTTCAGTAGCATCTCTTAAGGCTTTAATGTTTAGCATTTCAGAAATGGATTCGCATACGGAACGGCGATCGTTATAAGCACTATCAGATAGACTGTGCTTTACGTTGGTGTTTATCAGCATCAATTCGTAACCTTCAAAATCAATATGAAAAGGTTTGGCTTCAATCGAGCGACAATCTAAAAGTAAAGCATGGTCTTTAATGCCAAACATGCTCGCGTATTGATCCATGATGCCACAGTTTACACCTACATAGTTGTGCTCTGCTTTTTGTGAAATGAAAATCATCTCTTCTCGGGTTAATCCTAAATCGAATAATTCATTTAATCCGAAGGCTACACTGTTTTCAAGTGCTGCAGAAGACGACATGCCCGAACCTGCCGGAATATTTCCGCTAAAAACCACGTTAAAGTTCCCAACGGTGATTCCTTTTTTTTGAATTTCAGCAATAACACCCAATACGTAGTTTCCCCAGCTCTCTTTGGCTAAAGGTTGAATGCTGTTTACTGAAAATTCTATGGTGTCATCCACATCAATAGCGTAGGCTACCGAGGTATCTGAATCGTTCTTTTGAAAGGCTGCCACTATACCTTTATTTACGGCTGCCGGGAATACAAAACCGTCGTTGTAATCGGTGTGTTCCCCAATAATATTAATACGCCCCGGTGAAAACACTACGAGTGGTTGCGTGTTAAATTTATCTACAAAGGTGTTTTTTACCTTGTTCACTAATGCATTATTCATAATTAACTATTGTAGTTTAATATTCCAGTTAAGGTGATAGGTCTCATTTGGTTTTAAGGTTTGTAACCCCATAACATTGTTAAAGCTATTTGAAACACCAGTGGTAGGCTCAATGGCCACATGTGTCTTTTTAGGAGGTGTATAGATTTGTAAAAAGCTTTCTTTTGAGGAGCTACTCATTACAAAACTGTATTCGGGTGTGTTAAATGTAATATTGTTGTGGTTTAACAAGAAACAATCATCAAGATATTTATCTTTGATTTCAAAACGTTCAGTCCCTGAAACATCTTTGGTTCCTGTGGTAATGCAACGATCGTTAAATGTTAATTGCTTGTTACTATCAAACTTTAAAGTGCTATCGAAAAGGTTTGCTGATTCAAAATACGGATGCCATCCTAAGGTAAAAGGAAACGTTTTGCTATCGGTATTTTTTACAGACACATTTAAATCTAAAGAGTTGGCTGTTAAAACATATTCCAATTGAATAGTAAATGTATATGGGAAACCTTTAGATACGTTTTCCTCAACATATTCCAAAGTTATTGCCGCCTGATGTTCATCTGTTACCTGTTTAATGAGCTTAAAAGTTTTATTAAACACTAATCCATGTAAAGCATTATTATTTCCCGGTTCATTAATTGGGAATTGAAATGTTTTCCCCTCAAAAGAATATGCGCCTTTGTCTATTCGGTTAGCAAAAGGAAACAAAATAGAAGAGGCGTAAGTGTCAGAATAAGGTAGCGGGTCTAATGCTGTGATTATTTGTTTTCCATTAAGGGTTAAAGCTTGTAAACTAGCCCCTAGACTAGTATATATTTTTGCGGAGGTTTGAATTGAGGTATTCTCAATTTCAATATATTCTAAACCGTTTGAATTATCCGTTTTAAGATTTATTGT
Source organism: Aestuariibaculum suncheonense (assembly GCF_014596935.1). Taxonomy (GTDB): domain Bacteria; phylum Bacteroidota; class Bacteroidia; order Flavobacteriales; family Flavobacteriaceae; genus Aestuariibaculum; species Aestuariibaculum suncheonense. Next base: position 424,665 of record NZ_JACVXC010000003.1, on the reverse strand, counting down.
GTACAATTGTGATTAATTAATAGATTGAGAGTACAAATATAAGAACTAAGACTCTATTTTGATATAAATAAATGTATTTTTTACCTTTATTTGGAATAGTATTTTTTTGAATAATCCAGCCTTTATTGCATTTTATTAAAAAAAAGCCCGTAAATGAATTTTACGAGCTTTTGAATTATGATAGAATTGATGTTTTATTGCTTTTGAAATTTCTTGCTGAATTCCAGAAATAAAACCCCACACATTATCCATGTTGGTAAGGTAACAAACGATAAAAAGATATCGAATTGAATAGAAATGAAGTAGAATAATCCGAAGCTAATAGCCCACGCAAATAGCACTGATTTATTGAATTTAATATTCGCATGTTCTGCGTAGTTTTTAATGATACCATATTTTTTAGCAAAGAAATGCTCGAATACAATCACAGCTCCAACTGGCGCTAAAATAAATCCGTAAAACGCGACGAAATCCAATAATTTCATTGCGAATGCAGGGAATAAGCCAGCCAAAGTTGCAATAGTACCAGCTATAATGGTTACCCAAAAAGTAGATACTTTAGGAATAATCGCCTGAAAGGCCAAACCTGCTCTGTAAATAGTTGGGTTAGCTGTCGTCCATCCTGCTAAAATTACAGCGATAATTCCGAAAACACCAATAGCGTTATAGGCTAAAGGCCCTGGAGCAACTGAGGGCGCTTGCCCATCACTAATTAAGGCTTGTGCCTCAGGTGACTGCAAATATACTGCGTATAACAAACAAGCCGCAATCCAGGCCATGTAGTGACCTACATACATTCCCGCAGCTGTAGTCCATCCTGAGCTTGCTTTTTTAGCAAAACGGAATACTGATAAATCCGACATGCCAATGTGCATGGCTGCGTTAGCAAACCAAGACCAGATTACTACGTGCCAGAAGGTGTATTTTATTTGTCCGGGGAAAGGGTCTGAACCTTCTCCCCAGATGTTCCAGAATTCAGAAAAACTACCGACACCTAACTGATTTAAAGCAACAATACCACAAGCTAAAAATGCTAAAACAATAATAGGAGACATATAGTTTGCTGCTTTCGAAACGGTATCGTAACCACGTGCAGCGATGATAGAAATTACCGCACCAATAGCCAATACAATAACAATCCATGTCACGCCATTAGGCATGGTATCGGTAAGCTTAGGCATAGGCATATCAAAAGGAATACCTACAGCTGTTGCCGACACTGTTATCATGGAGCCAGCCAGGAAACAGAATAAAATACCGTTGGCTAAATTATAAACGGTGACTAAGTTTTTACCACTAATTTTTTCAAGTTGAAAATATAAGGTTAAACGGTTTTTTACGGCAACTTCAGCAGTAAGGAAACGCCAGCTTAATACAGCTAAAAGGTTTCCTAAAAGTAATCCAATAATTAAGTCGAAGGCACTTACTCCGGCGGTTAAAAATAAAGGACCGATAACAAATTCGGTACCTGCGGCATGTTCACCGGCATACATGCCTAAAAAGCTTTTCCAGCCTTTTAATTTTGATTGCGGGACCGGGATTCTTTCAAATTCTCCTCCAGCAATATCTTCGATCATGTCTTCTTCTTGATGATATTGTGTCATACGTTTAAGTATTTTAATTTAGTTAGTTATTAGTTCAATAGGCTATTTTATAATGAATGGCACGTGTTTTTTTAATGAATAATTCTTTTTAAGGAATTTAGAATTCAGTTTGCTATCGGAAATACAAATGGCAGCGCCTAAAGCCGATCCTAATGAAGAATCGGTGGTTCTTAATTTCATATTTCTGAAATTATGCGATAATAGTTTAATGAATAAATCGTTGTCGCTAAAACCACCATCAACATACAAACGTTTAATTTCGTTGTCGTCAATCACATCTTCTATACTTTTTATCTGAAGTTCTACCAATTCCATCATTAACTGATGAAAGGCATGCTCAAAATCGGTATAAGGGAGTTTTGTTTCCGCGGGCATATCTTTTGACGACAGACTTTCCCATTTAAACATATGCTCAAAATTATCTACAATTTCGGTATAGATATCGTAATTAAATTTGATATGGCGGTGAGTATCTTCAGAAACGTTGTAATGTTTGTGAAGTTTACCAACCTGAATTTTGTATTCGTTACCTAGAAATAAACGTGTTGCTTTTACAGGTTTTCCGTTGATACGCATGTAATTGATAGAATCCTTATCATGTGTATCTTCAATAATCGGATGGTCTGCAAACGGATTTAAAGTAATGCTCCAAGTACCTGTTGATATTAAAACAAATTTCTTTTTAATGCTTCGTGCGTAAGGTAAAAGAGCTGAAGAACTATCGTGAATACCAACGCCAATTTTAATGCGTCGGCCGTTATAGTTCATATTAATGCTTGTTTCGGTAGAAACAATTGAGGGAAGAATATGATGTAATTCTTCTTTATATGCCCACTCGTGGTAATCTTTTTTTGTGTAATCCCATAGCGCAGTATGACAACCAATACTGGTGTATTCGCTTAATGGAATTCCGGTAAACACATAGCTTAGATATTGTGGGAGATGTAACGAATATTTGATTTTTTTGAATATCTCAGGTTTACTGTACTTTAACCAATACAATTGTAAACCTGAATTTAGCAAGCTTAAATCGAAACACCCGGTAGTTTTTAAAAACTCCTCTTTAGGACCGTATTTGTTTAAAAATGAATCAACAATCTCTTGGTCGAGAGGTTTTGTGTAGTTGTAAAGCGGCGTAAGTACCTCTCCGTTTTCATCGATATGCACAAAACTAGCTCCGTAAGTCGAAAAGTTAATCGCTTTAACATTAAACTCCTGAGCATCTAAAATGTTTTGAAACACACTTTTTAACCATGTTTGAAGCGCTTCTAAATTTTCGGTAGGATGACCATCTTCATCTTCAATTTCCTCGAAACTTGTATATTCTTTATAAACTTCTTTGTAGTCTTTATCGAATAGGAAGAATTTTTTATTGGTCTTTCCTATGTCAAATACAGCAGTTACATCTATCATACTTTTATAAACCTGTTGCGACAGTGTGTTTTCCTCTTTCTTCAATTAATGTATCTCTAACACCTAATGTGCGGTATGCGTTAATTGGGCTTAAAGCACCACCAGCCAGACGTCTGGCTTCAGCTAAAAGCGGACGAACATCGGTTCTGTAAGCGTCTTGTAAAATTTCCTGACACTTCACAACGTCATGATTTAATTGCGCTGCTTTTAATTCAGCCTGATCAACTAATAAAGCTTTAGCGTAAGCTTCCTGAATAGCTTCTAAAGATTGAATTAAATCCTCTAAAGGGTCTTTTACGTTGTGGCTGGCATCAATCATCCAAGCTAAATCCGGGTTTTGCGGATTGTTTTGCATACCGTAAACTAATTCGTTGAAAATTAAGAATAGGGCATAAGGCTTGATGCTTCCAACGGTTAAGTCGTCGTCACCGTATTTACTATCGTTAAAGTGGAAACCACCTAATTTACCTTTTAACATTAACACAGAAACAATCTGCTCAATATTACTGTTTGGTAAATGGTGACCTAAATCTACTAATGAGTACGCTTTTTCTCCACAAGCATTGGCTAACATGAACGATGTTCCCCAATCCTGAATAACCGTACTGTAGAAGTTAGGCTCGTAAGGTTTGTATTCGATTAACATACTCCAGTCGTCAGGAAGACCTTTGTAAATGTCTTTTAAACTGTTTTCAGTATGTTGTAATGCTGTTTGAAAATTATTTTGCCCAGGGAAACAAGAACCATCGGCTAACCAAACTGTTAAACTTTTAGACCCTAATTTGCTACCAATATTGATAACATCTAAGTTATGTTGAATAGCCTGTTGTCTTACCGCCTCGCTTGTGTTGCTTAAAGAACCGTATTTGTACGTTTCTTTAGCATCTTTTTGATCTTGAAAGGTATTCGAGTTAACGGCATCAAACTTAATGTTTAATCCGTTTGCTAAATCTTTAACTGCAGCGTAATCTTGCGGTATATCCCATGGAATATGTAAAGATACCGCGCCAGCTGTTTGTGTTAATGAGTGGATTAACCCGATATCCTGAATTTTTTGTTCTAAACTAGATGGCTCTCCGTAGAAAGAAAAACGTCCGAAACGCGTTCCGCCAGCACCTAAAGCCCAGCTTGGAATAGCGATTTGAAAGTCTTTTAATTTATTAATAATCGCTTCTACATTAGCACCTTTTTTAGAAAGGTTATTTGCTAAGAAATCGAAATTTTCCTTATGTGATTGTAAACCAGATTTATTCGTATCCTGAATGTGGTTTTGCTCTATTTTCATCTCTCTTATTGTAATTGGTTACTACAAGATACAATCATTTTTCAGTAAATTAAGTAAAGAAAATGAGGTATCTAAAATTGAAAAAAAAACTCCCATATATATTTGACTATAGTTATGGAAGTTTTTTACAAACTAAAACTAACTATCCTTTATCTTACAAATGCATTAGCCATTCCGCCATCTACATTTATAATATTACCTGTCGATTTATCCAAGATACCTACAAAAGTGAAGACACCGTTAGCAATATCCGCAGGAGTAATGATTTCGTTTAATAAATTTCTTTTGGCATAAAATGCAGGAAGTTCTTCTACGGTAATTCCGTTAGCTTTTGCACGACCTTCGGCCCAAGCGCCTTCCCAGATTTTACTTCCAACAATAACACCATCAGGGTTTACTGTATTTACACGTACTTTATCTTTAGCTAACTCGGCTGCTAATAAACGCACCATGTGTTGTTGTGCAGCCTTAGCTGTACCATAAGCGACATTATTTGGTCCGGCAACTAAACCATTTTTACTAGCGATAGCAATATAATCACCACCTAAGTTTTGTTGACGAGCAATAGTAGCGAATTGTTTCGCTAAGTCAAACTGCCCTTTCACTAAGATGCTTTGTAATATATTCCAGTCTTTATCTGTTGTGTCTTCTAGAGATTTAGAGATTGCTAAACCAGCACTGTGTACTACAATATCAACACCTCCAAATTCTAAACATGCTTTTTTGTAAGCAGCAGCAATAGAATCCGTATTGGTAACATCGCAAACCGCATAAGTAGAAACGTCGCGTTTGTAAGTAGCGTGAGCTTCTTTTAAGCTTTCTTCGTTAATATCTGTTAATACCACGTTAGCACCTTCTTCAGCTAATTTATCGGCAATTGCTTTACCAATTCCACCTCCTGCACCAGTAACGAACGCTACTTTACGAGATAATGGTTTTTCTTTTGGCATACGTTGTAATTTAGCTTCTTCTAGCAACCAGTACTCGATATCAAAAGCTTCTTGTCTAGGTAAGGACGTATATTCTGTAATCGCTTCAGCACCACGCATTACGTTAATAGCATTGATGTAGAACTCACTAGCTACACGTGTGGTTTGTTTGTCTTTAGAGAAACTGAACATACCAACGCCAGGATAAATAATAATTACCGGGTTTGGATCACGCATGGCAGGGCTGTTATCTCTTTTACAAGTATTGTAGTAATCTGCGTATTCTTGTCTGTATTGTTCGAAAGCAGGTTCTAGTTTTGCTAAAACAGCTTCAGCGTCTGATAAGTCTTCTTTAGGATCTAGCGTTAATACTAAAGGCTGAATTTTTGTACGTAAGAAGTGGTCTGGACAAGATGTTCCCATTGGCGCTAAACGCTCAAGATCGTTACTGTTAATGTATTCCATTACCACATCACTATCCGCAAAGTGACCAATCATTCTGTTTTCAGAAGAACATAAACCTCTTAATAACGGCATTAATTGTGCAGCTTTTTCAAGACGCTCTTCTTGTGGAAAACTTTCTACTTTTTGTCCGCCAAAAACAGAACCTTTTTCAGCTATCTTTTTAGTGATGTATTCAGAAGCCATTTCAATAACTTCTAAACTGTTCATATAACATTCGTAAGACGTGTCTCCCCAGGTAAATAACCCGTGGCTACCTAAAACAATACCTCTGATACCTGGATTTTCAGCTAAACATTTTTCTAACTGTAAGCCTAAATCGAAACCAGGACGTTGCCAAGGCACCCACCCCATAGTGTCACCCCAAATTTCTTTGGTTACTTTTTCACTGTCTTTTGCAGCAGCAACCGCGATAAGTGCATCTGGGTGTAAGTGGTCAATGTGTTTAAAAGGTAATAAACCGTGAAGCGGCGTATCGATTGACGGTGCTTTACTGTCTAAGTCATATATACAATGGTTAAATAACCCAACCATACGGTCTTCATCTTCTAAACCTCCATATACATTTTTTAAATCGCGTAATCTTCCAGTGTATAATCCAGCAATACCAGAACGAGTTAAGGTACCTATATCTCCACCAGAACCTTTAACCCACATTACTTCAACTTCAGCATTGGTTAATGGATCTTTTTCGATGGTTTTACAGCTTGTATTACCTCCACCATAGTTGGTAATTCTAAGGTCTGCACCTAATATATTTGAACGGTATAAAAATAAAGCTACCTGGTCATCACCTAAACTATCTGCTTTTTTATCATCCCAAAGATAATCTACGTATTTAAATTTTTTTTCAAGTGTATTCATGAGAATGTTTAAAATATTTGTTTCAAAATTAATTGAAGTGATTTTTGTTTCTATCCTGTACTGTACTGTAATATGATTAAAATTTTGATAAATTGATATTATTTTAACCTGAAAACCGAAATATTGTTATTATTTGAAAAGGTTTTTCGTGTCAAATTATCAGTTCTTTGTTTTTTGATTGTTAATAATTTAAAGAATTTTTAAAAGGAATATTTATTTTTTAAAAAATGAATAAACAGTACAGTGCAGTACAGTAAATGTAAAGTATATATGTAAATTTGCTTGCATCATCATGATTTTATAAACTAATCAAAGAATAAATGAGCCAATTTAATTTAGAAAATAAAGTTGTACTGGTTACCGGCGGCGGCGGTGTTTTAGGTGGCAGTATGGCCGAGTACCTTTTAGAGCAAGGTGCTACGGTAATTATATTACATTACAAGCAAGATACTGTAGATGCTACTGTTGAGCGCATGAAATCGATTAGCGAAAAGGTTGATGGATTTTTGTGTAACGTTGTAGATGAAGCAAGCTTGCAAAACGTATCGGATGCGATTATAGCAAACTACGGAAAAATCGACGTGTTGATTAATGCAGCCGGAGGTAATATGCCGGGAGCGACTATAGGACCAACACAATCGTTTTTCGACATCAATATGGATGACTTCAGAAAAGTAGTCGATTTAAATTTATTCGGGAGTATTATTCCTTCTATTATTTTTGGTAAAGAAATGGTGAAGAATAAATCAGGGGTCATTATTAATATTTCTTCTATGGCAGCCGAAAGAGCGATTACACGCGTAGCTGGATATTCAGCATCAAAAGCAGCGATTGATAATTACACCAAATGGTTAGCAGTAGAGTTAGCTACAAAATATGGAGATGGCTTACGTGTAAATGCCATAGCTCCGGGATTCTTCATCGGAAATCAAAATCGTGCTTTATTATTAAATGAAGATGGAAGCTATACCGATAGAGGAAATACTATTATTAAAAACACACCAATGAAACGTTTTGGAGAAGCCGACGAGTTACATGGGGCGTTACATTATTTATGTTCTGATGCTTCAAAGTTTGTAACCGGAATTGTAATTCCAGTTGATGGCGGATTTAGTGCGTTTAGTGGGGTTTAATTTTATTCAGATTTAAAACAATGCAAGAAACATTTAGATGGTTTGGGGTTTCAGACTCTGTTAAATTATCAGATATAAAACAGGCAGGAGCAACAGGTGTGGTAACGGCATTACACCATGTGGCGAATGGAGAGGTTTGGGAAGTTAGCGAAATTCAAAAAGTGAAAAATCTTATTGAAGATGCTGGATTGGCTTGGAGCTTTATTGAGAGTATTCCTATTCACGAAAACATAAAATTACGTAAAGGTGATTATTTACAACGTATAGAAAACTACAAGCAAAGTTTACGTAACGTGGCAGCTTGTGGTATTAAAAACGTATGTTATAATTTTATGCCGGTGTTAGACTGGACACGTACGCAGCTTTTCTGGAAACTGGAGGACGGAAGTACAGCGTTGCGTTTTGATAAAGTTGAAATGGCGGTTTTTGAAAAATTCATTATGGAACGCAAAGGGGTAGAAGAAGCCTATACTTCTGAAATTCTAACTTTAGCTGAACAGCGTTTTGCTGACATGTCTGCTGAAGAAAAACAAGCTCTTGAAGACAATGTGTTAAAAGGTTTACCAGGAACGGTAGATGATTTAACGATTCCTGTATTTAAAGACATGATAGCGCAGTACGATAACCTATCGCATGCTGATTTAAAAGCGAATTTATCATTCTTCTTAAATGAAGTGATTCCGGTATGTGAAGAAAACGGTATTGTGATGGCCATTCACCCAGACGATCCACCAATGGATATCATGGGTTTACCACGCATTATTAAATCGGAAGCCGATTTAGAAGATTTAGTGAACTTTATAGATAGTCCATCAAACGGAATTACATTTTGTACAGGCTCGTTAGGAGCAAACCCGGATAACGACTTACCGAGTATGATTAGAAAATTTGCTGATCGTATTCACTTTTTACACCTTAGAAATGTAAGACGGGAAGCTGATGGTAGTTTTTATGAAGACAATCACCTTGACGGTTCTACAGATATGTACGATGTAGTAAAAGCCGTTTTAGAAATAGAAAAACAAAGAAATATACATTTACCAATGCGCCCAGATCACGGTCACCAAATGTTAAGCGATTTAGAAAATAATAAAGCTTACGCGGGTTACACGGCTATTGGTCGTTTACGTGGTCTAGCAGAATTACGTGGTTTAGCACTTGGTATTTCAAGAAGTAATTAATAGTAATTAAAAATATATAAAAATGAAAGTCGGTTTATTTATACCGTGTTATATAAATCAACTCTACCCGCAAGTCGGAATTGCATCATTAGAACTTCTGGAGAAACTGGGAGTCGATGTAGAGTATCCATTGGGGCAAACTTGCTGCGGACAACCCTTAGGAAACTCAGGATACGAAGACGATTCTAAAGGAACTTGTCAGTTGTTTGTAGAGAATTTTAAAAATTATGACTATATCGTTGAACCTTCGGGAAGTTGTGTGTATCATGTAAAAAAGCATTTTGATATTTTAGAACAAACCGAAGATGTTATACGTGTTCGAGATAATACTTACGAATTATGTCAGTTTATATATCAAGTACTTGGTAAAACCGATTTAGGAGCATCTTTTCCGCATAAAGTAGGTATTCATAAAAGCTGTCATGGCTTACGTGGCTTACGTTTGGGGTCATGTTCAGAGCGTATGGATCCCCATTTTTCAACTGAAGAAAATCTATTGAAAGAAGTAAAAGGCTTAGAGCTTAAAACATTGAACCGTGCTGATGAATGTTGTGGATTTGGAGGAACATTTTCGGTGTTTGAAGAAGCCATTTCAGTGAAAATGGGTAAAGATCGAATTCAGGATCATATTGATAGCGACGTAGAAGTGATTACCGGTGCCGACCATTCGTGTTTAATGCATTTGGAAGGGCTAATCAACAGAAATAAACAGCCACTTAAGGTGATGCACATAGCAGAAATTTTAAACAGTAGTATCTAATTATGGCACATGCAGAAGCAGCAGCAAAATTTAATGAAAACGAAGCCAAGGTAAACTGGCACGATAAAGCGTTATGGTTTGTTAGGCAGAAACGCGATAAGCAAGCTCATAAAGTACAAGGTTGGGAACAACTTCGTGATTATGCCTCAGCACTAAAAGCCAATGTATTATCTAATTTAGATAGCTATTTGGTGCAGTTTGAAGAAAATGCCAAGAAAAATGGTGTTATTGTGCATTGGGCAGCCAATGCCGAAGAACATAATAAAATTGTTCACAGTATTCTTCAAAAACACAATGCTAAAAAGATTGTAAAAAGTAAATCGATGCTAACTGAAGAATGTCATTTAAATCCGTTTTTGGAAGCTAATGATATTGAAGTAATTGATACCGATTTAGGTGAGCGTATTGTACAGTTGGCTCAAGAACCACCAAGTCATATTGTGTTACCGGCGATTCATAAAACCAAAGAAGAGGTCGACGAATTGTTTCAGGAACATTTGGGCACCAAGCCAAGTGGCGGAAACCCGGAATACTTAACCCGTGAAGCCAGAAAGCATCTCCGTAGTAAGTTTTTACAAGCCGATGCAGCGATTACCGGTGTAAACTTTGCTGTGGCCGATACAGGCGGATTTGTAGTATGTACAAACGAAGGAAACGCCGATATGGGAGCACACCTAGCTAAAGTGCATATTGCCTGTATGGGAATGGAAAAATTAATTCCGCAGGAAAAACATTTAGGAATCTTTTTACGTTTATTAGCAAGAAGTGCTACCGGGCAACCTATTACCACGTATTCTTCATATTTCAATAAACCAGAAGAGGGTAAGGAAATGCATATTATTATCGTTGATAATGGAAGAACCGAGCAATTAAGTCGTGAAGATTTCAGAAGATCATTACACTGTATCCGATGCGGGGCGTGTATGAATACCTGTCCAATTTACAGACGTAGCGGCGGACATAGTTATGATGCGACTATTCCAGGGCCTATCGGTTCTATTTTATCACCAGGAAAAGACTTAACTAAGCACAGTTCGTTGCCATTTGCTTCTACACTTTGTGGGTCATGCAGCGATGTTTGTCCGGTAAAAATTAATATTCACGAACAGTTATATAAGTGGCGACAAATTATCGTTAAAGAAGTGCCACAACCCTTCGTAAAGAAAATAGTAATGAAAGCAGCTGGTAGTGTTTTAGCTAAACCAAAAACTTACGATTTTGTTGGTAAATCCACGCGATTCATGTTGAAGCATACGCCAAAATCTTTAATAAATTCGAAAATAAACACTTGGGGTCACGCCAGAGATTTACCTGAAGTAAAAGGTGATAATTTTGAAGATTGGTATAAAAAAAGACAGAAAAATGAGTAGAGAAGCTATATTAAAAGCTGTAAAAGCAAACAAGCCGGAAGCCTTACCATTACCAGATATCGATTTAAGTGTTTTTGATGAAGACATCAATCTTATTGAACGCTTTAAAGAAAATATTGAATTTGTTGGCGGCCGTCTTTTAGAAATAAATGGATTAGATACTATCGATGCTGAAATAAAAGCCTTGTATCCCGAAGCTTCAAAGATTGTTTCTTGTATGAAAGAATCTGCGTTAGGAACGGTTCCTGTTTCAAAAGATACCAATCCACATACACTGGAAGATATTGATTTAACCATTATAAAAGGAAACTTCGCTGTTGCTGAGAATGGAGCGGTTTGGGTTTCAGACCAGGAAATTGTTGTACGTGCTTTACCTTTTATTACCAACGATTTAATTTTGGTAGTCCCTAAAAATGCTGTTTATTTGCACATGCATCAGGTTTTTGATGCTATTTCTGAGCGTGAAAGAACCTTTGGAACCTTCATTTCAGGACCCTCAAAAACAGCCGATATAGAACAATGTTTGGTGGTTGGTGCTCATGGAGCCATCAGTTTAACTGTGGTTTTGTATTAAAAGACAGTCATTAGGATAAACTTCATTTTATCTGTGTACATAGCTTAATCGTTTAAGCAAAATAATTTAAAAAACTAAAACTATAAATTATGTCAGTTAGTTATGAATCGCGTTACGCATCAAGCCCTCAAGGAGTAAAAGGGTATGATACAGCGCAATTGAGAAACGAATTTTTAATTGAAAATCTTTTTGAAGCCGATAAATTAAATTTAGTGTATTCGCACTACGACCGTTTTATTACGGGAGGTGTGTTGCCGATTTCTAAATCCGTTTCATTAGATGCTATCGATCCGCTTAAAGCAGAATTCTTTTTACAAAGAAGGGAGCTTGGTATCATTAATATTGGTCAGACGGGAACAGTAACTGTAGATGGTACTGTTTATGAGTTAAACCACAAGGAAGCTTTATATGTAGGTCAGGGTAATAAAGACGTTGTATTTGCAAGTGCATCTGGCGATAGTCCTGCAATGTTCTACTTAAATTCAACACCTGCGCATAAAGCGTATCCAACAAAGAAAATTGGAACAGATGATGTTGAAGTGATTGAGTTAGGATCTCCTGAAACAGCTAATGCGCGTACTTTAAGAAAGTACATTGTAAATAGCGTAGTAGATGTATGTCAGTTACAAATGGGAATGACCTCTATTAAGGTAGGAAGCAGCTGGAATACCATGCCTGCGCATGTTCACGATCGTAGAATGGAAGTGTATTTCTATTTTGAAATTCCTGAAGGACAGTCAGTTTGTCACTTTATGGGAGAGCCGCAAGAAACAAGACACATCTGGATGCAAAATAATCAGGCAGTGATTTCTCCACCATGGTCTATTCACTCAGGTTCGGGTACAAGTAACTACTCGTTTATCTGGGGTATGGCTGGTGAGAATTTAGATTATGGCGATATGGATGTTTGTGCTATTCCAGAGTTGAGATAGTATTTATAACAGATTAAAAAGGCGTTAAGACATAGTTTTAACGCCTTTTTTTATGTTTAATTTATAGTAGTTCTAAGTCAAAATTAAGTTACATTTATACTACAATTTATTGTGTGATTTTAAAGATAAATATTTTGACTATCTCCCTTAATTCTCGTGCTGTTATAAGTTTATTTAGCGTATTTATTTCAATTGTTTTATTGGTTTCCTGTAAAGAAGAAAAAAAATATGAAGCCATAACAAAGAATGATATTTTTACATCTACAGCTCTAATTCCTGATGATCATTTTTTAGGTGATGAAACTTGTAAAACATGTCATAATTCAGAATTTAAAGACTGGCAGGGTTCTTATCATGATAAAGCCATGCAAATTGCAGATAGTACTTCTATTTTGGCAGACTTTAAAGGAGAAACATTTACCAGTCAGGAAGTCACTTCAAAGTTTTATAAAAAGAATGGTGATTATTATGTCAATACCGAAGGACCAGATGGTGCGTATCAGGATTATAAAATTGTTTATACTTATGGTGTAACACCTTTGCAGCAGTATATTGTGCAATTTCCCAATGGCGCTTTTCAGTGTTTAAGCACAGCGTGGGATTCTGTTGAAAAGAAATGGTTTAATCTGTTTCCGGATTTTAGGGTAGTCCACGACGAGTGGTTACACTGGACGAATAAAGGCTTAAACTGGAATACCATGTGTTCCGATTGTCATTCCACAAACGTTAGAAAAAACTACAGTTTAAAGAACGATAGTTATGACACCAAATATGCTTTAATCAATGTAAATTGTGAAGCCTGTCACGGTCCGGGAAAACAACATGTTGACGACGTTAAACGTTTGGGGAAAACATATGCGCCAACAGGAACTATGAAAATGACTAGTAATATAGAGCCAAAACAGTTGGTTGATGAGTGCGCTCGATGTCATGCCCGTCGTGAACAATTCACTGAAAATTATAATTATCAGGGTTCATTTTTAGATCATTATTTCCCGCATTTAATTGTAGAACCACAATATTATCCAGACGGACAGATTTTAGATGAAGATTATGTTTACACATCTTTTGTGCAAAGTAAAATGTATAAAAATGATGTGGCTTGTAACAATTGTCATAATTCACATTCATTGAAATTAAAAATGGAAGGCAATGCGCTTTGTACACAGTGTCATGTGCCTGCAAGATATAATACTTCAGAGCATCATAAGCATGAGATGGGAACTGAAAGTGCCGCATGTATTAATTGCCATATGCCTGGACGTTATTATATGGGTAACGATTTTAGACGTGACCATAGTTTTAGAGTGCCTCGACCTGATTTAAGTTTAAATTACAATGCGCCAAATGCCTGTGTAGGTTGTCATGAAACCAAAGATAATACATGGGCATGGGAATCTTTTCAGAAACTTTACGGAACAGTAGACTCATTACATTTTTCAGATAAGTTGGCTCCAGGTGTACTGGGAGTCGCTCATGCTGATGCCGGTTTAATTGATTTAATTCATAATACTTCAGAAAACGAATTGGTGAGAGCTTCCGCTTTGCGGGCGTTATCAAATTATGATATGCAGCAACATATAGACGAATATATAACCCGATTAAATGATGCATCACCTTTGGTTCGTGCAACGAGTGTCGATGTATTGAGTAACATCAACAATACCGATTATCTTAATTATTTGCTACCACTTTTAAAAGATCCTAAAAGAACGGTTCGTGTAAAAACATTTTATGCTTTGGCAGGAGTCAATGAACTTCAAATTCCAGAGGAGTATAAGGAAGTTTACACTAAAGTGAAAAAGGAATTTGATACCTATATCAATCTGAATACCGATTTTGCTGGTGGGTTGGCAAGAAAAGGCAATTATTATATAAAACAAGGCAATTTGCAACAGGCTATTTTTTATTATGAAAAAGCCTTGGAGGTTGATAATCTAGAAAATAATTTAAGGTTAACGCTAGCGAATTTATATTACAATACAGGAGATTATAAAAAAGCAGAAGACACATTTAAACTTATTATTCAACAAGAACCAGAATATGGTCCAACCTATTATTCTTTAGCCCTGTTGTTAGCCGAATTAAATAGGGAAGAAGAAGCCATTACATATTTAGAACAAACCATTATCAAAATGCCTGAGTATATTAGAGCTTACTATAATTTAAGTTTGCTCTACGATAAATTAAATCAACCTAATAAAGCAGAATCAATCTTAGCTAAAGGGTTGAAAGTAGATTCAAATAACGAAAGTTTATTGTATGCTTTGGCATATCATTATGCGAATCTCAACAATGAAAGTAAAGCAAAAAATATAGCCAAACGATTGGTCGAATTATATCCAAGCAACCAACAGTATGCAGTTTTTTACCAGCAGTTATCAAATGTGCAATAGAGAACTTTTAATTTATATCTTTTTACCGAATAGATTTAGATTATACATTTAATCATAAAATTTGTTAAAATCTATTATTCTAAGTTAATAAACCTGATGAAATAGTTATGAATATCCGCTAAATTTAATATGTTTGTGTACGAACACATTTTAAATCATTTATGAAAAACAAGTTAACAAACTTAACGCTCTTTTGTTTTAGTAGTTTATTATTTGCTCAAGAGTTACCTAATGACCTGAGGCATTATATTGAAAATCCGCAAGTGATTTCAGAGAATAAGGAAGAAACACATACCACATTTTATTCGTTTGCTTCAGAAAATGAAGCCTTGAAAAATAACTGGAAAGCGTCTGCTAACTACATTAGTTTAGATGGACAGTGGAAATTTAAGTGGGTTCGTAAACCGGCCGATCGACCTCAGGATTTTATGAAACCAGAAGTAGATGTTACTGGTTGGGATGATATTAAAGTACCAGGAAACTGGGAGGTTGAAGGGTATGGTGTTCCTATTTATGTAAACCATCAGTACGAGTTTGCCGATTATAAAGCGCCGGTTTCAAAAGAAATCACTTTTAAAGAAAAAATTTATCCGTCTAATCCTGGACAAGTACCATTCGATTATAATCCAGTTGGTTCTTATAGAAGAACATTTACGGTAAATAAAGGATGGAATGAAAAGGAAGTCATTTTACATATAGGTGCCATGAAATCAGGTGGATTTGTATGGATTAATGGTCAATATGTAGGGTATTCTCAAGGAAGTAAACTTCCGGCGGAATTTAATATTTCAAAATATTTAAAAGAAGGCGAAAACATGATTGCACTTCAAATTTTCAGATGGACAGACGGCTCGTATCTGGAATGTCAGGATTTCTGGAGAATCAGTGGTATCGAACGTAGTGTTTATGTATATGCTCAGCCTAAAGCTCGTATCAAGGATTTTGAGGTTATGGCTACTTTAGATAAAGGTTTTGAACATGGAAATTTAGATTTAACGGTTGCTGTTAAAAATTCAGATGTAAAATCGAAAACGGTTGATGTTTTTTATGAAGTGTTAGATGCTAATGCCTCTGTGGTTGCTAAAGGAAATCAATCCGTTAAGATTCCTTCAGACGGGACGATGAGTGTTAATTTGAAAACGCAAATTTTCAATGTATTACCGTGGACAGCTGAAACACCAAATTTGTATCAAGTAGTTGTTACTTCAAAGGAAAAAGGAAAGGTTTTAGAGTCTACGTCTTCAAAAATTGGTTTTAGAACCGTTGAAATTAAAAACGGATTATTACTTGTAAACGGACAGGTGATTACTTTAAAAGGTGTAAATACTCAAGAGCACAATCCGGAGACTGGCCATGTTGTCCCTGAAGCGCAAATTTTAAAAGATATTCAGCTTTGGAAAGAGAATAACATCAATGCTGTTCGACTAAGTCATTATCCGCAACAAGAAAAATTTTATGAGCTATGCGATATCTACGGAATTTACGTGGTAGATGAAGCTAATATAGAATCTCACGGTATGTATTACGGAAGCCATTCGCTTGCTAAGAAAGAAAACTGGGAAAAAGCACATGTCGATCGCATGATTCGTATGGTAGAAAGGGATAAAAACCATCCGTCGGTGATTATTTGGTCTATGGGTAACGAGGCAGGAAATGGCATTAACTTTTTTGAAGGCTACAAAGCTATAAAAGCGCATGATAAACAAAAGCGTCCGGTACAGTACGAGCGTGCTTATAAAGACGTTGATGGGAATTTATTCGATATGGATGAGAACACCGATATTATCGTACCACAATATCCATCACCAGCATCATTTGAAAATATAGGACGTTCGAAGACCGATCGCCCGTTTATTCCTTCGGAATACGCGCATGCTATGGGGAATAGTACAGGTAACTTCCAGGATTACTGGGATGTTATTGAGCAACACGATAATTTACAAGGCGGTTTCATTTGGGATTGGGTAGACCAGTCTATCTGGAAAACTAATGAAAAAGGTGAGAAGTTTTATGCCTATGGCGGTGATTTCGGAGAAGGTATGCCAACCAACAATACATTTTTAAACAATGGTATTGTTTTTCCAGATCGTACTGCGCATCCCGGTTTATATGAGGTTAAAAAGGCTCACGAGTTTATCAACTTTAAAAATAAAGGAATTAATGGAGATAATCAGGTTCGTGTTTTAGTAGAGAATCTTTACGATTTTACAAATTTGGATAAATTCGATATCAAGGCAAAAATTAAAGCAGATGGAGAAGTTTTAGATACTTTTGATGCCGGAAGTATTTCAGTAGAGCCTCATACAGGTAAATTGGTTAGAGTACCACTTAGTAATATTAATTTTAAGGAAAACACCGAATACTTTTTAGAAATTGAAGCGGTTCTAAAAGCCGATTGGGGACTTTTAAAAGCGGGATATGTCGTGGCTCATGAGCAGATTTTATTGGACAAAAAAGTGAAATGGCAAACGGAAACTGTTGCAGCTAATTCAGATGTAAAAGTGAATGATGCTAAATCGACATTAGCGCTTTCAGGCGATGATTTCAAAGTGGTGTTCGATAAAGCCGCAGGAAAAATGGTGTCTTACATTTTTGCCGATGAAGAACTGATTAAAGATCAAAACGGACCGAAACCAAACTTTTGGCGAGCACCAACCGATAACGATTTTGGTAATCGCATGATGAATAACAATATCGCATGGAAAGAGGCGTCGCAGAACTACAAAGTAGCATCGTTTGCTTTTGAAAAAACACAACAAGGAGAAGTTAAGGTAAATGTAACGTATCAATTATCGGGCGTGGAAACAACATTTGTGTCTTCTTATACAGTGTTTGCTAATGGAATTATAAAAGTAAACAACACGCTGAATGCGACGACTTACCAAGCTGATATTCCTAGAGTAGGTATGCGCATGCAGTTGCCTAAAGTTTACAATAATATGACGTATTACGGACGCGGACCATGGGAAAACTACACAGACAGAAAAGCTTCAGCATTTGTCGATGTGTATAATTCTTCAGTTTCTGAACAATATGTGCCATACATCAGACCTCAGGAAAACGGTTATAAAACTGATGTCCGTTGGGCTGCTTTTGCTAACAAAAATAATAAAGGGTTGTTAGTTGTGTCTTCTGCCGAAAATAAAAAGGATCTAGGATTAAGTGCTTTGCATATGCTTAATGAAGATTTCGATGCTACACCTGGACTTTCTTATGCTACAGAGGAAAAGGTAGAAGTACATACAACTAAAGATGAAAATTACAGCGATGGTATGCCAGAAGTAAATGTAAGCAAACACACAATTGATATCGTAGAACGCGATTTGGTTCAGTTGAATATCGATATGGATCAACGTGGTGTTGGAGGCGATAACAGCTGGGGAGCAAAACCGCAAAAAGAATACTTGTTATCAGGAGACCAAGTCAATACCTATAGTTTTTATATGATTCCGTTTAAAAATGGAAATAAAGAAAAGTTTACCGAATTATTCAAATCGGTGTACACGAGTAAGTAAGTTTCAGTTTTACTGAATTTTAAAAATCCGCAGTTGCAATAGCTGCGGATTTTTTGTTTGTTGAAGTAAAGTTTATTTAGAATGGTGTAACGTTTTATAAATTTAATAGTCTAACATGTATCAATCAAAAAAATCAATCATGAGACAAGATAACCAGCTTTTAGTTATAACCCATTTAAGTCAGTTAGTCACTTTGGTATTAGGCTTCGGTAGTTTACTATTACCGTTAATCATTTGGTTAACGCAAAAAGATAAAGTCTACCAAATGGATGAACACGGAAAAAACATTGTAAATTTTCAACTGAGTTTAATAGTGTATTGTTTACTGTGTATTCCTTTAATGTTACTATGTGGTATTGGACTTATTGGGTTTATTATAATAGGTGTTATATCTCTTATCTTTCCAATTATTAATGCGATAAAAGCCAGTAATGGTGAAGTTGCCAAATATCCGTTATCTCTTAATTTTATTAGTTAGTTTAGTTAGTTGAGGTAATAAAAAACGCTCACCATTGGTGAGCGTTTTTCTTTATATAAAATTATAATTTTTTTAGCTATTTAACATAACTGGCATCACAAGCATAGTAATTTGCTCGCCATCGTCTAATCCGTCGATAGGGGTTAAGATTCCGGCACGGTTTGGCATACTCATTTCTAACTGTACTTCATCAGAATTTAAGTTGTTAAGCATTTCGGTTAAGAAGCGCGAGTTGAAGCCGATTTGCATATCGTCACCCTGATAATCACAAGTTAAACGTTCTTCTGCCTTGTTGCTGTAGTCGATATCTTCAGCAGAAATGTTTAATTCAGCGCCTGCAATTTTTAAACGAATTTGGTGCGTGGTTTTGTTAGAGAAAATACTAACACGACGCACAGAGTTCGAGAATTGTGTTCTGTCGATGACTAATTTATTCGGATTTTCCTTAGGGATTACCGCTTCGTAGTTAGGGTATTTACCATCAATTAAACGACAAATCAAAGTCGAATTTTCAAAGATGAATTTTGCGTTAGAATCGTTGTACTCAATGGTTACATCTTCTTCGCTACCAGCTAAAATACCTTTCAATAAGTTTAAAGGTTTTTTAGGCATAATGAATTCTGCGACCTGACTCGCTTTAATATCTTCACGAGTATATTTCACCAATTTATGAGCATCGGTAGCTACAAAAGTTAAACCTTCAGTTGAGAATTGAAAAAACACACCGCTCATTACCGGACGTAAGTCGTCGTTTCCGGCAGCAAAAATAGTTTTGCTAATGGCTGTAGCTAAAACATCACCTAAAACCACTGTTTTACTAGGGTCTTCAAGTACCACGGCTTTTGGAAATTCTTTCCCGCTGGCATAAGCTAAAGCATATTTACCATGATTTGAGCTTATTTCAACCGTGTTATTATCTTCAATAACAAAGGTTAAAGGTTGCTCAGGAAACGTTTTTAAAGTATCTAATAACAAACGTGCAGGAATAGCAACGCTACCTTCACTATTACTTTCTACTTCTAAAGTAGAAGACATAGTTGTTTCTAAATCGCTTGCAGAAACGGTTAACTTAGATTGGTTTAATTCAAATAAAAAGTTATCTAAAATAGGTAAGGTATTAGAGCTATTAATAACCCCGCCTAAAACTTGCAATTGTTTTAATAAATAGGTACTTGATACTATAAATTTCATGTTTTAACTTTATGGTTTTGGTTGATTACATGCGACCATTACAAGCTAAAACTGTGTTTTGTGACACAGAAGTAACATGATGATGTGTTACATGTAAAAGAACTTCGTTTAAGTCTTGAATTATACTACTTACAAATATATTCCTTAGCTATTAATAAAGGAAACAAACTTATTAACATTTAAGCGCCGTATTTTTTCTTTCTTACGTAATTATAAGTAAAACCAAAGATTGTAAGCAATACAAGCGGTAGCGCAATGTTTATAAGTTGCCATTTGGTCTTTTCGGCGGCTATTTTTTGTAAATTTAAAAAAGCAACATCTATGCGTTTAGAACGAATGTTTATAAGTCCGGTATCGTCTAAAAGATAGTTCACAGCATTTAATAAAAACTCTTTGTTGCCGTAGGTTTGTCCGGTCCAGCGGTCGAAACCCAATTCCTGAGGAACACCTCTAACCACATCGTTTTTAATCACGTCGCCATCGGCTATCACAATCATTTTTGTTGGAACGCTTACATTTTTTTCCTGTTGTAATTTGAATGGTTTTATGCGATTGCCATAAACCGAAGGAAATTCGCCTTCAAGTAATACGGCAAGTGTCTGGTTGCCTTTATTGAAAAGCGCCGGATTTTGTTCTTTGGTAACTAAATCTAAACTAATTTCTCTTGGTGTACCTTCCAGTTTGGTTAACGGTGCACTTTCTAAAAGAATGGTTTTAGAAACGTTATTTTTTAAGGTATCAATCTGATTTGCGAAATCGAAGCGCACCAGATTTAAATTATTTACAATCGGGTGATTGATGTTATTTGAAGCTAACGGAGAATACGGCCAGCGTAAATTTTGAAACTGAGAATTACTGCCTTCACCAATAGCCAAAGTGATAGGAGCAGAGTACAGGGTACTGGTAATTACCGGATTGATGCGTACGCCGTATTTAAAGAAAAAATCAGTTAGATTTAAATCTCTGGTTACGGCAAAGTTTCGTCCGGTATCGTTGTACAAACTGTCTTTTTCCATTATTACAGCATCAACCATCCAAAGACTTTTTCCACCATTCATGGTGTATTGGTCTAAAACCAGTTTTTCCTGTTCAGAGAAGGCTTCGGTTGGTTTTGCGGCTATAACTAGATCAAAATCCTTTAATTTTTCAAGTGATTTTTGCGGATTGTTAGAAACGCTATCTAAAGTAAAGGGCGCAATAAAATAATATTCACCAAGCTTTTTAATGAAATCGGCAATGTATTTATCATCTAATTCGTTGTTGCCTTTTAAAACGGCAATTTTTTGTTGTTTTGGTGTTACCAGTTTTTTAAATCCATCAGCAAAAGCGTATTCTAAATGCTGAACGGAGTTGGTAACCAACTCTTGTTGTGAAGCTCCAATTTTGTTTTTTATTAACGGAATAATTACCGTTTGCTCGTTGTAACTCGCTAATGCCCATGGAAAAATAATAGCTTGAGAGGTTTTGCCGCTTTCCTGGACACTTAACTGCATGGGGGTTAATCCCCTTGCTGTTAACTGCTGAATGTTTCGTTCACGTGTCGATTCGTCTTCCAATGGATTGATAAAATTGAAAACGATATTACTGTTTTCAGCTGCGAATTCTTCTAATAATTGTTTGGTTTCATTTTGAAGTCTTCTAAATTCCGAAGGGAAATCATCACCTTTTAAAAAGACATCGACAATAATAGGAGATTCGACATCTTTTAAAATATCAATAGCCGCGTCGCTTAGGGTATAACGGCTGTCTTCGGTTAAATCGAAACGTTCAAAAACCTTGCTGCTTATAACATTTACCAGCACTAAGGCCAGGGCAAAAATGGCTGTATGTTTAATGTTTTTATTCAAACTTTTTCTCTAATTGATATTGTTTTGCGCTTATAACTTTATTGTCTTTAAAAATAAGTTCTAAACATTCTTGATTCATATTAAAAGCACCTGGTTTAAAGCCTAAGTTATAATTCCATATTTCAGGTGAATTGGCCTTGATGCTGTCATCCCAACCAAACCATTCGCTTTTTCCTAAAAGTAATTCTACGTCTTCTTTAGTCTTGCCTATAAATAAGTTGTTCTTAACAATTTCGTTACTCATTTCATAGCGTAAAGCAGGGGAACTTTCCCATGCTTTGGCATTAAAATGTTTTTCGTGATGATAACTTGTAAAAATATTTATAAGTGGATAAAATACATAAAAATAGACTATAGGCGTTAAACCTAAAGCAATTAAAAAACTTAGCCATTTACGTCTGTCTATAGTGTTGGTAAATAACCAAAGCAAAGCAAAGACAATAATTAAAAAGATAACGAACAGGGGCGTTAAAATCATTTTTGTTCCTGATTAATAGTTAATTTGGTTAGCATTAAAAATAATGCAGTTATGCTCAAAAAATAAATAATATCTCGGGTATCTAAAACACCCCGACTCATGCTTTTGTAATGCGAACTCATCCCTAGTTGATCGATAATGTCACTCGCCATAAAATCGGCTACACCTTCAAAACCAATGTAGAATAGGAAACATAAAAACACAGCCAAAATAAAAGCAACAATTTGATTGCTGGATAGGGTAGACGTAAAGATACCTATAGCTGTGTAGGCAGCAACTAAAAACAGCAGACCAAAGTACGAACCTAAAGTACTCCCTATATCTAAATTACCAACAGGATTTCCTAACTCATAAACGGTGTAAACATATAAAAATGTAGGAATTAGAGCAATTATAATTAAAACGAAGGCGCCGAAATACTTACCTAAAACAATATTGAGATGCGAAATAGGTTTCGTTAATAAAAGCTCGAGTGTACCTTGTTTTTTCTCGTCTGAAAAGCTTCGCATCGTTACTGCTGGAATTAAGAAAATTAAAATCCATGGCGCTAGTAGGAAGAATGATGACAGGTCGGCAAAACCGTAATCCAGAATATTGAATTCACCTTTAAAAAGCCACAAAAACAAACTATTTAATAATAAGAATATAGCGATAACCAAATAGCCGATTGGCGAAGCAAAAAATGAGTTTATTTCTTTTTTTAAAATGGCGAGCATTTATATGTATTATAAGTTAAACAAGTGTTTTTTTACAAAGTTAAAATTACTAAGAAAAGCTTCAGAACATAGTTAAGTAACCTCCATTTTTACAATTCTTATTAACATTTATAACTGGATATTTGGGAGTATTGATTCTGAGATAAAATTGATACTTACGGTATCCATTAGTGAGAGCCCCATTAAAGTAGAGGCACTACCCACCGTAGCACTATTACTCTTATAAACGGCAATTTCTAAAAAGTTTCCGGAATTAAAAACGACCATACCGCGACCTTCATCATGACGTTTTTCTTCAGGCACATCAAAATTAACAATATCGCTGTATTTCAAATATATTTTTTTGAACTTATGATTACGTGCCGAAATCTCAAAGGCACGACCTTTCTGTATAGTTTCAAAAAAGCTGCGTTTAATATTGGTTACCACGTTTCCGTAATTATCAATGTAAATCACGCTACCAATAATCTGGGTTTTATCGTCGTTGACATAGGGAATCACATTTCTAATCGGTTTGATTTTTGAAATGGTTTTTCCAATTACTTCTAAAGTGCCGCCACGGGCAATATGGCAGGCTACTTTTACAAAAACGTCTAATACAGGGAAGCTCGATTGTATTTTGTCGTGAATATTGATTTCAACAATTTTTTCCGGCGTAATTTCAGAGCAAATCATACTCATAATGCCATTGTTGGCACAAATAAAATAGTGATCGTCCAGCTTTAAAGCGATGTGTTTGTTTTCCTTGTTTATTTCAGAATCGATACCAATAATATGAATCGATCCTTTCGGAAAACTGCTGTAGGCATTTTGTATAATATACGCTGCTTCTAAAATATTAAAAGGCGATACACTGTGTGAGATATCAACAATTCTAACATCGGGTAATTCGGTATAGATAGCTCCTTTTGTCGCGCCAGCAAAGTAATCTTTCTCTCCAAAATCGGTTGTTAATGTAATAATCGCCATCGGCAAAATTGTTGATATGTTTTTAGTGTTATCTGACCCAAATTTATGTATTTTTGAGTTGAAACAGAGTTCCACAAAACTAATAAATCATTTGGTCTGATTAAATATTATTTTAACTTTATCTCTGTAGTAACCTAAAAATAAACCGACGCTTTTGAACGAAATTATTATCGAACTTGAAGAGATTTCTCCAAAAGAATTTTTTGGAGCACAAAACACCAATATCGAACTTCTAAAAAAGTATTTTCCAAAGCTTAAAATAGTAGCGCGAGGAAATAAAGTAAAAGCCTTTGGCGATGAAGAATTACTGGAAGAATTCGATCACCGAATCAATATGCTACTAAAGCATTTTGCTAAATACAATAAAATAGACGAAAACACGATTGAACGCGTATTAACCAGCCAAAGTAGTGATGATTACAATACATCAGAACAAAGCGGTGAGGTTATTGTGCACGGGGTGGGAGGTAAACTCATTCGAGCGCAAACAGCTAACCAACGCAAATTAGTAGAAAGTATGCGTGAAAACGATATGGTGTTTGCTATCGGGCCAGCAGGAACCGGTAAAACGTATACTGGCGTGGCACTTGCAGTTCAGGCGTTAAAAAACAAAGAGGTTAAACGAATCATATTAACCCGTCCGGCAGTAGAAGCGGGAGAAAATCTAGGGTTTTTACCGGGGGATTTAAAAGAAAAATTAGATCCCTATATGCAACCGTTGTACGACGCCTTACGCGATATGATTCCAGCCGAAAAACTGGCGCTTTACATAGAAAACGGCACGATTCAAATTGCGCCATTGGCTTTTATGCGTGGTCGTACATTGGATAATGCCTTTGTAATTCTTGATGAGGGGCAAAATACTACACACGCGCAAATGAAAATGTTCTTAACGCGTATGGGGAAAAATGCCAAGTTCTTATTAACCGGCGATCCGGGACAAATCGATTTACCACGACGCACCATTTCAGGATTAAAAGAAGCCTTGTTAATCTTAAAGAATGTAGAAGGTGTAGGCATGATTTTTCTGGACGATAAAGACGTTATTCGTCACCGTTTGGTTAAGAAAGTTATTGAAGCTTATAAAAGTATCGAAAACAGAGAATAATTTTTTAGAAGCTGTAACCTGCTCTCGGCAGTCGCTCATAGCCTTGTTTCACTCAGGTTTAGCAAGGTTAAAAGAGCTTCAACAAATGCCTCAATCAAAGCTAAACTTAATTTAGGAATGATTTAATCATTTTTAAGCAGTGATAATCGATTAAATGCCGAACAATTTGGTAAATTTGCAGCATCAAAAATCAGATATTAAATAAAAACGAATTCGTGGCAAATACAGATAACACCATAATTGACACAAACTTTAATTTTCCTGGACAAAAAAATGTATACAAAGGTAAAGTTAGAGAAGTATATAACATAAACGATGAGCAATTAGTGATGATTGCTACCGATAGACTTTCGGCATTCGACGTGGTTATGCCAAAAGGTATTCCGTACAAAGGGCAAATTCTAAATCAAATTGCCACCAAAATGATGGCTGCAACTGAAGATTTAGTGCCTAACTGGTTGACAGCAACCCCTGATCCTAACGTAGCTGTTGGTCATTTATGTGAGCCGTTTAAAGTAGAAATGGTCATTAGAGGCTATATGTCAGGTCACGCAGCTCGTGAGTACAAAGCAGGTAAACGTTTACTTTGTGGTGTACCAATGCCAGAAGGCATGAAGGAAAATGATAGGTTTCCTGAGCCAATTATTACTCCTGCGACAAAAGCAGAAATGGGAGATCATGATGAAGATATCTCTCGTGAGGATATTTTAAAGCGTGGGATTGTTAGTGAAGCAGATTATTTGGTTTTAGAAGATTACACTCGTAAACTATTTAAACGTGGGACTGAAATTGCTGCAGCACGTGGTTTGATTTTAGTAGATACCAAATACGAATTTGGTAAAACTAAAGATGGTAAAATTGTTTTAATTGATGAAATCCACACACCGGATTCTTCGCGTTACTTTTATGCTGAAGGATATCAGGAGCGTCAGGATAACGGAGAGGCACAAAAGCAGTTGAGCAAAGAGTTTGTTCGTCAATGGTTAATTAGCAATAATTTTCAAGGTTTGGAAGGGCAAACTGTTCCGGAAATGAGTGATGAGTATATTGCCTCTGTAAGTGAACGTTATATTGAGTTATATGAAAACATTACAGGAGAAACCTTTGTTAAGGCTGATGTTAGTAATATTCAGGAGCGTATTGAAAATAATGTATTAAACTATTTGAAATAGTATTTCAATAGCATATAAATAAAAAACGCCCTTTAAATTTAAAGGGCGATTTTTATTTATCATTTCTGTTAGCATTTTTTCTAATTCTACTTAACGATTGTGTGGCAATGCCTAAATAGCTGGCCAAATACTTTTGGGGGATTCGGTTTATTAAACTTGGCGCTTCCTTTTGTATTTTATAGTATCGAGCCTCAGCAGTTTCTGTCATACTCTCAATAAGGCGTTGTTCCATGTAATCCTGAACTTCGTTAAGCATTTTTCTGGTAAATATGCGCCAGGAGTCCATTCTCATTAGTTCGAGATACTGTTCTAGTGTCACGCGCCAAAGAACCGTTTTTTCTAGGGTTTGTAAATTTTCTTTTGACGGAATTTGCTTGATAAAACTCACTCTGGAAGTCATACAGTAGGGTGCAGGAATAAAAAATTTAGTAATTTCCTGATTGTTTCGAGTTTCGAAACAGCGGATTAACCCTTCTTCAACAAAATAAAAATATTCACAAACACCTCCTTCAGAAAGGAGAACTTCATTTTTTTTACACACCACTTTCTTAAATACTGATGCGACAAGTTGCCAATCGTCGTGAGGCATATCTACATAGTGTTCAATAAAAGATTTGAAATTATTCATAGGTTGAATGAGAGGGTGCTACTTCTTTTGGAAAAAAGAATACGTTAGGGTTATTAAGTAAATTTACTTTAATTAAATAATCTATGAAAATAAAAAGTTATTTATTAGATAAATACTGTAAAGGTTATTTTTTAAAAACGCCGCTAATTTTACTAGCCAGGCTATACACGAAATGATTGGTTTTCGCATAGTGAAACGAGATAAGGCACACCACGATAATAAATGTTAAAGCGCCTAAAACGGCTTCGGTTGGTTCTAAGGATTTGTTAAACCAGTGTTTTAAACCATAGCCAGTAAAACTTCCGTAAAGGATAATAAAATGAATGACGTACATCGACAAGGTTTTCTCCCCAATTTTGGCAATGATGGACTGCTTTAAAAAGCGCTCCAAAGTATAAAAAATGCCAAATAAAATAAATACGTTTCCTAATCGGATAAATAAATAATTGTAGTCGGCACTACGTTTAAGCAATTCAATGTTGGTTAAGGCGTGAAGTTTTAATAGGGTCCATGTTGAGTAATACATCAATAAATAGCCGAGAATGAAAAATGAAGCAATAGTAACTATTTTAAAACGGTTTCTGTGAGCGTGTCTGAAAAAAACAGTTGAGATAAACGCCCCAAATGCCGAATAGCCAAACCAGGGTAGTATAGTGAAAACAGAGCCGTTAACTTTAGTCATGTAGTTTGCTATAACCAGTGGAAGATTATCTATCACTAGATTTCTATATAAGGGTTCTGAAATAAAACAAAGACATCCAATAATAGCCAAAATGATTGAAAAGAGATAACTGTACTGTTTAAATAAAACATGTAAGCACACCAAAATAATTAAAGACAAGCCAATACATTGCAGGACATCAATAACAAGGAAATAGGTGTTGAAGTAGCCACTAAACCAACTAATTAAATTAATTCTAAGGCTGTAACCAATTCCTAATAGCAGTAAGCCTCGAAACAATCCTTTTTTAATTCGGGGTTTATCATCGCCTTTTTCATTGGCACGTAACAATAAATAAGTAAAAACCAATCCGGAAATCGTGAAAAACGTAGGTGCCGTAATACCTCTAAAATACGACCAGATGCTATAAGCAGTATTCGTGCTGTCTCTGTAAACAGGATCGAGAAGCGTATCAATAAAATGGCCTTGAAGCATCATTAAAATAGCAAATGCTCTAACAGCATCAATAAAATATAGACGACTAGCTTGCACAGGTATTTTGGATTTGGTTTCGATAAAGATACTTTTTAATAATTAAATAGAAATGGCTGGCAAATGTATTGCAAAATATAATTATTTGTATGTTTTGAGTGGTTTTAATTAGAATAATGAATTTGATTTTATTTATAAATTTAAAATGGACAAATATCAATTGTAGTTTTCAGTGTAAGTATTATATTAGCGAAGTATGATGTTTTGAAAATTATGTAACAGTCATAATTAAATGTTGCGGAATAACCAGCCGAAATCATAAAATATCATTCAAAATAGTTATGAATTATTCATTTTAATTAAAATATAATACCAATTAAACTAAATATAATATCATGTCAAAAAGTAACGCAAAAGCGTATTGGAGAGAGAATTTAAAATACCTCTTCATCCTGTTAGCCATATGGTTTGTAGTCTCCTATGGTGCAGGAATTTTATTTAAAGATGCCTTGAATGAAATACGACTAGGAGGCTTTAAGTTAGGGTTCTGGTTTGCACAGCAAGGATCCATTTATGTCTTTGTTATTCTAATTTTCGTATACGTTCGTCTCATGAATAAACTGGATAAAAAGTATGGTTATGATGGCGAATAGGATTTTATTACTTGCATCTTTAGATGTACAAACATGGACATACATTATTGTCGGATTTACATTTACAATTTATATCGGAATAGCCATTTGGACTCGCGCGGCTTCAACCAAAGATTTTTATGTTGCAGGAGGTGGCGTTTCGCCTTTAGCTAACGGTATGGCTACTGCAGCCGACTGGATGAGTGCGGCATCGTTCATTTCTATGGCCGGAATCATCTCCTTTGCGGGGTACGATGGTGCGGTTTATCTTATGGGATGGACAGGCGGTTATGTGCTTCTCGCATTACTTTTAGCGCCGTATTTACGCAAGTTCGGAAAGTTTACCGTTCCTGATTTTATTGGCGATCGTTATTATTCAAATACGGCGCGTTTTGTTGGTGTTATTTGCGCCCTTTTAGTGTCCTTTACTTATGTTGCCGGGCAAATGCGTGGTGTTGGTCTGGTGTTTTCCAGATTCTTAGAAGTCGATATTAATACAGGGGTAATGATCGGGATGTTTATCGTATTATTCTATGCGGTACTTGGAGGCATGAAAGGCATTACCTATACGCAGGTAGCTCAGTATTGTGTGCTTATTTTTGCGTTTATGGTTCCAGCCATTTTTATTTCTATTCAAATGACTGGTAATCCGATTCCTCAGTTAGGTTTTGGTGATACCTTAGCCGATGGTTCCGGAACCTACTTATTAGATAAATTAGACGGGTTAAGTACCGATCTTGGTTTTGCCGAATATACTGAAGGCTCTAAATCAATGACCGACGTTTTTGCAATTACCTTAGCCTTAATGGTTGGTACGGCTGGTTTACCACATGTCATCGTGCGTTTCTTTACAGTGAAGCGTGTAAGAGATGCTCGTAAATCTGCCGGATTAGCATTATTATTAATCGCAATTTTATATACCACTGCACCAGCAGTATCGGTATTTGCCAGGACGAATTTAATTGAAACGGTTTCAAATAAGCCTTACGATAATATGCCGGAATGGTTTAAAAAATGGGAATTAACAGGGTTAATCACCTTTACTGATAAAAATGAAGATGGAAATATTCAGTATTTAGCAGATAAGGAAAAGAATGAACTGGTTGTCGACAACGACATTATGGTATTAGCAAATCCTGAAATTGCCAGATTACCAAATTGGGTGATTGCTTTAGTAGCCGCCGGTTCATTAGCCGCGGCACTTTCTACAGCTGCTGGATTATTATTGGTTATTTCGGCGTCTGTATCGCACGATTTAATTAAAAAGATGATCAATCCTAATATTTCAGAACAAGGAGAATTAATCGCAGCACGTTTATCGGCTATAGTAGCAGTAGGTATTGCAGCGTATTTCGGAATTCACCCGCCTGGGTTTGTGGCAGCAACGGTAGCTTTGGCTTTTGGTTTGGCGGCAGCGTCATTTTTCCCGGCGATTATTTTAGGAATTTTTTACAAGCGTATGAATAAAGAAGGTG
Source organism: Aestuariibaculum suncheonense (assembly GCF_014596935.1). Classification (GTDB taxonomy): domain Bacteria; phylum Bacteroidota; class Bacteroidia; order Flavobacteriales; family Flavobacteriaceae; genus Aestuariibaculum; species Aestuariibaculum suncheonense. Next base: position 394,400 of record NZ_JACVXC010000003.1, on the reverse strand, counting down.
CCATTGCAGGGATGATTGTCGGGATATCTTCTATGATTTTTTATATGCTGAAATTTAAGTTCGGATGGTTTGACGGCGGAACAAAAGACGACTGGTGGTTTGGTATTTCACCAGAAGGTTTTGGTACGGTAGCCATGATTTTAAATTTTGTTGTGTCTATAGTCATTATGAAGTTTACACCGGCTCCACCTGAAGATGTTCAGCAAATTGTAGAGAATATTAGAATTCCAAGCGGAGCAGGAGAAGCCACGCATCATTAATAGAAAATCAGGTAATGTCTGTCTACGGAGAAATGTATTCCGTAGAAAAAACTTAGTTAGGAAAAAGAAAATTTATAATTTAGGAAGCGCTTAAAAAGTTTAGGCGTTGTTCAAAAATTGCAAAATAAAAACATGAGTAATTATCACATAAAACATTTAGAAGAATACTATCAAGTTTATAGAAAATCAATTAGAGAGCCAGAAAATTTCTGGGAAGAAGTCGCCGAAGAACATTTTATGTGGCGCAAAAAATGGGATAAAGTGTTAAGTTGGGATTTTTCAAAGCCGGAAGTTAAATGGTTTGAAGGCGCGCAACTTAATATCACCGAAAACTGTATTGATCGTCATTTAACAACACGTGGGGATAAAACTGCAATTCTTTTTGAACCTAACAGTGCTGATGAGCCGGCCCAACATATCACTTATAAAGATTTATATAAGCGCGTTAACAAGTTTGCCAACGTTTTAAAAGCGCAAGGTATTACCAAAGGCGATCGTGTTTGTATTTATTTACCAATGATTCCTGAATTGGCGGTTTCTGTTCTGGCTTGTGCTAGAATTGGAGCGATTCATTCGGTGGTTTTTGCCGGGTTTTCGTCTTCCGCTTTAGCGACACGTATTAATGATAGTGATTGTAAAATGGTAATTACCAGTGATGGCTCGTATCGTGGCGCGAAATCTATCGATTTAAAGGGGATTGTTGATGATGCTTTAGAAGATTGTCCTGGCGTAGAATCGGTTTTAGTGGCCAAACGCATTCATTCGGAAGTTGTGATGAAAGAAGGACGCGATTTATGGCTGCAACCTCTTTTAGACGAGGCTTCAGAAGACTGTCGAGCAGAAGTTATGAATGCTGAAGATCCATTATTTATTTTGTACACCTCAGGTTCCACTGGAAAACCTAAGGGAATGGTACATACTACAGCGGGTTATATGGTTTATACAGCTTACACGTTTAAAAATGTATTCCAATATCGTGAAGAAGATATTTATTGGTGCACAGCCGATGTGGGTTGGATTACAGGACACAGTTACATTGTTTATGGTCCGCTAGCTAACGGAGCAACATCCGTGATGTTTGAAGGAGTGCCAAGTTTTCCGGATTTCGGACGTTTCTGGGAGATTGTTGAAAAACATAAAGTTACTCAATTCTATACCGCGCCAACAGCCATTCGTGCTTTAGCGAAAGAAGGTGTGGGATATCTGGAAAAATATGATTTATCGTCTGTAAAAGTATTGGGAACCGTTGGGGAACCAATTAATGAAGAAGCGTGGCACTGGTACGATGATAACGTAGGAAAGAAGAAAGCTCCTATAGTAGATACCTGGTGGCAAACGGAAACCGGAGGAATTATGATTACGCCAATACCCTTTGTAACTCCTACCAAGCCCACTTATGCAACATTGCCATTTATTGGAATTCAACCAGCATTAATGGATGAAAATGGACAGGAAATTAAAGGAAATCAGGTGGATGGTCGTTTATGTATAAAATTCCCTTGGCCTAGTATGGCGCGAACCATTTGGGGTGATCATCAACGCTATAAGGATACTTATTTTTCAGCTTATGAAAATAAATATTTTACCGGAGACGGGGCCTTACGTGACGAAGTAGGATATTACAGAATTACAGGTCGTGTGGATGATGTGATTATTGTATCTGGTCATAATTTAGGAACAGCCCCAATTGAGGATGCTATTAATGAGCATCCAGCGGTTTCAGAAAGTGCGATTGTAGGATTCCCGCATGATATTAAGGGAAATGCACTTTATGGTTATGTTACTTTGAAAGAATTTGGGGAGACCAGGGATCATAATAACTTACGTAAAGAGATTAATCAGGTAATTACCGAGCAAATAGGACCGATAGCGAAGCTAGATAAAATTCAGTTTACAGCAGGATTACCGAAAACACGTTCCGGAAAAATTATGCGTCGTATTTTACGTAAAATAGCGAGTAAGGACACGTCTAATTTAGGAGATACGAGTACCTTGCTGAATCCTGAAGTGGTTCAGGATATTATCGATAATGCTTTGTAATTATTGAAGTTATAAAATTAAAAAAAAACATAAGCATTGAATAAATGGGGAAATTTGGAGTTATACTAATTGCAATAATACTTTTTTTAGTAATGAACATTCTTTTTTATAAAGTACTTGCTGGTTATTATAAAAACGAATTTGGTAAAAGAAGATGGAGCTTAGGAGGCTCGAAAACATTTTTCTGGAATGGGTCTATTTTCTTCAGTGCTGGCGTAACATGTTTAATTATGTATATTCTAAAATGGATAAATATTTTGACGTTTTAGTTAATACAGAATAGAGATAAAATAAAAAGCGGATTCAATTAAGTTTGAATCCGCTTTTTTATTCGTTTTGAATTTTTATCGATTTAATAAATAGCCCCAGTTGAGATGTTTTTTCTTATCGAGACGCCCTAAAATCTTTAGAAATACTAAGGCTGTAATAAGTGCATCGCCAGTAGCGGTGTGTCGGTCTACAGTAGGTACATTCAGTTCTTTACACAAATAATCCAAACTGTAGGGTTTGGTTTTGTCTTGATAAATAATGTGAAGCGATCGTTTGTACAACACGCCAGTGTCAATAAATCGGTTTTTTAGCTTTCCGAGGCCATGTCGTTGCAACATTTCGTTAATCATGCCTTTATCAAAACCGGCATGGTGAGCAATTAAAATATCACCTTTTACATAGTTTAGAAATGCTTGAATGGCTTCGATTTCGGAAATCTTATCAATAGAATCTGATTTCATCAACTCATGAATCTCCACTGTTTCGGGATTAAAAATATCTTGTTTTAAATAGAGTTCTAAAGTGTTGTTGACATCGATTCTTTTGCCAACAAATGAAACAGCACCAATTGAAAGGACACGGTCTTCCTTAATATCAAAACCTGTCGTTTCGGTATCGAAAGCAATGAATCTGGTATCGGTAACAGAAGTGTCCTTTTTGTTTTTAAAATGACTAAGATACTCTTCCCAGAAATCCGGGTGATTTTTCTTTGTTTTAAAAAAATTCAGAAATCCCATTACACAAAGTTTTTTAAATCGAATCTAAGAGTTAAGGTTTCCTGAATTTCATTAATTGGTTTAAAACAGCGTCTTAATTTCAATTGTTCTTCTTTGGTTAAAGTCCCTATTTCTATGAATTTTCCCGAATTGTTATGTAGTAAACCTTGTTTGGTTTTAAATTTCGATAAGGCTTTAAACGCATACGAGCAGGATTCGTAAAGTTCTTTATTATTGGGTTCTATTTCAGCTAATTTTTCAAAACGCTCATAGGTACTGTTTACACCTTTAATGCGATTGCTAAGCGTTAGTAATCGGGCAGCGTCAATTAAAGGCATTAAAGCACGACTTTTAATATTGAACAGATCTTTTTGGTCTCCGTTTTTTTCTACTAAAAATTGTTTAAAAAAACCAAGAGGAGAAGGGTTTTTCAAAGCATCTCGACCTAAAAATCTAAAGAATAATTGCGTTTTATCTAAGGTTTCGTAAATAGAATCAGATAGGCGGCTGGTTAAAGATTCGTCTCCATAAACGGGACTAAAATCGAAGAAGATTGACGATAGCAGAATGGCTTTTTCATCAGGGTTTAAAATCCAGTTATTGAATTGTTCTTTCCAATCTGTCAGGGATTTACACCATTCCGGGTTACGGGCCATCATATCGGCTTCGCAGTATTCGAAACCAATTTTGTTTAAGGATTTATTGACGTATTTCGCCAAGTCTAAAAAGTAAGCTTTGGTTTCTTCGTATTTTTCCTTAGGAACATCTTCAAAAATAATTGCGTTATCCTGATCGGTAAATAGTAGTTGTTCTTTTCGTCCCTGACTGCCTAAAGCCATCCAGGCGAATTTCACCGGTGGTTTAGAAGGCATTTTTTTAAGAGCTATTTGAACGGCTCGGAGGGAAACGGCATCGTTAATTTGAGCTATTAACTTTATAATGTGCGATAATGGAATGTTCTGTTCTAAATAACTTTTAATTAAAGTTTCGGCTTTTAGTCGAGCAGCTCGTAAGGCACGAGTGCGCTTAGCACGTTTAATTTCTTTTAAGATTACCGAAGGATTATTTCCTAAAGTTACCAGAACGTCATGATGTGTTAATACACCAATTAATTTAGAGTTTATCGTACCATCTTTAGTAATACATAAGTGACCGATGTTGTGCTTAATCATTTGCAACTGACCGTCGGCAACGGTAATATTCTTTTTACTCGTGATTACCGGCGAACTCATGATGTTGGTGACCTGAGTATCAATAGGAAAACGGCCGGTAGCGATTTTGTTTTTAATATCACTATTGGTAATAATGCCCACGGGGTGGTTGTCTTCATTAACGACAATAATACAACCAATTCGGTGTTTACTCATTGTAATGGCAGCTTCTTTTAAACAAGAGTTTACATTACAGGTTATAGGGTTTTTGGAGTAATTAGCTGTTTGGAAATTGACCATATCCTGCGTCGTGTTCGGTAAGTAATCAACGAAAATTTTACCGGTTTCTTCCGCTGTGTACGGGTCGTAAGTGTTGGTCGCAAAGGCCGTGATTAAAAACTTTTGTACCTGAGCATTGTCATGCGTTACCGATTGAAAAACATCAATCGGTATGGCATAAACAATAGATTCTTCATTAGCAGTTGCTGTAAGCTTATAATTTTCTTTCGCGATAAGAGGTCGTAAGCCAAACACATCACCACCGTCACTAATATTAATGATTTCCTGCGTATTGTTATTTGTGGTGTGAAAAAGTGTAATCGCCCCATTTCGTGTCATATAAAAATGGTCATTAAACGAATCACCTTTTTTAAAAATGGTATCTCCTTTATCTAAATAAACGATAGAAACTTGTCCGGAAATGAGTAATAAATCATCTGCTTTGATGAAATTAAACGGTGGATATTTTTTTATAAAATCGTTAACGCGTTCTGCAATGGAATTTTTCAATGGTTACAAGAAATTTTTCTAGTTAAGTTAGTGTTTTTTAAATGAATGTTTAAATCATTTTGAAGTCTAAAAGTAATTCACCTTCAATAGATGCCTGTAAATGGTCACCTTTTTGAATTTCACCAGTTCCAGCAGCCGGAGTTCCGGTAAAGATTAAATCGCCAGGCTCTAGGGTCATAAATTTTGAAGTAAATGCAATGATATCGTTAAAGTTGTAAATCATTAAACAGGTATTTCCAACTTGCTTTTGTTCACCGTTAATTTTTAAATCAAAATTAATATCGTCAAGTTTTGGGAAGTTAGCGACTGGTTTAAAGTCTGAAATCGGAGCGGCACCGTCAAAGCCTTTACCTAAATCCCAAGGGCCTTTAGTTTCTCGGCAAGCATTAAAAATATCTTTTGCGGTGTAGTCGATACCCACACCAATTTCGGAGATGTAAGACGCCGCATCTTCTAAAGCAATATCTTTTCCTTTTTTACCAATTTTTATAACAAGTTCAACTTCATAGTTAAGTTGATTTGTAAAACTAGGATAAACTACATCGGCGTTGTTTTTTACAAGACTTGATTCTGGTTTTGAGAAAATAATCTGATTTCCTGTTTTAACATCTGCAATTTCTTCAACACGATTCACGTAGTTTTTACCAATGGCTAATATTTTCATATTGATTATTTGTAATATAGGTTTAAGGTGTAAATTTAGTAAAATAAGTGTTGAAAAGCCCTTAATAATATAGCAATAATTCACAAGGCTGAAGCCATTTTAAGCAGTAAAGAAGTAATTTATTATTATGTTTTTGAATGCTTAAAAGATTCGTTAACTTTATGAGACAATAAAAGTTTAGAAAAGATGAAAGTAACAGACCTGCACGACACAGAATATCATACGTATTACAAAACTTATATTGGGTTGATTCCTGATAACAGAACCTTACTGGAAGGTTTTGAAAAAGGATTGGAGGAGGTTGTATCCTTTTTTAAAGGAATTCCTGAAGATAAATTGAATTATGCTTACGCCGAAGACAAGTGGAGTGTTAAAGATGTTTTTCAGCATATAATTGATACGGAGCGCATATTTCAATACCGTTGTTTTTGTATTGCCAGACACGACAAAACCGCATTACCGGGCTATGATGAAAATTATTATGCTTTTCCTGCTCAGGCCAACGCTAAAAGTTTAGACGCTCTAATAGAAGAGTTTACTTCTGTACGATATAGTTTTATTGTGCTGTTAAAATCACTAAGTGCAGCCGATTTACAACAAGAAGGCAATGCGAATAATTCTCCAATTACAGCGCGTGCAGCGGCATTTATTGTTTTAGGGCATGCATTATGGCATATGGAGGTGATTAAAAACCGATATCTTCAATAAATTTTAAGCTCTGGATAACGAATTTCTGCGTCTTATAGAAATAAACACTAATACCGATAAGATACCAAATACCGAAAAGCCAATAAATAAAGGTAACACCGAAGTATTCACGAAGTTTCCAATATAATTAGCGATAGGCACGGCTAAAACCGTTGATATAAAACCATTAATGGCTGCACCAATTCCGGCGATATGTCCTAGAGGTTGCATAGCTAGTGCTCTTAAGTTTCCGAAGAGAAAACCAACAGCAAAAAACTGCATAGCAAAAAATCCAACCAAAATATACACACTTGGATTTTTACCCGACCAAAACAGAATGACATAGAGCAAGGAAATAACAGTGTAAGCTATGGCTGAAGTAAAACCTAAACGAAACATACCAAATTTAACCACCAAACGACTGTTGAAGAATGTAGCTAAACCGATTGAAATGGCTAAACTGGCAAAGATGTAGGGAAATAGTTCGGCAAGATTATATTGGTTTTCAAAAATTTGTTGTGAGGTACTTAAATATACCATAAACGATCCGGTGATGAATCCGGATACAAAAGTGAATGCTACGGCATCTTTTTGTTTAAAAAATTCGATGGCTCCGTTGATAAATAAGTTCAATCGGAATTTAATTCGCTTTTCAGGAGCTAAGGTTTCAGGTTGTCGTTTCCAAAACCAAAACATAATACAGACACCAAAAATCAGGTTGAAGTAAAATATGGATTCCCAATTAAAAAAATAGGTTAAAGCCGTTCCTAAAGTAGGAGCAATAACCGGCACTAAAATAAAGAACATCACAACTATCGACATGATTTTCGCCATATAGTTGCCACTGAAAGAATCACGAATCATTGATAAGGAAATACTTCGAGGAGCGGATAAACCGATTCCCTGTAGCACGCGACCAAAAATCATCATTTCAAAATCTTTGGTAGTTACACATATAATACTGGCTATGATGAATAATGTAAATCCTGCGAATATTATAGGTTTGCGTCCGAAACTATCCGATAAGGGTCCAAAGACAAGTTGTCCGCAACCAATACCCAGAAAAATCATGGTAATAAGTAGTTGGTTTTTGTGTGGGTCTGTGACATTTAACGATGCGCCAATTTCGGGTAAAGCGGGTAGTAAGGCATCAATGGTTAAGGCAACAATAGACATTAGTGAAGCCATTAAAGCGACAAACTCAAATTTAAAAGACTCGTTTTTTTGCATTAAACAAAGGTAATCCTATTAAATAAGTTAAAAATTAATTTAGGTTAAGAAACCTCATTTATATTATTAAATTTGTAATTAAACCTACATTAAAGCATTAATGAATATAGCACCACTACTGAATAGTATTAGTAAATATATAAGTTTAACCGATAAGGAAATTGAGTATTTAGAATCTAAAGTATTTGTTCGAAAGTATTTAAAAGGACAATATATCGTACAGCAAGGCGATGTTTGTAAGTATGAGTGTTATGTGTTGTCTGGATGTACAAAAACATTTTATATTGATAAGGAAGGGCAGGAGCATATTATAATGTTTTCTATTGAAGATTGGTGGACTTCAGATATGGGAAGTTTTATTAGTCAGACGCCGGCCGATTTTAATGTACAGTGTTTAGAAAATTCAGAACTTATTATGATTTCTTATGATGTTGTTGAAGACTTATACCGTGAGATACCTCAGCTGGAGCGTTTTTTTAGAAAAATTGTAGAGCGCGCCTTTGTTGCCTCACAAAAACGAATTGTTAGGAATTTTAGCCTGACAGCAAAAGAACAATACTTATATTTTAGAGAACAATATCCTTTAATTGAGCAGCGTATTCCGCAATATATGATTGCATCTTACCTTGGTATTACCAAAGAATTTCTAAGTAAAATTAAAAGTCAGCTTATTTTAGAACAGTAGTTTTTTATTCAAAACACAAGTGTTTCCAGTGGTTTTAAGAGATGTTAAACTAGTTTAACATCATTTGATAATCTACTTCATTTTTCTTCACGTAGATGTTTCTGAACTTTGTCATGTTCAAAATAAGTAACATATGGAAAGTTGCACGTTAATACAAAAAATAAGTGCTGTGAACGATTTAATTCTACAAGGTAAAGCTATGGAAGCCTTTGAAGAGTTTTATCATGACGATGTTATCATGCAGGAAAATGATAACCCAGAGTACGTAGGGAAAGAATTGAATAGAAAAAGAGAAGAAGAATTTTTTAACGCCATAACAGAATTTAGGTCAGCAAAACCTTTAAAAGTAGCTGTTGGCGAAAATACCACAATGGTTGAATGGCATTTTGATTATACACATAAAGATTGGGGGATTAAAAACTATAATCAAATTGCTGTTCAAGAGTGGAAAGACGGTAAAATAATTAAAGAACGATTCTATTACGGATCATAAATAAATCAAACTTAAATAAAATAAAAAATGAAAAAGACCATTAAAAATTTAGCAGTAGTAGCTTTAGTAGCATTTACATCATTTGCGTTTGCAAACAATGATGTTGAGAAAAAAGCAGTAAAAGTAGAGTCAAGCACAGTAGTGTGGAAAGGGTATAAAGTAACCGGATCTCACGAGGGTACTGTTGCTATTGAATCAGGTTCATTAAGTTTCGATGGCGATAAATTAGTAGGCGGAGAATTCGTAATTGATATGACAACTATTGGTGCTACAGATTTAGAAGGAGAATACAAAGGGAAATTAGACGGACACTTAAAATCTGATGATTTCTTTGGTGTTGAAAAATTCCCAACAGCAAAATTAGTATTCACTAAAGTAAAAGCTAAAGGAAAAAACTCTTACGAAGTAACAGCCGATTTAACGATAAAAGGAAAAACAAATCCTGTGAACTTTGAAATTTCAGTATATGGAAATAAAGCTACAGCAGCTTTAAAAGTAGACAGAACAAAATATGATGTACGCTATGGTTCAACTAGCTTTTTCGACGATTTAAAAGATAAAGCTATTTACGACGAATTTGACTTAGTAACAGATTTACAGTTTTAATTAGACATACAGAGTGACTAATAGCAGAGAAAGGGGCGTTCAGAGATGAACGCCTTTTCTTTTTTATAATTTTTGGAGTAATTAATGTGCTTGCTGTTTGGATATTTCGGTGCCATTCCAACCTTGAGTTTTATTGAAAAGGCTATCTTTGCAGCACAAAACGAAAACAACATGTCTTTTAAAAAATTACTAGAACCTCTTAAAGAAAATTTGGAAACTCAAGGTATTTTAGAACCCAATGACCTTCAGTCTAAAATTTTATCTAAAATAAAGGGAGGTTTGAGTATGATTGTAGTGGCTCCTGTAAATTCAGGAAAAACAACAAGTTTGGTAATTAGTGTGGTTAATAAATTAAAGGCAGCTTTTGAGGATGCACCTCGTGCTTTAATTTTTGTAAAAGACAAGCAATCGGCTTTAGAATTAGAAGCAACATTCAATACTTATTCTAAAGGCACCGATTTGCGAGTGTATTGTGCTTACGAAGAGTACGATCTTGAAAAACAGCGAGAAGATATTTATGTTGGAGTTGATGTGATTATTGGTACACCAAAACGTATTAATAAACTGTTTTATCTGAACAGTATCAACCTGAATAAACTACAAATGTTTATCGTTGAAGATGCCGATTTTGTTTTTAAAACGAATATGGTTTCAGAGATTAACAGAACCCCAGAAAGTATTGGTAAATGTCAGTATTTAGTATTTACAGACCGTTATGATGCCCGTTACGAACGTTGGGAAGAGACGTTTATGTATAACGCTGAAACGGTGGTTGTGAAGAAGTAAGTTTTAAATCTTAAAATGTGAATTATTCTGGTGTGTAATTATGGCGTTTCGGGATAATACAATGCCAATAAATAGGGATATAAATGCTCCTGTCCAAATACCAGGAACAAAGTCAATAAACAGGAAAAAGTCGTAAGCCCCGTGAAATAGAATGGCGAGGCCTAATCCGGCAATGTTTAGTAATATACGGTGTTTAGAAAATTTCGCTTTACCTATATAATATCCCATGAGGATGCCAAATGTTGCATGTGCTGGTACTGCCGTAAAAGCTCGTAACAAAGCTGTTTGTATACCACTATCGAGTACATAAACAATATTCTCGGTAGCCGCAAAACCCATCGAAACCATAACAGCATATACAATACCATCAAAAGGTTCGTTAAAGGCAGCTTTAGTCTGAGCGTAGTATTTTACAATAATGTACTTGCTGTATTCTTCGGTGAAACCCACTACAAAAAAGGCTTTTATAAATTGCTCAAGTATACTCGTTTTGTTTGGTAATGGTAATACAATATCAAAACCGTAATACATTACTGTGGTAATGCATATGCTCAAAATAGCACCCAATAAAAACGAAACAATAAGTAGTTTTGGTGGTTCCTTTTCGTATTTATCTTTGTAATAAATGTAAAGAATAATGATGCAAATGGGAGCTAAAGCCAGTAGGATTAAATTCATGTATTGAAAGTAGTAAGAAGAATTTAATTTACAACTTCTACGATTGTTTCCAATACCACCTCATAATACTTTTTATTTGAAGGTACAAAGTGATTGTCGATGCCAATATAATCTATAAAATATTGAAAATCATTTAACGAAACTAATTTTAGAGCTTCAACCTCTTCCTCCTGTGGAATCAAGGTACTTAAAGACTGTTTTAATTCACAGATGTAGGTGTGGTGAAATTCGTTGTCATTAATATCAGAATCGTAACTTTGAAAGCATTGAAACATGCCGATTTTTTGCAAGTCAGATTCGGTAATTATTAAGCCAATTTCTTCTTTGGTTTCACGTAAAGCCGCTTGTTCAATAGATTCTCCGGCGTCGATATGTCCGGCAACTGAAACATCCCACATTAACGGACAAATACTTTTTTTTGCAGAGCGTTGTGAAAGCAGTATGTCGCCGTTTTTGGTGTAAAACCAGATGTGTACCGTATTGTGAAAATAGCCCTTTTGATGAATCACCGATTTTAATTCAGTCTTACCGGTTGGAATGCCGTTGGCATCAACAATGTCTATATATTCGTCCATAACAAAAAAAAGAAAAAGCCTCGATGAAGAGGCTTTTTAAATTATTTAAAATAGCTGAATGTCTCGCCGTCTTTAATGTTAAGTAAACTTTCGTAAATTAATTTAATCACGTTTTCAACATCATCTCTATGTACCATTTCAACAGTTGTGTGCATGTAACGTAATGGTAATGAAATTAAAGCTGAAGCGACACCACCATTGCTGTAAGCAAAAGCATCGGTATCGGTTCCAGTAGCACGAGATAAAGCACTACGTTGGAATGGAATTTTGTTTGCTTCAGCGGTATCGGTAATTAAATCGCGTAGTTTTTGTTGTACTGCAGGAGCATAAGCGATGACCGGACCGTTACCATATTCTATTTCACCTTGAACTTTCTTTTCAATCATAGGTGTTGTGGTATCGTGAGTTACGTCGGTTACAATAGCTGCATTTGGTTTAATGGTGTGCGCAATCATTTCAGCACCACGTAATCCAATTTCTTCTTGTACAGCATTTACAATATATAATCCGAAAGGTAAGGTTTTATTGTTTTCTTTTAATAAACGAGCTACTTCAGCAATCATAAATCCACCCATACGATTATCTAAAGCACGACAAACAAACTTATCACCATTTAAAATATGGAATTCATCAGGGTAAGTAATCACGCAACCTACATGAACACCTAAAGCTTCAACTTCTTCTTTGGTTTTACAACCACAGTCTATAAAAATATTATCTGGTTTAGGGGCTTCTTCATTTCCTGATTTTCTGGTGTGAATCGCCGGCCATCCAAAAACACCTTTAACAATGCCATTTTTAGTGTGAATATTTACCACTTTACTCGGCGCGATTTGATGATCACTACCACCATTACGGATTACGTAAATTAATCCGTTTTCAGAAATATAGTTTACATACCATGAAATTTCATCGGCATGACCTTCAATAACAACTTTATATTCGGCTTTCGGATTGATAACTCCAACAGCAGTTCCGTAAGTGTCCGTAATGAACTCATCAACATATGGTTTAAGGTAGTCCATCCATAATTTTTGCCCCGTCCATTCGTACCCTGTAGGAGCTGCATTATTTAAATATTTTTCTAAAAAGTCGATTGACTTTTCGTTTAGAATACTCTTCTTCGTCATGTTTAAAAAGTTTTGCACTAAAATAATAATATTATGAGAATTCAAGCGCTATAGAAGGGGAATATATTGATCGTTTTAGAATTATTTTAGCGTTTAAAGCAGATGAAGTCTTCAGGGAAAGAAACCTTCTAAAAAAAATGTTTTCAAAATGTAAATTAGTAATTTTGAAAAGCTAATTGCTCCAATATTGTTTATGAAGAATGTTTTTATATACTTAATTTGCTTGCTGCCTGTCCTTTCATTGGCTCAAATCAATGAATTCGAACAGGATTCTACCAGTATTACCTATCTAATTATTGATGGTGATTCAATCCCTAAGGCATCGGTAGATTTAGAAGAAGTTTATATTTTAAATAAACTGAAATTTGATAATCGCGACGACCGTATCCGGTATTTAATTCTACGTCGGAAAACCCTAAAGGTTTATCCGTATGCAAAAATGGCAGCCGATCGTTTAGATTCCATGAATACCCGATTGGCATCTTTAAAACGCAATCGAGATAAAAACAGATACACCAAACAGGTGCAAAAATATATAGAAGGAGAGTTTTCGGAAAAACTAAAGAAGTTTTCGCGAACTGAAGGACAAATTTTAGTAAAACTCATTCATCGTCAAACCGGAACTACAGCTTTTGATTTGGTAAAGGAATTGCGCAGCGGCTGGCGTGCCTTCTGGTATAATACCACGGCAAGTATGTTCGATATTTCATTAAAACGTGAGTTCAATCCGTTGCTTGTGAAGGAAGATTATTTAATTGAAGACATACTGTTACGAAGCTTCCAAAGCGGCTTATTGGAGCGCCAGGAATCGGCAGTGAAATACAATTTTTACGATTTAACAGATAAATGGATGAATAATAAAACAGCAGAATAAGATGCGTGTTCAAACCCCATTAGAAGAAAAACTAAATGCAACATCTCATGCTATTGGAGCTGTTTTTGGAGCCGTGGGTTTGGTGATGCTCCTCTTGTTTAATACCCATAAAACGCCATACAGTTTGTTTAGTGTGGTGGTTTACGGACTGTCGATTATTGTATTGTTTTCAGCATCCACATTGTATCATGCAGTCAAGCATGAAAAAAACAAACACTATTTTAGAATTGTAGACCATATTGGTATTTACATTCTAATAGCCGGCTCCTACACACCTGTATTATTAATTTCTCTGACTAAAAGTTTGAGCTGGCCTTTATTTTGGGTGGTCTGGGGTATTGCAGCGTTTGGTGTGGTTTTAAAATTGTTTTTTACAGGGCGATTTAGTGTGTTTTCAACTTTACTGTATTTGGTTATGGGCTGGTTGATTGTTTTCGATTTTTCACACCTTAGTAGTGTCATGCAAAGTAATGGTATTTTACTCCTATTTGCTGGCGGATTAGCTTATACTGTTGGAATCATATTCTACGCCATTGAAAAAATTCCTTATAACCATGTCATCTGGCATTTGTTTGTTTTGGCAGGTGCTATTTGCCATTTTTTTATGATTTTCTTTTACGTGATTTAAAATGATAGAAATTATTGAAGCGATTGCAGAGCAGGATTTTCTAATGACAGAAACTTTAGCCGATACTATTTGGCGAGAACATTATATTCCTTTGGTTGGGAAACCGCAAATTGATTATATGCTGGAAAAGTTTCAGTCGGCAAAAGCCATGCAACAACAGGTTGCCGAAGGCATGACGTATTTCAACTTGTTTTATAATCAGAATCCAGTTGGGTATATTGCAATTAAACCGGAAACTGAATGCTTGTTTTTAAGTAAAATTTATGTGCTTAAAGATTGTCGCGGTAAAGGCATTGCTAAAATAGCTATGCAATTTGTAGAAGAGCAGGCCAAAACTTATGGTTTGAAATGCATACGATTAACGGTTAATATCAATAATCATATTGCTATTACAGCCTACGAAAAATTAGGTTTTATAAATTCAGGACCGATTGTAGCCGATATTGGTAATGGTTTTATTATGGACGATTATGAAATGAGAAAGGTTGTGGATTAACCTTCAATTACATCTTTATATTCTTCAAAAAAGGCTTCAAATAAGGTCATTTTTTCATTGAAGAATTCCATGACTTCACGCCAGGTGTTTTTGTTATGAATAGACACTTTTTGTTCCAACGGCACGTAAATTCTTGAAATTTCCTTTTCATTGTCTAAAAAGTATTCCTCATCATAAATAGCATCGGGTAAATAGTCGTCAAGCAAAATCGCTTTTAAGGCTTCTAGTTTTTCCCAGTATTTAATACGGTGTTCTAAATCGTCTTCTAAATCAAGGGCTACTAAAGCTTTTTTATTGTCGAAGTAAAATTTAAAGCTAAAACCTTTTAATTTGGTATGGTATAGAATCCATTTCCTAGGAAACGATTTTCCGAAACTGGTCCAAAATTCTTGTTTTAGTTGTCGCGATTCTTCTTTACTAAACACGTTAAATTTCTGTTTTTTTTAGATTAAATAGGCCACACCAACCCCTAGTATAATGGAGATGAATTTTGATAAATTGAATTTATGTCCGTCTGAACTTTCAAATAAAATTGTGGTTGAAATATGGAAAAATACTCCAATAACTATAGCATTAAATACTTGAGAATAATGCGCTGCAGTTTCCGATGTTGTTGAAATTAAAGTACCCAGCGGGGTCATTAAAGCAAATACTAATAAAAACCCTGCAATCTGCGTTTTTTTGTACTCCGATTGTAATAAAAACATGGTGATGATTGCTGCTACGGGAATTTTATGAATCAAAATACCGTAAACCATATCGTTATGATCGTGAATGGCAAAACCTTCTAAAAAGCTATGTAAACACAAACTGATGAACAACGACCACGGAAATGAGGTGTCCTCTTTATGAATATGCACATGGCCATGTTCGGCCCCTTTTGAGAATAACTCTAAAACTAATTGCAGTAAAATACCTGACACAATATACACGCCAGCCAGCTTAGAATCTAAATGATGGTACACTTCAGGTAGTAATTCAAATAGGGTAAGGGCTAGTAAAAAGGCACCGCTAAAAGAAAGTAGTAACTTTGTGTTAAACGATTTTTGCTTGCTGGTTATTTGAGCTAAAACAAAACCAATGATAACCGCTAAAAAAGGAAATAAAAATTTATTCATTTATGTATTAACGCAGTAGCGTTTATTATTTAAAGATCATGATTAAACGTTCAGACATTTTGGGACTAAATTTACGCAATTTATAATCGCCAAAAACATCCAGTAAAAACACATCGGCTTCTTCGAAAAGAGCTTCAAAGTCGGCAAGTTTAAAAGCTTTTACACGTTCCTGAAAATCGTAATCTTGCCCATCAACAGAAAAACTAATGTCTTTTACAATATGGCCATCTTCAACATAACGTTTTAGGTTAAATGTAATCCCTTCAATAGTTTTTGTTTCTTCAGGAACTAAATTGTCAATAATGAATTCACTATTCATAAAGTCAATCACCCCAAAGCCAAAGTCGTTTAAGTCGGCTTTAATCGCTTTAATGGTGTTTAGATTGTCTTCATCTTTATCGAAATACCCAAAACTGGTAAACAGGTTAAATACGGCATCGAATTTTTTATCGAAAGGCTTACACATGTCATGTACGGCAAAATGAAGACTTTCATTTTCAAACTGCTTGGCAAAGGCAATGCTATTTTCGCTTAAATCGGCTCCGGTAACATCGTACCCTAAGGAGTTTAAATACACCGCGTGACGTCCACGTCCGCAGGCTAAGTCTAAAATTGTGCCGTTTTCCGGAAGGTTTAAATATTCGGTAAGCGTGTCCATAAAATGCTGGGCTTCGCTATCGTTACGGTCTTTATATAAAATATGGTAAAATGGTGTGTCAAACCAAGAAGAAAACCATTTTGTTGCGTCTTTATTCATAGATGTGTTGTAGGTTCCCCGAATAATTTCGGGTCAGGCTTTCCGTTATATCTTTTTAATTCGTTCACTTGCGGTCACTTATTAAAAAGGATGTCACTTCAATCCTTAACCTAAATATATATTATCATTAAATTCACGCAAAATTACGCTATTTTTGCATTCTATTAAAGAAGAATACACAGTAAGTCTGATAAAAAAATGGGAGAAAATTTTGAAATGGTAGCCAAAACCTTGTTTGGTTTTGAGGATTTGTTAGAAAAGGAATTAACGCAGCTAGGTGCACAACATGTAAAAAAGGGTGTGCGAAGTGTCTCGTTTTTAGGCGATAAAGGCTTTATGTATAAGGCAAATCTAGGGTTACGTACAGCTATTAAAATTTTAAAACCCATTAAAAGTTTTACGGTAAACAGCGAGCAGGAGTTATACAATAAAATGTATGCTATGAACTGGAGCGATTACCTAAAACCGACAGGAACACTGGCCATTGATGCCACTATACATTCCGATTTGTTTACACACTCGTTATTCATTGCTCAAAAATCAAAGGATGCTATTGTAGATAAATTCAGAGATACTACGGGACAACGTCCGAATGTGGATTTAAAATTCCCCGATTTAAAAGTGAATGTTCGAATTGATAGAAATCAGTGTACCATTTCGTTAGATTCTTCAGGCGATTCTTTACATAAACGCGGTTATAAATTAGCGACTAATATCGCTCCAATTAATGAGGTTCTAGCAGCAGGACTGATTATGATGTCTGGTTGGGATGGTCAATCGGATTTTATGGATCCGATGTGTGGTAGTGGTACTATGCTTATTGAAGCGGCGATGATTGCCTGTAATATTCCGCCAAACTTAATGCGTAAAGAATTTGCTTTTGAACGTTGGGAAGACTGGGATGTTGATTTATTTGAAAAAATTGAAGCGTCTTTATTAAACAAAACTCGAGATTTTCATTACAATATCATTGGTTATGACAAGGCGCCGAGTGCAGTTAAAAAAGCTCAGGAAAATGTAAAAAATGCGCAGCTTGAAGATTTTATTACGGTAAAACATGAAGATTTCTTTAAAACGCAAAAAGGAGGAGAGAACAAATTGCATATGGTTTTTAACCCACCATACGGAGAGCGTTTAAATATTGATTTACAGGAATTTTATAAAAGTATAGGAGACACCCTTAAACAGAACTACCCAAACACCGACTCGTGGTTTATTACCAGTAATATGGAAGCTTTAAAGCACGTTGGTTTACGTCCGTCTCGTAAAATTCAATTATTTAATGCGAAACTGGATTCGCGCTTAGTGAAATATGAAATTTATGCCGGTAGTAAAAAAGGAAAGTATATGAAGTAAAAAATTGTTACCTACTTAATTCTATAAAAAAAAGCCAGTTATTTATTAAACTGGCTTTTTGCTTTTTTCTATTGAAATTATTCAGGAATTTGCTGACTTAAGCAGTGGAGTGTACCAAAGCCCCAGATAAAATCGGTTGCCGAGATTCCAATAATTTCTCTATCCGGGAAACAATCGGCGATAATATTTAAGGCTATGCGGTCTTTAGAATCATTAAACGTTGGCACTAAAACCGCTTTGTTAATTATTAAGAAGTTGGCATAACTTGCTGGTAAACGAATATCATCGAAATCTAAACGTTTAGGCATTGGTAAGGTAAGAATATTTGGTGTTTTACCATTTTCTAATTTCGATTTCTGAAGACGTTTTAAATTGTCCTGAAGCGGCTTATAATTAGCATCTTCCGGATTATCTTCGACTACGGTTATAATAGTGTTCGCATTTACAAAACGTGCTAAATCATCAACATGACCGTGAGTGTCATCACCTTCAACACCATCACCTAACCAAATCACGTTGTTAACTCCTAAATATTCTTTGAAAATACATTCGTAATCTTGCTTCGTGAAACCTTCATTTCTAACCTGAATACTTGGGTGTAGCAAGCATTCTTCAGTGGTTAAAAGTGTTCCTTTTCCATTTACATCTATAGCACCTCCTTCAACAATAACAGGTTTACCTTTAAAGGTAACTTGTTTAAGGGGTATATTTAAAAACTCAGCTACTTTTTTAGGAACGTGCTTATCTAACTTAAAATTAGAATACTTTGCCCAGCCGTTAAAGTTGAAATTTAAAGCTAGACGTTCAGCACCTTTTTTTACAATAATTGGTCCTGAATCACGCATCCAGCTGCGATTGGTTTTATGCACGATAAACGATACATGAGCCATATTTACATGTGCAAATTCAAGCATAGTAGTAACTTTTTCCTTTAGTTTATCGGAAGCTACAACTACGATAACACCTTCAACAGAAGCTACTTTTTTTATAAACTCAACAAACGCCCATTGAATGGCTTCGTATTTCCCCGGCCAATCGTTTCCGTTATGAGGAAAACATAATAAAACAGCTTGTTGTTGTTCCCATTCAGCAGGGAAAATCCATTGTTCTGTATGCATTAATCGATGACTCTTTTAGTAATATCTCCGTATTTGTCAATACGACGGTCTCTAAGGAAAGGCCAGTTTTGACGTACGTTTTCCTGTAGGCTTAAATCTACTTCAGCCATTAAAATTTCTTCTTGATCTACTGAAGCCTGTGCTAAAATCTCTCCTTGAGGTCCGGCAATAAATGATGATCCCCAGAATTCAATTCCGTTAGTGTCTGGTAAATATTGCTCTAAACCTATACGATTTGCAGCAGCAACATAAACCCCGTTTGCTACGGCATGCCCACGCATAACATTCATCCAGGCCCCTTGTTGGTTTTCTCCAAACTCGGCTTTTTCCTGTGGATGCCAGCCAATTGCTGTTGGGTAGAATAGCACTTCAGCACCTTGCAATGCGGTTAAACGCGCTGCTTCAGGATACCATTGATCCCAACAAATTAATGTACCAATGTTTCCTTTTTTAGTAGGGAAGGACTTGAATCCAATATCACCAGGTGTGAAATAGAATTTTTCATAAAAATGCGGATCGTCTGGGATGTGCATTTTACGGTATAAACCTGCTTCAGAACCATCGGTATCAATAATATAAGCACTATTGTGATAAACACCTGCCATTCTTTTTTCGAAAAATGGCACAATAATAACTACGCCAAGTTCTTTCGCTAAAGCGCTGAATGCATTAAAAGATGTACTGTATAAGGGTTCAGCTAATTCAAAATTAGATACGTCTTCACTCTGGCAAAAGTAGTGGCTACTATAAAGTTCAGGTAAAGAGATAACTTCAGCACCTTGTTTTGCTGCATCTTTTACCCACTGAATACATTTTTTTAAATTGTTTTCAGGTGTGTTATTCAGGTTTAACTGAACAACCGCAATCTTGTAAGTGTTTTTAGGCATTTTAAACTAATAATTTTAAACAAAGATATATAATTTTTAAAAGAGGGGTTTAAATTATTTGTGATGATGATTTTATTGGGGTTTCGGTTTTTTAAGGGGTTGTATTCTAAGGCCGGAAGGTGAACGAAATATTTGTTTTAACCCCAGTTTTTGATTTATTAATGGCGGCATATATAGTTTATCCATGCTATACCCATACTATATCTATGCCTTTAACACGGGTGAACCATACCTTTGACTCATTCCAAAACAAATATGTAGGTTAATTATTTTACTGACATTTGAGGTGGTTATGTTCTTAGTAGAGGGCTTTTTGTTAGCTATTGTTTCATGCCGAGATGGCTTTTGGGATAAAGTTTTAAAATTAGTGTATTAAGCACCCCCTTAAGTTTTTATAAATCGTAAGGGGGTTATACTACGCCTTGTAAAACAAGTGTTATTTCTCTTTTTTATACAGCGGAATACGATAAGAGAGGGTGTAGCTGTACCCAACGCCAATGCCGCTACTGTCATACGTTTTATGGAATCCGGGAATGTAAATATTTTCGAAATTTCCGGGATTGGATTCTGTAACTAAGAATTTAAGTTGTGCATTTAGACCTAAGTACAGGTTTGCTAGTACTTCTACTTTTATTCCTAAAATAATTTCGCTCCAAAAAGCAGTTAAGCCATCGTACGTTCTTAAATCTTGAGATGCGTACTGATTCCAATACTGAGAGGTATTGTAAATGGTGTAGTTGTTTAAATCGTGACTAAAAGAGCTTCCTCCAACACGAAATCCGAAGTAAATCATATTATCCATGTCCAGCCAGTTCTGGTACATGTTATAGTCAATACCTCCTTTAATATATCCTCCTCTTGTACTGACATCTAAATAATCGTTGACGGTATTTTTTTCTTCATAACCCAGTTCTCCTGCAATGTATAACTTACGTTTAATACGGTAATCGGCAATAACTTCAAATCCTTTATAATCGTCGTCGATTGAAGAGCGAATCAATTTTCCTAATTCTCCCCCCAGACGCAAACCATATTTTAATTTAATTTTTACCGAATCGTTAGCAACACTTACTATACTATCGTTTTGTGCATTCGCAGTCGAACAAAACAACAGTATACACGCGAGACTACTAATGATATAAATTGAAATGCGTTGTTGTTTCATCTTCTACAGATTGGTTATCGGTTAGGGGTTGTCTGGCTTTAATCCAGTTATCGCTATCGTCTTCAATAGTTAGTGTTACGTTTTTGAAAATGGTTTTGTATCCACAGGCACGCGACACGTATACTTCTTCACGACTATAGTTTATAGTTATCAAATCGGGATTTCCTTCAACGAAATCATCTGAGGTATCGTCAGGAGTTCCATTATTATTGATAGAAAAATCTTTGTAAACAACAAATTGCGTTGTGTTTTCGTAAGTTTTCAGCGGAAGCGATAGGGTATTGGTTGTTCCTACTGAAATAGCCGGAAGGACCGGGTTACCTTCGTCGTCTATGCCATAATATACCAGCCCGAAAACATTCTTCTTACTTTCCTGATTGTTTACATCGTAAAAATCGATAATTAAATTTGGTGTTGTAGGTGTGCCGTCCGGACAAATATCATCGCGTTCGCAGCTGATATTTACTCCAATTACAAGCGCAATAACGACTAAAGAAATAAATTTTAAGTATTTCATTCTTAATTTTAAATAGGTTTCTGAAATTTGGTTTCAGACTGACAATTTAGGGATTTAAAACTAATTAACGCTTTTCCAATAACACAACATTTTCCACGTGAAATGTTTGCGGAAACATGTCGATAGCCTGTGTTTTAACCACTTTATACATGTCGTTCATTAAGGCTAAATCTCTGGCCTGTGTTGCGCTGTTACAACTTACATAAACCACACGCTTAGGTGCAATATTCAATATTTGCTGAACCACATCTTTATGCATGCCGTCACGAGGCGGATCGGTAATGATGATATCCGGAACACCATGCGTATTGATGAATTGTTGATTGAATACGTTTTTCATATCTCCTACAAAAAACTCACAATTGGTAATATTATTGCGTTCTGCATTTTCTTTGGCGGCTAAAATAGCGTCCGGAACAGCTTCAACACCAATCACTTTTTTAGCTTTTCTAGAAACGAATTGCGCAATGGTTCCGGTTCCAGTGTATAAATCGTAAACCAGTTCGTCGCCGGTTAATCCTGCAAAATCACGGGTGATTTTATAAAGTTCGAAAGCCTGCTCAGAATTGGTCTGGTAGAATGACTTGGCATTAATTTTAAACTTTAGGCCTTCCATTTCTTCAAAAATATGATCTTCACCTTTGTAGCAAATAATCTCCTGATCGTAAATGGTATCGTTGGCTTTTCCGTTAATGACATATTGTAGTGAGGTTACTGTCGGGAATTTTTCAGCAATAAAATCTAATAATAACTCACGTTTTTCTTTATCTTCCTTAAAAAACTGAATCAATACCATAATGTCACCAGTACTTGAAGTACGAATCATCATGGTACGTAAGAATCCGGTTTGGTTACGGGTATTGAAAAACTCCAAGCCGTTTTCAATAGCATAGGTTTTTACTGAATTTCTAATATCGTTGGAAGGATCCTGCTGTAAATGACATTTTTTTACGTCAAGAATTTTATCCCACATTCCCGGAATGTGAAACCCTAAAGCATTTCTGTCGCCCAAGTCCTTATCAGACTGTACTTCTTCAAGTGTTAACCAACGACTATCACTAAAAGAGAATTCCATTTTATTGCGGTAGAAATACTGGTTTACCGAACCTAAAATAGGCGTGACTTCCGGAAGTTCAATGTGTCCTAAACGGGTTAGGTTATTGGTGACTTCTTTTTGTTTGTAATATAACTGGTGCTCGTAGGCCATATCCTGCCACTTACACCCCCCGCAAACACCAAAATGTTCGCAGGCCGGCGTGGTACGTTTATCTGATAATTTGTGAAATACGGTAGCTTTACCCTCGTAATAAGCCTTACGTGCTTTAAAGGTTTGTACATCTACAACATCGCCAGGTACGGCATTAGGTAAAAAAATAACCTTTCCATCTGGTGCTTTAGCAATGGTTTTGCCTTTAGCACCGGCATCTACAACTTCTACGTTTGTAAATATTTGTTTTCTGTTTTTTCTCGACATGCTGCAAAAATAATAATAGCGGGAAATAAAAATTGGTTTATTTTCATTTAGTTTAACAGAAATTTTGGTTTAAAGAGGAATTGAAAGGATTCTTGTTGACAAATTTTTTGAAGCAAGTAATATTTAGTAATTTGCGAGCCCTAGGGATGATTTCTCTCCCACGCTGAATTTTCGATCTCTTCGAAAGGATAAAGGTACAGTAGGAATGGTTATTTTATCAATTTAAACTTTATTAAAATGGCTGTTTTAAAAACATTAACATCACAGCAGGCAATCGATTTAGAAAACAAATATGGCGCTCATAATTATCACCCGTTACCCGTGGTATTAAGCAAAGGGGAAGGGGTTTATGTATGGGATGTAGAAGGTAAACAGTACTACGATTTTTTGTCGGCCTACTCGGCCGTAAACCAGGGGCATTGTCACCCGAAAATCATCAATGCTATGGTTGAGCAAGCCAAAGTCCTGACTTTAACATCCAGAGCGTTTTACAACGATATGTTAGGTAAATACGAAAAGTTTGCATGCGAGTATTTTGGTTTCGACAAGTTGTTACCGATGAATACAGGAGCTGAAGCCGTAGAAACCGCCTTGAAAATCTGCAGAAAATGGGCTTATGAGATTAAAGGCATCGATGAAAATGAAGCAGAAATTATAGTTTGTGAAAATAATTTCCACGGAAGAACCACCACCATTATTTCGTTCTCAAATGACCCTGTGGCTCGTGAAAATTTCGGACCATACACGAAAGGGTTTATTAAAATCGAATACGACAATTTAGATGCTCTGGAAGAAGCATTAAAAAGCAATAAAAATGTAGCCGGATTTTTAGTAGAACCTATTCAAGGGGAAGCAGGTGTTTATGTACCAAGTGAAGGGTATTTAGCAAAGGCAAAGGCATTATGTGAGCAGTATAACGTGTTATTTATTGCCGATGAAGTACAGACGGGAATAGCCCGTACCGGAAAGTTATTGGCTGTCAACCATGAACATGTAAAACCAGATCTTTTAATTTTAGGAAAAGCGTTGAGTGGCGGAGCTTATCCGGTTAGTGCTGTGTTGGCTAATGATCATGTCATGAATGTCATTAAGCCGGGAAATCACGGCAGTACATTTGGTGGAAATCCTGTTGCGGCAGCAGTGGCTATTGCGGCTTTAGAAGTGGTTCAAGAAGAAGGTTTGGCAGAACGGGCAGAGGCACTTGGTCAATTATTCAGAAGTGAATTGAACAAGTATATTGAAACCAGCTCTATTGCTAAGTTAGTAAGGGGAAAAGGTTTGTTAAATGCTATTGTGATTAATGATAGTGAAGATAGCGATACGGCCTGGAATATTTGTTTAGCCTTGCGCGATAATGGTTTGTTAGCCAAACCAACACACGGAAATATTATTCGTTTTGCACCACCTTTGGTAATGACTAAAGAACAACTTTTAGATTGTGTAAACATAATAATTAAAACATTAGAGCAATTTGAAAAGTAGATTACGATAAAAAAAAGCGACCCCTTGGTCGCTTTTTTTATGGAGCTAATTCCGTAAAAGGAAAGATATTGATATTTCTTAATATCCAAAATAAAACCACAATGACAAGAATGATCTTAGTGGTAATGGATTTGTGTAAAATATTTTTATTTACCGCTCTTTGATTCATTTTTAATACCAATATATACAGTTGATATCCCAAAACGATACATAACAAAAATATCAGGTAGTTATGTCTTATGCCTGTTGTGACATTTCCATGTAAAATTTGATGAATACTTCTCTGGCTGCCACAGCCTGGACAAAATAAACTTGTTATTGAATAAAATGGACACTTAGGAAAAAAATTAAATTCCAAAGGGTTGTAAAAAAAATATAGTGATAATAGTCCTGCGACTATTATCACTACAATCATTATGCTTAATATTTTTAATTTGTAGAACATTATCTGTTAGTCATAGCTGCAAACATAGCAACGCCGAAAATCAGAATATAAATAATGACCCCCACAGCGGCAGCAACAATGGATACAATACCCCAGGTTTTAGCGTTTTTAGAAGCTTTTTCAGCTTCATCATATTTCCCGTCTTCATATAGATTATTTACTTTGGTGGAGTACACAATACTTACAATTCCAGTTGGTAAGCAACATAAAATTGTACTAATGATTGCTAATGCCAAATAATTATTTGGTCTTTGAGGTTTATTTTCCATAAATTTAAATTGAGTTATTTTTTTATATCTGTTTGTTATTGCCCCATAAATTCCTGCATGCGTTCCTGTAATAGTTCCTGATTTTGCATGGCTTCCCATCCAAAAGTAGCAATAGCCCATACGATCATTAGTAGATAAAGCACACTTAATACAATGCCTACGATAGCTAATATTTTACCGGTTTTTACATTGGAGTAGCCGGTATATAGCTCAGTGTTTTCTAAGTAAATTTTAGTGGCTTTACTCGCTAAAACGAGTGCAATAACACCAACAATTAAGCCTACAAAACCATAGCAGCAGCATGTAAGTATTGATACAATTCCTAAAACTAAAATGAGGGTTGAATTGGGTAATTTTTGTTGTTCCATTTGATGTTGAATTAGATTGAAAAGGTTTTTATAAAAAAGCTTGTAATAATTATGATTGCATTAATGATCGCCAGAACAAGAATGATTCTATTGGCTGATTTAAAGCTTTTAAACAGATTAAATGCAATCACTAAAAACATAATGAGTAAGGTGTAAATAGCAGGATACATTTTAAATGCGGCAATAAACTCGCCATGAACCAAGAGTGAAAGCGAACGTTGCATGCCGCAACCCATACATTCCATCCCGAATAATTTTTTATTCAGACAGGGTAACATATATTCTTCCAAACCTTGCATTTTGTAAGTATTTCATTCAAATTTATAAAAATAAAGGGTTTGTGAAAGTTATTTCAGTTGGTTTATGAGATTTTTTTTGTTAATCCTTTGATAGTCTTTAAAAAAGGAATTTCTACAGCCATGTATCTTATGGTTAGTTTCATTAAAATGAATTGTGCTCTAAAATTTTAATGTAATTTTGCAGCATATTTGTAATCTTTTTGGGTTATCATTATTGGACAAAACATAAAATTCATATGAAATACATAAATTATATACTGATTGTTTTAGGGGCTATTGTCGCTATTTATTCAAAAGCCGGGGCAGAACAAAATCAGTATGTGTTAATTGCAGGCATTATAATTTTAATGACCGGAGTGTATCGAATTTCTAAAACGATTCCTAGTAAACATAGTGACGAAAATCAGTTCGAAGATAACGACAATTAGAAGTATATGGGATTTCAGGCAGGCGATCAGGTTTTGGTTTTAGATGAGGATATGGCAGGTGTGGTTAAGCAGGTGCAGGGCGATACCATTTCTATTGAGACCGAAGATGGTTTTTTATTAAGTTTTCAGGCTTACGAACTGGTTAAGGCAAAATCGAACAAAGCCATTAAAGAAACCTTATCTGCAATAACCGGTATTGGTCAGGCTATTCAGGAAAAGGAAGCCTCTAAAAAGCGAACCCAACAGCCAAAGAAACGGGCTAAAGATCGTTACGAACCCACTATGGAAGTCGATTTACATATTCATCAACTGGTAAAATCGTCAAAAGGGATGACTAATTACGCTATGTTAACCTTACAGTTAGATACGGCCAGACGTCAGTTGGAATTCGCTATTAATAAACGCATCCAGAAAATCGTATTCATTCACGGTGTTGGTGAAGGGATTTTAAAAACAGAACTGGAATACCTTTTTGGGCGTTACAGTAATGTGAAATTTTACGATGCCAATTATCAGAAATACGGTTTAGGTGCAACCGAAGTTTACATTTACCAAAACACGACTGATTAATTAAATACAGGCGATAAGGTTTCTGTTTTTAAACTGCTGCTAATTTCAGAATCATCCAAAGTTCCAAATTCTAAAACATCATAAGAAATCACGCCTAAATCAATATCGAAAACAGTTAAGGTTACGGTATAGGTTTTGGTGATATTGTGTGCTCTGTACGAGGTTGCCGCAACGGTAGTGCTAACCTCTGGGTTTAGATAATCGGCACCTACATCAGGGTTTGTAATATCGTTTGCCGGATTGTTGTCCTGAGATTCGTTTTCTTCGTCGCGTGTGTTTACACCATCTCCATCATCATCGGCATCTAAATAATCCGGAATACCATCACCATCAGTATCTTGTGCATCATCAAAATTTCCATCACCATTCGGATCCGGATTTTCATCAATAGTTCTGATGTTGTCTCCATCATCATCTAAATCCAAGTAATTAGGAATACCATCGCCATCGGTATCGTCATCTGTTAAATCACCGTTCGCATTAATATCCTCGAGCTCAGCAGGAATACCATCATTATCATCTTCCGTTAAAACGGTTCTAATGGTTACCGAACCACTGGTAGCTTCGTAATCATTAGTGATTTTTACTTCAGAATTCGGGATATCGTTACAGAATAAATCATTTGGTAAGGATGCGTTGCTATACGTTCGGTAGTTAAAAGCATTGGTGGACGATAAGCTAAAGGTTTCTTCGTAAACATTATCATCGCCAATAGCTAAAATTTCACTTAGGCTGCTTAATTCTGAGATTCTTACCGATAAAGATTCAGAAGGATCATTTTTTGTTTTATAAAACACTAAACTACCGGTACCCTCGCATACAGCATATTCGTCATCAAAATCGAATTCTACTGTAATTACATCTCCATCATCACATGCCGAATAGGTTAATAAACTTAGTGTAGTTAAAATAAAAAATATCTTACGCATTCTATTTGGGTTTTAAGGCAAAAATAAACGAATTGTATTTTATAACGTAGCATATTGTCAATAATTTTATTCTGAGTAATTTTGTGATGAAAAATACAATTATGCAACAGGTTTATTTTGATAATGCCGCAACTACGCCAATACGGAGTGAGGTTATAGAGGTGATTTCTCAAGTGATGAAAACGAATTATGGTAACGCGTCATCATCTCATAGTTTTGGTCGTTCCTCAAAAGTACTGATCGAGAAGGCCCGAAAGACTATAGCGGGTTATTTAAATTGTACTGCCGGAGAGATTGTGTTTACTTCAGGTGGTACCGAAGCTGATAATCTGGTGTTAAGATCTGCTGTTCGAGATTTAAATGTGAAGCATATTGTAACCTCTAAAGTTGAACATCATGCGGTTTTGCATACCGTTCAGGCTTTAGATAAAGAATACGGTATTCAGATTAGTTATGTTAATCTTGATGCCAATGGAGATGTGGATTATTTGCATCTGGAGACTTTATTAGATACCGAGGAAAAGACCCTCGTTAGTTTGATGCATGTTAATAATGAAATAGGTAATATTTTAGATATTAAGCAGGTTGCAGATTTATGTAATAAATATGATGCATTATTTCACAGTGATGCTGTGCAGTCTTTAGGGCATTACAAATTAGATTTACAGGAGGTTAAAGTTGATTTTTTAGCAGCGTCTGCGCATAAATTTCAAGGCCCTAAAGGAGTTGGTTTTGTATATGTAAGAAAGGACTCCGGATTGAAACCGTTAATTTTCGGAGGAGAACAGGAGCGCGGTTTGCGAGCCGGAACCGAAAGTGTGCATCATATTGCAGGAATGGAAATGGCTATTAAATTAGCTTATGATAATTTAGAACAAGAGCAAACCTACGTACAACATTTAAAAACGTATTTCATAGAAGCGATAAAAAAGGTCATTCCCGATGTTCAGTTTAACGGGCAATCTGCTAATTCAGAACAAAGTATTTACACCATACTGAATTTACGATTACCGAGTTCTAAAGTAGATGCCTCCATGATGTTGTTTCAGTTAGATTTAAAAGGTATAGCCTGTTCCAGAGGAAGTGCCTGCCAAAGCGGAAGCAGTCAGAAATCGCATGTGCTTTCCGAAATTTTAGACGCTGAAGCCCTTGAGAAACCGTCTCTTCGTTTTTCATTTAGTATTTTTAATACCAAGGCGGAAGTTGATTACGTTGTTGATGTTTTAAAGACCTTTACTGCAAATTAGAACTTCATCGTTGTTCTTACATTGAAAACACGCGGCGTTAAATAATTAGGAATACCGTACTGTCTTTTGGTGTATACGTCACGTACCCAGGTGTTGGTAATTGAGTTTTGCGCATCGAACATGTTGTAAATTTCAAAACCAAAAGACAAGGCCTTGAACGGTTTTTTCCATCCGTGATTGAACCGTTTGTTTGCATCAACTAAAACAAATTGCAAGCCTAAATCGGCACGCTTGTAATCTGGTAAACGGTTTTGATATTTGTAAACATCGGCATAGCTAGGAGAACCTCCGGGTAATCCGGTGTTGTAGACTAAATTTAAATACACCTTTAAATTAGGGACATTGGGCACATAATCCTGAAATAAAGCAGCGAATTTTAAACGCTGATCGGTTGGTCGGGCAATATACCCGCGGTTATCAATGTTTTCCTCGGTTTTTAAATATCCAAAACTAAACCATGATTCGGTTCCCGGAACAAACTCTCCATTCAAACGCATGTCCAATCCGTAGGCATATGCTTTAGCATTGTTTGTTGCCCTATAGCGTATGCGAACGTTTTCAATTGTGTATGGGTTAACATCATTCAGATTTTTATAATAGGCTTCCGAAGTCAGTTTAAAAGGCCGATTCCACATTTTAAAACTATAATCATTCCCAAAAACAATATGATAGGATTGTTGTGCCTTAACGCTAGGTTGAACCACACCGTTTGCATCTCGCAGTTCTCGGTAAAACGGCGGTTGATAATACAATCCGGCAGCCACTCTAAACAACATATCTTTATTCCAGTCAGGCTTTATAGCGAATTGGGCCCTTGGACTGAAAACCGTTTGATTTGATTTTTTGATTCCCAAACCATTCACCGACCAATTATGTACTCGAACGCCTGCATTGTACCAAACATCACTATTTCCTAGCAAGGTACGTTTACTCCATTGAAAATATGCCTGTATGCGATTGATTTGCGTTTTGTTCAGGCTTCTTACATTTTGAAAGGCTTCCAAAGGCCCGGAATATGCTATATAAGGCTGTTCGTTTGGAGCAGCTTTTGGTGGACGGATAGAAAAGCCTGCAGAATCGATAACTTCCCATTCAATTAATCGGTCACGAATATCTTCATGGGTGTATTTTAGAGACCATTCCAAGCGGTTTTCATCGATTTTAAAATCACCTTTATGCTCTATGGTGCTTATTAAAGCGTCTAAATCGTTTCGACCATGGTTTAACTGACTTCCAATACCGCGACTATATTCCACATTTCCAAGATTTTCGCCACCGATATCGGTATTGACTTCACCTAATCGGTACTGTGCTAAAATATCGAAGTACTCTTCTTCGGTAGTGTGATATGTTGAAGTAAGGAGTTTTAAATTCAGGTTATCATTTATAAAATACGACCCGTTTAAGGCGCCGAAAAATGTACGGTACTGATCTTTTTCCTGACCTTCATAAAACACCAAAAGTGCAATAGGGTCGCTAAACGTACCAAAATTGGTTTGACGCGTTTCAGGTTGGTAATTGTATTTGTTAATGGAAGCGTTTCCTAAAAAACTTAAATGAAATTTATTGGAAAATTTATAGGTTAAGTAGGTTTGAATATCGGCAAAGGAGGGTTGATAATTAGTTTCCGTTTCTTTGGCCTGAACAAGTAAACTATTATCTCGGTAGCGCACACCGGCAATAGCTGTAAATTTTGAATCTTTACTTATGTTTTCAACTGATAAGCTTCCGCCTAATAAGCTTAAATCGGCATTGACTTCAAACTGATATGGCGTTTTATAGGTAATATCTAATACTGATGATAATTTGTCACCATATTTAGCCTGAAAACCGCCGGCTGAGAAATCGACATTCTGTACTAAATCGGTATTTACAAAGCTTAAGCCTTCCTGTTGTCCGGAACGAATTAAAAACGGTCTGTACACTTCAATGTCATTAACATAAACCAGATTTTCGTCGTAATTACCGCCTCGTACGGAATATTGGGTGCTTAATTCGTTGTTATTACTAACTCCGGGAAGGGTTAACAGCAGGTTTTCAACACCGGCATTGGCTCCCGGAATTTTTCTAATGGTTTCCGGTTTTAAGGTAATAATGCCTTCAACATCTCGCTGACTCACATTATTAATCACCACTGTCGCAATTTGTTCGGTAGCTGTATTCATTACCGGGTTGAATTCCAGTGTTTCACCATTTTTAAGGTGAAATGTACTGGCTATTTTCTTGTAAGACAGATGCGTGAATTCAATAGAAATATCCTGATTAGCCGGAATGTTTAAAAGGTAGAACCCGTTTACATTGGTTGTGGTTCCGCTGGTATTCGATTTTATATTTACGTTAGCAACTGGTGCATTGGTATCGTCCAGAATAATTCCTTTAATAGTTGCTGTTTGTGATGCTCCAGAGAATGGCAGGATTAAAAACAGAAAGGCTAAAACGTAAAATTGGCTTTTCAAAAGATATTTAGTTTTTTCTATAGAATACAGACTCAAATGTAGAACTATTTCCCACATTATCGGTAACTATAAGTTTGAAATTATTTTTGGTTTCGGTTGAAATATGGTCATTAAAGTCGAAAGTAAGTGTGTTGTTTTTGTATTCGTACTCCATTAAAATCCACTTACCATTTATGGTGGCTCTGTAATTTGAAATGCCTGAACCAGAATCGTCAATTTTCAATTTTAGAAAGCGATAATTGCTAAGCCATTGTTCGTTTTTAAAGTTTACAGGTGTAATGGTTGGCTTCATTGTATCGGCAGTAAGCGTATAAGAACCTAAATACTTCGTACTAGCTATTAAGGTGTCTCCAACTCTTTTTGTTTCGGTGTATACCGGATAGTTGCTTTTTCGTCCAACTAATCTGGAAACATACAATTTATCTTTATCTGCACCTTTATAATGACTCACGTTGAAATTGATATTGAAATTATTCCTTGTAGGTATAATGTCTTTATGAAGCGTTAGCGTGTCATTCTTAACCTTAAAATCGATATAGAAATTTTTGTAAAACGTTTCAGGGTAAAAATGAACAGACACATTACCAGACTTTAAATTGGTGCTTTGGTTCGCGTATATATAATAAGGTGTTTTTTGTTCAGTAGCAGACTGTGATATGTCGGTTTTATTTCCTTTGATATTAATGGTTACCCAGGCATCATTATCCTCATAATCCACCACCCGAATTTTATAAATAGCATTAGTACTGTCTTTAATAGTCAAATGGCCGTTATTAAATTCAGGGCTGTATAAGCTTAAGGTATTGTTTTGATTAAACAATCGTTGTATGCGATGTTTGGTTTCGGTATAGTGTTCGTAATCGATAAGCTGATTGATGTTTCGGGTTTCATCAAATGAAAAGGACTTAAAATTTATTTCGAAATTCTGATTACCGTTTAAAAATGATTGAATCTGGTACACGCCATTTGAGTTTGCTGCCAAATTTTGCCTGTCGTTCGTTTCGATACCAATACCAATAGTTCCGTAAGCCTCTATATTTTCGGTAGTGTAGTCGCCTGAAGCCATTGGAATTAATCTAAGCTTTTGTTTTTTGCCTGAATTGTTGACTGTAGACGAATCGTTTAAAGGATAAGCATAAATGGATTTGATGGTTGGTTTGGTTGTATCGGCTATGCTGATACCAAAAAGCATCGGGTTTAGGGTGTGTTCATCCTTGTTTCTGATTTCGAAATGCAGGTGAGGTCCACCAGAACCTCCCGTATTCCCACTAAAAGCCACATGTTCACCTTTGTTTACCCGTATCTCGTTGGCCGAAGGAAATAATTCAATTTCATACGATTCGGCTTCGTATTGGCGTTCTTTTACGTATGCTTCAATTTCTGGAGCAAATTTCTGTAAATGAGCATAAACAGTTGTGTATCCGTTAGGGTGGGTGATATACAGTGCTTTACCATATCCGTAATGAGAAATTTTTATGCGACTTACAAAACCATCGGCAGCTGCTATAACCCTAAGGCCTTCACGTTGCTGTGTTTTTATATCCATTCCTGAATGAAAATGATTGGAGCGTAATTCAGCAAAGGTTCCGGAGAGAATTAGAGGCACTTCCAAAGGGTGGCCAAAATAATCCTGAGGGTAAGGGTTTTGAGCCTGAGTAATTAAAGAAAAGGTTGTAAGTAGAAATAGGACTAATCTCATAAAAAAGTAGTTGTTGCTAAGTTATAAATTTGGTATGATACTGCAAAAATAAAAGAAATATCAAGCCATTTTGTTGATTTAGAGTAATAACGACAAATTTGAAATTTTATTAAAAAACAATTGTTATTTATACCAATGTATGTTAACTTTGTGTAATAAGTATTGAAATTTGCAAATGGGTAATATTGAAGATATTGTAGATTCTTTAGAAAGCAAAATTAGCAAAGTATTACATAGATTAGAGCTTTTGAAGCTTGAAAACTCGAAGCTAAAGGACGATTTAGTAGCTTCAAGACAAGAAATTTCGGCCCAAAAAGAACGTATTGCAAATTGGGAAGAGAAATATGAAGCTCTTATAATGGCAAATACAATACTTGGCAGTGACGAAAATAAAAGAGAAACTAAGCTTAAAATAAATGCTTTAATTAGAGATATAGATCATTGTATTGCTCAACTCTCCGATTAAAGCTAAATCGAATCAATGTCAGACAAGCTTAAAATAAAGCTATCTATAGCAAATAGGGTATATCCTTTAAATATTGACCCGAGTCAAGAAGAAGGATTACGTAAAGCGGCTAAAAATATCGAGGCAATGATTAAGCAGTTTGAGCAAAGTTATTCTGTTCGCGATAAGCAAGATGTGTTAGCTATGTGTGCCTTACAGTTTGCCGCGCAAGTAGAACAGAAATCAATAGATAAGGAACATGTTAATGAACATGTAGAAGATAAATTAAGTGCATTAAACGATTTGCTTCAGTCTTATTTGGTCTCTTAAGCGTTCTTTAAAATAAGTTTAAAATACTGCCTGCATTAGTGATTTTTTTTGATAAACTCAACGTTAATTCTTTAAAAAGGGTGAGTTTAAGTTGTTAAAGCATGCTGCCTTGAGCAGACCCTTGATCAGCTTGTTAACCCTAAACTTGTTTTTAAGGAGTTTATACAAAACTTTATACTGGTGCGGGCTTTTTTATATGTTTAAATCAACTAAAATCAACAATGGATAACTCAATTATATTAATTGCAGGAGGGGGAATATTAGGGATAGCAATAGGTTTTGTTATTGCTAAAGTATTAGAAAAAAATAATGCGTCTAAGCTGGTAAAGGAAGCTAAAAAAAGTGCCAGTTTAATTATCAAGGAAGCCAACAGTGAGGGCGAGTCGATAAAAAAAGATAAAATTCTTCAGGCTAAAGAAAAATTCATCGAACTTAAATCGGAGCACGAAAAGGTCATTTTATCTCGTGACAAAAAAATGGCAGAAGCCGAAAAGCGCACACGCGATAAGGAGTCTCAGGTTTCCAGTGAATTAGCCAAAAACAAAAAACTTAACGAAAGTTTAGAGGCGAAATTAAAAGACTATGATCACAGACTGGATGTTTTAGATAAGAAGCAGGAGGAAATCGATCGTTTACACAAAAGTCAGGTAGAACAACTGGAAGTTATCTCGAGTTTATCAGCTGAAGAAGCTAAAGCGCAACTTATAGAGTCTTTAAAAGGCGAAGCAAGAAATGACGCTATGGCTTATATTCAAAGTTCTTTAGAAGAAGCTAAATTAACTGCAGAACAAGAGGCGAAGAAAGTTATAATCAACACCATTCAGCGCATAGGTACAGAAGAAGCTGTAGATAACTGTGTGTCTGTATTCAACATCGAATCTGATGATGTTAAAGGTAGAATTATTGGTCGTGAAGGACGTAATATCCGTGCGATTGAAGCCGCTACAGGTGTGGAAATTATTGTAGATGATACACCGGAAGCGATTATTCTGTCTTGTTTTGATGCTGTGCGTCGTGAAGTGGCGCGTTTATCGTTACACAAGTTAGTAACCGATGGTCGTATTCATCCAGCTCGTATTGAAGAGGTGGTTCAAAAAACACAAAAGCAAATCGAGCAGGAGATTATTGAAGTTGGTAAACGTACGGTAATTGATTTAGGGATTCACAACTTACACCCTGAGTTAATTAAGATGGTAGGTCGAATGAAATACCGTTCTTCTTACGGACAAAACTTATTACAACACTCGCGTGAAGTGGCTAAGCTTTGTGGCGTGATGGCAGCAGAATTAGGGTTAAATCCAAAATTAGCGAAGCGTGCCGGATTATTACATGATATAGGAAAAGTGCCGGATGCAGAAGCCGATATGGAAACGCCTCACGCTATTTTAGGTATGCAGTGGGCTGAGAAGTTTGGAGAGAAGGAAGATGTATGTAACGCGATTGGGGCTCACCACGACGAGATTGAAATGAAATCGTTACTAGCGCCGATTATTCAAGTATGTGATGCGATTTCAGGCGCAAGACCAGGCGCAAGACGTCAGGTATTAGATAGCTATATTCAACGTTTAAAAGATCTTGAAGATATTGCTTTCGGATTTAACGGTGTTAAGAAAGCATACGCTATTCAGGCAGGACGTGAATTACGTGTAATTGTTGAAAGTGAAAAAGTAGACGATCAAAAAGCGGCAGATTTATCATTTAACATCTCACAGAAAGTTCAAACAGATATGACTTATCCTGGACAAGTAAAAGTAACGGTAATCAGAGAAACCAGAGCGGTAAATATTGCGAAATAATTATCGTTATAGCATAAATAAAAAAGCCTCAACACAAGTTGAGGCTTTTTTATTTTTCAGAATATCTTGACTACGTTGGTTAAATTTTGATGCGATTATTTCGAAACGAAAATTTCTCGTAATAACATTTCTTTACAATATCTAGTTTCAATTGTCATCCTGAATTTATTTGAGACTACTGAAAAAGAGGAGTAATCTAAATAGGAGCACCTGAAATAAGTTCAGGTTTACAAAAGTTTTCTTTTTAAGCGTTTTTTATTTTCTCGGGTGGTATTTTTCTACCACTTTGGTTAAATGGCTTTTATCGAGATGTACGTAAATTTCGGTTGTGGTGATACTTTCATGCCCCAACATCAATTGAATAGAGCGTAAATCGGCATCGTTTTGCAGTAAATGCGTGGCAAACGAATGTCGGAAGGTATGCGGCGAAATACTCTTTTTTAATCCTATTTTTTCAGCTAGTTGTTTGATAATGGTAAAAATCATGGCACGTGTTAGTTGTTTACCACGACGATTTAAAAATAGTGTATCCTCATGCCCAGGTTGAACAGGCAGATGATTTCGAATTTCCTTTCTGTAAATATTGATGTATTTCTGAGTTACTTCCACAATGGGTACAAAACGTTGTTTGTCACCTTTTCCTGTTACTTTAATAAAGCCTTCATCAAAAAATAAATCGGAAAGTTTTAAGCTGATGAGTTCGCTTACACGCAAGCCACAACCATAAAGCGTTTCCAAAATGGCTCTGTTGCGTTCGCCTTCCGGTTTGCTTAAATCAATTGCCGCAATAAGTTTATCGATTTCTTCTTCAGATAAGGTGTCGGGAAGTTTTCGCCCTATTTTAGGAGATTCTATAAGGTCCAGCGGGTTGGTTTCCCGGTAGTCTTCAAAAACGAGATAGCTAAAAAAGCTGCGCAAGCCAGATATTAATCTGGACTGCGATCTGGCATTTACATTTTTAGCTGTCTCATAAATAAATTGCTGAATGCTTTCGGTTTTTATATCAACAGGTGAAATAGTATCATTATGAGCTTCTAAGTATTTTATAAGCTTTCTGATGTCTAAAGTATAGTTATCGATGGAGTTTTGAGATAAACCACGTTCAATCTTTAAGTATAACTGATAGTCTTTTAAAGCGTTTTCCCATTTCATAGGGATAAAAGTAAATTATTTTCAGCTTTGAGCAGTTCTAAGACATTTAAAAAAGTGGAGATAAGTAAAAAAAAGCCGAAAGAATACTTTCGGCCTTTTTTTTATCAAGTAAGATTAGCATTAATACTAAATGGTTATGATTTAATTTTGGTTGATTGTTGGTAATAATTATGTCATTAAATTTTAAAATCTACCAGTAATCATATTAATTAAATCGATAATCCACCAAACACCTAATCCACCAGCTGTTAAAATGAACACAATGTTCCAAAGGATTGGTTTTCCGTAGTACCATCTGTGTCCTGCAGCCCATCCTAGGAAGAACCATAACAGAATACCCACTACTAAGTTGTCGCCCACTGCAGAAGCAATTGGCGTTAACACTTCTGTGGTTGTAGAATCACCGGTTGTGATTTCTGTAGCGGTGCTAACAGTTCTTTTTACAGGAAAAGATGCGTAGCTTGCAGAGAACGAAAATAAAGCTACCAATAATGTAAGTAAAATTTTAAATTTCATAATTAATCGTTTTATGTTTGTTGATACAATTTAATAAAAAATCCTGTATCTATCTAAAAAACATTTAGTTATTTTCTTTCGTCTTTAAATCAGTTTTTCTTACCTAGTTAAAATATGTGGAAAATAATGTTCACTTATCTGGTCAGTTGTATTATTTAAAAAAGAATAAATCCGAAGTGAGATTACTTCGGATTTACAATATATTTCAGTAAAAATTTTTAAAAGTTGTCTGATAAAATATTAATTAGATCTACAATTCCCCAGATTCCCAAACCAGCAATAGTTATGATGAATAAAATATTAATTAGTACTGGTTTTTTATAATACCAACGATGAGCGGCAAACGGCCAACCTAAAAAGAACCATAAAGCGACTCCAACCCATTTGTTTTGAGAAACTACAGAAGAAGTGATGGGGGTTAAAATTTCATTTGTAGAGTTTGATGTTAGTTCTGTAACAGTGTTTACAGTCCTCTGAACAGGAAAAGAAGCGTAGCTTACCGAGTACGTAGTTAACACCGCTAATAATGTCAGTAAAAATTTAATTTTCATAATTAATTATTTTATGTTTGTTTATACAATTTATTAAAAATCCAAATATGTTTCGTAAGTGTCTTGTTGTTTTTCTGTTTTTCTTTACAGCCATATTTTCAAATGCTCAGCAATCTTATGAATATATTGGATTTGTAAGGATTAATGATACGGTTAATATATCATATAAAATAGCTCTAACTGAACATATGGGCAAAGTAAAAGGCTATTCTCTAACAGGAATGGGAGGTGAGCATGAAACGCGTTCAATCATTAGAGGTGAATATTATGAAGATAAAAAGGAATTAAATTTTAGAGAAACCGGAATTGTGTATACCAAATCTCCGATAACTCAGGATGATTTCTGTTTTATTAATACTACAATAAGAGACTTTACGTTTAAGAAGAGCGATAAAATTAAAGCTGATTTTATAGGTTTATTTTCAGATAACACGAAGTGTGTTAATGGTGAATTAATGTTGAGTCCATTAGAGAAAATGGAGGCTAAGTTTGATAAGGTAATTAAGAAGATCAATAATTCAAAAAAGGTCTCCGATAGTATTAAAGAAAAATTAAGTTCTATGAAGATGATGGATTCATTGAATATGAACATCCTTCGTAAGGACCAAACGCTAAGTGTATTTTCAAAATCAAAATCGGTGTCTTTAATTATTTATGATGGCGGCAAGGAAGACGGTGATAAAATAAACATAAAAGTTAACGATAAATCGTTGCTGACTCATTTTGAAGCCACCAATACGCAAAAGGTTATTAATCTAGATTTGATAGATGGAAAGACCTCTATTGTGATTAATGCTGTTAACGAAGGAAGCATTGCACCAAATACTGTTATTGTAGAGTTAAAAGATGGTGATAATAGTATAAAAGCCATGTCTAATTTAAAGAAAGGTGAGAAGACACAAATCGATTTTTTAAAAATTAAATAAGTACGATAAACACTTAAATGAAAAAGATACTCATTATTAATGGTCCCAATTTAAACTTATTAGGAAAGCGTGAACCAGCCATTTACGGCAGTTTAACTTTTACTGAGTTTTTTGATACCATCAAAGAAAAATACGAAGGTATAAGTTTAGAATATTACCAGTCGAATGTAGAAGGAGAAATTATCAATAAATTACACGAGGTCGGTTTTAGTTATAACGGTGTGATTTTAAATGCAGGTGCGTATACGCACACGTCAATAGGCATTGGCGATGCGATTA
Organism: Aestuariibaculum suncheonense; assembly: GCF_014596935.1. GTDB lineage: Bacteria > Bacteroidota > Bacteroidia > Flavobacteriales > Flavobacteriaceae > Aestuariibaculum > Aestuariibaculum suncheonense. The sequence goes on along the minus strand of NZ_JACVXC010000003.1, from coordinate 355,063 downwards.
AAGGTATTGAAACACCAGTTGTGGAAGTTCATATTTCAAATACGTTTGGTCGAGAGGAATTCAGACATCAATCGTATATTTCTCCTAACGCGAAAGGCGTTATTTTGGGCTTTGGTTTGCAGAGTTACGAGTTGGCTATCCAGAGTTTTATTTAGTTTTTCTTAACGATATATTGTCGTTTTTTTATGATTGTATTGTGAGATTTTTAACATGATATATTCTTAGGTTTGTATTATTAATCTTAAAAACTGAATCAATCATGAAAAGAAACTTACTGCTATTATTCCTATTTCTAGGATTAATTAAATTACAAGCTCAAGAATTAAAAGTCGCTACAAGTGTAGGGTCGAATGGAGGAGTAAATAATTTTGCTCTCGCTTTTGACGCGACTTATTTAGTGAATATAAATAAGAATTTAGATTTTGGGTTTACCACAGGGTTGTCTTATTGGTTTAAAAGTGACGAATATGATTTATCCGGTTTAAAAATTTCCGCCAGGGGTGATATTAAAATGCTCCCAATAGCGTTAACCAGCCGTTTTAACTTAACTGAAAAGTTGTCTTTTGGAATAGATTTGGGGTATGCATTCGCTATAGATTCTCATCCTTATTCCAGCGGGTTTTATTTTGCACCAAAAATTCAATATGAACTTTTTAAATCTACAGATATTGTTTTGGGTTATAAATTATTTAATATGGATTCTTCTATTGATGTAGGGCCTAATATTGATGTGGTATCATTAGGTGTTGAATTTAAGTTGTGAGTAAAAAACTAACATTTCAAATATTGGCTTTTATTGGAGTTTTACATTTAAATGGGCAGAATTTACAATGTAAAAGCTCGATTGAAGATAGTGGCTCTACATTTGAAGTAACTAATGATTTTTATATTTTGAGAATTAATAGTAATCTAAATATTATTCAGAAGGCGCAAATAGTTGATTTTGGAATCTATTCAAAATTTGAAATGCCCGTTTTATTTGAGGTAAAATTAAACGAAAAATGGAAGTTGTTTAGTGGGGTCAATTTAATGTTGTTTAAGGATGGTTTAACAGGTAATGATTCCCCTTTGTTGAATGCAAACTTTGGTATTGAATACGAACCTACAAATAATTTAATGTTTAATGCTCAGTTTAATTATAGGTCTTCAAATGATAATCCTATAAAAACAGATTTTACTTCGGGCTTAAGAGAATCATTTACCGTTGGGTCTAAATTAAAATTTTAAAGAAATAAAAAAGGTTTCAGTATATGCTGAAACCTTTTTTATTCTAAGAAATCTAATAATCTAACTTGTTTAAAAAAGCCTGTTTTAGATGTGAATTACTTCGTCGTAAGCAGCAGCTACAGCTTCCATAACCGCTTCACTCATGGTTGGGTGAGGGTGCACTGCTTTTAATACTTCATGCCCTGTAGTTTCTAATTTTCTAGCCACAACAGCTTCAGCAATCATATCGGTCACACCAGCACCAATCATATGGCATCCTAACCATTCACCGTATTTAGCATCGAAAATTACTTTTACAAATCCGTCTTTGTTTCCTCCAGCACTAGCTTTACCTGAAGCTGAGAAAGGGAATTTACCGATTTTGATATCGTATCCTTTTTCTTTAGCTTGTTTTTCGGTTAAACCAACACTTGCAATTTCAGGCGTAGCGTAAGTACATCCAGGAATATTTCCGTAATCTAAAGCTTCCACGTGTTGTCCAGCAATTTTTTCAACACATAAAATACCTTCAGCAGAAGCGACGTGTGCTAAAGCCTGTCCCGGAGTCACATCACCAATAGCGTAGTAACCAGGAATGTTAGTTTGGTAGAAACTGTTTACTAATATTTTATCGCGGTCTACAACAATACCAACATCTTCCAATCCGATGTTTTCAATGTTTGTTTTAATACCTACAGCACTCAAAATGATATCAGCTTCTAAAACTTCTTCTCCTTTTGCAGTTTTTACAGTCGCTTTAACACCTTCTCCAGAAGTATCCACTTTTGTTACTTCAGCAGAAGTCATAATGTTGATGCCACTTTTCTTGAACGAACGCTCTAGTTGTTTAGAAACATCTTCGTCTTCAACAGGAACAATGTTTGGTAAGTACTCTACAATTGTTACTTCGGTTCCCATAGAGTTGTAGAAGTATGCAAACTCCACACCAATAGCTCCAGAACCAACTACAATCATTTTCTTTGGTTGTTCAGGTAAAGTCATCGCTTCTCTGTAACCAATTACTTTTTTACCATCCTGTGGTAAGCTTGGTAATTCGCGAGAACGTGCTCCAGTTGCAATAATAATATGGTCTGCGCTATATTCCGTTCCGTCTACATCAACTTTTTTACCAGGTTTTAGTGTTCCGTAACCGTTAATAACATCAATTTTATTCTTTTTCATTAAGAACTGAACACCTTTGCTCATACCTTCCGCAACACCACGGCTACGTTTTACAACAGCATCAAAATCGTGTTCTGCTTCCTTAACTTTTAGTCCGTAATCTTCAGCATGCTTAAGATACTCAAATACTTGGGCAGATTTTAGTAAGGCTTTTGTAGGGATACATCCCCAATTTAAACATACACCACCAAGGTTTTCTTTTTCAATAATGGCAGTTTTAAAACCTAACTGCGATGCTCTAATAGCCGTTACATAACCACCAGGACCACTTCCAAGAACAATAATATCGTATTTACTCATGAGATTTTTTTAATCGTTATTTTTCCGGCAACGAATTTACGAAACCTTATCCATATAAAGAATTTAGAACCCTATAAATTTGTATCTTTTGTTACCTTTGTTAGTAAGATTTACTATATGAACATTCCCAGAACAAGTTTTCCCCGAGTCGTAATTATAGGCGGTGGTTTTGCTGGAATATCTCTGGCAAAAAAGTTATCGAAGCAAGAAGTACAGGTCGTTTTGCTAGATAAGCACAATTACCATACCTTTCAACCACTACTTTATCAGGTGTCTACAGGTGGATTGGAACCTGATTCTATCGCGTATCCTATTCGTAAAATACTTAAAGACTTTCCTAATTTTCATTTCAGACTAGCTCATGTTGAAGAAATAGACACTGCAGGAAAAAAAGTAAAGACCGATATAGGGAATTTAAAATTTGATTATCTGGTGGTGGCATCGGGATCGCAAACGAATTATTTTGGGAATGCTGAAATCGAAAAGAACAGTATGGCTATGAAAACCATACCACAGTCTTTAAACTTACGAAGTTTGATTCTTGAAAATTTTGAAGAGGCTTTACTGACTTCAGATCTAAATGAACGCAATGCCTTAATGAATTTCGTTATTGTGGGAGGCGGGCCGACAGGTGTGGAATTGGCGGGTGCTTTGGCAGAAATAAAGAAAGGTATCTTACCAAAAGATTACCCGGATTTAGATACGCGCATGGCTCAAATTCACATCATTCAATCCGGCGATTGTGTCTTAAAGGGGATGAGTGATAAAGCATCGTCTAAAGCCGAAGATTTTCTGGAAAAACTAGGTGTTCACATCTGGAAAAATGTACGTGTAACGGGGTATGATGGAAAAATCGTTACAACCAATACCGATTTAACTTTCGAGACTGCAACTTTAATCTGGGCGGCAGGGGTAAAAGGGGCTACAATAAAAGGTTTGGATGCTTCAGAGTTCATTACCAGAGGCAATAGAATTATTGTAAACGCATTCAATCAGGTAAAAGGATTCGACCATATTTTTGCCGTTGGAGATGTGGCCAGTATGGAAACGGAAGATTATCCGAACGGATTTCCAATGATGGCACAACCTGCTATACAACAGGGAAAACAACTGGGAGACAATATGCTGCATTTAATAGAAGGTAGAGCCATGAAGCCGTTTCAATATAAGGATAAAGGAGCTATGGCTACCATTGGAAGAAATAAAGCGGTAGTGGATTTGCCAAGGTTTAAATTTCAAGGGGTCTTAGCCTGGTATGTCTGGATGTTTGTGCATTTATTTTTCTTAATAGGATTCAGAAATCGCATGGTGGTTTTTGTAAACTGGGTCTATAATTATGTGCGTTTCGATAGGGAAGCCCGATTAATTATTCAACCCTATAAAAGAACTTTGAAGTCCGATATTTAGGTTCTAAGCTAAATTTTCTTAATCATGCTGTAAGAAATAATCATGTGTAAATCATTCATTTTCAGTTATTTTGATTAAATTTAAAAAGATTAATTAACCAAAAATTTATTCAAAATGAAAAAACTCGCTATTATCTGCATGTTGATCCCCTCGTTCATCATGTACTCTCAGACAAAAAAAAACGGAACTATTTACATTGAGCATCCTGCAATAAAAGTTGTAGAAGATATGACTCAAGCCTTTGTGAAAGGCGACACCGTTAAAGTAGCCAGTTATCTGGCCGACGATTTTAAAGCCTATAACGGGATGAGTAATAATCCTGATGATAAAGGGGTTGATAAACATCAATATTTAAAGCAGGTGGCTTTCTGGAAGGATAATGTTTCCTATTTGAGTATAGAACGTGCTAAAGGCGCATATCCTGATGCTTTGGAATATAAAGAATCAGGCTTATGGGTGCAGACCTGGGATTATTTAAAAGGTGTGCACGACAAAACAGGGGTAAAGCTCAATATGCAGCTGCACAGGTTATTTGTTATCAATGATGACAACAAAATTAAAACGGTGATTACCTATGATGATGGTACTGTATTTGATGCCATTGGCCAAGCGCGAGATGTTCGAACAAATGGTACGATTTATAATGAACATGAATATATCAATAAAGTACGCCGTATGATAGGTGCTTTGGAGCACGGCGACATCGAAAAAGGTTTTAGTTATTTTGCTGAAAATGCTCGGTTTTCAAATCTAGATATGCCTGATGGTGAAACCAACGGATTAGAAGATGAAAAGTCGCATTTTAAAGCGTTTTTGACAGCCTGGACCATTGATGCCATTGATGTGGTTGGTTATCCGGATTATTTAGAATATGAAATATGGGGTGGTAAAGTTGTTCAGTCCTGGTGGAAATTACGATTGACTCGTAAATCAGACGATAAGAAATTTACAGTTCCTTTGATGTTTACTCATAATTTTAATGACGAGGGTATGATTACCAGGGAACGTGGATATTATACAACAAGTACGTTAAAAGATTAAAATATATTTCCAAAATAAAAACAGTCTTCAAAATTTTGATTTTGAAGACTGTTTCTGTTTTAAATATCATCGGTAAAATGCCTTTTCGTTTTTTCCAAACTAAATTTTTTAGCATTATATGTTGAAGATTCTCCTTTTGGAATAGACAGCGACTGCCAGTCATTTCCTTTCAATAACTTGCCGAGAAACACTATTTGACCAATATGGTAACTGTAATGTGCTAATTGTCTGTTAATCGCTTCTAAAACGGTATGACCTTCATTTCTAATATAAATGATAGATTCCAAATCGGATTCCTTCAACGCATTTATAGCTTTGAATAAGGTCAACCAGCCGCTTTCCCAAGATGCGATTAGGTCTTCTTTTGATGTGTATGAGCTTATAAACTCATCCTCCCGATTACGCCATGATTTTTAACCATCTTCCGTGAGGAAATTAGTCCATCGGCTTAGCATATTCCCAACCATATGTTTTGCAATAATCGATATACTATTGGTATCCTCGCTGCTTTGCCAAGAGATGTCGTCAAAAGAGAGTTGGTTAAAGGTTTTATCTCCTAGGCTTTTATAATATTGAAATTGCTTAGTAATGCTGGTTAAATAACTTTCCATGAGCGTAAAGTTACTATTTTATTTGGTGTCGGGAATAAATTTTAAAGCCACGCCATTTATGCAGTGGCGTTTTCCTGTGGTATTTTTTGGCCCATCATTAAACACGTGCCCTAAATGTCCGCCACAGGTTGCACAATGCTCTTCTGTGCCATAAAAAGCATGCGAATCTTTAGAGTAAGCCACGTTGCCCTTTATTTCCTGATCAAAACTTGGCCACCCGGTTCCCGAGTCAAATTTATGAATGCTTTTAAAAAGCGGCGTGTTGCAGGCTTTACAAACATAAGTGCCTTTTTCGTAATTTTTATTTAAAGGACTTGAAAACGCAGGTTCGGTTCCCGATTTCCGCAGGACCTGGTATTCCTGAGGGGTTAGTTGTTGTTTCCACTCGGCATCCGTTTTAGAAACTTTATAAGCAGATTTCTGATTTTTTTGCGCATTTCCATTGCAGCTGAAAATTAATAATGTAAGGGTAAAGAGCAAGATGTTTTTCATGAGTTGATGTGTTTTTTAGGAAGTCAGTCGTAAGTCTCGATTAAACATAACAGAAGGCTTGTATATCATCTTTATTTGTTTAAGTGACTTTTAAAAAATGAAAGCGTCTAAAATAGTAAGATACAATTTTTGTATTTTTATACCCTATTTTAATCCAAATTACGATGAAACTGAAGAAAACACTTATAGTATCAGGAACTCTTGCATTCGTTCTTTCGTGTGCTACAAATCCGTTTTCAGGTAAGAAAACCATGGCTTTTGTATCGAACGATCAATTATTTCCAACATCCTTTGCACAGTACAATCAATTTTTGTCAGAAAATAAAGTGATTACCGGGACTGCAGATGCAAATATGGTCACCCGCGTGGGGCAAAGAATAGCTAAGGCGGCTGAACGTTACCTAGATGCCAACGGTTATCAAGGTTATTTAAAAGATTATAAGTGGGAATATAACCTGGTTGACGATAAAACGGTGAATGCCTGGTGCATGCCAGGAGGAAAAATTGTGGTTTACACAGGAATTTTACCAGTAACTAAAAACGAAACAGCCTTAGCGGCAGTGGTGGGCCATGAGGTTGCACATGCTTTGGCAAATCATGGTCAGCAACGTATGAGTGCGGCTTACGTTCAGCAAGGAGTTGCCTTGGCGGGAAATGTAGCCTTGTCGGGGGACAAACAATCGTTGGACATATTTAATCAGGCTTATGGAGTTGGTTCTCAGGTAGGTGTTATGTTGCCATTCAGCAGAGCGCATGAAACCGAAGCCGATGAGATTGGCTTATATTTAATGGCTATTGCTGGTTATAATCCGGACGAAGCTGCGGAATTATGGAAAAGAATGGATGCCGTAGGAGGTGAGGCACCACCAGAAATGTTAAGTACACATCCTTCAAATGCTTCACGAATAGCAAACTTAACGTCTTTGGCGCCTAAAGCAAAAGCAGAGGCGGCTAAGTTTGGCGTCACGTCATTTAAGTAAGATTTAATTTATAAGAGTTAAAAATATTTGTTTACTTTGAGGCTGCCTGATTTCGGGCAGTCTTTTTTATTTAAAACCGATTATAATTATTTTATGAAGCCATTAGAAAAAGGAAGTAAGAAACTGTTAAATGCCTGGGCTTTTTACGACTGGGCAAACTCGGTGTATAGTTTAGTTATCGCATCGGCTATATTTCCTATTTTTTACGGGGCACTTTTTAGAATTTCGGATATTGAAAAAGTGTCGGTTTTTGGCGGCGAAATTTCCAGAGCTCCATTAATTAGTTACACCACTTCTTTGGCTTTTGTATTCATTGCTATTGTGACGCCGTTAATCTCTGGTGTTGCCGATTATTTGGGGAATAAGAAAGTTTTTATGAAGTTTTTCTGCTATTTAGGAGGTGTGTCCTGTATTGGTTTGTATTGGTTTTCCTTAGAGCATATTTATTTTAGTCTGGCGTGTTACTTTTTTGGTTTAGTCGGTTTTTGGGTAAGTTTTGCCATTAACAATTCGTATTTACCTGATATTGCATTTGCCAGTCAGCAGGATAGAATTAGTGCCAAAGGCTTTTCTTTGGGGTATGTTGGTAGTGTGATTCTTTTATTGCTGAATCTGGCAATGGTTATGAAACCGGATGTTTTCGGAATTACTACCGATGAAAGTGGAGCAGCCGAGATTAAAGCCATGAAATATTCTTTTATTTCCGTTGGTATCTGGTGGATTCTGTTCAGTCAGTATTCCTTTTATTACTTGCCTAAAGGAAATAAAAAAGACAGTCCGAAGAAAAATGTCATCTTAAATGGTTTCAAAGAATTAAAACTGGTTTGGAGTCAGTTATCGCATAACATAAAACTGAAACGTTATTTAGGTGCTTTCTTTGTGTATAGTATGGCGGTACAAACGGTAATGCTTATTGCTACTTATTTTGGAGAAGAAGAAATCGCCTGGGGAACCGATGCTGAGCGAACTATGGGACTTATTGTGAGTATTCTGGTGATTCAGGTAGTTGCCATTTTAGGCGCCATGGTAACAGCAAGAGTTTCGAGAATCTTTGGAAATATTAAAACTTTAATTGGTATCAACGTCATTTGGGCGGTTATTTGTGTGTATGCGTATTATGTAATTACCCCAATGGATTTTTATATCGCTGCTGGTTTTGTGGGAATTGTTATGGGAGGCATACAGGCCTTATCGCGATCGACTTATTCTAAATTTTTACCAGAAACCACCGATACGACATCATTCTTTAGTTTTTATGATGTTGCTGAAAAAATAGGTATTATTATCGGAACGTTTTTATACGGTTTTGTGGCTCAGTTTACAGGAAGTATGCGTAATGCGGTTTTGTTTCTGTTTGTTTTCTTTTTTATTGGAATTGTTCTGTTATTTAGAGTACCAAAAGATAAAAAAGAAGCCTGATTTTTAATCAGGCTTCTTTAGGAGGTTTAAACTAATTCTAATTCTTGTTGTCTTAATTTTTTTGCTGCTTTTACAATGTTTTCTAAAGCTTGTTTCGTTTCCGGCCAGTCTCTGGTTTTTAAACCACAATCCGGATTTACCCAAATATGTTCTTTAGGGAGTACCTGTTTTGCTTTTAGGAGTAAATTCTCAATTTCCTGTAATGAAGGCACACGTGGCGAATGAATATCGTAAACACCAGGACCTATTTCATTGGGATAATTAAAATTCACAAAAGCTTCCAGTAGTTCCATTTCAGAACGTGATGTTTCGATGGTAATCACATCGGCATCCATATCGGCAATACTGGCAATAATATCATTAAATTCAGAATAGCACATGTGGGTATGAATTTGAGTTTCATCCTTAACACCGCTAGCTGAAATTCTAAAGGCTTTTACAGCCCAGTTTAAATACTCGGCCCATGCTTCTTTTCGCAATGGTAAGCCTTCACGAATGGCGGGTTCATCGATCTGAATGATTTTTAAACCATGTTTCTCCAGGTCTACCACTTCATCTCTTATTGCCAACGCAATTTGATTACAGGTTGCTTGTCTTGGCTGGTCGTTTCTTACGAAAGACCATTGTAAGATGGTTACCGGGCCGGTTAGCATCCCTTTCAAGGGTTTTTCTGTTAAAGATTGTGCATATTCTGACCATTTTACCGTCATCCGATTTTCGCGAGAAACATCACCGAACAAGATAGGAGGTTTAACGCAGCGGCTTCCATAGCTTTGTACCCAACCAAAGTCACTAAACGCAAAACCATTAAGTCTTTCACCAAAATATTCAACCATGTCGTTGCGTTCAAATTCACCATGGACCAAAACATCTAAACCAATGTCTTCCTGAAAGCGAATGGAATCTTCAATTTCTTTAGCGATTAGATTATCGTAATCTTCCTGAGATAATTGTCCTTTTTTATGCTTTAAACGCCAGTTTCTAACCTCTTTGGTTTGCGGAAAGGAACCAATAGTTGTTGTAGGGTAGAGTGGCAGATTTAAAGCATTCTTTTGTTTAGCCTGTCTTATGCTGAAATTACTTTCTCGGTGACTATCTGCTTCCGTGAGTTTTAAAACCCGGTTTTTGACCTCGTTGTTATGAATTAATTTAGAAGTTTTTCTGTTAAGGTTAGCGAGTTTATTCTCTTCGTACAATGGTAAATATGCATCGTTTTCCGGAAGGCATAAGTTTTTAATCGTATTGATTTCTTCCAGTTTTTGCTTGGCAAATGCCAGCCATTGTTTGATATCAAATTTCAGATTCGTTTCTAAATCCAAATCATACGGCGTGTGTAAGAGGGAGCAGGACGATGAAATACATATGTTTTCAAAAGGCACTTTAGTTAAGGCTTTTTCGATGGTTTTTAATGATGCTTCAAAATCATTTTTCCAGATATTTCGACCGTCAACCACACCTAAAGAAAGTTTGGTGTTTTTATTAAAATGTTCAGAGTTTAATATATCATCCAATTGTAATTGGCAGCGAACCAGATCTAAATGCAGCGTATCGACTGGTAATTGAAGCGCTGTTTCCAAATTATCGCCATAGCAGTCAAAATAATTTGCCAGGAAGATTTTTAGTTTTGGAAACTGCCTGTGTATCGTTTGGTAGGTCGTTGTTATGGCCTGGCGCTCGTTGTTTCCCAGGTTTAATGCCAGGCAAGGTTCATCAAACTGAATGTATTCAACCCCAAGATCTGTTAATTCCTGAATAATTTCCAGATAAACAGGTAATAATTTATCCAGTAAATCCAATCGTTGGAATCCTTCTTCCTTTTCTTTACCTAATAGTAAAAAAGTTACCGGACCAATTAAAACAGGTTTGGTTTCGATCCCAATAGCCAAAGCTTCTTTATACTCTTTAATAACTTTTTTTGAAAAATAATTAAAGGTTTGTTTCTTTTCAAATTCAGGAACTATATAGTGGTAGTTGGTATCGAACCATTTGGTCATTTCCATAGCGGTGACATCAATTCCCTCTTTTTGTAATCCCCTTGCCATCGCAAAGTATAATTCTAAAGTATTCTCTTTTGGAATGTATTTATAGCGTTCAGGTATACAGCCCACCATTAAACAGGTGTCCAGCACCTGATCGTAAAGTGAAAAGTCGTTGGACGGGATTAAGTCAATACCCGATTCCTGTTGTTGTAACCAATTTCGGGTTTTTAAGTCCAGGGCTGTTTTAAGTAGATCTTCTTCGTTAATTTTTTTATCCCAAAAGGCTTCGCAGGCTTTTTTTAGTTCGCGATGGGATCCAATTCTTGGATATCCTAAAATGGTAGTTTTCATAATGTGTTATTGGTTTAAAATCCTGTTCAAAATTATAATTGAAGAATATAAATGAATAATAAGTGTTGTTTTTTGGTTGCATTTCCTATTTTTGATTCACATCAAAGATGAATAATCTTTTAATTGAAGTAGAATATGAGTTTACCAGAAAATAATTCTGCGATACCCCTGGATGAGATTGATTTTAGAATCTTAAAAATACTGCAACACCGATCGAATTTAACAACAAAGGAGTTGGCGGCTAAAGTTAATTTATCTACGACACCCGTTTTTGAACGCGTGAAGAAGCTTGAAAAAGCAGGGTATATCAAGAATTATGTTGCAGTTTTAGATGCTGAAAAGTTAAATAAAGGTTTGATGGTGTTTTGTAATGTAACTTTAAAAGAACATACGCGAGAAATAGGAAATCAATTTGTGCAAGATGTTTTGTCGTTGAAAGAAGTTGTTGAATGTTATAATATTTCTGGAGATTATGACTTCTTTTTAAAGATCCTGGTTAGCGATATGAAGGAGTATCAGAATTTTGTTTTAGATCGCCTGGGAAGTATAAAAAATATAGGCAGTGCGCATAGTACATTTGTTATGGGAGAGATTAAAAACTCTTATGCTGTGCCGATTTAGATGTAAAATTTGAACCATAAAAAAGCCCGAAAGTTAATTTCGGGCTTTTGGTTTTTGTAACAGAAATTCATTAGGATTCTGTTGGATTGTTTTCAGCTTTTTGAATGCTGATATCTAATTCCTGAGTGCTATCGTTTAAATCGATAGCAATCGTATCGCCTTCTTCTACGTGAGACGTGATGATTTCCTCAGCCAATGCATCTTCGATATACTTTTGAATTGCACGTTTTAATGGTCTTGCACCGTATTGCTTGTCAAAACCTTTTTCGGCAATATAATCTTTAGCTTTATCACTAAGTTTTAAGGTGTATCCTAAATCTTTAATGCGAAGCAGTAATTTGCTTAATTCGATATCGATAATCTTGTTGATGTCTTCTTTTTCAAGGGCGTTAAACATGACAACATCATCAATTCTGTTTAAGAACTCAGGAGCAAACGATTTTTTCAGGGCGTTTTCAATAACACTCTTGGCATTAGCATCTTCCTGAGCTTTTTGCGAAGCTGTTCCGAAACCGATGCCGGTTCCAAAATCTTTAAGCTTACGTGCTCCGATATTCGATGTCATGATGATGATGGTGTTTCTAAAGTCGATTTTACGACCTAAGCTATCCGTTAAATAGCCATCGTCCAGCACCTGTAATAACATGTTGAACACATCAGGATGTGCTTTTTCAATTTCATCTAATAAAATAACAGCGTAAGGCTTACGTCTTACTTTTTCGGTTAACTGTCCGCCTTCCTCGTAACCAACGTAACCCGGAGGCGCTCCGATTAATCTCGAAATCGCAAATTTCTCCATGTATTCACTCATGTCGATACGAATCAGAGAGTCTTCACTATCAAAAAGCTCTCTGGATAATACTTTGGCTAACTGTGTTTTACCAACCCCGGTTTGACCTAAAAATATAAATGAACCAATCGGTTTATTCGGGTCTTTAAGTCCGGCACGGTTACGTTGAATGGCTTTAACCACTTTAGCGACAGCCTCATCCTGACCAATAACCTTTCCTTTGATTAAGTTTGGTAATTCAGCCAGTTTGTTGATTTCTGTCTGTGCAATACGATTCACCGGAATACCTGTCATCATAGATACCACATCAGCAACATTGTCTTCAGTAACGACTTCACGGTGTTGCTTGGTGTCTTCTTCCCATTTTTCCTGAGCCACAGCTAATTCTTTTTCAATACGTTTTTCGTCATCTCTAAGTTTAGCGGCTTCTTCGTATTTCTGTTTGCGAACCACCGCATTTTTAGTTTCCTTTATAGCTTCCAACTGTTTTTCAAGCTCGATAATTTGCTTAGGAACTTCAATGTTTGTGATATGTACGCGAGACCCGGCCTCATCCAAAGCATCTATAGCCTTGTCCGGTAAAAAACGCTCCGTCATGTAACGGTTGGTTAATTTTACACAGGCTTCAATAGCTTCCGGCGTGTAATCTACGTTGTGGTGTTCTTCGTATTTCGCTTTAATATTATTTAAAATCTCAATAGTTTCAGAAACGCTGGTGGGCTCAACAATAACCTTTTGGAAACGACGCTCTAAAGCCCCGTCTTTTTCGATGTATTGTCTGTATTCATCAAGCGTTGTCGCACCAATACATTGGATTTCGCCTCTGGCTAATGCCGGTTTAAACATGTTGGAAGCATCCAAGCTTCCGGTAGCTCCACCCGCACCAACAATGGTGTGAATCTCGTCGATGAATAAGATAACATCATCATTCTTTTCAAGCTCGTTCATAACGGCTTTCATGCGCTCTTCAAACTGTCCGCGATACTTTGTTCCAGCCACTAAACTTGCTAAATCCAATGTTACCACGCGCTTATTGAACAGAATTCTAGATACTTTACGCTTTATGATTCTAAGCGCTAACCCTTCGGCAATGGCAGACTTACCAACACCTGGCTCACCAATCAAGAGCGGATTATTCTTTTTGCGACGGCTTAAAATTTGTGAGACACGTTCAATTTCTTTTTCTCTACCCACCACAGGGTCTAACTTGCCTTCTTCGGCTAAAGCGGTAAGGTCACGACCAAAGTTGTCTAAAACAGGGGTTTTAGATTTTTTATTGGTTTTACCTGTTGGTGTGTTAAAGATGTCTTTTGAAGCATCGTCATCAGAACCGGTATCATCTTGAAACGATTCTGCTTTTGGCTCTATATATTCATTGTCGTTTGTAATCATAAATTTAAATTGTTCTTTAACATTATCGTAGTCAATTTTAAGCTTGTTTAATAGCTTGGTAGTTGGGTCGTTCTCATTTCTTAGAATGCACAGCAGTAAGTGTGCTGTGTTAATCGAGGAACTTTGAAACAGTTTGGCTTCTAGGAAGGTTGTTTTTAGAGCGCGCTCAGCCTGCCTAGTAAGGTGCAGGTTCTTTTTCTGGTTTGAAGCTGCAACAATATTAGGGTTTGCAGGGCTTAGTATTTCAACTTTTCGCCTCAGGTGATTTAAATCTACATCTAAAGCATTTAGAATATTTATAGCCTTGCCATCTCCATCGCGTAATAAGCCCAGCATCAAATGTTCAGTGCCAATAAAATCATGACCCAAACGAAGTGCTTCCTCTTTGCTGTAGGCGATTACGTCTTTTACTCTTGGTGAAAAATTATCATCCATAATAGTTTCCTTTCTGCATTAAAAATACTAAAACATTTTACTAAAGGCAAAAACTATACCTTAAATTATGTGAAAGTTGCTAAGTGACAAAAAAAACTTCACAAAATCAAAATTAAAGGCGGCATATTTATCAACGAATAAAAGTGTTAAAATTGTTAATAAAAAAAATGAAAAAATATGCTTAAAATGCCGGCTGTGATTGACGAAATACTTATATTAGCATGTTTTGAAAAACACATAAAACTTAATTAAATATTTATGGCAGAAGGAGAAAAATTGATCCCTATTAATATTGAAGATGAGATGAAATCGGCTTACATTGATTATTCAATGTCAGTCATTGTGTCACGTGCGTTACCAGATGTTAGAGACGGATTAAAACCAGTACACAGACGTGTGTTGTTTGGTATGCATGAGCTAGGTGTTAAATCCAATACCGCATATAAAAAGTCCGCGAGAATCGTAGGAGAGGTTTTAGGTAAGTATCACCCACATGGTGATAGCTCTGTTTACGATACCATGGTGCGTATGGCTCAAGACTGGAGTTTACGTTATATGCTGGTAGACGGTCAAGGGAACTTTGGATCTATAGATGGTGATAGCCCGGCGGCAATGCGTTATACCGAGGCTCGTATGCGTAAGATCTCTGAAGATATGTTAGCAGATATCGATAAAGAAACGGTAGATCACAAATTAAATTTCGACGATACTTTACAGGAACCCACCGTATTACCAACCCGTATTCCGGGATTATTGGTTAACGGTGCATCAGGTATTGCTGTAGGTATGGCAACCAATATGCCGCCACATAACTTATCTGAAGTTGTAGACGGAACCATTGCCTATATTGAAAATAACGATATAGAAATCGATGAGTTAATTAAGCATATTAAAGCCCCTGATTTTCCAACCGGAGGTACTATTTACGGTTACGATGGTGTAAAAGAAGCGTTCCACACGGGACGCGGAAGAATTGTACTTCGTGGAAAAGCAAATATTGAAGAAGTACAAGGACGCGAGTGTATTATCGTTACAGAGATTCCTTATCAAGTTAACAAGGCAGAAATGATTAAGAAAACTGCTGATTTGGTTAACGAGAAAAAACTGGAAGGTATAGCAACCATTCGTGATGAGTCGGATAGAAATGGTATGCGTGTGGTATACGTGTTAAAGCGTGATGCTATTCCGAATATCGTTTTAAATAAATTATACAAATACACGGCGTTACAATCGTCGTTCAGTGTTAACAATATCGCTTTGGTAAAAGGGCGTCCGCAGTTATTAAATCTTAAAGATTTAATTTACCACTTCGTTGAACACAGACACGAAGTTGTCGTGAGACGTACTACTTACGAATTACGTAAAGCAGAAGAACGCGCTCACATTTTAGAAGGTTTAATTATAGCTTCAGATAATATTGATGAAGTCATTGCAATTATCAGGGCATCTTCAAATGCAGATGAAGCAAGAGCGAGCTTAATTAAACGTTTTGAACTTACTGAAATTCAGGCGAAGGCTATTGTAGAAATGCGTTTACGTCAGCTTACAGGACTGGAGCAGGATAAACTACGTTCAGAATATGAAGACTTAATGAAAACGATTGAAGACTTAAAAGATATCTTAGACAAGAAAGAACGTCGTATGGATATCATTAAAGAAGAACTTCATGTGGTTAAAGAAAAATACGGTGATGAGCGTCGTTCCATTATCGAGTATGCAGGAGGAGATTTAAGTATCGAAGATATGATTGCCGATGAGCAAGTGGTGATTACTATTTCTCATGCGGGATACATTAAGCGTACCTCACTTAACGAATACAAAACTCAAAACAGAGGAGGAGTAGGACAAAAGGCCTCAACTACGCGTAACGAAGATTTCTTAGAGCATTTATTTGTGGGAACTAACCACCAGTATATGTTATTCTTCACTCAAAAAGGAAAATGTTTCTGGATGCGTGTTTACGAAATACCGGAAGGCAGTAAAACCTCGAAAGGTCGTGCCATTCAAAACCTTATCAATATCGAGCAGGATGATAAAGTAATGGCTTTCATCTGTACCCAAGACTTGAAAGATGAGGACTATATCAATAGTCATTATGTCATCATGGCGACTAAAAACGGTCAGGTTAAGAAAACATCTTTAGAGCAATATTCTCGTCCGCGTACTAATGGTATCAACGCGATTACCATAAAAGAAGATGACGAATTACTAGAAGCACGGTTAACAACTGGAAACAGTCAGGTTATGTTAGCATTACGTTCTGGTAAAGCCATTCGTTTTGAGGAAGCTAAAACCCGTCCGATGGGGCGTAGTGCTTCAGGAGTTCGTGGTATTACACTAGCACATGAAGGCGATGAAGTTATTGGCATGGTAACGATTGAAAATCCGCAGGAAGAATCGGTACTTGTAGTGTCTGAAAACGGGTATGGTAAACGAACTTATATTGATGATCCGGAAGACGGAGAGCCAGTTTACAGAATTACCAACCGAGGCGGTAAAGGTGTTAAAACCATTTCAATTACCGAAAAAACAGGACAACTTGTTGCTATTAAGAGCGTAACAGATAACGATGATTTAATGATTATTAATAAATCTGGAATAGCTATTCGTTTAGAAGTTAGTAACTTACGTGTTATGGGTAGAGCAACGCAAGGTGTTAAATTAATTAGCCTGAAAGGAAAAGATTCTATTGCAGCAGTAGCGAAAGTAATGCACGAAGAAGAGCAGGAAACTGAAGAAGGTGTTTTAGATGTAGATGCTCCAATCGTGGACGGTGTAGAGGGTGGCACAACTCTTGATACCACAACAGAAGAGAATAACAATGATAATTAAATAAAACAACAATGAAAAAACAGATTATTGTAGCTTTAGCGTTTTCAGTTGGTGCATTTTCATTTGCACAAAAAAAGGAACTGAAAGCTGCAGAGAAAGCTATTAAAGGGACTAATTATGCTGAAGCTAAATCTGCTTTAAAGCAGGTAGAAGCTTTTATGCCATTAGAGGATAAATACAAAGCAGATTATTATTACTTATATGCTCAAAGCTTATACGCAGGAGGAGCAGGTTCTTTAAGTGATATTGATGAAGCAATTAAAAGTTTAGGCAAAATCGAAGGGTCTCTTTCAGAGGAAAGTACTGAGTTGAAACAACAAATGATAAACTCTTTATTAACCAAGGGAAATGAGGCTTATGAAGGTAATGATTATACCAATGCATCTCAATACTTTGAGAAAGCTTATCGATTGAGTCCTAAAGACACCACATTTTTATACTATGCAGCAGCTACTGCCATTAATGTTCCTGATTATGACAGGGCATTAAGTATTTATGAGGAATTGAGAGATTTAGGATACACAGGGGTTAAAACAGAATATTACGCTACGAATGCAGAAACCAAGAAAGAAGAAACATTCGAAAACAAAAACATGCGTGACATTTCTGTTAAGGCAAAATCTCATACAAATCCAGGAGAGCGTACAACAGAATCTAAAAAACCTGAAATCGTAAAAAACATTGCTATCATTTATGTAAATAAAGGGGACAATGAAAAAGCGATTGAAGCCATGGCAGCAGCCAAAGCAGAAAGTCCGAATGATGTTAATTTAATATTAACTGAGGCTAATGTGCACTATAAAATGGGTAACACTGAGAAGTTTAAGGCATTATTAGAGCAAGCGACTAAAATGGATCCTTCTAACCCAGAGTTACAGTATAACTTAGGAGTTATTGCTTCAGAATCAGGTGAGAATGAGCAAGCTAAAGGGTACTATGAAAAAACCATTGAATTAGATCCAAACTATGTAAATGCTTATATTAACCTTTCAGCTTTAGTATTATCAAAAGAAGAAGGTATTATTAAAGAAATGAATGGTTTAGGGAGTTCTAAAAAGGATGATTTACGTTATGATGAGTTAAGACAACAACGTCAAGACTTATATAGGGAAGCTGTACCTTATTTAGAAAAGGCCTTAACAATAGATGGAGAAAACGTTAATGCAGCCAAAACATTAATGAACATTTACAGTATACTTGGTGAAACTGCTAAGAAAGATGAAATGAAAGCTAAAGTTGACGCTATTGAAGCTGGAAACTAATTAGCAAAAACATAAGCACAAAAAAGCCGCAATGTACATTGCGGCTTTTTTTATATAATCTTTTTAATGACACGAAGTTTGTGTGTGTGCATGCGTTTGTCGACGTTATAAATGCCTGTGTGATCGAGGCGGTCTATTCTTACCTTTCCATGCGCATGAATAATATAATTATCACTCATAATCAGTCCAACGTGGGTAATAATCCCTTCCTGATTGTCGAAAAAGGCTAAATCTCCAGGCTCGCTTTCTTCAATAAAACTCAAAGGCTCTCCTTGTGTTGCTTGCTGTGAAGCGTCTCGTAATAATTTATAACCATTAAGTTTATATACCATTTGTGTAAGGCCGGAACAATCTATACCAAAAGGTGTTTTTCCACCCCATAAATAGGGTGAATTTAAATATAGAAAAGCCGTTTCAATCAGATTTTTTTTGGCCATTTTGCCTGAAACGGTATTGCCATCATGTGTATGGTTTAAAAGAGATAATCCGTTTAAAGAAGATCCTAATAAAATAGGGTGTAACTGATGTTGTGTGTCCTCAATAAACTCTACTAAATCAATCGATAATTTTGGTGTTTCACGTTGCAGGTGATTGTAAGCTTCAGCTGATATTTCAATATATTGCTTATTATCAATCCAACCTTCGTATTTGTCAAATGACAGTCTTATTTTACTCCAGTTTTTGCGTTGTTCCAAGACTTTAAAAAAATCGCCATAAAGTACCTGAGACACTAATTCACAGGCATCGGAAGGTTCTTTTCGTAAAGGAACAATGCTTAAATTACAAATTCCGTATTGCATTAAACTTAATTACGTTCTATAATAATTGCAGATGCACCACCACCACCATTACAAATGGCTGCTGCACCAATTTTAGCATCGTTTTGTTGTAAAACATTTAATAATGTAATGATGATTCTAACACCTGAACAGCCTAGTGGGTGTCCCAAAGACACGGCTCCCCCATTAACGTTCACCTTGGCATCGTTAAGACCAAGAAGTTTCATATTTGCTAAGCCAACCACAGAAAACGCTTCATTAAATTCAAAATAATCTACATCATCAATAGAAATCCCAGCTTTATTTAATGCTTTAGGTAAGGCTTTGGCTGGGGCCGTGGTAAACCATTCCGGTTCGTGCGCTGCATCGGCATAGCTTTTTATAGTGGCAAGAGGGGTTAATCCTAACTCGGATGCTTTTTCCTTACTCATTAACACTACCGCTCCGGCACCATCATTAATGGTTGATGCATTAGCTGCTGTTACCGTTCCGTCTTTGGTGAAAGCCGGACGTAACTGAGGTATTTTATCAAGATTTACATTAGTGTATTCTTCATCTTTAGAAACCACAATAGCATCACCTCGACGCTGAGGCACTTCAACAGGCACAACTTCATTGCCAAATTTCTTGGATTCCCAAGCAGCGGCAGAACGCTTGTAAGATTGAATAGCGAATGCATCCTGTTCTTCACGACTAAAATTATATTCAGCAGCACAAGCATCGGCACAAACCCCCATGGCATGTTCGTCGTAAGCATCGACTAAACCATCCTTTTGCATACCGTCAATCAGCGTTCCCGGGCCGAATTTAGTCCCTGTTCTTGCGTGTAAATAATGCGGAATTAAACTCATGTTTTCCATACCACCAGCCACAACAATTTCAGCGTCACCAAGGGCAATGGCTTGAGCACCTTGCATCACTGCTTTCATTCCGGAAGCACACACTTTATTAACAGTAGTACATGGTACGGTATTTGGTATTCCGGCATAAATAGCTGCTTGTCGGGCAGGCGCCTGACCTGTTCCTGCCTGAACCACATTACCCATTAAGACTTCGTCTACTAACTCGGGTTTTAAACCAATTTTATCTAAAGCGCCTTTAATAGCAACAGCCCCAAGGCGGGGTGCTGGTATTGTAGATAGGGCTCCTAAAAAGCTACCAATAGGAGTTCTGGCTGCAGAAACAATTACAACTTCTTTATTCATTATTTAATCTTTGTCTTATTTCCTGCGAAATTAATCATTTTTTAGTAAAAAGGAGAAGGATTCATTTATTATAAAAGCTATGGAAGTTTATAATTTTATTACATTTGATTTACTTATCACTTTAAATGAAAGACTTAATAAATAAACTATACAAAAACCACTCGTTGATTTACAAAGGGTTATTGTTTTTGTGTACATCGTTTTTAATCGTGTATTTGTTTCCGAAAAGCGGGAAATTTAGATACAATTTTGAAAAAGGAAAACCCTGGCAATCTGAAAATTTATATGCCCCATTTGATTTTGCCATAAAAAAGACGGACGATGAAATCGCTTCTGAAAAACAGAATATCATTGATAATTCGGTGTTGTATTTCGATATCGATAACACGGTTGAACCAAAAGTAAAAGTACGCTACAAAGAAGCCTTTAAAAAAACATTTACAGATTCGTTACCTAACAGATCTTTTCAGACGGTTTACAATACCGGATTAGATATTATTGAAGAACTGTATACTTTTGGTATTTTAAGTGAAAGCTATGAGTTTTCAGATACCCGAATTATAACTTTGCTGGAAGATCGCACAAAAAAGCAGGACGGATTTTTTGGAGATTTAATTAAACTCGACGCCATTACCCCCATTATAAACAAGGTATTATTGAGTCGCGAATTGCAAGCCTATAAAACTAATTTTACCTCGTTATTTTTTGATATTGTTGAACCGAATTTAATCTTCGACCAATCGTTTACCGATAAAGCTTTAGAAGAAGAATTAAGTAAGATAGCTTACACTCGCGGAAGCATTGAAAAGGAAACGTTAATCATTTCAAAAGGTGAGGTTATAGAAGGGGATAAGTACCAAATATTGAAATCCCTTGAATCTGAATATGAGTCGCAGGTCTGGACGAAATCTAATTACAACTGGATTATTTTTGCCTATACCTTGTTAGTCGCTTTGGCGCTATTGATGCTATTATTGTTTTTAAGAAAGTACCGTGTTGAAGTCTATGAAAATAACAATAAGGTTACTTTTATTTTCTTTAATGTATTCCTGATGGTATTTATGACCACCTTGGTTGTGAATTATAATTCAGAGTTTGTATATGTCGTACCCATCTGTATTTTACCCCTTATTTTAAAAGCGTTCTTTGATGCTCGTTTGGGGTTATTTTCTCATGTGATTACCGTACTGCTTTTAGGATTTATTGTTCCGAATAGTTACGAGTATACCTTTCTTCAAATTATAGCAGGCATTGTTACCATTTTAACGGTTTCAGAGCTATATAAGCGCGCCAATCTATTTATTTCGGTAGGACAGATTACATTGATTTATATCGTGGCTTATTTTGCTTTTTTCTTAATTCATGAAGGGAGTATGGAAACCATTAAGTGGGAAATGTTTAAATGGTTCCTATTGGGCGGATTGGCAACTTTGTTTGTGCAGCCATTAATTTATGCCTACGAACGTATTTTTGGTCTGGTGTCTGATGTGTCGCTTTTAGAGCTTTCAGACACTAATTCTAAATTACTGAAAGAATTGTCTAATAAAGCACCAGGAACATTTCATCATTCGCTGAATGTGGCAAATCTTGCAGAAGCTTCAGCTAACGAAATCCATGCGAATGCCATGTTGGTTAGGGTAGGCGCTTTGTATCATGATATTGGAAAAATGAAGAACCCAACTTATTTTACCGAGAATCAATCCACAGGAATCAATCCACATGACGAATTATTGCCTAAAGAGAGTGCACGTATTATTATCGATCATGTCATAAATGGCATTGAAATTGCCAAGAAGCACAATTTACCCGATCGCGTGATTGATTTTATTCGTTCGCATCACGGAACGAATCTGGTTTACTATTTTTATATGAAGGAGAAAAAGGAATTTGAAGAAAGTGACAGAGAACCAGATTTAGCTGATTTCAGTTATCCAGGACCAAAACCTTTTAGTAAGGAAACTGCTATTCTTATGATGTGTGATAGTATTGAGGCTGCTTCAAAAAGTTTAAAGGAACCAACTTCGACAAAAATCGATGCTTTTGTTGAAAATATCATCGATAAGCAAATTGAAGACGGCCAATTTTTAAATGCAGACATCACTTTCAAAGAAATTCAAAAAATAAAAAAAGTGCTAAAGCGCAAGCTTGCAAACATTTACCATTTAAGAATTGAATACCCCGAATAATTTTCAAAAAAAAGTGCAAAAAATGTTTGTGAGAATCTCAAGTATCGCTTACATTTGCAACCGCAAAAACGATTGCGCAAGTTCATAATTAAAAGTTTAAGGAGAGGTGCCAGAGTGGTAATGGAGCAGATTGCTAATCTGTCGACGGGTAACTGTCGCCAGGGTTCGAGTCCCTGTCTCTCCGCAATAAAATATTTCTTTTGCAAGTACCGGATAAAGAAATATACCATACACCTCGGGGTGTAGCGTAGCCCGGTTATCGCGCCTGCTTTGGGAGCAGGAGGTCGCAGGTTCGAATCCTGCCACCCCGACTAGATCAGAGATCAATAAGTAACAAAACCTTGGTAATTTTATGATTATCAAGGTTTTGACGTTTTTAGGGGTTCATATTATTTGAATTCATTTAAATAAAAATGTGACCTATTCGGTTACCTCTTTTAAAAACGTGCACTGCTATTCCCGAGCTCATTTTAAAATAAGTTGTCCCTTATAAGGGAAACGGTTAAATATAAGTTTGTTATTATTTTGTGTTAGAATAAAAGCTAATTGAAATGTTCTTTTCAGAAGGTAAAAGAGATTAAATTTCTTTAGGGTTATATTATTTCTGTTTTATAAGCAAATTTTACAAGAAGTATTTCTGTTTTGAACTATTCTGTACTGTATTTGAGCTTTAAATTTATTAGAGTAGGTGCTAAAATCAATAGAAGAGTCATTAAAATTTTCAAAAGGCGTGTTTCCGTTCAAGTTTAGCTGTGGTCGTTGTAGATTGTATGTATCGATGGCATGACTAAGTTCTGTTTCAAGCTTAGTTCGGGAGTTAATTTGTTTGGGGTATAGAAATTGGTATTTCAGCACTTTATTAAACGCTTCAATCATAGAATTAGAAAAGATAACATCATGCTGTGCTATTTTATGTTGAATCGCTCCATCGGAAGCTTCTATAATTGAAGTAACGTTGGCGTTAACATTTTCAGATCCACCATCGGTTAAAAATAACGTCTGTTTTGGATTGTATTTCAGGTAAGCACTTTGTAATAGATGGCGTATGGTTTTTCCTGAACTATGCTTTTCAATTTGATAACCCAGAACCATTTTAGAAAAGTGATCCATTAAAATATGGATGTAGTGCTTCACGCCGTCATTCGTTTTGAAAATAGTGACATCCGCACACCACACCTCATTGGGTTTTGTAGTTTTAAGCGGATTATAATTATTAGGCTTTGTTATAATGTTAGTACCAGTAAAACCTAAAATATTACAGTATTTGTAAAAGGTGGAGAGTCCGCAGGAAAGGCTATTATCTCTAATAGCCTTTAGGTAAATGGAAGATTTTGACCAGAATCGATATGCATCATGATTCATATAGTTTTTAATGGTGCGTACTTCGTTTGCTAAGAGTTGGTTCGGCATTTTTCTGGTGCACCATTTGTAATAGGAGGCTTCACATTTATGAATAAGGATGGTTTTGTAGTTTTCAAAAGAGCTTCTGGAGATATCGAAAAGTTTTAGAGCTTTATTTATAGGAACGCTGTGTTTTACAGATTCTACGGTATTAACCACCAATTCCATGTTGTTTTTAATAAGCGATTTAAAACCTTTAACGTTAGACATAATATGGTTTAAGGTATCCGAGAGTTTAAAATAACATTCGATTACGGTTTTAATTTTTGCCGATTGATTAAATCGTTTAATTAAATCGATTTCCTGATTAATAAATTCTGAAATTTCGCAACCTTTATATTTGCTTTCAGACTCTTGTTTCCATCTGGATATATTAGAGCTGGGGATGTTGCTCCTTAAATTTTCAGGAATATGCGCCTCTAAACCTAATCTGTAATAATGCTTTATACAGGTGTCCCAAGATTGTCGTTTTAAGCTGGATTGAATTTCGATAACTCTTTTTTACAGGCAAAATTCAGAATTAAAACCTAATAAATAATAAGGTTTTGCCTTATCAATTGCACGGTGAAACCCCACTAGTTTAATCTGTTATTCTTGTAATTTTAATGCTGTATAATATTAGATATCAATTATTAATATGTTAAAACAGTTTGCGCTAAAGAAGACCTGGCAATTAAATTTTTTGTTTTTAAATATGCTGGCTAGTCCTTGTTTGATTGCTCAAGGGCTACCCGAATTACCATCGATTATTCAACCTACACCAGCAGTTGCAGAGTTGGGTAAATATGGGACCTATCCTGTTTCTATGAATACAGGAATACCTAATATTAGTTTTCCATTGTTTGAGGTGAATGTTGCTGAAATTTCCTTACCATTTAGCTTGTCTTACCATGCAGGAGGGATAAAAGTGAATCAAGAAGCCACGGAAGTAGGTTTAGGTTGGAGTATTTCAGGGAACATGATTATACACCGAAATGTATTAGGGACACCAGATGAAATGCCAGAAGGGAATTTCAATATGGCAGTCATGGATTTTGATGAATTTTATGCTAAAGTATCTCAGGGAGGGTATTCTGAAATTGAAGAAAATTATTATGATTTGAAAGCTTCTGCAGATGGCGCAGGAAGAGACACGAGGCCTGATATGTTTAATTATAACTTACCAGGGAAATCAGGGCAATTTATGTATGCGTCAGATAGGACCTATATGACTTTTCCTTATGAGCCAATAAAAATACTACGTAACACTATGGGGAGTAATTATGCTTTTTCAATTATAGATGAGAAGGGAATCGAATATAGATTTAGAGATATTAATAAGATTTTAATTGATGACAGCCCTCAACCAAGGAATAATTATATAACCGATTGGTATGTTACAGAGATTGTTTCTAGAACAAAAAAAGATACGGTTTATTTTGAATATGAAACATGCGGTTATGTGAAGGAGCAAAAGTCATATTATCAAATGATGGAAAGTAATGCATCTGGATTAGAAGAGGAGAGTTATTCAATAGTTGGCCAAGAGGAGATGCGCTTGAAAAGGATAAGTTATCGTTTAGGAGAAGTAATATTTAATTATAATACGCAACGATTAGATAGGACTCAGAGTTCAGCTAAAAGTCTTGATAATATAAGAGTCTATGATTTGAATGATAAACTAGTTAAAGGATTTGATTTTAGTTATGATTATTTTACCGCAAATTTTGGGCTGTCTGGTTACCCTGATTCTGATACTAAGAGACTAAAGTTACTGAGTTTTTCGGAGACTTCAGCGGCAGGCTCTGACATGTATAAAAAATATGAATTTGATTATGAGTCAAATATAAGTATTCCAAGAAAAGGTGAATTTTCTCAAGATTTATGGGGGTATTTTAATGGTAAATTAAATTTTAGTTTAATACCTTCCAAGAGTGTTCAAGGAAATGATTTTTATTTATCGGACTTATATGGCACTACATATTGCTGTCAAAATCCAACAACAGCAGAACAGAATACGACTTACAACATAGGTTCAGCAAATAGAGCGGTTGATACAAGTAAAGTAAGAATGTGTATACTAAAAAAAATTACTTACCCAACCAAGGGGTATACGACTTTTAAATTTGAATCCAATTGTTATACGTCGGAGTTAGTAGGAACACCTACAGTAGTTTATGGAGCGGGACTTAGAATAGCAAATATTAAAAATTATGACTTTGATGGTGCTTTAGAGTCTTTTGAAGAATATAAATACGGAGTCAGTGAAAATGGACTTGGAGAAAAGCTATTCAATGAAGATTTGTTATTTAAAGATTATGATGATTACACTCAAGAATTTTGGGAAGGAGAGATGCCGTATACTGGAGGTTGTACGGGAAGGGCTTCTTCATGGCATCGAAAATACATGGGGTTGGAGGTGTATTCTGCATTAAATTATAATGGGGGAAATTTAATTTATCCTGAAGTAAATCATTATCAAGGAACAGACCTTTCAAATTTAAGCAAAACTAAATATGAATATAATTTGGTTTCCGAATCTATTTTAGATGCTCCAGCAGTTTACGAACCAAAGCGTTATCTTAATAGTGGGAATTATGCAAATTTATGTCATAATTGGACAGATTCACAGTTGGTAAAAAAGACATCTTATTCTAAAAGCGGTGGAGTGTATACTCCAATATACTTAGAGGAATTTATCTATAATGAGATTTATTCCAAAACTGATTATGGCTTGCTGTTTAAAGAATTACAAAAATATATTGAAGCGACCTGTATACGTACTCCTGGTTCAGGAGGTAGCCCTTATTATTTTATAGCAAATGAATTCCTTTATAAAAGTCGAGCCTATCGTATGACAGAGAAAAAAGAAACCTCATACTTACCCACAACATCCGAGGCATTAGTCCAAACAACGACGATGAGTTATGATAATACGGATCATATGCAAATGACAGTTTCAACGACGACATCGAGTGATGGAAAGACATTAGTAAATAAGATGTATTATCCAGATGATATTACCTCTGCCAGTTATCTTTTAGGAGGTACATTAACCACACTTCAAAATAATGCTATTAATCGTCTAAATTCAGATGGTGATATTCATAATGTAGTAGTTCCAATTCAAAGAGAAGTTTATCAAGATGATAATAGCAATGGAGCAGGAGACGCATCGGAACTTATTTCCCTACAAAGAACAAATTTTAAAGACTGGGGAGGAAGTGTGGTGCTTCCAGAAGAGATTAGCACTCTAAAAGGTGTTTATAACAGTAGTTCAAATCCTTTACAATCCAGGATTTATTATCACGATTATGATGATAAAGGCAACCCTATAGAGGTTAGTACGGCCTCTGGTATTCATATCTATTATATATGGGGTTATAATAATCAATATCCTGTTGCTAAAATCGAAAACTTCACATCAGCACAGGCTTCTAATGTTCAAAGCTTAATTAATGCAGTAGTCAGCGCATCAGACAGTGATGATTCACAAGCAGATGAGGATTTACTTCGAACCGCGCTTTCAAACCTTAGAGACAGTTCGTATTTGTCGGGGGCTATGCTAAGTACTTATACCTATGACCCATTAGTTGGAATGACTAGCATGACTGACCCTAAGGGGTATACTACCTATTATTTATATGATGCATTTAATAGACTTCAGTTTGTTAAAGATGATAGTGGTAAGGTACTAAGTGAGAATGAATACCATTACAAAGGACAATAACTAAAAATCCATAAAACAGATGAAATCTATATATACATTGACACTATTATTAGTGTTCATTTTAATGCCTATGTCTGAAGTTTCCGCTCAGACAAGTGAAACAGATTTAATAGGTACTTGGAAATTGAACTATGAGAATACTTTAAGTAAAGTCAGTCAAGCCATGCGCTCTAAGTTTGACTCGTTACCAGCGCAAGCTCGCACTAAAGCAGAATTAGCTTACCGAGACCGGTTAATCTATTTGAAATCAGATGAAAGCTTTTTAATGAGCTTAACAGATGGTAAAACCGTCAGCGGCTTTTGGAAATTTAATGAGGGAGCAAATCAATTGGAAGTTAGCACCTCCAGAGGTAAGGTTTTTAATTATAAGGCCCGTGTTTTAAACTCTAACACATTAATACTTGTAATTGATCCTCTCAATACAAGTGCATTATTTTCAGAAATGGAGTTCACTAAAATCAAAAATTAAAACGGTATGGATAAGATATATATTTATTTACGAAGCTTAATGGTTGTTTCCTGTTTTCTTTTGTCATTTAATCTTTGGTCTCAGGGGTATTATATAAGTGGACCAACCTCAGTGAGTTCTGGACCTACTTACACTTATACTGTAATGGACCCTTATTATAATGGCATATCAGGAATTAACTGGATTAATAATAATGGCGATATTCAATCGATATCCAGTACCAGTGCAGAGGCAACGTTCTATTCAGGTAGTTCAGCTACTATTGTGGCTGAAGTTTTTGATAATATGTATAATTACAACTTGGTTACCCTTAGTGTGACTATTGGGGCAGCAGCACCCTCTACACCTCCGGCGCCTACCATTCAAAGCACGAATTGTGGAAATACGGTTTTAGCCAGAAGTAATCCTCCTAGCGGTGTGGTTTATTATTGGCAGAGTAGTAGTAGTGGTACCAGTACTTCAAATTCTTCAGGTACGATAACAAAAACCAGTAGTGGAACACAATATTTGCGAGCCAGAAGTACCGGAGGGACGTGGAGTACAGCATCGAGTAGTAAATCGTATACGGTTACTCAACCTACCACATGGTATAATGATCAAGACGGTGATGGTTTGGGAGATCCATCGAGTACGCTATCTGCTTGTAGTCAACCTATAGGTTATGTGTCAAATAACAGTGATCAGTGCCCGACACAGTCCGGAAGTCGTGGAAATAATGGTTGTCCTCTGAGCGACCAAAATTATATTTATACCATAAATTATCAGGAAGCCTATACAGAATCACAGCTTGCGTCCGCACCTGATAGTGAAAAAATAGAGGGTATTACATATTTTGATGGTTTAGGAAGATCTATTCAAAATATAGGTGTTAGAAGAGGTGGAAGTAGTCAAGATATTATCACCCATGTTGGTTATGATAGTTATGGTCGCCAAGATAAAGAGTATCTACCATATTCAGCTATTAGTAATGGAGGTTTGTATAGAATTGGTGCCGAGAGCGCAACCAAATCTTATTATGACGCTACTAAATATGAATCTGACTTTCCTGGGATGACGACCTCGAACATTAATGCATATTCAGAAAAGCATTTTGAAATCTCACCATTAAATAGAATAAAGGAACAAGGAGCACCAGGTAAAGATTGGTTAGTCAATAAAACCAGTGACACAGATCATACCATAAAATTTGATTATCAAACAAATGGGACAAACGAAGTATTATACTATACGGTCTCTTTAAGTTTTGCAAATAAAACATACACACCAACACTGAGTGGCGGTAGCACTTATTATACTGCTAAGGAGTTGTATAAAGCGATTACAAAGGATGAAAACTGGACCAGTGGGAGCAATCATACGACAGAAGAATTTAAGGATAAGCAAGGGCGAGTGGTCTTAAAACGTACTTACAATAATGGTGCTCATGATACCTATTATGTATACGATAAATATGGAAACCTGACCTATGTATTACCACCCAAGGTGGTACATGATAGCAGTATTTCATCTACCGAGTTGAATGAACTTTGTTATCAGTATGTTTATGATGATAGAAATCGTTTGGTAGAGAAGAAGATTCCAGGAAAGGGATGGGAGTATATTGTCTATAATAAGCTTGATCAGCCTATCATGACCCAAGATGCAAAACAAAGGGAACCTTCAACAGATGAATGGCTATTTACTAAGTATGATACTTTTGGAAGGGTGGCTTATACAGGACTTGTAACAGGTAACTTTAGTAGAATAAGCTTGCAGAATTCAGCTAATAATACCTCTTTACAATATGTTTCAAAAAGTAGTTCGTCTATAAGTTTAGGAGGGGCTAATTTGTATTATAGTGATAATAGTAACGTATATCCAACCGGGAGTATAAGTAAAATATATACGATCAACTATTATGATAATTATACCTTTGACAAATCACCACTATCAAACCCACCATCGTCGATAAATGGTCAAACGGTCATTAATTATAATAATTCCAGTAGTACACAGAAACTAACCAAAGGCCTACCTACCGGTAGTAAGGTGCGTGTATTGGGGTCAAACAATTGGATAACATCTGTAATTTATTATGATGTTAAAGGACGTCCTATATATAATGCGAGTTATAATGCTTATTTAGAAACGACAGATATTGTAAAGAGTACTTTAGGTTTTACAGGTGAACCGACGAGTACTACAACAACACATAAAAGAGGTTCAGGTAGTACCATGACCATAGTGGATACCTTTACATATGACCATATGGGACGAATGCTTACCCAGAAACAAAAAATAAACAGTTTAGCCGAGGAATTGATAGTTCAAAACAGCTATGATGATTTAGGACAGCTAGAGAGTAAGGGTGTTGGGGGAAAAGTAACTCAAAGTAGACTACAAACCGTGGATTATACTTATAATGTAAGAGGCTGGTTAAAACAGATTAATAACCCTTCAAGTTTAGGTAATGATTTGTTTGGGTTTAAGATTAATTACAATACAGTTAGTCATTTAGGAACACCGCTATATAATGGTAATATAAGTGAGACAGAATGGCGAACAGCCAATACAGATGGAAATTTAAAATGGTATAGATATAGCTATGATGCATTAAACCGAATCACTAGTGGTATAGCTAATAGTAGTAATTATAACTTAAGCTCTGTAGTTTATGATAAGAATGGTAATATTACCTCTTTGTTAAGACGAGGTGTAAGAGCTATGAGTGGAAGCTCTGTAACCAGCTATGGGGTTATGGATGATTTAAGTTATACCTATCAGTCTAATAGTAATAAGCTTTTAAAAGTAGCAGATGCTTCAACTTTAGATCAATATGGGTTTAAAGATGATGCGTTAAATGGAGCTACGGATAGCACAAATGATTATACCTATGATTCGAATGGTAATATGTTAACCGATACGAATAAAGGAATAACATCTATAGGATATAATAATTTAAATTTACCAGATAATGTTACATTGTCAGGAGGGAATATTTCCTATATTTACGATGCAACTGGCACAAAGTTAAGTAAAACCGTAAGTGGTGCCACAACGTATTATGCTGGAAACTATGTGTATGAAGGCAGTTCATTGAAATTCTTTAATCATTCAGAGGGTTATGTTGATGCGGAGAATGGTTATAAGTATGTGTATCAATATAAAGACCATTTAGGTAATATTAGATTATCTTATATGGATAGTGATGGCAATGGTAGTATTAATTCTTCTACTGATATATTGGAAGAAAACAACTACTATCCCTTTGGTCTTAAACATAAAGGATACAATGATAACTATGTAACAGCGTTTAGTAATCCAGCTTTAGATTACCAGTATAATGGCAAGGAATTTGATACAAGCCTTAATCTAAATACATATGATTTAGGAGCAAGACAGTATGACCCAACAATAGGAAGATTTATGGTTGTAGACCCAATGGCAGATTTTGTAAATTATCAATCACCTTATGTTATGGCAGATAATAATCCAATACAGAATATAGATTTTTATGGGTTAGGAAAAACACCTTGGTTTTTAAGGTGGCTATTAGGAGGAAGTGGAAGAAATTGTAACTGCACTCAACGAGATGGAGTTGTTGGTTTTGTTAAAAAGCTTTTTGCTCCTAAAGCGGGAAAAACATCTGGCAATAAACCTAAGTCGCCAGTAGATGGGAATACTAGTAATAAAGGGGTTAGAAGGCCAAAAGGCCAAAAGTCATTATCTTTTGAAGAGAATGGTTTAGCAGATATAAGTATTGGGCAATTTAAATTACCAAAGATTCAAATTTCAAAAAGTAAAGAGATTCCTGAGTTTGGAGGAGAAGAAATTAGAACA
Source organism: Aestuariibaculum suncheonense (assembly GCF_014596935.1). Classification (GTDB taxonomy): domain Bacteria; phylum Bacteroidota; class Bacteroidia; order Flavobacteriales; family Flavobacteriaceae; genus Aestuariibaculum; species Aestuariibaculum suncheonense. The sequence goes on along the minus strand of NZ_JACVXC010000003.1, from coordinate 323,195 downwards.
AGGTTGCCAATTCCAACGCATGTTAATTTTATAGATGGGGGTTTAGGGATGAACGTTGATGAGGATAATGTTCATACAAATAAAACATTGAATGCGATAATCAAAACATTACAAGATTGGCCGCATTTAAAGTTGTTTATGTATATAAAACACCAAACTCATACTAAAGATAAAGCTCATTTTAATTTAGAACGTCAACAAAAAATGATTAGAGGTAGAGCAGCATCTATAATTAAATTTCTAGAAGGTAAGGGAATTGACCCTAACAGAATAAAATGGGATTATCACCCTGAAAAATTTAGCAAACCAGGTAAACAAGTTAATCAACACATATTTGAAATTAGAAACGATAAAAATTAATGAGATTAATAATTGTAATAATAATTTTAGTTAGTTTTAATATTAATGCTGTAGGACAGGTTAAAATTTTAGAGACTGATAGTTTATTGTTTTGGCAATCTAGTAGGAAATTAAAATGGGAAGATTTTAAGGGAGAAGTTGGTGATGAAAATTATAATAATGCTGGAGCTATTGTTAAAGCAGGTATAACTATTAAACATCAATATTGGAATGGAGATATTCCTGTGTTTGCAGTTAATTCTTACATGAAAAAGTTTGATTCTTGGAATAAAGTTTCTGACTCTTTATCTCTTGTACATGAACAGGGACATTTTGATATTTATGAGATTTATGCAAGAAAAATACGTAAAGCTTATGATAGTTTAAATAAGCAAAAAGTAACCAATATTAAAGTGTATGAATCAATGTACAGGAAATACATGAAAGAGTCTAGCGAAATTAATAGTTTATATGAAGAATCTAATTTTAGTAAAAGAGTTCAAGAAGAATGGTCAGAAAGAATTATTAAAGAACTTCAAGAGCTGGAGGATTATGAATATATTCTAGAAGAATAATCTTGGAGTTTTTAGAATTTTCCAATCGATTTAATAATCCTTATCATTTGCATCACAACCCAAGTTAAAATAGACCTGCTATTCCCGAGGTCATTTTAAAATAAGTTGTCCCATATAAGGGAAACGGTTAAATATGAGTTGTTTTTTGTTTTATGAAGTTTTAGGGTGATAAAATACTTATGTGATAGTTTTTGTGATTGCTTTCCTAACCCACCTAAAAACCTCAATAACTAGTAACACCACCCAAGTTAAAATAGACACGATAAGTGTAAATATTAAGCCAATAACCTTCAGGTCTTGCCATGCTATTCCCGAGCTCATTTTAAAATAAGTTGTCCCATATAAGGGAAACGATTAAATATGAGTAGGTTATTGTTTTGTGTAAGGATAAAGACTAATTGTAAATGTTCTTATATTAATAAGAGTGAGATCTAAACCTCTTTTTTAAATATTTAGTTAAATGGGACGAAGGCAGATTGGTATGATATAGGATTAAAATTTTGAAAGATAATTTATTCATCACCTAACTGAAAATAATTTTCATACTATTTTGATTAAATTTGAAAAGTGAATGTCAAAAACTCGTTTGCCTATGTCCTATAGAGTGTCCAATTTGGAAATATTGTTTTTAAACAACTGATATACAGTTGGTTGGGTTTTATTTCAGAATCCTGCCACCCCGACGAACTTAGTAATAAGTCAAACTAAAACACTGTTAATCTATTGATTTTCAGTGTTTTTTATTTTTTATGCATTTGTTTGAATTCATTTAAAACTAAATATTAGGTGTGCAATTCGGTGTGCAGAGGTTTAAACGAAATGTATTATCTTTAAGGAACTTTCGAGATTGATTTGACTTTTGATTTAACAGGTATTGTTTAATTAAAGTCATTTTATAATGAAATCAAAAAACACCTTTACGGTTATTTTCTTCACAAGAAAATCAAGAAGTAATCCACAGCAGCTTTCTATTTATGTGCGTATCACAGTGAGTGGTAAGCGATCGGAAATCAGTTTAAAACGATCTGTTCTTGTTAAAGACTGGGATAGCAATAAGAGTAGGGCTAAGGGAAGTTCTGTAAAAATAAAGGCCCTGAATGCTTATTTAGACGAAGTATTTGGCAAATTATTGAATTGTCACAAAGAATTACTCTTTGAAGATGTTATTGTTTCTTCAGATTCGATTAAGGCTCGGTATTTGGGAGAAGACGAAACTAGTAAGACTTTGAGAGATCTGGTTAGTTATCATCATGATAAAATGGGAACCGTACTTAAACCAGGAACCATGAAGAATTATTACACTACAGAAAAATATTTGTATGAGTTCTTACAAAACAAACGAAAATCAAAGGATATCTATCTAAAACAACTTAATTATGAGTTTGTAACCGATTTTGACCATTACCTTCGGCATGTTAAAAATTCCAAAAAGGAATTGATGTTATCCAACAACGGTGTTATGAAACATCTTGAGCGATTCAAGAAAATTCTCAATTTGGGAGTTAAACTGGAATGGATGCTAAAGAATCCGTTTAGTCAGTTTAAATTAAAATACAATAAGTATGATAGAGCCTATTTAACCGAAAGAGAACTTAGGATTTTAGAGTCAACTGAATTTAAAAGTGAACGTTTGGAGCGAGTTAAGGACTGCTTTGTTTTTTCTTGCTATACAGGTTTATCTTATGTTGATGTTAAAGAGCTAACAGTAGCTAACATTCTTAGAGGAATAGATAACAATCTATGGATATATACTAAAAGAGAAAAGACAGACGAAAACGTAAAGGTACCCGTACTTCCAAAGGCTTTGGATATAATTAAAAAGTACAGTCAAGACAAAATTCTAAATAAAACAGGAAATTTATTACCAATTAGTTCTAATCAAAAGACCAATAGTTATTTAAAGGAGATAGCAACTGACTGTGGCATACATAAGAATTTAACCTTTCATGTTGCCAGGCATACTTTTGCTACTACTGTAATGCTCTCCAATGGAGTACCTATAGAAACTGTTTCAAAATTATTAGGACATACTAAATTGACAACCACACAAATTTATGCCAGAGTTGTGGAGAGTAAGATAAGTAAGGATATTAATAGTTTATTGGAGCGTCTGGAGGATAAAGGAATTAAAAATTTTAGCTACGAATTATTGTATTAAGTATAAAGAATATCTTCTATTTTGATTTTCAATTGAGAATTATTGCCTAGTTTACAAAATTAGTTTAGGTCAATTTAGCCCCATAATAGAATAGCTTTACCCCTTTATAAAAGAGTTTATCTCGATAATTTGCATTAGTGTTCAAATTATATAGAAATATGACTCTAAACTATTTAAAGATTTTAATTTTCACTTTTGGCTTAATCACTTATGCGCAAAACCCAAGTGCATTGTTTCAAGACTGGAAAATATCAAAAGACAATTTAAAGGATAGCGATCCTAATAATGATTATACTCCAGTATTACCAGATTTTAGTTATGCAGGCTATCAACATGGGGAAATGGGATTACCATCGTCTTTTACGCAAACTTTTTACAATGTTTTAGATTATGGAGCTGTCGCCAATGATGGTGTTTCCGATAAAGCAGCAATTATGGCAACTATAGCAGCAGCTGAAGCAAACCTTAATGGAGGCATTGTATTTTTTCCTCCAGGACGATTTATAATTAATGATGATAATGTAGATGACCTTTCAGAAATAATAAAAATAACAAAGAGTAACATTGTTCTTAAAGGTAGTGGTTTAGGTAACGAAGGAACAGAACTGTATCAAAAAGATAATACGACTCATCCCGATATGGAAACTAAAGATTGGGTGTGTCCTTATTTAATTCAGTTTACAAATAATGAAGATTCAGCAAATAATTATATAACAGACGTTGTAGCCGATGCTGAGCGTGAAACTTATACCATTCAGGTCGCAAATACATCTAATATTTTGGTGGGGCAGTGGGTTGAATTGTATGTTAAAAATACGTCTTCTTCATTTATAGCAGAAGAATTGGCTCCTTATTCCACAGCAGATTTATTTGAACCACAAAATTTAAAGCTGGTTAATGATGGGGTAGAAGTACGCGAAATTCATAAGGTAGTTAGTAAAACGGCTAAGACAATAACATTTAAGGAACCTATTCATAAAACCGTTAACGCTACGTATAACTGGAAAATAAACAACTTTAAGGTTCTTGAAGAAGTAGGAATTCAGGATTTAAAATACACTGGAGGGTTTATTTGGCAACATATTCACCATAAAGCTCCTCAGGAGTTATATCCAGGTGAAGCAGCAAGTGGTCCACATGCGTATTTAAGTTCGTCGGGGTGGAGTGGCATACAGTTTAACCATGTGGTAAATAGTTGGATAACAAATGTAGAATTTTCAAATATGTCTCAGGTGGCGCAGTTTAAGTTTTCAGCGTATTGTTCAGCGTTAGATAATCAATACACAGGAAATCCCGGACATAATTACATAAGCACAAATTCAGCTACGGGATGTCTTGTTGGTAGAAATTCCGATAGTACAACAGGTATATGGCATGGTTGCGGATTAAATGCCGTATCTGTAGGAAATGTGCTTTGGCGGAATAAAAACCCTATCAATGGAAATTCCGGAATGGAAGTTCACGCCAGCCAGCCACGAGCTAATTTGTTCGATGTTTGTAAAGGCGGATTCTTTTTTAATATGGGAGGATCTACAGGAGCATTACCAAACCATTTAAGACACTTGGTGCTTTGGAATTTTGAAGGTGTATCTTATCAAAGTACTGATGTAAAGTCTTGGAGACCAAATTCTGAAACTAAATATGCTAAATTTTTAATGCCTATTATATCTGGTTTAGAAGGGTTTACCATGACTACTGAGTCTAATCAGTTTCAAGAAAATGAATCGCCGGGCATTCATGTAGATGAGGAGTCATTGTATGAAGCTCAATTGGCTTATCGTTTAAATGGTGTTTTGCCTAATTGGATAACAGGAAGCGTTTCAGTTAATGGTGTGAATATATCTTCGGGAGTACTGGATTTAATTATAGGACAAGAAGCAATTTTAATAGCTACAGTAACACCGGAAACGGCTGAAAATAAGTCTGTAAGTTGGATTTCTAATAATACGGCAGTTGCAACTGTAGATTCTGAAGGTAGGGTTACAGCATTATCACCTGGAGTAGCTATTATTACAGCAACAACAAACGATGGTAATTATACAGCAACATCTAATGTAAATGTGAATAATGTGGCACTAAATAAAAGTGTAATAGTATCAAGTGAACCTCAGTCAGAAAATCCCGGTGTAGCAGCTATAGATGGAAATATTAGTACGCGATGGTCTGCTGAAATATTTCCGCAATGGTTAGAAGTTGATTTAGGAGCCCTAAAAAGTATTTATAAAACAGAACTTGTTTGTTTACAGGATAGAGCATATCATTATATAATAGAGGCAAAATCTAATTCGGGAGACACGTATACAAAAATTGTTGATAGAAGCAGTAATACAGACGGTGGTTTTGAAGATAACCCGATAACAGATGAATTTACTCCTCTTGAAGCACGTTATGTAAGAATTACGGTTACTGGAGCAGAGGTTTATACAGGAGAGTGGACCAGTATATTGGAGTTTAGAGTTTTTGATCAGACATCTTTAGGTAGTAATGATGAGACATTTAGTAAAGCTAAAATTTATCCTAACCCTTTTTCTTCGGAGATTAAATTAAGACATCTAAATGGAAATTTTAACACCCTCAAGGTATTAGATATATTAGGAAGAGAGATTGTTGTAAAATCAATTACTGGGCTTAATGAAGTTGATTTAATTTTAAATGATAATGAAGCTCAAGTTGGGACTTATATTTTAAAACTGATAGGGCAGAGTGGCGTTGAAACATTTAAAGTTTTAAAGAAGTAGCTGCTGTTTCAGGTTTATTTATAAAAATAAAAAACCTCCATTCTTGCATGTATTGTTAGAATGGAGGTTTTTGTGTTTATTCAACTAAAGAAACCTTTAAGGGGTTATTTATACATTTAGAGAATGTGTTTAAATAATTTACCCATTGTTCTTCATTTTCAAACTGTTGGCTTTTTTTCCAACCAAATCCGGCATAATAAACAACTTGATTGTTTTCAACTTTTAAATGCGCATAAGCATTACTTAAATCTTTTGCTTCAGTATCGTATTTTTCAAATCCCAAAAAGGTGTTTTTTGGAGCAACAATAGCAGTTCCTAATTCAGAATCACCATGTGGTTCCCAATAACTAACCCAACCAAAGTCATTATTTCCTGTAACTTCACCATCTTTTTCATGGAGGGTTAATCCGGCATAAATGTCTTGAACACCATCTATTGAAAGTGTAAATTTAGATAAGTTGTTTCCTCGGTCAAGACTTATAATTTTAGATTCTATAATAGAATAACCTGCTGCATCCCAACTTTCATATTCTAAATAAAAACTGGTGCGAATTGGTCCGTTGGTAATGGTTTGCCACTTCGTGTAGTTTTTTGAAAAATAAAAGCTACTATCTGCTTTTATAGCAATTCCACCAACACCGCGACTTACACCAACGTGAAAATTATCAAGCCCTTCTCCTGTATCTACATGATAGGAGCCAGTTCCTTCGGTTGTTTCTTTATACCATTTGTTTATTATTGGGTAGCTAACGCGTTTTAACCAGGCATCTACGCCACTGGAAAGGGTGCCTGCCGGATCTCCTTTTTCAGCCATTTTTTGAGCGGTTGGCCCATAAACTCGAAATGCGACTTTATCATTTTCCCAAGTATAATCATCGGTACGTTCTGGGACAAACCTTGAGTAACAAACGTCTTCAGCTTGCAGACCAACACCATCATAATTAGTTACAATTTCATAAGTGATTTCAGAATTTGCAGCAATTTGAGGTTGAAATAAAATTTCGTCTGAAATTCCATCGTCATTAGTATCTACAGTTTGTGTGATAACATGATTTCCAGTATTAGTGTTGCGAATTCCAATATTATCTAAGCTTTCAGTTTTTAAGAATGTTTTAGATAATTCAACGGTTTCAAAATCTCGATTTATATTTAAAGTATTTTGGACTTTAATGGTTAGCGGTTTTTCTTTTTTTGAGCAAGCTGTTAGTAGGGCAGAGCATACTAACAAACATGTCATTAATGTTTTAGATGTATACATAAGTATTAAATTTCGTTAGAAGGTTTTCCTATGGTTGCTAATATACCACCATCTACATAAACTATTTGTCCGTTAACAAAATTACTTGCTTTCGAACTTAAGAAAACAGCTGCGCCCTGTAGATCTTCTGGATCACCCCAGCGACCAGCCGGTGTACGACCTATAATAAACTCGTTAAATGGATGGCCATCAACACGTATAGGAGCCGTTTGACTTGTTGCAAAATACCCTGGTCCAATACCGTTGGTTTGAATATTATATTTAGCCCATTCTGTAGCCATGCTTTGGGTAAGCATTTTTAAGCCTCCCTTGGCCGCTGCATAAGCGCTTACTGAGTCTCGTCCTAACTCACTCATCATAGAGCAAATATTAATAATTTTACCGCCCCCTCTTTCTATCATGCTTTTAGCAACATATTTTGAAACGATAAAAGGACCCACCAAGTCTACTTTAATAACTAATTCGAAATCTGGTGTCTCCATGTCGATAATAGGTGTACGTTTAATGATACCGGCATTATTAATTAGAATATCTATGGGGCCTACTTCTTGCTCAATTTGTTTAATTGCTTCAGCGGTTTGTTGATCGTTGGTAACATCAAACACATAACCATAAGCTTTTAAGCCTTCTGCTTTGTATTCTTCAATAGCATGATCTAAAGCTTCTTGAGTATTATTGTTGATAATTAATGTTGCTCCAGCATGTCCAAGCCCTTTTGCCATAGACATACCCAAGCCATGAACCCCACCTGTTATTAATGCAGTCTTTCCTGTTAAATCAAATAAATTAATTGACATAATAAATAATTTTTAATTGTTTAGTTTAAATAGTGTGTAAAGTGTTGCTATTCAGCAAGGTTTAGGGGAATGAAGTTACTTGCTTGACTAGATAATGTTGCGAATGTATATATTAATTTTTGTATAATAAAGGAATTTGTTGAAAAATGTGCTCGAACACATTTATTAAGTGTTGCCGAGCACAAAATAGTATTATAGTACTATATTTGGAGAGTTCAAATGAAAATGTATAATAATATTATTGACTATATTTATACTACCATTGTTTTTATGTTATTTAATGTGCCGACTAAATATGAAAATTAAATCAAGAGTTTTATTTATTGCATTTTGTGTGTTTCAAATAGTATGCCATGCTCAAAGTGAAGTGAATGCTTTTAAATCGTTGAAATTTAGGCAATATTCATTAAAGGACGGCTTGTCTCAAAATTCTGTGTTGGCTATTAAACAAGATAGAGATGGCTTTTTATGGTTTGGTACTCGTGATGGCTTAAATAAATATGACGGAAGGGAATTTCAAACATTTAGGCATAGTTCTCAAGATTCAACAAGTTTAAGTCATAGTTTAATTAAATCTATATATGAAGATAATAATAAAAACCTGTGGATTGGTACTATAGACGGATTAAACAAATACAATCCTAATAGCAATTCTTTTGATAGATTTTATTTTGAAACTACCGATACGTATGAAAATAATGAAATATGGTGTATTACTCAGGCAGATAGTTCTTCTTTATGGATAGGAACAAGTAGCGGGTTAAAAAAGTTAAATCTAAATAATGAAAAGTTTGTATCATTCGACTTTAATCCAAAAGACAACTCCTTTTTTAAAAGTCCTATAAGAGCATTGCTAAAAGTTAATGAAAGTGAATTATGGATTAAAACTGCAGAACAAATTGGTTTTTTTAATGTTTTGAATGGTGTAGTTAAATATTATAATTACCCAGAAAATTCCCCAAAAGAATTGAATAAAAATAATGTGTCAACATTATACCAAGATGAAAGTAAAAATATTTGGTTAGGATTTAAAAATGGATTGGCATTATTAAATAAAAAGACTGATGCTTTTGAGTTTTTTAAATCAAAATCGGAGTCTGCAGAATACCTAAGTGATGTAAGGAGTATTCAAGAAGATGATTCAGGGAATTTATGGGTAGGAACCTATAGAGGACTTTATTTAATTAACTCTAAGACATTTTCTATATCACATTATGTTCATGATGAAAACAATCCTAATAGTCTAAGTCAAAATTCCATTTATGATATATACGAGGACGAAAAAGGGGATATGTGGGTTGGAACCTATGCGGGAGGCATTAGTTATTTTGAAAGAAGTTTTGACGTGTTTAAGCATTTTGCTTCAGGAGCCAATAATACAAAGCTTAACTACAATGTGGTAAGCTCTATTGTACAGGATTCTCAAAATAATTTATGGGTTGGAACCGAAGGAGGAGGGATTAATTATTACGATGCTTCTATAGGTGAATTTAGTTATTATATGAACGAGCCTAATAATTCCAATGGTTTAAGTGCTAACAATGTAAAAGCTATTATTCAGGATAAAAAAGGGGGGTTTTGGATTGGAACCCACGAAGGCGGTTTAAATTATTTGAAGTCAACAACCAAGCCTTTAAAGTTTCAGATATATAAAACGAATTCTAATGATAAAAATAGTATTAGTGATAATCGAGTGATTTCACTTTTAGAAGATACTTACGGTGATATTTGGATTGGAACTTCGGGAGGTGGTATTAATGTTTTAGACAGACAAACAGATTCTATTTATAGATTACAAGATCCTAAGGATTGGGTAGGTAAAATTGTTTACACTATTTATGAAACTTCAAATGAGAATAAATTACTCATTGGTGGGAATATTGGATTGTGTGAAGTTGATATTAAGACTAGAAAACTTTCAAAAATTAATTACTTAGGTAGTAATCCTGAAACTCATACCATACGAGCTGTCTTGTGCGTTTATGAAGATGAAAAAGGAAATGTTTTTATAGGTACTGAGGGCGACGGATTATATTACTATGATCGTAAAACAAAAACTTCCACGAAATACGGTACACAACAGGGATTACCTAATGATATTATTTATGGTATTATTCCTGATGATGAACATAATATTTGGCTTAGCACGAATAACGGTTTAAGTCGAATTAATACACAAACCTTAGAAATTAAAAACTTTAATGCTCAGGATGGTTTACAGAGTAATGAGTTTAATTTTGGCGCCTATTTAAAAAATAAAAATGGAGAATTGTTTTTTGGTGGTGCTAATGGTTTTAATGTGTTCAATCCTAAAGATATTAAGCAAAATACTTATGAACCACCAGTTTCAATTACTTCAATGCAGGTAAATAATAAACCCTTTTTGAGTATTACTGATAATATAAAAGAAGTTTCCTTAAAGTATGACCAAAATATATTTAATCTGGATTTTATAGCTTTAAGTTATTCTCAACCATTAAAAAATCAATATGCATATAAGTTAGAGGGTTTTGATAAAGATTGGAATTACATTGGTAACAAAACATCAGCAACTTATACCAATATAGATGCAGGAACTTACACATTTAAGGTAAAAGCTTCAAATAATGATGGCTTGTGGAATGAAATTGGAGATTCTATAACTATTGATGTTTTACCAGCACCATGGTTTACATGGTGGGCTTATTTGTTATATTTTTTATTGGCTTTTGAGATCTTCTGGCAAATAAGGAAATACAGTTTAATACGAGTAAAAGAACGCAATGAATTAAAGCAAGAACGTTTGGAGAAGGAGAGAATAGAGGAAGTAAATAAGTTGAAACTTCAGTTATTCACTAATATTTCTCACGATTTTAGAACACCGCTTACGCTTATTATCGGTCCACTGGAACGGTTGCTAAAAATGGATGATGGAAATGATTTTATTAGGAAGCAACACGATATCATGTATAGGAATGCTAGTATTTTAATGGAATTAATTAATCAGTTGTTAGATTTCAGAAAAAACGAATCAGGAAAATTATCTTTAAAAGCCTCAGAAAATAATATAGTACCTTTTTTAAGGGATATTAAGCAGGCATTTAATGAACTAGCTGAGGTTAAGAACATCGATTACAGATTTATTAGTACAGATGAGATTATAAATGTTTGGTATGATAAAACCCAGCTTAAAAAAGTGGTTTTTAATCTACTATCTAACGCATTTAAGTTTACGCCAGAGGAGGGAAGTATTGAGTTACAGGTTTCAGAGGTTAGTAAATACCGAAATGAATCGGAGAAAAAGTATGTAAAGATCGAGGTGATTGATAACGGAGAGGGTATTCCTAAAAAGCATGTTAAGTTTATTTTTGATCGTTATTATCAATTAGGAGAACGTACTGGTACAGGAATAGGTTTGGCCTTATCGAAAAACTTAGTTGAGCTTCATAAAGGGGAAATTAAAGTTAAGAGTAAAAAAGAAAAAGGTACTACATTTAAAGTCCTCCTTCCTCTTGGAAAAGATCATTTAATTAAAGATCAGATTGAAAAGCCAACAGATGCAGTAAAGCTTGAAGAAGATTATAGTATTGAAAAATCGGTTTATGTAGATAAGGAACTGTTAACGATTAACGAAGAAACTCAGAAAGGGAATGTGTTAAATGCATCCTTAGCGACAATATTAATTGTAGAAGATAATTATGAAGTACGTGGTTTTGTAAAATCGATATTTGAAAAATCGTATAATATTTTTGAAGCTCCAAACGGAAAAAAAGCCATTGAAATAGCCAAAAAGCAGGATGTAGATTTGATAATAAGTGATATTATGATGCCTGAAATGGATGGTATGGAGCTTTGTGAAATTATTAAAACGAATATAAATACAAGTCATATTCCTGTAATACTGCTTACAGCGAAAACATCTCAAGAATTCCAAAAAGCTGGATTTTCCACAGGAGCCGATGCTTATGTTACCAAACCTTTTGATGCCGAAATTTTGGAATTACGGGTAGAAAATATTTTGGCTTCAAGAAAGAACTTGATTCATAAGTTTAAGAAAGATGTTATTCTACAACCAAAAGAAATAACAGTCACTTCGGCTGATGAGTTGTTTTTACAAAAGGCAATAGATTTGGTAGAGGAGAATATAACGAATTCTGAGTTTACCATTCAAGATTTTATTGAAGGCATGGGTATGAGTCGCTCTGTACTTTACAGAAAGTTAAAAGCGTTAACTGACCAGTCAACTTCAGAATTTATTAGAACCATAAAATTGAAGCGTGCAGCTCAATTAATAGAACAGACTCAAATGACTATTTCAGAGATTGCATTCGATTTAGGATTTAATGATTTGAAGAATTTTAGAACTTCTTTTCAAAAATTATTTGATAAGCTTCCTTCGGATTTCCGAAATCCTAAATAGTCGGAATTTTACCATAGCATATAGGTTTTACTGGAGGTTTCACTTGATTTGAACAGAAAACCTCGGTTAAATAGGCATATACCCCCCTTTATTAACCGCAATTGATTTATAAGTTTGGGTATGAATAAATCAAACACAAACAAAACTTAATTTAATGACTAAAATGAAAAATCAGTTAAAGCTGTTTTCAGCACAATTTGGCAGCAGGAATACATTGCTTTTTGTATTTCTGTTATTAATGGTAATGAGTAGTCTTTCTGCTAATGCCCAAGTAAAGACAGTTACTGGTACCGTTGTAGATGAGATAGGCATGCCTCTTCCAGGAGTGAATTTGGTTGAAAAGGGCACAAAAAACGGAGCAAGCACAGATTTTGATGGGAATTTTTCTATTCAAGTAACACCAGAATCTGTTTTAGTCTTGTCTTTTATGGGGTACAAATCCGTTGAAATTACTGTAGGGCAGCAGTCTAAAATAAATGTAAACATGGCGCCAGATTTACAGCAACTGGATGCCGCAGTCGTTGTAGGATACGGATCGGTTAAAAGGAAAGATTTAACAGGTTCGGTAGCATCAGTAAAAATGGATAAACTAACAGAAGCTCCGGTAGCAAACTTCGATCAGGCTTTGGCTGGTCGTGTCACAGGGGTGCAAGTAGGAGCAGATACTGGTGAGCCAGGGGCAGGATTAGAAATTACTATTCGAGGAAAAAATACGGTTAATGGTGATAATTCACCACTTTATGTTCTTGATGGTTTTATTGTAGAAGATTTTAATCCAGGTATCTTAAATCCAACCGATATTCAGAGTATTGATATTTTAAAAGATGCTTCAGCTACGGCAATTTATGGAGCGAGAGGAGCTAATGGTGTTGTTTTAATAACTACGAAACAATCTAAAATAGGAAAGACCAAAGTGTCATATGAGACAAGGTTGGATGTTAAAAATGTTGCTAATAAATTAGACGTCTTATCAGCTTACGAATCAATAAAACTTGCAGAGGAAATAAACCCGAATGGAGCGGCGTCTCGTTTTTATGTAGACGATGAAGATAATGTTGTAGGAAGTCTTGAAGACTATATAAATTCACCTTCGGCCAATTGGCAGGATGAAGCGTTTAGAACAGGTTTTTCAAAATCACATACGCTTAAAATAGGAAGTGGAAGCGACTTAACTAAGTTTGATGCATCTTTAAATATGTTGAATGACGAAGGTACCTTATTAAAATCTGAATACAAGAAAATAAATGGAAGGTTAAACTTAAGACATAAAATAAATAAAAAATTAGATGTTACTCTAAATATAATTTACGCAAACACCGAACTACAAGGATTAGATACAAAGGGAAATACAGCTTATTCGTTTATGAGAAACGTAATTACGTATCCTAATGTAGTAAACAAGTTTAAAGATTATGGAGATAATAACCCGTTATATGGAATCAACACAGACGAGTTTGACATTAATAATATATTTAGTTGGCATCCTATAGTATCGTTAAATAACGAATACAGAAAAAAGGAAACCAATCAGTTTATTTCCAACTTAGCATTGCGTTATAAAATAATTCCTAGTCTTACCTTCGAAACAAAAGGAAGTTATAATGGTGATTTTAGAAGAACAGGAATTTTTAATAATAGTAACACGGTTTATGGTAGATTAATTAATCCTATTAATGGAATTAACGGAACCATGGATTACCAGAATTATAAAACACTGTCTGCCATTAATACGTTAACATTCAATAAATCCTTTGGGAAACATGATGTAAATGTTTTAGTAGGGCACTCGCTTAACGTTCGAAACATTACAAGAAGTTTTACCAGAGCGATTCAAATTCCACAATACGCAGAAAGTCAAGGAATCAATTCCTTAGATGAAGGAACGCTTTCAACTACAGATGATATTAATGGTAGCGAGAAGTCTCGAATCGAATCTCTAATGGCAAGAGCAAACTATTCGTTTAACGATAAATATTTACTAACAGCGTCTATTAGACGTGATGGTTCTTCAAAATTTGCTCCTGGTCATAATATAGGGTATTTCCCGTCATTGGCATTAGCATGGAAAGCAGAAGAGGAATCTTTTATTAAGAATTTAGGATTTGTATCTCAGATGAAATTTAAGGCTGGATATGGTAAAACAGGTAACGATAGAATTCCTGGGGAAGCGAGATTCGATTTGTTTACCTCAGAATTGGCTTCATATTATATTAATGGCTCGGAAGTTTTAGGACAGCGACCAACATCTTCTGGAGCTAATCCTAATGTAGAATGGGAAATTACAGAAATGTATAATGCAGGTGTTGACTTAGGTTTTTTTAACGGACGAATTTCAACAACAATTGAAGTTTATGAAAAGAATACAAAAGACTTATTAATTAACGCAGATACACCACCAACATTAGGAATTAGTACCATTTGGAAAAATAGCGGAACTGTTAGAAATAGAGGTTTAGAGATAGCCTTAAATACTATAAACATAGATAAAGAGAATTTTAAATGGACAACAGATTTCAATATTTCATTTAACCAAAACAGAGTGATGTCTCTTCCAGAAGGCAAACCAATTTTTGGGAATCCAAGATATTACCAACGATATAATTCAAACCAGTTTATAGTTCAAGAAGGTCAGCCTTTAGGAAATATGTACGGTTATATTTCAGATGGCGTATATCAACCTGATGACTTCGAAAACTATAACCCTGATGATGCTACCCATATTTTGAAAGCAGATCAACCAGATTACGATGGAGGTTCAGCCATTAGACAGCCAGGAGATGAAAAGTATAAAGATTTAAATGGAGATGGAAGAATAACAGCTGATGACAAAACCATAATAGGTAATGGATTACCTGAACATTTTGGAGGTTTAGGGAACACATTTTCATATAAAGGTTTCGACTTAAGCGTATTTTTTCAATGGTCTTACGGCAATGATATTTTAAATGCCAACCGACTCATTTTTGAAGAAATGGCCTATTATGCGCAAAATCAATATGCAACTGTAACGAACAGGTGGACACCAACTAATCAAGATACTAATATGTTTAGAGCCGGGGGAAGAGGCTTTGAAGATGTGTCTTCAAGAATAGTTGAAGACGGCTCATATATTCGATTAAAAACTATTAATCTATCCTATAACTTTTCAAAAGATCTGGTTAAAAAATTGAGTTTAAACGAAGCATCTATTTATTTATCTGCACAAAATTTAATTACCTGGACTAATTACAGCGGATTCGATCCAGATGTTTCAGTTAATAGTTCTCCTATTATGCCAGGAGTAGATTACTCGTCTTATCCTGTAACCAGAACTGTTAGTCTTGGTCTTAATTTAACTTTCTAAACGCTTAATCTTAATCATGAAAATAAAAAATTTAATATTCACCATATGTAGTTTCATCATCATCTTAAGTTGTGATGATAAACTCGATATTTTACCGCAGGATGGTTTAGGATCTGCAACATTGTATCAAAACGAAGCAGGAGCTACAGCAGGACTTATGGGGGTGTATTCTCGTGTGGTAAGAGCTTATAGAGAATCGATAATTAATGCTATGTATCCATCGGCTGGAACCGATGAAGGTTTTGAAAACAGAAGTGTAAACCGCTTTTACTTAGAAAATAGTTTTGCCAGTAACAGTTCAGATGTGTTAGATGCTTGGACATTACTTTACGAAGGAGTTAATGCTGCTAATGTTATGCTTGTTGAGGTTAGTAATTCTCAAGGGTTAACAGAAGCGCAAAAAATATATTTTACAGCAGAAGCCCGTTTTATTAGAGCCTATTTGTTTTTCGATTTACAAAGAAATTTTGGAGGTTTAGATGGTATTCCAATGCCTACAGAAACCACTATAAAACAATTATTACCGAGAACAAAAGGTGTAGATGTATACAATCAAATAATTTCAGATTTAGAGTATGCTGAAGCTAATTTGAAAGATATTCAAGAGGTTGAACCTGGTCGGGCAAGTAAATCTGCGGTACAAGGGTTATTAGCCAGAGTTTGTTTATATCGTGCAGGAGAGCCATTTACAAATGATGGCGATTATTATACAAAAGCAAGAGACTGGGCAAAAAAGGTAATTGATAATGGATATCATGAGCTAAACTCAAGCTACGAAGATGTGTTTAATAAACTTGCTCAAGAAGAGTATGATACTAAAGAGGTGTTATTTCAAATTGGATTTTTCTTTGGCAATCAAGATCAACAGCAATCCGGAAAACTAGGGTCTAGCATTGGATTTAGAGTGGATGACGGTTCATGTAATAACAGAGGATTTGGTTTAATTTCAGCAACTATTACATTAACAAATGCTTATCGCAATGATGCAAATGATGAACGTGGTTTGTGGAATGTTTCACCTTATTATATTCCAACAAATAATAATTGTGAATTTGCAACATCATTTAATCAATTAGTATATGCCGCTTCAAAGTACCGACGTTTATTGGAGGCTGGTGGTACAGGTAGTTATGGACCACATCACTGGCCTGTGTTAAGATATTCTGATGTGTTATTAATGTATGCTGAAGCCGAAAATCAATTAAACCCTGGTTCAGTAGCAGCTCTAAATGCTGTAAATGAAGTTAGAGACAGAGCACACGCAACGCCTTTAACAGGATCTATAACAAATGAATTGATTCAGGAAGAGCGTCGTTTAGAGTTATGTTTTGAAGGAGTGCGTAAGTACGATTTGATTAGATGGGGTATAATGCAGGAAAAAGTTGATGAGACTATGGCTGCTTTACAAGCCGCCGATGGTACCGAAAATACCGATTGGTCAATATATGGAACAGGTTCTCCTGCAACTAGAACGAATACCTTACAAGGATATTATTTAGACAGTTATATAAATTACGACGATAGTAAACACAAACTTTTGCCTATTCCAGAACAAGAAATAGGAGCGAACGATTTGGTGAAACAAAATCCAAATTGGTAGTAAAAGGAGGTAATTTTAAACAAAGAAACAATGAAGAATTTCAATAAAATAGTAGCATGTTTATTTGTAGTAGCATGTTTAGTTCAAAGTTGCGATAATGCGGAAGAAGTGTCTTCCCCAAATTTTACAGTAACACCAAATTCACTTGAAGTTAAGGCTGGTGATCCTGTAATCTTTACTGTAGATAATGCACCAGATTTTTTAAGATTTTATTCAGGAGAGTTTGGTCATCAATACAAATACAGAGATAGAACAAATGCAGAGGGTACGGTAACCATGTCTTTCGAAAATTCCCAAAAGTGGGGATTAGGTTCTAATGCTACAGGAACATTAACGGTTTGGTATTCTAAAGATTACGATGGTTCAGGAGATCCTGAATCTGTAAAAAGTGCAACCTGGCTAGATATTACTGATCGCTTTGATATTTCTACCCGCTACGATTTCACCTTTCAAAGTTCAGGTATTGTTGATGTTACAGATTTAGCCGATGGTAATACTATTTATTTTGGGTTCAGGTATTTTTCTGATAATATTATAGATCGTGGGGCAGAATGGTATTTTAACGATTTAAGTATTCAAATGGATGTGGAAGATGCACCTGCTCTGCTAACAGTTGCTGATGAAACAAATCCAGGATTTACTCCAGTTGATATTCAGGGAGTAGTTGAAGCCTGGAATGCTGCAAAGTGGTATTGGGATTCTGGAAATGGTTATTGGAGAATGCGTGGTAATAGCGACAGAATAGTGAATGAAGATTGGTTAATAACCAACGCCATCAACTTAACCGCAGTAGCACCAGATACAGCAGTTAATTTAAAGGCATATTCGACATTATTGAATGATTTTGAATACACTTATACTACACCAGGAGTTTATACGGTAACTCTGGTAGGGAACAATACAACCATATATGGAGATAAAGAAAAGGTAGAACAGTTTTCAATAACAGTAACAGAGTAAATTCTTGTTTATTGATTGGTATTTTGGTAAGACCGGTATTGTTTTAAATAATGCCGGTTTTTTTATGCTTGTAAAGTATTGTATCGCTAGTAAATAATGTAATTGAACAGTTAACCCCTTCCTTTAGAATAGTTAACCACGGCATCTTTACTTATTAGTAAGGTAATTTTATCTCATAAGTATAACTAAAAACTAATATCATGAAAAAAATTACCAAACAACTATTTATTTTAATGCTGCTATCAGTAAGTGCTAAAGAATACGCACAGACAGCTAACGCAACTGGTTTACCTGGAGATGATTTAATATTTTATGAGGATATGAGATACGCAACTGGAGCATCTGGATTTACAGTAACAACAACCGAAGCAACTTTAACTCCAAGTGGAAACTCATCTATACCTGTCGATGGTCTCAGTGCCGGAGAAATAGGTTATATAAGACCAGATAATAACTATCCAGCCGGAGATGCTAGAGATAACAGATCTTTAAGAATTCAGGCAAATGATGGAAGTACTAATTATGCTACAGACGTTTGGATTGTTGTTAATTCTATTGACTTGAGTGCTTACGATTCGGGATCTAAATTTTTTACATTTTCAACAAGAACGACCTTTCGTGAGGATGGAGGATCGAATTTAGATACAGATACATCAGTTTTATATGCTACGGATTTTGTAACAGGTACAGATCCAACAACGGTGACCTGGACTCCAATAACAACCTCTCCAGTTGCCGATTCTGCAGAAATGGGAGCCGATGGTGTTTGGACAACACAATCGGTAGACTTGTCAGAGATTACGTGTGGAACACAATTTGCTATTGCTATAAGAAGGCAATCAAGCCTTAATGGACCTACAGGAGGTGTTTTTGATTCAGCTACTAATAGAAATGGAACCTTTAATATTTCAGATTTAACCTATACAGGATCTACAACACCGCTTTTGTCTATTAACAACTCTTTCTTAGTTGAAGGTATTAGTGTGTATCCTAACCCTGTGAAAAGTCAATTAAATATTAAGAGTTTAAACCCTAATATCACAATTAAAAATGTTCAGTTAATAGATATTACAGGAAAAACTGTGTACAATAAAGATTTTAGTGAGCTTATTAACGTAAGTCAATTTTCAAAAGGACTTTATATCTTAAAACTAAAGGATAAAAATGGGGACTTACTAATTAAAAAAATTGTTCTGAATTAGATTTTTACCCTTAAAGGTTCAATAAGACATAAATATGAAATAGTTGAACCTTTTTTATTTCTGAAAAATAATGTATGTGTTTGTAATTATGTGTTTTTATGAACAGAAAACCACGGTTGAATAAGCATATACCCCCCCTTTATTTGCCACAATTGATATATAAGTTTGGGTATAAATCAAAACACAAACAAAACTTAATGAATAAAATGAAAATCAGTTAAAGCCGTTTTTAGCAAAATTTAGTGGCAGAAATACAATGCTTTTTAGTTTTTATTATTAATGGTAACGAGTAGCCATTCTGTTAGCGACTTGGTAAAGACAGTTGCTGGTACCGTTGTAGATGAGATAGGTATACCACTTCAAGGAGTGAATTAGGTTGAGAAAGGTACAAAAAAGAGTGAGTACAGATTTTGATGGAAACCCACATATTTTCAGAAATCAACAAATAATTTTTTAACTAATAACTAAAATCAAAAAGAAATGATGAAAAAAAACAGAATCTTCTTAAGTAAGTTGAAAGGCTATATTAGCTTTTTGACATTATTTATGCTTCTCAATGGAGTGCATCTTCACGCGCAAACGGTAATAACCGTAAAAGGAACTGTTACGGACAGCCAAGGTATGGTGTTGCCAGGAGCTAGTATTTTGGAAAAAGGTACTACCAATGGTGCCACCTCAGATTTTGATGGTAACTATATGATTGATGTACCGAGCAATTCGGTTTTAGTATTCTCTTATGTGGGGTATAAAACACAAGAGGCTTCTGTGAGCAATAAAACATTCATTAATATTGAGTTGGAAGAAGATGCGGCCACTTTAGATGAAGTGGTCGTTGTAGGTTACGGTACTGCAAAAAAGAGTGATTTAACAGGAGCAGTTTCTAGTGTTTCTTCCAAAGATTTTGAAAAACAACCTGTGTTTAGGGTTGAAGATGCTTTACAGGGGCGTGCTTCTGGAGTAATTGTAAACAAAAATTCTGGAGCGCCAGGTTCAGAAATTAAAATTCGGATTCGAGGCTCAAATTCAATTAATGGAAATAACCAACCACTAGTTGTTATTGATGGTGTAATTGGAGCAGACCTCAGATCAATAAATACAAACGATGTAGCATCTATGGAGGTTTTAAAAGATGCTTCTGCAACCGCTATTTATGGTTCTAGAGGAGCTAATGGTGTAATTTTAGTTACCACTAAACGAGGATCTGGAGTAGCAAGTATTCATGTAGACGCCTTTACAGCCATTTCCTCAATCTCAAAACACTTGGATATTTTATCTGCAGAAGAATTTGGGGCAATAAATAATCTTCCTGTAATAGATGGCGGAACAGATTACCAAGACAGATATTTTAGAACAGGATATACTCAAAATGTGCAGGTCTCTTTAAGTGGTAAAAGTGACAATATAGGGTATTTTGTATCTGGTAATTTAGTGGACCAATCAGGAACCAGTATTAATAGCAATTATAAAAGGTATTCTCTTCGTGCAAATTTAGATGCAAAAATGAGCGATAAATTGTCTGTCGGTTTAAACCTATACGGAAGTAGTGAAGAAACATTAAACTTAATTTCTGGGGGTAGTGCTTCATCTCCTGATGATAGGGCTGGTATTATTGCAGTGTTGGGATGGGATCCTACTTTGCCAGTTAAAGGTGCCGACGGAAACTATAACTTATCAAGCCCTAACGGTTCGGGTTTAATTAACCCAATCGCTGAGCGTTTAGAATCAGAAGCTAATGGTACCATAAACAGCTTAAATGCAAACCTTAATCTATCTTACGATATTACAGAAAATCTTAATTTAACAATAGTTGGAGGATTATTGTACAATAATTCTTTGTCAGAAATATATAGAGGTGTGCCTTCCGGAACAGTTTTGAGTAATCCAACTGGTAGCGCTAGTACAAGTTATAATACGACATTGCAAAACAGTAACATTTTAACATGGTCTAACACATACGATAAACATAATATAAAAGTAACGGGGCTTTTTGAAATTCAAAACTTTGTTCGCAAAGGCTTTAATGCAAATGCAGGTGAATATACCATTCCTGCCAATTTTTATTCTTTGGAATTAGGAACTGCGCCACTTGTAAGTGCTAATCTAAGTAAAAGCACTATCCACTCTTATATGGGGCGTGCAGAGTATAATTTTGATCAAAAATTATACCTTACGGGAACATTACGTGCAGATACGTCTTCTCGTTTCAGGCCAGGCAATCAAACAGGTTATTTCCCTTCAGGATCTTTGGCATACCAATTTCGTGATATTTTTGATGGAGCTGTCCAGCGTTTAAAATTAAGAGCAGGTTACGGAGAAGTGGGTAACCAGGCAATTGCGCCTTATTCTACTTACAACACCTTACTTACAGGTCAAAACTATCCTTTAGACGGAAGTTCAGAGACTAGAGGAGTTTCGCTTGGAACTATTGCAAATCCAGATTTAACATGGGAAACAACCAAACAGTCAAATATTGGTTTTGATGTTTCTTTTTTTGATAGAAAGGTGAATTTTTCGGCTAACAAGTATTGGAAAAATACAACTGACCTCTTATTAGAAGTACCATTGCCTGATTTTACAGGAGGCGGGGCTGTTTTAAGTAACGTAGGTGAAATTTTTAATGGTGGTTGGGAGTTTGATCTTGAAACAGTTTTGGCAGGTACAGAAAAATTCAACTGGTCAGCAAATTTAAATTATTCGTACAATAAAAGTGAAGTAAAAAGTCTTACGGCCGGCCAACAAGAAATTTTATTAAGTCCAATAGGCGGAACTTCAGCAGGAGGTATCGCTAATACAACAGGGGCTTATGTTCGATTAAAAGTAGGAGAACCTCTAGGGCAGTTTTATGGAGCTACATTCTTAGGGACTTATAAAACAGGAGAAACGGGTGGTAATCCAGGAGAGGCTAAATATTTAAAAGATGATGAGGGAAATTTGATTTTAGGTGTTATTGGTAACGGTATTCCTAAGCATACTTGGGCATTAAATAATACAGTAGAATTTGGGGATTTTGATTTAAACATTCTAATTCGAGGAGTACACGGTTATGATGTGTTTAACTTTACAAGGGGGAAAATTTCAATGCCAGGAGGGGTACAATCGTTGGCTACATATGGAGAATACAGAAACAGATGGACACCACAAAATGAAACCGATATCCCATCTAGCGGAGACCTATTTGTGAACTCTACTAGGTTTTTAGAGAAAGGAGATTTTGTAAGACTAAGTAATTTGGCAGTGGGCTATAATTTAAAAGTTAATAAATACCTGAAATCGATTAGGTTTTATGCAAGTGCCCAAAATTTATTTACCCTTACAGATTATAAAGGATATGATCCAGAAGCAAGTTCAATTGGTGCCACCGAAGGTGCTTCGGCATCTTTAGATTATGGTGCTAACCCAAACTCGCGCACCTATACCTTAGGATTAAAAATCGGATTTTAATAAAAAGACAAAAATGAAAACAAATAAAATTTTTAAAGCAATAAGTGCCGTTACACTTTTGCTTGCTACCATAGCAATTTTTAATAGTTGTACTTTGGAAGAAAACCCTTCAGAGGCACGTTTAGATCCAGGAACTTTAAATTCAGAAGAAGCATTGAAATCTGCTACAGCTGGAATGTATCGTCAATTTACGTTGTCAATGCAGTGGGCTCATTTTTGGATGCGTTCTTACGGAGGGGATGATATTACAACTCATAGCGGAAAAAATAAGCAAGGTTTTAGAGATGCAGACCAAATGAAAATGACTTCTTTAACAAGTGGCGTTGGTTTAGGATACACTGGGCCTTACAATACTATAAAAGAAGCCAATAATATTATAGCTGTAAAGGAAAACATTATAGGGGGAAATAAAGATAATATTGATGCTATGGTGGGAGAGGCCTATTTCTTAAGAGCATTTAGTTATTTTCATTTAGCTAGAACGTTTGGAAATGTACCTTTAATTACTTCTACAGACATTGCGGGAAATATTGATTTACAGAGGGCAGAACTAATTGATTTATATCAACAAATTGAAAGCGATTTTTTAATGGCTGAAAGCTTATTGCCTGTAAAATACCCCAATACTCCTGCTGCAATTAGGCCCAATAGTGGTTCTGCTAGAGCGTTTTTGGCTAAATTATATATGCATTGGGCGGGATGGCCTATAAAGGATAATTCTAAATATGCTTTAGCGGCTAGTAGTGCAAAATCTGTTATTGATAATGCTAGTTTGCATGGTTTTGCCCTTGTTCCCGATATGGGCACGTTGTGGTCAATTACAGATGAAAACAGATTTAACAAAGAAATGGTTTTTGGTTTAGCACATAATCAAGTGTTAGGTAATGTTTATTCTAATAGACATGCTGGTAGAGTGGGGTATCCAGGAGATGTTCAAGGTTGGGCTGAGGTATTTGCTGAAATAGCTTTTTTTAATGATTTTCCAGACGGCCCAAGAAAAGATAAGACTTATAGAACAGAAGTAGTTTTCAAGAATGAAACAATTCATTGGGAAGATTTTAAAGATGAAAGACATCCTATGTTTTTAAAGGTTACAGGTTATCAAGATGAAATAGCTACCAATAATTCGGTTACCTCAATGAATACATATTGTATGCGTTATGCAGATTTGCTTTTGTATTATGCTGAAGCAGTTGGTAGATCAGGAGCTAGTACAGCAGATGCTTGGGAAGCATTAAATATGGTTCGCAGACGCGCTAATGATTTACCTGTAAATACTCCTAATGCAACTGTAGATATAACAAGTGGTGATTTGGCTGAATTAGCATATACAGAAAGAAAATGGGAATTAGCAGGAGAATTTAAGCGATGGGACGATTTAACTCGTTTGGAGCGTGTTGCTCAGGCTTTGGCTAATAGATTCACAGAAGAATTGGTTGGACCAATTATAGGTGATGCAACTCCAGAAAACTATTTTGCTGAAATACCAGAGTCCGAGTTAACTAAAGCACCACAGTTAAGAAATTAAACTATAACAGCAATTAGCTAAGTTGATTTGTAAAAGAGCTTGGAGGGTAATGAAATTATTTTCCAAGCTTAACTGAAAATTGAAAGAGTAGAGTTTCATTTTTTATGTTAATAGGATGGTTTTGGTCAGTTTTGGGTACACTATTGAACAACAAACCCTGTTAAGTTTTTTAAAACAAACCCCACCTTTGCTATACAATAGTTTTAAAAGTTAGTGAGCATAAGCACGCCATTTTAAATTAAACAAAATGAATATAAAGATGATACCATTAAATACAGGTAAGATAGGTTTAAAAAACACATTTTTTTTGGGAAGTAAAATTTTTCTTCTAGTTTTTTTTCTTTGCCTGTTTAACTGTAAGAAAGAAAAAAACGAAACAGCTGAAATTAAGCAAACTCCTAATAGCGAAGAGGTAAAACTTGATTTAAAATCACTAATTGATGATTGTGAATCTCAGTTAGAAATTTCAGTTCCTAAACTTACCGATTTAACCAAACATCCTCGTTTAATAGAAACCGATTCTACAGAATGGGAGGAAGTGCCAAATAACAGACTGGTATGGACCTCTGGATTTTATCCTGGAATACTTTGGTATATGTATGATATTAGTAAAGATGAAAAGTGGAAGCAGGAGGCTATAAAACGAACAGAAGTATTTGAAGATTTTAAAACCATTACAGAACATCACGATATTGGGTTTATGATGTTTCCAGCTTATGGTAAGGGATATGAATTGGGTGAAAAAAAAGAATATAAAAATATTTTATTAACCTCTGCAGCTTCTTTGGCGAGCCGATTTAATCCAAATGTTGGCACCATCAGATCTTGGTCAAATAAAATGCACCCACGTTGGAAGCAACATATAACTATTATAGATAATATGTTGAATCTGGAATTGTTGTTTTGGGCAGCAAAACATGGTGGAGATAAAAAATTCTACGATATAGCTGTAAAGCATGCCGAAACGACAATGAAAAATCATTTTAGAGACGATTATACTTCATGGCATGTTTTAGAATACGATTCTATAACCGGAGCGGTTTTAAACAGAAATACCAAACAAGGGTATGCTGATGACAGTCGTTGGTCTCGTGGACAAGCTTGGGGTGTTTACGGCTATACAATGGTTTACAAAGAAACTGGTGATAAAAAGTTTTTAGACTTTGCTCAAAAATTGACTGATAAATATTTATCGTTATTACCAGATGATTATGTGCCTTGCTGGGATTTTGATGTTGCTAGCGACCCAAATGAAGAAAAAGACGCATCTGCTGCTGCAGTGGTAGCTTCAGCTTTATTAGATTTAAGTGAATTGGTTGAAGATAAAAAGGATCAAGAACGCTATTATAATGCGGCTTTAAAAATGTTGGAATCATTAGGCTCTTATAAATACTCTGGAGTAGGAAAAGCAGATGCGTTTTTGTTACACTCAACAGGAGCAAAATCTTTAGGACATGAAATAGATGTAGCCTTGATATACGCTGATTATTATTATATTGAGGCATTAGATAGATTGAAGAAAATCAAAGAAAACGGTAAAATATAAATTATGAAAAGCTTAGTCTTTTTTAAACTGTCCTTGACTTTATGTTTGGTAATTGGAGTAACGTCTTGTAATTCGAATGTCAAACAAGTAAATCAGAAAAAACCAAACTTACTGTTTATTTTTCCAGATCAGTTAAGAAATGCAGCTCTTGGAATTAATAGACAAGATCCTGTTTACACACCTCATATTGATCAACTAGCTAAAGAGGGATTAGTTATTACTAATGCGATAAGTAATTATCCGTTATGCAGCCCGTATCGCGGTATGTTAATGACAGGGAAATTACCTTATAATAATACTGTTTTAAGCAATAGTAATTCTAATCGTTTTAAGTATAATAATTCTTGGCAGAAAGAAGATGTAAGCTTTTCAGATGTGTTGGTGCAAAACGGTTATGATGCAGGATATGTAGGTAAATTACATTTAACATCACCGCCACCAATTGCCGGTAAAGATAGCGTTATTTGGGATGCTTATACACCGAAAGCTTATCGCCACGGGTTTAATTTTTGGTATTCCTACGGTACTTTTGATGTTCATAACACCCCACATTATTGGGTGAATGATGCTAAGGAAGAGGAGTTGACTTATGTTAACGAATGGTCTCCAAAACACGAAGCAGATGTGATTATAGATTATTTAAAAAATCCTTCAGAGAAAACACGAAGTAAAGGTAAGCCTTTTGCATTATTTTGGTCTGTAAATCCACCACATCCGCCGTATCAGTATGTTCCTGAGCAATATGCCGAAATGTATGAAGACAAATCACTGGATGAGTTGTTGGTTAGAAAAAACGTGAATTTAGAAACTCAGGCAAATTCGTTGGCGTTTCATAAAGGAGCAACAAGAAATAGAACCAACTTAGCTAAGGATCATGTGCGAGATTATTTTGCGATGATTACAGGGGTTGATGAGCAAATTGGGCGTGTATTGCAAACGTTGAAAGATCAAGGTTTAGATAAGAATACCATTGTTGTAATCACATCAGATCATGGAGAAATGATGGGAAGCCACGGACTCATGTCTAAGAATATATGGTACGAAGAATCAATAAATATACCTTTTATAATACGTTGGCCAGAAAAGATAAAAGCACATCAAACTAGTAATTTAATTGTTAGTGCAACCGATGTGATGCCTACGTTACTTAATTTGTTACAGGCAACCGACGGTCTTCCGAAGGATCTAGACGGAGAAGATTTATCAGCTTTATTTTTGGGGAAGAATGAAGAAGAGCCAACTTCTGCGTTGTATTATTATATAGAAGAAGGAAGACCAGAGTCGGGACATCGTGGGATTAGAACAAAGCGATATACGTATGTTATAACTCTTGATAATGGGGATACAGAGCGTAGAGTACTTTTTGATAATGTTGAAGATCCTTTCCAGGAACACAATATTGCTGGGGAAAATTTAGAAGTTGAAAATGAATTACATCAACAGTTATTAAATCAACTAAAGATTAAAAACGATCCGTGGCTTTCACGTTATTTGAAGTTAACAGAAATCAACGAATAAAAAGATAGATAAGCATATTTACTAAAATGAGATTAATAGCATTTAAAATTTTTGTTTTATTATCAACACTGGGCTTCTCTCAAGAAGAGAAACCAGCAGTTGAATCGTTTGAATCTGATAAAACTTTGGAGCTTTACAAGGTTTCAAATGGAAATCTTTCTATAAGTAAAGCGCATAGAAGATTTGGTGAAACATCTTTACAGTGGAATTGGAATAATGAAGGCTCTTTTAGTACTTCCAATTTTAAAATTCTATCCCATGATGAAAGTCCTTTGGAATATGGAGATCATTTTCCTGCCAGCCCTACATTGGCGTTATCTATCTATAACGAAACGCCAAAGTATAATAAAATCACAATAGCTTTCGAAAAAGATGGGGTGAAGCAAGTTTGGTTCGATTTAGAGTTGTCCTTTAAAGGCTGGCGCCGTATTTGGGTGCCCTTTTATGAAATGCAGGGCAATGCACCTCAAAAAGGAGCATCTGTTGATTATGATTTGTTTAAAGTGAGCACTGAGGCAAATACTGGGACATTATTTTTCGATGATATTATTTTTTCTCAATATCAGGATGACAGGCATCAATATCCAGATATGTTAGTGCCTTTTATTAAATCTGATCAAGATTTATCGAAAGATCATTGGATGCCTTTAATAAGTAATTATAAGCGTATAGAAGCAGTTGAGGCAGCTCCTGTTTCTATGGCTATTCGATTGGATTTAAAACGATTTGAAACCGCTATTGATCAAGATCTAACTATCGATAAAAAGTACAAGGTTTATATTAATACACTTCGAGACATGTTTAATAACCTTAAACTTGAAGATAATGGCACAACCGTTTTAGGTCCTCCTTTAACGTTTAAAGAACAACAGGAGTATTTTAATAAAAAACAGCAGGGCGCTAAAATATTTAATGATATAAAAGATTTAGGAACAGTCTTAAAAAAGTTGGCCAATTTTCATGATCGCGCAACGCCTGCCGAACGCGAGGAAATTGAATCTATGTTTTTAGCTGGAACCAAATATTTTCTTGATCAAGGGTGGCAAGTTGGGGCCAATGGAGGAACAAGACATCATATAGGTTATAATGTTATCGAGTTAACAGAAGCTTTTTATGTTATGCGGCATTTTTTGTATGATAATGATCTATTAAACGATGTTGGAGCAAGTTTACACTGGCTGTTTAATTTGGGAATGATTCTAGGAGACGAAAAAGATTTTCATGTTAACATAGATTATTTAAATACACAGTCCTATTACCATTTAATGCTTATTTTCTTGTTCGATAGTCAGGAAAAACAAGCAGCATTATTAAGAGCATATTCAAAATACATATCAATTATATTGGCTCAACAAAAAGAGGAGTGGGGTTTTAAGGTGGATGGTACTGCATGGCATCATAATGGGCATTATCCAGCTTATGGCATTGGGGCTTTTAAATCGGTTCCAAAAGTTATTAATACTTTGGCAGGAACCCGATTTCGTATTGCTACTGAAGGCCATGCAAATTTTAGAAACGCCTTTTTAGCAAGCCGAATTTATAGTCAGTTATATAATTGGGGATTTGGTAATGCTGGACGTCATCCTTTAGAGAACAATGGTATAGAATCGCTTCAAGAGCAGTTTTTACTTATGGCTAATGCAGGAAATCCGGAAGGCACAAGTAAAATTGATGAAGAAGTCGCTGCTGCTTATTTAAGACTTTGGGGGAAGGATGATATTATGAATAAAACCATTTTTACAGACGTAAATGGTATTCATTCTGAACGACTGGATGGATATTTTATATTTCCATATGCTGCAACATCGGTACAAAGGCGTAAAGATTGGGCAGCAATTATGAAAGGGTATAGCAAGTATGTTTGGGCATCAGAGATTTATGTTAGTGAAAATCGATACGGAAGATATCCCGCAAACGGAACGGTAGAGTTATTAAATAACAAAGGTGAAACAGGAAGTGGTTTTCGTCAAGAAGGTTGGGATTGGAATAGATATCCCGGCGCTACAATAATTTATTTGCCTTTAGAGGAGTTAGAGGCTAAAATGCCTTTGATTATGTTCCGTTCTAACGAAACATTTGCTGGAGCAGCTCATTTAAATGGTAATGGTATTTTTGGAATGGTTCTTAATGAAGGAAAAGGCTCTAATGCCGATGGGCCAGAGACTAAAGTGGGATACCCAGGTAAATTGAAAGCTAAGAAATCGGTGTTTTCATTTGGCGATAAATTAATTTGTATAGGGACTGACATATCAAGTATCGATGAAAAAAATCCAACGCAAACCAATTTATTTCAAACGTTTTTAGAAGATACGAAAAGTCCTTTAATAACATCTTTAGAGCGTATTAAAAAATTTCCTTATCAAGGAGAGTTAAATAGTCAAGATTCAAATAAAAATTGGTTGATTGATCCTTATGGAAATGGGTATTATATACTTTCAAAAACACCTGTACAAATCAAAAAAGATAAACAGCAGTCTTATCATAATAAATATTCCGTTAACACCGGAAATATGAATCCAAAAGGAAAAGGAGCAAAGGAAACAGAAGGCGATTATGCCAGCGCATGGATTGATCATGGTTTGGCACCTAAAGATGCTGCTTATCAATATGTAATCTATCCATTTTTAAGGGAAGATGAGCAATCAAAGTTTAACGAGATTGTTAAAAATGATACTTCTTTTGAAATAAAACGAGCAGATAGTATTGCGCATATTGTTTTAGATAAAGAAAGCAATACAATGGGTTATGTTGTTTTTGAAGGAAATAAGCAATTGGAAAATGGTTTGCTAAAAGAAGTTTCAACTCCTTCCTTAATTATGTTGCAGGAAAAAGGAGATAAGGAAATTACTTTAAGCGTTGTGCAGCCTGATTTAAATTTTCCAGTTAAAGAGAATGGTAAGTTTGAGAATTATAGTCAACCAGTTAATTTAATCTTAACAATAAAAGGTAAATGGGACGTGATTAATGAAAGTACAGTACGATCTATAGATAATTCAAACGAAAATACCCGAATTACTTTAGAATGTGTAAATGGGTTTTCTAAAGGACTAGAATTAATCAAAAGGTAAAATGAGATGCATGTATTCCTATTGGAATTAAGTTTAATACGGTTAATAAAATCAAATTAACAACATGATTTCTATACTCAGAAGCACAATAATAGCAACGTGTATTTTATTGAATAGTTGTTCTTCGAAAAAGATTATTCATGACAATGTTTTAAAGGATAAATCGAATTGGGTTATAGAGCAACAACCAGGAGGAGAGGTGCTGTTTGGAAATAAAAGTATTGAAGTTATTGATGCTAAAGGATGCACAATTTGGTTTAAAAACAAACTGAAAGGGGCAATTAAAATTCAGTACGATATTACTATTATAGATAAAGGAGGGATATATGATAGAGTATCCGATATGAATTGCTTTTGGATGGCTACAGACCCTCATAATCCTCAGAATTTTTTTAAAGAATCCAGGCAAAGAGCTGGGTACTTTCCAAACTATCATCATTTAAAGTTGTATTACGTAGGTTATGGCGGGCACCATAATACCAAAACAAGGTTTAGACGATATAACGGAGATATAAATAGGCCATTATTGCCCGAACATGATTTGTCTGATGAAAAGTTTATGATTATTCCAAACAAAACTGTGCAAATAGAAATAATTGTAAAAGATAATTACACAAGCTATTCTAGAGAAGGAGAAAAAATATTTGAAATTGTTGATTCAGAGCCTTATAAGAGTGGTTATTTTGGATTTAGAACAGTAAATAACCATATGAAAATAGAAAACTTTAAAGTCACCCAGTTAAATTAGAAAAAATCGATTAAGTGTAATTATAATTGGAACTATCAATTTTAAAAAGAGCTATGAAAATAAAGAGACATTTTACACAACTACTCGCCTTTTTAATGCTTGTGTTTTTAGGATGTAAAAATAAACTCTCTAAAAAAGAGGAGCGTTTCGAAGTGAAAAAGCAGCCTAATATTGTAATGATTTATACCGATGACCTAGGTTATGGAGATATTAGTGCTTATGGGGCGACAGCTATACAAACTCCAGCAATCGATAGCCTTGCCAAAGATGGTATTGCCTTTCATAATGCTTATGCCACAGCAGCAACTTGTACGCCTTCTCGTTATTCTTTGTTAACAGGAATGTATGCTTGGAGAAAGAAAGGAAACAGCATTGCATCTGGAGATCAACCCCTTTTATTTGACACCTCTAAACCTACATTGGCCACAGTATTGCAATCTGCAGGTTATAAAACAGGCGTTGTGGGTAAATGGCATTTGGGTTTAGGTGGTAAGGGAGGCCCTGACTGGAATGGTATCATTAAACCAGGTCCCCTTGAAATAGGGTTTGACTACTCATTCCTTATTCCTGCAACAGGCGACAGGGTGCCTTGTGTTTTTGTCGAAAATCATAACATCGTAAATCTTGATCCTTCCGATCCTATCAAAGTAAACTACAAAGAAAAGATAGGGAACTGGCCAACTGGATCTGAAAATCCTGAGCTACTGAAAGTAAAGCCATCTCAAGGACATGCCAATACTATTGTGAATGGTATTAGCCGTATTGGGTTTATGGAAGGCGGTAAAGCGGCGCTTTGGGATGACGAGACTATTGCCCTAGAACTGGTTAAAAGATCGATTGGTTTTATAAATGCTAATAAAGAGAAACCTTTTTTTCTTTTCCTTTCAACACATGATATTCATGTACCAAGAGTTCCAAACAAGATGTTCCAAGGGAAAAGTAGTATGGGGCCTAGAGGCGATGTAATTTTACAGTTAGATTGGACAGTAAAACAAATTGTTTCAGAATTAAAATCGCAAAATCTTTTAGATAATACTCTTATTATTTTCTCTAGTGATAATGGTCCAGTACTAGATGACGGATACCATGATCAAGCTAGGGAATTAGTAGGTGACCACAAACCAGCAGGAAATTTAAGAGGCGGAAAGTATAGTGCCCTTGACGGAGGTTCAAAAATTCCGTTTATTGTACGATGGCCAGATGGAAAAAATAAAGGAATGACTTCTAATGCCTTATTTAGTCAAGTGGATTTATTTAAATCATTAGGTAAATTGGCAGGGGCTGATACGTCTAAATACAAAGATATGGATAGTCAAGATCAGTTGGATATCTTAACAGGAGAGGATACAACAGGTAGAGAGTCTTTAATCCAGGAAAGCTTTGCAGGACCACTATCGTATGTTAGAGGCAATTGGAAATACATTGAACCTCTTGAGGGTCCTAAATTAGTGCCTTGGGGACCAATTATTGAAACAGGTTTCGAAATCACTCCACAATTATATAATTTAGGAGAAGACCCAGGAGAGCAAAACAATGTAGCGCTAGATTATCCTGAAAAAGTTGAAGAACTTCGGGCGGCATTAATGGATG
Organism: Aestuariibaculum suncheonense; assembly: GCF_014596935.1. Taxonomy (GTDB): domain Bacteria; phylum Bacteroidota; class Bacteroidia; order Flavobacteriales; family Flavobacteriaceae; genus Aestuariibaculum; species Aestuariibaculum suncheonense. The sequence continues at coordinate 290,387 of NZ_JACVXC010000003.1, read as the reverse complement.
CTAGAAAAGGTTTAAGTTATACTATGTTTAAACCAAAAGTAGAATAAGGTGTATTGTTGATAAGTAATCAAGATTAACTTACTATGAGTTTAGATAAATATATCATAATTGCATTTTATCTAGCAGGAACTCTTTTCTGCTATGCACAAAATGATGCTATTTTTGATAAAATCGATTTCAATTTACCTCAATTAAGTACCGTTAATAAAGCGTTTTCTAAAGGAAATCATCAAAACGCCTTAATGGAGTTGTTGAATGTATATAAAAAGAAAGCAAATCTTTACTTAAGTGTTTCAGAATCGGATATTGATTATATAAAAGCAAATCACCCTGAAGGCGTCGAAAAAAGTATAAAAACAGCCAACAATGTTCTTAATCATTATTTTTTGTTCAGGGATGATTGGGATATGGAAAAAACCAATGTACCCTATCAATTTAAAGGTCAGATAGATTGGAAAGCTATTCCTAATGGTGATGTAGAATGGTGTTATATGCTTAATCGACATAAATTTTGGATTGATTTAGGAAAAGCCTATTTGCTTACAGGTGATGAAAAATATTCCAAAGAATTTGTTGAACAAATCATACATTGGATAGACCATAACCCTCTAAAGGACGATTTAAAACATTATACATGGCGAAGGATAGAAGCGGGGATTAGATGCGAGAATTGGATTAAGGCTTTCGAATATGTTAAGAATTCGAAGTATATAACTCCAGAATTTTTAGAGAAGTTTTTAGAATCTTTGTATGAACATGGCGTTTATTTAAATAGTGCTTTTAGCGGGTTTTCACAAACTAGTAATTGGGGTGTTTTAGAGTTTCAAGGGGTATATAATTTATCACTTTTTTTAGATGATTTTAAAATAGCTACCCAATGGCAAAAAGATGCGATTGAAAAACTGACTACCTGCATAACATTACAAATTATGGAAGATGGTACACAGTGGGAACAATCGCCTATGTATCATAACGAAGTATTTCACTGTTATTTAAATGTCAATTTATTGGCACAACGTAAAGGTCTTAAACTTCCTGAGATTATTGTGAAAAAAACAAAGGCTATGGCCTTTGCAAATATAAAATCGCAAAAGCCAAATTATCATCAACCACTTTTAGGCGATAGTGATGATACCGATTTAAGAGGCTTGTTGACATTAGCTGCTACCTTGTTTAACGATTCTATTTTAAAATCAAAGGCTTACAGTGAATTGGACTATGAAACCTTATTTTTAACAGGGAAGGATAATAATTTGGTTTATAAACGGGTAGAATCAAAATTTCCTGAGTTTTTATCGGTTTACCAACAAAGTTCAGGCGACTTTTATATGCGAAGCTCTTGGAAAGAAAACGCTACTTACTCCAGTTTTCATTTAAAGAAGCTAGGCTGTGGTCATGGGCACGATAACCTATTGCATTTTACGATCTTTGCTAATGGAAAGGATTACTTAATTGATGGCGGACGTTATACTTATGTAGACAACGAGTGGCGCGAATTTTTTAAAAATAACAAAAGCCATAATACTATAGGAGTAGACAACCTTACCAATAGTGTTTACAATGACTCCTGGACTAATAGTTTTGAGGCTCGATCACAAGGGATTTATACTAAATCAGCAATTGGTTTTGATTATGCCGAAGCAGAAAATAATGCTTACAGTAGGTTAGAAGATCCTGTTACAGTGAAACGGAGGTTGCTATATTTAAAACCAAACATTTGGTTGCTTTTTGATAGTTTTAATGCCAAAGGGCATCATAAATATTCTCAATATTTTAATTTCCCAAACAACAGTGTTCAAATTACCAGTGGAGCTTTAACAACAACTTACAAAAATGATAATTTAAGGATACAACCCCTTAAGACTGTCAAAATGAAATTAACCGATTCGTGGTGGTCGCCCGAATATAATTTAAAGGAACCTAACAAAAGGGCTGAAATTTATAAAGACACCGAAGGCTTTACATCATTTATAACCTTATTATATTTCCCAAATAAAAACAATATCAGTTTTTCAAAAGCATCTGTTTACAATAGAAAAGATGTTTTATTAGAAGACAAAGATGTAGAAGCTATAACAATTGTTGTCGAAAATGTTGAATATACTTTGGTTTTGGTACACAATGCTTCTGCACCGGCAAATCACTTTTATAAGGTTAATGATACTATGGTATATGGAGAAGTTATTTTGATTGAAAAACATAAAAAAGAAAAGAATATTATTGTTTTAAAAGAATGAGTACTGGATTAATGAATAATAAAAAGGAATATACTGTAATTCATATTGATAAAAACCAATTGAGAATAAATGGACGAGGTGATAGTGCTCTTTGGAATCAGGCAAATCATTTAACTGATTTTAATTCGTCTTGGAATGATGAACAAAACCATAAGGTTGAGTTTAAGGCATTGCACGATGACGAAAATCTATATGTGAGCTTTAAGGTTTGCGATTCAAATATTTATGTGAATACTAAAAATAATAGTATTGAAAGTATAGCGAGCTCTGATAGGGTAGAACTTTTTTTTAATATAGACGATAAATTAACTCCGTATTATTGTTTAGAAATAGATCCAACACCAAGGGTTTTGGATTTTAAAGCAAACTATTATAGGAGTTTTGATTACGATTGGAATTGGCCAAAAGATCATATTCAGGTAAAGTCGATTGTTAAAGCTAATTATTTTGTTGTTGAAGTTGTTATAAGTAAAGAATCATTATTAAACCTAGGATTACTTAAAGCAGAGAGGATTCAAACGGGTATTTACAGAGCGAAGTATAACAGAACAAAGGATGGGATTATGGAGCCTACTTGGATAACATGGGTTGATCCCGATACAGATGAACCAGATTTTCATGTTTCCAGTTCTTTTGGAATTCTATTATTACAGGAGCGTTAACATTTAAATGCTAAATTATCTTCTGGTCAGTTTTTGTAGATATAAAGCTAATTAAAACATGATTTAAAGTGCAATATAAACTTTCTATGAAAAGAGTATTTACAAAACTAATTGCATTGTAAAGCAAGAGGGTAACACACTAAAGCGATGTTACGGTTTGGTTTATTCCCTGAACCCCTATAAATACTGAGATTTATAAAAACGACTTATTTGTAGTCACTTCATTTTTTCGTAAAAAATGCGCTCAGCCCAGTAAAATCAGCGAATTTTTTACGAAAAAATGAGTTTTGATGGTGTTTCTAGACTTTGTTGTTAAAACAATTTCCTTTCAATACACTCCGGAGACCTTTTGAGGAGCGCATTGAAAGGAAATTTATTTTAAGACTAAAAAGTAATGGCTAAGTGTTTGCTAATTCACTGGCCTGACGAATAAGGTTTTTTCCTTTTCATTAGCTGGTTTCTAATAGTATTTAGATATAATTGTATCTTTGTAGTGTTAAATAGAAGTAAATTATATTTCTAATGTTCTTTTTGTAGTTTGAGTGTGCAATTCGGTGTGCATGAAAGTATGGGAATTAGAGAATAACAGTAATAATAGGGGATAAGAGAGGTCTAGGTTAGGTCTGCCACCCCGACTAGATCAGAATCAATAAGTAACAAAACCTTGGTAATTTCATGATTATCAAGGTTTTGACGTTTTTAGGGGTTCATATTATTTGAATTCATTTAAATAAAAATTTGACCTATTCGGTTACCTCTTTTAAAAACGTATAAAAAGGTAACCGAGCAATTTGATTTGGCTTTTGTTTCTAATGTTCAATTTTAAAAACAAAAGCGTATGAAAACCACACAAACCTTCAGTGTTCTGTTTTGGCTGAAGCAATCCAGTATCAAAAATGGAAAAGCACCCCTTTATGCTCGTATCACCGTAAATGGTAAACGAGCCGAACTATCCTTAAAAAGAAAAGTCCTTGTTTCGGAATGGGATTCCAATAAAAGCCGACTAAAGGGCTTAGGTGATGAAGCTAAATTACTCAATGAATTTCTAAAGCAAATCAGTGCCGATCTCTTCGGGGTTTATCAAAACTTAAAAAGAGATGGTAAACTCATTACTTCCAGTATTATTAAATCCCGATACTTGGGAGAAGATGATTCACGTCATGCACTAACGGATATTATAGATTATCATAATATTCATATGAAGTCCAGGTAGCAACTCCCTCAAAAAAAAAGCCCCGTAAAAACGACACTTTTTCTGTTTGAATATTTGAAAGTAATAGTCTATAATAAGTCTAAAGCTTTAAGTCTTTCTTTTGCAAGTGTATATCTTGCTTGAACATCATCAATTTGCTGTTGAGTTAATTTTATACCATAGGTACGAAGCCCTCCAGCTATATCATTGTGATGAATACCCATGGCAACCTTAAGATACTCCATAAGTAGCGGCTGAGCATCGAGATATGATAGGGAATTTAAAGCCTGAGAAATTTTGTTAGCCTCAGCCCATTCTCCATTTAAAACATGCTCCTGCATAGTAACGCTTGCTTTTGGGAATATAACACCCACACCTGTAATACCGCCACTTGCGCCTGCAAGTCCTGCATGTACAGTTACTGAGTCAACCCCTGCCAAAACCTTTAAATCTTTATTCTCTAACATCAAAGTTTCAATAATTGAAACATCTACAGTCGATATTTTAAGAGCAGTTACATTAGGTAGAACAGAAATTCTTCGAAGAAGGTTAGTTGATATTGCATGATATCCAGCAGCGTCAGGATTGTTATAGGGCATAATTGTTACGCCTAAATTTCGTGCAGTTGCTTCCGCAAGTTCATAGTAATCATACATTTCATCGTCCGATGGAAAGGCTTTAGTTTTTGGAGGCATAACCATAACAGTATCCACTCCAACTGATACAAGACCTTCAATAATTTTGGCAAGTTCTTCTTTAGTTTCTGACGCTGCTCCACTAATTAACGGTACATTATATTCTTTAGCGACGTCAGAAAGGGCTTTAAGTAAAGTAAGGCGCTGTTCGGTGCTTAGGTAGCTATTCTCACCAAGTGTGCCAGAGCCGACAAGTCCACCCATTCTGCTTCCTCCTTTTCCTTGAATTTTTAAAACATCTGCGGCGTATTTTTGTGTTGTATCTAGGTCAATTTCAAGGGCACATGATTTCGACTCTTTCAACCATGTAAACACAGCCGGCATAACGCTATGCCTCCAATCTGAACTATTTGTTTCTGTCATTTTTCTTATTATCTAATAATTACCTAAATAAATATTTTTCAATTCATGTCTTACGCAAAAGTAAAAAGTAAAACCTCATCCAATGAAGTATTGTTAACATAAAGAGATATTATATTATCCTATTTTAAGTATTTTATTAAGGAATAAGGTAGATTTAATTCCTCAGGAGTAAAATATAGGTTTTAAAGCCTGAAACCAGCAGGAAAACCCAAACTAAAAAATATAATACTAGGTATAAATGTCATATAATGTGTCAGTTAGTGTTTGCTTTAGTAATTATGAGAAGAAAATCGGAACACTACACTTTAAGTTTAAGCAAAGAGCAGTTGGGTTAAGTTAGGACAGAGTCTATGTAAAACAAGTATGTGAAGTCTTGGGTATATTTCTGTCAGAACTTTATCGTTGGCTTAGGGAGTTAATTATAGCCTTCGATTTGTTTGGGAGAAGTCGGTGTATTGCGGGTGCGAAAATGAAGAGTTGACGTGCTTTCATTATTTTTCAGATTTTAAGATTCTGAATCGAAATTAAACTTATGTGTTAAATTTTTATAATTATTTAGTCCAACAAGGTACTTCAGGGGACAAACAATTTTAAGCTACAGTGGTGCCAAAGAACTATTCATTTAAAATATCACTATCTAAAACCTGTTAGATGTTGTTGTTTACTGAATTATAATTTTAATAATAAGTTAGGTGTCTATTCTATTAAAACCTTTGCAATCTATAATGAGATGGCGTCAGGCCTTTAATTTCTTTAAATTTTCGATTAAAATTGGCTGTATTTTGAAAACCACATAGTTCAGAAATGGAAGAAATAGGAAGGTCTGGTTTATTGTAAATCAGTTTACAAGCGTTTTCGATTCTAATTTCAATTAAAAATTGAAAGAACGTTTTATTAGTGCGTTTCTTAAAATAGCGACAAAAAGCATTTTTACTCATATTTGATATTTCAGATATTTTTTCCAACGTAATAGGTTCCATATAATTTTCCATTGCATAATTAAATACATCATTCATACGCTTGCCTTCGTCGTCTGTATACTTCTTTTTATAAACAAATGATGATATTGCAGTTTTTTCGGCTTTAGTTATATGGTCTAAAATTCTTAAAAGACTACTAATTCGCTGAACTTTATTTTGGTTTTTTAATTTTAAAAAGAGTTTAATAATTTTTTTCTTTCTGGTTAATATTTTCATCCCGTATTCGGAATCATTAAAAAAATCATTGATAATTTTCATATCGGGCAAATCGAAGAAATGTTTGCCAAAACTGTTTCTGTCAAAAAACAAGGTGTATACGACGGTTTCTTCCGAAAAGTTCAGATCCGTTCTAAATACATGTGGAACATCACTGCCCAGCACCAGAATGTCGTTGGGAGAAAAATCGTTAATAGTATCACCCACAATTAATGTACCGGCTCCTTTTTCAACATAGCTGATTTGAATTTCACTGTGCTGGTGAAGTTGGTCGTATAAAACCCTTAATCGCTCTTCTTGGTAAACCAATGCCTCATTTTCGGGTTTCGGAATTTTAAAAGGAAGTACTTTCATAACTATTAATTTTGCGAATATTACTAAAAAATTAAATATAAACCTATCCATCAGGTAATATAGTATAACAATATGTTAATAATTACTACTGTGGATATTTATACAAAGGCTAATTTTGTCCATATTAAATCATATTTAATGATTAAATGTGATGGCATAATATCAGTATTAACGACTAAGTTTACAAGTGAAGACACACTTATTAAAGCTGGATGTTAGCCCACAATTAGTACAAAATATTAAATTAGCAGAAGTTGCTATTGGAATTGGTAAGGCATTTGTGACAGTACCAAGATTACCATTAAATGGTTGAAAAAAAGAGTGTGTTTTAAATTGAATTGAAACCGCAATATAATCCACGCTAATACTACCAGATTATAAAACCTATAAAATAAATGATTACAGGCAAAAATTATATCGGAAACAAACTGAGTGCTCAAGGAGAAATTAGTCACAAAACTATTAATCCTAAGCTAAACCTTCAAAACGACACCGCTTTTATTGAAGCAACTTCTGAAGAAATAGAAGAAGCGGTACAATTAGCTTCACAGGCGTTTAAAGCGTATAGAAAAGTGTCAGGAACAGATAAAGCCAAATTTTTAAATGCTATTGCAGACGAAATTTTAGCTTTAGATCAGGAGTTAATCGATGCCTACACTAGAGAATCTGGATTGCCTGAAGGACGAGCTATTGGTGAGCGTGGTAGAACTATTATGCAACTAAAATCGTTTGCAGATTTAGTTTCCAATGAAGATTGGAAAGGCAATAAATTTGACGGCGCTATGCCAGAAAGACAACCGCTTCCTAAAGATGATTTAAGGAAAACAGTAATTCCAATTGGTCCAGTTGTTGTTTTTGGAGCAAGTAATTTTCCATTTGCTTTCTCGACAGCAGGAGGTGATACAGCCAGTGCTCTGGCGGCCGGTTGTCCGGTAATTGTTAAGGCACATGAAATGCATTCAGGTACTTCAGAGCTAGTGGCTTCGGCCATTATTAAAGCTGCTGAAAAAACAGGAATGCCTAATGGGGTGTTCTCACATGTATCGGGTAGAGGTCCTGTTGTAGGCGCCGCTTTAGTAAAACATGATAAAATTAAAGGAGTAGGTTTTACAGGAAGTATTGGTGCTGGCCGGGCTATATTCGATATGGCTTCAAGACGTGAAGAACCTATTGCTGTTTACGCCGAAATGGGAAGTGTTAACCCGGTAGTTATAACTCCTAAAGCTATTGCTACGCGTAGCGAATCCATTGCAAGCACTTATGCAGAATCCATAACTTTAGGAACTGGACAATTTTGTACAAATCCAGGTCTTATATTAACTATTGAAGACGAGAATACCCAGGCGTTTATTAAAGATTTAGCAGAGAAAACCATCGCTATTGATGCACAATGTATGCTTCATCCAAATATAAAAGCAGGTTACGATAAAAATGGTGCCAGTGTGATGTCGCAACCTGGAGTTGCAACCGTAAGTAAGATTGAAGGGGCCCTTGCCGATAATTATGCTGCATCACAGGTAGCAACGGTTTCAGGAGCCGATTTTTTAGCAAATCCTAAAATTCATCAGGAAGTATTTGGTCCGTTTTCTTTGGTTGTCACAAGTAAAGATGAATCGCAATTGGTAGACATTATTGAAGCATTGGAAGGGCAGTTAACAGGAACAATAATAGCCGAAGAAGATGAAATTTCAAATTTAGAAAATATAGTTGATGCTTTGGTAAACCGTGTTGGTCGTATTATTTTTAATGGCGTGCCTACTGGTGTTGAGGTTTGCCCTTCAATGCAGCACGGCGGACCGTATCCTGCCTCATCAGATGCTAAATTTACTTCCGTAGGAACAGATGCTATAAAACGATGGGTTAGACCCGTTAGCTATCAGTCTTTTCCTGTAGAATTACTTCCTGAAAGTTTAAAAAATAATTAAATATCTATCTAAGATTATTGAAATAATACATGGCAAGAAAAACTTTTTTTTGTGTAGATGCGCATACTTGCGGAAATCCGGTTCGTGTAGTTGCTGGTGGAGGGCCTAATCTTACAGGGCAATCTATGAGCGACAAGAGACAACATTTTCTTAAAGAATTCGACTGGATTCGTAAAGGCTTAATGTTTGAACCCAGAGGTCATGATATGATGAGTGGAAGCATTCTCTATCCACCAACAAATCCAGAAAATGACTTCGGTATCCTTTTTATTGAAACCTCAGGATGTTTGCCTATGTGCGGTCATGGTACCATAGGTACTATTACTATTGCTATTGAAGAAGGTTTAATTACCCCCAAAATACCAGGGAAAATTAAAATGGAAGCCCCTGCCGGACTGGTGGAAATTGAATACCAGCAAACCGGAAAAAAGGTAGATTGGGTCAAACTTGTTAATGTTAAATCTTACCTGGCTGCCGAAGGCTTAACCATAGATTGTCCTGAATTAGGAACATTAACTTTCGATGTGTCTTATGGTGGAAATTTTTATGCTATTGTAGACCCGCAAAAGAATTTTAGTGGTGTTCATAATTTTACGGCTGGACAAATCATTCAATATTCTCAGGTAGTAAGAAAGCGTATCAATGAAACTTATCCGGATATGTTTATTCATCCCGAAAACGATACCATTAGAGATGTTAGTCATATGCTATGGACGGGAAATCCTTTAGATCCAACCTCTTCAGGAAGAAATGCGGTTTTTTATGGCGATAAAGCCATAGATCGTTCCCCTTGTGGTACCGGAACATCGGCACGTCTTGCGCAGCTTCATGCTAAAGGTCAGCTTAAACTAGGAGAAGATTTTATCCACGAAAGTTTTATAGGTAGTAAATTTATTGGCCGTGTGGAGCAGGAAACAACATTACAAGACAAAAAGGCCATTATACCAAGCATACAAGGCTGGGCGCAGGTTACCGGATATAATAATATTATTATTAACGACGACGACCCATATGCTCATGGATTTCAGGTAATTTAAAAAATGAACTAATTAACTAACTATGTATGCGCACAGTAAAACTTTAATTAAATTTTTCTGGCGCATTTTATTTTTTACTATAAGAAATTAATATGAAAAAAATTGTTGTTATAGGAGGAGGCATAACCGGGTTATGTAGTGCTTATTATTTATTGAAGGAAGGTCATCAGGTTACCGTTTTAGATAAAAGTTTTATAACCACCGGAGCTTCTTTTATTAACGCAGGATATTTAACCCCAAGCCATTTTATTCCGTTAGCAGCGCCAGGAATCATTACCCAGGGGTTAAAATGGATGCTGAACAGTGCAAGTCCTTTTTATATCAAACCACGCCTAGATTTAGACTTTTTTAAGTGGGGATTACATTTTAAAAAATCAGCGACTAAAAAAAATGTGGAGCAATCTATACCTGTTTTAAAGGAGCTAAATTTAAGTAGTCAGTCGTTATTCGAGGAGATGATAGACGATCTTGACTTTAAATTCCACTACGAAAAGAAAGGTGTTCTTATGGCTTACACAAATGCTAAAAGTGAAGAAGAAGAGCATGAAGTTGCTCACCGAGCTATTCAAGAAGGTTTAGATGTAACCTGTTTAAGTAAAGAAGAAGTGCATCAATTAGAGCCTGTTTTGTCTGATAAGGTTATTGGAGCAGTACATTTTAAATGTGATTCGCACATGACTCCTAATCATTTTATGGTTGATTTAAAATCCTGGTTAACTAAAAAAGGCGTTGTTTTTAAAGTTAATGAAGAGGTTAAGGATTTTACAATTAAAGGAAACAAAATACATTCGGTAACTACACAAAATGAAACTTACGAAGCTGATGCGTTTGTTCTGGCAAGCGGATGCTGGACCACACAGCTAGCGGCAAAATTAAAATTAAATATTCCCATTCAGGGAGGAAAGGGGTATAGCATGGATGTTCACAGGCCAACTGGTATTACCATTCCAACTATTTTGGTTGAAGCGCGCTCTGCCATAACACCTATGGATGGTTTTACCAGGTTTGCAGGTACTATGGAGTTTTCAGGAAACAACACTCTGGTTAAAAAGGAACGCGTTGAAGCTTTGGCTAATGCAGTAAAAACATATTACCAGAATATTGAAATTAATGAAGAAGAACGCGCTATGGCAACATCTGGTTTACGTCCGGTATCGCCCGATGGCGTTCCTTTTATAGGGAAAACAAGTAAATATAAAAATTTAACCATTGCCGCAGGGCATGCCATGATGGGGTGGAGTTTAGGCCCGATTACAGGTAAGTTGGTATCAGAACTGGTAGATGATAAAAAAACCACGGTTAATATCAATCCATTAGCTCCGGAACGTTTCAGTTAAATGATTTTCAAAAAAAAAAAAAGAGGGAAAAATGAAAGGTAAATTTGGAATAGGAGGCTCCTCAGCAGAAAAAGAATTAGAAGCCATAACTCCCATGGCGAATTTAATTCAACCCATACAGAAAGAGGAGTATAAAGAAAGAATTAAAAAAGTCTGTCGTTTAATGCAAACGGAAAAAGCGTCGGCATTATACTTAAATGCAGGATCTAATTTATTGTATTTTACGGGCACCCATTGGCATGCCAGTGAGCGTATGGTAGGAGCAATTCTGTTAAGTAATGGAGATTTGCACTATATAGCACCTAATTTTGAACGCGGAACCATTAATGATTTTATGGTTGTTGAAGGGGAAATTCATTGTTGGGAGGAACACGAAAGTCCGTTTGTGCTTTTTAAATCCATTTTAGAATTTAATGGGGTAGTAGACGGAACGGTTTTAATTGATGAAAACACACCGTTTTTTATTTTTGAAGGTATAAATGAGGTGTCTGAAATGTTTCAGTTGAAAAATGCAAAAACGGTAATTTCAGCGTGTCGTATGGTGAAATCTGAAGCTGAAATTAGCATCATTCAGGCTTTGATGAATATCACGATGGAAGTGCAAAAGGCAGCTGCCCGAATTTTAAAAGTTGGCATTACCGCAAAAGAAGTCACCGATTTTATTCACCAAGCTCATAAACGTTACGGCATTCCTTCGGGATCTTATTTTTGTATTGTTCTTTTCGGAAAAGACACCTCGTTTCCACATGGGGTAAAAAATCCGAAACCTTTAGAAGAAAATGATATCGTTTTAGTCGATACCGGATGTTCACTACACGATTATATTTCGGATATTACCAGAACGTATATTTTTGGTGAAGCTACCGAATATCAACAAAAAATATGGAATATTGAAAAGGGTGCTCAACAAGTAGCATTCAAGGCTTCGCAAGTGGGTAATACCTGTAGTTTTGTAGATATATCCGTAAGAAATAAAATAGAATCTCATGGTTTAGGCCCCGATTATAATCTGCCGGGAGTACCACACAGAACGGGGCATGGTATTGGTCTTGATATTCACGAATATCCATACATTCTTAAAGGAAATGAAACTAAATTACAGCCGGGTTATTGTTATAGTATAGAACCTATGATTTGTGTTCCCGAGGCATTTGGTATTCGTTTGGAAGACCATGTTTATATCACAAATGATGGTCCTAAATGGTTTACACAACCTGCCAATAGCATAGAAAACCCTTTTGGTGTTTAAAAAAATAAAATTTTCAGAAGGCCCGTTTTAGTAAACTTAAAATGGACTTTTTTGTTTTTGTATTCAGTTGAATTGCAGATGTAAAAATTTATGTTTTCAATATAAAAATTACAAGTTTTCCCTATGTTTTAAAGTGTTAAGGTTAATATAGTATGCAATTCATATAACAAAACTGCGTTTTTACTCTTAGTATCAAATCTTTTCTACTCATAGATTGTTTTCTAAACCGTTATAAATTTTAATTAATGAGGTAAAATTATGGCTGGCATATTGTATACCGCAGTCGGAATGAAATATTAAAGGTTGGGTTAAAGTTGTTTTCTTTATGGCCATATGCCAAGCTTTAATAATAGTATCTTCAGTGCTTTAATTATCACTTAGAGCCACCCAAACTTTACGATTAAACAAATCGATAATATCAGTAAGATATAACCAGCCTTGTTAGGTTTTTGATATAAGTAATATGCGGTTACCCAAACTTGATTCTGCCTGCTTACTTCAAAGTTTTGGTTTAATAAATTAGGAGTTACAGGGTAATTATGTTTACTATATGTAGTGACATTAAAACTTGCGTTTTTGTTTTGCAAACAAATAATTAGCCCTCATAATACGAACCACTAGGGGCTTTGATATTTTATAGCCTAATGTCTCTAGTTAGGTTTTTATTTTGGGTGGGTAATAGCTTTGAAAGCTATCTTGAAATATAGTTAGATCAATTAATTTTTTGTAATTAAAAAAAATTAATTGACGTCGGATATTTTAGTTTTTTGTAATGTAATTCTTCTGGATAAAAAACTGATAAATAAACTTAACCCATTTTTATTTAATAAGCTTTTTCTTAAAATTTTATAGGCTTTACTAATTTGTACTTCTACAGTATTTTTGGAAATGCCAAGTTGATCGGCAATTTGTTGGTATTTTAAACCATCATATTTACTTAAAATAAAAACTTCTTTGCATTTTTTTGGCAAGTCGTCAATAGATTGTTTTAAGATATTAAGACGTTTTTCTTGAATATCTTGGTCTTCGTCCATACTTGCTATAATGTGGCTGTATCTTATCTCTTCTATTTTTTTGTTAAAAATATTATCTCTTCTAATCTTGTCTAAAAAAGAATTGTAAACCAACTTGAAGAGATAGCTTTTAATATTATCATTAATGGCTAATTTTCCTCTTTGTTCCCATAGTTTTAAAAATGCATTTTGAACTAAATCTTCCGCTAAATCCTTGTCTTTGGTATAACTATTAATCCAACAGCATAAATCCTGATAGTATAAGACGTAGATTTTTTTAAAGGCTACTTTATTGCCTTTTTTAAAATCGCATAATAAATCGTTATTTACGGAGGAATTGTTCAAGGAAAATGAGATTTTTTAGTGTTCGATACAAAAAAAGGTAAAATTATTTAAAAAAAAAATAATGGTTTTTTAAAGTCTATTCGTCTTGTTTGTATAGAAGTATAAAAAAAATGATTTTTCAAGAGAAATGAGTCTAAAAGAAATAAGAACAATTATTGTAAAATATTTGAATGAAGAGGCCACTGCCTCTGAATTGAATCAATTATCGGAGTGGTTAGAATTAGATAATGAAAATAAAAGAATATTCAAGGAATATTTAGATGTTTATCATGCTATTCATAAAGATCAAGTTTTCGATGCCATTAAAGCTTATAATAAAACCGAGAATGTTATAATTGAAAAAGCTTCGAAAGCTTCCAAAACAATTAGATTGAATATCATTAGATATGCGGCGGCTGCGGTTTTAATATTGGGGCTACTTGGGGGCTATCTTTTTAATGAATTTTTGATATCAGGTACTCGTACAGTTGCCAATGAGGTAATTGTAAGCAATATTGAACCTGGAACGAATAAAGCCATTTTAACTTTAGAAAATGGAGAAGAGGTTGTTTTTGTTAAAGGCTCATCATTACAAAAAAATAATATCACAAGTAATGGAGAAGAAATTGTATATAAAGCAAATTCACAAATAAAAGAATTAGCATATAATACCTTAACGATTCCAAGAGGAGGTCAGTTTTTTATTAAACTATCCGATGGCACACAAGTTTGGTTGAATTCTGAAACGCAATTAAAGTATCCAATAAGTTTTATCGGTGATGCTCCACGAAAAGTTGAATTAATCTATGGAGAGGCTTATTTTGAAGTGTCACCAAGCACTGAGCATAACGGTGCAAAATTTATAGTGTCTAATAGAAATCAAGATATAGAGGTTTTAGGAACTAAGTTTAATATTCAAGCTTATAAAGAAGAAAGCCATATCTACACAACACTTTCAGAAGGAAAGGTTATGGTTCGTTCACATTCAGGAAAAGATATTCTAAGTCCAGGACAGCAAGCAAGTTTAGATATAGAAAATGGAAGTTTTTCTATACAAAAGGTAAATGTTAAGCATGAATTAGCTTGGATTTATGGTGATTTTGTTTTTAATAAGAAGTCTCTAGATGAAATAGTAAAAGTATTGTCTCGCTGGTATGATGTTGATATAAAACTTGAAGGGGAATATGTGCTCAGTCAAAAATTTAATGGTCAATTGAGCCGAGGTCAAAATTTGGAAAAAATTTTAGAATTAATAAAAAATACAGGTAAAATAAAATCCTTTGAAATTAATGATAAAACCGTGGTTTTAAAGTAAAAAAAAAGAGGGAAAAGAATATAAACTTTGGCAGGTACATATTTCTCCCTCCTAATATCAATGAATAATTAATTAAATGTTTAACTAACTAATCAATGCAAATTTATGAAAATTAACTTAAAGAATCTGCGAGCCTTTAATGGTAACCGGTATTTAAAGCTTATGATGCGAACTCTAATTTTTTCATGGTGTTTCACAGTTTTCAGTTTAGTTCCTAATAATAGTCTTTCGCAAAATGCTGAAATAACTATTGATAAAGACAAAACTGTAACCTTAGATGAAGTCTTTAATATGATAAGTGATCAAACTGATTACAATTTTATTTATGCTGATGATTTATTTACAGATTTATCAAGAGTCCAGCTTAAAAAGGGAAAAGTAAAAGTAGGGAAGCTTTTAGAAGATTGCGTTACCTTAAATAATTTGAGCTTTTCAGTGTCTGAAGGTAATATGATTTTAATAAAGAAAACAGAAACACCTTCGGTTCAAAATTTGATCATTTCGGGAATTGTGGAAGACGAAAATGGTTTGCCTTTAGCGGGTGTTAATGTAATTGAAAAGAATACTACAAATGGTGTTTATACCGATTTTGATGGTAGATATTCCATAAAAATTCCTAATGGAAATGTTTTGGTCTTTAGTTTTGTAGGCATGTTAACTAAAGAAATTCTTATTCAGGACAAAACGAGTATAGATGTTATTCTACAAGCAGATTCAGAATCTTTAGAAGAAGTTGTTTTGGTGGGGTATGGTAGCCAAAAACGTAAAGATTTAACAGGCTCGGTTTCTAAAATAGATGTCAAGGAAATAACTAAAACTAATCCTATTAGCATAGATAATGCCTTGGTGGGACAAGCTTCCGGAGTACATGTCGTAACAGCATCCGGAGCCCCTGGAGCTCCAGCTTCTATTCGCATTCGAGGAATTACTTCTGTTTTTGGTAATAACGAACCTCTTTACGTCATAGACGGACTCCCAATAGAAATTGGTCAAGGACAAGGAAACTCCTTTTATTCAGAGAATTTTTCTAACATACAATCCCCATTAACAGCTATCAATCCACAAGATATCGAAAGTATTGATATATTAAAAGATGCTTCGGCAACTGCAATTTATGGATCCAGAGGGGCAAATGGAGTCGTTATTATAACAACTAAAAAAGGAAGTTATTCATCTGTACCAAGTATTAGTCTTAGCGCGACCACAAGCGTATCCTCTTTTACAAACGAATATTCTATGCTCAATGCCCAAGGGTTTCATGATGTAGTAAAAACAGCATTTACCAATTCTGGATCTGCAATGCCTGGCAATGAATTATTGTATCCATATGGAGAATCTGTGGATACAAACTGGCAAAACGAAACAGATCAGGCTGCCGTGAATACAAATTATTATTTGAATGCTAATGGAGGGTCATTAAACGGTTCGTCTCTGTATTCGCTTTCTGCTGGAGTTACAGATCAAAAGGGAGCTATATACGGTACCAATTTTAAGAGAAATAATTTAAGAACCAAATTAGAAACTAAACTTTCAAATAAACTTAGAGTAGGTGTTAATTTCAATTATAGCGATTCTAAAAACAAGGGCAGTAATACCACATTTTATTATCAAACAATCAAGTATAGACCAGACATTCCTGTTTTTGATGATAATGGAGATTATGGTCATGATACGGGTGGAGTAGAGGCTAATCCTTACGCCAGAGTTAGGTATCCAGCTTATGTAGATAGTAAAAATTTTATTGTTTCGTTATTTGGTGAATATGAGATTATAGATAAATTATTGTTTAGGTCTTCATATACTTACAATACATCAAATAATTTGAGTTTTAGATATACACCAAGTCACGATGTTTTTGAATTAAGAAATAACAGAAAAGGAACACTTAATCAAACAGAGTCCTATTTTTCTTCTCGTGTTTTAGATAATACTTTAACCTACAGTAAAAATATTAATAAGCATGATGTAAATACTGTATTTGGGGTGTCTTATACTCAAAATAAGAGTAACGCTACCGGCATCAGAGCTACCGACTTTCCAGACGATGAGGTTATGGTTACACCAGGAGCTGCATCTAGTTTAAATTTAACCAGCACAGGAACGATAAGTGGATTGTCGTCTTATTTCTTAAGAGCAAATTATAATTTTGACGATAAGTATTACTTAACTTTTACAGGTAGGGCAGATAAGTCAACTAAATTTGGTCCAGAGAATCGATGGGGTTACTTTCCTTCTGGAGCCATAGCCTGGAGAATTTCAAAAGAATCATTTTTAGAAAACGTCGATTTTATTAACGATTTAAAATTACGTTCATCTTATGGTAAAACGGGATCTGCAAATTTTTCAGATTTTCAATATGCAACGTTTTTTACATCAGGTAGTTTTTATAACAACAATAATGGGGTTATTTCTAACACCATTCCAAATCCAAATATTAAATGGGAAACTACAGATCAGCTGGATGTTGCTATAGATTTTGCATTATGGGATAGAAGAATTAACGGTTCTATGGGGTATTTCAACAAGAAAACTTCTGATCAAATTTTGTTAAGAGATGTTATTTTAGAAACAGGAGGTAGTAGTCAGTTTTCAAATATTGGAGATTTTTTAAATAGAGGTTTTGAATTTCAAGTAGGTGTAGATGTTATTTCAAACGATAAACTGCAATGGACAACAGATTTAAATGTAACCACTATTAAAAGTAAAGTGTTAAGGCTTAACGGTGGATATTACAATAATTTAATTGAAGGAGAGTCTGCCAGTTATTTTTCAGGTTACAAAGTAGAAGGTATTTTTCAAAATCAAGAAGAGATAGATGCTTTAAATGCTGCTTCTCCAAATGGGGTTTATCAGTCTTCAAGAACCGCTCCAGGAGACTTTAGATATGCTGATATTAATAGCGATGGTTTTATAGGAACAGATGATAGTAACATTATTGGAGATGCGGCACCAGATTTTTTTGGAG
This sequence comes from Aestuariibaculum suncheonense, assembly GCF_014596935.1. Classification (GTDB taxonomy): domain Bacteria; phylum Bacteroidota; class Bacteroidia; order Flavobacteriales; family Flavobacteriaceae; genus Aestuariibaculum; species Aestuariibaculum suncheonense. Next base: position 272,523 of record NZ_JACVXC010000003.1, on the reverse strand, counting down.
GTTGGAATAATATTGTTCGATTTGGAAATTTTGAAATATCTGCCTTATTTAACTTTAGTGTTGGAAACTATCTTTATAATGCAAACAAAAGAGATTTATTAGTTTTTAATAGTTATACAAGTAATTACTCAACAGACATTCAAAAAGCCTGGACGAGTTCAAATTCAAATTCAGAAATTCCTCGGTTAGTTTCTGGTGATCCAAATAACAACCGAAGAGACTCTGACTTTTTCATTGAAGATGCGTCGTTTGTTAGATTTAAAAATTTAAACATTACCTATAAATTTAATCCTCAACTTCTTGAAAAGCTATTCATTCAACGAGCAAGTTTATCATTATCTGCCAGTAATATTTTTGTCATTACATCTTACAGTGGTTTAGACCCTGAAGTTAATTATGCAGCGGCCAACAATTTTGCTCAAGGTTACGATAGTGCGAGTTATCCACCAGTTAGAACATTTTCATTAGGGTTAAACTTAAATTTATAATATTATGAAATTATTTAAAACCATTATATTAACTCTAATTGTTGTTTTAGGGTTGCTAAACACATCTTGCGAAGTTATAGATGTTACAGATGTAGATCCTGTTTATCAGGTATCCGAAGATAAGGTGATTACTAATTTAGACCAAGCTCAAACGGTTTTGTATGGAACTTACGGGATTTTAATTGACGGATTAGAGTACGCGGTTTATGCTCCGGCCATAACCTCTATGATGGGGCTTACCATGCAACCGGGTATTTGGGGCGGTAGTTCTGAAAATGCATTTTTTAACAACGATGTCTCTTCCGATAATTTTTATTTAGAGGCTATTTATACCAAAATGTATTTTCTATTGAATAATGCAAACCATATTATTTCAAAAACTGAAAAATTAGAAATTATTGAAACTCAAAGGAAAAATGAAATTATAGCAGAAGCAAAGGCTTTAAGAGCATTAACGCACTTTTATTTGTTACGTTTATGGGGGCAGTTTTATGATGGAAATTCTGAATATGGAATTGTATTAAAAGAGCAACCTATAAGTGATGCTTCAATACAACCAAGAACAACGGTACAAGCAACGTATGAATTAATTTTAGATGATTTAGATTTTGCTATCGATAATGCCCCAGATTTTAGCAATACCTTTTATGTGTCCAATCTGTTTGCAAAAGCTTTAAAAAGTAAAGTACTATTGTATAAAAAGGATTATGAAGCCGCAGCTCAATTGGCTTTAGAAGTTATTAATTCGAGTGATAGAACTTTAGAAGATACTTTTAGTGAGATTTTTACTAAGAAAATTATTGATACTAAAGAAGTGTTGTTTCAAACACCATTTGATAATTTAAATGATAGAAATAATAAAGCATTTATGTTTCGATCCTATTTTGGTCTTTCTGAATACTATGTTTCTTTTTTGGAAAATGATGCAAGAAAAGATGCTGCAATAGCCTACACATCTACTGGGAGTGTTAGAAATAATAAGTTTAATGGTTCTACATATAATGGTGTTCCACTTACGGCTGATACCGAGTATTTTTTAAGATTAGATGAGGTTTATCTGATTTATGCCGAAGCTGTTCTAAGAGGAAATGACGATATAGACCAGTCGCTTTGGGCAGTTAATAAAGTTAGAGAACGAAGTACAAATAGTTTGTTAGATACTTCAGATAAAGACGAACTTCTTGCTGCTATTCGTGAGGAGAAAGTGTTCGAGTTAGGAGCCGAAAGCGGTGAAGAATGGTTTGATTTAGTTCGCTATCATATTGAAGGAGATATTGACATTAATGATTATAAAACTTTAAGTTCTGATTCTAAACTTATCCTACCACTACCATTTCAAACAATTCAGTTGTCTAATAATATTATAAAGCAAAACCCAGATTATTAATGAGAACATTAGTTAATTTATTTACAATAATAGTTTTATTAGTTTCCTGTAAAAAGGAAGCTAATGAAACTTTAAATGAAATTGATTTCAAGAGTGGTAGCTTTTCAGAATTGAAAGAAATTGCAAAGCAGGAAAATAAACTCATTTTTATTGACTGCTATACCTCATGGTGCGCCCCTTGTAAATGGATGGATAAGAATGTATTTGTGAAAAAAGACGTTTTTGAATTTTACAATGCGTCGTTTATAAATACTAAAATTGATATGGAAAAGGGGGAAGGGCCTTCCATCGCTAAAGCGTATGGCGTGACATCTTTTCCAACTTACCTTTTTATAAATAGTGAAGGGGAGTTGATACATAAATCGGGATCTAAAATGAGAGCAGAAGCATTTATAGAACAAGGTAATAATGCTTTAAATCCGAAAAAATCGCTTGGACTTTTAGAAAAAAAGTATGAATCCAATAATATTACGAATGAGGAGATTGTTGATTATCTTTTAGCTTTAAATCAAATCCGAGCACCAAAAACTCAGGATATTTTAAATGATTTGTTATCGCGGGTAGATTCGGTTTGGCTAAAATCTCAGTCAGGATGGAAGCTTATTAATAGTTTTGTATATGAGGCTTCTTCGCCACTATACCATTTGTTAGAAAATAATACATCTTATTTTATTGGTATTGCGGGTCAAGAAGGAGTTAACTCTGTTTACCAGAAGGTGCTTCAAAGACGTATGTATCAATCTATAAACGATAAGAACGAAGCGTTATTTTTAAGACAGTTAGATTCATTAAAGCAATTAACCAATAATTCTAGAGATTTATCCATTATCCATTGTAGTTATTATGTAAACTCAGGTGATGCAAATGCATTTATTGAAACTTCAAATTATTATGTAGATAATTTTTTGCAAACAGACCCAGAGACCATTGCATTTATAGCAAATTCAACAACATATAAAGGAGAAGAGCAAAATAAAAATATCCTTAAACAGGCAGGATATTTAATAGGTAAAGCTTATAACATGAATCCGAATGATTACGGAATTGTTGGGACGTATGCTCGAATTAATAGCTTACTTGGAAATAAGCAAGAAGCTGTTAAAGCTGCTAAAATAGCAGTGAAAATGGCGGATACAATTAGTAGTAAAGTAAAAAAGAGAGCACTTCAAAATTTAGAGGCGATAGAAAATGCTCAATAGTTATTTAAAGGATTATAATTATGAAAAGAACAATATTACTAATGCTAGTATTGAGTGTTTGTGCCTGTGAAAATAAAAAAAATCAAGGTGTAATTTTGTCAGGGGTAATAACAAATAAAGCAAGCGAAGAGTTTGTTATTGTTGATAGTAATTCCAATGTTAGAGATACAATTCAAATATCAGAAAATGGAAGCTTTAAAGATACCCTTTATATAGAAGAAGGTATTCATTTAATAAATTATGGTAGTATTTTTTTTAGAGCGTATTTTGAAAAGGAAAAAGATTTAGGTATTCATTTTGATACCAAGGATTTTAAAAATTCATTAGCTTTTTCAGGTCAAGGTGCAGAGAATAATATCTATTTATTGAATAAAAAAGCTAATGAATATGAATTGATAGGGAGAAGTAATGATTTTTTCAGTATGGAAGAAGCAACTTTTAAGGCGAAGTCAATGGATATTAAAAATGAATTATTAAAACTTTTGGATGCCAATACTAAGGTTTCAGAGGTGTTTAAAAGCAAAGAAAAAAGAAATATTAATTATGAGTTTTTAAGTCGACTACAAGGGTATCAACAATCACATGGCTACGCTACAAATCAATTAGATTTTAAAACTTCGGAAGGATTTGGTGAACTTAACAGCAAGTTTGACTATAACAAAGGAGGTGATTTTTTGTTTTCGTCGGCTTATAAACGATTAGTTAAAAATTATATTTCTAAAACAGCAAAAAAGCTGGAACAGACCGATGGCTTGAGTGAGGATATAGCGTACCTAACTGCAGTATCAAAAATACTAAATGATACCATCAAAAATAGTCTGTTGTTTGATGATGCCAGATATGGTATTACATATACCAGTGATTTAACTGCATATTATAATATCTTCATTAAAGCTTCAACAAACGAAGTTCATAAACAAGAAATTACTGAAAGCTATAACCTATTAAAGAAAGTTTCTAAAGGAGAACCTTCACCAGAGTTTTATGCTTATGAAAATTACAATGGGGAAAAAACATCATTACGTGATTTGAAAGGAAAATATCTTTATATAGATGTTTGGGCCACTTGGTGTGGACCTTGTAAAAAGGAAATTCCATATTTAAAGGAAGTTGAAAAGTTGTATCGTGATAAGAACATTGAATTTGTGAGTATTTCTATTGATAAACATGAAGATCGTGATAAATGGATTAAAATGATTGAGGATAAAGAATTGCAAGGGGTACAGTTGTTAGCCGATAACGCTTGGCAATCTCAGTTTGTTAAGGATTATCTAATAAAAGGTATTCCTAAATTTATTTTACTAGATCCAAAAGGAATCATAATTAACTCTAATGCGCCCAGGCCATCAGAAGAAGAGCTTGTTCAATTATTAAATACCTTATTCAATTAATTGGAGAGTTTTTTATAATTGATAATTGTTTGCTCTGAGTTAGCTATATAATTTCCTTTCAATATGCTCCTCAAAGGGTCAATAGAGTGTATTGAAAGGAAATTCATTCTAAGCTAAAAAAAATAAAGTTTTAGGCGTGTGGTCATTAACTGGCCCGCCTAATAAGTTTCTTTTCTCTTTCCGTTTCAGGGTATTTTAATAGTATTTAGATGTAATTGTATTTTTGTTATGTTAAATAGAAGTAAATTATATTTTTAATGTTCTTTGTATGATTTGATTGTGCAATTCGGTGTGCATGAAAGTATGGAAATTAGAGAATAACAGTAATAATAGGGGTTAAGTAAGGTCTAAGTTAGGTGCGCCACGCAGACCAGATTCGAAATTAATATGGAATAAAATCTTAGTATTTTTTTTGATTATTAAGGTCTTGGCGTTTTTAGGAGTTCATATTAATTGAATTCATTTAAATAAAAATGTGACCTATTCGGTTACCACTTTTAAAAACGTGTAAAAAGGTAACTGAGCAATTTGATTTGGCTTTTGTTTCTAATGTTCAATTTTAAAACAAAAGAGTATGAAAACCACGCAAACATTCAGTGTTCTTTTTTGGCTGAAGCAATCCAATATCAAAAATGGAAAAGCACCTCTTTATGCTTGTATTACTGTAAATGACAATCGAGCAGAACTATTCTTAAAACGAAAAGTCCTTATTTCGGAATTTCGGAATGCGATTCTAATGATTTATTACTGACTAGAGATATCGTGTTTTCCAAAGGAGGATAGCGGGTCAAATGTATACCGAAAATAAATTCATGATGATTGACATGAATAAATGAAGGGGCGGTTGTTATGCAGCTTTCAAAGTTTCTATATTTATCTTTTTTAAATGATTTCATTTGTTAAATGAACCTTAGTGAAATTTTTTATTTTTTCCCAAGTGTCTAAAAGTTCAGGTGTTTCCCAGCCATGACCAGCATTTGGATACAAAGTAAATTCATTTTCTATTCCAAGAGCCGTTAATTTATTTTTTAAATCATATCCTTGGCTGTTAGGTATTAAAGGGTCTTGTTCGCCGTTAAAGAATATGGTTGGTGGTGAGCTTGAGTTAACTTGATGCAAAGGGCTAATTTTTTCTAAAAAACCGATATCATCGGGATTAATGTTATAAATACTTAAAAAGAGTTTTAGTTGAGGGTTTGTACTATTTAAGTACACTGGATCGGTAAAATTTGTGGGGCTTACAATACCTACTACCATTTTAATGTTTTTTTGAGCATCAAAAGCATAGCTCCATAAGAGAGCTAAATGTCCGCCGGCACTTATGCCTAAAAGCCCAAATTCTTCAGAAATTTTGTAACTGTTTTTGTATTGTTTTAAATGGTTAATTACTTCAGTAATGTCATTAATTTGCATCGGGAAGGGAGGATTTGTTTCATTTGCAAGTCTGTAGTTTATTGACACTATAGCTATGTTAGGAAAGTCTTTTTTATATAATGTAATCAAAGTGTTCATATCGGTTTTATCACCAGATACCCAAGCACCACCATGAATTAAAATCATGGTTTTTGTTTTTGAATTTCGGTTTTCGGGTAAATAAATATCAAAGGTTTGATTTGTATCGTTGCCATAAGAAACGTTTATAATTTCTTTATAGGGTGTTTTTATTTTTTCGATTATTTCTCCAGTTTCATCAGAACATGATAAAACAATAGTAAAAAGGAGAAGAACATTGAGAATTATGGTTTTTAGTTTCATAATTGTTAATAATCAGTTTAATTATCGTTTAAGCGCAAAATGAGATTTATACTGTTTTAATTGTCCGTTTTTAGGTTCGGTATATTCAACAACAAACCAATAATCGTTATCAGGTAGATTTTCGCCTTTAAATGTGCCATCCCATCCGTTATCGTAGGGTTTTAGTTCTTTTAAAAGTTTTCCATACCTATCAAATACTTGTATTTTGGCTTGAGTTTGGTTGTGGAGACCGACGATGTTCCATTTGTCGTTAACCCCATCTCCATTAGGTGTAAAATAATGTGGGTAATCAATAACCATAACTGTTGTTTCATTAATACCACACCCGTAAATATTTCGCGCTCGTATGATGTGCTCACCGAAAGACACATTATTAAAAACGGTGTCTTTTTGCCATAAACCACCATCTAAACTAAATTCATTGTCGGTATCGTTTGTAGAAGTGTTAATTTCAATGCTGTGGTTGTCTGAAAAGGCCTTAGAGGTTACAGTTGCTTTAATAATAGGAGGGGAATGAGATGTTACCTCTGTATAAAAGGTATTAGAACATCCTTCAATATTCGTTATTTCTACGCTATATATACCATTTTCAAGAGGAATTAATTTGGGTTTGTTTTCAAATGGAATGATTTTATTGTTCAATACCCAAGTAAAGCTAAAGTCGTAGCTGTTTAAACCTGTGTCAATTGTGGGAGGTGAGGGTATTTCTTCTGTTCCATTAGTGTTTTCACAAAGTATATATTCTGGTTCTAAATTAATTTTTGGCAATCTAATTACATTTATAATGAAAGAACTCACCGAAAAGCATTCAGGCATGTTTATATTATTAATACGAACGTATATAACTTCAGAAGGCATACTGTTAATGTAGTTATTGGGTAGGGCATTAGTATGGTTGTAAGCATCTGTTTGATTTTTATAATAGCTAACAGAAAACACATTAGGAGCGAGTCCGTTTAAAACCTCGTTGTCTTTTACCTGTAAATCGATTTCAGCAATTCCATCATTGTCATCTAGAATATCACATACGTTATAGTCGATTATGTTATTTGGAGCTTGAGGAACTTGATAAAACATGGTATTAAATTCATATTTTTCAACAAGGACATGGTTGCTATTGTAAACTTCAGCTTTATATATGTTGGAAGCTGAAACTTCTATGTTATTTGAGTTAGAATTAGACATTTCGATAAAATGATTATTACTGTCTTTATAAAACCACTTGTAATAACTTGCATTTACGGCTGAAGCATTTAAAGTGATATTATCGCCTTGGCAAGCTTTTTTATTTATAGAAATAGGATCTTTAACCAATACACAGTTGGTTGTGGCGGCTCCGGAAACCTGTGTTACAGTAATAAAACCAGACTTTCTGGAGAAATTTGTGATGAGCATGAGATAGTATTCTCCGGCTTTAGTGCTAGTAAGGTTGGCAAATTCAACATTATCTAATTTATAACTACAGTCTACAACATTAAAACCTGTTAGGTCATTGGCACATGGTGTTACAGGGTCTTTGAAAGGCCCGTAAACAATAAAATCGACATCTAGATTAGCTATTCCGCCAGGAGTTGTACTTTGTTCTATCATTAATTCTATATCTCCATCTTGGGCTATTTGTAAATAAAACCAAGAGGGGTTTAACTGCAATGTCAGGCAGCCATAATCGGGTGTTTGTTCTGCTAGGTTATAACCAGAGGTATTGGGATATGAAAACTTATTGGAGCCACATAACGGCTCTGCACTTACACAAAATTTACCTTGACCTTTTTGGCTATGCCCAACAAAAACAGATAGCATAGCCACCCACAAAAGGTTCTGTATTTTCTTTTGGAAATTCATAATTATAGTAACTTGAACTTTAAATACTCCTTGGTTTGTCTCGAAGATGATTTACTGATTTTATGTAGTTTGGAAATTTTATATGATAATTCTTAGTCTTATGCTTAGGGGAAGAGTTCTTGTTACAGCTAAACTTTAACAAAGCAAAGTTGAAAACAATTAAAACAGAAATCACTACTATGATAGTCATTAGTATTCATTTAAAAAGTCTAGGGTTATTATATTCAAATAGGTTGGCAATAATCTTTTAAGGTAGAATCTTGCCAACCTATATTTTATTTTGATATAATCAGTTTTTTAACTTCATAATTATGGTTGCTATCTTGCATTTTTACCACATAAATACCGTTTTTTAAATTGGAGATGTTTAATTGATTTCTCGTTATGCTATTAAACGATAGTACTTGTTTTCCAGTAACATCGTAAATACTAATGGCATTAATATTTTCAAGACTTTTAATATTTAAAATATGTTTTGCAGGATTAGGGTAAATACGCATGGTACTTATTTTTTTAGTAGGAGCGTCATTTATACCTAATGTTATATAGGTAAATTCTGAAGTAACGTTGTCAAAAGCAACTTTGTCTCCTATTAGAGCACCGTCTTTAACTTTAAATCTAAAATGAATTTTGTTAAAAGCAACATCGTTTGCCTTATTTAATGAAAAAGATTCCCAGGTGTTTGTAGTTGTTACCGAAACTAATCCTGTATTTTGCCCTGCTATTTTGTTGTCATTAGCATCGTATAAATCATAAAGAATCTGAACGTTTATTGCCGGGTTATTAGACATCATATTGAAAGTTGCTTTAATCTCAGATGGATTTACTGTTTTTCCAAAATCGTAAATTACATTGTTTAGAAAATTGTTTTTGGTTTGGTCGTTAGTAAAACTGAGCTGTCCGGCACTACCACCTCCATTACCAGTTGTGATACTCGCTACAACTTCACCACCATTTCCAGACCAATTGGTTAAATCACCTGTTTCAAAATCAGGGTTTGATACATAGCTGTTTTCTGTAAACTCTTCTGTAATAGATATAGAAATGTTATCAAAAGATATTGTACCGCTAGTGCCATCGGTAGCATTGCTTTTTGCTCTTATTGATACCTGAGAAATGCCTCCGTTTACATTATCTAAATTTACAGGTAGTTCCATTTCAAAAGTAGATGTTCCACTACCTAAAGCTACAATAGGCATATTAAATTCAACTATTTCTCCTGCTCCAAAATTAGTGCTTCCGGTATCGAGGTTACTAATTTGCCAAGTAGTAACATCGGTAGCATTTTCGGCAACTAAGGTTATTTTTATTTTTTGGTTAGCTCCTACAGGAATAAGAGGGGCATATTCTTCGCTGCGTATTTGTGGAAATCCGGTTCCTGAGCCTTTTCCTGTTGCAATTAAATAACCACCTGTTGGATTTGGTGTTGATGTCGATAAATCTAATCCGGCAGCAATCCAACCTTCTTTATCTCCATCGGTATTAAACGTATAGTTTTTCACCTGTGAAATCATTGTTAATGGAAGCATAAATACCACTAATAGTAACGTAATTTTTTTCATCATTTTAGTTTTATAGTTATTGGTTTAGTTAAATAACTATAAGCAGGGGTGTTCAAAAAGATTGGGAAAACATTGAAAAGGAAGTAACATAGCGTTTTCAATGTTTGTTATTTCAAAACTAAATGAATGACATGCTTTTGAGGTTTTAAAACTATCACAAAAGGTTTGTTAACTGTCTAAAGTGATATAAATATTTTGTTTAAAGTGTTTTATGTGATTTTTTTGCTGGAGTAATATTAGGAATTATACTATAATAAAGAGGGGGTGTTAATAAAAAAGAGACTGTCTAAAAGTCGTTATTCCGAATATGATGAAGGAATCTTAGATGTTCAACTTATTGATTATGTAACTGCTTTTGAAGATGGATTTCTCGTAATAAGGTTTTAATATTGCTTTTAATGCAGCCTCTTTTTTATTGGGTTCACACAAGTTTTTTTCAATTATGAAAAATATATATAAACAGCAATAACTATTAGCGTAATTAAAGACCCTATGAGTTTAGCATGTTTCCAAGGCGTAATATCAACTTCGTTAGTGAATTCCTGACTGTATGCTGTATTTCTTGGTTTAAATTTTGCTATTGCAAGCATAATTAAAATATTCATTACAAATAAAATAGCCATAACATGTAAGTAATGGAGATAATTATTTTCTCCAAAAAGATATGGCTTCAAAATAAATTGACTTATCATGTAAAGCACTGCTCCTAAAACGATGGCAATATTAGCAGCCACGGCAGGAACACGTTTAGATAGATAACCAACAACTATAATTGTTAAGATAGGAATACTATAACATCCATTAACTTCCTGAAGATATCCAAATAAGCCATCAGGAGCATTAGCAATAAATGGAGCAACAAACATTGATAAGAAGGCTAGAAGTATTCCAAAATTTTTACCGGCCTTAACGGTTTCTTTTTCTGTGGCTTTTTTATTTATAAATTCTTTATAAATATCTACGCCAAATAAGGTAACTGAACTATTAAGGGCACTGTTAAACGAACTTAAAATAGCCCCAAACAGTACTGCTGCAAAAAATCCAACCAAGGAGGCTGGTAATACTTCGGTAACCAGTTTAGGGTAAGCTTCGTCTGGATTGGCAAGATTCCCCTGAAATAAATGAAAGGCAATAATGCCAGGGATGACAACAATAAGCGGTCCAAGAATTTTAATAAAAGCTGCTAACAGAAGTCCTTTTTGTCCTTCTTTTAAGTTTTTAGCTCCTAATGCACGTTGTATAATTGCCTGGTTTGTTCCCCAATAAAACAATTGTACAAGCATCATCCCTGTAAATATGGTAGAAAACGGGATAGAAGAATCTGCAGGACCTATAGCATTAAATTTTTCCGGGTTGTTATGCAATAATGTATGTATGCCCTGAGATATACTATTATCACCAATGGCTTTTAATCCAAAATAGGGTATGAGTAACCCTCCAATTAATAAGCCAACAGCATTTATGGTATCGGATACAGCAACGGCTTTTAATCCACCAAAAATAGCATAGATCGATCCTATAATCCCAATAGCAAAAACAGAAAACCAAAGGGCTGCGTTTTTCGACACGCCTAACATTTCAGGAACGTTAAACATAGCATTTATGGCTAAAGCCCCAGAATATAAAACAATAGGCAGAAGCACCACGACATAGCCTGAAAGAAACAGTCCGGATGTAATAGCCTTTGTTGTTTTATTGTAGCGACGTTCTAAAAAAGTAGGAATGGTCGCTATGCCGCCGCTTAAATATCTAGGCAACAGAAATAAGGCTGTAACTACCATGGCAATAGCTGCTAAAGTTTCCCAAGCCATAACTAATATACCTTCTTTGTAGGCCGAGCCATTTAAACCAACAATTTGCTCGGTAGAAAGGTTTGTTAATAACAGAGATCCTGCTATAACCAAACCCGTTAGACTTCTACCGCCAAGGAAATACCCATCGGATGTAGACTCATCGGTTTTTCTGGTAGCAAAATATGAGATTATAGCCACCAAGGCTGTAAACCCTAAAAAAGAAATTAAAGAAAGCATATTGTATTAAGTTATTAGTTTTAGTATTTGTTTGATTGGTATTAGAAAAATGCTTGTAGAAATTGATGTCAATAAAATAGAGAGTGATATTAATCACTCTCTATAATTAAATTATATTAATATTGGCACCAATAAAGTGCACTTTGTTTATTGCTTGATAAGTTTTTTAACCATAGTGTTATTTTCGGAATCTCTAATATTTAATAAGTAAAGTCCAGACTTTAAAGATGATATGTTCATTGCATTATTGTTGAATTTAGAGGTTTCTAACACTTTTTTACCAGTAATCGAAAATACTTCAATTTTTGAAATTGTATTTGTTGTATTAAAATAAACCACATTTTTTGCGGGGTTTGGGTATAATGTAAATGTTCCTTTATTGAAATTTTCAGCGCTTAGCGAGGAATCATATTCAAAAACAATATTATCAATAATAATGTTACCTGTACCTGAAGACCTTCCCACAGTTATATTATCTGCGTCTGTAAATCTTATTCTCATTGTGGTAATATCTCCACTCCATGCAGTTGTAAATTGAGTTTGGTTAAACGTATATGTTTTAAACCCCGTGTCTCCAGTTGTCATAGGCATAGTAATTACTTCACTACCAGAACCATTATCTATAATTAGACCTAGTTCATCATCATTTGTTGATTCGTTTTTTAAGGTTATTGTCACTTTGTTGTAACTATTTGCAGGTATAGGGAAATCGAACAAACTAAACCTTGCCCATTGATCTGTGGTAGGTGTTAGTGTAACAAGGCTCCCTGTATGAGACGCTACTGTTAATTGAGGATCTAAAGACCACCCTTCCAAATCACCATCAGAATCAAATGTAAATGCATAATCAAAACTAGGATCTATTATAAAATTAGCTGTTATATTTTTATCAGCATCCATGGTAATGCTCGTTGGGTTTGTAGCCCCTGTTAGGTTTCCACTCCAACTATCGAAGAGCCAGTGAGTATTAGCTGCTGCCTGCACATTAACAGAACTTCCAGATGTATAGAAAGGATCATCAGGAGATGTTGTAACAACGCCATTACCATTAGTGTCAGCTGTTAGCACATAATTTCCTGCGGGTACATTTAAATTAAGGTACACGTCATCAAAATAGAAAGTACCTCCAGGAACATCATCACACCAAAGTCTAACATTTGTATTTACACCTGTGGCTAAAGTAATATCAGATATGGTATAAGCTTGCCAATTACCATTTAAAACTAATTGAGCTCCAACTTTTCCTGCTCCTGACTGAAAAACTTGCCCATGAAATGTAGCTCCATTAGTTCCTTTTACATATAATGTGAGTTCATACGTGCTTCCAGCAATAGTCATCTGTACATTGTCAGTTTGTGCCCTTGAAGTATCATTCGCCGCATTTAATTTTAATGCTCCCAAAGATGAATTTCCTTGGGTTGCATCCCACTCTACAGAGGCTCCAGTTCCAATTGATTTCCAAGTGGAAATATCAGAATCAAAAGTGTTGTTTGTGATAGCATAATCACTTTGCCCAAATCCAAGAATAGGCAAAATTGTTAATAATAAAAGTGTAATGTTTTTCATAGTATTTAGTTTTAATCGTTTAGTGCATTATTTATTATAATTTTTTTTGTTTCTACTGTATTATTTTTAAAGTAAAATTTTAAATAATACAGGTCAGGGGCTAGATTAGGTAAGTGTAAATTTTTTGAATCTGGTTTGCAATACCACAGTTGCTTCCCTTCAGAATTGTAGAGTTTTATATCGTTAACGATTTCATTTGTGTTAAAAAACAGAGTATTTGTGGTGGGATTAGGAAACACATAAAGATGATGGGGATTTTCAAAATCTATAATGTTTAAGGTGTTTCCTAACAAGGCATCCTTAACATCTTCGACCCAAGACCTGTCAGACACTTTATAAATCGTTTTGTTTGATTCATCTCCGGCATCCCAGGCTGTAAAGGCAAATCCCAGACTAATGGCCTTTTCAGCAAGATACTCGTGATAAGCCACACGCGAAGCATTCTCTGGTCCTCCAAAATTACCATAGGTCATGGTTGAATAATTATAGCCACCTTCATTATCGGCACCAAATTCGCCTAATAAAACAGGGAGGTTATTATTTTGTGCCCATGTTTGTACTTGTTCAAAATGATAGTCTACAATATACTTATCTTCCTGAGATCCCCATGTTTCAACATCATTAACATTATCCCTGGATGAACTTGTAAATTTAAAAGGCAGATAATAATGAAATGTTGGTATTAAGTAAGAATCGCCTGTTAATATAGTAGGAGACACTTGAAGTGGTGCTTGCCACGAGTTAGCTCCTCCTCCAGTAATTATAATATTTCTACTGGGATTATTACCTCCAGAAGCTCTAATAATGCTTATAATATCTGTGTTTATCGTGTCCATTTCATTAGCAGATATATTGAAGTATGGTTCGTTAATAATCTCAAATATCAAATCGTAAGAATAATTTTTTAAACGATTAGCTATTTGAGACCAAATGGCTCTAAATTTGTCATTATCAGCAGCGCGTTTAGCAGAGGTTGGATGTGTATACAGAGTGTTTTGCACATCAATACCATTTTCTTTTATTGTTTCAGAAAAGGTTTCTATATATTCAGACTTAAGCGTGTTGCCATGAAAGTCTAAAATAACCACCAAATTTTGGTTGAGTCCCCAGTTAATAACTTGTTCTATCCTGTCTAAGTATGCAGAGTTTACTATATAATCGGCGGCAGACCCATTATAATTTCCGGAGGTGTTGGCATCTTTAGAGTATACAGAAGTATCTCCATTTGTTCTGGTTCCAAAAAAATCCATAGGAATACGCACGGTTGTAAATCCAGCTGTAGCAACATCCTGGAAATAGGATTCTGTAAACGCCGGAGCCCAGTTTCCTTCAATTGGAGCACTCAAAACATTCCCCAGGTTGATGCCTCTACCCATTTTTTCAACCATTTGTTGTGGTGAGGTTTGGGCAAATCCATAAAGCGAAAAAAACAAACTAAAGACAACATAAAAAGGAAATGCAGAGTGCTTCATGATTGCTATTAATTAGTTGTTCTCTTTTTTGTATTTACCTCTAGCCTTAACCTGTTCTTTTGTTAGAATGTCTTTATATATTTTTTTAAAATAGATTTGGTTAATTTCTTTCAAATCATCATTGTTGGCTCCGTTTTTTTTAGCTTGTTTTAATGCTTCAAGTCTTGTAATGTGGATTTGGTATATTTTTCCTTTTTGAGCATCTGTTAACCCCTGAGATTTATCACCTGCTATTATTTCAGTGTTTAATTGGTTCGTTTTTTCATTAGCTGTTTCTTTAATTTTGTCTGTTTGAGCAATTGAAGATAACGACAGACCTATAACCAAAAGACAGGTTGCAAATACTTTTTTCATAATGATTAATGGTTTAAATAGTTTAGTAATTGTGAAATTTTCACAAGGATAAAATTCTTATTTTAAATCCATTAACAGGTTTAATAATTGTCGGATATGGTTTGATAATTGTGAACCCAGAGATATCTCTACATTTTCGAGGGAAATATTTTGATTCAATTAGAGTTTTTGTGAGTGTATTGCACTTTCCTTGTAACCAATACGTTCTGCGATGGTGTACAGAATTTTTCCTTTCTCAAGGGAAAAGGGCTTGGTGTATAAATTCCACCGACTGTTAAAGTCTAATTTTTCATCATCTTTATCAGAAATATAGTAGGCAATAGAAGCGCCTTCTGTTTTTGATGACAGCGAGACATTTCCATTACTATAATTAATATCTACAGGAGCGGTAGTAGGTTGTATAAAATTTGGCCACATGATATCGATAAGCTGGCTTTCAGGAATTTGTCCCATATCGGCTCTACCTTCATAATGCGTTGTAAAAGCAGTTTGCATATTACTTAATACATCGGCATACTTTGGATCATCAGCTAAATTATTCAAATTGAAAGGATCGGTTATACAGTCGTAAAGTTCTTCCTTGGTTTTAGTTTCAAACCAACTGTATTGCACTTTATTTAGTTTCCCTTCTTTTTTTAATGCTAAGAAGTTATTCATCATAGGAACCTGTTTTCTGTAGCTCACATCTTTGTACTTGGGTAATTCCGGAAAGAAATTACGTAGATATAAAAATTGTTTATTTCTAACCGAACGAATTCTATCTGAATGTTCATCAAACCGATCTGAACTGCCAAATACATAGTTTCGTTTTTCTGTATCATACGCTCCTAAAAATGGTTTGCCTTCCATATATTTAGGTGGTTTTATGCCAGCCAAACTTAATAAGGTAGCACCTAAATCGACATAAGAAATCAACCTGTCGGTTCTACCTTTTGTTTTGCTATCGATGTCTTTTATTATAAAAGGTGTTTTTAAACCAGCATCGTAAATCTCACGTTTTTCGCGCGGTAGCGGTCCGCCATGGTCGCTGTAAAAGAACACAATAGTATTATTATATAATCCGTCTTTTTTTAATTGTGCTAAAATTTTTCCCACTTTGGCATCCATCATTTCAATATTACTGTAATTCCGTGCTATGGTATGCCTGGAGGCTTCATTATCTGGAAAATATGGCGGTACAGGAACACTATCTGGGTTAACGGTTAATGGTAAATCTTCATGCTTCCATAGTTTACTTTCATGGGTATCATCAATATTAAATACGGCAAAGAATGGCATGTTGTTTGGTCTGTTTCTCCAATGCGCTTTTGGGTTATTTTCATCCCAGGCTGATACTGGTGCAGCGAACTGATAATCGGTTTTTTGGTTGTTAGTGCAGTAGTAACCAGCTGAGCGTAGATACTCGGTAAAACATTTTACTTCTTTAGGAATGACAGCCGAGTATTGACGAATAGGTTTTCCGGTAATATCCTGCCAACCTTGTTCTTCACTAGTTTTGTAAGCTCTGTTGCCCCAGGATTGGATATCTTGTCCTGTACGCATGTGCATGGTGCCAATGGTTGTAGGGTACATACTGGTTATTATCGAAGAACGACAAGGGGCACAAACACCAACCGTAGCAAAGGCATTGTCGTAAATGAGACATTCTTTGGCAAGTTTATCTAAATGGGGTGTTTTAGCCGTATTATCTCCATAAAAAGATAGGGTAGGACTGATATCTTCACATACAATCCAAAGAATGTTGGGTTGGTTTTGAACAGATGTATTAATTTCTTTGTTTCCTTTACATGAAAAGCAAATAATAATAAAGAGTATATGTAGTTTGATTAATTTCATGTTATATCATTATTTAGTTGTTAATTACTTCTGGTGAAATTCGGATTTTTTACAGGACCCACATATTTGGTACTATTTTTCCATTCTTCCAATCGTTGTTTCAGTTTGTTGGCTTCGAATGGGTAATCTTGATAAATATCCTTGGTTTCATATGGGTCATTTTTTAAATTATACATAAAATATGAATGATTTTCAATAACTTCAGTCAGTTTAAACCCATCCATTTGAATAACATTTACCCATTGACTTTTAAAGGTTTTGTTTTTTGGGTTATATCCAGCATAATTGGTATACTCCCAAATAAGAGCGTCTCGTAATGTATGATTACTTTTTCCCAATAAAATAGGGGATAGGTCTTCGCCATCTAGAGTATAATTTTTAGGGGGATTGGTGCGTGTTAATCCTAATAAAGTAGGAAACAAATCTATATGAATTATAGGTTCTTTACTTATTGAATTAGGAGCTATATGATTTGACCATTTAAAAATATAAGGCACACGAATACCGCCTTCAAACGTTTCACCTTTTACTCCTCTGTAGGGCTGACTAAAAATATTGCTTTCTGTTTTGTAATGCCCATTATCACTGGTAAAGACGATAATTGTTTCATTTTCAAGTCCAAGTTTTTTAAGGTTATCTAGTAATTTACCGACGCTTTCATCTAAACTTTTTATCATAGCCAAAACCTTAATTTCGTCAGGTCCAACCGATTTATTTCCTTGGAGTTTATGTTTAAAATACTCAAGATATTCTTTGTTAGGCTCTAAAGGCTTGTGAACTAAGTAGTAAGGGGCGTAAGCAAAGAAAGGTTTTTTGGAAGCTTTTGCTTTTTTTATAAAATCAATAGTTTTTTCAGTTATATAATCGGCTGAATATAATGAAGTATCAACATTCTTTTGTTTAGGATAGGTTTTAAAATTATAATGTCCTTTAATCTCAAAACCTTCGTCAAATCCTTGATTTTGAATTTGAAGCTCGTTATGCCCCAAATGCCATTTACCATAAGCAGCTGTCATGTAGCCATTATTTTTTAACGCTTCTGCTATGGTGATTTTATCTAATGGTAAACCAACTCCTGAACCTTTTAATGTATAATTATCGGGTGGTAAGTACTGCATCCCATAAAGTGTTTTTGTATCATTTTTAAAGCGATCGGCAACTCTATACACCTGATGCCTTGGAACATACTGTCCGGAAAGAATAGAAGCTCTAGAGGGGGCGCAAGTTGGATCGTTAGAATACCCATTCGTAAAGTGCATGCCTTCAGAAAATAACTTATCGATATTTGGAGATTCCACAAGAGGGTTACCATAACAGTTTAATGCGTTAATACCTAAATCATCTGCTAAAATAAACAAGATGTTTGGCTTATTCATAGTTTCTCTCTGAGCTTGGCCTAAGTGAAGTGTTAGGCAAAAGGTGATGATTAAAAATTTATTCATAAACATTGAATGCTGTTATTTGAGTCGTATAAATACTTTCTAACACGTTAAATCGAATAGCTCTTATAGAATTTCCATTCAGTTTTATTCGTAAACCTTCTCCAATAGTTTGCCCTGTATATACTTTTTTCCAATTACCATTGATGTCTTTTGTCTCAATGCTGAATTTTCGAAGTGAGTGCGAACGCATATTTTCACTTAATAATATGGTCTTTAAATTTTTAGGGGTTTTAAAATCCAGTTGTAACCAAGGCGCTTGATCATTTTTTTCAGGTTCCCACCATGATTTTAGGTGAATTCCTTCACTAAATACGTTGCCTTTATTACCATAAATAATATCAGGATTATTTTTTTCTTTGGAAAAGGACGATGAAGATGCATTAAACTCCAAACTACTAACTGGTTTTGCTTCCCAGGTTTCAATTCTATCATAGTTTTTAGGATTTTCTTTTAACTCAAGCGCTACAATATTATCTAGATGATTGTTATACTTGTTTTTATCAAATTTAATAATAAGCTTATTGTTGTTAATTTCATAGCCTATAAAGCCATCGGTGATTCCAGTAACCGTTATTATTTCAGTAGGTAGTTCAGGTAACTCAAAAATAGCTTGACTGTTATCTGATACTTTTTCAATAAAATGAAGATATAGTATATTACCTTTTTGTGTCGAAGCTCCCCAGTCGCCTCCCATTAAAAGTCCTTTACGCGTGTTGTAAAGGGTATGACCGTATTGTTTTAAAAAGGCTCCCACTTTATAGCCTTGTTCAGCTTCTTCTTTTACAAACTCACCTTCTCCGTTAGGGCCAAAATTTAATAGAAGATTACCACCGTTACCTATTACTTGAATGAGCATGCCTAAAATGGTTTCAGAGGGTTTTATAGGACCATTTTTATGATATAACCATTTGTCTGTCATCGTTAAACAAGCTTCCCAATATCTAGGATGATTAATAGGCCCTAAGCTTTGTTCCGGATTCTCGTAATCCCCTCTTAAACTATCGTCAGGCCATCCAAAACCAACACGAGAATTAGACAATAATCCTGGTTGTTCTATTTTCAATTGTTTTAGTACATGATACGAATCCCATTGCCAATATTTTGTAGCCAGATGATCCCAAAACACACCATCAATTCGACCATAATCAGTAAATAATTGATTGACGTGCTCTTTCATGTAAGGTAGGTAATTTTCATAGTGATTCTCTCTTAAACAATCAGGGTGATGCCAGTCTGGTTGAGAGTAGTACCAAAATATCTTAATCCCAGCTTTATGAGCTGCATTAGCTAATTGTTTACAGATATCCTTACCATATGGTGTATTCATAATATCGAAATCGGTATTCTTAGCATCAAAAAAACAGAACCCATCATGATGCTTGGCTGTAAACACCAAATAGCTGGCACCAAAATCCTTTACGTGCTGCATCCATTTATCGGCATCGAAATTTACCGGATTGAACAGTTTGTATAAATTATCATATACTTCAGGATCTACACCATCTGTTGCTGCTTTTCCAGCTCCAGGGCGATCGCCAAATCGTCCCCAACTTAATACATCTGTTTCAAGCAGGGCAGGCCCCCAATGCACAAAGATTCCTAATTTAGCATCTTTGAACCATGTCATATCTTCTTCAGAGGCGAGCAACTCTTTTTGTTGGTTAAGAGTCACTTTCATAGATGTATCCTTAGCAGGAAATTGCCATTGGGCTTTATAGGGTGTTTTCTTTTGGGCAATTGAAAACCATACAAAAAGCATCATTAATATCAGTGTTATCCTTTCAATCATAAATTTGTTAGGTTTTATGTTTTTTGAGTGCTTTAAATCCAATTAAATGGTTGGCTCTCCATCAAGATATCCCAACGATTTTAAAAAAAGATCTGTTTTCCTTAAGGTATCTATAAAATAATTTCCTTTGTTGAAGAATGAATGCGTTGCACCTTCGTATAAAAACAAATCACACCTACTACCGATGGCTTTCATATTTCTTTCATAGGTTTTGGATGATTCTACAGGTGTGGTTTTATCTTCAATTCCAAAAAAGACTATAGTTGGCGGTGCTCCTTTGGTAATATTGTGCAAGGGAGATATTTCTAAATACCTGCCATTCATTCTGTTATACCCAAAGCCATTTTTACTGTTATCGTATACAGGATTAAACAGGACTAAAGCATTGGGTTTTGAACTAATGCTTAAATCTTCTTTAGGCCCTTCCAAGCCTTCTATATTTCCGCATACTGCTGCCAAATGACCGCCTGCCGATCCACCACCAGCGGCAATCTTATTAGGGTTTATACATAACTCTTTGGCATGTTTTCTAATATATCTAATGGCAGATTTGGCGTCTTCAACAGCATCAAATGGTGTTGTACCATGTACTGTTTTAATTCTATAATCTGCTGAAATGGCAATCATTCCTCTTGATGCCAAATAACGAGATTGTCTTTTGAAGGCTTTATAGTTACCTGTATTCCAACCTCCCCCATGAAAAAACACCATGCAGTTGTATGTTTTACTTTTATTGAAATTTTGAGGTTTATAAATATGTAAATAGAGTTTAACTGTATCTACCAATTTGTATTGCATGGTTTCGGGTTGTATTTCAGGGACAGAGGACTGCCCCTGAATGGTGTAACCCAAAATATTTAGCCAAATTAGTAAAAATGCTCTCATAACATATGGTTATTAAAACTTGGCTTTCCAATTATTTAACTTAGTTAATAAATCGTTTGTCAATTTTGGGCTCTCATTAATTAAATTATGGGTTTCTGAAGGATCGTTAGCTATATTATACAACTCCGTTCTACCTTCTTCATACCAATTAATTAATTTGTAGTTTCCGTGTCTAATGGCAGATGATTTAGTGTCTCCTGTATTAACAGGACGTGCTTTTGAAGAGTGCCAAAAGACTGTTCTATCAGCCCAATGATCTTGATTTTTTAAAATAGAGAAGAAACTTTGTCCATCGGTAGTAAGTTTTTTTCCTGAAATTATATCTGAAAGGGTAGGGAATATATCCATTAACATCACTATAGATTGATTTTCTTCTCGGGGTTGAAAATGGTTCTTCCACTTTACTAATAGTGGTACTTTAACACCTCCTTCATATAACCATCCTTTTCCCGCTCGTAATGGATGATTACTGGTGGCTAATTCACGCTGTTTAGTGCCGTCATTAGATAATCCTCCATGGTCTGATGAAAATATAATTATTGTATTGTCTGCAATACCTTCGTCTTTCAATGTTTGAAGTAATTTGCCAACATTTTCATCCATGTTTTCAACCATTGCAGCATACGTGGCATTATCCTGACGCATTTTGGTTCGTCCTGTACCTTCAAGTATGTATTCAGGTTGATTACCAAAATTAAAAGCTTTGATTTCATTTTCATTAGGAATTATATCTTCCCCTTTTGCTTCCAAAGGTTGGTGCACAGCATAGAAGGCTAACATGGTCATAAAGGGCTTTTTCTGATCTCTGTTTTTAATGTATTTGATGACTTGATTGGTTAATACATCAGTAAGGTAGTCACCTTTTTTACCAATAGTATCCAAATCTTTAATAGGAGCTTTTTTGTTAATGCCTTTATGTTTTGGGGTGTTAAATGGATAGATATAGCTAATAGGAGATCCCGCATGACCTGCTGCCATGCTAAAATCAAATCCAAAATCTCTAGGATCGTTACCTAAATGCCACTTTCCAAAATAGGCTGTCTGATAACCTGTATTATGAATTTGTTTGACATAGTTTTGAGAATCCGGGATTTCTGTCATTTCAAAACCATCATCGGGAACATCTCCATCTTTAATGGGATAACCAGCGGTTAACATTGCAAATCGGGAAGGAACACAACGTGGATAATTGGCATAGGCATTTGTAAATCTAACAGATTCCATTGCCAATCGATCGACATTTGGGGTTTGGTAAATTTTGGAGCCTGTAAAACTTAAATCATGATACCCTAAATCATCGATATGAATAATTAAAATATTCGGTTTCGTTATATTAGTTTGGTGTTTGTTAGTTTTATTTGTTTTACAGGAAATAAATAAAACAGTGCCTAAAAGAATAAGATGCCAAAACGGTTTTATTTGTTTTGAAAATATCATGGATTGCTGGCTTTTAAGGCCTTTTGAATACTAAAATAGGCCGGTGTAGGTTTAAACTTTTTATTGTAAATAGACTGAAAATTCCCTGAGTCCTTTTTATGTCTTACTCCTAAATCCCAAAGGTTAAGTGTAACTTCACCCTGCTTGCTTTTTTCAATAAGTAAATCAACTATTTTATCATATAATTTCTTTTGATGTTCTCGTTCGGTTTTTAATTCATTTTTGTATTCATCTTTAATTAAATAGTCTAATTCTGTAACATGAAAAGCCAAATCGTGCGCATGTGCCCAGTCAATCAAATCGGACATTTTTTGAATGGTTACATCCATATTATCAATAAAGTCCTGCCTTTTAGCTCCCAACTGTATATGACCTTGCCAACCTATACCATCTACACGATAGCCTTTAGAACGCACATATAAAATGGTTTCTTTTACTTTATCCCATAGTATGTCTTCCATTCCTGCATTTTGATTATAAACCAATTTTACATTTGGAGCATATGTGGTCGCTAAGGCAAAGGCTTTTAGAATATAAAGCGGATAGCCATTTTCATCAAATCCCATTTTTACCCAAGGGTTTTCCCATTGGTCTACACCTTTTTTTGGACCAAACCAATTGCCGTTAGCTAAAATGGTTTCATTAACTACGTCCATGTATTTAATACATTTTTCAGTATTAAACCTTTTAGAAACAGCCAACATGTATTCTTCCATATTTTTGGTTAATTCTTCAGCAGTTCTATTATCATTTTTAGCCCATTTTGAAGCTTGTGGACTTACCGGAGAATGCATACGAACGATGATGTTGTTTTTATTGGCAAAATCGATAAAATCGTTTATTTTTTTCCAATTCCATTTGCCGGGTTCAGGGTGAATAGCACTTTGTTTGGCAGCATTGGCAGGCGTAAGATATTTGAAATCCTTAAGGAACAGTTTTTCCTTTATGGTATTTAACTCTTCATAATTCAAGGTCGCACCAACCAATAGTTTTGGCGTATTTCCATCCTGTGCAATAGCAAAAGTGCAGAATAGAAAGAAAAGTGGATATATAAATGATAACTTCATATGCTTTATTTTTTTTGTTTATCAGACTTTTCTTTGCCTTTGTTTTTGCCGATATCCATTCTGGAAGGGACTAAATATTCTTTTTTCCAGGCTTTTAAAAGGGATTTCATTTCATCTAGTTTGGATGGATTTTCAGAAGAAATATTATGAGATTCACTAACATCTTGCTTTAAGTTATACAATTCATAGGTATTGGTGTCTTTAAAATATAACAGCTTATAATCTCCTGATCTCACAGCGGTTTCTTTGGGGTCTCCGGTACTATGCGGACGTGCTTTGTTAGAATTCCAAAACACCGACCTGTTTTCCCAGGAATCTTTACCTAGAAGAATACTTTTGTAGCTTTTTCCATCGATTTCTTTAACTTGTTTGTTAATGGCTAAATCTAGTAGCGTTGGAAATATATCCATTCCCATAACGATTGAGTTTTCTTCTCTATGCGGCTTGAAATTTTTTCCATAATGCCAGATTAAAGGCACTCTAATACCTCCTTCATATAACCAACCTTTACCGGCTCTTAATGGATTATTTGTAGTGGCTAATTCGCGCTCGCCTTTAAAACCGTCATTAGAAAGTCCGCCATGATCTGAGGTTAATACGATAATGGTATTATCCAATAGATTTTTGTTTTTAAGCATTTCAATTATTCTACCTAAATTTTCGTCTATATTTTCAACCATTGCAGCATATACTGGGTTATCCTGACGCATTTTTCTACGTCCGGCACCTTCTTTTATATATTCAGGAGTATTACCAAAATCTATAGATTTTAACTGGTTTTTATTGCGATCAATGTCTTGCTGTTTTGCTTCTAAAGGCGTGTGTACAGCATAGTAAGCCAAAACCCCCATGAAGGGTTCTCCTTTTGGAGTATTCTCGATAAGTTTAATTACTTTATCTGTCATTAAATCTGAAGCATAGTCACCAGGTTTACCATCTTCTTCGAGGTCTTCAACAGGTTCTTTTGCGGGCTTGCCATTTTTTTGGGTATTGAAAGGGTAAAAACGAGATCCTAATCCACCAGATCGCCCTGCGGCATAAGTGGTTTTAAATCCAAAATTCTTTGGATGTGCCCCACCTTCTCCTAAGTGCCATTTTCCGATATAAAAAGTATGGTAGCCTTCGTTATTGAATATAGAAGCGAAGTTTTTTTCCTCGGGCATTTCTGCTAAATTCCCTTTATCTTCATTTACAGGATATGTTCCAGTTAACATAGCATATCTTGAAGGTGTACATCTTGGATAACTGCTGTATGCATTGGTGAATGTTATAGCATTTTTAGCCAAATTATCAACATTTGGAGTGTTGTATAATTTAGAACCGTTGTAACTCAAATCATGATATCCCCAATCATCGGTAATGATGAATAAGATGTTAGGTTTTGTTTGCGCATGCGTAAATAACGAAACAAAACACAATAAGATGTATGCAATCTTTTTCATAGAATTTTTCAACAAGTTTCTTAGTTTATATATGGAGACAACGAATTATTTTAGATTATTTGTTACATGAGATTTTAGTTTGTCCTTTAATTGGGTGGCTATGTTTTTGTAGTTAGCATCGTTAACCCAGTTTTTTGTTTCTAAGGGATCATTATCGTAGTCGTATAATTCACGACCTACGATGTTTTCATCTTTGTAAGGTTTGTTGCTTCTATAGTCATTATTATGCCATTCTGTATAACGGTATTTTTCTGTACGAATCGAATAACCCATACGTTTACCTCTGGCATATTGATGATAAGCATAGTCCATGTTTATGGTTGTATTTTTATCATTATCTAACAAGGGTACAAGCGATTTACCATCGGTTTGATCACTTTGTTTTACGTGAGCTAACTCAAAAATTGTAGGAAATAAATCAACTAAATTTACCGGGGTTTCTACATTTTGGTTTTTAGCTATGCCTGGTCCAGAAAACATAAATGGGATACGTGTGGCTTGCTCAAAATTAGAGTGTTTACACCATTCGGCGTGATCACCCAAGTGCCATCCGTGATCGCCCCAAAGTACTATAATGGTATCATCTAATATGCCTTTAGCTTCAAGGGCATCCATTAGTTTTCCTAATTGGGCATCGATATACGATATACAGGCCATATAGCCATGAATCAATTCTCGTTGCTTATTTTCATCAATAATATCACCAATATCATAATTGTCATCTATATCACTAAAGGCCCTTAATTCTCCATAATTATGGAAGGCAAATGACGGTGTGCCCTCAGATAGTTTTTGAAATTTTGCTAATTCAATTTTATCTCTGTCGTACAGATCCCAATACTTTTTAGGCGCGACAAACGGTAAATGTGGTTTTTGATAACCAACACCCAAAAACCAAGGTTTGCCTGTTTTTATAAGTTTATTTAGTTTTTTTAAAGCTTCCTGGGTATAGATGCCATCCTGATAGGCTTCATCTGAAACCTCTGCACTTTCTGTACTTGGCTTCAGACGTTTAAAAACATAACTGCGCAGTTGTCCTGGTTTTGTTATTCCTTTTGCTTCGGCTTCATTGACAAGGAGACTCATTGTTTTTTTTGTTTCTGGATTCTGATAATATTCAAAGGCAGGATCCCCGTAGGCAGAATCATAATTTTTAGGTTGTGTATGGGGAATACTCCAACTTTTACCATCGTGTCCTGGAGAAGATGAGCCTTTGTGGTATATTTTACCTACAGCTGTGGTTTCGTAACCTTGAGAAATTAAATACTCAGGCATGGATATAAGGTCTGGTGCCGACTCCCTAAAATCGGTATGAAGATCCCAAACTTTTGTTTTGTCTGGATTTGTTCCGGTCATGACACTGGCACGTGAAGGACCACACACTGCATACTGTACATGAGCATTGGTAAAACTGACACCCATTTTAGACAAACGATCAAAATTAGGAGTCATCATTTCCGGGTGACCATAATTTGAAAGCAGCGGTTTTAAATCATCAACAGCAATAAAGAGAATATTCTTTTTGTCACTTGAAGCCTCAGCTTTAACAGTTGAGATTGAAGCTTGTTGGGCTTTACAGGTGAGTAATGTTAAACTAACCAAAAGCCATGTATAGTTCTTAATTTTCATTTGTTGTTTTTCTATTCGTTAGTATGTCCTGAACGGATGTTTCATCATCTTCATGATCTACAATGGAGCCAAAATCAGAGTCGGTAATCATTCTAAAATCGGAAAGCGATTTGTTGTCTTCATACTTAATCATTAAGTTTTTTAATTCCAATTTCAAATCTGTAATTACATTAGTGTATTGCGGGTCATTAATAATGTTGTTCATTTGATTTGGGTCTTTTTCTAAATCGTACAATTCCCAAACATCAATATTGTAGTAGAAGTGAGATAAGGTGTATTTCTTAGTTCGAATTCCGTAATGCGGTTGCACGTGATGCCAGTAGGGGAATTCATAGTAATGATAGTACATGCCTTCTTGCCAGTCTTTTGGAGTTGTTCCTTTTAAAATCGATTTAAAACTTTCGCCTTGCATTTGATGAGTGGTTGAAATATTCGCTATATCTAAAAGGGTAGGAGCAAAATCAATATTAGTTATAATATCTTCATTCACAGTACCCGCCTTTATAAGTTTCGGGTATTTAACAATGAATGGCATACGCAACGATTCTTCATAAATAAAGCGCTTATCAAAGAAACCATGATCTCCTAAATAAAACCCCTGGTCTGAAGTTAAAATAATAACAGTGTTATCGGTTAAACCATTTTTATCGAGATAATCTAAAACACGACCAATATTATCATCAACCGATTTTACACAAGCCAAATAGTCTTTGATATAGGTTTGATAACGCCATTTTCTACCTTCTTCGTAAGACATATTCTCAGGTTGTACTAATTCTCCTGGTTTTGCTCCGTAAAATGCCCAGGCCAATTTTTCCTTACCTTTTAAATGTTCAGGTTCTTTAAGTTTCATATCTCTACGAGAAAAGTAGTCCATCGTCATTTCGGTATCTCCTGCTGTAAGTTCACGACCTTTATAGTCATCGTTAAAAGTAGCGGGATATGGCATTTCAATATCATCCCACAGGGTTTCGTATTTGGTGTCTGGTTGCCAAGGACGATGAGGGGCCTTGTACTGTAAAATCATTAAAAACGGGTCGTTTTGTTTTCTTTCTTTTTCCAACCAGTTGATGGCAAAATCGGTACTTAAATTGGTAGAATACCCTTTCTCTTTAACGTCTACACCATTTTCGTTATAAACAGGATCCCAATAATGCCCTTGTTGTCCTGCAGAATTATGATATTTGTACACATTAAATCCTTTAGGTTCTGATCCCAAGTGCCACTTACCAAAAAGACTGGTTTGGTAACCATTTTTCTGAAACTCTTGAGGGAATGTCCATTTAGTTTCATCGAATTTACCACCACTTTCATTTTTGTAGTATCCATTCTTGCTGCTGTAGTCACCTGTTAAAATGGCTGCGCGGCTAGGACCACAAATGGCATTTGTACATAAAACATCTTGAAATAGCATACCCTCGTTTGCTATTCTGTCGATATTAGGTGTGGGAGCAATATCCTTGTATATGCCACCATAAGCGCTTATAGCCTGCGTTGTTAAATCGTCGGCCATTATGTAAATGATATTCGGCTGTAATACCTTTTCATTTGTTGTAGCCGTATCATTCGATTTCTTTTTATTTTGACTACATGCCGAATTGATTATGAGTAATAACAGTAAGATAATTGGCATGCGTCTTAGTTTCGCGATTTTATTATGTTTTTTCATTTTAGATTTCCAGTTTTATTTTTTGAGGAACACTAAGTGAGGCTGTTTTTAAATCTTTATCTGAAGACGAATTTCCCGTCATGATGGTGAAATCACCGGGTTCGATTACAAAATTGTAATCGTGGTCATACATAGCCAGACTTTCAGCATTGATATTGAGAGCTACTGTTTTTGTTTCGCCTGGTTTTAAAGTAACACGTTTGTAAGCTTTTAGTTCTTTTACAGGTCTGGTGTACGAACTGATGTTGTCGCGAATATAAAGTTGAACCACTTCATCACCTTCAACTTTTCCAGTGTTAGTAACTTGAACATTTACGGTGATAGTATCATTGATATCTGAAAACGTTGTTTTTGTTAGTTCAGGTTTTGAAAACTCAAACGAGGTGTAACTTAAACCATATCCAAATGGATGCAATGGCACTTTTTTCTCTGTATTGTACTTGTGAACATAAGCTGTAGGTTTGTGGTTGTAAACCATTTGTAATTGTCCAACACTGCGAGGAACGGTTAGCGGTAATTTACCTGAAGGATTTACTTGACCAAACAATATCTCGGCTGTTGCTTGTCCTGCGAAAGCGCCACTTTCCCAAGTATTTAATACGGCTGAAGCACGTTGCTCCAACCAGGGCTCAGCAATAGGGCTGCCACTCACATAAAGAACAATTACTGGTTTACCAGTTTCTAGAATTTTCTCTGAGAGTTTTATCTGATTTCCTGATAATTTTAATGTCGCTCTGTCAATATTTTCTCCGGTTGTTTTACGAGCCCAGTCATGCCTAAATGAATTTTCTCCTAAAACCAATACACAAATATCTGCATTGCTTGCTTTTTGAGCTGCAATGGTGATGTTCTCATCAGTAATTTCTTTAGATCTATCGCCGGAATTGAAGTAATCGATTTTATAACCATTGCTCTCTCCAATTTTTGTAATGCCTTCAACCATAGTTACAATGTTTTCCTCTGGTTGAGGAGATACCCAATCACCTAATGTGGTTTGATTGTTGGCATTGGGTCCTGTTATAAAAATGGTTTTATTGTTTCCGTTTTCGGAAAGCGGTAACATACTTTTTTCATTTTTCAGTAAAACAATGGCTTTTTGAGCTTGCTCCAAAGCGGTTTTTTGATGTGCTTCAGAAAAGTTTACAGATTTAACTTTTTCAAGATCTACATAAGGATTTTCAAAAAGGCCTAATCGGAATTTTGCTTCTAAAATTTTACTGCAGGCGTAATTAACTCTGGCTTCATCTACTTTTCCTTCGTTAACCAGTTCAATTAGTAATTTGTCGAATACGGGACCATGCATATTCATATCCATTCCGGCGTTAACCGAAAATTCAATAGATTGTTTGAAATCTTTAGCTACATGATGCCAAAGAGCAATACGCGATACGTCATTCCAGTCACTAACATAGAATCCATCAAAATGCCAACGATCGCGCATCAAATCGGTCATCATGAATTTATCCATATGTCCGGGCATACCTGCTACTTCATTATGAGCCGCCATAATTGAATATACATTGGCTTCCTGTACAGCACGTCGGTAAGGAGGCAAGAAGATTTCGAATAAAGTACGTTTGGATACATCGGTGGGAGAGGCGTTTAATCCATTTATAGAGGAACTTCCTGCAATTAAATGTTTAGCACAGGCGATCACATGTTCTGTTCCTGTAAAATCATCAGACTGCAGCCCTTTAATGGTTGCAATACCCATATTCCCGACTAAATAAGGGTCTTCTCCATAAGTTTCACCGGTTCGTCCCCATCTTGGGTCCCGTAATACATCAATATTCGGAGTGAAGGACCAGTGCATACCATTTGCTCGCATTTCAAGAGCCGTTTGTCTGCTACCTTCTTCAATTAAGGTGTCATCGAATGTTGCGGCCTGGGAAATTGGAGAAGGATAAATTGTTGAGCCATTTACTAAACCATTACCATGTATAGCATCTATACCAATTAGTAGAGGAATTTTTAATGGCGATTCTAATGCCAGACTTTGAAGGTAATTGGCTTCTTCTGGTGTTACCACATGAAGAAAAGACCCAATTTTTCCTGCCTGAGCCAATCTTCCTACACTATCACTGTGCACACCGGGATAAAAACCTCGAGCGTCGTTTATATCCAGTTCTTCTTCAGATAAATCAGATTCGGCTGCTTTCATATGTTCAAGCCCAACATATTGACACATTTGGTATACTTTATCCTCCAGTGTCATTCGGGACATTAAATCGGAAACTCTATCTTTTATTGGAGCGGAAGCATCTTGATATAATGGGCCACCATCATTAGTGTCTTGTTTTTTGTTTGTATTACAAGCGCTAAAAATGATAAGTGTTGAAATGGAGAGTATATATAAAGGATATTTCATTAGGTTATTCATTAATTAAATTATTACCAGATAGTTCGGATAGCGGAATAGGAAGTTTCATTTCGGTTTCAACGTTTTGAAAAATAAAATCGACATTACCCTCTGAACTGTAAAAACTGACCGCATCATTATGATGGTTTATTTGTTCCTGAAAACGCTCTAATCCACGTCTTCTCATGTCAAACCATTCATGGCCTTCGCCATTTAATTCATATTCACGTTCTTTCATAATACGTTCTCTGAACATTTCCTTAGTTGCTATAGATGTTGTCGTCCAATCGGCTGGTTGTAAGGTCATGCCTGCAGTTGTAGTCCTAGCTCTGGCTAAAACCTGATTTACAAATTGGAAAGCATTAGATGGCCCTGAGATTTCATTCTCTACTTCGGCGCGTAACAAAAGCACGTCAGCATAGCGAAGCATGATATGGTTTTTAATGGTGTTCGTACCATTATAGGTCAGGTCTCTGTATTTATTTAAGTGAGCAAAGGCGTTGTTTCCTCTGTTTACTCTAGGAAATAAGTTAACATTATTACCGTTGTCGGTTCTGTTATAATTATTGTAAATGTAGGTTTCGTTAATCCTAGGATCTGCAATATTCTCATCTAAAGCTATAATGTTAGCCGCTCTACCTGCCGGGATAAAGTCCTGACCCGAAAAATCAATACCGGAATACTGGATGATATGATCACTGAACATTTCCTTGTTCGGACGAATACGACCAAAAGTATTGGCGCCAACGGGCACAATAGGATGATTTGACAACACAACATCTCTAATGATATCATTAGTTCTGTTGGCTCCTGTATAACCATATTGAAGTTCGAAAATAGATTCACTTGTATTTCTGCTTGAAGCCCCTTCCTTAAACAATTCGGCATATGTTGATGTTAGGGTATAGCCGCCATTGGTAATGACATAATCTAATTCTTTTTTGGCTTCTTCCCAGAAATTCGATATTGATGCCGTGGTGATATCTGATTCAGATACCAGATTAAAATCCGTAGGCTGAGAAACAGCATCATTTTCACCAGCGAGTGTAACGTACACTTTTGCCAAATAGGCATTAGCGGCATATTTTAAGGGGCGTCCTGCTATATATTCACCACGGTCAGGCATTAAATTAGCTGCTTTTTTAA
Organism: Aestuariibaculum suncheonense; assembly: GCF_014596935.1. Classification (GTDB taxonomy): domain Bacteria; phylum Bacteroidota; class Bacteroidia; order Flavobacteriales; family Flavobacteriaceae; genus Aestuariibaculum; species Aestuariibaculum suncheonense. Next base: position 240,776 of record NZ_JACVXC010000003.1, on the reverse strand, counting down.
GGTCTTCAATAATTAAATTGTAAACTTCTTTTTTAGTACTTTTTGCAATGTGAATATTCTCTTTTGTTGTAGGTGCAAGTCTTATTGGAATTTCTCCAAACATTCTGGCCAAATCGAAATAAACCACACCTCGTAAAAAATAAGCCTGCCCCAAACTGGAGTCTTCATTATCTAGGCCACTACCTTCTACGTTATTAATGACAAGATTTATCTGGTTAATGGTTTGCCACATTCCAGACCATAATCTATCAATATTAATATTTGTGTTTGTCATATCAAGTTTGTTGGCGTCGTCGTTAGCACCCTGTCTAGATTGGTATTTGCCTGAGTGAGGCCAAAGTAGCAGTCGCATTCTGGCTCCATAATAGTCGTATCCCTGTAATTGAGAGTACATTCCATTAACAGCGGTTTCAACACCCTCTTCGGTAGAGAAGACCTGAACTTCAGAAAATTTGTTTTCGGGGATATCGACTAGTTGATTTTCACAGCCCGTTAAGATGAAAGCTATACTTAAAGTTAATAGCCTTATTATTTTATTTAAAGTTTTCATAGTTTCTAATTTTTAAAATGTCACATTTAATCCGAAAGTATAGGTTCTTTGATTCGGGAATGAACCCGAGTCTACTCCCATACGAAGCGGGTCGTATGCGAAACTGTTAACTTCAGGGTCGAAACCAGAGTAATCGGTTAGTAACCATAAATTTTGTCCGGAAATAGTTAGTTTTAAACGGTCTATAAAGCTTATGTTTTTTACGGGCACATCATATCCAAGAGTTATATTGCTCAGCCTTAAGAAACTTGCATTTTCAACCATTCTGTCGTTAAACTCGGTAGTGTAATTCGTTCCAATTGCACCAACCCCCACCGCAGGATAGTTTCCGTTAGGATTTGTTACCGGATCGAAAGCATCGGTATATGCAACTGTTCTGATATTTTTTGTGGTGTTGTTTGCGTAATCTAACTCCAGTAAATTGGCATTAGCAATATCGTTTCCATACATACCATTAAACAAAAGCCCCAGTGAGAAATTTTTATAAGTGAAAGAGGATCCAAAACCATAAACAAAGTCCGGATTAGGGTTGCCTATGATGGTTTTGTCTGCATCTGTTATATCTCCATCGCCATTCTGGTCAACGAAGTAAACATCTCCAACTCGCATATCTGTTCCTTTGTATTTTAAAGGGTCACCTGTTTCTGTGTTTGTCAAGTCGGCATCAGTTCTAATAATTCCTTGAGTTTGTAATCCATAAAACACACCAACTTCGCGTCCTTCAACAAAAATGTTAGCAGGTTGTTTAAAGTAGGTCCCTCCGGAAACATTGTTTCCAACAAATGCAACAACTTCTCCCAGTGAACCATAGGTTTGAGCAGGTGTTCCTATAGAAACCACTTTACTTTTGTTAAATGAAATGTTCCCAAAGACATTCCAAACTGTATGTTTGTTTCTAATGATATCGGCACTTAACGAAATTTCTAAACCTTTATTTTCTAAATCACCCTGATTGGCGTAAATAGAGTTAAAACCAGCTGTAGGCCCCACAGGAACATTTAATAGAAGATCAGAACTGGTCTTGTAATAAGCATCAACCACACCTGTTAATCGATCATCGAAAAAACCAAAGTTAATCCCTGCATTGTATTGAATGGCTGTTTCCCATTTTAAATCTGGGTTTGCCAGGTTTTGCGGTACAACTGCAATTAACGATCCATTCCCTTCTGCGTCAGCTAAAGCCTCTTCTGTTCTTCCAAATGGCGTTAGGAAACTGTAAGATGATATGTTTTGATTTCCGACTTCACCATATCCAATTCTGAATTTTAGATCGGAAAAGGTTTTTGATTTTCTCAGGAAAGGTTCTTTTATGGCTTGCCATGCAAACGATACTGCAGGAAAATAACCCCACTGGTTACCTTTGGCAAATTTGCTACTTCCATCAGCTCTAAAAGTTCCGGTGAAAATATACCTGTTACGTAAAGTGTAGTTCACACGTCCGATGTATGATAGTATGGTTGGGTATTCACTGTCAACAATAAGAGGTGTATTTACACCGGCAAATGAAATACCATCAGCTCTTAATGATTTATCGGCGAAATCAGCAGCAGAATATCTTGATTTTTTAATATTTGTTTTGTCAACTAGATAACCAACTGTGGCATTTAATCGACTGTTTTTATTAAACGTTTTTCGGTACATTAAGGTATTATCGATGTTGTATCTAAATCTGTTTAGTGTACTTATTCCGGCTAATCCATTTGGGTCTCTTCCTTTTAGCAAAGCTGTACCGTACCAAAATGTTCGGTCTTTTTGTCTGTAATCGGCACCAAATCTTATGCGATAAGTAAGTGATTTAGATAGTTTATAATCCATATTTATAGACCCCAAAAGTCTAATTTCCTTTGCATCATCATCATAATCGCTTGTCCAAGCTCTAGGGCCGTCTAAAGCTTCATCTACATCAACAACATCGATATTATTATCTGAAAAATTTAAAATAGGAGCTGCAAGTAATACTTGTCGTACCATACTACTGTTCGAACTGGCATTTTCATCGGTTCCTTTGGATGAATTAAGCTCCGTATATGTTGTGGCTATTTTGGTGTTTAATGTTATCTTACTAGATAAGTCTTTGTTAACGTTAATATTGAAATCTGTTGCTTTGGCTTCAGCATTAGGAAACGTTCCCTGATTATTAATCATACCACCAGAAAGGTAATAGCTGCCAGTATCTGAGCCACCCGATACGGATAATCTGTTTTTTCTGATAACCGGGTTTCTATAGGTGTCTTCAGCCCAATCAATTCCTTCAACCATCATAGGGTCTGTTCCTGCGGTGTAGATTGAACCATCCGGATTTATTGTATATCTAATCTCCTGGCCCAGACTAGTTCTCATATCATTTTGATAGTTTGCATAGCCTTCGGTATCCAATACATCAATATTTCTTACAACTTTTCCCGTGCTGATAGAGGATGTGAAATTGAACTTCGCATTACCTTTAGTACCTTTTTTTGTGGTAATGATGATAACACCATTTGCAGCTCTGGACCCGTAAATAGCCGTTGCTGAAGCATCTTTTAAAACCTCGATACTTTCTATGTCCTGCGGATTAACTCCCGAAATACCCCCCTGCAGAGAAGAATAACCTCCAAGCGGGTCGTCTGTGTCCTCGGTAGCCGTATCCATAATAATACCATCAACCACATATAAAGGCTGAGAATTTCCTGTTAAACTGCTGGTTCCTCTAATTTTAATGGAAACAGATGCTCCAGGTTCTGATCCGTTAGCGCTAACCTGAACCCCCGCAGCCTGCCCTCGAATTAAGTCTTCGATACCTCTAGATTGCTGTGCAAGATCTTCATTAGGTTTGATGGAAGAAATGGCTCCTGTAACATCTCTTTTTTCAACGGTACCGTAACCAATAACTACGACTTCTTCTAACTCCTGTTCATTGGATTCTAGTACAACACTTATTTGAGATTCTTTATTAATAGTAATTTCTCTGGTTGTATATCCTATATAGCTTACAACTAATACAGCTGGGGTAGAAGGTAATTCTAAATTAAAAGCTCCGTCAAAATCGCTCATCGTGCCAAGAGTGGTGCCCTTTACTAAAATAGACGCTCCGGGTAACGGCATATTCTGATTATCGGTTACTAAGCCCTTTATATTCTGCTGGGCATGTATAGCAAAAGGCATTAGCATTATAATTAATAATAACTTAATGTGTTTCATTGTATATATAGTTTAATTAGTTAGGGCTAAACTAGTATTTCATTACAGTTTTCAGGTCTCAAAAACTATCACAAAAGGTATGCTTATTGTCAAAATGCTTTTGAAATACAGGGAATTATGGGATATTATTAGTTTTACTTATATTTTTAGTTAAATATATCAATAACTAGTGCGACGTTAAGTTTAATTTTCTTTTATTCTTTTTTTAGACTTTCCAGAAAATTGGTTGGCGTCATACTATAGAATTTTTTAAACGAAGTACTGAAGTATTTTGGATTTGAAAACCCAGATTTATATGCCACTTCTTTAATACTAGATTCACCTTCAATAAGTAGCTTTTTCGCATACTTTAATTTCGTATGAATAATGAAATCCTGGGGCGATAAATCCACAAGGTTTTTAAGTTTCATATACAATGACGTTCTGCTCATACTAAAATTTGAAGATAAGTCGTGGACCGAGAACGATTCGTTTTCGATGTTTTCAATAACGGTATCTTCAAGGTTTTGAAGAAATTCCTGGTCGTTTTTATTTCTGAAGATAGATGCATGGTCAACATCATTGTCGTGAATGTATTTTTCCCTTAACTTTTGCTGCCATTTTAATGTGTTGGTCATTTTGGCTAGTAAAAATTTAAAGTCTATTGGCTTTTCGATGTATTCAGAAATTCCGGTTTCTATACTTTCTAATTTTTGAGCCGAATTTTGTAAAACGGTCATCATGAATACAGGGATGTGATTCAGATTAATATCCTCTTTTAATTTTCGGGACAATTGCATACCGTCCATTTCAGGCATGATTAGATCGGTTAAAATAATATCGGGGAATATTTGTGAAGCCATTTCAAGACCTTCCTTGCCATTTTGAGATTCAAATACCTGAAAATAGACACCAAGTGTATTAACTAGAACATTTCTTAGTTCATTATTGTCTTCTACGATAAGGATTTTACAATCGCTAAATTCGTCAATTTCAGGTTGAATATCATTTATGTCTTGGCTGTTTATATTGTTTTGAAGAGTTGACATTTTTTTATGGTATTCATGCTTTAAGTTTTTCAGGATTACCTTAAAGGTTGTTCCTTTGTTTTCTTCGCTGACAAAACTAATGGAGCTTCCCGTTTTCTCGATAAGCTTTTTTACCATCATTAACCCTAGTCCTGTACCGGGCCTTTGGCTGTTGATGACATTTCTAGCCCGATAATATTTCTTAAGAATGAATTTTTGCTGATCTTTTGGAATGCCTAGTCCTTCATCCTTAATTTCAATTTTTAATTCGTTTTGCTGGGTTTTGGAGAGGTTTATGTAAATTTTACAATTTTCAAATGAGTACTTAATGGCATTTGAAATTAAATTAAGCAGCATCTTATCCAGAATATCTTTATCGAAATAAAATAAAGGCTCATCCCATTGGTTATCGATTATGATTTCCAAATTGGACTCTTTGGTCAGGGGCGCAAAATTATTGACTCTTAGGTTGATATGTTTTTCAATATCAATGCCCGTAACATCCAGCGAAATATCGGTAGAGGTTACTTTCTGGAAGTTTAGCATCTGTTCAAAAAGGGCATTAATTCTTTTGACAGTTGATTTTATGCGCTGTTTTGACTCTTCTCCGGAATTTATGGTTTCTGTAACATTGTCCAGAGAAGAGATTAAAATCGTTAAAGGTGTTTTTATTTCGTGGGTAATGTTATTAAAGAAATCAATTTGTTCATCGGCATTTTTCTTTTTAACAATAACACTGGTAAAGTGAATGATGCCATATATAATGCCAATTAGTAATAAGAAATAGAAGAAATAAGCTTTTTTTGTAGCCCACCATGGTGGTAATATGTGAAGCTTAATCTGTCTTTCTTCGCCGGGCTGTAGATACTTATTAAAAGCTTTGACTTTAAATATATAGTTTCCCGGACTTAAGTTTGTATAGGTCGCAAAATTATTTAGGCTGGGCGAGGACCAGTCGTCGTTAAACCCTTCTAATTTATAAGCGTATTTGGTTTTTGATGAGGAACTATACAGTACCCCCGTAAAACTAATCTCAACAGAGTTTTCGTTGTGTTTTAAAACAATGGAATTGGTTTCATTAATATGTTTTGATAATGGCTTTTCTTCCGGTTTTACAATTTTATTAAAGAGTTTAAAAGCATCGAAAACGACTTTAGGTTTAAAAGTTTCTTCCTTTATTTTTTTGGGGTTGAACAAAGTAACGCCATTTACTCCTCCAAAGGCGAAGAGACTATCGCTTAATTTCCTGTAACTTCCGTAATTGTATTCGGTACTTGGTAAGCCATCTTTTTTATCAAATACATTTATAATAGTGTCATTTTTTCGAGTTATGATGTTCACTAATCCTTTTGTGGTACTTGCCCAAAAACTGGAATCTGAGGTGGATAGAATACCTTGAATAATATCTGAAGGCATGCCAGAATTTATGGTAAGTTTTTTCAGAACCTTAGTGTCGTAGTTATAGAAAACAACACCTTCACCGTTGGTAGCCAGAACAAAATGATTTTTTGATGTTTCCAGTATGGAATTTATGGTGGAGTAAGCCAATTTGCTTTTTTCGGGTTTTGAATCCTCTATAAGTTCAAACTGTTTTGTTTCAGGTTCAATTCGGTAAACTCCTGATTTTCCTACCGCTAAAATATTGCCAGATTGTGCTTGGTAAATTGATCGAATTTGTTGAATAGGGTAAGTTTCTATTTGATTTTTTGAGTTTATTTTGGTTAAGTTTCCTTCAATACCACCAACCCAAATATTGGAATGATTATCTTCAAAAACGGTATATACTTTTTGAGGAATATCTTCGTTTTTGCTAATCGTATTTAACCGAATACATTCGAAAGTATTTATGTTTACCTTTATTAAACCACTGTTATAACTTCCAACCCACATATAGTCTTTCTGAGGTTGTAGTGCTAATACTATATCGTCTATATTATTTGTAGAGTTGGTTAAATTGTTGAGGTGTTTCCAGCTATTGTTTTTTTTATTCCATATACTAATCCCTTTTTTAGTGCCAAACCAGTAATTTCCGTTACTGTCTTCGGCAATAGATCTTGTGAAATTGGTTATAATACTATTGTTGTTATTTAATTTGTGTTGAATTTTCTGAAACGGGAATCCATTGGAATTAAAATAGTTAATGCCTCCTCCATAGGTTGCAATCCAGAGGATGTTTTCACCTCCTAACAAAATATCATAAACGCCATTGCTGGACAAGGAATTTTCATTATCAGCATCTTCTTTAAACTGTTCCTTTATGTTAAAGCTCTTATCTAATTTGAGTATACCATGCCCATCTGTTGCCAAGTAAATGGTTTGAGCATCTTTAACTACTATGTCGGTTATTGGACTTGATATTTTTTTATTTAAATTGATTAGGGTTCCAAAGGTGAGATCTTCGGTAATTTTGAATAATAATCCGGATTTTGTTCCGACCAGAAACTCACCGTTAATTCTACCAATAAAACTGATACTTTTTGAATTAGAGTTTAAATTGATTTCTCTTAGGACATCGGTTTTAGAATCGTAATTAAAAAGCCCTTTTGATGTTCCAATGATAATGTTATTCTGGTAAGGGTATATGTACTGAATACCTTGCAAATTGTTTACCCTAACCAGAGATTTTACTTTACTATTTTCGTCAATTTTCCATAAACCATTAAAACTACCAATCCAAATATTATTCTGCTCATCTTCTTTTATGCTTTCCACCAAAGAAGGATTTATATCTTGAGAAGAGGAAAGAATTTTAAAAGCATCCAGGTCTTCGTCATATTTGCATACACCCCGTTCCAAGCCAATCCAAATACCTTGGTTAGAATCGATTAATATTTCTGAAACGCGATTGTTTAATTCCTCCGGAAGTCCATTATAAGTGTTGTAGACTTTATAGAATTTTGAATTGTGTTTCAGAACTCCTTCTTCAGATGCAATCCATAAATTACCAGACTTATCTTGTGCTACAGCATAGGTTATACTTTGTGTAGATACATTTTCTCCAACCAGTCTTTGAAATTCTAAATTGTTTTGAGAAAACATTAGTTGTGTAAACAGAAAGTATGTGATAAAAATCGATATACATTTTAAGCGTAACATGGGCATTTGGTTAAAATAATGGGGTTAATCCCTTAAAAATAAATAAATAACTAATTAAAAACGATTACATTGACTTAATAATTGAATAAAACCTGTTTGAAAAATACATTTTCAAACAGGTTTTACAGGTAACCTTGGTATCTAATTTGTTTTTAATTGGATCAGTATGAATGTAAGGCAATGACTTTAAGTGATTTTATCTCTATTGTCGAACAGTTTTCCAAGGTTGAGGTTATAACTGTTTTTGATCCTTTAAAACTGGGTTTTGAGTACAATTCTACTTTGAAGTCGAAAGGAACCATCAAGGAATTTATTTGCCCAAGAAAATTAATAGCCTCTAAGTCGGACTTATTATAGTCTCCGGAGGCCAACCTGTAAGAGGCTCCTGCGTATTCTGTATTTTGGTATATTGCAATTTTTTCGGTATCCAAAATAACATCTCTTACAGGCATTCCTGCAGAATCGTTTGTATTTGAAAACCATGTGTTGGTTTCGTAATCATAAAATTTATTACCCGCATTAATGGACCACGGGATATTCGCTTTCGCGAGTTCTCTGGCCATAAATGTAGCAAAAGCGACTTGCTCAGGTATAGGAAATTCATTTCCTTTATTATAGTTTCCAGCCATCCAGGCGCCAACCCATGTTTTATATCCTGTATTTTGCATCCATTCTAAGGCAGTTTGAATAGGATGGGTAATATTGTCTCTCTCAACAGAAGTACTTCCGTCATTCCAATATTTTTTATTTGTTGGGTCGGTAGTGGGACCTGCTGCGTAAAAATGCCATTCAGCCATGGTGTAAGGGTCATCATTCCCTGGAATTTGTAAATATTGTAAATATGTTGGATCAGACAATTTAACAGGAGGAAAGATAACAATTCTATCCGGGTTTGTTTCGCGTATAGCTGATAATACATCGAGATAAAAACTATTAACCGCTGTGTAATTAAGTTTATAAGTTCCGGAAATTTCAACAAGAATGTTAAACGATAAAGCCTTGGGATAGTCTTTAAATTCTTGGGCCATGTTACGCCACCAGGTTACCAGATGTTGTCGAGCTTCTTCATCGGTAGTGGCAATATCCTCTATGTAGGCGCCTTGATAAGCGATAATGGGATATATACCATGGGCTAGACAATGATCAACCTGCATTTTAAGTCTATTAATGAAAGTCGCATCCGGATTTGCCTCACCAATTCTAATTCTAACATTATTAAATCCGGCATCACTAAAGTCCATTACAACGTTTTCATTATACAGATTCATGTATTTTGTAAATTCGGACCAGGTAACATCAAACCCTTTTCCCAGGTTTTGAACATAATCTTCAGGTAAAATAGGAAGATTATTAAACATGAGGGAGCTGTCGGATTCATAGATAGGTTGCTTTTCTAAAGATTCATTTTCGCAAGAAAAGATGAAGAGAATTAAGCAAAAACATGTTATCAGATAATTCAATTTAATTTTCATATTGTTTAGTTTGTTGGTTATCTCCAAAATTAAATGACGACAATATCTTATAAGGTTTAGAAATTGTTTTTTAGGGTATAAAAATTGTCAGAAACTGTTTTTTTAATGTTATTATTTATTTTGAATATCCAATTTTGTTTAATTTTAAAGAAATCAAAATTAGATTTAGGAATTCATTTTTTTCTTAGAAAAGAAAAGAATCATTAAAAGTATTTAAGTGTTGTTTGCAATCTAAAAAGTTGTTTAATTATTGTTCTTATGAAAGATAAAGATTTGCGTCTTGTTATAGTATTCATGATTTTTCCAATATTTTTTTACGGACAAATTATTAATAAAAAAATAAGTTTTGATTCAGGAAAAACTCGGGTTGTTATTGAGGATGATATTAAAGGAGAGGAAATTATTGATTATGCTGTTAATGTGAAAAAGGGTGATTCTGTAAGTATTATTTTAAAACGCAAAATAAATTCAAGTTACTTTAACCTGTTGCCTCCAAAGTCTGATAATGTAGCCGATTTTATAGGTCAAACCCAAGGCGATACCTGTAAAATGACATTGTCTCAAAACGGAATTTATAAAATTAGAGTATATCAGATGCGAAGTTCAGCACGAAGGGGCACTCATGTAAAGTTTAGTTTAGATATCAGTTTATTTACGACTATAGGAATAGATTCAGAGAAAAAGACAATTACCAATAAATACTAAGTAACAGGTATCAATTTATTAAATATTAACATCTTGATAATTTCATTTTCAGGCTGCTTGTAATTTAATCAACAAGATAACTTCTAAATTAGTATGTTACATTTTAATTCAAATGTTTACATTTGATCTTAACTATCATTTTGTCAATTTAACTTATGCTCTCACAGGATTCAGATATAGTAAACCGTCTTAAAGGAGGTGATAAAAAGGCTCTAACTGAGCTTTATGATAGTTATTGGAAGCCTTTATTTATTAGCTCGTACAATCTTTTAAAAGATAAAGAACTCTGTGAGGAAATCATTCAGGATGTCTTTATAGATGTTTGGAATTACCGAGAAAATCTTCAAATTAAAATTTCATTAAAGTCGTATTTGTATGCGTGTGTACGTTATAAAGTGTTTAGCGAATTCCGAAAGCATAAAATTCAACAGGTTGAATTGTTTGAAGGCTTAAACGACCGATTTCAATATGCGACTCCCGAAACAAAGCTAATGCACGAGGAGTTAGTAACACAAATTGAAGCTATTGTAAATACATTGCCTGCGCGTTGTCAGGAGGTGTATATTCTAAGTCGAAACCAGCAATTAAGTCACAAAGAAATCGCTGAGAAATTAGGCATTTCAACAAAGACCGTAGAGAATCATATCACATTGGCTTTAAGAACAATCCGTTCGTCTTTAGGATATTTGTTAAGTTTAGAAATGTTTTATTTTATACACTAATAGGTATTCCTTTTTTAGTATTATACTTTATTTTTTAGAAAAATAATTCGGGGTTATCTCTTCTAATACACATGTTTTTCTCATACTTATAAGCAAAATGTTAAAATATTTAACATTTAATTAGGGGATGATGCTTAATAAGTATACTATATAGATAGAATTTATATAAATGAAAAATACGTAAGATTTTTTTTAATTTAAACATGCAGTTTTATAAATTAACCCTAATTAAATATAAAATGAAACCAATAAAATCACCTTTAAAATTCAGTGTGTTTTTAATAATTGTTTTTTCAATTATTAATATGTCCAATGCGCAAAGTAAAGTTCCTGAAGAAGTATCAGCTTTAGTTAAAATGGATCTTGAGGAAGGACAAGCTAAACTTAAAAGTTTAGGTTACGAAATATGCTTTTCAAGTCTTTTGGGTAAAAAACAAGACTGGTTTAAAGAATCTGAGAACTCATGCATAACCCTTAAATTTGATAAGAGAAGTAAGGAAATTACAGAAGTAGCATTAAACCCCAATATATCTCAATGCCAGCAGCGATTAGAAGCCTCTCGCAAAGTATGGGAAAAGTATCATGATGGTCAAGCGCCTGCCAGTTCATCTAAACTTGATGATGAACGCCAAAAGTTAGTGAATAAAGGCTTTAAGGTTTCGTATTGGGTAGATGAGATTTCTCCAGGACGTTGTATTGAGTATTGGATTAATGAAACTACAAAAAAAGCCATGTATATAGTTTGGGAAGTTCAGGGCAATCGTTGGGCAACAACTGACAAAACAGAATATGATATGGGTAAAAATCCTGCGCCAATAAAAAAATAGCCAACTTATTTTAATAGTAAAGTTAAATAAAATAAGCACTTTTTATGTTTGATTAATGTATTGATTTTTAGAATAACAGCGATAACAGCGTTTTTCTTTGTACAATGCACTAAAGGTAAACAAACCGATTACATTAATTATTGCGACAGGATTTATAAAATCTTTTTTTAATAGGAACTTGTCAGATTAGTTTACAAAAAAATAATTTTACTTTTGAACGAAATTTATTCTTAAATTTAAATAGATAATATTTCAATAATCTCATTTTAGCCTTTTAGTATGAAAAAAAATTACTATCAATTAACTATTTTAACGGTTTTACTGTGTTTTTTTTGGGTATTCACAGGACATGCCCAAACCACAGTAACTAAATATTATTTCGGCCCTACCCAAGAAATAAATGGCTGTGGAGGCCCCGATTGCGCCGAAGTAGGTAGTGTTAATTTTAGTTCCAGTGATTTTCCGACGGGTGCCATAATAACTGATGTTAATGTATCGATTACTTGGCAAAAAACGGGAGGGACTTGTTCAGTTCCATCATCCGACGACCCAATAAACTCGGAAATAAGCTTTCGAATGGACGCAACCGATATTGGTAAAAATTTGAATTTAGCTCCACAAGTTACTTGGTCGGGTTCAACTCCAGGCGGTGTAGTTACCACTATTTTTGATGACACTGCTGCAACTGTGCCTTCTGGCACCCCAACATCTGGGACTTTTAAACCTGCAGGTACTGGTAGTTTAGCTAACGCCTTTAATGGTAATACTCCTGTTGGAACCTGGCAATTACATGCAGGAGATACGTTTGACAATAATAATGCTCTTTGTGTCTATAACTTTTCCGTAACCATAACGGCCAATGTACCACCTACGGCGGTATGTAAAACCAATCAGATTACAGAAATATTTTTAGATGAAAATGGCCAGGCTACCCTTACACCTCAGGATTTAGATGGAGGGTCAAGTGATGCAGAAGGTCCAGTGACGTTATCGTTAAGTAAAGACACCTTTGATTGTAGTGAAGTGGGACAGACTTTTCCAGTGACACTTACGGTAACAGATTTTGCAGGAGCAACCGATTCATGTGTAACACCCATTTTGGTTAGAGATACTATGCAGCCCGTGGTAAGTTGTAAAGATGCTACAGTGATTTTAGATACTAATGGTAGTTACCAATTAACTAAAAATGATTTAGATAATGGTAGTACAGATAATTGTTCTACTAATTTAACTTACACTTTTTCGCCTGCATGGTTTTATTGTGATGATGTTGGGGTGCATACGGTAACTATGACTGTTGAAGACGAAAATGGTAATAGTTCAAGTTGTGATGCTACCGTTACGGTGAACAGGGGAGCTGATTTGACTCTTACCAATGCAGTACCTATAGATATTTGTTTTGGTGCAACAGCTAATACTGGAAAAATTGATTTAGAATGGACAGGTATAGCTCAAGAAGTAATAGTAACACCAGATGGGGGGATTGCTACGACCTATAATTCAGGTTTAGAAAATGGAGAGTTAACTATTTCAGGTTTAGAATCAGGAAATTATACTTTGGAGATTGATGGAATTTGCGGACAAATGGTTTCAACAACGGTTGAAATTAAACAGCTGGAGGAACTAGCTATTACAAATGCGGAACCAATTGATATTTGTTTTGGAGGATTTAGTAGTTCAGGAGAAATAAATTTAGAATGGACAGGCGGAGTAAGCTTTATAGAGGTTTCGTCAAACAATTCAGATGGCTCTACAGGGTTTTTTACTATTAACCAAGGTCTTGAAAGTGGCGATACAACATTGAGTTCATTACAAGCAGGGTCTCATAAGTTAACGGTTCATGGAATCTGTGGAGAGTCGGTTTCAACAACGGTTGAAATTAAACAGCTGGAGGAACTAGCTATTACAAATGCGGAACCAATTGATATTTGTTTTGGAGGATTTAGTAGTTCAGGAGAAATAAATTTAGAATGGACAGGCGGAGTAAGCTTTATAGAGGTTTCGTCAAACAATTCAGATGGCTCTACAGGGTTTTTTACTATTAACCAAGGTCTTGAAAGTGGCGATACAACATTGAGTTCATTACAAGCAGGGTCTCATAAGTTAACGGTTCATGGAATCTGTGGAGAGTCGGTTTCAACAACGGTTGAAATTAAACAACTAGAGGAACTTGCGATAGTTAATGCAACACCAAACGACATATGTTTTGGTGCTTCCTCTTATTCCGGAAGTATAGATTTTGAGTGGACGGGTAACGCTACAACTATGGAAGTTAGTTTTACAGGAGGTGTTTATGTCTATTCAGACGGATTTGAAAATGGAGAAAGAACCATTTTTGGTTTACCGGCTGGAAATGTACAAATAAAACTGGAAGATAATTGTGGGAATATGGTTGAAACCAATGTGGAAATTAAACAGTTAGAGCCGGTTATTACATTGCCTCAAACAACAACGGTTTTTGTTACTAGTGGTTCAACATTTACCTTACCAGATTATATAGCCAATGGAGAGTTAATTGCAACTAATGGATGTTTACAAAATTTAACCTTGTTACAATCTATAGCAGCAGGAACTGCTTTAAGTATTGGCGTGCATACCATTACATTTACAACACAAAACACAGTAGGTGAAGTGAAAAATTATTCGTTTGATTTAACTGTTGAAGAAACATTAGGTGTAGATGATGTAAATCCAGAATTAGACGGGGTTATAATTTACCCGAACCCCGCAAGCGATAGGGTTACGATTAAAAACGCTAAGCAACAAAACTTAAAATTAGCCAGGTTATATGACCTAAGAGGCAGATTGGTTAGAGAAGTTAATTTAAAAAATATGAGAGAAACCTTAGAAATGGATATATCTTCTTTAGAGGGGGCTTTATACATTTTGAAAGTAGAAGGAGAAAACGGCTCCAAAGAATTTAAATTAATGATTAAGTAGTAGTAAAGTAATAAATTAAAAAAAGCGATTCATTTAGTTATGGGTCGCTTTTTTTATGAAGGAAAATTAAAGCAGCTTATAAGTTCAAAAACTAAAGTATAATTGTTTGTAAATAAAAAGTTAAATTTTTTTTAATTTTTACTAGGGGATACATCCTTTATTCTACACTTAGGAGATAAACCAAGCTATTTAAAAAATATTTTAATGAACAATACCGAAATGAATAATAAGTTTTTCCAGAGATTGATAGAACGCTATCTTGATGGGGAAACCACTGCTGATGAGTTAAAGCTTTTGGTAAATTACTACGAAAGTTTTCAAAAGGAAAACGAGTGGGTTGAGGCTTTAGGACCTGAAGACGTTATTAAAGAACGCATGTTAGTTAATATTCTTGAGGCAATTAAAGATGATGAAAAAGCCAAAACACCTAAGGTGATTTCTTTATTTAAGTCTGCCTATATCAAATATGCAGTTGCAGCCTCAGTTTTAGCATTTGTAGTAATATTTACTTTTTTAAATAAAGGAACAGGCTCTGTTGTTCAGGAAAATGCTGTTGTAAATACGAGTATTGAAGTAGGAACTAATAAAGCGATTTTAACCAGAGAAGATGGTTCTAATGTTACTTTAGAAAAAGGTGAGCAACTTGTATTTGATAACGTAGAAAGCAATGGAGAAGAGCTAATTTACACTAATAAACAGACAGCATCAAAAGCCATTGCCTATAATTATTTAACCATACCAAGAGGCGGACAATTTTTTGTAAAACTTTCTGATGGCACTCAGGTTTGGTTAAACTCGGAATCGAAATTAAAATACCCTGTAGCTTTTGTAGATGGCGAAAAACGTATGGTGGAGCTTTTGTATGGTGAAGCCTATTTTGATGTGTCTCCAAGTACAGCTCATAAAGGTTCGAAATTCATGGTAACTAATAACAATCATGAAATAGAAGTGTTAGGAACCGAGTTTAACGTAAAAGCCTATAACAACGAATCGAATATAACCACCACCTTAGTAGAAGGAAAGGTAAACATTAAATATCAAGGTGAAGACCATTTGCTACTTCCAAATCAGCAGTCTGTTCTAGATCGCAATACCAATACCATAGTATTTAATGAGGTAGATGTGATTCATGAAATTTCATGGAAAGAAGGCGTATTTAGTTTTAATAATAAAACATTAAAAGCGATTATGGTTGTATTGTCACGTTGGTACGACTTTAATGTAGAGTTTAAAAGTAAATCTGTTGAAAATGAATTGTTTGTAGGGACTCTGGGGAAAGATGAGAAAATTGAAAATATCCTTAAAAACCTGAAAGACTTAGGAATTATAAACAAATACGAATTTCATGAGAAAAACATAATTATTGAATAAAAAAAGGGAGTCAAGTTTGAACATTTGGCCGTGTAACAACTTTCTCCCTCTTGTATGTATTAATTAAAATAATGTCTAACTAACACAAAACAAATTTATGAAAATTAAATTAACTAACTATCGCTATCTACTACGAAAGCGATTACCCTTATGCATTATGAGAGCATTTATCTTTTTGTTGTGCGCAACTGTTTTTGGTTTTAATCCGAATACCTCTTTTTCACAAGAAAAGGTGTTTATTAATCAAAGTCAGTCTGTATCGGTAGATGAAATGTTTAACATCATTCAGCAACAGACGAATTACCACTTCATATTTCCTAAAAAATTATTTAAAAATTCGCCCAATATTCAATTGGAACAAGGTGAGGTTTTGGTAATTAATCTATTAGATAAAGCGATTCAAAACAGTAGTTTAGAATTTGAAATAGATGAGAATAATACCATTCTAATCAAAAAGGTAGATCACAGCTACGACAGAAGACAGCAAAAAGTAACAGTATCTGGTACTATTACTGATGCAACTGGAATGCCTTTACCCGGTGTTACTGTTATGGAACAGGGGACCCGAAATGGTGTTTCTACAGATTTTAATGGGGTTTACTCCATTTCTGTGGCGGATAATGCTGTTTTAGAGTTTAGCTATGTTGGTTTTAATAAAGAAACAAGAGAAGTTAATGCCTTAACTTATTATAATAACGTTAATATCACATTAAAAGAAAATGTAAATGAGTTACAGGAGGTTGTGGTTACGGGGTATCAAACTTTATCTAGAGAAAGAACAACCGGATCTTTTGCTCAGGTTGGTGCGGCTCAGTTGCAACAAAGACCAAGTAGCACAAATATTATAGATCGTATTATAGGGCAAATCCCTAGTGTAAATATTAACTCGGCATTCGGGCAAGGAAATTTTGAGATTCGAGGAAGAGCTTCCGTTTTGAGTTCGAATACCAGTCCCCTTATTGTTGTCGATGGGTTTCCTTTAGCAAATCAGGCCAATTTAGAATCGATAAATCCTGAAGATGTGGAAACTATAACGGTACTAAAGGATGCTGCTGCCTCATCTATTTGGGGTTCTAGAGCAGCCAATGGTGTTGTTGTAATAGTTACTAAAAGAGGTGGTAAAAATAAAGCTTTAACTGTTGATGCTTCTACATTTATAGATTTAGAGGAAAAAGTAGACTTAAAAAAGTTCAATTTTATGACTACCGCTCAAGAGCTTGAATTAGATCAGGAATATATTGATAGAGGTTGGGTTAGCATTAATGGGTTGGAAGCAGGTACTGCCAGTATTAATGATTTTCATTTAGCTCATATTTACAGAAATGGTACATCGCCTGATGGTGTTGTGTGGTCGCAAAATACTTTTGATAACTATATTAATGAGCTTAAGCAAAGAGATATAGATCAACAGTGGAGCAAATATTTTTTAAGAGCAGCATCACAAAAAACATATAATTTATCCCTATCAGGAGGCGGTGAGAATAATACGTTTTTTGCATCATTGTCTTATGTTGATCAATCTGGGGCGGTTATAGGTGATGATAATGACCGTATGACTATGAATCTTAGAAATACATTTGATTTCAATGATAAAATTTCGTTTACAGCAGGTATAACGGCAGCTTTAAGAAATGAAAAGGATAATTATATAACTTCTCAATTTGGATTAGACCCTGTTGAAATGGTTAAGTTAGCTCAACCTTATGACCAATTGGTAGATGAAAATGGGCAGTATATCCAAAAATATTACGATTGGAATCCTTGGATGTCTCAAAATCGTGAAGCCGAATTAGGGGTGCCTTACACTTATAACGCTTTAGAAGACAACAGAAATCGTGACAATAGTAGTACTCTAGTTGATATCCGAGCTGATTTCCAATTGAATATCGAGTTATTTAAAGATTTGGTCGTGAGTAGTGCTTTTAGGTATGAGCGAAATACTAATGATTTAGATGAATTTAGATCTATGAATATGCCATCATGGAGAAATACAGTTAACGACTATTATGTATTTAATGCCTCTACAGGAAATTATCAATATGGAATTCCTCCAGGATCAATGTATTTACAGGAACGCTCCTATTCAAAAGGTTGGGTGTTTAAAAATACCATCAATTGGGATAAGACCTGGAATGACCATCAGTTAACAGTGTTTGCAGGAGGGGAATATTCAAGAAGGTTTAATGAGTCTACCCGAAACAGACAATTCGGTTACGATAAAGAATCTACGTCATACCTACCTATTAATGAGGTTGATCTAGTCGGTTACAGATTAACTAACTGGAATGGCGGAAGATTTGGTGATTATTATTCTGCTTTAGTTTTTAATGTGCAAAACAATGATAATCGATTTGTGAGTGGTTTTTCAAATTTAGGATATACTTACAAAGGAAAATATACGCTTAACGGAAGTTTCAGAATAGATCAAGCTAATATTTTTGGTAGCAACCCAGATTTTAGATACAAGCCCTTATGGTCAACTGGTTTAGCTTGGGATTTAAACAAAGAGTCTTTTATGGCTAATGCAGGATGGGTAGATCGTTTAAAACTTAGAGCAACTTATGGTCTGGCAGGAAATAGTTTAACAGGAGTATATCCAGAAGCAGCAGCTCGTATTCGAAATATTACTTGGGGTAATATCTATAACAGTTTGGTTTTAAGTCAGCCAGCAAATCCAGATTTAAAATGGGAGGAGACAGCAACAACCAATTTTGGACTTGATTTTGCCTTTTTTAATGACAGGTTATCTGGTAGCTTAGATTATTACGAAAAAAAGAGTACCGATGTTTATACTAGCAGACCTATTGATCCTACAGTTGGTTTTGCAAGATCTTCCGTGAACTATGCGAATATTGATAACAAAGGGGTTGAGTTGGTATTAAATGGTGATATAATTCGTAATAATAATTTTAAATGGTCGGTAAGAGCGAACTTTAACTATAACAAAAATATATTATCGAAATCATTAATTGAATCTAACCCAACGGCAGACGGGCTGTCTTCAGGAAATTCTTATGTAGAAGGTGATGCTATGGGCTCTTTTTACGCATACAACTTCGCAGGTTTAGATAATAATGGTGAGGTTTTGTTGTATGATTTAGATGGTAATACAAAAAAATGGAATGAAGGTACGATAATGGCAGAAGAAATGAAGTATGCAGGGTCAAGAACAGCTCCACATTATGGCGGTTTATCTACAACTTTTAACTATAAAGGTTTAGATCTTACGGTAAATATGAATTATCAGGCTGGTCATGTATTCAGAATGTCATACAATTATGCATCTACAGGATATGGTACTTATAATAACTACGATTATGATTTTGGAAATATTAGAGTACACAAAGAATGGGCAAATCGTTGGATGCAGCCTGGAGATGAAGCCAATACCGATGTACCGGCGTTAATCAGCCGATCATTAACCAGCACCATGCACAGAATCTGGAGTCAGTCTACAAGGAATACTCATAAAGCAGATTACTTAAGAGTACAAGATATTATTTTAGGCTATAATATGCCAAAGCAGTTTTTAGATAGAACCTTCTTTAAGAACTTACGTTTAAGCATGCAAGTAAGCAATCCGTTTCTTTGGGTTAAAAATGATTTAGGAGTAGATCCTACCGCTCCAAACGGCGAAGCCTACACTAATTTATCACGTTATACTTTAGGCGTTAGAGCATCATTTTAAAAAGTAAGACAATGAAAACAAAACTTAATATCATGAAAAAAAGATATATATATTTATTACTAGCCTTTTTGACATTATCAGCTTGTCAAAGTCCGGATGATTTTTTAGATGTTGAACCCACCGGTTTAATTATTCCATCTACTTTAGAAGATTTGGATAAGCTTTTACAGAATTATGCCATACTTCGATCTGTAGGTACGAATATACGCTATATGGATCCGGATGTGTATCACAACGATGCGAGTTTTGCGACTATAGCAAACAATACCAAAGATGTAAATGCCTATGCTTGGAAGCATGATATATTTCCTCCAGGCGTAAATGATACAGATTACAACGACTTCTATTTCTACATTCATACCATGAACTACATTATAGAAAATGTAGATGGAGTGGATACAGGTAATTTTAATCCTGCAGATAGAAATACACTTAAGGCGGAAGCTTTGGCACAAAGAGCATTTGAGTATTTTTTAGTAGTTAATGAGTATGCACACCACTACGACCCTGCAAATCCTGATAATCCTGGTATTGCCATGCCATTAAAAATAGATTTACAGGCGCAAACAGCGAGATCAACAGTTGGAGAAGTTTACGAACAAATGCTGTCAGATCTAAATGAAGCACTAAGCTTGTTGGATAGTAACTACCAAGCAATAAATTCGTATGCTAATTTTAGACCAGGTCTAGCTTCAATTTATGCTTTAATTGCCGAAATCAACTTGTTTATGGGTGATTTTGATAAAGCGGTTACTAATTCGAACATAGCATTAGGTTTGTATGATTTCTTATACGATTATAATGATATAGATTTTGTGAATTCTTCTAATCTTTGGTCAGGTTATAATAACGGTAGTTTATGGCTTACTGGAACTTTAAATCAGGAGAATATCTGGAATCGTTATAACTATTGGTCTTTTAATAATCCATTTCACTTGTATGCTCCAGAACTGGAAGCGTTGTATGATAAAGATAACGACCGTCGCTGGTATCTGTTCGCTACACAAACCTCAAGCTCTGGTATAGATGTATCTCCAAATTATATTTATATGCATGCAAATTCTGAACGTTGTAATGGTTTAACGGTACCAAGATTGATATTAACTAATGCAGAGGCTAAAGCTCGTTCAGGAAATGGCGCCGGTGCTATTGCAGTTTTAAATAAACTTTTAGAGAATAGAATGTCTGTGTTTACTCCGTTAATTCATACAAATGATGCAACAACTCTACAATTAGTTAAGAATGAAAGACGTAAAGAGTTGGCAGGAACATCAGTAAATCTTTTTGATCAAAAAAGATATCATGTCTATGGAGATGTGGTTCCAACATATACTCGCATTGATCCGGAAACAGGAGATACTATTGAGTTAAAACCTGGAGGTGACGGCTATGTGGTTAAAATAGCTCCTGCGGTTACTGATCAAAATCCAAATTTAAATTAATTAACTAAGGTTTCTGTTTTTTATATGTTTTGTATAAAGAAAGAGCGTTAAATAAAATATAGAGATGAAAAAAGTAATATTATTTTATATAGGCTTATTAATTCTTCCCGTTTTTCTATCATGTGAGGAAGAGGATGATGTGGTAATGCCAAAGGCTTACGATACTACTTGGGTAGATGATGCTAAGTTAACATTTACACCACAAGGGGAAAAAAGTTTTATTTATAACATCAATAAAAGTACAGGAGAGGAATTCTGGGCTTTTACTGAAATAACGTATGATGTTGCGTTTAAGTCAGATGAATCAACGGCATCAGATATTTCGAAAATTGATTTTTACCTTTTTGCTGAAGAGGAAAAAGACGGTGTGTACAACTATATAGGGGGGAACTCAGGAAAACTACTCACAAGTGTTTCTAATCCATCTGAAATATTTCAAGTTAGTGTAACCAAAGATCAACTTTATGAATTGTTTGAGAATGATTTTAATACAACCAGAACAGATATACTTCCAGGAGATCTATTTGAATTAAAATGGGTAATAACAGGGAAAGATGGAAATGTATTTGATAGCAGAGAAAACTGTATTGGGTTTCATTGTTCTTATGCCTTCCTAGCCGAAGCTAAAGTAGTGGATACTTGGGTAGGCGAATTTGATTATACATGGACTGAAGTAGGCCCTGGAACAGTTAATTATTCGTATAGCAAAATAAAAGTTGGATCTACGGGTATCGTTAAGTTTGTTCCTGGAAAATCTGAAGGGGAGTATGACTGTTTAGATATGTCTTTTGGTGGTGCTTATGGCGGAGCCAGAGGAGGGACTTTAACTTACGATAAGGAAAACAAAGTATTAACCATTAAGTCCGCAGAGTCTTACTATGATAGTGTTTGGGAGCTAGTAAGTGTTACAGAAAATGTTTTAACAATAAAATGGACTAATAACTTTACTACGCGTTATTCAGAATATGGTACTATAGAATTAAGAAGAACAGATGGGTTAAAATGGCCATTAGGTCTGTCCATTATAAAACTTTAGTACTTAATATAAAACATGAAAAAGGAGGGCCTTTCTTTCCCTCCTTTTTGTCACTATATGGGAGTAGAAATTTTAAAATTTAATTTTTCTATCAGCTCTTACTTAGTGTTATACCTTTAATTCAAAACTCTTTAATATGATTAAGAATATGAAAAGGCTAGCTAGCCTCTGTCTCATTGTTACCGTTTCTTTTATGGTTTTTCAATGTCAATCCTCAAAATCAAGTGTTGGTCAAACCAATAAAAACACCTTTACACTTAAAGCCGATTTAGATAATTTAAAAGCCGATTTTCTAGTGTATTCAGAAAAAGATGATAACTCTCCTAATGGCTACCGAAACGATACAATCTGGGTGAAAAATGGTACATTTCAGTTTACCGATACGGTTAATGATTTTAAAATATATTTCCTCAATATTGTAAATACCAGAAGTTGGAAAACAAAACACGATGGTAGAGAATATTCATCATCAACTAAAGCCGATGTTAACCGATTATGGTTTATAGCTTATCCTGGAGCCGAAATTAAGTGTACGGGTAAGGTTGAAGATCATATGGTAGCAGCATCACTTTCTGATGCTAAAGGTATTAATCAGGATTTTTCAATAATACAAGCACAAACCTTTCCTTTAATAGATGAAGCACATGCCTTGAAAGTTAGAACTTATACGGAAGATTTAAGTGAAGAAGAAGCAAAGAAATTATCTGACGAATCAAATGCGCTGTTTCATCAGGCTGTTGAATTAAAAAAGGAATTTGTAAAAGCATATCCAAAATCGATAGCAGCCACTTATGTGTTTATGGACGGTTATTATCGCAAGTATTTTACTCATGATGAAGCAAAAATGGTATTAGAAGGTTTTGATGCTGAAAGCTTATCAGGAACCCCATTTTATGATGAAGTAAAAAGCCGATTAGAAGCCGTTGATAAAACACAGTTGGGAATGCAATCCCCTGATTTAATAACCAATAACACTTTGGATGGTACAGAATTTAAATTATCAGACTTAAAGGGGAATTATGTGCTTTTAGATTACTGGGGGACCTGGTGCGGGCCATGTATGGCAGAGATTCCAAAGATAAAAGAATACTATAATAAATATGCAGATAAAAATTTTGTTGTTGTTGGTGTAAATTCGGGAGATGCTGTTCCTAGGTGGAAAAAAACTATTGAAGATAACGGATATAATTGGAAACATATACAAACAACAAATGAAAACGATCTTCTTGTTCCGTTTAATGTGAATTCCTTTCCAACAAAAATATTAATAGACCCGACGGGTAAAATTATATATAATTCGAAAAATCCAGATAAAGTAGACATGTATCAGATGCTTGACAAGATTTTCTATTAGTATTCAAGCAAAAGTTCACTAAAGATTATTTAAAATAAATTTATGTTATGAGAAGACTATTTTATGTGTTTGCCTTAGTATTAGCGATGGCATCCTGCGATTCCGAACAAAAAAAGGATTTTATTGTTTTTAAAGGAAAAGTTGTAAATCCCGTAGGTACAGATCTTAGGCTGTCGAGTTTATGTTATGCGAATAGTAAAAATATTCCTATAAATGAAGATGGTACTTTTTTGGATACTTTGTATGTTCAAGCCGATAATTTGATGTTATATCATGGTGGCCATCTGGCTTATATGTATCTGGAAGCCGGTGATGATATAAGTTTATCGTTTGATACTGATGATTTTAATAATTCTATAAAGTTTGAAGGAAAGGGAGCTCATTACAATAATTATTTATTGTCTAAAAAGGCTGTTTCAAATGAGATTTTAAGCGAAATTGATAATATTTATCTATTAAATGAAACTGAATTTAAGCAAATGCAAAAAAAACTGGAATTAGCATTATTAGAGCATTTGGAGCGTACCAAAAATTTTCCTCAGGATTATATTCAAATGGAAAAAAGAAATATTGAATATGGTTATTTAAGCGCATTGAATAACTATGAATCAAATCACGCATATTATGGTAAAAATCCTGAATTTGAAGTGTCAAACGATTTTTTGAAAGAACTTGAGGTATTAGATTATAATAATGCCGAAGATTATGTTTTTTCAAACAGTTATAATAATTTAGTGGGAACCTATTGTAGTAAATACGCAAAAAAACTTACAAAATCTTCGGATATTGATTATGATGTCGCTTATTTAAAAGCTGTAAATACACTATCTAATCAAACTATTAAAAACATAATTTGTTACAAAAGTGCTAAATATGGTATTACGTATACCTCGGACCTTGAAGGGTATTATGCAGAATATGTAAAAGGAAGTGCAGATGAGACTAACAATAAAGAAATAGAAGAAAGCTATCAGGCTTTAAGAACTGTTGCTAAAGGACAGCCGTCACCAAAGTTTATGAATTACGAAAATGTTGATGGAACAACAACCTCTTTAGATGATTTAAAAGGGAAATACGTCTATATCGATGTTTGGGCAACTTGGTGCGGACCTTGTAAGGCAGAGATTCCATTTTTAAAGGAGGTTGAAAAAGAGTATCATGATAAAAATATTGAGTTTGTAAGTATTTCTGTCGATACTCAAAATAATCGTGATAAGTGGAAAGAAATGGTAGAAGAGAAGGAGCTTGGGGGTATTCAGTTACTTGCAGATCATGCGTTTGACTCGAAGTTTGTTCAAGATTATCTAATAAAAGGAATACCTCGTTTTATTCTTTTAGATCCACAAGGAAACATAGTCACAGCCAATGCACCGAGACCTTCTAATGAAAAATTAGTAGCATTATTTAATGAATTGAAGTTGTAAGTATTGATTTTATATTTTATTGGTTGAGAATTCATATTTGAGTTAGTTGTATTCAGTTAATATGAATTGAAGAGGGTTATGTATTTAGCCCTCTTTTTAGCATTAAAAACAATTATTTGGTAAAATAACACAAAAGCTCCTGTTAAATAAGTTCCCTAGTTGTTTACCAAAAGTTAAAACCGGAGGGTAAAACTTATTAATTGCACTGTACAAGTTGACCTTTCCAGCTTTTCCTGCTACTCCGACGAGCAATGAAGAGATGATAGCAAATGCTAGATTTATCCTATTTCTTTGGCTTCAGAGATGCATTTAAAATATCTGCGAGGAATTTTGAAACACTTATGGTAATAGACATTCTTGGAAGACAAATTATTAAAAATTAATAATTGAAATGAATGACATTGATTTAACACCAATTTATGATAATAACCCCAGTGTTTTGTGAGTTTAAAATTTTTGAAAATGTAGACTCGGATTTTTTAAGACCAACCTAATTATTAAACAAAACCTCCATTCTGCTCTGTATTTCAGAATGGAGGCTATGGGTTTATTCTACCAAGGAAACTTTTAAAGGGGTGTTAATACATTCTGAAAATGTATTTAGATAATTTTCCCATTGTTCTTTAGTTTCAAACTGATTGCTTTTCTTCCAACCAAATCCGGCGTAGTAAACAACCTGATTGTTTTCAACTTTTAAATGAGCAAAAGCATTGCTTAAGTCTTTAGCTTCAGTATCATATGTTTCGAAAGCCAGAAAAGTATTTTTATCAGCAACGATAGCAGTTCCAAGCTCCGAATCGCCATGCGGTTGCCAATAGCTTACCCAGCCCATGTTGGTATTACCCGAAACTTTACCATCCTTTTCATGAAGCGTTAATCCTGCGTAAATATCTTGAATACCATTAATTGTAAGTGTAAATTTAGAGAGGTTATTGCCCCGATCAAGATTTATGATTCGAGATTCTGAGATAACGTGCCCTGCAGCATTCCAGGTTTCGTATTCCAGATAAAAACTGGTTCTAATGGGGCCGTTAGTAATGGTTTTCCATTTAGTATAGTTTTTAGAAATGTAAAACATGGAGTCTATTTTAGCAGCAATGCCACCAACACCGCGACTTACTCCAACATGAAAATTATCGAGTCCTTCACCAGTATCCTGATGATATGAGCCTGTTCCTTCAGTTGTTTCTTTATACCATTTATCTATTACTGGGTAACTTACACGTTTTAACCAGGCATCTACACCACTGGAAAGTGTACCGGCAGGATCTCCTTCTTCAGCCAATTTTTGAGCCGTAGGTCCGTAAACACGAAAAGCCACCTTATCGTTCTCCCAGGCGTAATCATCGGTGCGTTCAGGTACAAACCTTGAATAACAAACAGTTTCTGCTTTGGGCGTTATGGTATCTGTAATGCTTACAATGTCATAAATAATTTCTGAATTAGCCGATAGCTGTGGTTGAAATAAAATTTGATCTGAGAGTCCATCAGCGTTGGTGTCAACCATTTGTGTAACAACAAAATCTCCTGTTTGACTATTACGAATACCTATGTTATCTAAACGTTCTAATTTTAAGAATGTATTGGATAATTCAATGGTCTCAAACGTTCTATCGATATTTAAAGTGTTTTCAACTTTAATTGATAATGGCTTTTCTTTTTTAGAACAAGCAGTTAGTACGGTAATACCAGTTAGTAGGCATGGTATTAGAGTTTTAGATATATTCATAATTATTAATTTTCATTAGATGGTTTTCCTATGGTTTGCTAATATACCACCATCTACATAAATGATTTGTCTGATATAAAAATTTTTGTCTTTTAGCTTAAGAAAAAGGTTATGTATTGTAGGGCTTCATAAATTAGTTGGAAATTCATTCATGTCAGAAAGTTAATAACCGAATGGTTGTATTTAATATACTATTTTAGATATTTACAAACAGAATGTTTAAAAATATTAATTCAATTACAACTAGAAATTTGATTTCTAAATAATGAATAGTAGACTTAAAAGGTTAATAAGTGTAATCACAATTGTTTTTGGTTAGTTTTTCAGTTTTTGTAGAACAAAAGCCCCCCAGAAATTAATTAGCTTAATTAAAAATTAAATCACATTAGAAAAGTTAATTGTAAGTAGTAAGTTATATGATTGGAGAAAAAATATATAAAGTAGCTGAAATTCCCAATAGTACTTTATTTATAACAGGAAAAGGGGATAATGCGTTATGGAATAAAGCTGAGCTTTTAACAGACTTTAATTCACCTTGGGATAACAAAAAAATAAACACAATTGAATTTAGAGCATTGCATAATAGTGATTATCTTTATGTTTATTTTAAAGTTTTTGATAGCAATATTTATATAGATTCCGAGAGAAATGAAGTTGAGAATATGGCAAATTCTGATAGAGTAGAACTCTTTTTTAAGATTGACAATAAACTAAGTCCGTATTATTGCTTGGAGATAGATCCAACACCAAGAATTTTAGATTTTAAAGCCAATTTTTATAGGAACTTTGATTATCATTGGAATTGGCCTAAAGATGAAATTCTAGTAAAATCAAGTGTAGAAAATGAAGGTTTTATTGTTGAAATAGCCTTAAGCAAAGCCTCATTGTTAAATTTAGGGTTACTTAATAACAACATTATACAAACCGGAATTTACCGAGCAAAATACAACCATACCAATAAAGGTGTAATGAAGCCAACGTGGATATCTTGGGTAGACCCTAATACAGAAGAGCCCGATTTTCACATTGCCAGTTCTTTTGGAGTTTTGGAGTTATTATCTAAATGATTTTTAAAATGTTAATGATAAATTAGTTTTGTCATGAATAAAATTCATTGTGTTACAGATGTTTAATAAAAGTTTGTCTGCATGAAGGTAACACGCTGGGAGATGTTGTGATTTATAACCCTACCATAAGTTTTAAAAGTTATTATGGTTTAGTAAACCAATTTATCATTGGAAAAGGTAATTGCTAATAATGCTTGACTTGTTTTTGAAGTTTCAGTCTTAAAAAGATCCAGAATGTTGTTAACGATAATACAGTCAAAAAGGCATCAATAAATAATATTTGGAATTGATTATTGATAAACGTTTGCCATATCCAGTTTCTTGTTGAACTGCCATTGACAATTGGAATTAAAAGTCCAATTAAACTAGGGTGTATTTATTGGTGAAATTAAGATCCTTTTTTAGGATGAAAAGTAGAGAGATTAGAAGCCAGGAAATAAAATAAAAACTATAAATAAAGGATTGACCTGCCGGTTGAAATAGTTTACAGCAATAAAAGACAATAGTGTAACCTAATACATACTTAAGCAGATGGCAAGGTAAATATTGACCACCGCAAAATTGAATTTTCTTTTCTTCTCTGGCATGTTTTTCTTGTCACGCGCCACAAGCCAAATCATTGCGCCAGATATAATGACAAAACAGCATATAAGTCCTAATAAAGCTTAAAATTCTAAGCGCGTAGCCACCATAATCGCCAAAATGTAACTTCACAAACCACCACAATTCAGCAAAACTTTATTGTTGAATTTAAAATAACATTTCAATGCACCGTTATCAATTTTTTACTTCGGAAAAGATGAAGTATGCTAAGTATCTCTTGAAACACACACAAAGACCTGTGTATCAAATTTCAGAATAAGTTGGATAGAAAAAGCTACCCATTTTACTTCAGCATTTAAGCGATATAACAAAAATTAGCTAAGGGATCACAGAGGTAAAGTTTAAATCTAGAACACATTTAAATGTGGAATACTCATACAATGCACTTTTATTATCTTTTGATGAGTATATTGTATCTAAATTCATTTTAAGCTTAAAATATAAATAATTCGAATACCATTAATTTTAGTATTTTAGTATGCAAAGCTTTATATTTTGATGCCAGCTAAATTACTACCACAAATTATCTTAATTCTCTTTTGCTTTATTCTTACTGCACAAGAGCATCCACCCATTCAAATTTATACACCAACTGACTATGGAGCAGAGAACCAAAATTGGTCTATTTCTCAGTCTCAAGACAAATATATTTATGTAGCCAATAACAAGGGCCTATTGGAATTTAATGGTGCTAAATGGACGGTTTTTGAATCTCCCAACAAAACGATAGTAAGATCTGTTAAAGTAATAGATGGTTATGTTTACACAGGTTGTTACAGAGAGTTCGGGTATTGGCAACGTTCATTAAATGGGCTTTTGGAGTATACCTCATTATCAACTCAACTACAGATCGAGTTCTTAGAAGATGAAGAAGTCTGGAATATTTTGAGTGTCGATGATTTCATTTTGTTTCAAACTTTAAAAAGGATTTATGTTTTTAGTAAAAAAAATGAAAGTGTTCATATAATTCCCTCGAATACTGGAATATACAAAATTTTCAAAATTAAGGAAGGTGTTTACTTTCAGAAACCAAAGGAAGGTGTATTTGAGATAGTTAACGGGCAATCAAAATTAGTAACGGACGATGTATTGCTTAAAGATAATCTTTTGGTAAACATCGTTAATCATAAGGATAAAATACTATTTCAAACAGAAGATAAAGGATTTTATATTTTAAAAGGAAAGGAACTCGTACAGTGGGATATTCCTGCTAACCAAACCCTTTTGAATGATAGAATTTACAGTAGCATAAAATTAGATGACGACAGTTTTGTTTTAGGAAGTATCTCCAACGGTATGTTGCATGTAACTGCTTCAGGAGAGTTGAATTATCAGATTAATCAGAATAATGGTTTAAGTAATAACACTGTCCTTTCAGTTTTTGAAGATTTAGACCATAACATATGGCTGGGTTTAGAAAATGGGATTAACTGCATTAATATAAAATCGCCTTTCAGAATTTATAATGATGAAAAAGGAAAGATAGGCTCTGTTAATGCTTCAATTCTTTTTAACAACAAGCTTTATATAGGAACCAATCAAGGATTGTTTTATAAAACGTTCAATGCCAAAGACAAATTTGTGCTAATAAACGGAACCCAAGGTGCTGTTTGGTGTTTACAAAATATAGAGGATACCTTATTTTGCGGCCATAATTCAGGAACATTTGTTGTTGAAGACGATAAAGCTACTTTGGTAGCCGATGTTTTAGGAACCTGGAATATAAAACCAATAAGTAAAAACAATGATTTACTTATTCAAGGGAATTACAGTGGATTGAACATTTTAGAATATAAAAACGGAAGGTGGCAATACCGAAATTCCATCGAGGGATTTGATATTTCCAGTCGTTATTTCGAAATGCTTAATCCTTCTGATGTATTTGTAAGTCATGAATATAAAGGGGTTTTTAAAGTTAAATTAAATGCCGATTACACGAAGGCTATATTTGTAACGCGGGATTCTTCGGTGACAAAGGATGTTAAAACCAGTTTAATTAAATACAACGGAAATATATTATATACCCAAACTAAAGGCGTTTATAAGTACAATATGGGTTCTGGTAAATTCGATAGGGATTCTGTAATTAGTAAATTATTTAATGAAGAAGATTATGTCTCAGGTAAATTAGTTTTTACCAAGGGCACTAATAAGCTTTGGGGATTTTCTCATCAGGGTTTAAGTTACTTAGAACCTAACCAATTAAGTAATTCTCTGAAAATACATACTATTTCGTTGCCTAGCTATGTGAGACATGATGTTTCAGGTTATGAAAATATCGCCCACCTTACAGGGAATAAATATTTGTATGGAACGACATCTGGATACCTGGTGATTGATTTAGATCTATTAAATGAAAATACGCATCAGGTACATTTAAACTTAATTTCAAATAGAAATTTGAAAAATAGTAACGATAATATTTTTGTTGATGTAAATACCAGCGGGCAGTTTAAAAATAATGAAAACAATTTAGAATTTCAATTTAGTGTTCCTGTTTATGAAAAATATTCTATGGCAGAATATCAATATAAATTGGATGGAATTTATGATGACTGGAGTGATTGGTCGACAAATTCACAAGTGTTTTTTGAAAATTTACCTTTTGGAACGTATACTTTTTCGGTGAGATCCAGATTAGGGAATGAAATTTCAGAAAACACAGAAACTTACAGATTTACAATTGCAAGGCCCTGGTATTTATCCAATGCCGCTATTGTGGGTTATATTATTCTAGTGGGGTTATTTTCATTTTTTATGCACCAAGTCTATAAGAGGTATTATAGAAGGCAACGTGAGAAGTTATTATATAAGACACAGCGTGAGTTAGAACTCAAGGAATTGGAGAATAAAGAGCAGGCGATGCGTCATAATAATGAAAAGTTGAAGCAGGATATTGAAAGCAAGAATAGAGAGTTGAGCTTATCGACCATGAATTTAATTAAGAAGAATGAGTTCTTAAATAATCTTAAAAAAGAACTTAAAAAGATGCCTGATGACAGACATTTGAAAAATGTGGTCAAGATTATTGATAATAACTTAAATGATGCTGACGATTGGCAAACCTTTGAAGAAGCCTTTAATAATGCCGATAAAGATTTTATTAAAAAGATTAAAACAATGCATCCATCGTTAACTTCAAACGATTTGAGATTATGTACCTATTTAAGGCTGAATTTATCATCCAAAGAGATTGCGCCGTTATTAAATATCTCCCCAAGAAGTGTGGAAGTAAAACGTTACCGATTACGAAAAAAAATCGATTTACCTCATGATGACAGCTTAACAGATTATATTTTAAAAATATAAACACACAACATCAGGGTTCTCTACCTATACAAGACCACAACATTTGCGGATTTTGTATATTTTATAGCTTTTTGGTATTCTTAGTAAAACCCAGTAAAATTAAGGTTTTGTTAATATTATTTATGCTTTTTTGATGTGTATGTTTTTTGTAGTGGTTAAAAATTAGAATACATCAAAATGTAAATATAATTTTAAGGAAACTAAAATAAACTAAATTCACATGAGACATTATCTCTTTAAGATTTTAACATTATTCTTTGTTTCCTATGCAAGTGCTCAGAGCATTGAAATAAAAGGTAATGTAAAAGATGGATCCGGCATACCTATTCCCGGAGTAAATATCTTGCAAAAGAACACCAGTAATGGTACGGTTTCCGATTTCGATGGAAATTTTACCATATCTAACATTGAAATAGGCGCAACATTAACCTTAAGTTATATTGGTTTTGTAACTCAGGATGTTGTTGTAACAAGTGATGCTTTTTTAGAGGTTCAGTTACAGGAAGATTTGGCCAAATTAGACGAGGTCGTAGTCATCGGGTATGGTACACAAACTAAAAAGGAAATTACCGGTGCCGTTAGTGTTTTAGGTGCCGAAACAATTGAAGCACTAAAACCGACCAGAATAGAACAGGCACTTCAAGGGCAGGTTGCCGGTGTAAACATTACGTCGCAGTCAGGTTCTCCTGGAGCAGGGGCAACCATAAATATTAGAGGGGTTTCGACCAATGGCGATAGCCGACCTCTAATTTTAGTAGATGGAAATGTTATTGAAGACTTGAGTGTGATTAACCCTAACGATATTGAAAGTATCAACATTCTTAAAGATGCTACAGCCGGTATCTATGGTGTGAGAGCGGCTAACGGGGTTATTTTAATTAAGACAAAAACAGGTAGGAAAGAAATGCCCCTTCAAGTAGAATATAATGCTTATGGAGGATTTCAGCAGACCACAAGAAAAATTCCTGTATTAAATGCCACAGAATATGCTTTAATTGTTAACGAAGCGCACGCAGCTGGCGGAAGTGCTATTCCGTTTCCCGATGTATCAAATTTGGGAGCAGGAACCGATTGGCAGGATAAAGTATTTAAAAATGCCTTTATAACCAATCATAATATTCTATTTAAAGGTGGTACTAAAAATTCGTACTATTCGTATAGCGGATCGTTTTTAACACAAGATGGTATTGTAGGAGGACCGCGTTCTAATTTCACTCGTTTTACGAATAATATCAGTTACAACATTGATTTTCTAAAGAATTTCAAGTTTACTTCAGGATTGATGCTGATTAGAACCAGTAAACGAAACTTACCGGAGAATTCTAATTCATCGGTTTTATTTAACGCTTTGAATATGGCACCAACATTTTCTGTTAGAGATGAAGATGGAGCTTATACTTTAGCTGAAGGTTTAGGAGGTGAGGTAATTAATCCACTGGCGCAAATTGATGATACATATGACAGGGGAAAAGTGATGAAACTTAGCGGAAATGCAGGATTATCATATAATTTCCTTGACCATTTTACGGCACAAGCTAATATTCAATGGAATTACTCCGAAGTCAGTTCAAACATATTTAATCCTGTCGCTTATTTTGGTAGCGGTAAAAACTCTAATGTTGATAGAAGTTCTATAGTAACTACTTTAGACCATTATAGAGATTACACCTTTGATGCTTTCGTAAAGTATCAAAATTCAATTAACGATACCCATAATATTAATGTCCTTTTAGGAACGTCGGTATTTAAAACAACTGGAGAGTTTTCTGGGTTAACAGGATACGATGTTACTATTGCCCATCCGTCAATGGATGTGGCTTCAGATATCGAAGACCGCTATGAAGCACAGGGTAGAAACCCAACATTCGATTCCAGATTACTATCTTATTTTACAAGGCTACAATACGATTATAAAGGAAAATATTTGTTTTCAGCAGTATTGCGTCGTGATGGTTCAACAAAATTTGGCCCAGAGAACAAGTTTGGATTTTTCCCATCAGGATCGATTGGTTGGGTAGCTTCCGATGAACCATTTCTTTCAGAAAGTAAGTTTTTCGATTTATTAAAATTCAGAGCTTCGTATGGTATTCTGGGGAATGATAGAATTCCAGATTATAGATTTGTGTCCTTATTAAATGGTGAAGGGACTTACATTTTTAACAATCAGGAAGTGTTTGGTGTGGCCAGTGGAGCGATTTCAAATCCGGGTATTAAATGGGAAAAGCAAAAGACTTTAGATATCGGGGTAGATATGCGCTTTGCGGATAACAAAATAGATGTTACGGCAGATTATTTCAAAAAACGAACTGAAGATTTATTAGTCATTCCTCAGGTTTCTGGATTGCTTGGAACCGGTGGTGCACCTGTAATTAATGGCGGTATTATTGAGAATTCAGGGTTTGAATTTGCTATTGGGTATACCGATAACTTTAGTGACGATTTTAAATTTAGTGTTAGATATAATGTAACGGCATTAAAGAATGAAGTCATATCTGTAAATACCGATGGCGACTTTTTAACCGGAGGTGTATTCGGAATTGGTCAGCCAACACCTTCCAGAATGGAGGCTGGGTATCCGATAGGTTATTATAGAGGTTACAAGACTGATGGTGTTTTTCAAAATGAAGAGGAAGTAGCAAATTATCCTACTATTGATAATCGCGTACAATCGGGCGATTTAAAATTTGTTGATATTAATAATGATGGTATTATTGACGATGAAGATAAAACAAATATTGGCGACCCGATTCCAGATGCCACCATGGGACTTAATTTGTCTATGGATTATAAAAACTTCGATTTTTCAGCATATGCTTTTGCTTCAGTTGGGAATGAGATTATTCGAAATTACGAACGTAATCAGGCTTTAACAAATAAGACCGTTTATTATTTAGACCGTTGGACAGGAGAGGGCTCAACAAATTCTACACCGCGAGTAACCACAGGAGCTACATCTAATATTTTGTTTTCAGATTTTTATGTGGAAGATGGTTCGTTTGTACGTCTTCAAAATGTACAATTGGGTTACACCTTTGGAGATAAGGTTTTTGGAAACTCCAAGATAAATAAGCTACGCTTGTATGTGTCGGCAAATAATTTATTTACACTAACTAAATATTCAGGTTATGACCCAACGGCCTCTAGTGGAGCACCTATTGGAGGTGGTATCGATCAAGGTTTCTATCCAAGTGCAAGAACGTATTTATTCGGTGTTAACTTAAAATTTTAATCTCATCATGAAAAATATAAAACTTAATATAATCTTGCTAATGGTACTTATTACATGGTCTTGTAGTGATGACTTTGTAGATGTGGCTTCGCAAGATACTAACTCAGAAGACTTTTTCAATACCGAAAAAGATTATCAGGATGCTCTAGTGGCGGCTTATGATTATTTGCAAGCTACAGCAAGAAACGTGCAGCTTGGTGAAATAGCCTCAGATAATACATTGTGTGGAGGAGAAAGTGCCACAGATGTTATCGGCTTTCAGGAAATAGACGATATGATACATACACCTATCAATTCTAATTTAAGAGAAATCTGGACTTGGATGTATACCGGGGTGAATCGTGCAAATTACATTATGGAGTTTCAGGACAAACTTGATTTTTCAAGTAAAACCAGTGTCATTGCACAAACTAGATTCTTAAGAGCGTATTATTATTTTGAATTGGTAAAATGGTTTGGAGATGTACCTTTAGCCATAGATAAACGTATTCAGTTTGGAGAACAATTTAGTATAGACAGAGCGCCAAAATCGGATGTATATGCTTTAATCGAAGACGATTTAAAGTTTGCCGCTGATAACTTACCTTATACCCAAAGCGAGACAGGTCGTGTAACCAAAGGGGCTGCTCAGGCGCTTTTAGGAAAAGCCTATTTGTATCAGGATAAATTTTCAGAAGCCGCAGCGGTTTTAGAAGATTTAATTGAAAAAGGGCCTTACAGATTGCTAACCTCTGAAGAAGCTCCATTGATGTTTGAAAATGAATATGAAAATAACATCGAATCCGTATTTGAAATACAGTATTCAGATGTTGATGGCGGTAGTTACGACTGTTTTCAGTGTTTAGAAGGGAATTACGCAGTTGGGTTTAATGGCGTAAGAAGTTATGATGGACCACTTTACGATTTCGGATATAGCTTTAACGTACCAACACAGGAAGTGGTTGATGCCTTTGAAGAGGGTGATATTCGTTTAGGGTATTCCATATTAGATATTGAGGCTTGGGCAGAAGAAACAGGTGCAACCTACGCAACGGGGTATGAGCATACCGGGTATTTCAACTTGAAATATATAGCGAGAAAAGGCGATTTAAATCAACCGGATGCTGCATTAACAAATCCAAATAATTACCGTTCTATTCGTTTTGCAGATGTTTTGTTAATGGCTGCTGAAGCTTTAAATAGAGGAAGTATCAGCGATACACGTGCGGCCGAATATTTAAATATGGTAAGAACAAGAGCTACACTGGCACCAGTAAGTATATCTGGATCTAACCTTACCAATGCCATTTATAAAGAGCGTCGTGTAGAACTCGTTGGAGAAGGACATCGATTCTTTGATTTAGTGAGAACAGGACGAGCCGCTCAGGAAATAGATGGCTTTGTTTCTGGTAAACATGAGGTATTTCCAATACCTGTTGAAGAGATTGAATTATCTGGAGGCAGATGGAACCAAAATCCAGGATATTAAAAAACGACATTATGAAAACATTAAAATATATATCTAGTTTATGTGCTATCCTACTAATTATTTTTAATTGTAGCGATGATGAAAACTTTGAGTATTTAGACGATATCGTGGCGCCCTCTGGTGTTACGGCAACCTTTCTTCCGGTTTTAGATGAAGCTAATGGGGATTTAGGATTAATAACCATCACTCCAAATGCGGTTGGAGCTTCATCCTACAATATAGATTTTGGAGATGGTACTGCAGAAAAGGCGAAGGTGATGCAAGGTGAAAGCGTAGTGCATAAGTATGCTGAAAAACCTGAAGGTGAATTTTATATAGTTTCCATAGAGGCTGTAGGATTATCAGGATTAAAAACTACGGCAACAGAAAACCTTGAAGTTGTATTTAAAGCTCCTGAATTGAGTTGTGATATTGTTGATGGTTCTGATATTAAAATTACCAATAATGAAGCTGTATCTAAGCAGGTTGATGTTCAGGTAAACGCAAAATACGGATTGAGTTACGAGGTGTATTTTCGAGAAGAAGGCAATGATGAACCTTTAGTAGCCAATATTGGTGATCCTGTCTCTTATATTTATCAAGAACCAGGAACTTACAACATTAGGATTATAGTTATGAGTGCATCATCGCAAACCACAGAATGTACTTTTGATTTTGAAGTTACTGAGATTTTACAACCTATAGAATCTGCACCTGCACCACCTAATAGAGAAGAGCAAGATGTTATTTCAATTTACAGTGCGAAATACAATGATGTTCCGGGTACTAATTATTTCCCAGATTGGGGACAAGCAGGTCAGGGTAGTGGCTGGGCGACTTTCGATTTAAATGGAGATGAAATGTTACAATATATTAATCTGAGTTATCAGGGTATTGCTCTTGCTGACGGTACTACGGTTGATGTGTCTGGAATGAAATACTTACATCTTGATGTTTGGACAGCTTATGAGGGGTTAAAAATTGAAACCTCTCTAATTAATAATGCTTCAGGTACAGTAACAGAAAAGCCCGTTTGGCGAGATTTAACTGGTGGCGAATGGACTAGTTTAGATATTCCAATTTCAGAGTATACAGATCAAGGGCTTACAGTGTCTGAAATATTCCAAATGAAATTTGTAGGAGAGCCATGGGCTGTTGGTACTGTGTTTATTGATAATATCTATTTCTATAAACCCTCAACAGTTGCAGAAACTCCAGAGTATAATGCACCAACACCAACTCAAAACGCTTCAAATGTAGTTTCTATTTACAGCGATGCTTACACCAGTGTTGGACTAAGTGAACTAAACCCGAATTGGGGACAAACCACAATCTTAACCGAAGTGAATATTAATGGAAATAATATCTGGTTGTACGAAGCCTTGAATTATACGGGTATCGTTACCGATTATGGTAATCCAACAAACCTATCGTCTATGGATTATGTGCATTTCGATTATTTTACACCAGACGCAGAAGCACTGGGCTTGAAAATAGTAAATACAGTTGTTAATCAGGAAGACATCGTTTTTGTAGATGAAATTGTCAGAGGTACCTGGGTAAGTGTGACCATTCCAATGTCTGAATTTAGTATTGATGCTTCAGGAGTAACACAGTTGTTGTTTGATACAGCTGGAGGAAGTGCTAAAGTGTATATAGATAACCTCTATTTTTATTCAGATAGTTCCACACAGCCTATGGTAACAGCTCCTGTGCCTACTATAGCTCAGGCCGATGTGGTATCTATTTATAGCGATGTTTATACAGGAGTACCATTAAATGAGGTGAATCCAGGTTGGGGCCAAACTACAACTTTGACAGATTATAGTGTTAGTGGTGATAATATATGGTTATACCAGTCATTAAATTATTCAGGAATTGTCACTGATTATGGTAATCCTACTGATTTAACAGGAGTAAAATATTTACACTTTGATTATTACACGCCTGATGCTACAACTTTAGGATTTAAAATGGTAAATACAACTTTAGATCCGGTTATGGAAGATATTGTATTTCTTCCAAAAGTAATTACCGGAACCTGGATTAGTGTAACCATTCCATTATCAAAATACAATCTTGATTTTTCGAATATAACCCAATTAATATGGGATACATCGGGAGGTAGTTCAACTGTATATATCGACAATATTTATTTTCATAATTAAGAGTAAAAAAACAGAAAGATGAAAACATTAAAATATATATTAATTCCATTTTGTGCAGTTTTATTCTTTACAATGGGCTGTCAGGATGAAGATATGGAAATAGGAGATATTATAACACCTACGAACATTCAAATGGATATAGAGATTATAGGTGTAGATGCCAGTAATCCTAACGGAGATGGTACAGGTTTTGTCAAATTTTCAGCTAAAGCAGACAATGCCTTTACATACATTTTCAATTTTGGAGACAATACCGATAACGTGGTATCTACAGGAGAAGCTATGCACCGCTTTACTCAGGTAGGAGTAAATGCTTATACGGTTACAGTTATTGCCTCAGGTACAGGAGGTGCACAAAGCTCTAAGTCTATGATTATTGAAGTGTATAGTTCGTTCGAAGACCAGGAAGCTAAAGATTTTTTAAGTGGAGGCCCCGGCACAAGTAAAACCTGGTATTGGGCGGCGGATAAGCCTGTTAATATAGGCTTAGGTCCCGATGAAGTTTCAAGTGGTGGAGAACATAGATATCCAGCATGGTTTCAGTCAAATGCCTGGCACCCTGATAAATTATGTATGTATGATGCCGAAATGGTATTTACTCAGTCGGCAGACGGAACTTTAACTTATGAACAGATTGTTGGAGATGCTTATATCCCTGGAACCTATTCCGGTACTGTAGGTGTTGATGGTGATACTTGCCATGGGGCAGATGTTGTACCATCTTTAATCGGAGTTAAAAATGTACAGCTTGTACCTTCAACGTCAATTGCAACAATTGATCAAAATGACCCTGATAATGAACCATATCGTGGTACGACCATTAATTTTTCAGATGGCGGTTTTATGAGTTGGTATGTAGGAAGTAGTAGTTTTGAAATTATTGAAATAACAGATAGTACTCTTGAAGTTCGAGTTACCGAGCCTGGATATGCCTGGTATTGTTTGTTTCAAACAGAAAAACCTGTTCAACCCTAATTGGATATAGCTAAAGAAGGCGGTTCATGAAACAACCGCCTTTATTTAGATAACTTCAAACTAAATATAATGATTAAGAAGATGCTTTATATTCTAAATATAGGCTTAGGGTTGTTATTGTCCTGTTCAGGAGGTAACGACGATATAAGCCCGCCAGATCCCCCAAATGAGATTATACCTAAAAATTTAACATTAACTGTAGAGGTTCAAGGGGCAGATGCTAATAATCCGAATGGTGATGGTTCCGGTATCGTTTCTATTACTGTAAATGCTGAAAATGCCAATTCCTATGGTTTTAAAATAGAGTCAGAATCGGAAGTTAAAAACGCAACAGGAAGTTTTCAGTATACCTTTTCTAATCCCGGGACCAATGAGTATGTTATTACTGCATTTGCCCACTCCAGTACAGGACATGAGGTTAGTACATTTAAAAAAGTATCGGTTTTTGTCGCTTTTAACAATCTTCAGTTGGTTTGGTCTGATGATTTTGATACTGATGGCACCCCGGACACAAGTAAATGGGGGTATGACATAGGTAATGGTTGTCCGGATATATGTGGTTGGGGAAATGGTGAAAAACAATATTACACCAATCGTTCCGATAATGTAAAAGTTGAAAACGGTTTGTTGAAAATCATCGCTAAAAAAGAAGATTATCAAGGATCCGGTTATACTTCGGCAAGACTATTAACTAAAGATAAATATGAATTCACTTATGGTCGTGTCGATGTAAGAGCAAAGTTACCAAGCGGGCAAGGCACATGGCCTGCCATTTGGATGCTTGGAGCCAATATAGACGAGGTTGGATGGCCTGAATGTGGAGAAATAGATATTATGGAACACTGGGGGCACAATCCTACTGTAATTTCTAGTGCAACGCATACTTTGTCTTGTTCAGGAGGCTGTGGAAATGTTAAAGTAGGTGAGACCGTTGTAACGGATTATGCTACTCAATTTCATGTGTATTCGTTGGTTTGGAATGAAGATGAATTACAGTTTTTAATAGACGATGAGTTAAAATACAGTTATAACCCAGCAACTAAAAACGTAACGACCTGGCCATACAATAAACCTCAGTTTTTGATTTTAAATGTAGCGCTAGGCGGAAGTTGGTTTGAAATAGATCCAAATTTTACAGAAGTTGTTATGGAGATTGATTATGTAAAAGTATACCAATAGCATGAAAAGAAATCATAAATATATAACGTTACTTGTGCTTTTATTCTTTATCAGTTCTTGTAAAGAAAATGAGGAAATAAAATTAGAAGGTAAAACAGATAGTATTGAACAAAAAGTAACCGATTTACTTGCCAAAATGACTTTGGAAGAAAAAATTGGTCAGATGAATCAATACAACGGTTTTTGGGACGTAACAGGCCCAACACCAGCAGATGGTGATGCCGCTAAGAAATACGAACATTTAAAAAAGGGGTATGTAGGCTCTATGTTAAATGTAAGGGGTGTTGAAGAAGTTAGAGCAGTACAGAAAATTGCTGTAGAAGAAACCCGATTGGGCATTCCGCTAATTATTGGTTTTGATGTGATTCATGGCTATGAAACCTTGAGTCCCATTCCTTTAGCCGAAGCGGCAAGCTGGGATTTAGAGGCCATTAAAAAATCAGCTCAGGTGGCAGCAAAAGAAGCAGCCGCAGTA
Source organism: Aestuariibaculum suncheonense (assembly GCF_014596935.1). Lineage (GTDB taxonomy): Bacteria > Bacteroidota > Bacteroidia > Flavobacteriales > Flavobacteriaceae > Aestuariibaculum > Aestuariibaculum suncheonense. Next base: position 199,781 of record NZ_JACVXC010000003.1, on the reverse strand, counting down.
GGTATAAACTGGACGTTTGCACCTATGGTCGATATCTCAAGAGATGCTCGTTGGGGACGTGTTATGGAGGGTGCAGGTGAAGACCCGTATTTGGGAAGTAAGATAGCTGTCGCTCGAGTTCAGGGTTTTCAAGGCGAGGATTTATCATCACCGGAAACTATAGCAGCTTGCGCTAAGCATTGGGCAGGTTATGGTTTTGCAGAATCCGGAAGAGATTATAATACGGTCGATGTTGGTACCTCAACTTTAAATAATATTATATTTCCTCCGTTTAAGGCCGCAGCCGATGCAGGTGTAAAAACCTTTATGAACTCGTTTAATGAACTGAATGGAATTCCCGCGACAGGAAATGCTTTTTTACAGCGTGATATTTTAAAAGGAAAATGGAATTATGATGGTTTTGTCGTTTCGGATTGGGGCTCAATTAATGAAATGATTGCTCATGGTTTTGCAGAAGATAAAAAAGCGGCTGCAAGATTAGCTGTAGTCGCTGGTTCCGACATGGATATGGAATCGTATGCGTATGTGGATGAATTGGCAAATCTGGTACGAGAAGGTCAGGTTGATGAAGCCTTGATTAATGATGCGGCTAGACGTATTTTAAGGGTAAAGTTTGAATTAGGTCTTTTTGATGATCCTTATAAATACTGCAATTTAGAAACAGAAAAGGCGGTTATTGGAAGCAAAGAAATTCAGGACGCTGTTTTAGATGTGGCTAAGAAATCCATTGTTTTATTAAAGAATGAAAATAAGTTATTACCACTAAAGAAAAGTGGTCAGAATATAGCATTGATAGGAACTTTGGCAGCGGATAAAACAAGTCCTTTGGGGAGTTGGCGTATTGCATCGAAAGATAGTACGGCAGTCTCTGTACTTGAAGGCATGTTGCAATATCCAGACAATCATTTAACCTATGCCAAAGGTGCCGATTTGACTTATGGTGAAACAACATTTGCAAAAGAATTAAACATAAACACATCTGATAAAAGAGGGTTTACAGAGGCCGTTTCAGTGGCTAAAAGTGCCGATGTGGTAGTCATGGTATTAGGAGAACATGGGTTCCAGAGTGGAGAAGGCAGAAGTAGAACACATTTGGATTTACCAGGAGTACAGCAGGAGTTGCTGGAAGCAGTTTATGCCGTTAATAAAAATATTGTTTTGGTACTAAATAACGGAAGGCCATTAACCCTTACCTGGGCAGATGAGCATATTCCGGCTATTGTTGAAGCTTGGCAGTTAGGAACACAAAGTGGAAACGCGATTGCTCAGGTTTTGTATGGCGATTATAATCCTAGCGGAAAATTACCTATGTCTTTTCCTAGAACAGTAGGGCAGGTGCCTATATATTATAACTATAAAAACACAGGGCGTCCGGTGATTCCAGCTCCAAATGAGGTGTTTTGGTCGCATTACACAGATGAGAGTAACAAACCATTATATCCATTCGGTCATGGGTTAAGTTACACCTCATTTTCATATTCCAATCTTCAAATCAACAAGATATCTAAAGATGAAGTTAACGTGTCGGTGGAGGTTGCAAATACAGGAAGTCTTAGCGGTAAAGAAGTGGTTCAATTGTACATAAGGGATGAAGTGGCTTCTATAACCCGTCCGGTAAAAGAACTAAAAGGTTTTGAGTTGATAGTGTTAAATCCTGAGGAAAAAAAGACGGTAAGCTTTGTTTTAACTAAAAATGAATTAGGGTTTTTTGATAATAGTGGCACATTTGTTTTCGAATCAGGTGACTTTAAAGTTTTTGTTGGTGGAAGTTCTGATACTGTTTTAGAGCAGAATTTTAAACTTTAAGTCGAGTTTAGTTGGTAAAAAGCCTTTCAATATTTTTTGAAAGGCTTTTTTTTAACCATTAATTTTAAGTTTTTCTTATCTAACAAATAAATAAACGCTATTAATTATATCTTTTACTCGTATACCAAGACTGTTTTTTTGTATGTATTTAAAGGAAGAGACCAAAAGAAGACATAGAATAGTCATTTTTTATAAAAAGTATGCGTGTAGATTGTTTTATAATTATCATAAAATCAATTATTTATATTAATTATAAATTAGTAGCATATGATAAATGTCAGGTTTTTTTTGATTAACTTAAAAGACTTTTATGTCCTATTTAAAACGATACGTTATGCCTATCAAAAGTTATTTAGCACATCCTCATAAAAACGAAAAGCAAGCACTTATTAATGCTTTGTCTGGAATTGAAAAGTGTGAAGTAATTCCCTCAGAAAACAAGGACCTACTCATAGTAGTTACCGATACCGATAACAATTTAGAAGAAGACCATTTAAAAGAACAAATTGAAAGCATTAGTAGTTTAAAGCTACTGGTAATGGTTTCTGGATTCGATACACCTAAAAGTAAATAGTATGTATACTTCATTAACAGACAGACGTAGTTTTATAAAAAAGATGGCTGTATTATCGGCAATGACAGCTGCAGCGGCCATGTTTCCTGGTATTTTGTTTGCAGAAGAACAAGAGGCTAAGATCCCCAATAGCGAAAATTTAGATTGGAAGAAAGCGCCCTGTAGATTTTGTGGCGTTGGTTGTGGTGTCTTGGTAGGTATTGAAAACGGAAAAGCCGTTGCCGTAAAGGGTGATCCCAAATCTTCGGTAAATAAAGGGTTGTGCTGTGTAAAGGGCTACCATTCTGTTATGGCCATGTATGGAAAAGACCGATTAACCAAACCTTTAGTAAAGAAAAATGGAAAGTATGTGGAAACTTCCATGCAGGAAGCGTTAGATTTAATTGCGTCCAAAATGAAAGAAACCATAAAGGACTATGGAAAAGATGCCGTTTCAATTTATGGGTCCGGGCAATGGACTATTCCTGATGGTTATGTAGCATCAAAATTATTTAAAGGTTGTATAGGAACAAATAATGTAGAAGCCAATGCAAGACTTTGTATGGCTAGTGCGGTAACAGGATTTATGACATCTTTTGGAATCGATGAACCCATGGGGTGTTATGACGATATTGATCATGCCAATGTGTTCGTGCTTTGGGGAAATAATATGGCTGAAATGCATCCAGTACTGTTTTCCAGAATTTTAGATCAGCGTTTAAAACGAGGAGTAAAAGTTATCGATTTTGCTACCCGAACTACACGTACCAGTATGGCTTCCGATAAGTCAATCATCTTTAAACCAAATACCGATTTAGCGGTGGCAAATGCCATTTGCTATGAGATTATTAATAATGGCTGGGTAAACAAATCGTTTGTAGAAAAGCATTGTACTTTTAAAAAAGGACTAACACATATGGGGTTTGGTTTGGAAGATAAATATGCATTTACCGACAAACCTGAATTGATAGATTTTGAAGCTTACAAAACATTCTTGAAAGATTATACTCCCGAAAAGGTTGAAAAAATATCTGGAGTTTCAGCTAAAGACATTAAATATATGGCGTCTTTTTATGGTGATCCAAATCAAAAAGTCATGTCTTTATGGTGTATGGGTATGAATCAGCATACGCGTGGTACGTGGATAAACAATCTGGTTTATAACATACATTTACTCACAGGAAAAATTTCAACTCCGGGTAACAGTCCGTTTTCATTAACAGGTCAACCAAGTGCTTGCGGTACTGTTAGAGAAGTGGGGACTTTAACGCATAAATTACCTCATGGGGTTGTGACTAATGCCGAACACCGTGCTCATGCTGCCAAAATATGGGATGTACCAGTTGAAAATATAGATCCTAAGCCTACTTATCATACCGTGGAAATGTTCAGGGCTTTAGATCGGGGAGAAATTCGATTCATGTGGATACAGGTCACCAACCCTATGGTGACGATGCCGAAACTAAAACGGTATCGAGATGCTACAAAAAAAGAAGGCCGCTTTATTGTGGTTTCCGATATATATCCAACACCAACAACCGATATTGCAGATGTTATTTTACCATCGGCAATGTGGGTAGAGCGTGAAGGTATGTATGGGAATTCAGAACGGCGTACACAATATTTCGAACAAATGGTAGAGCCCCCAGGAGAAGCTATAAGCGATACATGGCAGCTTGTTGAAGTAGCAAAAAGGTTAGGTTTCGAAAAACAATTTTATTACAAAAAAGAAACTCATGTTGAAGAAATCTATAACGAATACAAAAAGCATCACGAAGGAAAGAAACATGCCATGGCACCGTTAGAGGTTTTAAAATCGCAACCCGGTGCGCAATGGCCGTATGTTGACGGAAAATCAACAAAGTGGCGATTTAATTCAAAATACGATCCAGCATGTTCTAATGGTGAGGCGTTTCATTTTTACGGTAATCCCGATGGGAAAGCTGTGATTTGGCAACGACCTTACGAGCATGCACCTGAAGAACCCGATAACGACTATCCGTTTTGGTTAAATACCGGTCGTGTGGTTGAACACTGGCATACAGGTTCTATGACCCGCAGAATACCGGTTTTACATCAAGCCATGCCGCATGGTTATGTTGAGTTAAATCCGGAGCAAGCTAAAGTTATGGGCATTAATACCGGCGATAAGGTTAAATTAACGACACGACGTGGGGAAATAATTTTACCTGCCTCAGTAAATGAAAGAGGTGTTCCGGAAGTGAATCATGTATTTGTACCGTTTTTTGATGAAGGTATGTTGATAAACGAGTTGACTTTAGATGCATTTTGTCCGATTTCAAAGCAACCGGATTATAAAAAATGTGCCGTAAAAGTAGAAAAGGTATAGCATGAAAAGATTAGGTGTCATATCATTATTTGTAATACTCTTTGTCGCGTTTTTGGCGGTTTGGAATATTAGTTACAGATCAGGAAAAGAAGAAGGCTATGTCCCTATTGAACCAGAAAGTAAAATAATTTTAATTCCTTCAGAAACCGGCGTATTTAAGCGTTCAGAATTTGCTTTAGATTATGCCAATATGCCTGTTGATGAACAGCACCAACGGTCGTTACAAACTTATTATAAAAACAGAGCTTATCATGGCGCACCGCCAAGCATTCCTCATCCGGTAGCCAGTGAGATAAGTATGGGAGAAAATGTGTGTTTAAAATGCCATCAAAACGGTGGGTTTGTTGAAAAATTTAATGCTTATGCTCCGGTAACGCCACATCCGGAAATGGTAAATTGCAGACAGTGTCATGTGGCCCAGGTTTCTGAAACAATGTTCGCAGGCACCAGTTTTTACAAAGCACCACCACCTGAAGTTGGAAATAACAATGCGCTTCCGGGAAGTCCGCCTATCATTCCTCATCAAATACAAATGCACGAAAATTGTCTGTCTTGTCACGCCGGACCCAGTGCTCCAAAAGAGATCAGAGTAACGCACCCTGAACGTGTAAATTGCAGACAATGCCATGTGCTTAACAACAAAGAGGAACACAGTAATGTAACGGTTTTCAAAAGAATGATAACTAATGAAACACCATAAATACAGTATGAGAAAATTAGTTTTTGGTTTTGTTTTTTTTATAACACTCTGGTCGTGTAAACATGGTGAGGGGGAATATCATGGTGTTATTGAAAAAATAGAAGTGGAAGGACAGAAATATCACGGGTCGTCGGTTTCGTCAGAGCCTTATATTGAAGGCACACGAACGATTGAAATTACTGAAGGCGCACATACTTTTTTAATTCCGGAGCGCAAAGGGCAAATTAAATCTTATGCTTGTATAGATTGTCATTCAAAGCCGCTTAATCAAATGCAAACTGAAGGATTACAGAAAGCACATTGGGATATCAAATTAGATCACGCTAATGAAAATACGATGAATTGTGTGACTTGCCACAATCCTAATAATATGAATAATTTACGGAGTTTAACCGAAAACGATATCGATTTTAATAACAGTTATAATTTATGTGCTCAATGTCATAGCAAGCAATTTGAAGATTGGAAAGGCGGCGCTCACGGTAAACGTATAGGTGGATGGGCTCCTCCAAGAGCCTCGTTTACATGTGTTAATTGCCACAATCCACATAAACCGCATTTTGAGAGCAGATGGCCAGCTCGTTTTAATACTCAAAAAGTACAGGAACGAGAGTAAGTTTCCGTCAAGTATAGTTTAAAAATTATAGTCAAGGTATGGGTGATAAAAATAAAAAGTGGTTTTCTTTAAATCTAAATCGTAAAGTTTCTAATGAAACAACTTGTGGTTGCGGAAAGAGTTCCGGAGGTTGTGGTTCTCATAATTCAAATCCTATTCCAAATACCGATTCCAAGATAAAATCTATTGGGGGCGAAAGAACCAAAGACGGTTTTGAACAGGTTTTCGATGTTAAAATGGATAGACGTACCGCCTTTAAAAAGTTAACAGCTAGTTTGCTTATTGGGGCAGGGGCCGTAAGTACTTCGTGTAGTATGCTAACTGGCGATGAAACCAAAGAGAAAGCTCAGATAGATTGGGAAGAGCAATTTAAAGGCAATTACAAACTAATGACCGATGATGAGAAAAAAGGCACGGTAGACCGATTAATGCGTTCCTATGAACTTAGAACCGGTAAGAAAATAAATATGTCTTCAAAAAATGCAAATGAAGATGTTTTGTTTGGTTATGCCTTTAATATATCAAAATGTCAGGGGTATATGGATTGTGTGAACGCCTGTGTAGAAGAAAACAATCAGGATCGTGATTCGCAAATGCAATACATAAGAATTCACGAAATGAAAGACGGCAGAGGTCTGGATTTTGGTGAAGCAGACGATAATTATTACCATGAAGTTCCTGCTGAAGGCCATTTTTATATGGGCACGCAATGTTTTCATTGTGACAATCCGCCTTGCGTTGAAGTTTGTCCGGTACAAGCGACCTGGAGAGAAGATGATGGTTTGGTGGTGGTTGATTACGATTGGTGTGTTGGTTGCAGATATTGTATGGCGGCTTGCCCGTATGATGGCAGACGCTTTAACTGGAAAAAGCCCGAAGTTCCTGAAGCCGAAATCAATCATAATCAGCATTATTTAGGTAACCGCATGCGTAAAAAGGGTGTTATGGAAAAATGTACCTTTTGCGTACAACGTTCCCGAGCGGGAAAAAATCCGGCATGTGTTGAAGCCTGCCCAACCGGAGCCAGAATCTTTGGAAACTTACTCGACCCCAACAGTACAATCAGATGGGTGTTGGAAAATAAAAAAGTATTTAGGTTAAAAGAAGATTTGGGTACCGAACCTAAGTTTTGGTATTTCATGGATTAATATTAATGAACTAATGGGACGATTAAAAGTTTTTAAAAGCTTAGTTAAAGACAGTTTAGATGTTATAACACACGGTTCGCTCAGGTATCATATCTGGATGGCATCACTTACCTTGATTATGTTAATCGGCATGTATTGTTATTCTATCCAACTGGAAGAAGGACTAAGCGTTACCGGAATGACCGATCGCGTAAGTTGGGGGTTGTATATATCAAATTTCACCTTTTTGGTAGGGGTAGCTGCAGCAGCTGTGATGCTAGTAATGCCGACTTACGTTTTAAAGGATATCGATTTTAAGCAGGCAGTTTTAATAGGAGAGGGACTTGCAGTAGCCGCCCTAATTATGTGTTTGGCTTTTGTTGTGGCCGATATGGGAGGTCCTTCTGTATTATGGCACATGATTCCTGGCATTGGTGTTTTTAATTTCCCGAATTCTATGCTTACCTGGGATGTTATAGTGCTTAACGGTTATCTGTTTTTAAACATTACCATTCCGTTTTATATTTTGTTCAGACATTATCAGGGAAAAGAAGCGAAATCTAAGGTTTATGTTCCGGGAGCTATTTTATCCGTTTTCTGGGCAGTTGGAATTCACTTAGTAACCGCCTTTTTGTATCAAGGGTTACAGGCACGTCCGTTTTGGAATAACGCACTTTTAGGACCTCGGTTTTTAGCCTCAGCTTTTGCAGCCGGACCGGCGTTAATTATTTTAGTTTTGGCTATTATTAGAAACTTTTCAGCATTCAATATTCAGGATAAAACCATTAAAAAAATAGCTTTGGTAGTAACTGTTGCAGCTCAAATTAATTTAATTATGCTGGTTAGTGAATTGTTTAAAGAGTTTTATGCGCCAACGCATCATAGTGAAAGCGCGTATTATCTGTTTTTTGGACTTCATGGAAAAACAGCTCTATTACCTTGGATATGGACAGCCATACCTTTAAATGTTTTAGCTACGGTATTGTTAACCTTTCATAAACTCAGAAATAATTTTAAAATTTTATACCTTTCATGTTTTATGTTGTTTATAGCAATATGGATTGAAAAAGGGTTTGGTTTAATCGTTCCAGGATTCATTCCCGGACCTTATGGTAAAATAGCCGAGTATACACCAACAGGAATTGAAATAGGAGTTACCCTCGGGATCTGGGCATTAGGCGCTTTTGTGTTTACCATATTAGCCAAAACAGCCATTAATATCGAATTAGGAAAAATTAAATTTAAAAAATAATAAAAATTAATTAAGACTTATTTGTCCTAGTTTAAATCTCTTATTATCTTTGCATCTATAAATTCAATATATGTTTTCAAAAGCTTGTGAATACGGTATTAGAGCATCCATTTTTATAGCACTTAATTCTTTTGAGGGCAGACGAGTGAGTCCCAAAGAAATAGCGGCAGAAATTGATTCCCCTCAAGCGTTTACCGCCAAAATTTTGCAGGCATTGGTAAGACATAACGTTATTCAATCTGTTAAAGGGGCTTATGGTGGTTTTGAAATCGATAAAAACAGAATTAAAGATATTAAGTTAGCTGATATTGTTGATGCCATTGATGGCGATAGTATTTACAGAGGTTGCGGCCTTGGTTTGCATGCCTGCGATGAAGATCGTCCTTGCCCGATGCACGATAAGTTTAAAATCGTGAGAGAGCAACTTAAAAGCATGTTAGAATCCACAAATCTGGAAGATTTAGCGTTAGATATTAAAGAAGGAGATACCTTTTTACGGCGTTAAAAAAAATTTACCTTCAAAAAAGATAAAATTATCCGAATTAAATAAAATTAGATACATAAAACTTTATTAATATATTTTTTAATCACAAATAAGACAAAATTATCCGAAATTAAATTTAAAACAAGAATAACTATTATGAAGAAAGAAAAAAAACTCTGGTTGCTATTTGCAGCAGTAATGATAAGCTCGTTTAGCGTATTAGGGTACTATGGCTTTGAAATCTATCAACAATCACCGCCAATCCCAAAATCTATCGTCTCTACCAATGGGGATATTATTTTCACAGAATCTGAAATTAAAGATGGTCAGAATATCTGGCAGAGTATAGGAGGTCAGGAAGTAGGCTCAATATGGGGGCACGGTGCCTATGTCGCTCCAGACTGGACGGCCGATTGGCTACACAGAGAAGCGACTTATATTTTAGATATTTACGCGCAACATGATTTTAGAAAAAATTATGAAGCCGTAACAGAAGAACAACAGGCCGCTTTAAAAGTAAGATTGCAAAACGCTGTAAGAACAAATACATACAACGAAGCGGCGAACACCATTACCATTTCTGAGAATAGAGTAGAAGCCATAAATTATCTAAGCGATTATTATAAAGGATTATTCACTAACGATCCAAAATTCGATAAACTTCGTACCGATTATGCGATTCCTGTAAACACGATTAAGGATGAAGCTAAAATGCATAAAATGAATGCCTTTTTCTTTTGGGCAACCTGGGCCACGGTAACCGAGCGCCCGGATAGTAATGTCAGTTATACGCACAACTGGCCTGCCGACGATTTAGTAGGGAATGCACCTACTATGGATTTAATGGTTTGGTCCGGGGTTAGTATCATCTTACTTATTTTATGTATTGGCGTGCTGGTATTTTATCATGTAAAATCTGGGGAAGATCAATCACTGCCGCCACCAGCCGAAGATCCTTTGTTAAAACAAGGCATGACGCCCAGTATGCATCTCGTAAAAAAATACTTTTGGGTAGTGACTTTATTAATGGTGTTACAAATGCTTTTAGGTATTGTAACCGCGCATTACGGTGTTGAAGGAGATGGATTTTATGGTTTTGCATTAGACAAAATATTACCATATTCGGTAACCCGAACCTGGCATACGCAACTGGCTATTTTCTGGATTGCTACGGCTTGGTTAGCTACAGGATTGTATATTGCTCCGGCAGTTTCAGGAAAAGATCCTAAGTTTCAGAAATTCGGTGTTAACTTCTTATTTATTGCGCTTTTAATTATTGTTTTAGGGTCTATGGCCGGACAATGGTTTGGGGTGATGCAAAAGTTAAATCTGGTTAACAATTTCTGGTTTGGTCATCAAGGCTATGAATATGTTGATCTTGGAAGGTTCTGGCAAATATTTTTATTAATTGGCTTGTTCTTATGGCTGGCTTTAATGGTAAGACCGTTACTTCCTGTTCTAAAACGTAAAACGGAAGAAAAGAACTTGATTATCATGTTTTTAGTGTCTTGCAGTGCCATTGCGCTTTTCTATGCTTCTGGGTTAATGTGGGGCAGACACACCAATTTGGCAATTGCAGAATACTGGAGATGGTGGGTTGTTCATTTATGGGTTGAAGGCTTTTTCGAAGTATTTGCAACCGTTGTTATCGCCTTTTTATTTGTTCGTTTAGGATTATTAAAAACCAAGACAGCAACATTAAATGTATTGTTGGCGACCATTATTTTTATGTCGGGAGGTATTCTAGGAACCTTTCATCACCTGTATTTTACCGGAACACCAAAAGCTGTAATGGCTTTAGGCGCCACGTTTAGCGCTTTAGAAGTTGTTCCGTTAACCTTAATTGGCTACGAAGCTTATCACAATTACAAGTTATCAAAAGCTACTAAATGGCTGGAAGATTATAAATGGCCGATTTATTTTATGATTGCCGTTGCTTTTTGGAACTTTTTAGGAGCTGGTATCTTCGGATTCATCATTAATCCGCCAATTGCACTGTATTATGTTCAAGGTTTAAACACCACGCCATTACATGGACATACGGCTTTATTCGGAGTTTACGGTATGCTGGGCATCGGTTTAATGTTGTTTGTATTGCGCAGTTTATACAGAAATGTAGCCTGGAACAATAAGTTGTTAAAAATTACATTCTGGTCGTTAAACTTAGGATTATTAGGTATGGCTTTACTGAGTTTACTACCTATAGGAATCTGGCAAGCCGTAGAAAGTATTGAACACGGTATGTGGTATGCACGTTCATCAGAATTAATGCAAGACCCGACCATGATTACATTAAAATGGCTGAGAACTATTGGAGATGTCATTTTCGCAGTAGGTATCGTTACAACCTGTTGGTTTGTATTCGATTTAACTTTAAAAAATAAAATAACAAAGAACAATTAATAATAGATATTATGAGTACAATAACACAAAAACAAGTAGGAGAATTTGTAGCAGAAGATTTTAGAACAGCTGCAGTTTTTACGCAATATGGCATCGATTTTTGCTGTAGAGGCAATAGAACTTTGGAAGATGTATGTGAAAAAAATGCCATTGAAACCAGTGAATTGGTGCATCGTTTAGAGCAGGTTTTAAACACACAAGGCAATCAAACCACCGATTATAAATCATGGCCTTTAGATTTACTTGTAGATTATATTGAAAAAAAACATCACCGTTATGTAGAAGAAAAAACACCAATTTTAAAGCAGTTTTTAGATAAGTTATGCCGAGTACATGGTGAAAGACATCCTGAGCTTTTTGAAGTAAACGAGTTGTTTACCGCATCGGCAGGAGAATTGGCGCAGCATATGAAAAAGGAAGAACTTGTTCTCTTTCCTTTTGTTAAAAAATTAGTAAATGCTGAACTGAAACAAACTGCTGTGGAAGCTCCTGGTTTTGGCACGGTAAGAAACCCTATAGCCATGATGATGCAGGAACACGATAATGAAGGTGTGCGTTTTAGAAAAATTGCTGAAATTACAGGTAATTACACGCCTCCTGCCGATGCCTGTAATACATACCGAGTAACATTTGCAATGCTTCAGGAGTTTGAAGAAGACTTGCATTTACATATCCATTTAGAGAATAACATCTTATTTCCGGCGGCAGAAAAACTGGAAAGTAGATTTTGTTAGTATAGATCTTTAAATTAATTGTTGTACAGAAATCCTATGTTGTTTATCATGAAACAGTATAGGATTTCCTAATTTTAAGAACTTTATATATTCTTATGCCCAAAAAACTGATTATCATTTGCCTGATAAATTTTTTAATTGCCGCCTTAATGGGTTTGGCGCTTCGTTATTCCTTTTTAGAATCCATTGGATTAAACTACCGGTTTTTAACGCACGCACATTCTCATGTAGCTATGTTAGGTTGGATGTATTTAATGTTGTATACTTTTATTGTTCATTATTTTATTCCCGATAAAAAATCGATTTATAATAAATTATTCTGGGTAACCGAAATTGCAGTTGTTGGTATGATGCTTAGTTTTCCTGTTCAGGGCTACGCGGCTGTTTCCATAACGTTTTCAACCCTTCATATTTTTTGCTCATATTATTTTGTTTCTTTAGTTTGGAAACACCATAAGGTAACATCAGCTACCTCCCAATTATTACTAAAAGCAGCTTTAATATTTATGCTGATTTCTACAGTAGGAGTGTGGTGTTTGGGTCCAGCGGTAGGTTTGTTAGGTCAGGCTTCAGCGTTTTACCAAATTGCTATTCAGTTTTTTTTGCACTTTCAATTTAACGGTTGGTTTTTAATTGCCGTCCTGGCTCTCTTGTTCCATATTTTAAAGATTGAAGATTCCAGACGGTTTAAAAACTTTTTCAAATTATTAGTCGTATCAACCGTACTTACTTTTGCTTTGCCTGTACAATGGTTTGCTCCGCACCCCATCTTAATTTATATAAATGTATTTGGGGTTTTACTACAATTAATAACTCTGTACTTATTTTTGAAACTCATAAAGTTGGAATTAAATAATGCTTTGAAAACACAATCTAAACTCATCGTTACGCTGTATTATTTTAGTGTGTTTTGTTTTATTCTGAAAACTCTTCTACAAGGAGTCACGCTAATTCCTGAATTCTCTGAAGCCGTGTTTATGCATCGTAATTTTGTTATCGGTTTTATTCATTTAGTGATGCTGGGAGTGATTACAGGTTTTCTTTTTGCATTTCTTTTTAGTAAACAGAACTCTTCTGTTCTATTAAAATTAGGGCTGTACTGTTTTCTTTCAGGCTTTGTTTTAACTGAAGTTATTTTATTAATCCAAGGTTGTAGATTTTACCTTGGTATGGGATTAATTTCAAACTATTATTTGTTGTTGTTTTTATTCAGTGTCCTGTTGCCCTTAGGAATTTTATTGATACTATTACATGTAGGCAAAACCAAGGGAAAGAGAATTTATATGTAAACAAAAGTATTAGTGAATTAATTGGAGAATTGTTTCTATGGTTTCATTGTTGTCAACCCCTAAACCTTCCTGCTGATGCATTAATTCGCCTTGCGGATTAAAAACACTTATAATGTTTGAATGCGAAAAATCTATTGGCGAAATTTGTTTGTATTTAACCGCCAGCACATTTGCGAATTCGCGAACACCGGATTCAGTACCTTGAAGGAACGTCCATTGTGGTTCATCCATATAATTTTCAATCGCAAAGGCTTTTAGGCGCTCTGGCGTATCTGTTTCAGGATCGATACTGATTAACGCAAAGTTAAGCTGATCCATTTTGTCATCCGGAATTTTAGCCTCAATATTACGCATATCGGCCACCAAACGTGGGCAGGCTGCTTTACATGAGGTGTAAATCATTACCATAACCAGAGTTTTTCCTTTTAAGTCCCTTAACTGAATTTGTTCACCCTCTTCGGTGTTCCAATCAGACGTTAAATTGAAAATAGATTCTTCTGAAATACCAATCGTATTTTCAATTTTTGAAGTACTTGGTTCCAACGATTGTAAATCCATTTTACATATGGGGCAATTTCCTGCATCTGTATAAGTTTTATCACTTTCACAGTGCATGGGACATTGGAAAAGTACCGTTTCCTGATTGTTTTTATTGGAGTTACAGGAACTGAAAGTGAGTGTGAGCAATACCAGAATTATAATTGATTTTAAGGGCTTCATGATTATTTGTTTATGTCTTTTACACATCTAAATCCTAGATTTTTCATGGAATATTTTGCTTTTAAACTCCCTCGAATGGCATAACGCATAAAGGCGGCGTAGTTCATTAAGTCGGTGGCATTCACGGCGGCACTTCCGCAAAACAAATTACTGTCTTTATCTACATCTTTTCGTGATTCTCCGGTAATCAATACCGAATTGAAATCGAGTGTCCACTCCCAAACTAAACCGTGTAAATCATAAATTCCCCAGACATTTTTAGGGTGTTGTCCTATACTATTTTCGTTGGTTCTCGGGGCTTCGTACCAGGCTAAAATTTGCTTGTTGTAGTCCGGTTTTATTCGCGCATCACGTATGTTTTCATCAGCCATGGCGACATATTCCCATTCATCAACGGTGGGTAAACGTTTTCCTTGGCATTCGCAATAGGCTTTGGCTGCAAACCAGGATACATACGTTACGGGGCTGTCTGGTTTTTCGGAAGATTTAAGTTCAAAGTCATTTTCCCAATTGGAAAGATAGCTCTTATCGGTAAATAATTTTAAAGCATTAGATTTTTGCCATTTTGGATATTTTGCTACAAAATCCTGAAACTGGGCATTGGTTATCGGATAGATGTCCATTTCAAAGTCTTTGACTTCTACAACAGTAGAATCTCTTCCGTAAAGCGGAATATATCGATTTCCTTTTATAAAGGCCATATTTTCAGATTGTGCAAACAGTGATGTTTGGGTAATGAGTATAAGTGTTAGTAATCTAAAAACATGACCTTTCATGACTTTGTTATTTTTTGTTTTTAACGCTATCAACCATCTCTTTGCTAACGACTTTGCCAGAATTATCCCAGCTGTTGTAAACGTAGGTTAGTACATTTGCTATTTCTTCAGAAGAGAGCATTTGTTTGGTCATAACACTATTATATTTTTCGCCATTTACAGTTATTTCACCCGATTTACCATGTAATACAATATCGATGGCTCTGTTTACATCGGCATTTAGATAATCCGATTTTGCAAGAGGAGGGAAAGCGTTTGGTATGCCTTGTCCTTCAGACTGGTGACAAGCAAAACAGGTTTGTATATAGGTTTGTTTTCCAAATTGCATTTGTTCCTCAAAGGATTTGGCAGGAATATCAGATTCTACAATTTCATCAGTTGTTGGCATAGATTGAATTCCTGGTCCTTCAGGAAGGTAGATATCATCTCTAATTTCTCCAGAGTATATTTTTTTGTTTTTTTCTCCTTCAACTTTAAGCATCCCTAAAGCACCTTTATTGAAAGCTCTAAATATCGAGTGATCTACCAAAATAAATGTTCCTGGAACATCAACCTTAAATTCAACTATGGCTGCGCCCCCGGCAGGAATGAGTGTAGTTTGTACATTTTCATTAATTTTATCACCGCCCTCAATATGTACTTTATCGAAAATTTCACCAATAACATGGAACGAAGAAACTAATCCAGGACCACCATTACCTACAAAAAGTCTAACAGTCTCACCAACTTTGGCAGTAATGGCATTATCACCTGTTAAGGCACCAACTTTACCATTAAACACCACATAATCGGCTTTTTCATCAACGGCTTTTTGCATATCAAAAGGCTGTAATCCGCGTTCGCCGTTATCGCCTTTAGTATAGAAATCTCCTTGCATGATGTAATATTCCTTGTCAACAAGGGGTAATCCTCCTTCTGGTTCGACTAAAATTAAGCCATACATACCATTAGCAATATGCATACCTACAGGAGCAGTAGCGCAGTGGTAAACATATAAACCTGGATTTAAGGTTTTGAAAGAAAATACTTTTTCGTGTCCGGGAGCAACGAATGATGATTCGGCTCCACCACCTGGTCCAGTTACCGCATGCAAATCAATGTTATGTGGTAATTTGTTGTCCGGATGATTTTGTAAATGAAATTCTACTTCATCACCAACACGGGTTCTAATAAAGCTTCCAGGTACCGTACCCCCAAAAGTCCAGTATACATAACGAACACCATCTGTTATTTCGCCTTCTTTTTCAAGAATTTCCATTTTAACAATGAGTTTTTTTGCGCTTCTTCTCCCTATTGGAGCTGGTACATTAGGAGGAGAAGTTAATTCAGCAATCATTTCTCTAGTAACAGGGATATCTTCAGCTTTATCATATTGGTTTTCTTTGCTTTCGAAGCAACTAAAAAATAATAAGGAAATAAATAAGGGTAAATAGTTAGCTATTGTTTTCATTTTAATTGATTTTGTTTTTCAAAGCTATAATTTACAAATGCTAAAAAACATGATAATTATCATAATTAGGATAATTTTGTCTTAATTGAAAAACATTAAGATGTATATAAAATGAAATATGATTCAAAATACGTTATAATATAATTGATTCTTTTTAATACTATCTATTTGATTTATAATTTTTAACGCGAGTAGATAGGAGAGGGAGGGAAATGTAAACGCAAAAGCCTGATAAAATGCATCAGGCTTTATTTTGCTGCTCTAATTTTAAATTTTATCGGGAATTACAAGAAAAGGAACATTTAGATGAAAGCCGATTTGGTTTATAGTCGATTTGAAAAACAAATTGGTAAAAAAAGAGTGTTTGTTATTTATCATCACAAGCAAGTTGATTCGGGTTTGTAATTGAAAATTAGAGATGCCTTCTTCAACGGTTTGTCTATCGACTTCATGTATTAGGTAAGTGGCTTCTTTAAAATAGGTTTTTAAGGTTGCTTTATTTTCTTTCTGATATTCAGCTAGGCCATATCCGTCTAGGACGTGGAGAATATTAACTTGGGTAAAATCTAATGAAATGAGGTCGAAAATAGGTTTTACATGACGTTCTTCGTATTGTATCCCGTAATCGGTAGGGAATAAAACTTCATGAAGTTCTTCAAATTTAAACCCACTGGGAATGGCAAGTAACGGACATTTTACATGTTTTAAAGCATGTACTGTATTTGAACCAAACAAAATTTCTTTAGCTCCGGTTGCACCTTGTGTTCCCATAATAACGTAATCGATGTGCTTTTCGGTAACTATTTCATTAATTTCAGAAATCAAGGTGTTAAACGTAGCTATAGTTTCAATGGTATGTTTAGGATTGTTGAACTCGGTTTTAATACGAATTTTAAATTCTTCTAAACTGTTTATAGCATGTTCTCTAACGGCATCATACATACCAAATTGTGCAGGCTGTACTAATACATATTCTACATGGTAAATGGCAGGTGTGTATGTGTTTAGCAGGTAAATGGTACAGGTGTCTTCTTTAAAGAGCTGTAAAGCGTATGTTATCGCATTCCAAGAATTATCTGAAAAATCGGTAGGCAGAAGTATTGTTTTCATCACTTTAGTTTTAATGGTTATTGTAGTTTGATGTTGTCAGGACTTCTTCTGGTTGATACTAAAATTCTAAAAATCGACTTAATAGCGTTTTATGTTTTGTAAGGCTAAAAACGGAATATCTATATTGAGACTGAATTCGTCTATTGTCGATTGATATAGAATATCTTCCAAAAAAGAGTGTCTTGTGTTTACCATAACCAACATGTCTATGTTGTTTTCTTTTATGTATTGATAGATGGTATTTATAATTTGTTTGCTTTTGATGATTTTAAAATTGATGATGTTTTTATGAAGCGCTTCTTTAATAAAGGTCTGGTTATCTTTTTGTCTTAAAGAAAGTTTGTCGCTTATAGAGATGTAAAGGGTGTCTATAATAGCTCGAAAAGGCGATGCCATTTCGCAGAGTAATTTAAGCTCTCTTCTTTTGTAAGGTATTAAATAGTTGGTAGGGAAAAGGATGTGTTTGGGCTGAGCATACTTATAATTTTCGGGAATGGCTAATACCGGGCATTGCACATATTTAATGACCTGTAAGGTATGGCTACCGAATGTAATTTTTTTGTCATTGGTTTTTCCACGTGTCCCCATAACAATGATATCGATGTTTTTTTCATCAACAATCTTGTCCATTTCATCAATAAGTAAATTGTTGGCAGAAACACTATGGTAGCTGTGTTTGGGGTTGGGAGAAATGGTTTCTATACGTTCTAAAATACGATTAAGCTGATACTTAGAATTATTACTCACGGTTTCGGTAACACTTTGCAAATCGCTTTCTTCAATTAAGGCTTCATCGGCATAAATGTCATCCTGATAGGCATTCGTAATATAAAACTCACTAATCTCATATTTGAATAAATCTATAGCAAAAGTTATGGCATTAAATGCATTCTCTGAAAAATCCGTTGGTATTAATATCTTTCTCATCACCTTAAGTATTATGTTAATAAAATTAGAGTTTGTAAGATGTTGTTACAATGATATTTATCAGATTAAATGGTTTTTAGAAGTCGTTTGGTAAATTAAAAACAGGACGCGTTTTCAATTAAAATCGTGCCCTGTTTTCATCGCAAATTATGTTAGCGAATTCAATTAATAGCCTTTTTGGGAATTTGTAATAAAGGCATAACCAAGTATTTCTGTGTTCATAAGCATTCCAATCGTTATTCAACTTCATTACAGCTTCAATGTATTTAAAAATACTAAACCCAGAAATGATATATATCAGTTCAAGTTCTATGCAGGTACAATATTATAAGCCATATTTAACAGAAACAAGCCAACTAAAAAAAGCAGTGTATAAATAAGTTGAACCAGCTTGATATTTATTAGCTCTAAAACCGAGGTTGTTTGTTTGGGAAAAATAAACAAGGATAACCCGATACCAATGGAAAACCACCCGATAAGCGTAATGATTAAAGTCCAGTTTGGCTCCCAGATATTGTGAAATAAGGTATTGAGTAAACCTATATTAATGGCAGTGAAAGCCGAAAGAATTAAAAACTTTTCATCTTTTAAATCGGTAAATATTTGTCGGATGCGTTTAGGGTTAAAACTCAGAATTAGGAAAAATATGATGAGATACCAACCCCAAAACTTGGCTAAAAATATTGAATGGTCCATAATGTTTAATTTTTTTCATGTAAGACTAAAAACGGTATTTGTGTGTGGTAGCTTATCTCTTCAACTTTTGAATGAAATAATATTTGCTGAAAATAATTTAGGTTTTTAGCAACCATACACATTAAATTAATATTTCGGCTATCGATAAAACACTGTACAGCGTCTTCAAGGCGTTTGTTGGTTAAATAGTGAATACTGGATTCGGTATTAATAAAATAATCTTCTAATAATTCGCGATTCTTCAATTGTTCTGTATTTAAATCGGTTTGGTTTTTATTGATGTGTAGAATACGCAATGAGGCCTTGTAGTTTTCAAGAATATCAAGTAGCGGTTGTAAAATTTGAATATTGTAATTCAGAGAAAAGTCACTTGGGAAAGCCACTTCTCTTATGTCAGTTAGAGTTGCTTTTTCAGGAACGGCTAATGTGTTACATTTCACTTTTTTAATTACATCTCCCGTATTACTGCCAACAATCATGGCGTTTAAACCTTCTGCGCCTTTGGTACCCATAACAATCAGGTCGATTTTTTTTTCTTCAACGTGTTGACGAATGGATTCTATAAAAAAATTATAGTCTGTAAGTACATAAAATTTATGATTGTTGTTATGAGCACATTCGGTAGATATACGTTTTAAAACCATACGCAATTGCTGTTTGGTAGGTTTTAAATACAAACGTTCTAAAACTTCTGTAGTAGCGATGTATGGTGAGCCATCTGTTATGTTACTGCTAACTCTATTTACATGCAACAGGTAAAACTGACAAGTTTCGTAAGCAAAGAAGTTAATGGCATACTTAATGGCATTCCATGCGTTTTCAGAGAAGTCCGTTGGCAAGAGTATATTTTTCATTTTAACATCATCTTTACCCGATTATCGAAATTTAAATACTTCTGATATTTCGAGCTTATTAGCTTATCTAATTTACAATGAAGTCATGATAGCTAAAATGATATTCATCATCTAAAAAAAAGTGGAGGTGTTGGTTATGAAATATTTTTTAACTTTTGAATATCGAGCACTTTAATGTTTCGTCCTTCGGCAGTTATGATGCCAAGTTTTTTAAATTCAGTCAGTGCTCGTATTAATGTTTCTGTAGCAATACCGGCAACGCTGGCTAAATCGTTTCGGGAAATTTTTATAGGATCTTCAGGCTTCCGATTGATTTTTTCAGCGAATTTTAAAATGGTTGCTGCCGTTTTTTTATTCACGGTACCATAGGCCATTTGAAGTAGTAAGCTTTTCGCTGATGACAAATCGTTGGATAGAAGTTCAATAAGAGCCAAGGCTATTTTATGATTTTTATCCAGTAATTCATTGAAATCAAGGATTGAAATTCCAGATAGTTGAGTGTTAGATATAGCTGCAGCAGTTTCTTTATGCGGGGCGTTATTGGTGAATGAGTTGTAGCCAAATAAATCATCTTCTTTATGGATTGCTGTAACCAGTTCCTTGCCTTTTTCGTCTATTCTATAGCATTTTACAGTACCGTAATTAATGAGATATATGAAGTTGGAATGATCCCCTTCGTGATAAATAATATCCTCTTCATGGAAGTTGAATATCTTACCATTGTCGTCAAAGAAGTTTTTCAAATCGTTAAGCGATTTTATTTCATTCTCATGTGCATGAACGGGTTCAATATGTTGGTTAAAATGGGGTGTCTCTTCTAAAATTGAAACTTTAGCCAGTCGGCTTTCAATGGCGCAAACAATATCGTCTTCTGTAAATGGTTTGGTTAAATAATCATCAGCACCAAGGTTCATGCCTTTTCTAATATCCTGATGTTCGGTTTTTGCAGATAAAAAGATAAACGGAATGTGTTTTGTTGTTTTGTGCTTGGATAAAGCCTCTAAGGCACCAAAGCCGTCAAGTACAGGCATCATAATATCACAAATAATAACATTTGGATGGTGTTTTTTAGCAAGTTCAACACCAGTTTTTCCATTAGCAGCTGTTATGACCTTGTAGTTTGATAATTCTAAAAGTTCAGCGGTGTTTTCTCTTAAAACGTTATCATCTTCTATTAATAAAACGGTTTTCATAGTTCTGCTGCGTTTGGAAAAGTTATACTGAATGTCGATCCTACATGTTCTTGAGTTTCAAAACAAATGGATCCGCCTAAATTTTCAATGTGGTTTTTAACAATATTTAATCCAATACCGGTACCTTGTGTGTTAAGTACATTTTCGGCTCTGAAATAGCGTTCAAAAATGTGTTTCTGGTCTTTTTCAGGAATGCCAATACCGTTATCTTTTACTTTTATGTGTGTATTGCTGCCATCCTGATGGACATATAAATCAATTGAGGTGCCTTTAGGGGAATATTTTATAGCATTGTAGAGCAGATTAGAGAGGATTAACTGAATGATTTTTTCGTCCTGATAAAGCGATAAATCGTCTATATTTTCAGGATATTTTATCTGCTGACCTTCTTTTAAGTGCATGTTGGCATCGTAAACAGCTTCATTTACCACCTTGCTGAGTTTAAAATCAGTGAATCGGTAATTTACTTTTCCTGTTTCTAATTTTTCAACCGATAAAAAGTCGTTAAGAATATTATTTAAAAAGTGTACTTTATCCTTTATGGTTTTAATGTGTTTGTTACGTTTGTCCTGATGTTCTTCCAATTGATACTTACCTAGCAATTCACAGGAGGTTAAAATGGCACTTAAAGGGGTTTTGAATTCATGAGACACTAGGGATAAAAAACTGGTTTTAAGTTCATTGAGTTCTTTTTCTTTGCTTAGAGCCTGTTTTAGCTGTTGTGTGCGTTCTTCTACTTTATGTTCTAGTTCGGTAGTGTAGTTCTTTCGTTCGGTGATATCTAAAATAATAGCTACAAAAACATTTTTATCGTTTAATACAGACGATTGCAGGTGGACTTCAACAGGATATTTGGAACCATCTTTTCGCTGGTGAACACTTTCAAACTCAATTTTTTCGATATGGGTTTTAAGCAATTGCTGAATGGTGTTTTTAAACTTTGCTTCGGTTTCAGGAGAAGTAATATTCAGAGGAGTCATGGTTTTTAATTCCTCCAGTGTGTAGCCTATATTTTTTTGAGCCCCGTAGTTGGCGTTGATGAATTTGAGTGTTTTCGATTCAAAAACATAAATTTCATTCAGTGATTCATCAAAAATGGAAGCTAGATGCAAACGTTCTTCTTCGGCAATTTTTTTTAAGGTAACATCATTCTGTATGGCAACAAAATTGGTAACATAACCTCTGGAATTTGTTATCGGGAACACATACATATCATTCCAGAACATACTGCCGTCTTTTCTGTAACTTCTTAAAGTAGCCTGACAACTTTCACCCATTAGCATGGCTTCTTTAAGTTTTTGTAGAGGTTTTTGATTTTGATCTTTTCTTTGTAAAAATTTAATGTTATGGTTCAGGATTTCATCGTCGGAATATCCGGTAAGAGTTTGAAAGGTTGAGTTGAAATAGATGATGGGATTGTCAGGTTTTAAGGCATCGGTAATAACGATACCGCTTTTAGCCGAATCTAAAGCCTGTGTACGCAACATCAGGTTTTTTTCAACTTCTTTTTTTTCAGAAATATCACTAATTAAAGCAATAACATAGCTTTTGTTACCACTCGTAAATGGATTCAGTTCGATCTCGACAGGGAATATAGAACCGTTTTTCTTTAGCCCAAAAATATCTGCAGATTCAGACATTTTACGGCGTTTACCTTCTTTTATGAACTGATCGAAATATTTTGAATGATTAGGATGATAAGTTGACGGAATAAGCACGTTTAGCGATTGACCAAGAAGTTCTTGTTTTGAATACCCAAACATCGTTTCAGATGCCGCATTCACCTCTTTCAAGACCTGATCACTATCTACAATAACAACACCCAGCGACACGGTTTCTAACAGAATGTTAAATATTTCTTGGTCTTGGTGAAACATAAAAATATGCTTTTGTTAAGGTCTATTAAAAATACAAAAAAAATGACCTTTTTATTTCAAAACGACTGATTAATATCATTATAAACATTCTAAGAATAATGTAATTTTAATAGTATAAATCGGGAAATGATGAAAACTCAAATGAAAATGACACATAAGCTTTACCAAAATCTTGGTAAACTGTTTTATGCTATGGCTTCTGCCGATGATTCCGTTAATAAGGCAGAATTCGATAAGTTGAAAGTTCTTGTGAAAAAGCATTGGTTGAATTTAGATAATCTTGAAGATGATTATGGTTCTGATGCCGCCTATGAGATTGAAATTGTTTTCGATTGGCTCAAAAGTCAGAAATATACCGATAACGATAGGTGTTTTAACGATTTTGTAGCCTACAAAAATTCACAACCTCATTTGTTTACGCCAAAGCTTAAAAAACTTATTCTTAAAACAGCCAATGCTATCGCCGCTGCATTTTCCGGAATTAATAAGTCGGAATTGATTATGATGGCCAAACTTGATTTGGAGCTGAAGAAATAATCTTATTTATACACTATAACTAAAAATTGCCGGTGGCTTATAAACACAATCATAGTAAACTTAATGATGATGAAATCGCCTTTAGTTTATTTTTCAATTCTTATGGTATTATCATGTTCCAGAAAACAGGATAAAATACAGCCTATAATAATGCCTTTAACAGAATCTGTGTATTGTTCCGTTACTGTTCAGCCAGATAGTTTATATCTTGTTTATAGCGTAGTTTCAGGCATTCTGGATGAAAATTTTATTGAAGAAGGTGATAATGTTTCTAAAAATCAGCAAATTATTCAAATTATAAATAGTACTCCAAAATTAAATGCTGAAACCGCTAAATTCAACTTAATACTGGCAAAGGAAAATTTTTCAGGAAAAGCAGCTGTCTTAAATGGTTTAAAAACTCAGATTAATGCTGCTCATCTGAAGTATGAAAACGATTCTGTCAATTATTTTAGACAAAAAAAACTTTGGGAACAGCATATTGGTTCTAAATCAGAGTATGATACTAAAAAGTTAAATTATGAGCTTTCGTATAATAATTTAATAACGCTTCGAAACAATTACGACAGAACCAAAAACGAATTGGAAGCAGCTTTAAAACAATCAGAAAACAATTATCAAAACGCCTTAATAATCAATAAAGATTTTACTGTTAAAAGTAAAATTAAAGGCAAAGTATATGCTTTATACAAAGAGCCGGGAGAAATTGTAACATCTTTAGAGCCGCTGGCTGCAATTGGTAGTGCGACTAATTTTATTATTGAAATGCTGGTTGACGAAGTTGACATTGTTAGTCTTGAAGTAGGACAGGAGGCTTTAATATATTTAGATGCTTACCAAGAACATGTTTTTAAGGGGCATGTATCAAAAATATATCCTAAAAAAGACGAACGCAATCAAACCTTTACCTTGGAAGCCGTTTTTGAAGAGGCCCCGGAGATCTTATATCCAGGGCTGTCAGGGGAGGCTAATATTATCATAGCTAAAAAGGATAGTGTCTTGGTAATACCTAAAGATTTTTTAACAGCTGATAATTATGTAAAGACCGATGATGGTTTTGTACCTGTTGTTACGGGACTTAAAAACATGGAATTTGTACAAATAATCTCAGGAATTACTAAAGAAACCTTGATTTATAAACCTGAATAATGGTAAACTGGGCCGTCATACTAAACATTTCAAAAACTCATTTGCTCACCAAAATTAAGCAAACAGCCACGGCCGCCCTAGGGGTTACTTTTGGTATTGGAGCTTATATTACTTTGGTATGTTTTATGACCGGCTTGAATGCGATGTTAGATAATTTAATTTTGAATCAGACACCGCATGTTCATATTTATAATGAAATAAAACCATCAGAAAAGCAACCTCTGACAATGTACGGCAATGTTAAGCAAAGTTTTAGCATTGTACATTCTGTTAAGCCTAAATTAAGTCAGAAGAATATTCATAATGCCTTACCAATTATAACTTACTTACGAAATAAAAAAGAAGTTCGAGGGGTATTACCGCAGGTTAAAACTCAAATTTTTTATATAGCCGGTTCTATAGAATTAGGTGGTAATCTTACAGGTATTAATCCTTTAGATGAAGCCGGGCTGTTTAATCTAGGAGATTATATTGTTGAAGGCTCGGCAGAAGCTTTACAAAATACTGATAATGGTATTTTATTAGGAATTGGCATAGCTGAAAAAATGGCTTTAAAGATTGGGGATCGTGTTCAGGTTAGCCCCATTAACGGTGGTGTTTTTCCGTTAAAAATAGTAGGGTTTTACCAAAGTGGAATAGCCGATTTAGATGCTGTTCAAAGCTTTACAAAAATAAAAACCGTCCAGCGTATTTTAGGCAGAACCAATAACTATATTACTGATATTAATGTAAAAATGTATGATATCGAGCAGGCAATTCCATTATCAAAAAAAATAGAACAGCAATTTAAACTTACAGCTGTTGATATTAAAACCGCCAATGCTCAATTTGAAACAGGAACGAAAATAAGAAACCTCATTACATATGCCGTATCAATAACATTACTTATTGTAGCAGGTTTTGGGGTTTACAACATTCTTAACATGTTGATTTATGAGAAAATGAATGATATTGCTATTTTAAAAGCTACAGGGTTCTCAGGGAAAGATGTACAGCTCATCTTTATGAGTCAGGCCATGATTATTGGATTTGTAGGAGGTATTTTAGGACTTTTAATAGGTTTGGGACTGGTAAGTATTATTGATACTATTCCTTTTAAAACAGAAGCTCTGCCAACGGTAGAAACGTATCCCATAAACTTAGACCCTGTGTTTTTTGTAATAGGTTTTTCTTTTGCCATGATATCCACATTTCTCGCGGGCTACTTGCCATCAAAAAAAGCAAGAAAAATAGATCCGGTTAAAATTATAAGAGGACAATAGCATGAGTATAGTATTAGAAGCCAGACATATCAATAAGTACTTCAAAAAACCGGTATTATTCCATGTTTTGAAGGATATCAATTTTCAAATTAAAAAAGGTGAGTTCGCTTCAATTATGGGGAAGTCGGGTTGTGGAAAGTCGACATTGCTTTATATTCTATCTACAATGGATACCGATTATGAAGGTGAATTATTTCTTAATAATCAATTAATTACCAATCAAAGCAGTGAACACTTGTCTGTTCTGCGTAACAAGCATATCGGATTTGTATTTCAGTTTCATTATTTATTATCGGAATTCACGGTTTTTGAAAATGTTATGCTTCCCGCGAAAAAACTGGGAGAAAAATCATTACAGGAAATAGAATATGATGCTTACGAGAAGTTAAAAAAGTTAAACATAGAGCATCTTGCTCAAAAACGAGCTTCAAGAATATCAGGAGGTGAAAAGCAGCGTGTAGCTATTGCCAGAGCTTTAATTAATAATCCTTCCATTATTATGGGAGACGAGCCTACGGGTAATTTAGATAGTTATAATGCTGAAAACGTGTTTAATATATTTAAGCAATTGACTGACGAGCAGGGTTTGTCGCTTTTAATCGTGACGCATGATGAAGATTTTGCCAATAAAACGCATCGTATTATACAGATGGCGGATGGTGAAATAGTTGTTTAAAGTTCTAAATGATTTATATCATTTTTATTAACTTATAAAGGTGTTAACTTTCTACCTAAAGATATAAAAATAACATGGCTTTTATAGATTATTATAAAATACTGGGTATTCCCAAAACGGCTTCAGAAAGTGATATAAAAAAAGCCTATCGCAAGTTGGCAAGAAAATACCATCCGGATTTAAATCCCAATGATAAAGTTGCAGAGGCTAAATTTAAGGAGATTAATGAGGCTAATGAAGTGCTGAGCGATGCTGATAATCGGAAAAAATACGATCAGTATGGCGAGCATTGGCAACATGCAGAGGAATACGAAAAAGCAAAACAGCAGGAGCAATACCATAGACAATACCAGGGTGATAGCGAACGCTATTCGGAAGAAGATTTTTCAGAGTTTTTTGAAAATATGTTTGGGGGAGCATCAGCAGGAAGTCATGGTAGGCAAGTAAAATTTAGGGGGCAGGATTTTAATGCCACATTACAACTCAATTTAAATGACGTTTACACCACGCATAAGCGCACCTTAACGGTAAACAATAAAAATATTAGAATTACTATTCCGGCAGGTGTAGAAAACGGACAAATTATAAAAATTAAAGGTCACGGTGGTCAAGGTATCAATGGTGGCCCCAATGGCGATTTATATATTCAGTTTGTTATTGAAAATCATTCTAAATTCAAAAGAGATAAAGATGATTTATATGTTACAGTAGACCTCGATTTGTATAAAGCCTTATTGGGGGGAGAGCTTATGGTAGATACCTTTAACGGTAAAGTGAAGCTGAATATTAAACCCGAGACACAAAGTGGAACAAAAGTGAAACTGAAAGGTAAAGGGTTTCCTAAATACAGAAAAGAAGGACAGTTTGGTGATTTGATTATTACGTATCAGATTAAATTACCAACCAAATTATCAGAAAAAGAAAAAGCATTATTAAACCAGTTACAAAACTTAAGAGCCTAATGGAAACAACCGATTTAATAGAGGTACACGTGGTTTGCAAACATTATAAAATTCCGGAAACGTTTATAAATACCCTAAAGGAATTTGAACTGATAGAATTAACAGTTCTGAAGAATGAATTTTTTATTCATAGAACAGAATTACAAAAGGTTGAAAAAATAGCGCGGTTGCATTATGATTTAGAAATAAACATGGAAGGAATCGATGCTATTTATAATTTATTAGAACAAGTCAATACCCTAAAAAAGGAAATTACCAATTTGAATAACAGATTGCGTTTATATGAAGATTTATAGAAGATAGAACCCTTATAAAAAAAAGAACCCATGCTCACTTTTAAAAACTTCAATATTGCTGATTGGCTGTCGTTTTACCGAATTGCAGCAGCTCCGTTTTTATTGGTGTTGATCGCATTGGATGTGCGCCAGATTTTTACCTGGTTATTATTGATAAGTTATTTAACCGATGCGCTGGATGGCTATTTGGCTCGAAAACTTCAAATTACCAGTCCCAGAGGCTCACAGCTAGATTCATTTGGAGATCAAATGACCTTAATTGTTGGACTGATTGGCTTGTTTTATTTTGAAACACGTTTTATCAAAACCAACTTAGTTATTATCCTTCTGGCTTTTATTCCGTATATCGCTCAAATGCTTATCGCGTATTTCAAATATGGTAAAGCAACGGCGTTTCATACTTATTTGGCTAAGCTTTCTGCCATACTTCAAAGCATATTCATTTTGTTTTCCTTGTTTTTTTATCCGGAAAGCATTTTGTTTTATGTTATGATTATTATCGGTGTTTTAGAAACGATTGAAGAAATAGCACTCATTTTTATGTATGATAACTGGGCCTCGGACGTCAAAGGCATATACTGGGCGTTAAGAGATAAACGCAGGCTGAAAACCGAATGATTTAAACCTAAAAGCTATGCGTAGCTATTCGTTATTCACCATATTGTTGTTGTGTCTGGCTATTTTATTGGTAGATGTATTGTCGTTCTACTGGCTTCAGAATATCACAACATTAATTACCTCTTCATTTTTAAAAAACAGTATTTTTATATTGTTCTGGTGTTTTACTATTGGTTTAGTAACTTCAATTATTATACTTAAAGTCACTTTAGATGATATCAACCCAAGACGAAAACAGCTTTTGGTGTCTAGACTTTATGGCCTTACGGTATTATCATTTATTCCTAAAATAGTATTCGTCATCATGATATCCGTTCTGTATTTCGGAAAGGTGATTTTAACAGAACAAGAGTCTTTAATTATGGTACCTATAGTAGGATTGTTATCCGGAATATTGCCATTTTTAGCTATCGTTTATGCCATTTTTAAGGCTGTGTATCATTTTAAAGTGTATAAACACAAGCTATACTTCAAGCAGTTGCCCGAGGCTTTTGCAGGACTCACCATTGTGCAGATTTCCGATTTGCATCTTGGTGGATTTAACAAACGCTACAAGGTGTTAGATAAGGCGGTTGTACTCATTAATAATTTACATCCCGATTATATTTTTTTTACTGGCGATTTGGTGAATAATTACGCCTGGGAACTTGTAGGTTGGGATACCATATTTAATAAATTACTGGCTAAACAAGGGAAGTATGCCGTTTTAGGAAATCACGATTATGGTGATTATTCAAAATGGAATTCAAAAGCTGAAAAGCAGGATAACGTTAATAAAATCAAGCAATTTTATAAAGATGTTGGTTTTAAATTGTTATGCAATACATCTGATATCATTCATAAAGATTATGAACAGCTTGCCATTGTAGGTGTGGAAAACTGGGGAGCACCTCCGTTTAAGCAATATGGAAATTTAGAGGAAGCCTTAAAAGCGTCAAGTCATATTCCTTTTAAGATATTATTGTCCCACGACCCCAGCCATTGGGAGCAGGAGGTCATCACTAAAACCAATATCGCCTTAACTTTATCTGGACATACACATGGTATGCAATTGGGATTAAAATACAAAAACAAGACCTGGAGTCCCATAAAATACAAATATAAACATTGGGCAGGATTGTACAGTAGTGGAGACCAATACCTTTATGTGAACAGGGGGTTGGGATGGATTGGTTTTCCGGGCAGATTAGGTATGCGTCCTGAAATCACCTATATCGAACTTCACTCAACTTTATAGCCTAATAAATCCTTTAATTCTTATGGTATAACATCTTTAAAATCAGTTTTAAAAAATCATTTAAAACTGATGAGCGTCATTTTACATTTAGGTTTATATGAATAGATTTAATTGTATTAATCCATAAAGATTAAAGTCATGAAAAATATTATTATTGGTTTGTTTATACTGGGATTAACCACCTCAATTTACGCCCAAGTCCCCATTCAATTACCAGAAGTTGTTATCGTGCATAACTACAAATATTTGGATGCTACGGGCTCAAGAGATTTAGCTATAGATGTTGAGAAATTAGAATTAAAAGTCAGCGATTTTAATGTTAAAGATTTAGACATTTATTCTGAAGATAACGAGTATTACGAAGTGTTTTTTATTATTCCGAAAGGAAAAATATTAGCCACTTACGATCATGAAAGTACCCTGTTAAGAACTGCCGAAAGATTCAAAAATATTGATTTACCTGAAGATGTAAAACAAGCTGTAGCTGAAAGATTTCCACAATGGAAGTTGTCTAAAAACGTATATCTGGTAAATTATTACGAGCCCGATAACATTAAAAAATTATACAAAATCACTTTAGAAAACGGAGATAAACACATTAGAGTAAAAATAGATGATCATGGTGATTTTATGTAAAAACAACCGTGGTTTTAAAATACGTTTGTTCATTTAAAAACTTAAAATATTATAATTATGAAAACAGATTCTCAAATAAAACAAGATGTGCTGGACGAATTAGCCTGGCAATCTAACATAGACGAAACTCAAATAGGGGTTATCGTTAAAAATGGCGTGGTAACGCTTAATGGCGTGGTTGATACTTATGCTAAAAAAATTGCTGCAGAGCGTGCTGCTAAAAGTGTGTTTGGTGTTAAGGCAGTTGCAGAAGATATTGAAGTTGATTTTAAAATGGGTCAGGGAAAATCGGACACCGACATAGCGACAGCAGTGGTTAACGTTTTAAAATGGAACGCTTCGCTTCCAGAAGATAAAATTCAGATAAAGGTTGAAAATGCCTGGGTATATTTAACTGGGGAAGTGGAATGGTCTTTTCAAAAAAATGCGGCTAAAATTGCTGTTGAAAATCTGCATGGTGTTAAAGGTGTTGTAAATAACATCGTTATTAAACAACGTGTTGAGCCGGTAGAAGTTAAAGACAGAATAACCAAGGCATTTGAAAGATCAGCTGACCTCGAAGCGAAAAATATTAAGATAGAGGTTGATGGAGGTGTGGTAACCCTAAGTGGAACCGTGCATTCTATTACAGAAAAAGAAGAGGCGCGTAGAGCAACGTTTTTTGCACCAGGTGTAACTAAGGTTATTAATAATTTGAAAGTTAAATTCTATCCAGAATACGCCTAAGTTTAATGAAAGCAACCAGAAGCATGATTTTATTTTAAGGTCATGCTTCTAGTTGCTTTGTTGCTCGGCTTTCTTCTGTTGGCGTTCTAATTTTCTAAAATAGCCTCTTGTTAGAAAATTATGTTTCAGAGCTTCCATATTCTGGTTAAAATTATCGGTGCCTTCATTAATGTTTTTTATAGACTGCTCCAGATTTTTCACAAATTCTTCATCATTAAAAAGATAATTAATTGCACCATTACTGGTTTTGTAGTCGGTAATGGTCTCGTTTAGGTTGTTAATAACGGCTTTAATATCTTCGGTAGAGGTTTCTAAATTGGTGAGTACGGCACTTACTTTCTGAGCTTCAACAGAATCACCAAGCAATTTACCAGCGACACTTTCATCAAAATTTACCGAATTTATAATGGAACTGAGCGCTTTCATACTGTTATTGGCTTCCAAACTCATAATGCGCAACTCATTAACGGTCTGCTTAAGGTTTGAGGCTACAAGTGTGTCGTTAATTAACATACCTAAAGTGCCTTTACTGCTTGAAATATCATTGGCTATATTTAGTAATTTAACTGTTAATAATGCAGCATTTTCATTAGTGACATTCAAGGTGTTCAGCATTTCACTGGTGCCGATTTTAGTATAGGTTTCTATCACATCTCCCGAAGAAATCATATCAGCATCACCTTTACCGGGAATGATATTTACAATCATATTTCCCACTAAACCATCGGTGCCTATGGTGGCTATGGCATCTTTTTTAATGTGTTGTACCATTTTTTCATCAATCGCCATATTGACGTTAATCGTGGAATCGTTTATCATGAAAATGGTTTTTACAGTACCTATATTAATGCCGGAATATCGCACGTTATTGCCTTGCATCAATCCGTTTACATTGGTGAAATTCGCACTAATGGTAAAGGTTTTTACAAACATATTTTGTCGGTTACCAATTAAATACACTGCGATAACAAACAGTAGTAAACCGAGGATAACGAAGATGCCCAGCCTTAGTTTTTCATTATTGGTCTTTCTCATGGCTTTAAAATTTATTTAAAGAATGCTTTTACATTTTTATCTGTAGAGGCTTTTAAAGCCTCAAAAGTACCTTCGGCATAATTAACACCGTCTACCAGAAGTATCATCCGTTCTGATACCACTCGAGCGCAATCCACATCATGTGTTATGATAAGTGATGATGTTTTATATTGCTGTTGTACCCGACGCATAAGTTCAATAATCTCTTTCGAGGTAATCGGGTCGAGTCCACTCGTAGGTTCATCGTATAAAATAATTTTTGGTTTTAATATTAATGCCCTTGCTAAAGCGACACGCCGCTGCATGCCTCCTGATAGTTCCGAAGGCATTAAATCTATGGTGTTCTCTAATCCCACACTTTTCAAAGCTTCTAAAACCAAGGGTTCGGTATCAGTAATGTTTCCAAATTTGTGTTTGTGGCGTCGTAGCGGAAACTCTAAATTTTCGCGTACCGTCATAGAGTCGTAAAGCGCACTTCCTTGAAACAGAAACCCTATTTCTGTTCGTAGTTTGTCTAAATCCATGCGATTAAGTGCATTAATATCCTGACCCATTACGGTAATACTGCCAGAATCTGGTAACATTAACCCTACAAGACATTTTACCATAACCGACTTTCCTGCGCCTGATTTACCCATAATCACCAGATTTTCGCCTTCAAATAGTTTTAGATTGAACCCGTTCAGAACCGCTTTATTTCCGAAGGATTTTTTTAAATTCTTTATTTCCAGAATAGGCGTTCTGGTACTTAGGTTAATTGTTGTGTCTGATATATTTAGAGGTTCATTCATAATTTAAATTTCAAAAAAGATATCGGTAATAAACACGGCTACAAAGTCAATGATGAAGAGTAGCATAGATGAAAATACAACGGCAGAATTGGCAGCCAAACCAACACCAACCGTGCCTTTTTCACAATAATAGCCTTTAAAGCATCCAACCAGTCCAATGGCAAAACCGAAAAAAAAGGTTTTAATCGTTGCAGGAATCAAATCTCCAAAAGCTAAGGCATCGAAGACTTTATTGAAATATAGCAGGAAGGAGACATCGCCTTTTAAATTTTCAATAATATAAGAGCCGTAGAGCGCAATGGTATCGCCTAAAATAACTAAAATGGGTAACATGAGGGTTGAGGCGAGTACTCGGGTGACCACCAGAAATTTAAAGGGATTCGTGCCTGAAACTTCCATGGCATCAATCTGCTCGGTTACTCGCATGGAGCCTAATTCGGCACCAATGCCAGAAGCTATGCGTCCTGCAAAGGTTAAAGCTATAATAACCGGACCGATTTCTCGAATAATGGAAATACTAACCATAGAAGGCATCCAGGATTCAGCTCCAAATTCTTCGAGGGTAGGTCGGGTTTGTAAGGTGATTACCAATCCAATAATAAAACCGGTAACACCAACTAATAATAACGAGCGATTTCCGATATTATAGCATTGTTTTAGTAACTCATTAAACTCAAACGGTTTGTTAAACAGTTCTTTAAAAAACCTTTTGGTGAAATAAGTGAGTTCACCAATTTCAAGGAAAAACGCTTTTATTTTATTTGGCTTTTGCATAACCCGTTTTTATATACTTAAAGTTATAATAGCATTAACAATTATAAAATGATTAAAATCATGTAGTTAATTTGATTAAGTTACTAAAATTAAGTGTAAAATAAATAGTACATGGTTTAAAATTAAATCTTTTGTGTTGGCTTTATCAAAACTGATATTCCTCATTGTATGCCTCTTCTTTTGTTTCGATATTTAATTAGGATAATAAATTACAAGATCATGAAAAACAAGGATATTCATTTTGTCGATAAGGTTATTGAAGCGCTTAGAAAATCGGCTACAGAACTTGAGGAATGTCAGGTACAGGCTGCTTTAGGAAAAGCAGAAGCTCAAGATAAATATGAAGCGGTTAAAAAGAAATTTAATCAGTTTATTCACGATAACGAATTCAGAATTCAGGATGTAAAAGGTAAAATAGAAGAATTACATACTAAATTCGATGAACTTCGGGTGCAATTGGCATTAGGGAAAGCCGAAACCAAAGATGCTTTTAAAAAACAAAAAAAGCAATTGCTTAGCATTATACACGAGATTGAAACGAAAATTAAAACCAATGAGACTTTAAATAGGATGTATGCTTTAACCCTTATTGAAATTGAGCAATTTAAAATTCAGCTGGAGATTTTAGAACAAAAATTTAATAGTAAAAAGCCAGAAGCCAAAACGGCGTTTGAGCAAGGTAAAAAAGAGTTCAATTCATTTATAGATAGGTTTAAAGGTAAATATGCAAAGAAGGAAGAAACCAAAATGGAGCATTTTCAAAACGAAATTTCAGAAGCCTTTAATCATTTTAAAAAGGCGTTTTCCATGTCTTAAACTATAATGGAATTTGAACAAACAAAGCACGACTAAAATCGTGCTTTGTTTGTTTTAAATAATTAATGTTTTTGATAAAGTTAATAGTCGTAATCACCTTTTTTTATGTTAGTTATCATTCCAAATCCTAATATAATAGCTAAAAGAAAACAGATAATACCCAAAACAGAAAGGCCATGATAGAGCGGAATAATTTTAAAGGCAATAAACAACGATGCACCAACAATTAACGCCAGCATAATAAAGGCTGTAATTAACTGTTTGGTTATTCTTTGAAGGGTGTGTACCACAGGATCAATTCCTTTATGGGTTATGTCTACTTTTATTTGACCAGAGTTTATTTTTCTAATGGCATTTTTTAAATCCATCGGAAAATCTTCCATATAATCGGCAAGTTCAACGACAGCATTTAGTACTTTTTTTCCCATTTTTATAGGGTTGTATTTTTTGGTTGCGCTGGCTTTTAAATAAGGCTTTACAATTTCAAATTGTTCTAAGTTAGGATCTAATTTTTCAATAACCCCTTCAATCGTAACCAAAGAACGCGCGAAGAGGAAGAAGTAGGTTGGGACTTTTAATCCGTGAGCTATAATAATATCTTTCAGTTCTAAGAGTACGGTGCTCATTTCGTTATCATGAATATCTCTGACATAATATTTTTCGACAAATTCATTAATATCAAATTCTAAATCTCTTTGGTTTAAAATAGGCGCATTATTAGAAAGCATTTGTAATGCTTTAATTATTTTTTTTACATCTTTATCGGTAATGGCTATAAATAATTTTCCGAAGATACTTATGTCTCTGGGTAGCATACTGCCCATCATGCCAAAGTCCAGATAACAAATATGATTATTAGGAAGGACTAGTAAATTACCAGGGTGCGGATCGGCGTGAAAGAAGCCATACTCAAAAATTTGTTTAAAGTAGCTGATACTTAAGCGTCGGGCAATGATTTTAGTGTCTATATTTTTAGATTTTAACTTGGCTATTCGGTCTATTTTAATACCAGATACGAATTCTAAAGCTAATACTTTAGAGGTTGTAAATTCCTGATATACTTTGGGCGCTTTGGCAAACTGTTCTAGAGAATGATCGCTTTTTAGATTATTATAGAAGCGTTGCACGTTGATGGATTCATGAATAAAATCGAGTTCTTTTAGAATAGATGCTTCAAAATTTTTAACCAGTCCAACGGGATCGAAACTTTTTAAAGAAGGAATTCTGTGCTCCAAAACCCTTGCTATTTTGTACATCACTTTAATGTCTTCAATAATTACATCGTAAATACCGGCACGCTGAATTTTTAAAGCAATACGCTGTCCGGAGTGTAAAGTTACTTTATGCACCTGCGCCATAGATGCCGATGCAAAAGGCGTAGGTTCAAACCAGGCAAACAGGTGTTCAACTGAATTTTTAAGTTCTGTTTCTACAACGCTTTTAGCGACGTTTTCATGCATAGGAGGGACGTTATCCTGTAGCTTTTCAAGCTCGAAGGTGAGTTCTAAAGGCACTAAATCGGGGCGATTACTTAAAATCTGACCAAATTTTACAAAAGTGGGGCCGAGTTCTTCGCATACCAAGCGCATTTTAGCCCATTTACTGTATTGAGCCACATGTTTTTTTGTACTGTTTGGAATGAATTTTTGAATGAAGGTATAATGTCTGTTTTCTTCCAGATATTGCACCAAATCTTCAAAACCATATTTCATCAAGACTTTTAGTATCTGATTATATCTGGAAAAGGATTTAATTCGTTTTACTATGTCAATTACAAACCCCATGGTGTTAAGCTTCCATTTTGTTAAGTCTGGCTTCTAGAAGTGCTATGGCTTGATCTAGCTTTTCAATCTTTTCGTTTAAAGCTTTAATTTCATCTAAATGCGCCACATTGATTTTTTTATAAAACTTAGCTACCAATTCTTCAATTTTGGCATCTAGTTTGTTTTTAAGTTCGTGAGTTTTCAAGAAGATTTTATCCATAAACTCCAATTCGTTGCCGTTTTCATCTAAAGCCGATTCTGCCATGACTTTGTTGATGTTGTCTTTTCCTTTTTCAGAATACTCATTTAACTTTTCTAAAAATTTAGTATCACGTGCCAAAACATAAATACTGGAACTTAAAGTGAGTAGTTCTATTATGGTTTTAGTTTTCATGTTTAATTGTTTTGTATCGTAATTTGAAGTATTTAATGGTTATTTCAATATGCTTTAAAAGCTTGTAAATGGCGATTATATATAGCTTGTCCCGATATTAAATGTATTAACAATTTCCCGTATTTAACATGATATATATCATGTTGAAATTGTGCTTAAAACGTTAATTTTAAGTGTTTGACGCATTAAATATTTACGCCATGAAAACCAATTCAATAGTATTAGTAATGACAAAAGATGTGGTTACGGTGTCACCTAATCAAGATCTTTTAGATGTGAAGCATATTTATGAAAAAGATAAATGGCATCATCATATTCCCGTGGTAGAGCATGATGAATTAGTTGGGATGGTAAGTTTGGTAGATTTCATGTACAACATCGTTGGTGCCGGAATAAATGACAATCATGAGGTGTACAAAAACCTTAAGGTTAAAGATATTATGACAGCAAAACCATTCTACTTAACCACCAGTGACAGTGTCGAAGATGTCGCCAAAGTATTATCTACAGAGTATTACCATGCAGTGCCTGTTTTAGAGGGTAATAAATTGGTGGGGATTGTTTCCACCGCCGATGTTATTAATTATTACTTAAAGAAAGCAGTGTAGTTCGGTAGGAAAAATGTTTGTGTTATGAATTTCTTTAAACGATGGCTTCGGTTTACTCTCATTTTTATTTTGGTAACTTCTGTATTTAGTCAGAAAAAGGATGATTTAAATGTTGTTGATAAGGTGAAGTCTTATCCAAAGGAAATTATATTAAATCATAACATTCTCGTTGAGGGTTATTTTCAATTTATAGATTCATTAGTTCTGAAGTATGATTCCATAACGCCTTATATATTAACCGAACATCTTTTGGTACGACATAACCCTTGGATTCTCGATACCTTACAAAACACCG
Source organism: Aestuariibaculum suncheonense (assembly GCF_014596935.1). Lineage (GTDB taxonomy): Bacteria > Bacteroidota > Bacteroidia > Flavobacteriales > Flavobacteriaceae > Aestuariibaculum > Aestuariibaculum suncheonense. Next base: position 162,289 of record NZ_JACVXC010000003.1, on the reverse strand, counting down.
ATTATTATCGAATGAAAGCAAGAGATTCCTTCGTATATAATCAAAAAAAGATGATTGTTTTACCCCAAGGAAATACGATAAAGTTTCCCGATTCTAAAACTGCAGAAAGCCTCCAAAAAGTATTTAACAAAACAACCGTCGATATAAATATCCCTGAGTTTAAACTTCGAATTTATCAGGATTCCGTTAAGTTATTTGAGTGCCTTGTTCGTGTCGGGAGAAATGAGAAAAAATATCTTGAAATGTCTGGTCGTGAAGAAGATTTACGAACCAGAACAGGAGCTGGAATGATTGTTGGCTATAATAAAAATCCCAGATACGCCAATCCGGCTAATAATCACAATTACAAAGTGACAAGGCGAGATGATGACAAAGTGACTTTAGTACCACAAATTCCATTTATTGAAACAGAACTGAACGGGATACGTTACGGACAATTAATTCATCCAACTACCAATCCAGAGACTTTAGGTAAGGCGTATTCTAATGGCTGCATTGGCATCAAAGAAGCCGATGCTTGGGTAATTTATTATTATGCGCCTATAAAGACTAAAATAAATATCCGATATGATTTAAAGGTTATTGATGCGAATGGAGAAGTTAAAATTCTAAAAGATATTTATGGGTATCAGTGAAAAAAGCCCGATAATTTGTTATCGGGCTCTCTTAAATTTTGTTTTTTTATTCATGCTTTTTATACACGTGATTGCCATACCAGGCTATGAAGCAAAAGCAGATTAAAGGTAATGCGAATGAAAAGTTAATTTCTGAAACACCTAAAACGGTGGTATCGGCTACACCATGCCCGCCAAGGTCAATAATGTCTCCCTGAAGTTTAGGTAATAAAGCGCCGCCAACAATAGCCATAACTAATCCTGCAGAGCCTATTTTTGATTCTTCCTCAGTCAAATCTCCCAAAGCAATACCGTAAATGGTAGGGAACATTAAAGACATGAAAAAGGAAACCATGATTAGGAAATATAGCCCAATTACGCCATGGGTAACAATGGTCCCTAATACACAAACCATAGCACTTACGGCAAAAATCATGAGTAGTTTTCCGGAGCTGTAAAATCGCAGCATTACGGTACCAACAGCACGACCAATAGTAAATAAAATAAACGCTCCCATTTGATAAAAACCTGCAGTTACACTGTCTATGTTTGAACCTTCAGCATATTGGTAAATGTAAGTCCAGCACATAATTTGTGCTCCCACATATAAAATCTGAGCTAAAACCCCTAAAATATATTTTCTATTCTTAGCGAGAACAGCAAAGGTTTCACCTATTTTAGGTGTAGCGCCTTCATCTTTAGATTGTGGCATTTTGCTCACTAAAAACAGTACAAAAACACCAGTAATTACTAAACCTAGAACAACATAAGGGTTTCGAATCACCATTAAATCGGAAGTTTTGATCAGGACTTTAGAAGCTTCATCTAAAAGACTAAAATCCGTAATATCGTCCGATTGCAAATTCTTCAACACAAACTGCTGGGCGACAACTAAGCCCACAATCAATCCAACAGGATTAAATGCCTGAGCTAAATTTAATCGTTGAGTTGCGGTTTCTTTGGGTCCCATAGCAAGTGCATATGGGTTGGCTGCCGTTTCTAAAAACGCTAAACCAAAAGTTAAAATATATAAACCTAGACAGAAGAACCAGAATTTTTCGGTGATGGCAGCAGGATAAAATAATAATGCTCCGGTCGCATAAAGCGCTAATCCAATTAAAATCCCGACTTTATAAGAGTATTTTCTCATAAAAATAGCAGCAGGTAAGGCCATGCAAAAATAGCCCCCATAAAAAGCCATTTGTACCCAGGCGGCCTGGGAGTTTGACAATTCTAATACTTTTTTGAAAGCCTGAACCATAGGGTCGGTTACGGCATTAGCGAAACCCCATAAGGCAAAAAGGGAAGTAACCAACACAAAAGGAACTAACATATTCTTGGGTACAACCGGCACTTGTTTAATATCACTCATATCTAATTAATAATTTAGTTTTATAAAAATGAAAAGTAGCTTTTCGACTGCAATAATATGTATTTTTTCGACGATTGCAGGATTTGTTGAACTAAATGAACAATTTTATTTCTTCTAAATTAGATTTTAAATCATCTTTAGATAATATAATTTGTTATTTGTCGAAATAATAAAATGATAATACATTTACTTGTATAGATTTGTTAATAAACTTATTTGATTTATTTTTTAAAGGCTATTGTGATGAGAGTTAAAGAATTATTTGTTGCATATTTTTTTATTAGTGTACTTGGTTGTAAAGAAGTGGTTGCACCGCCTGAAAAGTTTGGGCTAACACCTTCAGAAAAGCAATTGAATTGGCACAATATGGAGTATTATGCCTTTGTTCATTTTTCTTTAAATACGTTTACAAATAAAGAATGGGGATACGGTGATGAATCTCCGGAATTATTCAATCCAACAGAATTGGATACTAGACAATGGGCTCGGGTAGTAAAAGAAGCTGGCATGAAGGGCATTATTTTAACCGCTAAACATCATGATGGGTTTTGCTTGTGGCCATCGCAATACACAGAGCGTTCAGTGAAAAATTCACCATGGAAAGATGGTAAAGGCGATGTGGTTAAGGAATTAGCTGAAGCCTGTAAAGAATATGGATTAAAATTAGGTATTTATTTATCCCCTTGGGATAGAAATCATCCCGGTTATGGAAAACCTGAATACATTACTTATTTTAGAAATCAACTGAAAGAATTATTAACGAATTATGGCGACGTATTTGAAATGTGGTTCGATGGTGCTAACGGGGGTGATGGCTATTATGGAGGTGCTAATGAAATTAGAAAAATTAATACGTTGGAGTATTACGATTGGGATGAAACTTATAAAATGATTTATAACATTTCTCCAAATACTTTGGTCTGGGGTATTGGTCCATCGGAAGCGCGATGGATTGGAAATGAGAGAGGAAGGGCTGGGAAAACCAATTGGTGTTTGCTGAGGCAGAAAGATGAATTGGCAGGTAAAGTGCATTACTCCGAATTTATGAATGGTCATGAAGATGGTGAAAAGTGGGTACCAGGTGAAGCCGATGTATCTATTCGTCCTGGGTGGTTTTATCATGAATCGGAAGATAGTAAAGTAAGACCGCTGAAGGAGATGGTTGATATTTATTATGAATCGATTGGAAGAAATGCGAACCTCTTGTTAAATCTTCCGGTAGATAAACGTGGTCTGGTGAATGAAAATGATATTGCGCGTTTGAAAGAACTAACGGCAGTAATTCAAGCCGATTTTAAAGATGAATTATTGATTAGTGCAAAAGTATCTGCAAATCATATTCGAGGAAATAGCAATGCTTATGGAGCAGAAAACCTCACTGATAACAATAAAGAAACCTATTGGGCTACCAATGACAGTATAAACACAGGCTCAGTATTATTTGAATTTGAAAAACCAACAACGCTTAACCGAATTGAATTACAGGAGTATATTGCTTTAGGGCAACGGGTAAAAGCATTTAATGTTGAAGCTTATGTAGACGAGCAATGGCAAACCATAGCAAATGAAACTACTATTGGGTATAAACGAATTTTAAGAACACCAAGAGTAACTACAAAAGCGCTGAGAATTAATTTTACTGACGCTAAATCAAGTTTGGTTATTTCTGCTATAAAAGCATATAATGCTCCAATACTTGTAGGGATGCCAAATATTCGTCGTAATAAAAATGGAGTTATAACTATGGAAGCTGAAAAAGGACATTTAATTTATTACACGACAGATGGTACTGAGCCAAACCAAAACAGTCAGTTGTTTAAAGATGCTATTAATCTACCTCAAGCGGTTACGATTAAAGCCTTGGCTTATAATCCTGAAGAGCATGTAAGTAGTAAAGTAAAAACTATAAATTACGGGAAATCTAAAGCTAAATGGAAGGTGATTTCTACTCATTCAGCTGAAAGTATTATAGATGGTGATAGAACAACAACGTGGACTTTTAGAGGTATTAACTCACAATTGCAACAGGAAATTATTGTAGACATGGGAGAACTTTCTCTTATTAACGGATTTTCCTACTTCCCAAAACAGACTGGACACAATTTATATTTAATTTCTAAATACGCTTTTTACACTAGCACAGATAAGATGCATTGGATTGAACAGTCTCAGGGCGAGTTTTCAAATATTGAAAATAACCCTGTAGAACAAATAAAAATGTTTGAAAAGGTTAATGCACGTTACCTGAAATTTATAATTAAGCAAGGTGTTAAAAACGAATCCGTCTTTTCAATTGCCGAACTGGATGTTATTGATGCTGCCGTAGATTAAACAATGCTGTTACATCTTTAAAATTAGTTCCTTTGGAGTAGTTCCAACGCTATTAGTCGAAATAATAAAATAAAAACCAGTTGAAATAGGTAATTTGGAGTGAGTAATCTATTTGGTTTTTTATGGTTAATACGGTAATAAACAAGGCTAAGGAATTAAGTTATAGAGAAGCAGGCAAATTTGAAGAGACACGTTTTGAGAAAATTCATAACGTTATTTTTGAATCATCATTAGAAGCTTCCGTTTTAGTAGCTCACGAAATAGCAAATCTAATTCGACGAAAAGAAGAATTAAATGAAGTTTGTGTTTTAGGCTTAGCGACAGGATCTTCACCGGTAAAGGTTTATGAGGAATTAGTGCGTATGCACCGAGAAGAAGGGTTGAGCTTTAAAAATGTGGTAACCTTTAATCTTGATGAATATTATCCTATAGATGTAGATAACATTCAAAGTTATTATTATTTCATGCATGATCATTTGTTTAATCATGTCGATATTTTACATGAAAATATAAATATCCCTGATGGAACGGTTAGCGATCAGGATTTGCACCAATATTGTATAGATTATGAAATGAAAATACAGTCTTATGGTGGTATCGATTTTCAATTGCTGGGTATCGGTAGAACAGGACATATTGGATTTAATGAACCTGGTTCTCATATTAATTCCGGAACCAGAGCAATTACATTAGATTACATTACTCGGGTGGATGCATCTCAAGCTTTTTTAGGTTTAAAAAATGTTCCCAGAAAAGCTATTACTATGGGTGTAGGAACGGTTAGAAAAGCCAAACGCATAATGTTGTTAGCTTGGGGAATAAATAAAGCAGATATCATTAAGCAGGCTATTGAAGGAGAAATGTCGTCGCAAGTTCCGGCTACTTACTTACAGGAACACGAGAACACAACCTTTGTTTTAGATGTTGAAGCTTCGTCAGAATTAACGAGAGTTAAGACGCCTTGGTTGGTGAAATCTTGTCGATGGGATGATGAATTAAAACGAAGAGCTGTTATATGGTTAAGTGAAATAACCAATAAACCGTTTTTAAAATTAACCGATAAAGATTATAACGATAATGGTATGTCCGGCATATTAAATGAAGAAGGTACTGCTTACGATTTAAACATAAAAATGTTTAATAAGATGCAACATACTATTACGGGGTGGCCTGGAGGAAAGCGTGATGTAGATGACAGTTGCCGGCCGGAACGATCTGAACCAGCTAAAAAGCGTGTGATTATTTTTAGTCCGCATCCTGATGACGATGTTATCTCTATGGGAGGAACCTTTGCGCGATTGGTAGAACAAGGGCATGAGGTTCATGTAGCTTATCAAACTTCAGGAAATATTGCCGTAAGTAATGAAGAGGCTTTGAAGTTTTTAGAAGTTTCTAAAGTTCTAAATTCTAATTCAACTGAAGTCGATGGTATTATTCATTTTTTAAAGCACAAATCCAAAAATGACATAGATACGCTCGAAGTTAGGAAATTAAAAACCAGTATCAGAAAAAGTGAATCTTTAGCAGCAACAAGATATGTAGGACTATCAGATGAAAATGTCCATTTTTTAGAGCTTCCGTTTTATGAAACAGGAACTGTAAAAAAAGGAAAACTCACAGAAATTGATATAGAAATCATGTGTAATTTAATAGAAGATATTAAGCCACATCAAATCTATGCAGCAGGCGATTTAGCAGATCCTCACGGAACTCATAAAGTGTGTTTAGATGTGTTGTTTGAAGCTTTGAAACTTTTGAAATTTAAAAGTTATATGAAGAATTGCTGGGTTTGGTTGTATCGCGGTGCATGGCACGAATGGGAACCTTATCAAATTGATATGGCCGTGCCGATGAGTCCAGATCAGGTACTTAAAAAGCGTCAGGCTATATTCTATCATCAGTCACAGAAAGATGGTGTTATGTTTCAGGGTGACGACAACAGAGAGTTTTGGGTTCGAGCGGAAGATCGAAACCGTGCAACAGCAAAAAAATATAAAGACCTTGGCCTGGCAGACTATGAGGCTATAGAAGCGTTTAAACGCTTCTATTTTTAAAAACTTAGAACGAACTCATATTAGTTTTTTATTGTTTAGTTTATGTTATTTGAGTTTGGTTAATAAGATGGTTGTTTCGAATTTAAAAGAAATAGCCATCTTTGTTTGTTATAAACTAAACTGAGGCATCTAATATCTTTTGCTTTACTTCATCAATGTACGAGCGCCCAATAACATACCGTAAACCTTCAATTTCAACACTATTACCTTCTACAGCATCAATTTTGTCAATAGCTACGGTATAAGATCTGTGAATTCTTATAAAATCGCCTGGAGGAAGCAAGTTGGTAAAGTCCTTTAAAGTGTAATGTACAATGTAAGAGCCTGAAAAAGTTTTAATTTTTAGATAGTCTTTTAAGCTCTCAATGATTAAAATTTCATTGAGAAATATTTTTTTCATTTTCTTTTTGTCAATCTTAATGAAAATGAAAGGAGTTTCTTTAGAAGTACTTGCAGGAATCCTATTATTGCTTTCCAATCGCTTGGTTATTTTATTCAAGGTTTTCATAAACCTTGGCATTTCAATAGGTTTAACCAAATAGTCAAGAACGTCTAATTCGTAAGTTTCTAAAGCGTATTCATCGTAAGCACTGGTAATAATAATTAATGGAGTTTTTTCTAAACTTTTAATAAAATTTATACCGTCAAGAACAGGCATATTTATATCTAAGAAAATAACATCAACATGGTTGTTTTTTAGAAAATTTAATCCATCAATGGCATTGTTAAATGTATTTACGATTTCGTAATTATCTATTTGTTCCAGATAATTTTTTATCACATTAACAGCTAATGGTTCATCATCAATAATCAGGCATTTAATTTTCATGGTATAGTTATGGTACTTGTTTAGTTTGTTTTAGACGTTTAAGTGACTTTTATTTTTAGTTTAACAACAAATTTGTTCTTTTTTTCCTTAATCGAAAGCTTATAATCATTTTTATTATAGCCTAATTCCAGTCTTTTTTTTGCGTTTACCAAACCAATTCCTCCGGCTTTTTTATTACGCTTTTGGTGTTCGTTCACCTGCGGTAGTGGATTGGTGACGGTAAAGTAAAGAAAATTTTCAACAATCTTAAAGTTGATATTTATTTTTACGCGACCAATATTCTTGTCAGCGCCGTGTTTAAAGGCGTTTTCTATAAAAGTGAGCAATAAAATGGGTGCGATTTCTTTGTCGTGAATGTCGCCGGATATGTACATGTTAACTTCCAAATTTTCATCATATCGAACACGTTCTAAATCAATATAATTTTGAATGTATAGAATTTCCTTTTCTAAAGTCTGACGGCGTTCTCGTGTTTCATAAAGTAAATAGCGCATCAACTCAGAAAGTTTTAAAATCATTTTTGGCGTTTTGTTCGATTTTTCAACCGATAAGGAATAGATGTTATTTAAAGTGTTAAAAAAGAAGTGAGGTGATACCTGTGTTTTTAAAAAACGGAGCTCGGTTTCTAATTGCGTTTTTTCTAGAAGCGCAACACGTTTGTGTTCTTGAAGATAATCCAGAGTGATTTTTATAGCGGTAACAAATGTGATTACATAAAGTTCTCCAATCATCATATCAACGGTATAGTTAAAATTTAATTGATCAATGGCTTCTGGACCTTCAGGCCATACATTATGGCTAACCAGCCAGTAAGTTAAATTATACTTTACCAATACCATTATAAATATAGCTCCTAAGACTGAAACAACATATAGTACATACTTTTTATTGTAAACCAGATAGGGCATAAGAATAAAAATATTCAGGTAACACAAAATCATATGGATAGGGAATCCGATAAGATTGGTTTTTAAAGAATATCCGTAATCATCAAAATAACTTCCCCATCGAAAGGTGTTAAATAAAAAATAAATTGACCAAAAAACAATATGGTAGAGTAATGGTATTTTAAATAGTTTGTTTTGATTTACGTCCATGTTGTAAAACAATTTTATTTTGTGGTGTTCAGGTCTTAAAATGTGTTATCCGTCTAAAATAATTTCAAAGTTTAGAAAAAACTAGAAACTTTAGACTTCAATATTAAAAATATTATATGAAAAACGTATCGGTAATTGTTTTATTAGTTGGGCTTTTTGTGAGCTGTGGGGACAATGTTACTAATAAAACCATGACTAACAAAATTTTAAGTGATAAAGTAGATCCTTTTATAGGAACAGGAGGACATGGGCATACATACCCTGGCGCAACAGTACCTTTTGGAATGTTGCAAGTGAGTCCAATTAATGGTATAAGTAAGTGGGACTGGTGTTCTGGATATCATTATTCTGACTCTATTGCTGTTGGATTTAGTCACTTGAGTTTAAGCGGGACAGGTATTGGCGATTTGGCCGATATTCTATTCATGCCAATAAACAAGGAGGTAGACTTATCGGCGTATCCAAAATCAAGAGACAGTATTACTTACAAATCAAAATATAGTCATTCTAACGAAACGTCGAAACCAGGATATTACCAATTGTTTTTAGAAGATCACGATGTTAATGTAGAACTTACTACGACAAAACACACGGCATATCATAAATACACCTTTAAGGCAGGTGACGAGCAGTCTGTCGTTATCGATTTAGGATTCACTTTAAATTGGGATAGAACAATTGAAACCATATTAACTGTTGAAGATGAATATACCATTTCTGGCTACCGTTACAGCAAAGGTTGGGCGCCAAATCAAAAAGTGTTTTTTGTAGCGAAATTTTCAAAACCAATCAACAATCAAAATGTATTTGCAGATGGTTTAAAAACGGAAGGAAATCATGCTGAGGGCGAAAAAGTAGCCATGCAATTATTTTTTGATGCTTCAGATTCTAACGAATTATTAGCGAAAGTAGCCTTGTCTTCAGTGAGTATTGAAAACGCTAAAGGGAATCTTAATGATGGTGGTTTTGAGTTTGAAACTATTAAATCTGAAGCTGATAAAACTTGGAATAAAGCTTTAAAAACCATTGAGGTTGAAAGTAAAGTAGATTCTTTAGAAACTATATTTTATACCGCTATGTATCATGCTCAGGTAGCACCCGTAACGTTTAGTGATACGAATGGTGAATTCAGAATGGAAAATGACAGTATTGCTACAGCTAAAGATTATACCGCGTATTCTACCTTATCCCTTTGGGATACGTTTAGAGCAGAACAACCACTACTGACGTTGATTGCACCGCAAAATGTTTCAGATATTATCAATTCCATGCTGGCGTATTATGAAACCAAAAAAATATTACCGGTGTGGACGCTTTATGCGAATGAAACGAATACCATGACGGGGTATCATTCTATTCCTGTAATTGTTGAAGCCTACTTAAAAGGTATTAGGGGTTTTGATGCGGAGAAGGCATTTGAAGCCATGAAAAACACCATGATGCAGGATGAACGTGGTTTAAAATACTATAAAGAATTTGGTTATATTCCTTATACTTCAATTGACGAATCGGTAACCATAACATTAGAATATGCTTACGATGACTGGTGTGTGGCGCAAATGGCTAAAGCATTAGGTAAAACTGAAGATTACGAATTTTTCATGAAACGTTCAAAAGCATTTGAATATGTGTTTGATAATGAAACTGGGTTTATGCGTGGGAAGTCTGAAGATGGAAAGTCTTGGAATGAACCTTTCGATCCTAAATATTCCAACCACAGAGTTCAAACCGATTATACTGAAGGGAATGCCTGGCAACACAGTTGGTTTGTGCCTCATGCAGTAAAAGAATTAGCAGAGTTACATGGCGGAGAAGATATTTTTACATCGCGTTTAGAACAATTATTTACCGAAAGTTCTGAGATTACAGGAACGCACACCTCTGCAGATATTTCGGGGTTAATTGGTCAGTATGCGCATGGAAATGAGCCAAGTCACCATATTGCTTATATGTTTAATCAGGCAAACAAACCTTGGAGAACACAGTATTGGGTGCGTCATATTTTAGATACCCAATACAACACCACACCAAATGGATTGAGTGGAAATGAAGATTGCGGACAAATGTCGGCGTGGTATGTGTTGAGTTCTATTGGGCTTTATCCAATGAATCCTGCTTCAGCTGAGTACGAAATTGGAAGTCCGATTTTCGATAAAACAACCTTGAATTTAGCGAATGAGAAAACATTCACAATTGAAGCGGAGAATGTTTCAGATAAAAATATTTACATACAATCGGCGACTTTAAATGGTGAGACTTTCAATCAAACATCGATAGCACATAAAACCATATTAGAAGGAGGAACACTTCATTTTGTAATGGGACCAAACCCTAATAAAGATTGGGGAATTAAAGAATAGTAGGATGGATATAATTGATATAGGTATTATTATTTCCTACGTTTTAATAACTGTAGGGGTAGGGGTTTGGATTTCAAAAAAGGCATCGCAAGGCTTAGATCATTATTTTCTTGGCGGAAAATCAATCAAATGGTATTATTTAGGCTTAAGTAATGGTTCCGGGATGTTTGACGTTTCGGGGACTGCCTGGATGGTTGGTATTTTGTTTTTGTATGGTATAAAAAGTTTCATGTTTATGTGGCTTTGGCCAATCTGGAATCAAATTTTTGTCATGATGTTTCTGGCGGTCTGGATTCGTCGTTCTAAAGTAATGACCGGTTCCGAATGGATTTTAACACGCTTCGGAAACGATCGCGCAGGAAAGGCTTCTCATATTATTGTGGCGATTTTTGCAATTGTTTCAGCGATTGGTTTTATTGCTTATTTTTTTGAAGGTGTCGGCAAGTTTTTAACCATTATTTTACCTTGGGATTTAACAGCACAAATTGGAGAATTGGTATTGTTTAATTCAGAACAATCATATGCACTAATTATAATTTTATTAACTACAATCTACACGATTAAAGGCGGGATGTTTTCCGTGGTAGCCACCGAAGTTTTACAGTATGTTATTATGGTTGTGGCTGGTGTTTTAGTGGCGGGTTATACGTTGATTATGTTTACAGACGTTCAAATCACTTCAGTTATTTCAGAGGAGTGGAAAAATATTTTCTTTGGATGGGAATTAGGTCCGCAATGGAGTGATAAGTATACGGCGTTCAATAATTTAATAGATTCCGAAGGCTATAAAATGTTTGGAGCTTTTATAGGCATGTCCTTGTTTAAAGGCTTTTTTGCCAGTATTGCGGGTCCGACACCGAGCTACGATTTGCAGCGTATTCTGTCTACTAAAAATGTAAAAGAGGCAGCTTATATGTCTGGGTTTACCAACTTAATTTTATTCATTCCACGATACTTATTAATTGGAGGTATTGTGGTGATTGCTCTTATTGTGTTAGCTCCTGAGATGAATAATTCGGCATTAACTGGTGGCGATCTTGAAGTAATTCTACCGAAAGTGATTAATTTTCATGTTCCCGTAGGAATTAAAGGGTTGTTATTAGCAGGCTTGTTGGCAGCCTTTATGTCTACGTTTTCAGCTTTCGTTAATGCTGGTCCGGCTTATATTGTAAACGATATTTATAAGAAATATTTTAAACCGGAGGCAGAAAGTAGTCATTACATAAAAGTGAGTCATTTGGCATCTTTAGTAATTGTGCTATTAGGTGTACTTATGGGATTTTTTGCCGATTCAATTAACTCATTAACCTTATGGATAACCAGTTCGTTATTCGGGGGTTATGTGGCGGCTAATTTCCTAAAATGGGTATGGTGGCGTTTCAATGGTTGGGGCTATTTCTGGGGCATGCTTGCAGGCCTTATTATTGCATCTTTTCAGTTTGTTTTAGATCAGAATAAAGTGAATTTCGATGTTAATGGTATCTGGTATCAATTATCAACCTTACCATCCATTTACTTATTTCCAATTATTTTTGGGTTTTCTTTACTAGGAAGTTTGTTAGGAACTTGGTTAACAAAACCTACGGACGAAGCTATTTTAAAGTCGTTTTACACCAATGTAAGACCATGGGGATGGTGGAAACCGGTTTATGAAAAATTAAAAGCAGAAGATCATACTGTTCAAAAGAACAATGACTTCTTGGGTGATATGCTAAACTGTGTTATTGGTATCATCTGGCAATCGAGCATGATTGTTTTACCAATTTATCTTTTAATAAGAGATTATCCGAAAACAATAATAGCTTTGGTGATATTTTTAGCAACAACATGGATTTTAAAATACACCTGGTTAAATAAAGTAAATAAAATAACAGATTAAATTATATAAAAAGTGGCAAATATACCTTGGCAAGACAGACCGGAGAATTGTAATGATGTAATGTGGAGATATTCACAAAACCCGATTATTGATCGTTACGCAATTCCATCATCAAACAGTATTTTTAATAGTGCTGTAGTTCCTTTTAAAGATGGTTTCGCTGGTGTGTTCAGATGTGATAATAAGGCGGTGCAGATGAATATTTTTGCAGGCTTTAGTAAAGATGGTATTAACTGGGATATTAATCACGAACCTATTGTGATGCAGGCTGGAAATACCGAAATGATCGATTCAGATTATAAATATGATCCGCGTGTGGTATTTATTGAAGATCGATACTGGATTACCTGGTGTAACGGGTATCATGGACCAACCATTGGAATCGCGTATACCTTCGATTTTGTTGAGTTTTTTCAATGTGAAAATGCCTTTTTGCCCTTCAATAGAAATGGCGTGCTATTTCCGAAGAAAATCAACGGAAAATACGCCATGTTAAGTCGTCCGAGTGATAATGGACATACGCCTTTTGGTGATATCTATATCAGTTACAGTCCCGATATGAAATACTGGGGCGAACACCGTTGTGTGATGAAAGTGGCACCGTTTCAGGATAGTGCTTGGCAGTGTACCAAAATAGGTGCAGGTCCCATACCGATTTTAACCGACGAAGGTTGGTTGATGCTCTATCATGGTGTAATTAATACCTGTAACGGATTCCGTTATGCTATGGGGGCAGCTATTTTAGATGAAAATCAGCCCGATAAAGTGAAATACAGAACCCAACCTTATTTGCTGGGCCCTGCCGAAATGTATGAGCTGGCAGGTGATGTACCTAATGTGGTGTTCCCGTGTGCTGCGTTACATGATTACGAAGAAGATAAATTAGCCGTCTATTACGGTGCGGCAGATACCGTTGTGGCTTTAGCCTTTGGTAAATTGAGTGAAGTGGTTGAATTCACTAAAAACAATAGTTTATAATTTGAAAGAACAAATAAGAATAAAGGTTTTATCTGCTGTTTTGGGTTGTTTAGGGGCATTAAGTTGCGCGCAGCCGAAGCAGGATATTGAACCTAGACAATATGTCGCTTATAAGACTTCAGAATCCATATCCATTGATGGAGTGGGTTCTGAGGCTTCTTGGAATAACGCAGAATGGACCAATTTGTTTATCGATATTGAAGGCGATAAAAGCCCAAAATACGATACCAAAGTTAAAATGCTTTGGGATGATCAGTATTATTACATTCTGGCAAAAATGGAAGAACCTCACGTTTGGGCCGATTTAAAACAGAGAGATACCATTATTTTTTACAATAACGATTTTGAAGTTTTCATTGATCCGGATAGTGATTCATACAATTATTATGAGTTGGAAATAAATGCCTTAAACACGGTTTGGGATTTGTTTTTAACAAAGCCGTATCGTGATAACCCAGTAATTTTAAATGATTGGGATATAAACGGATTAAAGTCCGCTGTAACAGTTCAGGGAACATTAAATAATCCGAAGGATACTGATCAAGGTTGGACCTTAGAAATTGCCATTCCGTTTGCTGCTTACAAGACCTCGTACTTTCATAAAAATGTACCGGTAGATAGTTTTTGGCGCGTTAATTTTTCGCGTGTTAACTGGCGGCATACTATAAATAACGGAAAATACAGCCGCAAAAAAGGTGAAGACGGCAAGTTTTTGCCAGAATACAATTGGGTATGGTCACCTATGGGCGTCATTAATATGCATGAGCCTGAAAAATGGGGCTATGTATATTTTTCGTCCCAAGAGATTGGTGGTAAAGATTCATTTACTATACCACAAGATGAAAAAATTAAATGGGCTATGTTTGGGTTATATCGTGCTCAAAAAAGTTATCACAATAAAAATAAAGTTTGGGCTTCAAAAATTTCTGACCTTGTCGATAAAGACCTTGTTGTTGATGGGATAGTTGTAAAGCCTGCTTTAGAGAGTCATTCAACAGGATATAATATTTCAGTAAAAAGTCCATTTTCAAATAAAACATTGATAATTAAAGAGAACGGAGAATTTTCAGAAATAAATTAAAAAATACAGCAGGGTTCTGATAAAATCAGACGTATCATTATAGACAAATACGTACTACATGTTACAATTTAGCTTAGTAAATACAAAAATTAAATTCTTAAATGTCGGAGTGTATCTTTTGATTTACTCTGTGTTTTTAGGATGTGAAAACAAGGTCGAAAAAGAAGAGAAGAACGCTATTCCGGTTGAAAATCTAAAGTTGATAGGTTATGTAGCAGGATACGAAGATTTCGACCCGGCTAAAGTTGAGGCCGCTAAACTCACACATATTAACTATGCCTTTGCTAATATTGTAGATGGTAAAGCAAAGTTTGAATTAGAGGTTGATTCTTCTAAAATAGCGAGTTTAACAGCACTCAAATCTAAAAATCCGGATTTAAAAGTATTGTACTCCGTTGGCGGCTGGGTGTGGTCTGATAAGTTTTCCCACATAGCAGCGACGGTATCTGCTAGAAATACCTTTGCTGAAAGTTGTGTAACTCTAATGAAAAAACATGGTTTTGATGGCGTAGATTTAGATTGGGAATATCCCGGACAGCGAGGCGAAGACAATGCCTTTCGTCCGGCAGATAAAGAAAATTTTACCTTGCTGCTAAAAGCGATTCGTGAACTTTTGGAAATTGAAGGAAAAAGAGATAATACACATTATTTATTATCTATTGCCAGTGGAGCAGACCAGTCCTATATCGATCACACCGATTTAGGGAAAGCACAGGAATATTTAGATTTTATTAATGTAATGTGTTACGATTTTTATCATGGATGGTTTTATCAAACGGGTCATCACGCCAATATATATCCTTCAGATGGTGAAAAATTTGATGGCAATAGCGGTCAGCAAGCAATAAAAAGACATTTAGAAGCAGGCGTACCTGCGAATAAACTGGTCATGGGAGTTCCATTTTATGGCAGAATGTGGGAAAAAGTGAATCCTGAAAACAATGGGTTGTACCAATCAGCGATGTCTACAGGAATGATTGTTCCTTACTGGGATATTATTGATAAAATGGCATCAGGAGACTACAAAGAGTTTTATGACGAATCTGCAAAAGCCTCGTATTTATGGAATGTAAAAGATAGCATTTTCATTTCATGGGAAACACCCAAAGATATTGATACTAAAGTTCAATTCATAAAGAAAAACGGACTTGGAGGCGCTATGTTTTGGGAATATAGTTTAGATAAAGATCAGGAATTATTAAATACACTGTTTAAGAAGATGAAATAGCATTGTAAGTTCAGAAGCACATAAAACACAACAGAAACAACAACTTATGAATACAAAATATTTACTGATAGCAGCTTTGGTTTTACTTTTTATTTCCTGTGGACAGCAAAAAAAAGATAAAAATCTATCTGAAGTTACCCCTTCAGAATCTGCAAAAGAAGCTTTTGAATTTGGTGTTTGGACGACAGCAAACGAGGAAAAGTCTGATGAAGAATACCTACAGGAGTTCGGAAAATACAGTAATGCCGGTATAGATGAAGTATTAATCAACACCGGAACCGATCCCAAACTATTATCACGATTAGTGCCACTAGCCAAAGAAAAAGGGTTGAGGGTTCACGCATGGATTATGGCTATGAACCGTCCTGGAGATACTATTGCTTTAAAACACCCAGAATGGTATCAGGTAAGTAAAGAAGGGAAATCATGTTTTGATACGCGTCCGTATGTAGGGTATTATCAGTGGTTATGCCCAACCAGAAAAGAATCTCGTAATCATGTCTTAGGATTAGTTGAAGATTTGGCAAAAGTTGAAGGAATAGAAAGTGTGCATTTAGATTATATTCGTTTTCCTGATATCTTTTTACCAATAGGTCTACTGCCTAAATACAATTTGGTTCAGGATGAAGAATTACCTGAATACGATTTTTGTTATTGTGATGTTTGTATTCGTGAATTTGAAAAAATACACCATAAAAACCCTCTGGAAAGTAAAAATACAGCAATTGATATGGAGTGGAAAAACTTTAGATTAAACGCTATAAAATCGGTGGTAGATGATGCTTATAAAATTGTTCACGATAACAATAAAATATTAACGGCAGCTGTATTTCCTTATCCTGAAATGGCAGACCATATGGTGCGTCAGAGATGGGATAAATGGGATATTGATGAAGTTTATCCAATGATTTATCATGGGTTTTACAACGAAGAAGTAGACTGGATTGGATATGCGACTAAGCAAGGTGTAACCGATACTGAAAGCGAAGGGATTTCATTGAACACAGGAATTTACATCCCCGATTTTAAAACCACTGAAGATTTAAAGCAAGCTATAATATATGCTAAAGAAAACGGAGCAAAAGGGGTTTCATTCTTCGATGGTAATGCGATTTCAGACGAGTTTTTTGAAACTATAAAAACGACAAAAGCTAATTTATAATCATACAAAATGAAGTTTGAAGTTTACATATTTTCAGTTTGTGCAATGCTTTTAGTGACTTGCAAACACTCTGATGATGTAATTCATAAAAAACTCACTCAGTATGTGAACCCGTTCATAGGTACAGATGGTCCTGGTAATACGTATCCAGGAGCCACTGTGCCTTTTGGCATGGTACAATTAAGTCCTGATATAGGCATACCTGGCTGGGACAGAATTGCTGGCTATTTTTATCAGGATTCTATTATTTCCGGCTTTTCACACACGCATTTATCAGGAACAGGGGCAGGAGATTTGTGTGATATTTTAGTAATGCCTACCAATAGCCGTTTTAAAAATAGAATAGAGGCAAATAATTACAAACCGTATTCAAGTTATAATCATGAGCAGGAATCGGCTGCACCAGGATATTATCATGTCGATTTATTAGATTATGGAATCAAGGCAGAGTTAACAGTTACTCAAAGAACAGGAATTCATAAATATATTTTTCCTAAAGATACATTGTCGCAAATTCATATCGATTTGGGGTATGCTCTTAATTGGGATGCACCTACAGATACCTATATAAAAGTTTTAAACGATAGTACACTTCAAGGCTATCGAAAATCTACAGGATGGGCTAAAGATCAGCGAGTTTATTTTGAAATTCAGGTGTCTAAACCGTTCCCGTCCTATCAGTTATTTTCAAACGATTCTTTAGTTGAAAGAGAGGCTTTAGGAAAGAATACAAAAATCATTCTGAATTATAACACTGAGGAGAATGATAACATCATTTTAAAAACAGGATTATCAACAGCAAGTCTAGATGGTGCTCATAAATCTTTGGAGAACGAAGCGCCTCATTTCAATTTTGAGGATTATAAAAATCAAGCCGAAGCCGTTTGGGAACAACAATTCGAAAAAATTGAAGTATTCACTACCGATGAAACAAAGAAACATATTTTTTACACGATGCTCTATCAATCTATGTTGGCGCCAACTTTATTAAGTGATTATAATAACGAATACAAAGGTGCTAATGATAGTGTTATGACAACCTCAGGATTTAATCGTTACGATACTTTTTCGTTGTGGGACACCTATCGCGCGGCACATCCGTTGTATACCATTATACATCCGGATAGAGTATCAGATATGATAAATTCATTGTTAGCGCATTATAAAGAGACAGGATTACTACCTGTTTGGTCGATGCAGGGTAATGAAACCAATATGATGATTGGTAATCATGCCATTCCAGTTATTGTTGATGCGTATTTTAAGAAGGTAGAAGGATTTGATGTTGAGTTGGCTTATGAGGCGTGCAGAACAAGTTCTATAGCCAATACTCGTCAGTTAGATTTGTATAAAAATTTAGGATTTATTCCTATAGATGAACATCACGAAAACTGGTCGGTTTCCAAAACCTTGGAATATGCATACAACGATTGGTGCGTTGCTCAGTTTGCGAAAGCATTGTATAAAACAGATGATTATGAGTATTTCTTGAATCGTTCTGAAAACTGGAGGAATTTATATGATACTAAAAGTACCTTTTTTCGACCCAAAACAAAAAACGGTCGTTTTATAGAAAACTTTATTCCTAAAGAATACACCCCTTATTATTGCGAAAGTAATGCATGGCAATACATGTGGTCAGTACCCCAAAACATTGAAGATTTAATTAAAGAAGTTGGTAGAGAGCAATTTGAAAAAAAATTGGATTCAATGTTTAGTTTTCATCCGTTGTCTACCGACAAATTACCTATTTTTAGCACAGGTATGATAGGGCAATACGCCCACGGTAATGAACCAAGTCATCATGTTGGATACTTGTATAATTACATTGGTAGGCCTGATAAAACACAAGAAATTATTAGAGAAATTCTAGAAACGCAATATAAAAATACCCCGAACGGACATTGTGGAAATGAGGATTGCGGACAAATGTCCTCATGGTATGTGTTTAGTTCACTTGGGTTTTATCCGGTAAATCCCGCGCAAGGTATTTATGCATTCGGTTCACCAATGTTTGATAAGGTGATCATTCACCTAGAATCGGGGAAAAAATTTATGATTGAAGCAGAAAACAATTCTTCTGAAAATAAATACATTCAATATGTAACTCTAAATGATCAGAAACTTTCAGGAAGTTATATAAAACATAAGGAAATTATGAACGGAGGGACCTTACGATTCGTCATGGGACCAAAACCAAATAAAAATCAAACATATACCATGGCTTTATCGTCTCAGGTATATCAATAACACAAAGAATATGGGAGATAGAAGACATTTTATTAAAAATGCAGCATTAGGAACCTTGGGGGTTAGTACGCTTTTAAGCTGTAAAAGGGAAACAAAATCTGTGGTTTCTACTGCCGTTTCTGGCGATAAGAAAGGAACTAAACCTTTAATTATTTCCACTTGGAATCATGGTTTACCAGCCAATGAAGAAGCGTGGAATCAGCTTAAAGCAGGAAAATCTGGGTTAGATGCTATTGTTGCAGGTGTCGGTATTCCCGAAGCCGATCCAAAGGTGAGAAGTGTAGGGTATGGTGGTTATCCTGACCGTGAAGGGAAAGTGACTTTAGATGCCTGCATCATGGACTCTAACAGCGATTGTGGTGCAGTATCATTTTTGCAAAATATAAAACACCCGATTGCTGTAGCTCAGAAGGTGTTGGAAAATACACCTCATGTAATGCTAACAGGATCTGGAGCATTACAGTTTGCTAAAGAACAAGGATTCAAAGAAGAAAATTTATTAACAGAAGCTTCTGAAAAAGACTGGAAAAACTGGTTGGAAAAATCGAAATATCAACCGGTAATCAATATTGAAAATCATGATACGATTAGCATGTTGGTCATTGATGAAAACGGAGATATAACAGGAGGTTGTACCACCAGTGGAGCTGCTTGGAAAATGCATGGTCGCGTGGGAGATTCTCCTATTATCGGTGCAGGTTTATTTTTAGATAACGAAGTAGGAGCGGCAGCAGCGACTGGACTTGGTGAAGCGGTGATTAGAACGGCAGGGAGTGCTATGGTTGTTGAACTTATGCGTCAGGGCAAATCCCCTGATGAAGCCTGTAAAGAGATTGTTGAGCGCATCTATAATAAGCATAAAAACCATAAAGATATGGAGTATTTACAAGTAGGTTTTATAGCTGTAAATAAGACAGGTGAATATGGTGGCTATAGTTTAAGATCTGGCTTTAATTACGCGGTTTACGATGAGGAAAATGGTAACCGTATGGAAGACTCAAAATTTAAAATGACCTGGGATAATTAAGAAAAACATATTAATAAACATGATTAAACTCAGTTATTCAAAAACATTGCTTTTAGGATTAGGTTTAATGTTGGCTTCATGTCAATCTAAACCAGTAAAGTTTACAGAAGCAGATATTCAAATCATCCCGAAACCTTTAGCTTTGCAGGTGAATCAGGGTGGATTTCAATTCAACAGTAACACCCAGTTTGTTGTTGAAGATGAAAGTCAGAAAGCAGCTTTAGAGGACTTAATTAATAAATTCAAAACCGCTGCGGGATTTACTTCTGAAATTGTAAATGAAACGCCTTCAAAAAATTATGTTCAATTCGTAACAGATGCTAACCTGAAACAGGAAGCTTATAATTTAGAAGTTAATTCAAATGGAATAACTATTAAATCTAACGGAACGGCGGGGTTTGTTTACGGGGTAGAAACATTAAGACAGTTATTGCCAACTTCAATCGAAAGCAACACTATAGCTAATAATGAAGAATGGGTAATCCCAAATGTGTCAATAAAAGACGAGCCACGTTTTAAATACAGAGGATTAATGCTGGATTTATCTCGTCATTTTTTCGATAGTGAGTATATCAAGCAAACCATTGATCGTTTGGCGATGCACAAGATGAATGTCCTGCATTTGCACTTGGTTGATGATCAGGGGTGGAGAATAGAAATAAAACAATACCCGAAATTGACTGAAATCGGAGCTTGGCGTGTAGATCAGGAAGATAAATTCTGGCACAACCGAGATAAAAATCCACATGGTGTTAAAGGAACTTACGGCGGTTTTCTAACCCAGGAAGAATTAAAAGACATAGTGGCTTACGCAGCTTCTAAAAACATCGAGGTGATTCCTGAAATTGAAATGCCGGCTCACGTATCGAGTGCTATTGCGTCTTACCCGGAATTAGCGTGTTTTAATCAGGAAATTGGCGTGCCTTCTGGTGGACTTTGGCCAATCACAGACATTTATTGCGCAGGAAAGGATAGTACGTTTGAATTTTTAGAAAATGTCTTGGATGAAGTGATGACCATTTTCCCTTCAAAATACATTCATATTGGCGGTGATGAAGCCACTAAAACCAATTGGAAAATTTGTCCACACTGTAAGAAACGTGTTAAAGAAGAAGGTTTAAAGGATGTTGATGAATTACAAAGCTATTTCGTAAAACGTATGGAGAAATACATTAACTCCAAAGGAAAACAATTAATTGGGTGGGATGAAATTATTGAAGGCGGTTTAGCCCCCGAAGCTACGGTTATGAGTTGGCGAGGTGTTAAACCTGGTATAGAAGCGGCTAAGCAAGGGCACGATGTCATTATGACTCCAACATCTCATTGTTATTTTGATTATTATCAAGGGCCACAGGAATATGAACCAACAGCTTTTACTGCTTATACACCATTAAGTAAAGTCTATCAGTTTGATCCTATTGCAGATGAAATGACACCAGAGGATGCAAAACATGTGTTAGGAGGTCAGGCCAATTTATGGGCAGAATATTTACCAACAAACGATCAATCAGAGTACATGATTTTTCCAAGATTGGCTGCGATGTCCGAAGCATTATGGAGTCCTAAAGACTCTCGTAATTGGGAAGATTTTTCGCGCCGACTGGAAATGATGTTTGAGCGTTACGAAGATTTAGATATCAACTATGCGAAAAGTGCTTATATTTTAAGACCTGCATATTCTTTTGATTCAATCAATAAAGCCGTTAATTTATCCCTTAAAAATGAATTCCCAAATCCGGATATTCGCTATGTATTAGGTGATGTGGATTTGAATCAACACGCGCAAAAATATACCGGTACCTTCCAGGTTAAAGAAACTACAATTTTAAAAGCATCTTTATTTAAAGATGAAAAACCTGTAGGGATGACATATGTAGATACCATTAAGTTTCATAAAGCCTTAGGTAAGCTAGTAACGTATAATACAGAATATAGCAGTGCTTACAAGGGCACTGGTGCAGCTACCTTAGATAATGCATTACGAGGTTCGCAAAATTTCCATGACGGACAATGGCAAGGGTGGTTAACCGATATGGAAGTGGTTATCGATTTAGAGAATCAAACAGATATTAGTAATGTCGCTGTGGGTACTTTAGAGAGTCAGAAGGCAGGTATTTATTTTCCAGTTGCCGTTGAAGTATCTGTATCTAATGATGGAAAAACATTTGAAAAAATAGGAGAAGTTACAAGGCCATATGCTCAAGCTTCTAAAGTAACTAAAAAAGATTTTGTCGTAGAATTCTCTGAACAATCGGCAAGATTCGTGAAAGTGAAAGCAATAGCACTGGAAAAGAATCCAAGAGGTGGCGGTGTTTGGTTATTTGTTGATGAAATACTTGTAAACTAATTATAGATTTTAAACGATAAACATAAAATGAAAAAACGTTATATAGCTTTGGCCTTACTGATGTCTTTAATCAGTTTTCAAACTAGAGCACAGGAATCAGTGCAAAGCAAGGAAGAACGCATGGCTTGGTTTAAAGATGCTAAACTGGGTATATTTATTCATTGGGGTATTTATGCTGTAAACGGCATTGACGAATCCTGGTCATTTCATAACGGATATATCTCTTATGAGGATTATATGAAACAATTAAACGGGTTTACGGCAAAAAAATACGATCCTGAATATTGGGCCAAGCTTATTAAAAAAAGTGGTGCAAAATATACGGTAATTACTACGAAGCATCACGATGGTGTGGCGCTTTGGAATACCAAACAAGGTGATCTAAATGTAGTGGATAAAACACCAGCCAAGCGTGATTTAATTACGCCGTTTGCTAAAGCGGTTCGAGAGGAAGGTTTGAAACTGGGCTTATATTATTCACTTTTAGATTGGTCTTACCCAGATTACCCGAACTTTTTAAGAAATCAAAAACGTTATGAGGAAGATGAAAAACGTTGGGATAAATTCAATAAATTTAATTTTGGTCAGTTAAAAGAATTAACTGCTTACAATCCAGATTTATACTGGTTTGATGGTGACTGGGAACAAAAGGCTGAAAAATGGAAAGCTAAAGAAATTCGTGAGCTTTTATTTAAGGAAACGCCAACAACCATCATAAATTCAAGATTACAAGGCTATGGCGACTATGCTACACCAGAACAAGGTGTACCTGTTAATAAACCAAAAGATAAGTATTGGGAATTATGTATGACCATGAATAACTCATGGGGATATCAGCCAAACGATACGAAATACAAAAGTCTAAATCAAGTCATTCGCATTTTTGTAGATTGTATTAGTATGGGAGGAAACTTGCTGTTAGACATCGGTCCTAAAGCTGATGGAACGATTCCGGAAGAGCAGGTAGATATTTTAAAAGGTCTTGGGAAATGGACTAACAAACATGCTGCCGCTATTTACGGTACGCGTGCAGGAATTCCTTTTGGCCATTTTAATGGGTATACGGCCTTATCGAAAGATAAAACTATTTTATACCTATATGTAGATAACAAACCAAACGGACCTTTGTTAATTAAAGGACTTAAAAATAAAGTTAACCGTGCCTGGGTAGTTGGTAACGGAACCAAATTAAAAACCGATGTCGTTGGGAAATTATACTGGAGCAAAGTTCCTGGTTTACTATATATTGATTTACCAGAGCATGTTCAGGATGAAAACGTAACGGTTATTGCACTTCAGTTAGATGGTGAGGTTGATTTATATAGTGAAGCTGGTCAGGTGATAGAAAGCAATTAAAAAGAATTAAAAAATGAGAAAGCGAGACAATAAAAAAAGGTGGTTATTAATTGGATATTTTATAATACCCTTCATCATTGTTTTGCTTTTTAAATATGTCGTATTTAAGTCGAATGACACCTATCAGGATATAAGAGATGAGTCTTTGTCCAAGGATAAGCATCATTCGAAAAATCAATTAAAACTTCCGGACACGGTAGATTTTATTTTTCATGTAAAACCAATTTTATCAGACCGTTGTTATTTGTGTCATGGACCCGATGAAGGAACCAGAGAAGGAGGTTTAAGACTGGATACCAAGGAAGGTGCCTTTGCTGCTATTGGTGAACATTTAGATAAATACGCTATTGTTCCAGGAGATACGAAATCCAGTCTGCTCTTAAGTCGAATTCACAGTATGAATCCGGAACAACTCATGCCTCCCGTTGACTCCAATTTGAGACTATCTGAATATGAAAAACAACTGCTAACGAAATGGATAGAACAAGGTGCTGTTTGGAAAGATCACTGGGCGTTTGTTCTACCAAAGAAAAAATCAATACCAAGTATAGTAAATCCGGAATGGGCATCAAATGAAATTGACTTTTTCATAGCCAAACGCCTGGAACGTGAAGGATTGAAACCATCTCAACCTGCTTCAAAAGAAAAATTAATAAGAAAATTATATTTCGACTTAACTGGTTTACCTCCCTCTATTGAAGACATTGATGCCTTTTTAAATGATACAGATGCCAATGCTTACGAGAAAGTTGTAGATAAGGTTTTAGCCTCACTAGCTTATGGCGAACGAATGGCGACTAATTGGCTAGATGTAGCGAGATATGCCGATACTCACGGTTACCAGGATGATATGCCTCGTATAATGTGGCCTTGGCGCGATTGGGTAATCAGTGCCTTCAATAGAAATATTCCATACGATGATTTTATAAAATGGCAGTTGGCAGGTGATTTACTGCCGGACAGCAATTTGGAGCAGGTTTTAGCGACAGGTTTTAATAGAAACCATAAAATAACTCAGGAAGGAGGGGTTATAGATGAAGAGTATCGTGTTGAGTATGTAAAAGACCGAACAAATACTACAGCCAAAGCACTTTTAGGATTAACGCTGGAGTGCGCGCAATGTCACGACCATAAATACGATCCGATTTCACAAAATGAATATTACGGATTTTACGCATTTTTCAATAAACTGGATGAAAAAGGACGTATTGATTATAACGAATTTCCAAAGCCAAATATAAAAATTACGTCACAGGAAGTGGAAGACGTTTTGTCCTTTGTGAAACTTCCAGATTCAATTAAAGAGGTAAATCTAATGGTAATGAAGGATGATGCACCGGAAAGGAAAACCTATCTTTTAAAACGCGGTCAATATGACGCTCCCGGAGATGAAGTTCCATTACGAACTCCAGAAGTGGTTTTAAAATTTTCAGATTCATTACCTAAAAACAGATTAGGACTGGCAGAATGGCTGTTTAGTAAAGAAAATGCCTTAACAGCAAGAGTGGCAGTAAACCGTATGTGGCAGCAAATTTTTGGTGTTGGTATTGTTTCTACCTCCGACGACTTTGGAAATCAAGGTTCTTTACCTTCACATCCCGATTTATTAGATTGGCTTGCAGTAAGCTTCAGAGAAGAAGGTTGGGACATGAAGCGCATGTATAAACGTATGGTGATGTCTAGTACCTATAAACAAACGTCGAAGGCAACCCCCAAATTACTTGAAGCAGACCCGAATAATATGCTTTTAGCGCGCAGTTCCAGAGATAAACTTTCTGCGGAAATGATTCGTGATAATGCGTTAGCTGTAAGCGGACTTTTAGTCAAGAAGATAGGAGGTCCAAGTGTAAAACCTTATCAGCCACCAGGTTTGTGGGCAGAAACCACCTCCGGGCAGGGATTAACAAAATACATTCCTGATACGGGAGAAGGCTTACACCGACGCAGTTTATATACTTTCTGGAAGCGTACTTTACCTCCACCATCTATGTTAACTTTTGATGCACCAACCCGCGATTTTTGTGAAGTTAAGCGACAAAAAACAAGTACGCCATTACAGGCGCTGGTTATGCTTAACGATCCGCAGATTATGGAGGCCTCAAAGTATTTAGCGACGCATATTCTGGAAGAAGGGCATAATTCAGATAAAGACAATATAAAAGTTATTTTCAGAAAGATAACCTCGCGTTTTCCGGATCAAAGTGAAGTTGAAGATTTACTTGAATATTTAAATTTCACGAAAGAAAATTATGAACCAACTAACAGCGAAACAGCACAAAAGGAAGGATTTTCTAAAGAGGTTTATGCGTACACCATTTTAACGAGTTTAATTTTTAACTTAGACGAAGCTGTTATAAAAGGATAAGACCATGGAAGAACTATCTAAACATTTTTTAAATAATAACAGAAGACATTTCATAAAGAAATTAGGGTTAGGAATTGGTGGCTTGGCAGCTGCTTCATTAATCGATCCGTTTAGTTCTGTTTCAGCAGGCACAATGGCCGATGATTTAACCTTAAAACTGCCTCATTTTGCGCCAAAAGCTAAACGCGTTATTTATTTGTTTCAAAGTGGAGGTCCTTCACAGCTGGAATTGTTCGACTACAAACCGCTATTGGATAAATTAAGAGGACAGGATTTACCAGATTCTGTTAGAAACGGACAGCGACTAACAGGAATGACTTCAGGTCAGGATAGTTTTCCTTTAGTGGGTAGTAAATTTAAATTTGATCAGTATGGTGAATCGCGTGCCTGGGTAAGTAATTTAATGCCGTATACGGCAAAAGTTGTGGATGAATTATGTTTTATAAAATCCATGTATACTGAAGCCATTAATCACGACCCGGCAATTACCTTTTTTCAGACCGGATCTCAACAATCCGGACGTCCGAGCATGGGTTCTTGGATGAGTTATGGTTTAGGAAGTTTAAACGAAAATTTACCAACGTTTACTGTGCTTTTATCTAGAGGTACTGGAAGACCTAATGGTCAACCTTTATATTCTAGACTTTGGGGTAACGGCTTTTTAAGTTCATTACATCAGGGTGTTCAATTCCGTGCTGGAAAGGATCCGGTTCTATACCTTAAAGATCCAGAGGGAATGTCGCGATTAGAACGTCGCAAAATGCTGGATTATCTCAGTGAGTTAAATCATATTCAGGAAGCCGAGTTTGGTGACCCTGAAATCAATAGCAGAATAGCTCAGTATGAAATGGCTTACCGTATGCAGACGTCTGTTCCTGATACTATGAATATTGAAGATGAACCAGAACACATTATTCAAATGTACGGAACCGATGCCCTTACTCCGGGAACTTATGCTGCTAACTGCTTGCTGGCAAGACGATTGGTAGAGCGTGATGTGCGGTTTGTGCAATTATATCATATGGGCTGGGATCAACACAATAATTTACCTACCCAAATTGAGAAGCAGGCAAAAGATGTCGACCAGGCTACAGGTGCACTCATCATGGATTTAAAACAACGTGGTTTACTGGAAGATACCTTAGTAGTCTGGGGAGGCGAATTCGGCAGAACAAATTACAGTCAGGGTGTATTAACCGAATCCAATTATGGTCGCGACCACCATCCAAAATGTTTTACCATGTTTATGGCCGGTGGAGGCGTTAAACCCGGCTTCACTTATGGAGAAACCGATGATTTCGGGTATAATATTGTTAAAGATCCGGTGCATGTGCACGATTTACAGGCTACCATTATGCATCTTATGGGGGTTGATCATACAAAATTCACTTATAAGCATCAGGGGCGTCGTTTCAGACTTACAGATGTGTCAGGACATGTAGTTAACGATTTAATAGCATAATTATCAGACATGAGTCGCAGATCCTTTTTAAAACAATCGTCATTAGTATCATTAGGAATTTTAACCAGTCCTCTATATAGTAGTGCTTTTTCATTCAATAGAAGTAAAGATGTTATTGTGGGACATAATTCTCATAGATATAAGGTAGATATGAACTGGGGGAATTTAAACCCTTCAGTAACCCCTGTTAAAGATTGTCATGAGATGATTCAGGATTCTAAAGGCAGAATTTTGCTTCTAACAAATCACACGAAAAACAACGTTATTATTTATGATAAATCGGGGAAATTCATTTCCAGTTGGGGCACCGAATTTCCCGGAGGTCACGGATTAACTTTAGTTAAAGAAAACGGGGAGGATTTTCTTTTAATTACCGATTATGAGCGGCATCAGATTGTAAAAACAACCGTTGACGGCAAGAAGGTTTTTGAAATTGATTTTCCTTCTGAAACTGGGAAATATAATAACAAAGAAGAGTTTAAACCTACGGAAACAACGGTTTTACCTAATGGCGATTTCTATGTGGCTGATGGTTATGGAAATCAGTATATCATGCATTACAATCATAAAGGAGAACTTCAGAATGTTTTTGGAGGAAAAGGTAAAGAAAATGGCCAGTTTTTAAATGCGCATGGTATATGTTATGATGGCAGGGATAAAAATAATCCATCGTTATTAATTTCCGCGAGATCGATGAATATTTTAAAACGTTTTGATTTAAGCGGGAGTTACATAGAATCTATTCCTGTTCCCGGGGCATTAATTTGCAGACCGGTAATTCACGATAAAGATATTTATTTTGCAGTTTTAAAATCGAAAAATGCTCCAAATAACGATTCCGGATTTTTATTAATTATGAATGAAAATAATGAGGTAGTTTCATGTCCAGGAGCAACGGCACCTTCATATAATAATGGAAACTTAGACGAATTGTATCAAACGGTGAGACTATTTCAGCACCCGCATGATGTTTGCATTGATGATGATGAAAATATGTATGTAGCGCAATGGAATTCTGGAAATACGTATCCTGTAAAATTAACGCGCATATGAGGTTAGTTTTAACTGTGATTTGCTTGATGTTAATGAATTGTGCAACAAAGCAATCGGGACACTATTTGCAGTCTAATCAGTTACGATTGGTGAAACCACGGGTGGAAACTAATAGTAGTTTAATCGATTCATTTGTTACCATTACAGCGGATTTAAAATTGGAAAATGTTTCTATTTACTATACTTCGAATGGGGAAGAACCCAGCGAATCTTCCGCGAAGTATGAGCGGCCTTTCAAAGCCTATAAACCGGAGATTTATAAATTTAAAGCCTTTCATCCGGATTGGAAATCAAGTGAAGTTGCAGAGCTTAAACTTTATAAAAAAGGGGTAAAGCCCGATCATATTATTTGGCATTCTAAAGCCAGCGATAAATATAAAGGAAAGGGAGACAATACATTAATTAACCAGTCTAAAGCCAATCTGAATTATGATGATCCCCAATGGGTTGGATTTATTTCTGAAGCATCGGCAACCCTGAAATTTAAAAATAAGCCCTTTTTAAGGACCATGACAATAAGTTTTTTAAACGATGCTTCATCATGGATATTTCCTCCTGAGCAAATAACCGTTGAAATAAATGGTGATATAGCAACTAAAAAAACAATTGTTTTAAATGAAATAAAAGATTCAAAAACTAGTGCGATAGAAACGATTGTAATTTCTTTGGGTACTGATACAGAATCTTTAAAAATAGATATAAAAAATGTTCAATCCATGCCGGAATGGCATGAGGGCAAAGGCTCCAAAGCCTGGTTATTCATGGACGAATGGATGTTTAATTAAAAGGTATGAAGCAAGAAGTTTTGAGACATAGAAAAACCATGATTCTTATGATGTTTCTGATATTCATAAGCGAATACGCCAGTGCTTTAAATGGAAAAGATGTACCGCGATTTGTATTGGCCTTAGGGCGTTTTCATCCGTTAATTTTGCATTTACCTATTGGTGCATTATTGTTGACGTTTTTTCTTGATGTGTCGGGAAGAATTCGGAAAAATCACCCAAAGCAAACTATAAAATGTGCCCTAGGATTTTCAGCATTATTTTCAATAGTTGCCTGCGTTTTTGGTTATTTTTTATCACTCGAAGATGGGTATTCAGGAACAACACTTGAAATTCATTTCTGGACAGGTATATCAACGGCAGTCTTAATCTCAATTTTGTTTCTCATTTCAGATAAGGAACATACCACATTAAAACGATTAGTGTTTCCACTATTTCTTTTAACAATTACGACAATGAGTGTTGCAGGGCATTTTGGTAGTGTGTTAACTCATGGAGACGATTTTATTACGGAATATATTAAGAAACCTGAACATGAACAAATAATAGTAAATATTGATAGTCTTAATATGTACGACAACGTAGTACTTAAGGTTTTTGAAGATAAATGTATTCAGTGTCATAATGAAACCAAAAGAAAAGGAGGTTTGTCTTTAATCTCAAAACAAGATATCTTGAACGGAGGAGATTCTGGGACTACTATTAAATTGGGATTATCGGAAGAAAGTTTGCTTTATAAGCATACCATACTTCCTATTTCAGATGAAAACCATATGCCTCCGGAGGGTAAACCGCAGTTGTCGAGAGATGAGTTATGGCTTATAAAATATTGGCTGGATTATAGTGATAAGGTAGACCAAAAAGTTGTTTCCCTGGCTAAAAACGACACCTTAAATCGATTATTAAAAAACTATCTGGTTTTTGAAGAAAAACATATTGCAGAAGCGTCTTTGGAAGATTTTCAAAAGGCAGAAGATCATGGATTTACAATTAGAAAATTAGTTCCTTCCAAAGCTGAGCTTTGGGTGAAATTCAATAAAGACACGATTTCAAAAGAGGATATTAAGTCTCTGGCTGGATTAAGAGAACAAATTACAGAATTGGATTTAAGTGTTTCATCTTTAACAGATGACATGACTGGTGGTTTAAAGAAGCTTGAGAATATGGAGAAACTGGAATTAAAGCACACACAGATTACCGATAAAACATTAAATCATCTGAAAGATTTGAATCATTTAAAAGTTTTAAATCTTGTTGGGTCGAATGGCTTTTCGGTTAATGGATTAAAAAGTTTATTGTCTGTCTTAAAACTGGAACATGTTTATGTCTGGAATACAGAGATTGACCAGTCTTTAGCCGATAGCTTAAGTCTTGAATTTCAGGTAAATATTAATGCCGGTACGTTTGGATATGCTGCCATGGCACAGTTAGGCATCCCGAAATTAATTGCCAGCAAAGATGTGTTTACCGATACGTTACATGTGGCTATAGATACTAAAGTAAAAAATACCCACATATTTTACACTTTGAATCAGGATGAGCCGGACAGCACTGCAATTGGATATAATCAGCCTGTGGTATTGGATTCAAGTGTTACATTTTCATATAAAGCTTATAAAAAGGGTTGGTTACCAAGTGATATAGCTAACAAATCATTTTATAAGGTAAATTATCAGGTTGCCGACTTTAGTCTGGTTGACCAACCCGATGAAAAGTATCCGGGTGCTAATAAATTGTTCGATTTTGAACTGGGGACTTTTAATTTTAAAGATGAAAAATGGGCAGGTTTTCTAGGGAAGGATGTTAACGCAACTGTTGATTTGGGTACCAGAGCCAGATTACATAGGGTATCGGTGAATTGTTTGGCGTTACCGCGAGACTGGATTATATTTCCAACTGAAATTTCAGTTTACGCCTCAGATAATAAAACATCTGGTTTCCGAAGCCTTGGAACAAAGCAAATACATGAAGAACTTACATACGACAATGATGTTCTGATAAAAAATTTCAGTATAGATATACCTGAAACCGAAGCACGTTATTTTAAAGTCATTGTGAAAAACCCCAAAGTTCTACCAAAATGGCATGAAGGTGCAGGAAACGCACCATGGAATTTCGTTAGTGAAATTATGTTTTGGTAAACCAGTAGACAACTAATAAGACGAATTAAGATTACGATATGATTAAATTAAAGTTAAAATATTTTGCTCTATCCATAGTTTTTCTTGGACTTTCCTGTAAAAATGAAGTGGAACATATTATAACCACAACTCCTTCACCACAGGATTTGGTAGATTTGGTAAATCCATTAATGGGAACGGACTCCGATTATAGTTTATCTAACGGAAATACTTATCCCGCCATAGCCACACCTTGGGCGATGAATTTCTGGACACCACAAACCGCTAAAATGGGTGATGGGTGGACTTATGCCTATGATGCCAAGAAAATACGTGGCATTAAACAAACCCATCAGCCAAGCCCTTGGATTAACGATTATGCGGCGTTTTCTATAATGGCAGTAACGGGCGATTTAAGATTTCAGGAAGAGGAACGAGCCTCTTGGTTTTCGCATAAAGCGGAAACAGTAAAACCGTACTATTATTCGGTGTATTTGGCAGATTATGATGTAAAAGCTGAAGTGGCACCTACTGAACGAGCAGCACATTTTAAATTTACATTTCCCGAAGCAGAACTGTCGTATATTTTATTGGACGCCTTTTTTAAGGGGTCGATGGTGAAGATTATTCCAGAAGAACGCAAAATTATTGGGTATTGCCGAAATAACAGTGGCGGAGTTCCTGAGAATTTTCATAATTATTTTGTTGTCAAATTTGATACCGATTTTGAGGTTACAAATACCTGGGCAGATAACTGGACTTTACAGGAAGGGAGCACATCCAGCGAAGGTAATCATGTTGGTGCAATTATAGGATTTAAAACAAAACGTGGTGATGTCGTTCATGTAAAAGTGGCATCCTCTTTTATAAGTCCAGAACAAGCCGAATTAAACCTGGATAGAGAGATAGGTTTGGATTCTTTTGAAAAAACTAAAGAAAAAGCAAAACAGGCTTGGAATAAGGAGTTAAACAGAATCGAAATAGAAGATGATAACATCGATCATATTCGAACATTTTATTCCTGTTTATACCGTGTTTTGCTGTTTCCAAGAAAGTTTTATGAATTCAATGAAGCTAATGATATTGTGCATTACAGTCCCTATAATGGAAAAGTGTTGCCGGGATATATGTTTACCGATAACGGATTTTGGGATACCTTTAGAGCTGTTTTTCCTTTTTTTAATATGATGTATCCGGAGTTGAATAGTCACATTATGGAAGGTCTTGCAAATACCTATAAAGAATCGGGGTGGTTACCGGAATGGGCTAGCCCCGGGCATCGCGATTGTATGATTGGCTCTAATTCAGCACCAATAATTGTAGATGCCTTTCTTAAAGGGAATGTAAAAGATAAGGATGTTGATGTGCTGTTTGAGGCGATTTTGAAAAATGCCAGTGTTGAAGAAGGACGACCGGTGAATTCTGTGGGACGAGCTGGATTAGACTATTATAATACCCTGGGATATGTGCCTTATAATGTTGATATCAAAGAAAACGTCGCGCGAACTCTGGAATATGCGTATGCAGATTTTACAATTTCTGAAATGGCTAAAAAACTGGATAAAGAGGCTGTCTCTGAAAAATTTGAAAAGCAGTCTTTAAATTACAAGTATGTATTTGATCCTTCAACAGGTTTAATGCGTGGTAAAAATGAAGATGGTTCGTTTCAATCACCATTTAATCCTCTAAAATGGGGGGACGCTTTTACTGAAGGCAATAGTTTGCATTACACTTGGTCGGTTTTTCATGATGTACAAGGCTTAATTAATTTAATGGGTGGAAATGAAGCCTTTATTTCAAAATTAGATAATGTTTTTACCATGCCGCCAAAATTTGACGACTCCTATTATGGGCAAACAATTCATGAAATTAGAGAAATGCAAGTTGTGAATATGGGGAATTATGCTCATGGTAATCAGCCAATTCAGCACATGATTTACTTGTACAATTATGCCGGAGTGCCTTATAAGACACAAGAACATATTCGTGAGGTTTTAACAAAATTATATTCTGCTACACCAGATGGTTATTGTGGAGATGAGGATAACGGACAAACCTCGGCTTGGTATGTATTCAGTTCATTAGGGTTTTATCCGTTAACACCAGGAGTCAATCAGTATGTAATGGGAAGTCCGTTATTTAAAAAGGCAACGCTGCATTTAGAAAACGGAAACACCTTTGAAATACATTCAGAAAACAATTCTAAAGAAAACGTTTATATTCAGTCAGTAAATCTTAATAAGGCTGTTTATAATAATACCTTTTTGAATTTTGAAACCATCCAGAACGGAGGGGTCTTAGAATTCAATCTTACAAACAAAGCAAATAAAGAGTGGGGTAGTAAAACAGAAAACACACCCTATTCACTAAATAAATCAATTGAAAACTAATTAAAGTATGAAATGCTCATTAATAATTTGTTGCAAACAACAATAATAATAATAATATAAAGGGCATTCCATCTAACCTTTTAAAAACAATAAATAACAAAAACTATGAAAAAGACGCTTATTGCCATTACAGCATTGCTTTCCTTGCAATCGTTTTCGCAGGCCATTTATGAAGATGAACGCTATGTACCCGAAACTGATCCTTTGGTGTTAGAAAAGTTGGACCAATGGCAGGATCTAAAGTTCGGTTTACTAATGCACTGGGGAACCTATAGTCAATGGGGAATTGTAGAATCGTGGTCACTATCGCCAGAGGAATACGGATGGTGTGAACGTAAAAAAGGAAGTAATCCTGATGATTATTTCGCTTATAAAAAAGAATACGAAGCGCTTCAAACCACATTTAACCCGGTAAAGTTCGATCCGGATAAATGGGCCAAAGCCGCAAAAAACGCAGGGATGAAATACGTGGTATTCACAACAAAACATCATGATGGGTTCAGTATGTTCGATTCTAAATATACAGACTATAAAATTACATCGCCTAAAACACCATTCTCATCAAATCCTAAAGCAAATATTACTAAAGAAATCTTTAATTCATTTAGAAATGAAGGACTTTGGGCTGGGGCATATTTTTCAAAACCAGACTGGAATGTAGATAGTTACTGGTGGCCAAAATACCCTCCAAAAGATAGAAACGTAAACTATTCACCATTAGAAAATCCTGAAAAATGGCAGGAGTATGTCGATTTTACGCATAATCAAATTATGGAATTGTTAACGGATTACGGTAAAATTGATATTCTATGGTTAGATGGAGGCTGGGTGGCTAAAACACCGAAAGCTGAAATTACAGAATGGTATAAACACACGCTTGATAATGCTGAAGACGGGTATTTAAAACACCGTATTATCAATCAGGATATTAAAATGGATGAGTTAGTGGTTAAAGCACGTAAACAACAACCAGGTTTAATTGTGGTGGATCGTGCTGTTCACGGAAAAAATCAAAACTATTTAACACCTGAAAATCGCGTACCAGAGAAAACTTTACCGTATCCTTGGGAATCTTGTATCATTGCGGGAGGCGGTTGGTCTTATACGCCAAATGCAAAATACATGAGCCCGCGTGAAGGTATTCACACGCTTATTGATGTAGTTGCTAAAGGGGGGAATTTATTGTTAAACATCGCTCCAAGTCCTGAAGGAGAATGGCAACAAGGAGCATACGATTTGTTACAGGCTTACGGCGATTGGATGGATGTAAATAGCACAGCTATTTACGCAACAAAACCTATTGCGCCATATAAAGAAAATAACATTTGTATGACACAGAATGAAAAAGGAAATGTGTTTTTATTCTATATGGCCGAAGAAAATGAAGATAAAATTCCTGCTGAAGTTATAGTGAAATCAATCACGCCTAAAAAAGGAGCTAAAATGACCATGCTTGGATCAAAAACCCGTCTGAAATGGGAGAAGCAAGCTGAAGGTTTTAAAGTAATTATTCCTGAAAATTTAAGAAATAGCTTACCTTCAAAATATGCCTGGACATTAAAAATTGATGCTGTAAATCAATAATTCTTAGGTCTGTAAAATGGATAGGTGCTTTCTTAATTTTTAATTATGTAAGTACCTATTTTTTATTTAGTTATATATTGAAATTTGATTTTTAACTTTAATAGGCATAAAATCGAATAACGAACTTAAAAAGAAGAACTTCCTTTTGAAATGCCTATTGGCAATTAGTTTCAAACTAACTGATAGGCTTATAAAGGCATTCCATCTGATAATTAAAAGTAACAAAATAGTAACGGATGAAATTAAAACAGTTAATTCCAATATTAACGATAAGCATAGTGTCTTTTAATACTGTGTCTGCTCAGGAATTTATTTCAAAGAAAAAGAAAGCTAAAATATATCACGATACTTGGATTGATTTCAATAAAAACAAGAAAAAGGATATTTACGAAGATTCAAATCAACCTCTTGACACTAGAATTAACAATTTGATAAGTCAGATGTCTTTAGACGAGAAAACCTGTCAAATGGCTACGTTATATGGCTTTGGTCGCGTTCTTAAAGATGAATTACCTGGTGAAGATTGGAATAATCGCGTTTATAAAGATGGTATTGGCAATATCGATGAGCATTTAAACGGCTTGGCATATCATAAAAGTGCTGAAACCCAATATTCATGGCCTCCATCTAATCATGCGAAAGCCATAAATGAGGTTCAGCGTTTTTTTGTTGAAGATACACGTTTAGGTATTCCGGTAGATTTTACAAATGAAGGTATTCGTGGATTGTGTCACGATGGAGCAACGAGTTTCCCGGCGCAAATTGGTATTGGAAGTACCTGGGATAAAGACTTGGTTTCAGAAATTGGAGCGATTACAGGAAAAGAAGCCCGAGTTTTAGGATATACCAATGTATATTCCCCGATTTTAGATTTAGCAAGAGATCCAAGATGGGGTAGAACGGTGGAGTGTTATGGCGAAGATCCGTATCTGGTATCTCAGTTAGGTGTAGAAATGGTGAAAGCTTTACAGGTTCAAAATGTGGTATCTACAGCAAAACATTTTGCGGTTTATAGTGCTCCAAAAGGCGGACGAGACGGCGATGCAAGAACCGATCCGCACATAACAGAGCGCGAAATGCATGAGATTTATCTGGAGCCTTTCCGCACGGTAGTTCAGGAAGGTGGTTTAAAAGGAATCATGTCGTCCTACAACGATTATAATGGTATTCCCGTTACAGGAAGTCATTATTTTTTAACCGAAGTATTGAGAGATCAGTGGGGATTTAAAGGTTATGTCGTTTCAGACAGTTGGGCTGTAGGTGGTTTAAAAGGACGTCACCATATCGCTGAAGATTTCAAAGAAACGGTCTATTTATCGGTTATGGCTGGACTGAATGTTAGAACCAATTTTTCACCAGCCGAAGATTTTATTTTGCCCTTAAGAGAATTAGTAAACGAAGGCAGAATTCCTGTAGAAACCATTAATGCCCGTGTTAGAGATGTTTTAAGAGTTAAATTTGAATTAGGTTTATTCGATAGTCCTTATGTAAATAATTTAAAAGTGGCTGATGAAATAGTTCACAATCAGGAAAGTGAACATATTGCGTTAAAAGCATCACGAAAGTCTTTGGTGTTATTGAAGAATTCAGAAAATCTGTTACCAATTAAAGTTGATGCATTTAAAAATATTTTAGTTACAGGTCCTAATGCTAAAGCCATTAATCATTCTATTAGTCGCTATGGGCCTTCCAACGTAAAGGTTCAATCGGTTTTCGATGGTATTAAAAATTTTGTAGGCAACCAGGCTCAGGTAGAATTTGCTCAAGGTTGTGACTTTTATGATACAAACTGGCCTAAAAGTGAATTATATAGTATTACTCCAGATGAAGTGCAGCAAAAATATATAAATGAAGCAGTTAGTAAAGCTAAGGAATCCAATTTAATTATCGTTGCTGTGGGCGACAATGAAGATACGGTTGGGGAGTCTAAATCGAGAACATCATTAGATTTGCCAGGAAATCAACTGGATTTAATAAAAGCACTTTATGAGACAGGAAAACCTATTGTGGTGGTTTTAATTAACGGTCGCCCCTTAAGTATTAACTGGGTCGATGATCACATTTCATCTGTAATCGAAGCATGGTTTCCCGGAGAATACGGTGGCCAAGCAGTTGCTGAAGCTATCTTCGGAGCTTATAATCCTGGCGGAAAATTATCAGTAACATTCCCGAGAACCGTAGGACAAATTCCGTTTAACTTCCCTTATAAAAGAAGTTCTCAAAAAGGACAAGGCAAAACCGATATTGGACAAACTAGAATTAATACAGCATTATATCCATTTGGATACGGATTAAGCTACACAACCTTCGAGTACAGTGATTTAAAAATTACTCCGGAATCTGCTTCAAACGATGTTGAAACCATCACAGTGTCTTTCAAACTAAAAAACACAGGAGATTATGAAGGTGATGAAGTGCCGCAATTGTATATTCAGGATGAATTTGCCTCGGTAGTTACTTATACTAAAGTGCTTAGAGGTTTTGAACGTGTAACATTGAAACCCGGACAAGAAAAAGAAGTAACAATGACACTTCAGTCAAGGGATTTATCGTTATTGAACAAGGATATGAAACGTGTTGTTGAGCCTGGGATATTTAAAGTTTTTATCGGGTCTTCTTCAGAAGATGATCGTTTAACCGGGCAAATAATTATTAAATAAAAATTTGTGATATGAAATTAGTTACTAAAATACCTTCCACCGTAAATCAACTTAAAAAGGCATTTGTTTTAGGGTTATGTGGTTTTGTATTCCATAATGTACAGGGGCAAGATCAACCTGTTGATTATGTCAATCCCTTTATAGGAACTTCAAATTACGGAGCAACTTATCCGGGACCTATTGCACCACGAGGAATGGCAAGTGTAAGTCCGTTTAATGTAGCCGGACCTCAAAACCCCTTAGAGAAAGATAGTCAGTGGCTGTCAAATCCATATGTTCATGAAAACACATTTTTAACCGGGTTTTCACATGTTAATTTAAGTGGGGTTGGATGTCCGGATTTAGGGGTGTTATTGCTAATGCCAACAACGGGAGAATTAAAGACAAATCATTTAGATTACGGAACAACTTATAAAAATGAAGTAGCTAAAGCCGGCTATTACAGTATTGAATTAGATAAATACAATACCAAAGTGGAATTAACAGCTTCCGAGCATGTTGGGGTTAGTAGAATTTCATTTCCTAAAGGAGAATCTAATTTGTTACTAAATCTTGGCCTAGGACTTACAAACGAACAAGGAGCCATGGTTAAAATTGTCTCTCCAACCGAAATTGAAGGCATGCGGACTGTAGGTTCATTTTGTTATAATAGTCCGGAAGATGCTTATCCGGTGTATTTTGTAGCTAAATTTTCTAAACCCGCAGAAAACTTCGGTGTTTGGAATACCCCATCAAAATACAATGGTGTAGAAGCGCAATGGATGGGCTATAACGGAAAGACCCGTGTTATGGAGAATGCTACAAAAACGGTTGCTGGGGATAGTATTGGAACGTATTTTTCTTATACATTCAACAAACCTGAAAACGTAGAAGTGAAAATTGGGGTGTCGTATGTGAGTATTGAAAATGCCAGAGAAAATTTAGAAAAAGAGACGCAAGGGAAATCATTTGAAGATATTTATCAGGAGACCTATAACAAATGGAATACGTTATTATCTAGAATACAAGTTGAAGGAGGGTCTCACGATGACAAAACTATTTTTTATACCGCTCTTTATCATACATTGATTCATCCAAATATGCTTAACGATGCAAACGGTGAGTATCCTGAAATTAAAACAGGTAAAATAGGAAAAACGGATGGAACCAGGTACACCGTGTTTTCATTATGGGATACCTATAGGAATTTACATCAGCTAATGTCTCTGGTTTATCCGGAACAACAAGCAGATATGGTGAACAGTATGATCGATATGTATGACGAAAATGGCTGGCTGCCAAAATGGGAATTAAATTCAACAGAAACCTTTACCATGGTTGGCGACCCGGCAAGTATTGTTATTACCGACACCTATTTGAAAGGTATTAAAAACTTTAATGTAGAGAAAGCCTATGAGGCCATGCTGAAAAGTGCCGATCAAATAGAAGGTAACCCATTGCGTCCGGCGTTGAACGATTATATAGAAAAAGGCTATCTAACAACAGATAGTAAAGGTCCGGTTTCAACAACACAGGAATACAATATTGCCGATTATGCTATTGCATTAATGGCAAAAGCTCTGGATAAAAAAGACGACTACAAGCGTTTCTATAACCGTTCATTATCATACAGAAAATTATTTGATAAGGAATGGAATCTGCTAAGACCGCGAAACACTGACGGGAGTTGGTACGAGCCGTTCGATCCGGATGCTGGTGCTAATTTTACAGAAAATGTAGGATTTATAGAAGGGAACGCATGGCAATATGCTTTTATGGAACCTCACGATATAAAAGGTTTAAAAAAGCTCATGGGAGGAGATAAGCCATTTACCGCTCAGCTTCAAAAGGTTTTTGATGCCGATAAGTTTGATATGGCTAACGAACCCGATATTGTTTATCCTTATTTATTCAACTATGTAAAAGGAGAGGAGTACCGCAGTCAGAAGTTAGTTAAGGAATTGGTTAGAAAACATTTTAAAAATGCTCCTGATGGCTTACCTGGTAATGACGATACAGGTACAATGTCGGCATGGTTGGTATATTCTATGATGGGGTTTTATCCAATTGTTCCGGGAGAGGCGATGTATACTATTACGACCCCTATGTTTGATAAAATAACGATTCAGTTTAATGAAAAGTATTACAATAAAAAAGAACTGACTATCGAACGTATTAAAAACAACAATGGCAATGTTAAAGAAATATTAATCAACAAAAAAAAGCATAATAATTTTTTCATCAGCCATGACGAATTAAGTAACGCAGAAAGTATAAAAATCATCCAAAAATAGTATAATACTTAGAGTTACAAGTGTATTTGCGCCTTTTTAAAAAGCTTATAAATAGTGGGTTTTATTACTATTTGTAAGCTTTTTTCTATTATAAATTAGTAATTATTTAATTTGTTTTCCATTCACTGCTTCAACTTTGTTATTGGTCGAAAAAAAGTGATATATCAAGTTAAATAATTGTTAATTTAATTCTTATTAACTCAAAACTAAAAAATTTATGAACCAAAAATTATTTAAACTACTGTTTGTATTTTGTTTCTTCGGTGTATTGTATGCCGGCGCGCAAACTACAGTTTCAGGGGTTGTTTCCGATGTTAACAGCG
Organism: Aestuariibaculum suncheonense; assembly: GCF_014596935.1. GTDB lineage: Bacteria > Bacteroidota > Bacteroidia > Flavobacteriales > Flavobacteriaceae > Aestuariibaculum > Aestuariibaculum suncheonense. The sequence continues at coordinate 121,309 of NZ_JACVXC010000003.1, read as the reverse complement.
GTATTCCTCTTCCTGGGGCTAACGTTGTTGTTAAGGGAACATCAAAAGGAGTTGCTACAGATTTTGATGGACGTTATGTTATCGAAATTTCTGGTGATGAAATCTTGGTGTTTTCAAGCATTGGTTACACAACCAAAGAAATTTCTGTAGCAGGACAAACAACAATCAATGTGCAGTTAACTGAAAGCACAGAAAGCTTAGAAGAAGTAGTGGTAACTTCTTTTGGTATAACCAAAGAGAAACGAGCTATTGGTTATGCAACATCAACAGTTGAAGCCGAAGAACTAACAAAAACAGGAACACCTAACTTTGCTACTGCTTTATATGGTAAGGCACCTGGAGTTCAAATAGCTGCGACTACGGGAGGGTCTACTTCTGGAGTTAATATGCAAATTCGTGGTATTGGGTCCATTTTTGGTAATACCCAACCGTTGTTTGTGGTTGATGGTGTGCCTATTCGTAATGGAGAAAATGATAACTCGAGTTATTGGAGTGATCAACGTATTCAGGGTAATGGTATTCTAGATATTAACCCGGAAGACATTGAAAACATCTCAATACTTAAAGGAGCTTCGGCTGCGGCAACCTATGGTAACGAGGCTTTAAATGGTGTGGTTTTAATTACTACTAAAAGTGGTAAAGGTATGAAAAAAGGATTAGGAGTATCTGTAAATTCTACTTATACAGTTGATCAGGCGGCTTATTTTCCGCGTTTTCAAAATGTGAGAGGACCAGGTTATCCTACATACTTTAATGATGCTGGTCAAGATGAAGATGGCTGGTTGTATAGAGATGGTCAAAGGACTCCTATCGCTACTAACGTGAATTTTGGACCAAAGTTTGATGGACAACCAACTTTAGCTTGGACAGGCGAAGTCATTCCTTATAGAGCTCAAAAAGGAGTAGAGGGGCTATATCAAGACGCACACAATTTCATCAATAATATTGCTATTGTTAATGCTACTGATAAATCAAACATGCGTTTTTCTTATACGCGTCAGGATAATGAAGGGTTAAGTAGAAATGCTGAAAACGATAAAAATATTTTTAATTTAAACGCTAGCTTTAATTGGAATGATGATTTAAAAACAGATGTTTTGGTAAATTATATCAATGCAAAAGTATTAAACAGACCTTATAAAATTGACCGTCTTACTAATAACTTTGGAGGTATGATGACGCGATTTGATAGTGGTGAATGGTATTTTGATAGAGCACAAACGAGCTTAGGGTATCGTTTTGTAACCGGAGATAACCCAAGTTTAACACCAGATGAAAATTTAAGAATACCTGGATATAGAGGAGATGTATTAGATTACGCTTGGCGTGTTAATAATTACCAGTTTGAAGAGAATAGCGATCGTGTTATTGCCAGTTTAACACAACACTGGAACATAACCGATGAGTTAACTTTAAGAGGTAGGATGTCTACCGATTTTACAGCTTTCAACATGGAAGACAAGAGACCAAGTGTAAGACCTTTATCTCTTGGTGGTCCGGGTGGTAGTTTGTACAGGGTCCAAAACAGAATCGACAAACTAGTTTATGGAGATTTGTTTTTAACCTATAATAAAGACCTTACTGAAGATTTAGGTATGACTTTAATGGCAGGATATAGTGGTACTAAATCTATGTCTACAATGACTCAAAGCCAAACAAATGGGGGGTTAAGTGTTGAAAATTGGTTTTCGCTTAATGCTTCTGCAAATACACCTACGGCAGCAGCCGATAAGTTAGCTTATACTAAAGATGCTTTTATAGGTACCGCTAATTTTAGTTATAAAAACTACTTATTTTTAGAAGGAACGATTCGTCGCGACCGAACGTCTACAATGAATCCTAATGATAATGCATTCTTTTATCCTTCTGTGAATTCAGGTTTTGTTTTTTCAGATGCTTTCGAAATGCCAGACTTTATAAATTATGGTAAACTACGTGCATCTTGGGGTAAAGTGGGTAATTTCCCGCCAGCTTATCAAGCTAATATAGCTTATCAACAAAATCCTCTGGGAGATCAAGGAAATGGAACGGTAATTTATACTTCATTACCTCTAAATCAAGGGAATGAAGCTATAAAATCGGAAACACAACGTGATGTGGAGTTCGGTTTAGAATTTAAAATGTTTACGGGACGTATTAACTTAGATATGACCTATTATGACTCTAGATTAGAAGATCAAATTATACCATTAACGTTACCTAATTCTACAGGAGCTACTTCAGTATTAACTAATATTGGTACCATGCGTAATAAAGGTTTTGAATTAGCTATTAATACAACCCCTATAGCAGGTAAAGATTTCACATGGGATTCAGGGGTTAACTTTGCATTCAATAGAAATACTGTTGAGTCTTTAGCGCCAGGTTTAGATGAATTTGTGCATGCTAACTATGATGGTAGTGCTGCTAAATTAGTGTCTCAGCCAGGGGAGCCTGCAGGTGTATTTTACACACACCCTGTGGCAACGGATGCAAATGGAAACAAAATTGTTGATCCTAATGGATTGTATAAAGTAGATGCAGATGAATGGATAAAAGTAGGATCTGCACAACCTAAAGTTGTAGGTGGTTTTACTAATTTCTTTAGTTACAAAAACTTTTCTTTAAGTGCTTTAATAGATTTTAGAGTAGGTGGTTATGTAATGCCAACAGCTTTAAATTGGATGATTAGTCGTGGTTTAACTGAAGAAAGTTTGAAGTATATGGATGCAGAACACGGTGGTCTTTCATGGTATGAAAATGCAGCTGGAGATAGATTTCTTGTTGATCAAGGTACAGCTTCAGGTCCTAACGGGGAACGTGTTTATGACAATGGTATAGTGTTAGATGGAGTTAAAGCCGACGGTACAGAGAATGATTATATCACATCGAATCCTGAATATTATAATACAGTTTATAATTGGGGAGGACCTCAGTATAGTCCTAACACTCGTTATGAATTATATATTAAGGAGAATACATATTTCAAAATGCGTGAATTATCTTTAGCATACCAGTTACCTTCTACTATAGTTAAGAAAATTGGTTTTCAAGAGTTGCAGTTGTCTGCCTTTGGAAGAAACTTATTCTATTTCTACAGAAATATTAAAGATATGGATGCAGAACAGCTAACAGCTGGCTCTAGATGGTTCCAGAACGTAAACACTGCAGGTATGAACCCATCTAGTAGAACCTTTGGTTTAAGTTTAAGAGCTAAACTTTAAAATGATGAGGAAAATGAATAATTTTAAAAGATATAACATGAAAAAACATATTTTCATAGCATTAGTAGCACTTGGACTAATTAGTACCGGGTGTTCAGAAGCAGAGATTAGCGATAATTACAGTGACCCTAATTTAATTGGAGAAACAACTGTTCCTAAGCAGTTTACAGGGATGTTGTTTGCCAACGCTAATTATGTGTTACCTAACTACGGAAATTATTTTATAATAGCTAGACCAACATTATTACCTTGGACTCAGGCTGCTGGTTGGTTAAATAGTCTAGGGCAATACAAGGTTGGTGCGGCAACTGTAGATGAACAATGGAATCAGTATTATAGTATGCTTGCACAGTATAGAGAACTGCAAAAAGTTTATAATGCATCATCCGCAGAAGATCAAAAGGCCAATAAAATTTTCATGCAGGCTGCAACCATATATTTATATGATCACACGCAGGATATGGTGGATTTATTTGGATATATTCCGTTCTCTGAAGCAGGAAAATTAAGTACTAATGGAGGTGATTATATTGCTTCTTTACCTGCGTACGATTCGTCAACAGATTTATACGCAATGATGTTAGATGATTTAAAAATAATTGCAGATGAATTAAATAGCACAACATTAGATGCTTTAACAGCAACCATTTTTACAAATCAAGATTACGTTAATCATGGAGATTTAACTTTGTGGAAAAAATATTGTAATTCATTAAGACTACGTTTGTTAAATCGTGTTTCGGGTACTTCTCAGTTTTCATCTCGAGCAGATTCAGAGATAGGAACTATTTTAGGAAGTAGTACTTATCCTGTTGTTGATTCTAATAATCAGAATATTCAAATTGAAGTAGTAAATGTAGACTCTCCTATTAATTCCAGAGGCTTTGATCAGGGTTTTGGTAGTGATGGGTGGTATACTAACTTTGCGGGTAAATTAATGGTAGATCATATGAGCGCCAATAATGATCCTAGACAAAGAGTATATTTTGAAGAGATTGTAGGTGGAGGTTATGCAGGAATAGATCCTATGGCTAACCCAACAACTCAACAGACTCAAGCTGATAACGGAGCGGTTAGTTTATTTAGTAGATCGACATTCAACTTAAATCAATTTTTCCCAGGTCAAATTATTGATGCTGCCGAAGTAAACTTTTTAAAGGCAGAGTATTATTTAAGAAATAGTAATGATGCGATGGCAAAAGCAGCTTATGAAATGGGGATTGCTCAATCTATTGAATGGTACTATTGGGTAAGATCTATTACAAATAATAATATTTCAGGTGAAGTCACGCCTTTAGGAGCGACTGAAGTAGCCGATTATATTGCAGGTGCAGGTATTGCTTGGGCTGGAACGGCCGATGATAAACTGGAGCTGATTGCTACTCAAAAATGGATTCATTATGGTGTTATTAATTTACGTGAGAGCTGGGCAGAACAGCGTCGTTTAGATTTACCTGAATTAACGTTTATGGTAGATAACTCAGACGTTCAGTCATTGCCTCCTGTAAGATGGATTTATCCAGATAAGGAAAGAGCTCTGAACACAGAGAATTTCTCAGCAGTATCATCTATGGATAATATGACAACCAGAATTTTCTGGGATGCCAATTAAGTTCGATTTATAAGTGTTTAAAAAAGGCCTTTCATTTGTTTGAAAGGCCTTTTTGTTTTTAGGAATTAAAAGAAGTATTGGTGAGTCTAAGCTTTATCTTATGATACAGAATTATTCCATCTTTGATACAATAGCTTTTTATAATTAATATACTTGTTATTATAATTATTTCTAATCATGAAAATAGGCAACAGAAATTTAGGGTAAATTTCCTACACTCTGAGAATGGCGTATTTGAAAATTTACGGACAATGACGCGGAATATTAAAAATACGAGAACCTCATAAATATACTATTTTAAATAGAAATAAATGATTTTTAAATAGACTTGAAATAGATATTACTTATAATATATTATCTGAATGACGTTTATACAATCCATAATTAAAAATTATAGTTTCATGAACAATATAAATCGATAGTTGTCATCAGGTATGTCTATTAATATTATTAAAATGGGCTCATATCATTACCTTTGTAAAAAAAATTAACGTCTGTTCAAATTAATAATCCCGTCGATAGATTTAACGGAATCATTGCTATGACTATAGAAAATAAAACATCTAAATTTTTAGGTATTACGATACGAAAACCCATAAAAAGCCTGTTAATCATTAGCCTAAGTGCATTACTGCTAGTGGTTATACTTTTGGCTGTATCTCCATCAATAGTTCGAAACCAGCTAGAAAAACATGGCAAAGAATGGGTTGGTAGAAAATTAAAAATAAACGATTTATCGGTTAATTATTTTACATCCACCATTACCCTAACAGGAACAACAATGTTTGAAGCAAACGATAAAGACCAGTTTGTGTCTTTAGACAGTTTAATTCTCGATGTAGACCCTTTAGAGTATTTTTCGTCATCAATCGTTGTGGAGCAATTATACATTAAAAATCTTCAGTTAAATATTTCTCATAAGGATTCCATTTTCAATGTCGATGATTTAATTGCCTTTTATAGTTCTGAAGATCAAAATGATACCATAGTTGAAAAACAGGAAGATGCCTATCTTTTTAGTCTGTCAGATTTCAGATTGAACGGCGGAACTTTAAACTATAGCGATCAATCTCACGATGTGACACAAACTTTAAATAATCTGTCTTTTTATTTACCGCATGTAGAATGGGGAAGAGGCTCCAGTAAATTGGATGCGTCTTTTAAACTTTCCGATGGGGGACGCTTTGGTATAGCATCAGAATTCGATTCTAAAAAGGGAGATTATTTACTGCATGTAGAAATGGATAGCTTAGATATTTCAGCCTTTAAACCTTATACTAAAGACTATTTAAAAATTGGTGATTTAACAGGGTTGGCTCATGGTAAAGTTGATATTTCAGGGAATTTAAACACCGTGAACACCCTAAGTATTCAAGGGATATCATCCTTAGAAAATTTCGCGCTTACCGATGATTCCGGACGTACATTTTTAAGCGCCCAAAAAGTAGTTTGTCCTATTGAAAAATTGATGCCTATGCAGTCATTTTATGCGTTGGGAGATATTTCAATACACGCTCCAAATGTTGATTTTGAGCTATTTAAGGAGTCTAACAATTTTTACCGGTCTTTTGGATTAGAAGAGCCGGAAACAGCGCCTGTAACTCATACCGATACAAAAGAAGAAACAGAGATGCCTTTAGTTTATACCTTAAAATCAGTACAGGTAGATGAAGGAAAACTAAAGTTTACAGACCATACCACATCATCTCCATTTGTTTACAACTTTTCTAAAGTTAAAATGGATTTTAATGAAATTAAAAGTGATGCCCACTGGGTAAACGGAAAAGCATCGATGGTTTTAAATGAACGCGGAAAGCTAGAGGCCGATATAGGATTTAATCCGAAGGATGCCGCGATGAACATGAAAGTAAACTACGTAATTTCAGATTTTCAGCTAAGCGACTTAAATATCTATTCCATGGAATATACCGGATACCCAATACTTTACGGAGATATGTATTATAAAGGGAATATTGATATTGATAAAGGCAAACTAAATCTTGAAAATAAGCTCATTGTTCATAATGCCGAAGTTGGAAATAAAAAGGGAAGTCCGTTTTATAATTTACCCTTAAAAGTGGCGCTATTCATTCTAAAGGATAAAGATGGTGTTATTAATATGGATATTCCGGTACGTGGCGATTTAAATGACCCTCAGGTTAACATCCGAAAAATTGTATGGAGAACCTTTGGTAAATTTCTCGTTAAAACAGTAACCTCGCCTTTCAGAGCCTTATCAAATTTAATTAACGTAGATCCTGGCGATATCAGGGAAATCAATTACACCTACATGGATACAACTCTTGTGGCTCGAAGAGAACATCAGCTTAATTTACTAAGGCGATTAGAAAAAAGTAAGCCGGGATTAGATATTGAATTGGTTTATTTTAATGACAAAAACAAGCAGAAAGAAGAGATCGCAAAAGAATTAAATCTGCTAGATACTATGAAAATAGATTCAGTGTCAAAAGTATTCGACGCTGTTCGCGTGGCAAGTGTTAAAGCCTATTTAGCAAAGCAATCTAACGATAGTACAAAAATTAAGATAACAATACCATCACCAACAAACCTTAAAAACACAGGCGCTCAACCCGTTTTTGAGATTAAATATAAAATGCAAGGTGAGGAGCAACAGGATTTTAAAATAGTGGAAGAATAAAGCCCTATTTCACCATAATACCAAAAATAAAAGCTATCAATATTTTGATAGCTTTTATACCTAATAAACCAATTAAACTACAAACAAATTATTCTATTGGGAGTATAACCGAATCGATTACATGAATAATTCCATTAGAAGCGGAAATGTCAGCGGCTAAAATGTTTGCCGAATTTCCAATAGCCATAATACTTAAGTCGGGATAAACATCAAAAGTCGCTTCGGGTAATAAGGTCTCAATAGTGCGCATACCATTTCTAGGAACAACACTATTAGAAGCACGTCTTCCGGTGGTAACATGATATTGAAGGACCTGTAAAACCAATCCAGCATCTAAATCTGTTATACCAGACACGCCTAAGGCACCGTATAGTGCATTAAAGGCATCATCGTTAGGGGCAAAGACTGTAAATTGGTCAGTCCCATTTAAAAATAAATCAACCAGACCAGCATCAAGTTGCTCATCAACATACATTAAGGCTGCAACAAGTTCATTAAAACTACCAGCATTAATAGCAACAGCAGCAATAGGTTCTGCTCCCTTTTTTGGTGCAGCTTTAGCATTAGTACTGTAACTGGTATTGGCTTCAATTAACTCGTAAAGCGAGGCTTCCGAATAATCTTGTGTTGTTGAGACGTCTTCCGTGTTACAAGACAAGATAAATAAGGTTAACATTAAACACATGGTGATTTGGGGAATGCTTTTGTAAAATCGTTTCATCACTTATTTGTTTTTAGTTAATGGTATAAAGTTAATAAAAATATTTTAAATTGTTTAATCTTTTTATTAAAAAGTTAAACAAGTTCAAAAGGCCAGATATGATTATTATCAGAAATTGATTTCTAAAAGTTTAATACATTTAGTGGTATTATACAAACAACAATGATTATGGAGTATAAGGTTAAAGCATCGACAATTGCCAATCAAAATGCCTTAATTAGCATAAAAAATTCAAAGATTGATTTCGGAACAACTACAGTAAATACAAAGGATTTACCAAATCCAGCTGAATTATTATTAGGATCGCTGGCAGCTTGTATATTAAAAAACGTGGAGCGATTTTCACATTTAATGACATTCACATATACAGAAGCCAATATTGAAGTCTTCGCAACACGACATGAAAATCCACCAAGGATGGATAATATTTTCTATAAACTAAACATCCTGAGTAATGACAACACATTAAATCTGGGATTACTTAAAAGGAATCTTGAAAAGCACGGAACCATTTATAATACGTTAAAGATGAGCTGTAATATTACAGGAAGCATTAAACAATTGTAAAAAAATAAGTTGTTAGCCCCAATGTCTAAAATCATGGTTTGTTCCATAATGTACCGCGTTATGTCACTTGAGCTTTTGATAAAAGCGAAAAGTTTTTACCATAGTTTCTTTAAAGAAAAAATTAGTCCAAATATCAAATATTTGATGTAGTAAACACTATGGGATATTCCTATATAGATAGTATAGAATTATAGCTTACGAATATTAATGAAATTCAGGTCGTAGAATGGCTGTAACATAATTGTTGACGATATAAAACGCTGACACGTTAGTTATTTTACAATTATGTTAAATACGTTGTATTCGCCATTTCAGTCATATATTATATTTGAACTATAATTTATATTATGTAAAATAGAATATTTTAATACTGCTCTATTTCAGTTGATTATAAAATAATTTACAAAAAAGTATTCTTGTCAACGTCTATAATCGACATCTCATCGTAATTATATGCAAAACAACAAACTTAGATTATGAGAAAAATATCATTAGTAGTATTATCAGCGATTGTATTGTCGTCTTGTGTTTCTAAAAAGAAATATGTAGCTCTTGAAACCGAAAATGGCCAGCTTAAAAGTGAATTAACAAAAACCAGAGTTGAAAATGAAGAACTGGAATCTAAATTCGCTAAAATTCAAGCCAGAGTTGATGAATACAACAACAAAATTAACTCACTAACCGAAGAAAGCAACGCTAAAATGGTAAACGTTGACGGTGTTGTAATGAGTGAAGACGCTAAAGCTCAAATGCGTGAAACCCTTAAAAATGTACCAGCAGAATATTTAGTTGGTGCCACTACCCTTAAAGATTCAATGAATGCTGCCATTGCTTACAACATCAAAAATTCGGCTAACGATATTGATGAAAGCGACGATATTGCTGTGAAAATTGAAGAAACGGTAGTCATGATTTCTATTTCAGACAAAATGTTATTTAACTCTGGAAGCTACCGTGTAACTGATAAAGCGGATGCTATTTTACAAAAAATTGCTGATGTTATCAATTCTGAAGAAAGTTTAGACGTTATGGTTGAAGGTCATACCGATGACAAGAAAATGGTAGAAAATGCGGCTGTAAAAGATAACTGGGATTTAAGTGTATTACGTGCAACTTCTGTTGTTAAACGTCTACAAAACAACTTTGCTGTAGCACCTGAAAAATTAATTGCTGCCGGAAGAAGTTTTTACCAACCGTTAGTTGATAACGATTCAGCTGAAAACAGAGCTAAAAACAGAAGAACAAGAATCGTTATTTTACCAAATATCGACAAGTTCTTTGCGCTTATGTCTGCAGAACAATAAAAATTATCTCTCTATTAATCCATTGTAAAAAAAGCTGTCTAATGTATTAGACGGCTTTTTTTCTGCATTAATTTAACTGATGCTTAAGGATTCAAAAGTCTTAAATCTTTATTAAAAAACCCGACTTCACAAAGGTTAAGCGTTTTAATCAGCTATCTTTGTTAGCCTAAAAAATTGCTTTTAAGATGAAATCCAAACCAAAGACTAAATCCGAAAAGTCCAGATTACAACTACTGCACCAGTACTACAGTTATACCGGCTTTTATGGATTTGTTTGGAATGCTGTAAAAAAAGCATTTCCATACATTGTTTTAGCGGTTATTGGTATTTATGTGGTAAATCATTTCTTTAGTATTAATAATTTACTGGTTCAATTAACCAAAACCCTTCCGGTTTACGGCGTTTTAACGTTTTTCTTTGTTTCAGAATCTTTATTAGGATTGGTTCCACCTGAAATTTTTATCGCCTGGGCAGGTAAAATGTATGCGCCTTGGGGGTATTTATCCTTATTGGCTATTTTATCATATTCCGGCGGACTGGTTTCATATTATATTGGTCGTTTAATTACTAAAATTCCGACGATCCATGACTACCTGGAAGTTAAGATGAAAAAGCAATTGAAAAACTCTAAAAAATGGGGTGGTTTTTTAATTGTGGTTGGAGCCCTACTGCCACTACCCTTTTCTATTTCATGTATGGCAGCAGGAATCATTTCATTTCCATTTAGGAATGTGATGCTTTTTGGTTCTCTCAGATTAATACGCTTTTTAATCTACGGTATTGTGATTTTTCACGCGTTTTAAAAAAGTCTTAAAGTCTGACTTTATTTCATCTTTGTGCACTATTTTTACCAGCAAAAATTCCACATTATGTTTTCATTGCTTAATATTTTTAGAATAGTGGCTTTCTTAGAAGGCTTATCCTATATTCTTTTGCTTTTTATAGCTACGCCTGTAAAATACATTTTAAACGAACCTCAGTACGTAAAATTACTAGGGATGCCTCACGGATTATTGTTTATTGGTTATATTGTTTTAGCGTTTTTAGTTAAACCAGATTTCAAATGGAATGGTAAACAATTCTCTTTTATAGTATTTGCATCTATTTTACCTTTCGGAACGTTTTATGTAGATAAAAAATATCTAAAACCAGCCCTTTAATATGTTTCAGCAACAAGGAACTGAGAATATTATAGAAACTACAGAAGAAACTTTAGAATCAGTACGTTTTTCTTTAAACCATTGGTTATACGACTATCTGGTTTCTGTTGGCACGAGTGACACTTTGGCGAAATATTTAAATATGATTGCGCTGTTAGTCTCTTTAGTGGTTTTGGTTTTTATTATAGACTTTATTATAAGAAAATTTTTAAGAGGCTTATTTTCTCAATTTGCAGCACGCTCTAAAACTAATTTCGATGATTTATTAATCACCAATAAAGTTCCCAGAAATATAGCGCATATCATTCCGCTACTTATTACTCTAAAGTTCATTCCTTTAGTTTTTGTTGATTTTCCTGATTTTGAAAATATTGTAGAAACCTCACTGGCTGTTTTTGCTATTATTTTGACCTTATGGGTGGTTCGTAGTTTATTGCACACCATTAAAGACTACTTTAAAACACTCCCAAACTTTAAGGATAAACCTATAGCAAGCTATATTCAGGTATTTATGATTTTCGCCTGGATTATCGGAATATTTTCAGCTTTTGCTATCGTAACCGGAATTCCATTTTTTAAATTTATTACCGCTTTAGGAGCCGGTTCTGCGGTGGTCATTTTAGTGTTTAAAGACACGATTTTAGGTTTTGTGGCCAGCATTCAGGTGTCTATCAACGATATGGTTCGTATTGGCGACTGGATAACCTTTGAAAAATACGGTGCCGATGGAGATGTTATTGAAATTAGTTTAGCAACGGTTAAAGTGCAAAACTTCGATAAAACCATTACCACCATTCCAACTTATGCCCTAATCTCCGATTCGTTTAAAAACTGGCGTGGCATGACGAGTTCAGACGGACGACGCATTAAACGTGCTTTAAACATTAAGCAAAGTGGTGTAAGATATTTAGATGATGATGCTGTTGAAAAATTAAAGGGCATTCAGTTAATTTCATCTTATATTGAAAGTCGTCAAGCCGATATAAAATCGCACAATGAATCTCATAATATAGATAAAACATTATTGTTAAACGGAAGAAACCTAACCAATTTAGGGGTTTTTAGAAAGTACATAGATGCTTATTTAAAACAACATTCTGCCATCAATAAAGACATGATGATTATGGCGCGTCAATTAGCACCAACAACACAAGGTATTCCTTTAGAAATTTATGCGTTTAGCAGTGATAAGCGTTGGGAGAACTACGAGTATATAATGTCTGATATTTTCGATCATTTGATTGCAGCACTTCCTTATTTTGATTTAGAAATTTTCGAACTGCCAAGCGATTCGAGTTTTAAGTCTAATAATTAAAGAATTAAATATAAAAAAGGTGAATTCAGAAGAATTCACCTTTTTTTCTTTCATATAGTAACTTTAAATCTTTTAGATATTTGCAGCTAACCAGTCACCTACTTCTTTAGTCCCGTAAGCTTTTCCGCCCTCAGCTAAATCTTCAGTAACAATACCTTCAGCTAAAGCTTTGTTTACGGCATCTCTAATCGCCTGCCCCTCTTCTGGCAAGTTAAACGCCATTTCAAACATCATAGCAGCCGATAAAACCGTAGCCATCGGGTTAGCGATGTTTTTACCTGTTGCCTGCGGATATGATCCGTGAATTGGCTCGAACAATGCAATATCAGACCCCATAGAAGCCGATGGCATTAACCCCATAGATCCTGAAATTACCGAAGCTTCATCGGTTAAAATATCACCAAATAAGTTTTCAGTAATCAAGACGTCGTAACTGTTAGGCCATTGCACTAAACGCATCGCTACAGCATCAACAAACTCGTAACTTACTTCTACCTCAGGATAATCTTTTTCCATAGCCTGAACTGTTTCTCTCCATAAACGAGAGGTTTCTAAAACGTTAGCCTTATCCACACAACATAACTTTTTGTTACGCGCCATAGCTAATTCAAAACCTTTTTTTGCTAAGCGCTGCACTTCAGCTCTAGTGTATACACAGTTATCGAAAGCGGTTTCACCGTTGTCTCTTCTTCCTTTTTCTCCAAAGTAAATACCTCCGGTTAACTCACGTAAAAACACTAAATCAGTACCTTCAATACGCTCTTGTTTTAAAGGCGATTTATCTAATAACGATGGAAACGTAAAGGTTGGTCGCACGTTAGCGAATAAGCCTAATTTCTTACGCATTTTTAATAATCCTTGTTCAGGACGTACCGGTGCAGATGGGTCGTTATCAAATTTTGGGTGACCAATAGCTCCGAATAAAACAGCATCAGAGGTTGCGCAAACTTCATGCGTATCGTCAGGATAAGGTTCTCCAACAGCATCAATAGCTGCAGCTCCTGTTAAAGCCGGTCTCCAAGTTATTTCATGTCCGAATTTTTTAGCTACAGCATCACTTACTTTCACTGCTTGCTCAATCACCTCAGGCCCAATTCCGTCACCTGCTAAAAGTGCTATATTAAATTTCATTTTATTTTGTTAATTAGTAATTATATTCAACATTTTTTCTGTGGCTTTAATGGCCGATACTGTTTGATCGGAATCTAAACCACGGGTTTTAAACTCATTCTTACCATTTTTCCAGGTAATAATGGTTTCACACAACGCATCCGAATGACTTCCCGGAGGAATACGTACGGCGTAATCAATTAAATCAGGTAACTGTTTATCGCGTTGTTTATATATTTTATGCAACGCTTTCATAAAGGCATCAAACTGTCCGTCTCCAGAGGCGTTTTCCTCATAAGTTTCCCCGTCAATAGTAATGGATACAGTTGTCGATGGTTTTAAGCCCTTAGCATGCGTTAAAACATACGAATTCACCTTAGTGTGCTCTTCATAGGAATAACTATCTAAAACGTCCGATATGATATACGGAAGATCTTCCTTAGTAACCACTTCCTTTTTATCACCCAACTCAATAATACGTTGCGTAACTTTCTTTAAATCATCATCGTTAAGTGATAGTCCTAATTCCTGTAAATTCTTCTGAATATTAGCCTTACCAGAGGCTTTACCAAGTGCATATTTACGAGTTCTGCCAAAACGTTCCGGCATTAAATCGCTAAAATACAGGTTCTTTTTATTATCTCCATCTGCATGAATTCCCGCAGTTTGAGTAAAAACATTAGCTCCAATTACCGGTTTGTTGGCCGGAATCATGATTCCTGAAAAGTTTTCCACAAGCTTACTTACCGTGAACAACACCTTTTCGTTTACACCAATATCAATGTTTGGCATAAAATCGTTAATCATGGCAATGGTACTTGCCATCGGTGCGTTTCCTGCGCGCTCGCCCATACCGTTTACCGTAAGATGCAAGCCGTCTGCCCCAGCATTTAAAGCAGACATCACATTGGCTACACTTAAATCATAATCGTTGTGAGCATGAAAATCGAAATGTAAATTTGGATACTTTTCCTTAATTTCCTTTACGAACTCATAAGATTCAGGAGGTGTTAAAATCCCTAAAGTATCCGGAAGCATAATGCGGTCTACTTCTTGCGTGTTTAAGAACTCTAAAAACTCAAAAACATAGTTCTTAGAATTACGCATACCATTACTCCAGTCTTCTAAATAGACATTCGTTTTAATGCCTTTTGAAGCAGCTAAAGCAATGGTTTCTGATATTTCACTAAAGTGCTGATCTGCAGTTTTTTTTAACTGATAAGTTAAATGATTCAATGAACCCTTTGTTAGTAGGTTTTGAACCACTGCTCCTGCTTCAATCATCCAATCGATAGAGACACCTTTATCGACAAATGTTAAGACTTCAACCTGATCTAAATAGTTGTTGTCTTTTGCCCATTTCGTCACATTTTTAACCGCCTGAAATTCACCTTCAGACACACGAGCTGAAGCAATTTCAATACGATCTACTTTCAATTCTTCTAAAAGAAGTTTAGCGATGGTGAGTTTTTCTGAAGCAGAAAACGACACTCCCGAGGTTTGTTCACCATCGCGGAGTGTCGTGTCCATTATTTCAATTCTTTTAGATGCCATGTATTACAGTGGTAAAGTTTCAGCAAATGCTTCTATTTCACCTTTCATGTTTTGTAAATAGTCGATATCATCGAAACCATTCAACATGTTTCCTTTTTTGTAGCTATTGATATCAAAAGATTCCTGAGCACCAATCGATGTAATCGTAATGGTTTGCTCTGGAAGATTTACTTCAATTTCTGTTTTAGGGTCGTCGTAAACCGCAGTAAAAATTTGCTCTAAAAACTCAGGAGAAACCTGCACAGGTAATACTCCAATATTCAAACAGTTGTTTTTAAAGATGTCAGCAAAGAAGCTTGAAACTACACAACGGAAACCGTAATCGTAAACCGCCCAAGCTGCATGTTCTCTAGAAGACCCAGATCCAAAGTTTTTCCCACCTACTAATATTTTACCTGTATAAATAGGATTGTTTAAAACAAAATCTTCTTTTGGTGTGTCATCACTATTGTATCTCCAGTCACGGAATAAATTGTCGCCAAAACCTTCACGTTTTGTTGCTTTTAAGAAACGTGCCGGAATGATTTGATCGGTATCTACATTTTCTAAAGGTAAAGGCACCGCTGTTGTTGTTAATATATTGAATTTATCGTAAGCCATTTTAATTTCTAATTTTTGTGTTTAATCGTTGATTTTAATATTTCTTAATTCAATGATTATAATAACTCTCTCGGATCGGTTACTACGCCGGTTACAGCTGCAGCTGCTGCTACCAGTGGAGATGCTAATAAGGTTCTTGAACCTGGCCCCTGACGTCCTTCGAAGTTTCTGTTCGAGGTACTTACAGCGTACTTTCCAGCAGGAATCTTATCGTCGTTCATTGCTAAACACGCTGAACATCCAGGTTGTCTTAACGTAAATCCGGCTTCAGTAATAATATCTAAAATACCTTCTTCTTTAATTTTATCTTCAACTTCATGAGATCCAGGAACTAACCAAGCGGTTACATGTTCGGCTTTTTTACGTCCTTTTACAATAGATGCAAATGCACGGAAATCTTCAATACGTCCGTTAGTACAGCTTCCTAAGAATACATAATCGATTTTCTTACCAACCATAGCGTCATCTTCATGATATCCCATATAGTCTAATGACTTTTTAAAAGTCGTTACACCACCTTCAACAGCTTCAGCCTTTGGGATATGCTTGGAAATGCCGATTCCCATACCTGGATTGGTTCCGTAGGTAATCATTGGTTCAATATCTTTCGCTTCGATGTTGATTTCTTTATCAAATGTAGAACCTTCGTCAGTTTTTAAGGTTTTCCAGTAAGCAACTGCTTTATCCCACTCCTCACCTTTTGGAGATAATGGTTTATCTTTTAAATAGTTGAACGTTGTTTCGTCTGGAGCAATCATTCCACCACGAGCACCCATCTCAATAGATAAGTTACAAACCGTCATACGCCCTTCCATAGTCATATTTTCAAATACATCACCTGCATACTCCACAAAATACCCTGTCGCACCAGATGTTGTTAATTGAGAAATGATATACAATGCCACATCTTTAGGAGTTACACCTTTACTTAATTCCCCATTAACGTTAATACGCATTTTTTTAGGCTTTGGCTGCATGATGCACTGCGTAGACAATACCATTTCAACCTCTGAAGTACCAATACCGAACGCGATAGCACCAAAAGCACCATGCGTAGAAGTGTGAGAATCTCCACAAACAATTGTTGCACCAGGGAATGTAATACCATTCTCTGGACCTACAACGTGAACGATACCGTTCTTTTTATGGCCTAATCCCCAGTGGCTAATCCCGTATTCGTTAGAGTTTTCTTCTAATGCCTTTAACTGGTTTGCAGATAACGGATCTTCTACTGGTAAATGTTGATTAATCGTTGGCGTGTTATGGTCTGCTGTAGCAAACGTACGCTCCGGGTATAACACTTTTACTCCTCTGTTTTTTAACCCAAGAAATGCCACAGGACTTGTAACTTCATGAATAAAATGACGGTCTATAAAAAACACATCCGGACCACCTTCAATTTTCCTAACCACATGTGAATCCCATACTTTGTCAAACAATGTCTTGCTCATAATAATATATCTCTAATTTTAGTTTTAAATCTTAGTGAATGGTATTGGTTAATGAAGTTCAAATAACCAAGGCAGACAAAGTTAGTAAATACTCTAATTTTTTCAGCATTTACTAAAGCATAAGGCGCTTACCCAAGATATTTTTATAGGATTATTAGCGAAGTTGAAAAAAATCGATAATTTTTTAACAGAATCGCAAAATTGCTTGGAAATTTTAAAGGGCTGTTTTACACAGATTACTTCAATCTGTCGGCTACGTATTCTACTTCGGTTTTTCCGTGTGGTTTCGCTTTACCATCTGGACCTAAATTTACCATGACAATACTGGAAATGGTAATAATGGTTTCATGCGTCATTTTATTACGAACCTCACAACTTAAGACTAAGGACGCTTTACCGAATTTCACCACTTCCATACCTATTTCCACAATATCGCCTTGTTTTGCAGAAGCTTTAAAGTCGATTTCACTCATATACTTGGTGACCACTTTCTGGTTTTCCAGCTGAATGATAGTATACAAAGCGGCTTCTTCATCAATCCATTCTAAAAGACGCCCTCCAAACAAGGTACCGTTCGCGTTTAAATCTTCTGGTTTTACCCATTTTCTAGTATGAAATCTCATCTTTTACATATTTAACAATTAAAACAGCAATTGCTGATTGTTTTCATTTGGTACTTTTAAATTATATCCTAATTCGGAATTCAACTTTTTTATGAAATAAGCCGAAAGCAACGGTGATTCCTTTTCAATATTCTGATGAATAAAGAAATCAATCTCTTTAACACCTTGCCCTGTCCAAAGTTTGATGCGTTCTATCCAATCATCCAAACGCGTGTAATCACTAGAATGATTTGCACCAACATAACGAACAAAGGCGGTGGCGTTAGTTAAGCGCATATGCATTAGGTCTCGTCTTCCTGCTGTATCGACAATAATATTAGAGATATTATGACTTTCCAAAAGCTGAAATAAGTCTTTCGCAACCGCTTCATCATTATACCAATCGGTATGCCTGAATTCCATAGCTAAAGACATTTCTTTAGGCCAAGTTTCAGCAAATTTAAGGACCCTATCAAAATCCTTAGGCGCAAAATTATTATGCATTTGCAAAAAGATGGTTCCTAATTTTTCTTTAAGATTGGCTGCATTATTCAGATAATTATTTACGACGTCGGCAGTTTCCTGCAAGCGTTTCCAATGACTGATTTCCTGATTTAACTTAGGGAAGAACTTAAAATTGTCTGGAGTTTTATGATACCAGGTTTCAAATTGTTCAGCTGGAAATATTCTGTAAAATGTGGCATTTAATTCAATGGAATTGAATTGTGAAGAATAATATATTAGTTCATCCTTTGTTCCTCGAGGATAAAATCCTTTTAAATCAGCTTTATTCCATTTGGCACAACCTACATAAATTTCAGGAATATTATCATCTTTAAATTTCTCTAAAGTAGACTTAGTTTCCGGGTGGTCCGGTGGCAAAGTAAAATCTATATCCTGTGGATTTTCAACGCTTCCAAACTTCATCTGTATCGTCTAATTTCAATTTTGGAATAAAGATAAAAATATGATTTGTTAATAAAGTCGTTAACAATTATAATTTTTCTGACCAAATCGCGCTTTTTAATTTTATAGTTTTAGTAAAACTCTTATAATTATGGATACTAGACAGCTTAACTTGACTAAAATTCGTCCTGAATTTAAAACGACTACCATTAACGATAATATGAGTAGTGACGAGCGTTTTCAAAATTTAGTATTGCGCCCTATTGTGAAATTTCAAAACAATTTATTGAATGAAGTTTTTCTAAATTATGTTAGCAAACATAAAAATGTGTTTTACAGCTTATCCATAGAAAAGCGTATCGATTACATTGAAAATGCCATAATTAAAGACATGAAGTTCAGGAATTCTTTAAAGGGCATGATTATAGGTTTGTTTACGGTTGAAGAATATGTAATCTACATCCAGAACTCATCGGCATTAAATAAACGCATGATGAATCTAGTTAAACAGCGCCTAATTGACAATGTTCAGCTTTTTGAAAAACCAGAAATTCTAAAAGCCATCTAAATTAAAGATTCACCATTTAAATCTGTTGTAAGCACATCGCTCATATAATTGAAATATGGGCGAATAGCTTTAAAAGCAACGTTAACATCGTCTATAAAACTAGCATCCAAAACCTGAGTATCGGTATATTTTTTAATAAAGATGTATTGTTTTTTCTTGATTAAATCAATGTTTTCATGGTCTTTACTAAACCCTTTTGGTGCTGTTTTCACTTCATCTCCTACAAGTTCGCCCCAGATAGTTTTAAAAGTTTTATCGTTTAGAATGTCGCGCATATCACTCGCATCCATTTCAAACTCTTTACGAATGCGCAGTAAATCGGCAGGATTAGGCTCCCAAAATCCGGTAGCAATAAAACTTTCGTTGTTGGGTTGAATATGGATATAGTAACCACCTCTTAACTGTGGTTTTACACGATGAAATGTACCCCCAAAATGAGTTTTATAAGGTAATTTATTTTTTGAAAAACGTACATCGCGATAGATACGGAAGATTTTAAGTTTATCGACATCGTCGTGTGTTTTTAAAGTTTCTAAAACACTATTGTAAAACCCTTTAATATCTTTTTCGACGGCTTTAAACTCCTTTTTATGTTCATTAAACCAATCCCTGTTATTGTTTTGCTCTAACCGTTTAAAGAACTTAAATACATTTTCCGATACGGTTTTCATATAGATTGGTTTTAAAATAGAAATCTAAATTACAAAAGGTGTTTCGTTATTCAAATTCTATGTTGTTAAGAATTAGTCCCGATGCAGGAGCGATATATTCCATTTTTACAAACACATCCTGTTGCAGACTGTATTTTATATCTTCCAGAGTTAATTTACCTTTTCCTAAATCGATTAAAGTTCCCATCATCAATCGGATCTGGTTGCGCATGAAACCTTTGCCTTTTACACGAAGTAAATAAGATTGTTTTGGGAAATAATTCGCGGTGTAAATATCATTTTCTATAATTTCACAGGTAATGATTTCACGATTGTAAATTCCGTTATCGGTTGGTTTAAAACAATACGATTTAAAATAATGCTCACCTTGAAACAGTTTAGCGCCTTCCTTCATTAATTCAATATCCAAATCATCGAGAATAGTTGTCATGATGGGTGCGCAAAATGGATGACATTTTTCTCCAAAGGTAAATAGATACAAGTATTCCTTTGTTTTTGAATGGTTGATGATATTGAATTTAGCATCAACTTCTGTAATGTCTAATGCTCGAATATCCTGAGGTAAGTTGTAATTAAACAAATTTAAGAAAGCTTGCTTATCTTCTAAAGGTTCAGCTAGAAACAATTCGAATTTGGCGCATTCTGCAGACACCATGGCATCGGTTCTGCCTGAACTTAAACTTTTAAAGGTTTTACCTTCTAAAATAAAATTCAAAGTGCGATCAACCATTAGATGCAGGGTTTTTACATCTGGTTGTTTTTGCCAGCCATGAAATCTATAACCCAAATATTGAATGGTGATAACGTAAAAATGTTTTTTCATTACAGTGTTTAATCCACGGACAAAGTAAACTTATTTATTAGTTATGACAAAAAATATAAATAAGTATGATGTATTGGTTTGCATAAGCTCTTTTGGTGGAGTGTGAATTTGTCAAAAAAGTAGGTGTTTTTATCAAATTTTAGTTATGTGGTAAAAATCCTCTTTAAAGACTAAAATACCGCCACCCATTTCAATATAGAATCCGGATATTTATTTTAAAACATTAAAAACCAATTAAATGAATTTATTAAAACGCATAGCTTTCTTAGTACTTATACTTTATGCTGATTTTTTCTATGGCCAACAACCCTACACGCCATATGACAATTTACCTGGCATAATTAAATCGTACAAACCTTTGTATAGTGAAGATTTTCCTGATTGGGCTAAAAAACTATATGAATATCCAGTTAATTTTATTGAAATAGAAAAAGAATATAGCCAATACATAGCTATTAATAACAAGGTGAAAAGCCCTATTATTCGTTACTATAAAATTTGGAGACAAGTGATAGCGCCTTATGCAGATATTGCCGGTGAAATTATATTGCCTGACTTTAATCAAATTAAAAAAGAGTCGTTGTCTAATTCGAAATTAACAGCTAATAGTAAGATTTCAGATGCTTCAAACTCCAATTGGACATTTTTAGGCCCAAAACAAACATTTTGGCTAAATTCATCAGGAGCTAATGTAACACCTCCAGTAGCTCCTTGGCAAGTTAATGTATACACCCTTAAAGTAGCACCATCAAACAACAACATAATCTATGCTGGAACGGAAACAGGGTACATTAATAAATCTACAGATAAAGGAAAGACATGGACTTTAATGAATCGAGATTATTATTTAGGGGGCATAACAGCTATAGCTGTTCACCCAACAAACTCAGACTTTGTTTATATTGGCAGTAATGGCAGCATTCACAAAACTACAGACGGGGGACTAACCTGGAATGCGATCTTGCCAAATGCATCTGCGAATCACATTATAATAGACCCCTCAAATACCAATAAACTTATAGCATCATGTAATGAAGGCTTATTCGTAAGTTTAAATGGAGGTGTAGATTGGTCTAATAAAGAAAGTGGTAAATTTTACGATGTTGAGTTTAAGCCCGATAACACTAGTACTATTTATGCTTTAAAACGAAATACATCAGATAACCTTCATGCTATAATTTCAACCGATGGAGGAGCAACATTTACAACGTTTCCAAATTTTCCAAATCAATTTAAAGATGCTAGTGGTGGTTTATTAGCTGTAACTCCAGACAATCCAAATATTGTATACACCACCTTATTAAGTGAAAACAGAACTCCTTTATTGTACAAAGGTACTTACAATACAACCTGGACTTGGACTGAGGTCATTAAATGTAATACCGATACCTTTCCTTACGACAATGGCCAGGGTTATTACGATTTGGTACTCGAAGTTAATCCTAATAATGCAGATGAATTTTTTGTTGGTACAGTTACATTATTTAAAACTAAAGATGGAGGTTCAAACTTTGATAAAATTGGTGGATACTCAGGCCGCTTTAACGTTCATCCAGATATTCAAGATATTTCATGGCTAGAAGACAATTCCGTTTGGTTAGCTACCGATGGTGGAGTTAGCTTTTCTAACGATGCCTTTGAAACTGACTTTCAACCTTTAATAGATGGTCTAATAGGTTCTGATATGTGGGGCTTTGATCAAGGTTGGAATGAGGATATTATTGTTGGAGGAAGATACCATAACGGAAATACTGCCATAGCTGATTTTTATGGGGACAAAGCATTACGTATGGGAGGAGCCGAATCTCCGACAGGTTGGGTTATCCAAGGTAAAAGCCGGCATGTCGCTTTTGGAGATTTAGGACAAAAAGGCTGGATACTACCCAAAACAGCTGAAGAAAAGGAAGAAGGCCATTTCTTATTCACCAAATTCCCTAACATGCTTGAATATGGAGGCAATAGAGGAAGTCTTGTATTTCACCCCAATTATTATGAAACTATTTTCTTAGGAGAAGAAAATTCTTTGTGGAGAAGTGATGATATGGGAATGTCTTTTAAATCACTAAATACCTTTTCAGGAAACGTTATGGGAATTGCGATAAGTATGACTAATCCCAATGTGATGTATTTAGATGTAAAAGGTGCAGGATTGTATAAAAGCACAGATCAAGGCCAAACATGGGTAGCTAAACCAGCTTTAAGTAATTCTGCTAATGGAGGAGCTAAAATGCAAGGTAGAACAAGTTTAGTGATATCTACTTATGACGAGAATACTATTTACGCGTGCTATGCTAATGGAACCTGGACAACACAAAAAGGGGTTATTTTTAAATCTACCGACGGCGGAGATACCTGGACTAATATTTCAGGAAATATTGATGCTTATACAAAATACTTAGCGATACAGCCAACAGCTTCAGGGAAAGATTTAGTTTATGCTTTTACAACCCGAAAAAACAATGAAGTAGCAAATGTCTACTATATGACTGAAGCGATGACAAGTTGGAGTTTATTTACAAATAATTATCCTAAAAATATAAAGGTTATTGCTGCTATTCCTTTTTATCGTGATGGAAAAATAAGAGTAGCTGGAAGTGCAGGTGTTTGGGAATCGCCATTACAAGAAGCTATTCAGCCTATAATCAACCCGTGGGTACAGAAAAGAAATTTCAACTGTGTCAGTGACGTACTTTATTTCGATGACCATTCTATTTTAAATCATGAGGGCGCAACATGGAAATGGGACATCTCCCCTGCTCCACAATATATAAGCGATGCTAATATTAGAAATCCTGAGGTTATTTTAGGCACACCTGGATCTTATGATGTAACATTAACAGTAACCGTTAATGGTGTAGAGTACAGTAAAACAATTGAGGACATGGTTACAACAACCACGTGTCCATCAATTAACGATTGTAACAACCCCGCAGAATTACCTAAAAATGAATGGTCTTTAATTTATGCGGATAGTCAAGAGTCGAGCAAACCAGCTACTAATGCTTTTGACGGAGATACAAGTACAATATGGCACACCCGTTGGAGCACGGGAACAGATCCTTACCCTCATGAAATTCAAATAGATCTAGGTAACAACTATAGCATTAGTAAATTTACTTACCAAGGTCGTAGCGATGGGCAAAACGGTAGAATTAATGAATATGAAATTTATTTTTCAAACGATAAAACAAATTGGGGAGAACCTGAGGTGAGCGGCAATTTTGAAAATACTTCAAGACCTCAAACTATAGAGTTTACTAATAAGCCCAAAGGTAGATATATGCGTTTGAAATCATTATCAGAAGTTAATGGTGGCGCTTGGACTTCCATAGCTGAACTAACTTTAGTCGGATGTTTGTTTGACAACTGTCCCGATGTGGACAATGAAGATCAAGCTGATTTTGATAATGATGGATTAGGAGATGCTTGTGATGACGACGATGACAACGATGGTGTTTTGGATGTTGATGATCTTTGTTCTGAAACCCCTTTAGGAACAGTGGTTGATAATAATGGATGTGCCACCTTTACTTTACCAGCAAACAACTTTACTATTCAAACCATTTCTGAAACATGTAGGACTAGTGATAACGGACAAATTTCTATTTCAGCTATTGAAAATCTAAACTACAAAGTTTCTTTAGTTAAGAACGGAAATCAAACCAATTATAATTTTACTCAAGAATTAACAATAGATAATTTAAGCTCAGGAGTATACTCTCTTTGTTTAACAATAGAAAACGAACCTTCTTTTGAGCGTTGTTATGATTTAAACATCAGTGAACCTCAGGATTTAACCGTTTTTGCTAGATACGATGCAGATACCAAATCATTAGATTTATCAATGTTTAATGGTGAAACATATAATATTACGCTTAACGGTAAAACCATGACGACTTCGAAAAGTAACCTAACCTTAGACCTAAAATCTGGTGAAAACACAATAGAAGTTACTACTGAAAAAGAATGCCAGGGCATGTTCTCAAAAAGTATTATGCTTAGTGATGACATACTAGTATACCCCAATCCATTTGAAGATCAAGTATTTATAAACCTAGGTTCTCAAGATGCAGAGATGGCTCATATTAGGATTTTTGATGTTACAGGAAAACTTGTTTTAGATCGTGTATTAAAAGCAGAGAATCAAACAATACAGGTAGATGCTTCCTTTTTAAAAGCAGGTCTATATCAGGTTGTTTTAAGGACAGAACACAGTGAGAATAACTTTAAAGTTGCAAAAAAATGAAAAAATTAATTTATTTAAACATCGCTCTGCTTATTCTATCTTGTTCAGGTGGAGATTCAGGAGAAACCAATAAAGTTTCAAGCCCAGAGAAAACTAATTTAATTTTCCCGGAAAACAACTCAGAGTGTTTTGAGGGTGAAGTTATAAACAATACAGTTAGCAAAGTAACTTTTGAATGGAGTCGCACCAATACTACAGATGAATATTCTGTAACCTTGAAAAATCTGAGTACCAACGCAGTTTCAACCTTAACTACATCGAGCACCTCATTAGATATTAGTATAAATAGAGGGACACCGTATTCGTGGTATGTAACTTCTAAATCTAAAAAAGTAACCGAAACAGCAACAAGTGATACTTGGAAGTTTTACAATGCTGGTGCTGGATTAATAGATCACGTTCCGTTTCCTGCAGAAGCTGTAGAACCAGCCAATAGCTCTCAAATAACAACTCAAAGTAATACTACAACTCTTAAATGGTCTGTTACAGATTTGGATGGAGATATCACAAGTTATGATGTGTATTTCGGAGAAACATCAACACCCGCATTATTTCAGAGCAATCTTACAGAAGTACAAATAGATGATATTACCGTAGAATCTGGAAAACAATACTATTGGCAAATAAAAACTTCGGATGCAGAAGGTAATACCTCTATGTCTGATGTATTCACATTTATAGTCGTATAGTCGGTAGCTAATAAAACACAGCTCGAATCAATTTTCATTGATTCGAGCTGTGTTTATATATATTAAACTAATAAGTAAACAGTTAACATTTGGTTTATGCTTTCTTACAGTAAAAACTAAACAGAAAATCGGAACTATGAAAAATAAACTATTAGTTTCGTAATTAAAATTGCAAATGAAAAGAACAATATTTAAAGCATTAGGTTTTATTACAATTATGGTTTTCTCAGGGGGGATTTATGCCTTTTTAAGACACAATAACCCTATATCCCATGATGATTCAAAAGAAGAAACATTACAATCATTCTGGTCTGAAAGACACAGAAGTAGCAACTGGTACACAGGTTTAGAAAGTAATCAACCTAACTTTTATCAAATAAGAAACCAATTCACCAATTATTTTTCAAGTAATCCTTATTTTAAAACACCTGAAGTCAAGAAGTTTAAAAAGTTTGTGCAAAAGCACTTTCCTAATATAGACGCTCAAGGGAATTACATTAAACCTCTTGCAAAACAAGAAGATGCTTCAAATTTTTCTAATAAACTCAAAGCTAAAGGAAATTCATGGAATCATTTGTTTTTAAAATGGAACACCTTCCAAGATAATGGTGGTGTAGGTGTTTTGAGATCTATTCGAATTGATCCAAAAAATGTAAACCATGTATTAGCAGGTGCAGTAACCGCTGGTATTTGGCGAACCAACGATAGCGGTAATAATTGGACGTTCGTTTCAGGAGGGGTTCCTGAAGTTGAATCAGTTAATGAAATCATATATAGCCGTCATAACCCGAAAATTGTTTATGCTAACACAAATATGGGGGTGATAAAGTCCATTGATGGTGGTAACAATTGGAATTACACCTCTCTAAGAAAAACGTTTCCAGAATCGTTTAAAAGTCTTCAATGGCTTGATTTACCGAATACAAGTAGTAATGTTGTATATGCTACCACCGAAGAAAATAGAACATACACTTTGTATAATTCTGTTGATGGTGGGCAATCTTGGGAAGTTGTTTACAGTACACCAAAGCGTATTTGGGATATGCGTGTAAAACCTGATGATAAGAATGTTGTATACATAATTGAAGAATCAGAAACTACTGACTGGATTAATTTTAAGAAATCTATAGATGGTGGAAAAACTTTTAAAATCATAAATACTGGCTTTCCTGCTGATTATAATTTAAAAGCTCACCGAGGTCGATTAGCAACCACGCCCGCTAATAGCGATGTTATATATCTTGCTATAGGCTTTAACGGAGGAGGTAAGAATGATAAAATTTCGTTTTTTAAGTCTAGTGATGCTGGAGAATCATTCGATAAAGCATGTTGCGGTGATAAAACCGAACCACTAGTAAATGCAATGGACGCTACAAGTTTCTTAAATGAAACCTGCCATTTGTCTCAATTAACATGGAATTTCGCCTTTACGGTTTCTGAAACCGATGAAAATTACCTGGTATGCGCAGCTAATAAACTTAAAGTGAGTACAGATGGTGGTGCTACTTGGCATTACGACTTGTCTGGAGATATTGTTACGGGTAAGGCATATGACCAATATAACTCCAACAATGCACATACAGGAATACATGGAGATCATCACGGTTTATCTGTTATCGGTAAACATATCTGGAATGGTAACGATGGTGGAGCTTATCATTCAAGTGATGGAGGTTACACGGTAGTAAAAGACAAAACAAACGGACTAGGTATTCAAGAATTATGGGGCTTTAGTCAGTCTTTTAAGAATGACATTATGGCTGTTGGCTTAAACCACAATCGTATTTGTTTTAGAGATGACCAAGTTTATGGTGGTTGGATTGCTGTAAATGGTGCTGATGCGATGGCTGCAAATGTTAATCCGATTGATGACCAATACTTATACACGCACCCGTGGGGGCACCAAAAAGTAAAACGATCATTAATAAGTAAAAATGGCCATGAATTTAAAGATTTAGGTATCGAATTAGGTTATTTAACTCTAGATAATTTAGAATTTCATCCACATTACTATTATACTATTTACGGTAGTGATTACGGTGATAGAAATAAAACGTACCATTTAGCAAAATCAACAGATAATGCTGAGTCATGGGAAGTAATTAAAGATATGTCGAATGAAAAAGCAAATGCTCTTTCTGTAAAAGTGAGCTTTGCTGATGCAAATTATGTTTATGCTGTTATAGAGCCTAATAAGGTGATAAAATCTATAGACGAAGGCAAAACCTGGATAAGTATCAATCCTCCAGCAGAATTATTAAGAAACTATGCGTTATGGCGATTAGCTGTTAGCGATAAAGACCCTAATCATTTATGGGTATCTGTGAAAGGAAGTCAGGATATAGTTAAAGTTATAGAATCAAAAGATGGTGGCTTAACCTGGAACGACTACTCTAAGGGTCTGCCGCAATACGCTATTTACTCTATGGTATATCAACGTGGCAGTGATGATATTTTATATGTAGGAACGCGACTTGGTGTTTATTATCGAAAAGCAGGTATGGATCAATGGGTACCTTTCGGCACAGGTATGCCTGCGGCAAATACTAGTTTTATGTTTATTAATTATGCTAAAGGCAAACTACGCGTAGGAACCTCTCGCGGTTTATGGGAAAATGATTTAGTAGAATTAACGGCGCCTAAAGCTAATATTTCAGTAGATCGTTCAGAAGTAACATTAGATGATTCTCATGTTAAATTTGCAGATTTTTCAGTAGCTGATAAAGATGCGACTTACTTCTGGGAATTTAAAGGTGGTACCCCTGCAACTTCTACCGAAGAGCGTCCGGTAGTGTCTTACAAAAAGGTATCTAAAAAAGGGTACGATGTTACGTTAACCGTAACAGATAGCAGAGGAAGTAGTACTCAAAAACTTAAAAATTTTATAAAGGTCAAAAAGAAATAGTACAACCTTGTCTTCATTTTAAGTATTGAAAAAGCCTCAGAATAACTCTGAGGCTTTTTGTATAATATAACTAGCAATAAAGCATACAAACTATTTATGCCTGCTTTTTAGCTCTGCCTCAATATCTTTTAAAGTGAAACCTTTTGCTTGCAGCAACATTAAATAGTGAAATAATAAATCAGCCGATTCGTATAAAAACAATTCATCATTATTATCCATAGCTTCAATAACCGTTTCCACAGCCTCCTCTCCTACTTTTTGAGCTACTTTGTTAATGCCTTTTGCAAATAAACTAGCCACATACGATTTACTCGTGTCTTTGTTTTCTACGCGTTCTTTAATAACCTCTTCTAAAGTTGAAAAGAATCCGTAAGAAGACTGATTTTCTTCTCCCCAGCAGTTATCTGTTCCCTTGTGACAAGTTGGCCCTTCGGGATTCACTTGAATCAACAAGCTATCATTATCACAGTCGTTCTTAACAGAGACTAGGTTTAAAAAATTACCGCTTTCTTCACCTTTCGTCCAAAGACGTTGCTTACTTCTACTAAAAAACGTTACTTTTTGAGTTTCTAAAGTCTTTTGATAAGCTGCTTCATTCATATAGCCCAACATTAATACATTTTTTGTTGTAGCATCCTGAATAATAGCTGGAACCAGTCCGTTATCATCATATTTTATAGTCATAATCGTACTTCTATATTATGTTTTTTTAATTCTTTTTTAAGCTCAGGAATAGGGATTTCTCCGAAGTGAAACACACTAGCCGCCAGAGCAGCATCTGCTTTACCCTCTGTAAACGTATCCACAAAATGCTGTACATTACCAGCGCCACCTGAAGCAATAATAGGGATATTTAATTCCTCAGAAAGTTTTGCTAAAGCTTCGTTCGCAAAGCCGTTCTTAGTACCGTCGTGATCCATGGATGTAAATAAAATTTCACCTGCTCCACGATCTTCGACTTCTTTGGCCCATTCAAATAAATCGATATCTGTTGGGATACTTCCACCGGCCAAATGCACTTTCCAATTCCCATCAATTTGCTTGGCATCGATAGCAACTACTACACACTGACTTCCGAATTTATCAGCTAATTCATTAATTAATTCAGGGCGTTTAACTGCTGAAGAGTTAATAGACACCTTATCTGCACCACACTGAAGTAAAGCATCAACATGCTCTACCGAAGAAATTCCACCACCAACGGTAAATGGAATATTTACTTGTTCGGCAACACGCAACACCATATCTAAGGTTGTGGCACGACCTTCTAAAGTCGCTGCAATATCTAAAAAGACCAATTCATCGGCACCAACTTCAGCATATTGTTTAGCTAATTCTACAGGATCACCGGCATCTCGTAAATCGACAAAATTCACGCCTTTTACAGTACGGCCGTTTTTAATATCCAAGCAAGGAACAATTCGTTTTGTTAGCATATTATACAAATTTTTCAAGTTGTTTTAAGGTGATTCTGTTTTCGTAAATCGCCTTACCAATAATAACACCTTCGCAACCTAACTCTTTTAAAATCGGCAATTCATCAATAATCGAAATACCTCCTGAAGCAATTAATTTCACTGATTGCCCATTGCTGGCGCTTGAACATTCCGCAATGATTTCTTTATATAAATCTACTGAAGGTCCTTGTAGCATGCCATCTTTGGAAATATCAGTACAAATAACATATTGAATGCCCTTTTTCTGGTAACCTTTAATAAACGGAATCAACTCTTCCTGACTATCTTCCTGCCAGCCGCTAATCGCAATTTTCCCTACGTTACTATCGGCACCCAAAATAATTTTTTCCGATCCGTATTTTGAAATCCAGCCTTCAAAAGTCTTGACGTCTTTTACAGCAATACTTCCTCCTGTGATTTGTCTGGCTCCCGAATTAAAGGCAATGTGTAAATCTTCATTGGTCTTTAATCCTCCACCAAAATCTACTTTCAGCTTGGTTTTTGATGCAATTTGCTCTAAAACCTTATAATTGACAATATGCTGAGCTTTTGCGCCATCTAAATCAACCAAATGCAAATACTGAATACCCGCATCTTCAAACATTTTAGCAACTTCTAACGGATTCTCGTTGTATACTTTTTTTGTGTCGTAATCACCTTTGGTTAGCCTCACGCATTTTCCATCTATAATATCTATGGCAGGTATAATTCTCATGTTATAGTTCTAAAAAGTTTTTTAAAATTTGTTCTCCTGCTAAGCTACTCTTTTCCGGGTGAAACTGGACACCGTAAAAGTTTTTATGTTGCAAGGCAGAAGCATAATTTAATCCGTAATCTGTTGTCGCAATAGTTTCAGGGCAATGTTCTGCATAATAACTATGCACGAGATACATGTATTCTTTTTCTTTTATTCCTTTAAACAACTTCGATTTTAATTCTCTAATAACATTCCAGCCCATTTGTGGCACTTTAACCGAATTGTCAAAGCGTTTAACTACAGTTTTAAATACACCAAGTCCCTTGGTATTGCCTTCTTCGGTGAATTCACAAAGCAACTGCATCCCTAGACAAATTCCTAAAACCGGTTGTTTTAATTTGGGGATAAGTTTGTCTAATCCAGATTCCTGAAGCATAACCATGGCACTACTAGCCTCACCTACTCCTGGGAATATGATTTTATCGGCGGCAAGAATTTCATCAGGATCGTTGGATAATACCGCATCAACCCCCAGGCGTTTAAAAGCGAATTGAATGCTTTTAATGTTTCCTGCGCCGTAATTTATAATGACTAATTTCATTTTTAATCGTTTTGTAAGGCTATAACATTCCTTTTGTTGATGGCAAAAACATCTTATTAGAATCTCTTTTTACCGCCATTTTCATCGCTTTAGCAAAGGCTTTAAAAATGCCTTCGATTTTATGATGTTCGTTTACCCCTTCTGCTTTTACATTCAAATTACATTTTGCTCCGTCGGTGAAGGATTTAAATAGGTGGAAAAACATTTCTGTTGGCATATCACCTATTTTTTCACGTTTAAATTCAGCATCCCATTCTAACCAATTTCTACCGCCAAAATCAACAGCCACATGAGCCAAACAATCATCCATGGGTAAGCAGAATCCGTAACGTTCAATACCTAATTTATTGCCAAGTGCTTTACTAAACACTTCTCCTAAAGCAATCATGGTGTCTTCAATGGTGTGATGCTCATCAACCTCTAAATCGCCATCGACTTTAATCGTCAAATCCATAGCGCCATGACGACCGATCTGATCTAACATATGATCGAAAAATGACAAACCGGTATCGATATCATTTTTACCTGAACCGTCTAAATTCAGCTTGATATAAATCTTGGTTTCATTCGTGTTTCTGGTAATCTCAGCTACACGATCCTTCAGTTTTAAAAACTCGTAAATCTCTTTCCAATCGGTAGACGTTAAGGCTATGGCATCATATATTTCCTGTTTAGATGTTTCAATTTCATCAGCACCAAGATTAGGATCTTCAGATAAATAAATCCCTTTTGCACCTAAGTTTTTTGCTAATTCCATATCGGTAATGCGATCACCTAATACAAATGAATTTTCTAAATCGTAATCTTCAGAAAAATATTTGGATAATAAGCCGGTTCTTGGTTTACGCGTTGGTGCATTCTCATGAGGAAAGGTTTTATCAATGTGTATATCAGCAAACTCAATTCCTTCTTTAGCAAAAGCATTTATAATTTTATTTTGTGCCGGCCAAAAGGTATCCTCAGGAAACGAATCGGTTCCTAAACCATCCTGATTGGTTACCATAACCAGTTCGTAATCTAATTCACTGGCGATTTTAGCCATATATTGAAATACTTTTGGATAGAACTCCAATTTTTCTAAACTATCTAACTGATAATCTACAGGTGGCTCTAAAACCAATGTACCATCACGGTCTATAAATAATACTTTTTTCATTATATAGATTTTAAGGTATCTATTAATATTTTGTTTTCTGTTGGGGTTCCAACCGTTAATCTTAAGGTGTTTTCGCAACCCGGTTGTGTGGTTCTATTTCTAATAACAATGCCTTTTTCAATCAATTGATTATAACGCTTGTTAGCATCATCTACCTTTACCAATACAAAATTGGCATCGGTTGGATAAATCTTAGAAATATAATCCACCGATTTTAAAGCTTCTACTAATTGCTCTCTTTCAGAAAGAATATCCTGAATCTGATTTTCAGCTAAGTCTTTTATGCTTAGTAATTCAATGGCTTTTTTCTGTGTTAACTCGTTAATGTTATAAGGCGGTTTGATAGCGTTTAATACTGAAATGATTTCAGTTGATGCATAACAAATTCCTAATCGGATTCCTGCCATAGCATAGGCTTTAGAAACGGTTTGCGTTACGATTAAATTAGGGAATAAATCTAACTTAGACACCCAGCTTTGTTCTTTTGAAAAATCGATATAAGCTTCATCTATTACAACAATGCCTTTAAATTCGAAAACTAATCTTTCAATGGCTTTCGCATTAAAACTATTTCCAGACGGATTATTTGGCGAACAAATAAATAACAGTTTGCTATTATCGTCAACAACGCTTAAAATTTCATCAACTTTTGGTTGAAAGTTTTCATCTAAGTTAACTTTCTTAATACTAATGGCGTTTAAATTAGCTAAAACCTCATACATACCGTATGTTGGTGGTAAGGTAATGACATTATCCTGATTAGGTTCACAAAACGCTCTGTAAATCAAATCTAACACTTCATCGCTTCCATTTCCGAACATGATATTTTGAGTTGGAACCCCTTTAATGTCTGACCAAAGCGATTTTAACGTACGTTGTAACGGATCTGGATACCGGTTAACCCCATTCTCAAACGGATTTTCGTTAGCGTCTAAAAACACCATATTATCGGTGGCACCCTGAAACTCATCACGAGCAGAAGAATACGGCTTTAGCGCCTTAATGGTCGGTCTTAATAAATCTTTTATATCCATTATTCAATATCCTTTAATCTAATTGACACTGCATTTTTGTGTGCCTGTAGGCCTTCGGCTTCAGCCATTTGCTCGATAGTGTTCCCAATATTCAGCAAACCTTCTTTAGAAATTTTTTGAAAGGTCATACTCTTTTGGAAACTGTCTAAATTGACTCCGGAATACGCTTTTGAAAAACCGTTGGTTGGTAAAGTATGATTGGTTCCAGAAGCGTAATCGCCGGCACTTTCTGGAGTATAGTCACCAATAAACACCGAGCCTGCATTAGCTATCCCGTTTATATAAAAATCTTCATTTTTAGTACAGACAATAAAGTGCTCTGGGCCATATTCATTGATTAATTCAAGGGCTAGATTGTCATTTTCAACAAAAATCAGCTTAGAATTTGCTATAGCTTTTTCTGCAATTGCTTTACGTGGAAGAACCTCTAATTGTTCTTCAACTTCTTCGGATACTTTTTTTATCACTTCTTTTGAAGTCGACACTAAAATTACCTGACTATCCGTACCATGTTCCGCCTGACTTAATAAATCAGATGCTATATAGGATGGATTTGCGGTTTCATCTGCAACCACAAGTAATTCACTTGGACCTGCAGGCATATCGATAGCCACGCCAAATTTTGTAGCCAATTGCTTAGCAACCGTCACAAACTGATTTCCAGGTCCGAAAATTTTATAGACCTTAGGTATGATTTCCGTTCCGAAGGTTAATCCGGCAATCGCTTGAATACCTCCTACTTTTATAATTTTAGTGACACCACAAAGCTGTGCTGCAAATAAGATTTCGTTTGCTAATTGCCCTTCCTTATTTGGAGGAGAACACAAAACAATTTCTTTACAACCTGCAATCTGCGCAGGCACAGCCAACATTAAAACCGTAGAAAACAAAGGTGCTGTTCCTCCCGGAATGTATAACCCCACTTTTTCAATGGGACGTTTTTCCTGCCAACAAACGACTCCGTTAGTGGTTTCAACTTTAACTCTTGAAGTCTTTTGTGCGCTGTGAAAAGTCTCTATATTCTGTTTGGCCTGAGTAATGGCTTTTATTAAATCTTCTGAAACACTATCGACAGCCAATTGAATTTCTTCAGCAGACACGATATTCGTTTCTAAATCAACTTGATCAAACTGAAATGTGTATTTTTTAATAGCTATATCGCCTTCCTGGCGAACTTCATTGAATATTTCATCCACTGTCGCTTCAATATCGTCCACCGTTTGTGTTGGACGTTTTAAAACTTCCGCCCACTGCGATTGTTCAGGATTATAAATGATCTGCATAATATCAAAAAATTAAAGAACCATTTTTTCAATCGGACAAACTAAAATACCTTGAGCTCCTTTGGCTTTCAGCTCATCAATAACATCCCAGAATTCGTTTTTACTGATTACTGAGTGTACCGAGCTCCAGCCTTCCTGAGCTAACGGCAATACCGTTGGACTTTTCATGCCAGGTAAGACATTAATGATATCCTGAATTTTATCGTTTGGCGCGTTAAGTAAAACGTATTTAGATTCTCTTCCTTTTAAAACAGATTGAATTCTGAATTGAATTTTCTCAAGAATGGCTTGCTTTTCCTGATTTAAAACAGGTGAAACCGCTAAAACAGCTTCAGATTTCAATAGCGTTTCAACCTCTTTTAAATTATTTTTAAACAGTGTACTTCCACTGGAAACAATATCGCAAATCGCTTCTGCTAACCCAATATTCGGAGCGATTTCCACCGAGCCGTTAATAATGTGGATGTTTGCTGAAATTCCTTTCTCGTCAAGATATTTCTGGACCGTATTCGGGTAAGATGTCGCTATGCGTTTTCCTTCCAAATCGGTAAGTCCGTTATATTTCGTTGCTTTAGGCACAGCAATACATACACGACAGGTTGAAAACCCTAATTTTTCGGCAATACCAATGCCTTCGCCTTTTTCAATTAAAACATTTTCACCTATAATGGCCGCATCAACAACGCCGTCTTTAAGATATTGAGGAATGTCGCCATTTCGCAAATAAAAGACTTCTACAGGGAAGTTTCTAGCCGAAGCTTTTAATTGATCTTTTCCGTTATCGATAGAGATACCGATATTTTTAAGCAATTCCATGGATTCGTCGTGTAAACGACCAGCTTTTTGTACTGCAATTCGTAATTTACTCATTAGTTCTTTTCGGTTTATATGAGTTTGAAACAATTAGTTGGTTTAGAAATAAAAAACCCGCTTGATTGTCTCAAACGGGTTTTAAAATATGTTGAATTTATTCAATACATTTTCACTTCGCTTGAGAGCAAATTTGAAAATGATGATGATGTGCTTGAATAAATGTCATTTTTTCTATTTCTGTTTCACAAAGATTTAAAATAAAAACCTATTATTCCAAATTATGTGATGTTTTTTTTGAAGTATTTAACTTTTTCCAGTTTAAGTAAGTTTAATTTAATTAAAATTCAAAATTTACTGAAATAGCTAAAATATCTCTAAACTGAAATTTACTGATTCCCTAGAATGATTGGCATACCGCTATCTCCCGAACCAATAACAATCACTTTACTGTTTGGCGATTCTGATAATTTAACCGTGGCTTCAATACCTTTATCCTGAA
The DNA here is from genome assembly GCF_014596935.1 of Aestuariibaculum suncheonense. Taxonomy (GTDB): domain Bacteria; phylum Bacteroidota; class Bacteroidia; order Flavobacteriales; family Flavobacteriaceae; genus Aestuariibaculum; species Aestuariibaculum suncheonense. The sequence goes on along the minus strand of NZ_JACVXC010000003.1, from coordinate 85,103 downwards.
GAATTTTATCAGTTAACGAGGCACTTAAAATTCTATTGGCATCAGCCTTACCTTGAGCTTCAATAATCACTTTTTCTGCTTCTTTTTGAGCAGTTACTAATCTGAATTCGTACTCTAACGATTCCTGCTCTTGTTTAAGTTTGCGCTCAATAGCATCTTTAATTGTTGGTGGTAAAGTCACATCTCTCACCAACACTTCATTTAACTGAATGTATTGACCTTCAACAATTTTTTGAGTTTCTTCGAAGATTTCCTGTTGAATCGCGTCACGTTTACTCGAATATAACTGCTCAGGTGTATAACGTCCAACCACACTACGAGCAGCAGAACGAATAGCTGGCAAAAGAACACGGTCGATGTATTGCTCACTTTTCTCCTGATGAAGTTTTCCTAACTGATCGTATTTAGGCTGAAACCACACAGAAGCTTCCAACTTAATATCCAATCCGTTTGACGATAATACATTCATTTTTTCTAGTTGTTCTTGCTGACGCACTTCGTAAATAAAGACTTTATTCCAAGGGGCTACAATATGAAATCCCTCATTTAGCGGCGGTTCATCGGTTACAACACCACCATCAAAGGTTTTATACAACACACCTGCTTGACCAGAACCTATGGTTACCGCTGATTTTGATAATAAAACAATTAAAACTACTGCAACAATAATTACAGGAAATGCAATTTTTGGTAATTTTTCCATCTATATATTTAGTTTAAATTAATCCGTTATATTTTCTTAAAAACCACTCAGCACTCAAGCTAAGGGCAATTATAATTAATAGATACTTCCAATCTATTAAAGGTAAGCTATTTTTATGGCTTTTCTGAATCGCGGTAAAACGATTATCGTTAAGTAAGTCATTAATTAGAGTATTGGTATCATTTATAAAATAAGCCTTTCCTGAACTTTTAGTAGCCAAATGCTCCAGTTTTGTTACATCGGCGTTTAAAAATTGCTGCTCAACATTGTATTCAAGAATCGTGAAAGTTCCCGATTTAGAAATATTAGACTCCTCTGCCTTTACCGTAAAATTATATTCTGAAGGTGGCAAGCTACTTAAGTCGACTTCGTAATTACTATTTTTAAGAATCAAAGGAAAGGTTTTTGATACATTAGAAACCTTGTCGGTTACTGTGATATTTAAACTTTGACGTTCATCAAAAATGTAATTCTTATCAAAATATTCCGCGGTAATAACAACATTTCCTGAGCCGTTATAAAACGATTGATGTTCAATGTTTAATCGGCTTTTTAATTTATTGGACGCTAAATACTGAATGAGTTTATTAATGAAATTATCGAATTCGTTAAAGGATTTTGACTCGATGTAACTTTGTGCACGCCATTGCCAGATGTTTTCCCCTAACAGTAAAGCTTCTCGCCTACCTTGCGTTTCAAAGGTTCCTAACAGCGGTTCTCCTACTTCAATACCATTTAACGTTTTACTTAAAATTGTTTCGAATGGCACCAACGGAATTAAAGAACTGTAATAAGAATATAGCGGTGGAAATGATTTAAAATCAATATCGTTAACTAAAAACGGTGTATAATTTTTATCTAAAGCAGCTTGATAGTTTTCCGTATTATAAGTCACTTCAAATTCATAAATTTTAGTATTGTTGTTCAAAAATTCTACATCGGTTTTAGGACCAACAATAACAAATCGGTTTTTATTGTCGTCATCTAATTTTTGAATTAATTCTTTAAACTTATTATTTGGCTGATATAATATAATTAATTGAAAATCATTCATTTGATTTAAAATTGATTTTGAATTAAAGAAAGATACCGAACGTTGCTCATTACTTTCGATGCTCTTTTTTAGTGCACCTAAATCCGGATGCATTATATCGCTTACAATGGCGACTTTTGTTTTTTGATCAATAACTTCTACCGCAAAATTTTTAGAGTTATTGATAATGTTTTTTTCAGAATCCAAAGGTGTTAGAGTTGCTTTATAAATCTGAACTCCTACTTGATTCGCTGGTAAAGTGAAATTGATAATTTTAGAATTCTTCTCTTTTGAAAAATTCACAGTTTCAGAATAGACTACAGTATTACCAAGCGTAACTGTAAATTGAGATTTCACTGAACCATTTCCGTTGCAAACCACAATGGTTTCAATAGGGAATTTATTTTTTAAATAGGCGTATTTATTAACGTTAAGTTGTTGAATTTTTAAATCAGTATAGGTTACTGTATCGCCTAAAATTATTGGGTAAATAGGCTGTTTGTAATCGTTGTAAGCGAATTCATAATTATTACCATAGGTTTGATTACCATCGGTTATAAGTAGTGTTGGCGCTACACTTTGCTTATAAATTTGAGAAAGTTGTGAAAACGCCTGATTAATGTTGGTTTCCTGTTCTGAAAATGAAAGCGAATCTGAAGGATTCAAATGATTCCCGAACGTATAAACACTTAAATCAAACTTGTCTTGTAATTGTTTGTTTGATGTTAATTGATTTAAAAGTACAACCGTTTCTTCATCGTGTTTTAAATAAGATACCGAAGCTGAATTATCGACAGCCAAAACCAGATTTGGCTTCTCTACAGTCAACACAACCTGTTCAAATTTCGGATTAATAAGCAGTAATAAAACCGAGAATACCGTAGTAAAACGTAGAAACAAAAAAAGCATGTTTAATTTAGACATGCTTTTTTTGTTTTTATAATACTGAAATCCCGCTATAAATAAAGCAGCTATTCCAGAAATTATGATGTATACCAGAGTTTCAGAACTCATTAATTTACATAAAGTTTAAAAGTGAGATTTCCGCTTTAGCGAAAATGGAAAATTAGGTTAACATTCCACCATCTACGTTTAACGTTTGCCCTGTTACATAAGCACTCATATCAGACGCTAAGAACACACATACGTTAGCTACATCTTCAGGGGTTCCACCACGTTTTAATGGAATACCGGCTCTCCAGCCTTTAACGACTTCTTCATCTAATTTAGCAGTCATTTCGGTTTCAATGAAACCTGGAGCAACAACGTTACTTCGAATGTTTCTTGATCCTAATTCTAAAGCAACAGATTTAGAGAAACCAATGATACCAGCTTTTGAAGCTGCATAATTCGTTTGCCCAGCATTACCTTTAACTCCAACAACAGAACTCATATTAATGATAGAACCTTTACGTTGTTTAAGCATGGTGCGTTGTACTGCTTTAGTCATGTTGAATACAGATTTTAAGTTTACTTCGATTACTGTATCGAAATCTTCTTCTGTAATACGCATTAATAAATTATCTTTAGTAATACCGGCGTTGTTTACTAATACATCAATACTACCAAATTCTGCAGCTACGTCATCAGCTAATTTTTGAGCTTCATCAAAACTCGCAGCGTTACTTTTATAGCCTTTAGCTTTTACTCCCAAAGCGATTAATTCTTTTTCAAGTTCGTTAGCCGCTTCTACTGACGAGCTGTACGTAAACGCTATATTAGCACCTTGAGCAGCAAAAACTTGTGCGATACCTCTACCAATACCTCTACTAGCTCCAGTGATAATGGCCGTTTTACCTTCTAATAATTTCATGTGATTACTTTAATTTTATGTCATCATAACTCTAAAATTACGAGCTATGCATTTCTATTGGATATTTCCTTAATTCAAATATAACAAATACAAGTTGCAACAAATAAAAAACCTCACAAATTATTGCGAGGTTTTTCAGATATGTTTAGAGAGATTATCCTAAAACTTCAGCAACTTTCTTTCCGATTTCAGCTGGAGAATCCACTACGTGAATTCCACATTCTCTCATGATTTTCTTTTTAGCCTGAGCTGTATCATCACTACCGCCTACAATAGCACCAGCGTGACCCATTGTGCGTCCTGCCGGAGCAGTTTCACCAGCTATAAATCCGATGATAGGTTTTTTACTTCCGCTTTCTTTATACCATTTGGCAGCATCAGCTTCTAACTGACCACCAATTTCACCAATCATAACCACCGCTTCTGTAGCAGGATCGTTGATTAATAACTCAACCGCTTCTTTAGTAGTCGTTCCAATAATTGGATCTCCACCAATTCCAATAGCTGTAGTAATACCTAATCCTTGTTTTCCAACCTGATCAGCAGCTTCATAAGTTAATGTACCTGATTTAGAAACAATACCTACTTTACCTTGCTTAAATACAAATCCTGGCATGATACCAACTTTAGCTTCTCCCGGAGTAATTACACCTGGACAGTTAGGACCAATTAAACGACAGTCTTTATCTTTAATATAGTTTGATGCCGTAATCATGTCTGCAACAGGAATCCCTTCAGTAATTGTAATGATTACTTTAATACCTGCATCAGCAGCTTCCATAATCGCATCGGCAGCAAAAGCTGGCGGTACAAAAATAATAGTAGTATCAGCACCTACTTGATCCACAGCATCTTTAACTGTATTAAAAACAGGTTTATCTAAGTGTGTTTGTCCTCCTTTACCAGGAGTTACACCACCTACTACATTAGTTCCGTATTCAATCATTTGGCTAGCGTGGAAAGTACCTTCACTTCCAGTAAACCCTTGAACTATTATTTTTGAATCTTTGTTTACTAAAACACTCATTTTTTTATTATTATTTTAAATAAAGCTGCACAAAAATACTTTTTTTGAATATACTTTGGGCAGCATTTTTGATTTATTTTTTAGATTTTAATTCTTCTAAAATTTTAGGGATTTGCTTTACTAAAGCCAAGCCTTTTAGGTGTTCCTTAGCTTCCTGAGCCGGAGTTCCCCAATAGGTTTTACCTCCTTGTAAAGATTTACTAATTCCCGATTGTGCATGAACTACAGCCTTAGCTCCAATTGTAATGCCGCTAGCACACCCCACCTGTCCCCAAATAGTGGCTTCGTCTTCTATTATAACACATCCTGCAATACCTGCCTGTGACGCAATCAAGCATTTTTTACCAACAACAGTATCATGACCTATTTGAATCAGGTTATCCAATTTAGAACCTTCTCCAATGATTGTGTTTCCAGTAACGCCTCTATCTATGGTGCAAGATGCCCCAATATCAACGTTATCTTGAATAATTACACGACCACTAGATTTTAAACGATCAAACCCTTCAGGGCGCTTTTTATAGTAGAATGCATTAGCACCCAAAACCGTGTTGGCATGAATGGTAACGTTATCACCAATAATAGCATCATCATAAATGCTTACATTCGAATGAATGACGCAGTTTTTACCAATAACTACATTGTGACCGATAAAACAGTTTGGCTGAATAACAGTTCCCTCTCCTATTTGAGCTGAATCTGAAACTTGAGCATTTGAAGCTTTAAAAGGCTTAAAATGATTAGTAATTTTATTGAAATCTCTAAAAGGATCGTCGCTTACCAACAAAGCTTTGCCTTCAGGACATTCAACTTCTTTGTTAATTAAAACAATAGTTGCAGCTGAATTTAAAGCTTTATCATAATATTTTGGATGATCAACAAATACAATATCGCCAGGCTCGACAACATGTATTTCATTCATTCCTAAAACAGGAAAATTTTCATCCCCAACAAATTCACAATCGATTAATTGCGCAATTTGCTTTAAAGTATGTGGTTTTGGAAATTTCAACTGAAATTATTCTTTTACGCGTTCCTTGTAAGTTCCTTTTTCAGTCTCAACTTTAATTTTATCGCCTTCGTTGATGAATAAAGGCACGTTTACAATTGCTCCAGTTTCAACAGTAGCTGGTTTTGTAGCGTTAGTTGCTGTATTTCCTTTAACTCCAGGTTCTGTAGCTGTAACTTCTAAAATAACACTTGCAGGCATTTCAACAGAAAGCGGCATATTGTCTTCAGCATTAATCATAACCGTTACAACTTCACCTTCTTTCATTAAACCTGGATTATCTAAAGCAGCTTCAGATAATTGAATTTGAGAATAATCTTCAGTATTCATGAAGTGATAATACTCTCCATCATTATATAAAAACTGGAATTTATGGGTTTCAACACGCACATCCTCTAACTTATGTCCTGCCGAAAAGGTATTATCTAACACCTTTCCTGTTGTTACACTTTTTAATTTTGTTCTTACGAAAGCAGGACCTTTTCCTGGTTTTACATGTAAAAACTCTATGATTTTATAGATATCGTTATTGAATCTTAAACATAATCCGTTTCTAATATCGCTAGTTGTTACCGCCATAATATATGTATCTAATAATTGATTTATAAATTTTAATTTGCTTTAAAGTATCCTTTCATAATACCACGTTGAGAATCTTTAATAAACTGAAGGATTTCATCACGCTCTGGTGTGGCTTCCATTTCAGCTTCAATAATTTCTGCAGCCTGAGTGTTATTGTAATTCTTTTGATAAAGTATCCTGTAAATATCTTGTATTTCTCTTATTTTATCTGTTGAAAAACCACGACGTCTTAATCCTACCGAGTTAATCCCTACATAAGATAACGGCTCTCTCGCTGCCTTAACAAACGGAGGCACATCTTTACGAACTAACGACCCTCCTGTAACAAAGGCGTGATTTCCAATAGAAACAAATTGATGCACCGCAGCCATACCAGCTAATACCACATAATTCCCAACTGTAATATGACCTGCCAAGGTACTGTTGTTAGAAAATATACAGTTATCACCCACAACACAGTCGTGAGCGATATGACAGTAAGCCATGATTAAACAATTATTACCAATTACGGTTTTCATTCTATCAGTGGTCCCGCGGTTGATGGTAACACATTCTCTAATGGTTACATTGTCACCTATCTCAACAGTGGTTTCTTCGTCGTTATATTTTAAATCCTGTGGAACGGCTGAAATTACAGCACCTGGAAAAATATTACAATTCTTCCCGATGCGAGCACCTTCCATAATGGTTACATTACTTCCTATCCAGGTTCCTTCTCCAATAATTACATTATTATGAATAGTTGTAAACGGCTCGATTACAACATTTTTTGCGATTTTAGCACCCGGATGAACGTATGCAAGTGGTTGATTCATTTGTTGGTTTTGTCTTAAAAAGTTATTTTACTTTAGATATCTGCGCCATAAGCTCGGCTTCTGCACATAATTTTCCGTTAGCATACGCATATCCTTGCATGTGGCAAATACCTCTTCTAATAGGTGTTATTAACGTACATTTGAATATTAACGTATCACCAGGAGATACTTTTTGTTTGAATTTAACATTGTCCATTTTCATGAAGAATGTTAGATAATTTTCAGGGTCTGGCACGGTGCTTAATACTAAAATACCACCTGTTTGTGCCATAGCTTCTACAATTAGTACACCTGGCATAACCGGAGCTCCAGGGAAATGCCCCCTGAAAAAGTCTTCGTTCATGGTAACATTCTTAGTTGCCGTCACATGCTGATCGCTAAGTTCAAAAACCTTATCAATTAATAAGAATGGTTGTCTGTGTGGTAACATAGCCATAATTTGAGTCACATCCATTAATGGTGTTTGATTCAAATCAATATTCGGCACATTATTACGACGTTCATTCTTAACTATTTTCGATAATTTCTTAGCGAACTGTGTATTAATGAAATGACCAGGCTTATTAGCGATAACTTTACCTCTAATTTTGGTTCCCACTAAAGCTAAATCACCAACAACATCTAACAATTTATGCCTGGCTGCTTCATTTGGATGATGCAAAGTTAAGTTATCTAAAATACCGTTTGGCTTAACGGCAATAGAGTCCTTTTTAAAGGCCACCTTTAATTTCTCCATAGTTTCAGGAGATAATGGTTTATCTACATAAACAATTGCGTTATTTAAATCTCCACCTTTAATTAAACCATGCTCTAAAAGCATTTCGATTTCATGTAAAAAACTAAATGTTCTGGAAGTAGAAATTTCATCTTTAAAATCAGAAACCTGATTTAAAGTAGCATTCTGAGTCCCTAAAACTTTAGTTCCGAAATCAACCATAGTAGTTATTTGATACTGATTTGCCGGCATCACAAGAATTTCACTTCCAGACTCTTCGTCGGTATACGACACAATATCTGTTACTACAAATTCTTCTCTAAAAGCATCTTGCTCTACAATACCCGCTTTTTCAATAGCTTCCACAAAAAACTTAGACGATCCATCCATAATTGGAGGCTCTGAAGCATTTAATTCTAGAATAACGTTATCGATATCCAAACCGATTAACGCCGCTAAAACATGCTCTGAAGTTTGAATAGTAACTCCGTTCTTTTCTAAACATGTCCCTCTTTGGGTGTTTGTAACATAATTTGCATCAGCTTCAATAACAGGCGTACCCTCTAAATCTACTCGCTTAAATGCTAATCCGGTATTAGCAGGAGCAGGTTTAAAAGTTAAGGTAACGTCTTTACCTGTATGTAAACCAACACCAGTTAAAGAAATTTCTTTCTCTATTGTTTTTTGCTTCGTTTCAGTAACTACTATTCCCATTTATTTTTTTCTAAATCATTAATGTTTTTAACAATCTTAGGTAGGTTCTTAAAGTGAACGTACGACTTATTATAATCACTTAGTGTTATGGCTGGGGAGCCCTGTAACACCTCATTATCTTTTACATTTCTTGTTATTCCGGATTGGGCCTGAATTTTTACATTGTTACCAATAACAACGTGTCCAACAATACCAACCTGCCCTCCAATCACACAGTTTTCTCCTATTTTAGTAGAACCGGCAACCCCCGTTTGAGCAGCTATAACAGTGTTTTTTCCAATCTCAACATTGTGAGCAATCTGAATCTGATTATCAAGTTTGACCCCCGTTCTTATAATTGTTGAACCTAAAGTCGCTCGATCAATAGTCGTTGCAGCACCAACATCAACATAATCTTCAATAATAACGTTTCCGGTTTGAGGCACTTTATTATAACCTCCGTTATCATTAGGGGCATAACCAAAGCCGTCAGCTCCAATTATAGCTCCAGAATTAATCACACAGTTTTTTCCGATTAAGGTTTCAGAGTAAATTTTTGCCCCTGAAAACACAATGGTATTATCGCCAATTACTGAATTATCTCCTATATATGCGTTAGGGAAAATTTTCACATTCTCTCCTATTTTTACGTTTTCACCTATATATGAAAATGCACCAACGTAAATATTATCACCATAAGATGAAGATTCGGCAATAAACGATGGCTGTTCAATCCCCGTTTTATTAAGCTTAACGGAATTGTAATATTCAAGAATTTTGGAAAATGCTAAGTAAGCATCATCAACTTTAATCAAGGTTGTTTCAATAGCATCTTCAGGTTCGAATGTTTTATTAACAATCGTAATTGAAGCCTTGGTGCTGTATATATAGTGTTTGTATTTCGGATTCGCTAAAAACGTTAAAGAGCCCTCAGTTCCTTCTTCAATTTTAGAAAGCTTAGACACTTCAGCATCAGGATTTCCAACGACATCACCCATCAAAATCCCTGCTATTTGTTCTGCTGTAAATTTCACACTTTAAAGTTTGATGATTTAATATATTGGGCAAAAATAGGAAAAATGTCCTAAAGTTTTTCATCTATGCCCGCTTATTGTTTGAAAGACTAATCGTCGTTTTATAGGTTAAAAGCCTAAGTGGTTTGTTTTGGGTAACATATATAGTATTTTGTTACCGGCTTAGCTAGTGCTTTTATATTTAAATGGTCAGAAGCCTTAACTACATCCTGAATTTTACCAGATTTATGTAAAATATTTATACTTTTTTTATTGAGTTGGTATGCCTGATTTGAAATATCACCACTAAACACAAAATACGAGGCTTCTGCTCTGCTTATATTGTACTTACGCTCTAATGCATTTAAATAATTCTCCAGAGCTTCCTCTTTAATCGGCTTCTTCTTTAATTTTATGGTTAGAAGGTTTCTATTGATTATCATTTCACATAAATGACTTAATACAAAATCGGATTCAAATTGCCATTCCTTCATAGCCGAAATAATATCGTAATCATCTAGTTGTGCAAAAACATTTAAAGTATCATCATTAAAATCATCTAACATAATTTTATTTTCCAGAAAGTAAATTAAAGACTTACTCGCCGAAAGTTTATAGCCTTCACTAGACAATTCTTTGGCTCGCTTCAACACTCTAATTAACAATTGCTCAGCCACCAAACCTGTTTTATGTAAATACACCTGCCAGTACATTAAACGTCTGGCTACAATAAATTTCTCGACACTATAAATACCCTTTTCTTCAACAACCAATTCATCATTTACCGCATTCAACATCGTTATTAACCGCTCACTATTTACATTTCCTTCTGCAACTCCGGTGTAAAAACTATCACGCTTTAAATAATCGGCGCGATCGATATCAAACTGTCCTGAGATTAATTGACACATAAACGCCCTTGGATATTCACCTTTGAAAATTTGAATCGCCAACGTTAAACTTCCGTTAAATTCCTCATTCAAGCGTTCCATAAAAAGTAAAGAAAGCTGCTCGTGAGACACACCATTTACTATACTGTGCTCCATAGCATGCGAAAAAGGCCCGTGACCAATGTCATGAAGCAAAATAGCTACATATAACCCAGTTTCTTCTGCATCAGAAATCGCAACCCCTTTAAAACGTAGTACATTAACCGCCTGCTGCATTAAATGCACGCAACCTATAGCATGATGAAATCGCGTGTGATGCGCTCCTGGATAAACCGTGTAGGACATGCCCATTTGGGTAATTCTTCGTAAACGTTGAAAATATCTATGCTGAATTAAATCGAATATTAAAGAATTCGGAATAGTAATAAATCCGTAAATTGGGTCGTTTAATATTTTAAGTTTGTTCAAACTTTATTCATTAAGGTTTATGCTAACAAATATAAATATATAGACCGTCTGAACAAAAGACATTCAGAAAACAAATTGAAATAAATTAATTATTAAAAATATTTAAATGAGTACAATACAAATACTTTGGGTAGATGATGAAATCGATTTACTTAAACCACACATATTATTTTTAGAGCAACGTAATTATAACGTTACAACCTGTAAAAGTGGTAGTGAAGCGATTGATATTTTAGAAAACGAAAAGTTTGATATTGTCTTTTTAGATGAGAATATGCCTGGCCTTACCGGTTTGGAAACATTAAGCGAACTAAAAGCCAAGCAAGACAATCTTCCGGTGGTGATGATTACCAAAAGCGAAGAGGAATATATTATGGAAGAAGCTATTGGCAGTAAAATAGCAGACTACCTTATAAAACCTGTGAATCCGAATCAAATCCTGTTGAGTTTAAAAAAGAATTTAGATCATTCTCGGTTAGTTTCTGAAAAAACAACATCCAGCTATCAGCAGGAATTCAGGAAAATCGCAATGGACTTAGCTATGGTGAACTCTTATGAAGAATGGGTGAATTTATATCAAAAACTATTGTATTGGGAAATTCAACTGGAAAATATTGAAGACCCAAGCATGTTTGAAATTTTAGAATCTCAGAAAACGGAAGCTAATATTCAGTTCGGTAAGTTTATTGAGAAAAATTATGTCGATTGGTTCAAGCCTCACACCGAAGCTCCAACCATGTCTCACACTTTATTTAAAGAAAAGATTGTTCCGGAACTTAGCAAAGAACAACCTACCCTTCTAGTTGTTGTTGATAATTTGCGTTACGATCAGTGGAAAGTATTTGAGCCTATCATTAATAATCATTACAAAAAAGAACACGAAGAAGCATTTTTTAGCATCCTTCCTACCGCAACACAATATGCCAGAAATGCTATATTTTCTGGTTTAATGCCGAGTGATATGGAGAAACTATACCCACAATACTGGAAAAATGACACCGATGAGGGCGGCAAGAATTTACATGAGGAAGATTTTCTGCAAACACAAATGAAACGATTAAACCTAAATCATTTAACCTGCGAATTTCATAAAATCACCAATTTAAAAACAGGGAAAAAACTCGTAGAGAACTTTAAGACGCTTAAAAACAACGACCTTACAGTAGTGGTTTACAACTTTGTAGATATGCTATCTCATGCCAAAACAGAAATGGAGGTTGTTAAAGAATTAGCATCTAATGATAAAGCTTACAGGTCATTAACTTTGAGTTGGTTCAAAAATTCACCGCTTCTCGAAATGATTCAACAGGCACAGCAACTCGGTTTTAAGCTAATCATTACTACAGATCACGGCACTATTAATGTAAAAAATCCTTCTAAAGTTATTGGTGATCGAGATACAAGTTTAAATTTGCGCTATAAAACTGGCAGAAGTTTAACTTACGAAGAAAAGGAAGTGCTTGTTATTAAAGATCCAAAGGAAGTACATTTACCATCTATTAATATGAGTAGCTCTTATATTTTTGCTAAAGGTGATTCATTCTTTGCTTATCCTAATAATTACAATCACTACGTTAGTTACTATAGAAACACCTATCAGCACGGTGGCGTTTCTTTGGAAGAAATGATTATTCCTTTTTCGGTTTTTTTACCAAAATAATCTATGAAACACATAAAAAATCCGATTAAACGTTTAAAATGTTAGCGTTTTTCGTATATTATTTGTAAAATTGTTTATAAATTTGAAAGAATTGGAAATAAATTATAATCTTGACAATCTTGATGATGTAGCAGAGCAAATTATCAAGAACCTTAAAACCAAGACATTATTGTTTTACGGAAATATGGGTGCAGGTAAAACAACTCTGATTAAAGCCTTAATTAAAGCTTTAGGGAGTGATGATGAAGTTAGCAGCCCTACTTTTTCAATTGTTAATGAATATGTATTGAAAAATGACAAAGTGTTTCATTTCGATTTATACAGAATTAAAGATATTGAAGAAGCTTATAATTTTGGAATAGAAGATTATTTAGATAGCGGACATTGGAATTTAATAGAATGGCCAGATGTCATAGAAGAATTATTACCAGATCATTTCGACACGGTATCTATAGATTTGAGAGAAAGCAATAACAGACAATTAGTTTTAAAATAGCAAACAATAACGTTTAAGTTAAATGACATAAAAACACATTCAATCCGAAATTTGAAGTTTTACGGTAAAACCACATCAAAAAAATAAAAAAAACATGTTTTTAACATTTTTTTAACATTTTAAGAAAAACTTCAAATTAGCCTTTAGTTACATTTGGGTAATTAATTAATTAAATCCCTTAAAAAATGAAAACTAAAAAGTATTTAATCGCAGTAGCGATCTTCGGAGGAATGTTGTTCACAGCTTATGCCGCTAACGCAGTTAACCAAAATGAGCAACAAACAGCAAAAATTGAAAAATCAAGAATCAAAGTTCCATCGGCTGGATAGGAAAAGCTTGATTATAGGGAGTATCATCGCTACTCTTATAGCCATGACTCCTTATTTATTTTACTTATATGAAAGTGTTCCTGATCAACGTATCTGGAACACTTTTTTGTTTAATTATGAAAGCAAATATTACGAAAGTGCTTTTGTATTAGCTTGGACATTAACAGGGAAAATTATACCTATTTTTCTATTATTTATTTGGTTTTTTACATGTCGCCACTGGTGGTACCATGTACTTTTAGTTCCAATTGCTATGTATACTTACCAAATACTTATAACAATTAATGATGATACGCAATTCATTGATTCGAATCAGTTAATTTACATGATTCCAATAATGGCTGTTATAATACCTTCTATCTACCTTATTAGAGCCCAAATCTTCAATAGAATTACTAGCGTAGACAAAACAATGGAGGAATTGGAAGAAGAATTCAAAATGACTCCTAAAAACTTTTGGGATAAACTTAAAAACTATTTTTAATTTGGAGATTTAACTTCTAATCTATCACGTTCATTTATGTTAATTTCTTCCTTATTGTTGGATAGCTTGCTGTTTCCAAATTTGTAATTAAAACCTAGGGTAAGCATTCTGTTTTCTAAACGAGATTTCATTATTAAATCCTGATCAGCGTAATTATTTAATACATCAAAATTCTGTGTATTAAAAACATCCGTCACTCCAACAGAAATTGAAGCCTTATTCTTCCATAATGCTTTTCTAACATTAATATCAAGGCCATGTCTTGCAGTATATAAAGAAGGTCCGTCAACTACAGATGAAATATAATTATACGATAAATCTATATTAAGACTTTTGTCTGTCAATAATGAAAAATAATTTATTATCTGCGTATATATCGACCATCTATTATTAGTTAAGGCATTATTATTCAGATTTGTGTAATATCTTCCTTCGTAATAAAATAAAGACGTTAAAGCATACAGATTCCAGTTAGGGACTATATTAGTGTAAGTCATAAAATCTAACCCATAAGAAATATTTCTGTCGGTATTTGTATTAGCATATCTAACAATATTGTTTATATTATCTTGTTGAAATAACTGAAGTGAAGGGTCGTTTTCAATACGATAATACACCTCAAATGTGTAAGTGTTCTTTAGGTTATACCCTAAGGTAAAAACATCGTCAATCTGAGGTTTTAATTCTGGGTTTCCTATAATGTAAGTATTATCGTTAAGATAGTATTTAAAAGGGTTTAAATCATTGTATCTAGGCCTATATATTCGTTTGTTATAACTAACATACACTTGATGATTATCATTAATTTGGTCAGATAAATAAAGTGACGGAAAGAATTTCGTATACTTAAAAGTGTTCAAGCTACCAGATAAAACAGATTCACCACTTAAGCCGGTATGCTCTACTCGTAATCCTGTTTTGAAACTCCACTGTTCCCAGTCTTTTGAAAAACTGGAATATATAGCGTAATTTTGCTCTTTGTATAAAAAAGTATCCAGCTCATCAATATCTTCTGACTTTTGCCCATTATTAATGGTAAACTGATTTATAAAACTATCAGAATCAATATCAGAAAATTTTAAACCCACTTCAAACTGTGCATTATTATTTAGCGGTAATTCGTAATCTATCTGGCTGGTATAAAGTTTTGTTGTTTGATCTGAATTTGTCTGAAAAGTATTTTGCCTATAAGCTGAAGTTTCGTTTGGTAAAAAATAATCGGTATCAACATTCTGTGAACTTGAATACTGGTAATTGGTATGATGCATATTAATCAACAACTTCTCGCCTTCTTTCTTAAATTTATGAACAAAATCAATATTGAGGGCTAAATTATTTGTTTTTAAATCCGCATGATTTGTCGTGTTGAAAATAGAATCTAAAATGCGATTTGCATCAAACATTTTGGTAGTCGAATTCACCTCGGTTTTCGTGTTTTTTTCAGGAGAAATTAAAACATTTGAAGAAAAACTAAGCGTATTGCTTTTGTCTAAATCATAATCCATATTCAGATTTAAATTATGATTCATAGATTCTTTTGTTCTTTTAAAATCGGTTTCCCAAATGGAAGACGTTAGATTGTTTTCGTCTTTAAAATTTACAAACTCATTATTATGCCTGTAATCTCTTCTTGGGCTTACGCTATAATTAATGTAAGTGTTTAATTTATTAGTTTTAAAAAAATGACTTGTACCTAAAGAATATTTAGGGTACTTATGGCCTTGTTTGTAATTCCCAAACACACTTCCGTTATAACCTGTCACGATATTTTTGCTTGTTATAATATTTATAACAGCACTCCCCTCGGCATCATACTTAGCCGGAGGACTAGTGATCACCTCAATTGATTTTAAATTTTGAGCTGTAGAACCTTCTAATAACTGCTGAACCTCGTTTGTTGATAAATACACGCGTCTATCGTTTAAATAAATAATAGGTTCTCCGTTTTTTACAGATATTTTATTATCGGAAACAATAACACCTGGTGTATGTTTCAAAACATCCAACACGTTAAGATTGGAAAGTGTTGAGTTTTCTACATTGAAAACCATTCGGTCAATTAATCGTTTTACCGTAGGTCGCTTAGCAGTAATTGTTATACCTTTCAGATTTTCTGTTTGTTCTTTTAATACAATCTCATTTAAATTCATTGATTTTTCTAAATCAACCGACAAAATATAATTTTCAAAACCTAAAAATGAAATTTTTAAAGTGTAGCTTCCTTTTTTAAGATGTTCTAAAATAAAATCCCCATCTTCATCAGTTGTTGTGCCTTTTACGATTTCTAATGAATCAGACAATAAAATAACATTGGAAAACGCTATAGCGGCTTTATTTTCATCTACCACAAGTCCGGTAATAGTGTAGTTTTGCGCTAAAGTTATAAGCGGAAATAAGAGTATAAAATGTAGTGGTAGTTTTCTAATCATAGAAAGATTTCTACTTACAAACATATCAATTTTTATTTAATTTTTTTTAAGGGAAAACCATAAACACGAAAACTTTTTCACTTAAGAAATATAAAATCAGATGAATAACATAATTCTGCTTAAGCTTAAAATATTTTCATATTACTTAAATGTACTATCTAAATAATTTGTAATTTAACTTTCTGATATCAACCCAGCATTAAGCATGTCTAAACAACTGTCTCCTTTCACAAAACAACAACTTTTACCACAGGAAGAAACTCTTGAAATTTTCAAACGAAAAGGCGAACTTTTTATAGGAATACCTAAAGAAACTGCCTTTCAGGAAAATCGTATTTGTTTAACCCCAGATGCTGTTTTTGCTATCGTAAGCAACGGACATCGGGTATTACTAGAGTCAGGTGCCGGTGATGGCGCCAATTTTAGTGATAAGGATTATAGCGAAGCTGGAGCTGAAATTACAAAAGACACCGCAAAAGTATTTGCCTGCCCGATGATTTTAAAGGTAGAACCGCCTAGTTTGGAGCAAATTAAGATGATGAATCCTCAAACGATTCTAATTTCGGCATTACAACTTAAAACGCAGTCTAAAAAATACTTTGAAGCCCTTGCTGCAAAACGAGTAACAGCTTTGGCTTTTGAATTTATTCGAGATGCCGATGGTAATTATCCTGCAGTGAAATCTCAAAGTGAAATTGCAGGAACAGCCGCAGTTTTAATTGCTTCCGAATTATTAACGGATGCCAAAAGTGGTAATGGTCGTATGTTTGGTAATATTAGTGGAGTGCCGCCTTTGGAAGTGGTTATACTTGGCGCTGGAACTGTAGGTGAATTTGCAGCCAGAAGCTCTATTGGCTTGGGGGCTAGCGTTAAAATATTCGACAACTCCATTACTAAATTGAGGCGTATTCAAACGCATTTAGGACGTCCATTGTACACTTCTACCATTCAGCCTAAAATTTTAACCAAAGCATTAAAGCGTTGTGACGTGGTTATTGGAGCCGTTCGTGGCAACAATCGCTCCCCTGTTATCGTTACTGAAAACATGGTGCAAGGCATGAAAAAAGGCTCTATTATTATTGATGTCAGTATTGATATGGGGGGCTGTTTTGAAACTAGTGAAGTTACCTCTCACAAACAACCTACATTTGTAAAGCATGATGTTGTTCATTATTGCGTGCCTAATATTCCAGCCAGGTACTCCAGAACATCCTCATTGTCAATAAGTAATATTTTCACGCCTTACCTTTTGAAAATTGCCGAAGATGGTGGTGTAGAAAATTCAATAAGATTTGATAAAGGTTTGAAAAATGGGTTGTATTTTTACCACGGCATTTTAACAAACAAATCTGTTGGCGAATGGTTCAATTTAAATTACAGCGATATTAATCTCATTATTTTTTAATAGCCGTTTCTTTTACCAATTAAGCCAATTATAAATTTTATACATGAAATTAATTCAACGTATTGGGTATTATCTTGGCGGATTTTCATTCGGTTTAATCATTTTAGCATTCTTTTTAAACGGAAAAAAAGTATCCTGCAGTTATGGCCCTGACGCTCGTGTTTTAAAGAATATCCGACAAAAACAAATCGTTTACCCTTCTAATAATCAAGATACTTTAGCTATTAATTACATACTTAAGAAAGGTGATGTTAATTTTTCTGAAAGTGATACTCGAAAAGAACCTTGTGGTTTATATGTTGTAGATGGAGAATATCAGGAAAAAGAAATCAAATTAACAATAGAGAATTGCGATAGTATCGCTACGATAACCTCAATTAAATACAATAATTAAAATGCATTATGCGAATAAAACGAGCGTTTGATATTACATTTTCATCATTAGCACTTGTTTTATTAGCTCCACTCCTCCTGTTTACGGCTTTTCTTATTAAATTAGATTCTAAAGGACCGGTTTTATTTAAACAATCTCGGGTTGGCGTAAATAATGAAGATTTTACAATTTTCAAATTTCGAACCATGCGAATAGATACTGAAAATAAAAATCTACTAACTTTAGGAGATAACGACAAACGCATTACAAAACAAGGTTTCTTTTTACGTAAATATAAAATTGATGAACTTCCTCAACTGATAAACATCCTTTTAGGAGATATGAGTTTTGTTGGTCCGAGACCAGAATTACGTCATTACGTTAATTATTATTCTGAATCTGACCAAGATATTTTATCTGTAAAACCAGGTCTTACCGGTTTAGCATCATTAAAATATCGAAATGAACCAGAAGTTTTAAAATTAGCAGAGAACCCAGAACTATTTTACATTCAAACCATCATGCCCGATAAACTGAAGATCAATAAAGAATACATACAGAACCGAAGTTTTTTCATGGACTTAAAAATTCTGTCCCAAACATTTATTAAAATTGTTTTTGATTGAAATTTTTCGGTTTGCACGTCTATCTTATAATATCTACTTTGCAATAGCTTAAACAACACCTTCATGAAGAGCACTATTGATTATTATATAGATCAACTTATTAATCATACTAATTTATTTGACTCTAATATCAATACGTTTGATTCGGAAAAAACTCTCGATTTCACTAATGAAGTTATTTTAATTACAGGTGCTGCAGGAACTATAGGTGAAGAATTATTCAGGCAACTTACCGGGTGCCAATACCAAAAAATCATTTTAGTTGATATTGCGGAATCTGCACTTTATAATCTTTCCATTGAATTTCAAAAGCAAATAACTGACGCTATAGTTTTCAAAGTCGCCAATCTAAATGATTTTGCTTCAATAAAACACATTTTCGAAACTTACAAACCAACAATGGTTTTTCATTGTGCAGCTTACAAACATGTGCCTCTCATGGAAGTCAATCCTTATGAAGCTGTAAAAACAAATATTTTAGCAACAAAAGAGCTTGCGGATCTATCGACAAAACATCAGGTGGAGACTTTTGTGTTCATTTCCTCTGATAAAGCTGTTGAACCAACAAGTATTATGGGAATGACTAAAAATATCGCCGAACAATACTTAAACAATATAACTTCTGATCCGAAAACAAAATTTACAATAACACGTTTCGGTAATATATTAGGCTCCAGTGGTTCAGTTTTACCTGTGTTTTTAAAACAAATCGAATTAAACTTGCCTGTAACCATCACAAGTAAAGACATGACACGTTTCTTTATTGGGAAACAAAAAGCATGTCAACTAATACTTGAATCTACTAGAATTAAAAACTTAAAAAACAATACTTTAATATTTTCAAAAAGCCAACCTGTAAAAATTTCAGACTTAGCAAAAAGTGTTATTTCAATTTCAAAAAAAGAAAACTTAACAATTGAAGTTACAGGCATTCGTTCAGGCGAAAAAATGCATGAAACCATGATTTCAGTAAACGAAACTTTAGCTTTCACAGAGCACCCAGATATCTTTTTAATTGAAGACAAAAAAAAGTCTGCTAAAAAAATAGCAGACTTTAAATCTTTAGAAAATATTACTCCTAACCTATCAACTCAAGAAGTTGAATCTATTTTAAGAGCATTCTTGTAATGTTTTTCTGCGTTTCTTTTCTTTAGTCAATAAATTTAACTCCCGTCCGGTTTGTCCTGCTACCGAAGTATTTTCTTCTGCACGACGAATTAAATACGGCATCACATCTTTTACTGGTCCGAAAGGAATGTATTTAGCAACGTTATATCCTAAATTCGATAAATTAAAACTTATATGGTCGCTCATACCATACAACTGACCGAACCAAATACGAGAATCATTCTGCACTAACCCTTTTTGCTTCATCAAGTCCATTAATAAATAAGAACTTTCTTCGTTATGTGTACCGGCGAAAAGCGAAATATCTTCAATATTATTTAAAATATAATTTAAGCAGTCATTAAAATTTTCGTCAGTTTCAGCCTTACTTGCGCAGATTGGAGTTGGATACCCCTTCTCTTCGGCTCTTTCATTTTCCTTTTCCATGTAAGCTCCACGAACAACCTTATATCCTAACTTATAACCCTCAGATTTTGCTTTTTCATGTTCTTTTCTTAAGAACTCCATTCTGTCATGACGATACATTTGAAGTGTATTGAAAACAACCGGCTTCTCCGTGTTATACTTCTTCATCATATCAGTCACTAAAGCATCAGCAGCGTCTTGCATCCAACTTTCTTCGGCATCAATCAAAACAGCAATATTGTAATCCTTTGCCTTTTTACAAACGGCATCAAATCGACCAACTACTTTATTCCACTCGTCCTGCTCTTTTTCGGTAAGGACTTCTCCTCTACCTAATTTTTCATATAAATGAAAACGACCAAACCCTGTTGGTTTGAAAACAGCAATAGGAATCGCTTTTAATTCTTTAGAGAATTCCATGATTTTCAATACCACATCGCAAGCGTTATCAAACTCTTTTTCGTTTTCTTTTCCTTCAACAGAAAAATCAAGCACAGAGCTCACGCCTTTTTCGTACATTTTATTGATTACAGGCAAACAGTCTTCCTCGTTTACACCACCACAAAAATGATCGAACACTGTAGCGCGGATAAGACCTTCAACCGGCAAATGTGCTTTAATTGCAAAATTTGTCGCAGCTGTTCCTATACGAACCAAAGGCTCTATGGATATCATTTTGAATAAAAAGTAAGCGCGTTCTAATTCAGAATCGCTTTTAAGCGCAAAGGCCACTTCTGTGTTGTCGAATATGCGTTCTACACTCATATAGAATCAAAATTTATAAAAAGTAATGCGAGCGAAGTTATCATTTTATGGAAAATCTCCTTAATTTCACATCCTTAAAAAAAAGTTAAATATTTCACATGAATTCTATCAGCTCAGGCAATTGTACTATTCATTTCAATGAATCGTGTTATACATCTATAAACAAACACATTAAAGAAAATAATTTCTCAAAAATATTTATTCTAGTTGACGAAAATACACATGAATTTTGTCTGCCATATTTCTTAAAACAACTGGAAACCGAGATTGTAATTGAAATTATAGAGATAGAATCTGGCGAAATAAACAAAACCATTGATACTTGCGTAGGTGTCTGGAACACTCTTTCTGAACTTGATGCAGACAGAAAAAGCCTTTTAATTAATATTGGTGGTGGCGTTATTACTGATTTAGGTGGTTTCGTTGCCTGCACTTTTAAGCGCGGTATAGCTTACATTAACGTGCCAACAACTTTACTATCGATGGTCGATGCTTCTGTTGGCGGAAAAACAGGTGTCGATTTAGGACATTTAAAAAATCAGATTGGTGTTATTAGCAATCCAGATTTAGTATTAATAGATACTCAGTTTCTAGCAACTCTACCACAAAACCAAATGCGCTCGGGTTTAGCCGAAATGCTGAAACATGGTCTTATTAGTAGCGAAAATTACTGGAATAAATTTCAGGATTTATCACAAATGAATGTGGAAGATTTAGACCTACTCATTCATGAATCGGTTTTAATTAAAAAGAATGTCGTAGAAATCGACCCTTACGAAAACGGACTTCGTAAAACTTTAAATTTCGGACACACTTTAGGACACGCTATAGAAACTTATTTTTTAAGCAGCCCTCATAGATCAACACTTTTACATGGCGAGGCTATTATTATAGGCATGATTTTAGCCGCTTATATTTCTACGGAATTAGCTGGTTTCCCAAAAGAAACTACTTTAAAAATTAAAGAGTTCTTTACCGAATACTATGGGAAAGTCGAAATAACAGAAGAGGAACGCCAGCCTATTATGGATTTATTGAAATACGACAAAAAGAACAATCACGGCAACATCAATTTCGTGCTTTTAGAAGCTATAGGCAAACCTAAAATTGATTGCCTGGTCGACGATAATATTATTATTGATGCATTTGAATTTTATTCTTCATAAAACTTAAAAAAAGCCCGCATTTATTTTGCGGGCTTTTTTATCTATTTAAAGTGTTTTTGAAATAACTCCGACAATTCTTCCTAAATCTTCCTGACTTAAATTAGAACCACTAGGTAAACAAAGTCCGGTTTCAAAAAGATGTTCAGAAATACCATTTGTAAAACTTAAGCAATCTTTAAAAACCGGCTGCAAATGCATTGGTTTCCATAGTGGACGGGATTCTATATTTTCTTTTTCTAAAGCCAAACGAATACGTTCACGCATATCAAAGGACTCTGTTGTAATACAAGTCAACCATCGGTTCGATTTAAAATTTTCAGGTTCCTCTAAAAAAGTTATTTCGGCGAACTTAGATAACTCAGATTTATAAAAGTTAAAGTTATTTCGCCTGGCTTCCACTCTATTCTTTAAAACTTTCATTTGTCCGCGACCAATTCCTGCTAACACATTACTCATTCTGTAATTATATCCTATTTGAGAATGTTCATAATGTGTGGCTTTATCTTTAGCTTGATTTGACAAGAATATAGCATTGTCTTTTAATTTTGAATCCTTGACAACTAAAGCACCTCCCACCGATGTTGTTATAATTTTATTCCCATTAAAAGAAAGCACACCAATATCTGATAAATTCCCACAAGGTTTGCCGTGATAACAACTACCCAGTGCTTCAGCAGCATCTTCTATTACAGGAATCTCATACTGTCTCGCAATAGCATTTATTTTGTCGGCCTGATAAGGCATTCCGTATAAATGAACAGCAATAATAGCTTTAGGCTTTTTATGTTTAGAAATCCTGTCTTTAATAGCGATCTCCAAAAGCTCCGGAGACATATTCCAAGTAATCGATTCACTATCCACAAAAACAGGCTTGCCCCCCTGATAAACGACTGGATTTATCGAGGCCGAAAACGTAAAACTCTGACACAACACTTCATCTCCAGCAGAAACTCCTAATAAAATTAAAGCTAAATGAATTGCTGATGTTCCGGAATTTAAAGCTACAGGATAAGTATCTACTCCTAAAAAATCCTGCAAGTCCTTTTCAAAATCATTAATATTATCACCCATAGGTGCCACCCAATTTGTTTCAAAAGCATGTTTGACATAATCTTGCTCTAAACCACTCATATGTGGTGGAGATAAAAAAATCTTCTTTTTAGTAGTCATTAAAAAAAACAGATAAGCCTATTAAAAATTAAATGTAATGATAGTTGTTAAGATTATTAGCAATTTTTACTCATATTTGTAGCTGGGCAGGATTTAAAAATAAAAAAGAGTTTAATACACCAAAATGACATCAGAGCAATCAGACATACTGAAACATAAACACGTATTAATTACCGGTGGTGCTGGTTTTATTGGCTCTAATCTTTGTGAACATCTTTTGTCTTATGATATTAAAATAACTTGCTTGGATAATTTTTCAACAGGAAAAAGAAAAAACATAGAAGCCTTTAAAGATAATCCTAATTTCAATTTGATTGAAGGCGATATTAGAAACTTATCTGATTGTAAAAAAGCCAGCGCTAATGTAGATTATGTTTTACACCAAGCAGCTCTAGGTTCTGTGCCTAGATCAATAGCTGACCCTATCACCACAAACGATGTAAATGTTTCAGGGTTTTTAAACATGCTTGTAGCCGCAAAAGAGGTTGATGTTAAACGATTTATTTATGCAGCAAGTTCTTCAACTTATGGAGATAGCAAATCTTTACCTAAAGTAGAAAATCAAATTGGAAAACCACTCTCCCCTTACGCCATTACAAAGTATGTTAATGAATTGTATGCCGATATTTTTCATACTACTTATGGTTTAAATACTATCGGACTTCGGTATTTTAATGTTTTTGGAAGACGTCAAGACCCTGATGGCGCTTATGCTGCTGTTATTCCTAAATTTGTTCAACAACTCATGAATCACGAATCGCCAGTTATTAATGGTGATGGAAGTTATTCCAGAGATTTTACCTATATCGACAATGTGATTCAAATAAATATTAACGCTTTAACAACAACAAATACACAAGCTTTAAACACTATATATAATGTTGCTTTTGGTGAACGCACAACGCTTTTGGAGTTGACCTCGCTTTTAAAAACATATTTGTCAGAATACGATAGTTCCATACAAAATATTGAAATTAAACACCAAAAGAATCGGGTTGGTGATATCCCGCATTCTCTAGCATCTATTGACAAAGCAAAGGAATTACTAAATTACAACCCTGAATACGATATAAAATCTGGTTTACAAGAAGCTGTTAGGTGGTATTGGAACCATTTGAGATAATTATGAATCATATTAAAATTGCCATTATTGGCTTAGGTTACGTAGGATTACCGCTTGCAAGATTATTTGCTACTAAGTATCCTGTTGTTGGTTTTGATATCAATAAAAAACGCATTGAAGAACTAAATACAGGAAACGACATTACTTTAGAAGTTGACGAAAAAGAACTAAAAGAGGTTTTAAAAAGTTCTGAAGACAATAATTCTAACGGACTGTACTGTACATCGCTTTTAGAAGATATTAAAGATTGTAATTATTACATCGTTACAGTACCTACACCTATTGACAAAAATAACAAACCAGACCTCACACCTCTTTACAACTCGACCAAGACTATTGCTCAGGTTTTAAAAAGCAATGATATTGTTATTTACGAATCCACTGTTTATCCAGGTGTTACCGAAGATGAATGCATTCCTATTCTTGAAGAATTAAGCGGATTAAAGTATAACATCGATTTTTTCGCAGGTTACTCCCCCGAACGTATAAATCCTGGAGACAAATTACATACCGTAGATAAAATCTTAAAAGTCACCTCTGGTTCTACACCTGAAATAGGTGAAAAAGTAAACGAATTATATGCTAGTGTTATTACGGCAGGAACACATTTAGCGCCTTCTATTAAAGTGGCTGAAGCCGCTAAGGTTATCGAAAACTCACAACGTGATATTAATATTGCTTTTGTAAACGAATTGGCCAAAATATTCAATTTAATGGAAATTGATACGCATGCGGTTTTGGAAGCTGCTGGAACCAAATGGAACTTTCTCCCCTTTAAACCAGGTCTTGTTGGTGGACACTGTATTGGTGTAGATCCTTATTATTTAGCACAAAAAGCTATAGAAATAGGATATCATCCTGAAATTATACTAGCCGGACGTCGTGTAAATGACAGCATGGGGCAATATGTAGCTTCGGAAGTTATAAAACTTATGGCACAAAAAGACATTCGTATTAAAGATGCTAGAATTTTGATTTTAGGAATTACCTTCAAAGAAAACTGTCCTGACGTACGCAATACTAAAGTTGTTGATCTCATTCGTCAATTAGAAAGTTATGGCACCGAAGTTACCATATATGATCCTTGGGCCAAACCTGAAGAAGTTCAACTTGAATACAATTTAAAAACTCAAACAGAATTACCTGAAAGAAAATTTAATGCCGTTGTATTAGCAGTGTCTCACAGTGAATTTCTCAATATCGATATTAAAAATCTTCTTGAAAACAATAGCATCCTATATGATGTAAAAGGTTTTTTAAAAGAACCTGTTAACGGAAGACTATAAAAAAAGCGCTGATTTTCAATCAGCGCTTTTTTTATATTTTAGACAATTAAGCTTACATATCGTTAAAAATAGTATGCATTAATCGTTTTTTATCGTTAATGCTTTCTTCCAGTGATATCATAGTTTCAGTCCTGTAAACACCTTCAATATCATCTAACATAAAGATAACTTCTTTTGCATGCTCTGTACTTTTTGCACGGATTTTACAGAAAACATTAAATTTCCCTGTTGTAATATGTGCTACAGTAACAAACGGTATTTCATTTATTCTTTCTAAAACAAATTTAGTTTCTGAAGTCTTATTTAAAAATACTCCAACATAAGCGATGAAAGAATACCCTAATTTTTTATAATCTAACATTAAAGAAGAACCTTTAATAATTCCATGTTCTTCCATTTTTTTCACTCTTACGTGCACGGTACCTGCCGATATTAATAATTTCTTAGCAATGTCTGTAAACGGAATCCTAGTGTTATCGATTAACATATCAAGGATTTGGTGATCAATCTCGTCTAATTTAATTTTCCCCATAATTAATTATTCTTAAGTATAAAGCAAAAATAATACAATTTCCTTAAAAATAATACATAATTAATAGGGTTTATTTCGGAAATAATGAGATTTTTTCATTATTTACTATCACGAAAACGTTTTCGCTGCCTAGTTCAATAGGATTTTCGTTAACATTTAACACTTCTAAACCATTGGCTAGAATCGTTTTATGCGCATAAAAATCTTTCAAATCATCAATTTTATCAACTCTAGGAACAAAAACCACTTCGTCGTTAACTAAGCGCTCCTGAAACATGATGCCAATATCTCCTCTTAAAGAATTTCTAATAATAACATCAAAAAACAATTTTTCATTCTCAGGAATCTGCAAATAGGATTCATATTTCTCACCTGTAACCTCATTTTTTGCGATGTAATCGAACGACGTTAAATAAGAGATATAAATTAACTCACGTGTTTTTTCTCTGGCGTAATCCTCATGATAATGCCCCGCTTCAAATAAAATGGTTGGTATATTTTCACTTTGAAATGTATCTCCAACACAGTTTAAGTTAAAAGCATCATCATACACACCTACTTGCCCAGGAATCTCTTTCTGTAAAGCTTCATTCATTACACTAATAATCTCCATAGCCACTTTTCTGTTTGGAGTTATAGTGCATTCCTGATCTTGAGCTGGAGATAAAAACGATACTGTAGCCGATTTTTCAGCATTTCCTGCACTAAATATTGTTCTTTGTCCATGTAAATTATAGCAATAATGAGGCTTAAAAGCATCAAAAGCAGCTTTCAATACCAAACTTTCCGGTTGAGTTAAGTTCTGAGCATCCCTGTTCAAATCCACTTCATTAGCATTGATTCGCGTGTAGGCCTTGGCGCCGTCAGGATTTAAGATAGGTATTATATAGAAAGTGCAGCCTTCTAAAATGTGCTTAACACTAAAATCGTTGCTTAATAAGGTGTTGGTTAAATCAAACAAAGCCTTTGTTGTAGTCGATTCATTACCGTGCATTTGTGACCACATAAAAATGCGTTTTTGCCCGCTGCCAATTTTAAATGCATAGATATCGTCTTTTAAAACAGATTGTCCGATAGTTTCAATATTTAATTGATTGCTTAAGGAATCTAAAACTGGTTTAATATGATTATTGGTAATATATCGATGACTTAAGCGTGTCTCTTTGTTGTTTAAGAAAAGTGATTTTATGATATCTAATTGCATGCTATTATTTTGTTGACAAATGTAAGTATTTAATAATTCACAAATGTGAACAATTGATGATTTACAAATGTAAACAAGGCGAACGAAATAATTGTATACATTTGTAAACAGGGTTATGTAGTTATTTAAGACTTATTACGCCTAAAAACTCAAGTTGTTTAACTGAGAAATAAAAATACATATTAAAAGTTTACTTTTCAGCAATATAAGATATTTTTATTAAAGTAATACTTTATATTATTTTACAATTTCTCAGCTTTTTTTGTACACAAATGTATACTATAAATAAATTTTTATTACATTTGTAACACAGTATACATTTGTGAAATTTACAATGATAAACACAGAAGAATTCACCCTACGGTTAGAGAGAGTCATCAATTTTTATGGCGAATCAGCCTCTTCCTTTGCAGAAAAGATTGGAGTGCAACGCTCTAGCATCTCCCATATTTTATCTGGTCGAAATAAACCCAGTTTAGAATTTGTCCTTAAAATACTTTCTGCTTATCCTGAAGTTGAGTTGTATTGGTTGTTAAATGGCAAAGGCAGTTTTCCTGCGAAAAAGGAAACTAAACCATCTCCTTTGGAAAAAACACCTGTAGAAAGTCAACCGGAGGTAAATGCACCTCCAATTCCTAAAGCGCCCGTAAATCTCACAGAGGAAAAAATATTTTCTGAAAATACAAATAACAAAACTATAGAGCGTATTGTTGTTTTTTATTCAGACGGTACTTTTAAGAACTATCATAATTAAAATTAAGATTGTTTAGTACCTTTGCTTCAAATTTTAAAAACCTTATAATTCGTTCAGATGAAATTTTTGTACGCTCTAACCTTTTTAAGCTTGTTTAGCTGTTTTGAAACCACACGTAATTGCAGCGATTATAAAACCGGAGCATATTATAGTGAAGTCTCTATTAATGGAGAATTATTTAAATCGACATTTAGGCGTACCGAAAATCTTCAGGTGGAAACTTATAATAATAAGGTGGATTCTTCGTCTTTACGATGGATTAATGATTGTGAAGTTATTTTTAAAACCATCAATCCGAAAAACATGGCTGAACGAAAAGATATTCATTTAAAAATCTTAACGACCACCGACACTTCATATACTTACGAATACTCGTATGTTGGCGAAACCAAAAAACAAAAAGGAATCGCCTACCGTGTAAACTAAATAGACTCAGTCTAGGAATATGAGTATTAAAGGAAAATGAAGTTTAATTTCGAAATGTTAAAACTTCATTATCGAACAACATTAATTAATCGAATGGATACAAAAACGACTCGACAACATTAAATTCTATTTGTTGATCTTCATTTATATAGTAGGTCAAAAACATTTCACCCCAATACTTGCCATCGGTAAAATCGGCAATAATCCATTTATGATTTAATAACTTTATAGTGTTAATCATCATGCGTTTTCCTTCGCTTGCAGCATAAGGTACAATTGGGTGTTCATCTCTAGTTTCATTCAGTTTATATAATTCATCTTTTATAACCGGAATCAATTCACTAACGTTATATCCTTGATTTTCAAAATAACTAATAGCATCTTCATTTCTTTTTAAATTGAAATGTGATAAATCTGTTATTTCATGCTGCATATTCACTAAGGAATCTTTGTATTGCTGCAACTGTTCCTTATAATCGCCTATGTTTTTATTCATATCTTCAAACACACGTTTCGAGTTAACAAACTGAAATAGCACCAATAACATGGTAAACACAAACAAATACATGAAAATTCTTTGCTTCATCTTTTATTTTTTAAATGGTAATTTGTAATTCATCATACGCCAAAAATACGTTTTCTGGCAATGCTTTTTCTACTTCTTCGTGAAAACCTAACAAATGACTAATATGAGTTAAATATGCTTTTTCCGGATTTACCTTTTTAATAAAGTCTAGAGCTTCATCTAAATTAAAATGCGAATAGTGTGGCTCGTGACGTAACGCATTCACCACTAAAACTTTTACGTTTTTAATTTTTTCTACCTCCTTGTCTTTAATCGTTTTCATGTCGGTTAAGTATGCAAAATCCCCAAACCTAAATCCGAATACCTGTAAATCACCATGTTTCCCGTTTATAGGGATAACTTCTAAATTCTTTAACTGAAACGGTTTGTTTTTAATTCGGTTTGCGATAACCCCAGGTGCTCCTGGGTATTTGTTTTTGGTAGCGAAAATATAATCATACTTCTTCACTAAAGACTTTAAAACACGCTTATGGGCATAAATGGGAATGTCGCCTTGCCTGAAATAAAACGGACGAATATCATCAAGCCCGGCCACATGATCGGCATGTTCGTGTGTGAATACAATACCATCTATTCTTTTACAACCAGATCGAAGCATTTGGTATCTAAAATCTGGCCCGCAATCTACAGCATAAGTATAATTATCCCATTCTACTAAAACAGAAACTCTTAATCGTTTGTCTTTGGGGTTTTTACTTAAACAAACAGGGTGGTCACTTCCTATAATAGGAACTCCCTGAGATGTGCCGGTACCGAGAAAAGTTACTTCCAATAGATTCTTAAGTTTATCACAAAAATAAGAATGTTTTTTTGTTTCACTCACTTATTTAATATCTTTACTCCTTTATAGAAATTAACCTAAAAACCTATGGAAATAAGCATAAAAGGTGATAGAGAATTTGATGATATTCCTTCGTTAAAAACTAAAGCGCTTCGAATTAACTTAAACGAAAATATTTACGGGACGTTCGCCGAAATTGGTGCCGGACAAGAAACATGTAGACATTTTTTTAGAGCTGGGGGTGCTTCTGGAACAATAGCAAAGGCAATGTCGGCTTACGATAAAGATTTTAGTGACGCTATATATGGTGCAGAAGATGATGGACGTTATGTAACCGAAGCACGTTTAAGAAAAATGTTGACCCATGAGATGAATCTTATGGAGAATCGTTTAACGCGTGAAAAAAATCCGAATAAAATATTCTTTACCTATGCTAATACAGTAGCAACTATCGATTTTGCGAAACAATTTAAAGGCCACGGTTGGGTGGGCATTAAATACCAGGTTGAGGCTGGAGGCGATTATAACGAAATTATTTTACATCTTCGTTTTAAAGAAAACGACGCCAGACTGCAGCAAGAGACGCTTGGTGTTTTAGGAACTAACTTAATTTACGGTGCTTTTTATAAATATAACGAGCCTAAAAAATTACTTCGTTATTTATATGATCATTTAGATAAAGACCGTTTAGAAATTGACACCATAAACTTTTCTGGTCCAGTTTTTAAGAATGTAGACAACCGTTTAATGAGTTTACAACTGGTTAAAAACGGGATGACCGATGCCGTAATGTTTGGGCCTGACGGAACTAACGTTTTACCTGCAAAAGTATTCTACAAGAAAAATATATTAGCACTTCGTGGAAGTTTCAGACCGGTAACTAAGGTAAACATGGAGATGTATGAGAAATCATATGAGATGTTTATCAAAGAAAATAAAGTTGATAAAGAAAAAACCGAAGTTGTTTTCGAAATTACCTTATCTAACTTACGAGCTGAAGGAGAAATTGATGAACAGGATTTTATCGATAGAGCAGATTTACTTTGTGCCCTAGGACATTCGGTAATGATTTCAAATTTCCAGGAGTACTACAAAGTTGTTGAATATTTCTCTAACTATACCAAATCCAGAATGGGATTAGCAATGGGCGTTAGCAACCTAGTCGATATTTTTGACGAGAAATATTACAGACATTTAAGTGGTGGTATACTTGAGGCTTTTGGTAAATTATTCTTCAAGGATTTAAAAGTATATTTATATCCTATGCACGATCAAGAAACCGGAGAATTAATTACCAGTGAAAACTTAAAAGTGTATCCTCGTATGAAAGAATTATATAAGTTCTTTAAATACAACGGTAAAGTAATAGATATTGAGGAATACGACCCAACCATCATGAATATTTTCTCCAGAGAAATTTTAAATATGATTGCAAGCGGAGAAAGCGGTTGGGAAGATATGGTACCTGATGGAACTGCAGAATTAATCAAAGATTACAGATTATTTGGCTACTCTAGAAAACCACTAACCTTAATCAGAAAAAGAAAGTAATTTTTCATATATAGAAATAAAAAAAAGCAGCTTAAATAGCTGCTTTTTTTATGGAATATTTTAATCTAAGCCTCTAAAATTTGAGCAGCGTGGTCTTTCGTTTTTACTTTATCTATCACACGTTCTACCACTCCGTTTTCATCAATAATAAAGGTCATGCGATGAATACCGTCATACTCGCGCCCCATAAATTTCTTTGGGCCCCATACACCAAAAGTATTAATTACTGTTTTATCTTCATCTGCTAATAACGGAAAAGGAAATTCATATTTATCTTTAAAATTACTTTGGCGCTTAGCACTATCGGCACTTACTCCTAATAGTTCGTATCCTTTATCTTTTAAGACTTCATAGTTATCTCTAAGATTACAGGCTTCAGCCGTACAACCCGGTGTACTTGCTTTTGGGTAAAAAAATACGATTAGTTTTTTTCCTTTATAATCATTTAATGTAATAGTGTTTCCTTGTTCGTCTGTTGAAGAAAAATTAGGAACAACATCACCTACTTTTAATGTATTCATCTATATAATTTTTACAATTTAAATCCATTTACAAAGCGTAATACAATAGATATATTAACTTTGCTTTTCTACAAAATTATGCAATTTATGACCAAGGAACAAAAGATTGAATTTGTAATAACAACCCTAAAAGAATTATATCCAACCATTCCAGTGCCTTTAGATCACAAAGATCCTTACACCTTATTAATAGCCGTACTGATGTCTGCACAAAGTACCGATGTTCGCGTGAATCAAATTACTCCTCTGCTATTTGAAAAAGCTGATAATCCTTATGATATGGTGAAATTAACGGTTGATGAAATTCGTGAAATCATTAAACCTGTTGGTCTGTCTCCTATGAAAAGTAAAGGGATTCATGGTTTATCTAAAATCCTGATTGAAAAGCATAATGGTGAAGTGCCTCAGAATTTTGAAGATTTAGAAGAATTACCAGCTGTTGGGCATAAAACCGCCGGTGTTGTATTGTCACAGGCTTTTGGAATTCCTGCATTTCCGGTGGATACACATATTCACAGATTAATGTATCGTTGGAATTTAAGCAACGGTAAAAGTGTTGTTCAAACCGAGAAAGATGCTAAACGTTTATTTCCTATGGAATTGTGGAATGACTTACATCTTCAAATTATATGGTACGGACGCGAATATTCACCTGCCCGAGGCTGGGATTTAGATAAAGACATTATTACCAAAACTATAGGAAGAAAGTCTGTGATAGACGATTATTATAAATCAAAAAAGTCCTAATTTTCATTAGGACTTTCCAACTTAATTCAGAAGCGCTTCAAACTTCTTTTTATTACAATTTATAACACTTAAAGCCTTTGAATAATCAAGAAGAAATCTTATCGTTTCTTCTCTTGGTTCCATTACATTCGATTTTTTAATAGAATTTTCAGAGTAAAGTTTTGCCATTATATTAATTTAAGGATGAATACAAATTATTAACGTGGCAAAAATCAGTTTATTGCATTAATTCGTTAAAATAATATTATGCTTGTCAATTATTTTTCTTAGGTTAATTAAAGCATAACGCATACGCCCTAAAGCTGTATTAATACTTACACCTGTTTTATCTGAAATTTCTTTAAAGCTTAAATCATCGTAAATACGCATTAACAATACTTGTTTCTGATCATCTGGAAGTTCTTCAACCAAACGTCTTACATCATTTTCAACTTGTTCTTTAATAATGCTTTTTTCAGCATTTAGGCTATTATCACCTAATACAGAAAAAATATTAAATTCATCTGTATTGTCGAATTTTGGCATACGATTGTTTTTTCTGAAGTAGTCAATTACTAGATTATGTGAAATACGCATTACCCAAGGCAGAAATTTACCTTCTTCGTTGTAAGCGCCACGTTTTAAAGTACGTATCACTTTAATAAACGTATCCTGAAAAATATCTTCAGCTACATCTCTGTCGTAAACTTTGGAGAAAATAAAACTGTAAATTTTTTGTTTGTGCCTGTTTATAAGAATTTCCAGAGCACTTTCGTCACCTTTAATGTAATTACTTACTAAGATAGAATCCTGTATATTATCGTATTGCATAATCATTACTTTTTAAGCCAGAAGAGAACTTCCAAGCTTTTGGGGTTATAAATTTTAAAGTAATGTTATACTATAGGCGCGATTGTGTTAGTTTGTATAATTGATTAATAGACTCAAATATAACAACAATCATTCCTAAAACAAAAATATTGCGACTTTTTTTATTCTTAAGTCGATAATTTGCATCACTTTTATCTTAAAAAATTGATATTCAACTAAATTTGAAGTGAAAATGTTGAGATAATTTCATTTAAAGAATAATATAATTAACAGAATAAATACTTTAGTATCTTTGCGATATCATTCCTTTTAAGACTTATGAATACCACTATTTCTGAAGTAAATCCGAAAGAAAATATCATCATAAAAGGTGCAAAATTGCACAATTTAAAAAACATAGATGTTGTTATACCGCGAAACAAACTGGTGGTTATCACAGGTTTATCAGGTTCAGGAAAGTCTAGCTTAGCTTTCGATACGCTATACGCTGAAGGGCAACGTCGCTATGTTGAAAGTTTATCGAGTTATGCACGTCAATTTTTAGGGCGTTTGAACAAACCTAAAGTCGATTATATCAAAGGAATTGCCCCGGCTATTGCCATCGAACAAAAGGTAAATTCAACCAATCCTCGATCGACCGTAGGAACCAGTACCGAAATTTATGACTATTTAAAGTTGTTATTTGCCCGTATTGGTAAGACCTACTCGCCTATTTCAGGTTTGGAAGTTAAAAAAGACACGGTAACTGATGTTCTGGAGTATTTAAAAACGTTTCCTGAACGTGAAAAACTATTGCTGCTTTCGCCAATTCATTTAGAAGAAGGTCGAGCAATGAATGACAAGATTAACACGCTTGCCCAACAAGGTTATGCAAGAATAAAAGTTAACAGCAATATTATTCGCATTGATGAAGCTGAATACTTGACTGAAAAAGATGATGTTCTATTGGTTGTCGATCGTATTGTTATAAAAAATGAAGAAGACTTCTATAATCGTTTAGCAGACTCTATTCAAACGGCGTTTTTTGAAGGTAAAGGCGAATGTTTTATTGAGACCTTATCAGATAATGACTTGCGACATTTCTCCAATAAATTTGAATTGGACGGCATGAGCTTTTTAGAGCCAAATGTGCATCTGTTTAGTTTCAATAACCCTTACGGCGCTTGTCCTAAATGTGAAGGTTACGGTGATATTATTGGTATTGACGAAGATTTAGTAATACCTAATACTGCTTTATCCATTTATGAAAATGCTATTTTTCCTTGGCGTGGCGAAAGTATGAGTTGGTACAGAGACCAATTGGTAAATAACTCTCATAAATTCGATTTCCCTATCCATAAACCTTATTTTCAATTAAATGATGAGCAAAAACAGCTCATCTGGGATGGCAATAAATATTTCGAGGGCTTAAATTCCTTTTTTGCTGAATTAGAAGCTAAAGCTTATAAAATACAAAATCGTGTGATGCTGTCACGCTACCGCGGAAAAACCAAATGTAAAGCCTGTAATGGTAAGCGTTTACGTGTTGAAGCGAATTATATAAAAATTGCTGAAGCCACCATTACCGACTTGGTAGAGATGCCTTTGGATCGATTGACTGTGTTTTTCAAAAATCTTGAATTAAACGAACATGACACTAAAATTGCTGATCGCCTTTTAAAAGAAATCAATAATCGCTTAACATTTTTATCGAATGTAGGTTTAGATTATTTAACACTTAATCGTAAATCTAATACCTTATCTGGAGGAGAAAGTCAACGTATTAATCTAGCCACTTCATTAGGTAGCAGCCTTGTAGGCTCGATGTATATTTTAGATGAACCAAGTATTGGTTTGCATCCTAAAGATACCGAAAGATTAATATTAGTCTTAAAGCAATTACGTGATTTAGGCAACACTGTAATTGTTGTAGAACACGACGAAGATATTATGAAAGCAGCAGACACCATTATTGATATCGGTCCCGAAGCCGGAACGTTTGGTGGTGAGGTTGTGGCTTGCGGAACTTATTCTGAATTACTTGATTCAAAATCGTTAACAGCTCAGTATTTAAATGAATCATTGAAAATTGAAATTCCAGAAAAACGTCGTGCTTCTAAATATTACGTAGACATTTTAGGAGCTCGCGAAAACAATTTAAAGAACATTGATGTGCGTTTTCCTTTAGGTATGCTGACTGTAGTAACCGGAGTTTCGGGAAGTGGAAAAAGCACACTAGTGAAAAAGATTTTATTCCCTGCTCTACAGAAAAAACTAACCGATTTCAGTGATAAAGCAGGTCAGTTTACCGATTTAGACGGGAATTTTAGCAACATAAAGCATATTGAATTTGTAGATCAAAACCCTATTGGGCGTTCATCCAGATCCAATCCGGTTACCTATATCAAAGCTTATGATGACATTAGAGCTTTGTACTCTAAACAAAAATTAAGCAAACTTAGAAATTATCAGGCAAAACATTTTTCATTTAATGTAGATGGCGGACGTTGTGAGACTTGTAAAGGCGAAGGTGAAGTAACCATTGAAATGCAATTCATGGCCGATGTGCACTTGGAATGTGAAACCTGTAAAGGAAAACGATTTAAAAAAGAAGTTTTAGAAGTACAATTCGCTAATAAAAATATCGACGACATTTTAAATCTGACCATCGATGATGCAATCACCTTTTTTGAAGCTAACGATGAAACTAAGATCAAAAACAAACTACAACCACTTCAGGATGTAGGTCTTGGCTATGTTACTTTAGGACAAAGTTCCTCGACGCTTTCCGGCGGTGAAGCGCAACGCATTAAGTTAGCTTCTTTTTTAGGCAAAGGCAATAGTAAGGAAAAAGCTCTTTTTATTTTCGATGAGCCAACTACAGGATTACATTTTCATGACATTAAAAAGCTTCTTAAATCATTTAATGCTTTGATTGAAATAGGACACTCTATTATTGTTGTAGAACATAATATTGAACTTATAAAATGTGCCGATCACATTATCGATTTAGGGCCGAATGGCGGTGAACATGGGGGCAATTTAGTAGCAACGGGAACACCTGAAGATATTGTAAAAACGGATTCTTTAATAGGAAAATACTTAAAAGACAAACTCTAGCAAAAATCTCAAATTAAGCAATAAAAGACTTAAGTTTTCTTAGGTCTTTTTTATTCTAATAAAATAAAAAGGCAACTATAAACATCACCGCACTTGCAGCTGGAATAACCATAATAAGAAAAGAAAATACCGTAATAATACTTTTAAACAAACTTTTCAATTTACTCTGCTTATAAAACTGTAAAACAGCTATATAGAAATAAATAAAAACCAAAATAGTAACTAACGAATTTAGCCAGGATTGAGGTTTCCAAATCAAATCTACCAAAACCAAAAAGCTAAACGTCATAAATACAAAAGCAAAGAAATACAAGCTAAATACTAAATGGAATGAAAATGGCGTGCGTTTGTAATAAAGTAATTTTAAAATCAAAGCAAAAATAGGCAACAGAAAAAACATAGCTATAGGAATACTATCGTAAAATGCTTGTAAAATGGAGCCGCCATTACGTTGCTCGTAAAACTTCAAAATTTGCGTGTAAAACCTACGTTTAAAAAATCCTGCATCACTATCCATCCCCATCACTTTGTAAATCGCTTCTTTGGGAGCGTCTATTGCTATTAACGAATCTACTGCTCTTTCATTAAAAGAGAAATCATCTTTAATAATATAATCAGCAGTAGTTACATTTTTTAAAGAATCTATTTTCTGGGTTTTCAAACTATCATGATCAACAACAGGAATCTCTGCTTTTTTTAAAACATTATTTACCGTTTTAACCTGATCGCGACTTATAAAGGAAAATAAAAAGAAAAACACCACCGAAATAAACAAATACATTTGAGCAGGATGCAGGTAAAGTAATCGTCTGCCTTCCACAAATCGATTAGCCAGGTATCCCGGCTTAAACATTAATGGAATGAAGCTTTTAAAAAAGCGGGCATCAACCGAAAAATAGTTACTTATTGTATTTTGGAACAACACTGAAACAGTAAGTTCATCATTTGATTTCTGTCCGCAATACGGACAAAAATTAAAACCTTGCTCAAATTTATTTTCACAATTTTTACAAGTTTCCAGAGATTTTTTCATCTGATAAAGGTTGGTTATCATAAAAATAATAAAAATCTAGATACCCTAAAAAACCAAATACTACTGATAAACAATTACTTACATTTTTGGCACGCAAATTGTAAAATAGATAATCGAAGCGGAAACCGAAAAGCTAATGAGTAGGTACAATCTGAAAAATGAATGATTATGAAAACACTAGTACTTTTATTTGCAGGCATACTGCTTAACATGAATAGTGTAATGGCTTTAGATTTAAATTTAACAACAAATACCCCTAAACACTATCGTTATGTACAACCTATTACTTTTGTAGAACACGGTATCGAATTCTCGGTATTTCCTGATGGAAATTTTGATTATGAATTCCTTTATACTGAAGACTATTATAATTTTAATACCCGAAGAAGTTCTATTAATGCATCTTATAGCGGACCAAGAGTGAATATTAACTATACTTCAACTTCGCCAAACAGAAATTATATCTCAAGAGATAGAAATGGCATGATTCGTGTTGTAGGAAATGTACCAATTAATTACGACCGTACAGGAAATGTAACTCAAATAGGCTCTGTTTTTATTGGTTACGGCCGAGGAAGAAACAACACACTAAACCAAGTTGGCGGATTAATAGTTAATTACAACAACTGGGGACAAATTGTTTCTACAAGAGGATATATAAATATAGATAATCGTCATGCAGATTATTGTGATGTTCAAAACGATTCATGGAATAACAACATGCATTTCGATAACGATGATAAATATTACTATTACAAGAAAAATGGTAAAGTAAAGAAAATGAAAAAGAGAAATTAGATTTTTATTAGTTAGTTAAAGATTCCCGGACTCGGTTTTCCACGAGCTCGGGATTTTTTTATCTGTTTCCATAAAAATCTGAATTTAATTATTTTAGCATATCCGGAGTCAGAACGGTTCTAAAACCAATGTGATCTGAACTTGAATTAGGCTCCATTCCCATTTTTGCTGAAATCCTGAAGCTCGCACAATACGAAGCGTTACACAAAAATGAACCGCCTTTTATAACATGTTCTTCAATATAAGGTTTACCTATGCTATAACCTTTATCTGCTCCTATGGGGTTAGTTAACACCTCATTAGGATCGATTTGAGTATAATAGTTTTCGTTAAATAAATCGCTAGTCAATTCCCAAACATTCCCCAACATATCATAAATCCCAACGGTATTTGCTGGATAGGATTTAACTGGTGCAATCAATTCAAAACCATCTTTCGATTCATTTTTAACAGGAAAAACACCTTGCCAGGTATTCGCTTTTTCGTTTAACACCTCCTGATTATTACCCCAAGTGTAAATATTTTCTCTATGCGTTCCTTGTGCTGCCGATTCCCATTCTGCTTCGGTTGGTAACCTGCGTCCAGCCCATTTACAATACGCCAAGGCATCTTCTAATGCGATATGTACCACCGGAAAATTATCCTTGCCTTCAATTGAACTATTCGGTCCTTCAGGATGTTTCCAATCAGCCCCCACTTGCCAGCGCCACCATTGTTCGTAGTTTCGCATATTAGCGACCTGTTTTACATCCTTATTAAAGATTAAACTTCCAGGTTTCAATACCGAATCATGTGGTTTTGGTGTACCCTCTGGAAGTTCTTTTTTTAAATCTTCCCAGTCAATCGGTCGTTCAGCTACAGTAACATAATTGGTAGCTTCTACAAAAGCCTTAAATTGCTTATTAGTAACTTCGGTAGCATCTATAAAAAAACCATCGACAGACACTGTATGTCCTGGCTTTTCTCTAGGTAACGCTAATTTATCATTTTGTTTTGCGCCTTGCGTAAACGTTTTTGCTTCTACCCACACCATACCCGCTGGTGTTTTTAAGCCTTCTGGAACACCTGTGGAATTTAATTGAGATGTACCTTTTGAAATAGATGTGATTTGTTTATTTTCATTTTTGCAATTAAACAGTGCAGCTGCAGAAAAGATAAAAATGTACTTATATGTATTAAAATTTATTTTCATTAATAGAAACTTTTAACGTTTTGAAAATGAATCCAGGTGAAACATCTCTTAATTACAGAGACAAATATAACAATTGCCGTTAATCAATCTTTAAGTTTTCAAATATACAATTCTCAATTAATTGAGGCATGTTTTGTTGTCTATGCTTTTCACATCATTTCATCAGTAAATTTCTGAGATGGTCTCTTTTTAGTTTATTTTGAAACATAATATAAATACTATGTATGAAATCGCGTCAGATATTAGGATATAATAATTTTGTTTTAAATCGATTAACCACACAAAAAATCATAAATTAGTAGTACTATAGTTTAGATTAAACACTTGCCAAACAATTAAAATGGCCTAATTATGTCTAAAAAGCAACTTAACGAATTAGCTGCAACGGCTATTTGTGGTAACGATATTAGTTCTTCTTGTTTGTATGTTTCAGCCCTATCTATCGTGTATGCAGGGCAATATGCATGGATTTCACTACTTCTGGTTTCGGCTGTTTTATTTTTATATCGAAAAATTTATGGTGAAGTTGTTGGAGCTTTACCTTTAAATGGGGGTGCTTACAATGCTTTATTAAACACCACTAAAAAATCGACAGCCTCTTTTGCAGCAACCTTAACGGTGTTATCCTATATGGCTACAGCTGTGATTTCATCGACCGAAGCTATTAAATATGCTCATAGTTTATGGAGTGACATTCCTATTGTATACGCTACTATCATTTTACTATTTGTGTTTATGGGACTGGTAATTTTAGGTATTGGAGAATCGTCTAAAGTGGCTGTTTTTATCTTCATCTTTCATTTAAGCTCCCTAGTAGTCCTATGTTTATTCAGTTTGTATTTCTTATTTACTAATGGATTTGACGTGCTTATTGAAAATTTTAAGGCTCCGGTAAAAGGCAGTATAGCAACCGCATTATTCTTTGGATTTTCTGCAGCCATGTTGGGAATTAGTGGTTTTGAAAGTTCAGCGAACTATGTTGAAGAACAAAAAAAAGGTGTTTTTAGAAAGACCTTAAAAAATATGTGGATTATCGTTACGGTATTCAATCCCTTATTGGCATTTTTAGCTTTATCAATCATTCCATTAGCAACTATTAGCCATAAGGAAGACACTTTACTGTCTTTTATGGGGCATTTAACCGGAGGCAACTGGTTATTATATCTGGTATCTATCGATGCGGCTTTAGTATTAAGTGGGGCTGTACTTACGTCTTATGTTGGTGTTGGCGGACTGGTTGAACGCATGGCACTTGATAGAATTCTTCCTAAAGTGCTTCTTACAAAGAATAAACGCGGAAGTTCATATCTTATTTTTATAGCTTTCTTTTTATTATCTACCTCGATCCTAATGATTACTCAGGGTGATTTAGAATCTCTGGCAGGCATTTATACCATAGCTTTTTTGTGTGTGATGATTTTATTCAGTTTTGGCAATATGCTTTTAAAAATAAACCGGAGAAATTTACCTCGACCAGAAGTTGCTGGCTGGGTACAATTGCTCATTGCTATTGCAGGTGTAGGTATTGCATTAATAGGAAATATTATTTTGAACCCTGAAGATTTAAATGTGTTTTTAGAATATTTTATTCCAGCCATGTTAGTTATTGGGTTTATGCTTTATCGTATCGCGATATTAAAAGCGGTTCTGTTTTTCTTAGACTATATCACCCCTGAAAAGAAAACCATTTTTAAATATCTCAATGTGAAAATTAAACACGCTATTCATCGTATCAACTCACAACGCTTTGTGTTTTTCACCAATCACGATGATGTTGCCACGCTCAACAAAGTCCTGCAATACATTGAAAGCAATGAAAATACAAGACGTTTAAAAATTGTATCTGTTTTAGGAAACAAAACTCATGGTTCAGAAAAGTTAAAAATAGATGTGGAAGTTTTAGACCGTGCTTACCCAGACATTGATATTGAATTTATTGAAGAACCCGGTACTTTTGGTCCTGAGAAAATTAAAGAACTTTCAGAACGCTGGCGTATACCTATTAATTTTATGTTTATTGGTTCACCAGGTGATAAATTCCCTTATCGTATTGAAGAATTAGGCGATGTTAGACTCATTATTTAATGAGTTAAATCTATACGATGTTCCCAATCCCAGGTTTTGTTCTCGTATCGGGAAACTAAAACAAGCTGACTGACTTCAAAGTATTTTGTATAGTTTTTTGACCTAAAAAACTCGTAACTATTCTGAAGCATTTCACTTGTTCTTGTTTTAGAAATTGTGATATGAGGTGTCGTACAAGGATTTAAAGATTTTAAAGTTCTATGTACATCTCTAATCCAAATAATTTTAATTTCGTTCATAAGCTTATTAAAATCTTCGGAGCACACAATACTTAATACCTAAGCTTTAGAAGAGGTGAACGTGTCAAAACCCTGTATTTTCATTTGAAATACTTTAAACAAAGAAAGCGCACTTAAATACTTTATTAAATATGTTTCATAAGCCGTATCCATTTTGAAAAAGCCCAAAGTGACATGCGGCTTTGATTTGGAATACGGTTCATCTCCAAAGGTCTCGATAAATGTCTTTTTAAAAGCCAAAACCTCGTCATAAACCGGCGATGGCGGTACAATTCTTAGATTATATGTCTTTATATCCAACCCGTAACAACTCTTTTATTTCTCTAATAAATTATCTAATTTCCAATGCTTTTCTTTTATTAAACTTAAAGCAAATGCCGCTGCCGAAGCTGTAAATACTGAAAAGTCTAAAGCGCCCTTTATTCCAGTAGAAAAGGTCATCGATAATCCAAACACCAATAGTAAAAGACCACTAAGTTTAGCAACCCACTCCGTTTTAAATCCAATGATCAAACACATTGCAAAAAGAAGTTCTGCTGCTGTCGCTATAACGCCAACACTATTGATTACGGATTCCGGAAACCAAGGGTTTATAATTTGTGTGTAATTAATAAAGTTATTCCAATTTCCCCAAACCGATACTTCCGATGGCCATAACCCAAATCGATCGGCCACTGCCGAAAGAAAAGCCGTTGAAATCGCCAAACGAAGACATATTTTCACAAGCATGTTTTTCATTTTGCCTGAAGGTAACTATTTATTTTCAACCTTTAACGGGATATGCACATTAAACGATTCGCCTTTTTGTGTGGGGCTAACGTTAATCAAAGCACAGGCGGCATACAACACTTTAGGGTTTCCTTTGCCATCAATTAAAAGCTGCGGACGCTCTAATCGATTGACATGAAGGGTATCTCCAGATTTGAGAACGACTTCTTTTTTAAGGAAAAAGGATTGTTCGGGTTTTGTCCATTTTATACCATCAATAGATTCTAATATAGCTAAACCCGGTTGGCCTGTGGTAATTTTTCCTGTGAAATCTTTTAACACGACATAGAACTTTTTACGTGTATTATGATACCAAACATAAGGATCTTCTCCACTGGCAATTGTACCGTCTTCATTTCTAATATCAAATACGAAATTATCGGTTGGTGTAAAAGGCCCTGTTGGGCTATCGCCGATAGCAACACCATGTACACCACGCCATCCTGGATTATAAAAGTTTCCTTTAAAATACAAAAGATACTTTCCATCAGAAGGACGTTGCACTACTGACGGATTAACCACAATGATATTATCTGGCTTTGGTTCTGTACCTTCAGGTGAAGGATTAACGATATGGTCAGGCTTCACTCTTGTTCTTGCTTCTAAAAGCGGGGTGTCGAATCGTTTGTATTTTCCATTCATTAAATCTTCAAAACTATCGAATTCAATAACGCCAATACATTGACTCTGCTGTACTCTATTGCGTTTATTTAAGGCTTCACCTTTACTTCCTGCAGGTTGAATCCCCGGATCTTTCCCCGCACCATAATACAGGTAATATTTATTATTGAATTTCTTAAGATGAGGATTATGAACCATTTGTGCATCCCAAGCCGTGGAGTCACCTTCTAAAACTCGTCCTTTTAAAATAATTTTCTGAAACTTAAAATCTCTATCCGGATAATCTGAAACCGCATAGGCAATTTTAGATTTAAGTACCCATGAATCTGAAAATTGCGGAATAGAATCGCCGCATTCCCAGGTAGAATACAACATATGGTATTTGTTATCATCACCTTTTACCACACTGCCTCCCCAAACAAATCGGTCAGGATCGTTTAATACTGAAGGTCCTACAATCAGATTGCTTTCTACTTGACCATCAATAGGTAAAGCTTTAACGGTTAACGGTTGCTGATGCTTAGTTGCACAACTATATAAAGTTAATCCCAGACATAAATTAAATAACAGCTTCATATATTTTAAATCTTAAAAGAAAGTTTAGGGTTTAAAGTACATTAATAAATAATATGTATCACAAAATACTATTAGCGTTTTATTACTTTGGAAAGTTTTCGATAGACAACAGAATATCTTCCGTCAATAGCAGTTTTATTATCATATAGAATCGGGCTATTTGTGTTTGGAATCGTTATTCCATTCGCTTTTTGCGACTTCATAACACAAGCAAACTTCATATTCAGGATAAGCTTTTAATTCCGGATGCTTAAACTCAGCTATTTTTTTCATGCCGATTTTCTTCATGACCTGTTCTGAATTTACATTTTGTTTTGTACAGGTGGCGATAATGCGATCTAAGTCTAAAT
This sequence comes from Aestuariibaculum suncheonense, assembly GCF_014596935.1. Taxonomy (GTDB): domain Bacteria; phylum Bacteroidota; class Bacteroidia; order Flavobacteriales; family Flavobacteriaceae; genus Aestuariibaculum; species Aestuariibaculum suncheonense. Next base: position 40,824 of record NZ_JACVXC010000003.1, on the reverse strand, counting down.
CGTCAAACGCAAATTTCAAACATCGTTTTGCTCCTTCAGTAGCATAGCCTCTGCCCCATGCGCTTTTTTTTAAGCGCCAACCAATATCTACAGCCGGCGTAAAATTAGATTCGAAAATTTTATTTGCCAAGCCTATAAACCCAATAAACTCTCCCGTTTCCAATATTTCTACGGCAAAATAATTAAAGCCATGTGTTATAAAATGATTTTGTAATCGTTCAATAAACGCTGATGTCTCATTGGTTGTTAAGGTTTTTGGAAAATGCTTCATAACCTCTTTATCGGCATTCATTTTCGCAAATTCATTAAGATCAGATGTCATCCAGTTTCGGAATCCTAACCGTCGTGATGTAAAAATATAATCTGTATACATGTTTTATTTAGTTGGTTTTATTGGTATGATTATTATGTGTGGACAATGAAAAATAGCTTTTCAGGTGTTTGTTTTAACTCAATTTATCAGGTCTTTAATCCTGGGATTAAATAGGTCTAAGCATCCATATATTACAAGACGTATGCCCGGATTCTCCCATGGGATTTTCTAAAGTTTCAAACCCAAATTTCCCATACATGCGTACTGCTGTAGCAAAATGAGGCAAACTTTCCAGATAAATGGCAGTATATCCTAAATCTTTAGCAGACGTGATGTTTTGCTCCATCAGTTTAGTACCTACACCTTTTCCTCTTGCTGATGGCGCCAAATAAAATTTTACAAGTTCGACATATCCCTGAGGCAAACCTTCGGTAGGATAAATACCGCAACACCCCAATAATTCATTCTGATCCTCAGCAACCCATAAAACAGAGTTCTCTTTTTCAAATAAAGTATATAAATCATCAGTTGTTGGATCAGAATACACCGTGCCGCATTTAGGCGCGTCATGCTCATCAAAAGTATTCTTGATAATACGAGCTAAAATCTCATTGTCTGAAGGTTCTATTTTTCTAATTATCATAGTGTAGGTTATTGTAATCTTTTAAATATGCTCTTCTTTTTTAATGCTATACAGCAATAAATTCTCATCGTCTCCCGGAATATTTATAATTTTCTCGAAACGTAATCCTAATTTCTCTAAAAGTCTTTGGGAAGAGGTGTTTTCTTTAATTGTTATGGCATGAATTTCTGTTAATCCAAACTCTTCAAAGGCCAATTGTTTTACTTTATTAGCGGCTTCAAATGCATAACCTTGCTTTTCATATTCTGGTAAAAATGCAAATCCAATATCGATACCTTCTAGTCCTTCTCGATCGTACAATCCGCAGCTTCCTATTTTGAATTTATCAGTTTTTCTAATCAAAGTATAATTCCCAAACCCCAAGCGCTCCAACTGAGATGACATTCTGTTTTTAATGTAAGTTTGTGCGTCTTCAAATGTTTTAACTTGCCTGTCACCGATATATTCTAACCACTTTGGCGTATTTAACAATGCTAAAACAAATTCACTATCATCTTCGTCGGTTGGTTTAAGAACAAGGCGTTCGGTTTCGTAAGTTTTATATTGACTCATGAATATCTTTAACATTAATTGCACTGACTTGCCTAAATAAATTTGTTGAACTATTTACAAACTGTTGAATACAGAAATTTCAATTTTGTTTTAAATGTAAGAAATAAATTTAATTGCTTTTGCAGGGCATAGCATCTATAAATAGCAAACGCCCATAAAGGGCGTTTTATCATTCTAAATTCTATTTACTATGTAATTATTTTTTGTTCAACTCATCATGCATTTCCTGTTTTATAGCCTCATAACGACCTTTCAATTCTTCTGATATTTTCCCTGGCATCGCATTTAATTTTTTAAGTTTTAAAGATAGGTAAATACTAAAAGCTCCACCCGCGATAAGTGTTAAACCAATACAGAAAATAATGGTCATTCCGGCAAATACAGGATTCCAAAGTAATAGAAGCGAGAATAAAATCCCCAAAACACTTATAATCATCAAATTCCCCCAATCTAAAACACCGTAATGTTTCAGTTCCAAGGCATAACTTACTCCCATCATAGAACGGAACAATATTAAAAACCCAATATAAAACGACAATGTAGTTAAGGATATTTCGGGCTTACTCATCAGCAAGATGCCTATCAAAAGAGTCATGATTCCAAAGGCTAAATTCCATCCCCAATTATCCATTTCTTCTTTGTTAGCAATGGCAAATGCAATTTCACTAATACCAGACAACATAAATGAAATACTAAATACGAACGCTAGAGCGAGAAACGTTTCCACCGGAGACACTAATGTGTAAATACCCAAACCAACAAAGAGTAAACCTACTATAAGAGGAATATACCAATGTTTAATAGAGTTCCTGATAGTCTTTAAAAATTGTGCTTTCATGCTTTATACAGTTTGATTAATTCTTCAATACAATTCTAAATCTCGCTTTACCTTCTTCCAAATGCGTTATAGCTTCATTAACATCGCTCATCGCAAACTCTTCAACTTCTGGGTAGATTTGATGACGCACACAAAAATCAAGCATGGTTTTAGTCAAGGATGGGCTGCCAATCGGACTTCCTCCAACTGATTTTTCACCCATAATTAAACTAAAAGCAGGAATAGCCATTGGTTCTAAAACTGCTCCAACGGTATGGAAACGTCCTTTAGGTGCTAAGGCGGTTAAATATGAATTCCAATCCAATGATACATTGGTAGTATTTAATATAAAATTAAGCTGTCCTGCAATACTTTCCAGTTCTTCAGGCGCTCTAGAATTTATCACTTTGTTTGCCCCCATATTTAAAATTTCCTGTTTCTTAGCCGGGTTTGAACTGAAGGCAACGACCTCACACCCCCAGTGCTTTAAAAACTTAATCGCCATATGTCCAAGACCACCAATACCTATAACTCCAACTTTGTCGGTAGGTTTAACGCCCGCTAATATAATCGGGTTAAAAACAGTAATACCTCCGCATAACAAAGGACCTGCTTTACTCATATCAATACCGTCTGGAAGCGGAATCGCCCATGACCAATGCCCACGAACCTTATCGGCAAATCCACCGTTTCTACCAACAATGGTCGCTTCACTTTTTGCGCATAAATGATGTGATCCATCCATACACTGTTCACAACTCATACAAGAGGATGACATCCACCCTAATCCAACCCGATCGCCTACTTTTACTTTTTTTACCGCATCACCAGCGGCAAGAACTTCCCCTACGATTTCGTGTCCTGGAACGAATGGGTATTGCGACATGCCCCACTCATTATTAATCATACTCAAATCGGAATGACAAATTCCACAATAATACACTTTAATGTCGACCTCTTCAGAACCTAATGGACCTAATTCGTATGAATAAGGTGTAAGTTTTGATTTTTGCGCCGTAGCTGCATATCCATTTACTTTCATGAGTTTAGTTATTTGTTAATTGTAAAAAAGCAACCAAACTAAAACCTAAGTCTCGGTTTGGATGTTGTTCTCTTTAAATTTACAAATTATCTCACTTAAACACCTTAAACAGTTGATTTTATTTTAAGTACGATCTCATATTTGTTTTAACGGTGAGTTTTTTTTAATTATAAGTAATGAATAAAAAGCATCATACATATATTTCTCCAAAAACAAGTTATATCTCTATATCATTAAACTCCATCCTTTGGATTATGCCATGCTTCCAATACTTTAAAAATGTCCGGGACTTATTTAAAGTACTTTCCATACTTGTATAGATATGTACTTGTCATTAACTTCTGGTTTACAAACATATATTGCGTTATTAAGCCATGCATATTTTGAATCTGTAGGTGCTTCAAATTTTGGCGTGGCTCTAAAATAGTATGCCTCCCCTTTTTTGGATTCTTTTGAAGGCTCTATTATTAATCCTGTATTTTGCACATGAATCAACACCCCATCATTCGTTTTTATGTTATAAACCGCATTTAATTCGGTACGATTAAGTGCTTTGTTGCTATATTGATAGTCGGCTCCGCCAGCTAAAACTACGCCTTTAATATCAGGACCTTTAAAGGTGCCTCCAGTAATAGGAATGATAATTTTATCTCCATTAGGAGTAGCACCTAATAAAATGGGAGTATCAATAGTTACTCGCAATTCACAAACAAATTCTAAGTCTGGCGGTATAAATTCTAAGGTTGGCGAACTGATAATTTCAGAATTAAATCCTTTGGCTTTCATGGTCCATTCAGGATATTTTGATAAAGCACTATTCAGAAAAATAGCCGAGTTATCCTTGTTTTTAAATTGCCAGTCGAGCCAATCCAATGTCATTTCAGCAAAGGAACCACCATATTCTTTAGAGAAAGTAGCCCCATGGCCGGCTGTAGTATGATCGGCAAAAACAACGGGAACATGTTCAATTCGAGAGTAATCTAAAATGGCGTTATCATAAGCAATATCAGATTTTCCACCTATCATATAAATAATTGGTGCATGTAGATTTTGTAATGATTCTGAACTCGCCCCGGCCATGGTCATGTTACCCATACCTGCATTCAACATCAAATAAGTCTTAATTCGTGGATCATTAGCTATTCGGAGTGTTTGTGCGCCACCGCATGAATGCCCGCCAGCAGCAATTTTGTTTAGATCTACATTATTATAATAGGCATTATCTGGCTTTTCTGCCTGTTGCTCTATCCAGTTCAAAGCGTTCAGAAGTTCATTATCTGCAGTAGACTTGTGCTCCCGTTCTTCAACTGTCATCTGTAGAGCTCCAATAGCAATAATGATATAGCCATGAGATGCAAGTTCTGATAGAAACCGCTCTTGATGTATTGAAGAATTCATACAGCCACCATTCGCCCATACCAATATGGGTAATTGACCTTGTTGTTTTACGGCTTTCTGTATATTCTCAGGTCTATATAGAACAAAATCTGGAAGAGATTCTTCGGTAACTGCAATAGAAGAGTAATTGCCACGACCTCCATTATCGATTATTTTGGTTTTAATGACCTGTGCGTAACTCAGTGTAATGGCAAAAACCGACATCAAAATAGCAGTATACACCTTCTTCATCTTATTTTCATATGATTTATAATTTCGTTTTTTCAGATGCTCCAATGCAGCTATTGAGTTATATTCTTTTCAGCAGTTTACATATAATATCGACATGTTTTCTGTTATTTGAATTTATCATTTTCATACGCACTATGCTTATAATATCTTGTACTTAATGTTCGTTCTCAATATATTTCACCAAACCATCCAATATTTCATCGTCTTCATCCAGAAGATGATCTTTGATGTACATATCGGGTATTACACCTTCTGCCTTCTTACTTCCATTTACTCGTACTATGTATCCTTTAGAAAGTTTAACCTCAATAGCTGTATGAGGCAAAACATAGCTATACTGACTGGCATATAGGCTGGGGAAATCTCCTGTCTCTTCTCCTACTATAGTGGCAAATTTGTAATCCTGAATTTGAGCAGCTGTCACTGCAGATTGGGAATGCGATTGCCTATTTACTAAGACATACACCTTTCCTGAATACCTTTTATCGGCAGGTTGTGGATTGTACAGAGGAAATTCATATGGATAAGTACTGCCATCTTCATGCGTTAATACCTTTTGCCAATATACGCTAGTGGTATCATAATTTTTACGCACGTGCTTTTTCAGAATAGCACTTGTTTTTAGTGTGAATTCGGAATTCCAGCGGAAAGGTCGGTCAGCAATGTAAGAAACCAGATAGTCACTAAAGGTATCGTCGCCTCCAAGGTTGTTTCTAAAATCAATGATAAGAGCAGGAAGACCCTTCGTTTTTATTTCCACAAATGAGGAGTCTATAAAACTCCTGTACTTTTGTTCGTCTCCACCAAAGTTTCCCGGCTTTAAATAAGCGGCTTGATTGAGAAACTTTAACTCTCGTTTGTCAGAGTATACTTCATTTCTTTTCATTTCATAATCTTCCAATACGCGGATTGAATGGATGATATGTGTCTCAATGTCACCTTTTTTATTTATTTCAACTTCAAAGTTTTTCTGCTCACCAAAAGCCTGCCAATAGAGTCTTGGAAACGACATAAGCTCCAGCTTTGCAAGTTTAAAGTACCTTCGTTCAGCCGATAGTAAGGGATATATTTTCTGGAGTACTTCATCCATGGGTAGATTATTAATGCTCTTGACTTCGGCGCCTGGTGCCAAAGCATGATTTTGAGACCAGTTTTTTCTGACTAATACTTTCCCGTGCTCAAACGCAAGTTCTAAAGGAAAAACAGTACCACCTGAATAGGCGTAGTTAATGTAAACAGAACCGGGAAAGGAGATTTCGGTATGACCATTATTTGCCTTAGAAATTACCGCCTGAAACAAGGAAGTTATTTCAAGGGTCGAGAGGCTATCTTTAGTAATCGAAGATTTTACATCTTCAAAATTTTTGTTGAATGCCTCTTTAGTTATGTAAGCATATAAATTATAGTGTGCTTCTTCTAAAGACTCCCGCAAAAAATGTAAGTCTTGAATAACCTGTTGCTGAGCTATTTTTTTTTGTCCAAAATTTGGAAGTGCTGATAAAAGCGTCAAAATAATTACATATCCTTTTTTCATGAATAAACCGTTTTTAATATTAAGCAAAATAGATTCCCGGCCAAATCATTTTAAACAACCTCCTTTTCAAAGGCTATAAAGTGTGTTGTGTGTTCATTGTACAAGGGAATTATTTTAACTTCACAATTATAGAGTGTACGATCTTTTTTGTAATTAACAATAATTTCTTTAAATGGCTTATTGCTCGCGATTTTTGATCGTATTCTGCTTTTGGTGTCTAACGATGTTTTTGGTCCCTGCAAAAAATCAGGTGTTTTGTTTATCGCAAATTTTTTTGAATACCCTGTCATAGAAGAGAAACCATCGTTTACCCAAATAATGTTTTGATCTTTATCGGTAATAATCAATGCTTCGTAATTGTTTTCAGAAAAAACCTCACTAAGGTCGTTCTTCCAATTGAACTTTTTAGCCAAAGAACGAACGTGCTCCAATTCCATTTCCTTTTTAGCTTCAATGATTCTCCTTTGAAAACCTTCCATAAAAATATCCCAGCTTAATAAAGGCATAGTTTTACATGCTGGTGTTTCTAAATGATGGTTCATTTGTTCGTATTCTTCATTTTTAAGACTGGATAAATAGATGTCCAGACACATCATATCAGCAAGGTTATTTTTCATAATTATGTTTCTAAATAGTATGGTCTTTGGTTTAATGTATAAGCAACAACAAATTTAGTATTTCCGCATCGACAGCTATAACTTATATCATATTTTGGTATTTCGTTATTTTGTCACATTGGTAATATCCTTGAAATAGATAGCATTACCACCACCTGACGCCAAATGTACAGTAAGCTCGCTTTCTGAATTAACACGTTCTTTACGTATATTATATGCCTCTTTATTATTCATAAAATGCGATTCTTGGGCATCTTCATATATTGTAGCTTCATATCTTTTTCCGTTTGATAGAAAACTCAAATCCATTGTTAATGAACGTGAATCTCTGTTGGTTAAGGATCCTACAAACCAATCCTCTCCAGATTTGCGTGCAACACATACAAATTCATCCAGTTTGGCATCCAGCACTTGAAAGCTATCAAACTGCGCCGGCATAGATCGTACACATTCGAATAAGTCTTCTTTCTTTGTATACTCCTCAGGACTATCGGGCAACACCATCCAGCCGGAGTAATTGGTTATTAACTTGGCAACCTCTGCAACTACTGTTCCCGGTATTTCATGAAAGACTCTTACCCGAGAATGCGCATGGTTTAAATCGAACCAACCGTTTGTGGCATCTATCGGTCCAGCAATCATATTAATTAACACCTGATTAACAGCTGTCTCCGGGAAGTAGGAGCGCATACCATCGGCCTGGGCATGGCAAAACTCTTTTGTAACCAGGTTTGGATACGTCCTGCGGTCTCCACTTGGCGGAATAGGATAGTCATGAAAGTTCACCATCAGTTTATGTTTTGCACATAACTCAACCACTCTTCGGGTCTGTTTTACTTTGTCCTCCGGGCTGCCTGTCATAAATCCGTATTTTACACCAATTGCTCCCCAATCTGAAAATTGTTTCAAGACCCTTTCCAGTCCAAACCTTTTAGCACCCACATCATTCAAATACAGAATGATTCCAACATGTTTCGCTGAAGCATATTCCATGCATTCTTCTATATTGATACCTTCTCGAGCAGATGTTGGATCAGAGTTTTCGTTAAACTCTTCACCATACCAGTCTGCATCAATCAACAGATATTGAATGCTGTTTTCAGCAGCAAAATCAATTAGCCTTTTATGAGACTCGGTATTTAATCCATATTCGTAGCTGTCTTGTGTTTTATACCCCCATACACGCCAATCCCATAATGATTTACCGGGTTTAATCCACGAGGGATCGTCTATCTTACAAGGTTCATTTAAGTTTACAAGCAAGTCTGATTCAACCAGGTCTCCAGCATGATCACCTAACATAAAAGTCCTCCATGATGTCTTAAATGCTATGTTTCGCTTAGAGTAGCTAGTGTTAAATGAAAATGAATGATGGTCTGAAGAGGCATTGACTGTAAATGGTGCGAATTCAACAATTTCTGCCTCATGGATAGCCATAAAGCGTTTTGGACCAAATTGCATGACAACCGGCGGCGTAATCGCTTCCATTTTCTGTTCCGATCTTACAACAGGCCCCAGATTATGATGCTCTCCATTGGTTGCCCAATAGGTAAAATCACTGTTAAACCTAATGTCTGTTACTTCTTTGCTTATTAATAAACTATCGCGAACCGCTTCTATAGGAAAGTTGTATCGATATGCAAAGCCATCGTTATAAACTCTGAAAATAATATTATAGAATTGTTGCGGATCATGAAGCTGCTCAACCTTGATGTTGTATTCATTATAATAATTGCGCACAGTCAATTGCTTCCCGTTTATAGTTGTCCATGTCTCATCAAACCCCTTTTCAGAAAAACCGGAAAGAGAAACATTTTCAGTGAAATCGGTATCCTTAACCTCTAAGCCCAATGCAGAAGGCTTAATAAGCGTATCTCCTTTATGGATAACCAAAAAGCTACACGACGTATTTTGGTTCGAAACATAAATACCGAGGGTTTTATCGGGAGAAAACAGTTGAAAATTATCCTTGTTCGAACAGGACATTACACTTAATAATAAAAATGTAAGTGCATAAATTTTAAAGGTCATTTTTATTTATTTTGTTATTACTACGTATCAATTCTATTAATATGAATACCACTTGTTTTATAATTTAAAAACATATCATTTATCAGTCACTTCATAATTAGAACAAATAAAACATGTTTGTAATTATGTGTAAAATACACACGTAAATATACATTAAATAGCATAACAAACATACCTTTTCTTACAGCTATTGAAACGCTATCCCCTACCTCTAACCTCCAAAAACAACAAACGCCCTTAACAAGGACGTTTGGATATCAAAATGTATAGGCTTGTACAAAAGTTAATCATAGTGTATGCTGTTTTCTACATTTCATATAATTCAATTGGCAATTTATCTGGGTCCTCAAAAAAGGTAAATCGCTTTTGTGTGAGCTCATCTGTTCGTATTGGCTCAGTCTTAATGTTGTTGTTGTTCAGTCTTTCTATTACGCTGTCTAAATTTGACACCTCAAAGGCTAAATGTCTCAGGCCGCAAGCCTCAGGTCTTGAAATTCTTTGAGGCGGATTAGGAAACGAAAACAATTCAATAACATAAACACCATTTAATGCTAAATCAAGTTTGTAAGACTGTCTTTCTTCTCTATTGGTTTCTCTGATAATTTGCAATCCTAAAATTTCGGTATAGAAATGTTTTGACTTTTGATAATCAGAACAAATAATAGCAATATGATGCACTCTTTTTAACATAATTCTTATTAAATAAAAATGAGGCAACATAATCTGTTACCTCAAATGGACGTAAATTATTTACAGCTTTTTAAGCTCTTTAAGCACTGCTTCGCCAACATTATGAGCTGATTGTGGATTCTGCCCTGTTACCACTCTTTGATCAACTGTGACATGGGGTTGCCATAATCCAGATTTTTCAAATTTTGCACCACGCTCAATAAGTTTTGTCTCCAAACTAAAAGGAACCACATTTTCCAATTTCACCGCAATTTCTTCTTCGTTGGTAAAGGCATTGATTTTTTTGCCGTCAACCAGGTACTTTCCATTGCTAAGTTTGATATTCACCAGACCAGCAGGTCCATGACAAACAGCGCTTACAATACCATTGTTTTCATAAATCTTCTGCGCAATAACAGCAAGTTCTGCATTATCTGCAAAATCCCACATTGTGCCGTGCCCTCCTGCATACAAAATAGCTGCATAGTCTGAAGGATTAACTTCAGAAGGTTTCATGCTGTTCTGAATTTTAGCCTGATAGTTTTCATCTGCCAAAAACCTTTGATTAATAGGGTCTTCGTTATTGGCTCCATAGTATGGCGGATTACCCCCTTTTGGACTTACAAAGTCAATTTCATAACCTGCATTATCCAGAACAGCCCAAGGATGAGTGACTTCTCCTAAATAATACCCTGTTGATTCGCCTGTTTCACCTAATTTGTCGTGGCTTGTAACCACAAATAAAATTTTCTTACTCATTTCTTTTGAATTTAAAGTTTGTGCATTTACTTGATTTAATCCAAGAAAAATGGTACAACCTGCAATTACCATAATTCCTGACAAGATATTTTTTAATACGTTGTTCACTACTAACATTTTTTAAAAAATTGATAATGCAAATTTCAGAATATGACTCATCTTGACACAGGAAGTAAATCACATGTTTCATGTGATGTATATCACACTACGAAGAAAATCGGCTAAGGGTCTCTCTCGATACACCCAGGTAAGAAGCTATTAAGGTTTTCGGCACCCTTTGGAAAAGTTTAGGATATTGCTGAAGGAGTTGTTCATAGCGTTCTTTTGCATTGCTATTGAGCAAAGAAAGTATTCTTCGCTGCAATGCCACATAACCTGAACTCGATTTTTTTCTGAAAAAATGTTCTATTTTATGCATGTCGGCACAAAGTTTTTCTCTATTATGTAAGGATAAACAAAGCACCTCTGTCGCCTCAATGCAATCAATATTTAGTGTTGCTTTACTTTCGTTAAAGTATGCTTGATAATCAGTAATCCACCAATCTTCCATGCCAAACTGCATGATGTGCTCTTTGCCATCCTGATTCACATAGTATGCTTTCAAAAGACCTTTGATTACAAAGTGGTCGTTATGAACAATATCGCCTTCTTGAATTAGAAATTGATGTTTTTTTAATTTTTTTATTGTAAAGTGTGACAGAATATAATCAAATTCCTTGTCTGTTAAGGGCGTAATTTTTTCTAATTGCTGTCTAAGTATTTCACTCATATTATTTTATAGTCTTTCTCTTTAAAATGCTACACAACTGGTTATATAATTATAAATATACCCATTATCGCTTAAACATTCCGGATAGAACAAACAAGATCTGTTTGAATCATATATTAATACATATTCCGAATAAATACACATAAAACAGAATTGCAAACTCAACTTGTCCTAAAGATATTAAAACAATATCTCCCATTCTTTAACCTACAAAAACAACAAACGCCATTAACATAGGAATTTGTTTATCAAGCTTTTATAGGATTATGGACTTGGCGATGGTTGCCATTTTTGAACTCAGTTGTTTTTTAAATTCTGCTTTTTGTAATTCTTTATCATTTTCCCGAAATTTTTATCCTTTTTTCGTTTTTCAGCAACAGTCGTTTCAAAATGCTCTTTCTCCCGTTCCATTTTTAAATAGTTTTCGTAGGATGACCTATCTATTTCCCCATCTTCAACGGCAGAAATAACCGCACAGTCAATTTCTATCGTGTGTGTACAGTCTTTAAACCTGCATTTTCTTGATAAGTTCATTATTGTGTCAAATGTATTTTTCAATCCACTCTCTGAATCTGTAATACCAACTTCCCTCATTCCTGGATTGTCAATGAGAATCCCACCATTTTCCAAAATCAACAATTCACGATGGCTTGTAACGTGTCTGCCTTTGTTTGTACTTGTACTGATTGTATCCGTTTTCATCACTGATTTGCGAGAAAGATTGTTTGAGAGGGTAGATTTTCCTACTCCCGATGATCCTAACAGGCAGTAAGTCTCTCCTTTTTTGATATACTCATTGACTTTCTCAATTCCTTCCATATTTTCATTACTCATGGTAATAACAGGAACTTGCTTTATTCGTTGTTGGACTTTAGTAACCAATTCTTTAAGTTCTGCTTCACCTATCAGATCAATTTTATTAAGAATAATAACGGGGGCTACATTCGATGTGTAACAAATTGTCAGATACCGTTCTATTCGGCTGATGTTAAAATCTCGGTCAACGGCTTGTACAATAAAGGCACAATCAATATTTGTCGCTATAATTTGTTTTTCTCCATGCTTTCCAACAGCCTGCCTTTCTATAACGGTTTTTCTTGGAAAAATAGCGTGAATAAGTGCATTGTTGTCATTGTACTCTGAAATAGCAACCCAATCGCCAACAGCAGGGAAATCAGTACGGTCTTTGGCCGTAAATCTCAGGTTTCCAATAATCTCGCTACCGTATTCTTTTTCATCTGTTTTGACGATGTATCTTTCCTTATGTTCAGAAATAACACGCCCTACAGCGAATGAATCGAGGTTTTTCTCTTTTCGGTAGTTTTCTAATTCAGAATTATATCCTAAATCTTCAAGTGTCATTTTGATTATTGGTATTAAGCACAACGGTCTCTTTACTTTATTAACAAGCATAAACTGCTTATAAATTTACTAAATAAAAGCATTAGGTAAGCTAAGAAATCAGCCATTGCTTTTAACCTTAAAAAGCACCTGAAATTTATAGAAAAACACAGTAAAAGCGGGGCAGCACGTCTACGCTTTGCTTTTTACCAATTTAGGGCTGTTATAAACATGATTACAAGACCTAATAATCAGTTTGAATTTAGATTATAATCACATTCCAAAACAACAAACGCCCTTAAAATGGGCGCTTATGTATCATGCTTTTACAACATTATGGGCTTGTGCCACGGCTACCAATGTTGGTTGCAGTTTTTATTCGTGTTTTTTTTCTAGTTTTTTATTTTCAATAAATGAGATTTTTGGAATAACTTTTTTTGTTTCATTTTCATAAATTATTCTTTCTAACCAAATTTCTCCTTTTGTGCTTAATCGATAATCATATTCAGCTCTTCTGGGGTTATAGTAATCTTCAGGACCGTAACCTTCTCCGTAATAGTTTTCGTTTACATTCACTAACCAAAACTTGTTCTTATCCGTATAATACATTATAATTATACTTTTTAAACTGTCACTGAGTTTGTAGGTCATTATACTATCTGAGTATTTATCAGTTAGTTTTCGAAGTTTAAGATTATTTTTCGGAGCATTTTCAATAAAGTAATGTTTAAAAATAGATCTTGATGATGTTACCTTTTCAGTGTTAGGATAGTGTTTGAACTCTTTCAAAAGTGGTTTTTCGTTGCAGCTTGTGCAAAAGGTGATTAATAAAAATATTGAAAGTATTGAAGTTCTCATATTACTATTTCGCAGTCAGTGTTCAATTGCTTACAACGGTTAAGTATAAGAATAGTGCGTAGTTTGAGTGCGAGGATTTTCCGAAGGAAAATCAGATGCAAGCAAGCAAAGCAACTAACATAGGTTTAGTATAAAACTAGCAATTTTTTATACACGGTGTTAGGCAACGTATTTTATTTTAATATTGATTTCTGTTTTGAAAATTCAGATTCCAACACCTTAAATATCGGAATTGTCCTTTCAAAACATAATTCATTCACTTCTTTAAAATCAGATTTTGTCTTTTTTATAAAATTCGTTAAAGTTTGTTGTCTTATGAATTTAAATTTCTCTTGTTCCTCTGGACTTGCTTTCATAAAATAATGTTCCACTATTGTTGGGTTATAAAACTTTTCGAGTCTAAATAACTCCTCATTGATATAAGAATGTCTATGAATAATAGCATTTCTGTCACCTGTGAAATCGATTAGGATTTTTTTGAAATTTTTAAAATGTTCAGGAATATTCGTTTTTAAAACTTTTGAGTTGTTTAGAACTAACCTCTCTTTTACGTCTTTTTCATTTATTCCCAAGTTGAAAATTGCATTAATCATTTGTAGCATCCTATCAGAAACAGATGTTATTCTAATGATATAATTTTCGACATTATAAACTAAATGTTTTCCTCTACCAATTTCATCTTTCTTGTTATATCTGTAATTAGAAAGGAATTCGATTGAGTTTTGAAGTTGGTCATATAAAGTCATTAAGTGAATTGTGCAGAAAAAACTATCATTCAAGTAATTCAATAAATCAAAATTTTTGTCATTTTTCCTATCTCTATTTTCAAACTCCATATTTTCTAATAGAATAGTCTTTAAAAAGGGTTGTTCTAATAATTTATCAAAATTGGTCATTGATTGGTTTATATGTTGCCTAACTGGTTGTATACTTATAAAACATATTGTTTATCGCTTTCTTATTCCAGATAAACCAAATAAAACATGTTTTAACTAATAATTAAATACGCTGCTAAAAATACATAAAACCTTACAAAAACAATCTATGTTTTAAGAAAAAACATCACAAATCTTACAGTCATTATACAGGTTTCCTTCGACACATGTTCGACATTTCTTCGGGGATTCTTCGGTAAAACCCTTATTTTACGGAGAAAACCCGAACAATTCCCGAAGGAAACTCGAACCAAACCCCTATAAAGCACTAAAAACATAATTAAAATCTTACAATAAATATAAACACGTAAGCTTTTTATTATTATCTTTATCCGTATTAACCCCTTAATACTCAAAACCATGGCAACCTATCAACAAGGCATCTTAGGTGACTTTTCCGGAAAAGTAGGTCCTGTTATTGGAGCGCGCTGGCGCGGTAAGGCTGTACTGCGTTCCATACCCAGCAAATCACAAAAGCCACCTTCGCCGGCGCAACAATTACAGCGCGATAAATTCAAATACATTCATAACTTTTTAGCTCCCATAAAACCCTTGCTGGCAAATACTTTTGGCACAGCAACAGGCAGCAGGTCCTGTTATAATCAGGCCATATCTTACCATTTAAAGGAAGCTGTTAGGCATCATGGCAATGCCTTTGAAATGCTCTACACTAAAGTTTTAATAAGCATGGGGCCTTTGTGTGGTTTAGAACAACCTGTGGTGACGCATCCCGAAAACGGACGTCTCTTCATGGCGTGGACAGATAACAGTAATCAGAGCATGGCCTATGCTACCGACGCGCTGCTGGTAGTAGCCTACGCTCCTGCCATCAAACAATTTGCCTGTTTTACAGCTTCGGCTTACCGTGAAGATGCCTCATGTGTACTGGATTTTGAACCGGTATTTCACGGCCTTGAGGTGCAACTATGGGCTGGTTTTACACATAGCCAGACCCAGCAAAGTGCTACAAGTCGCTATTTAGGGTGCTACATGGTTTAATTTCTGGTTTTATGCCCAAATCTATAATTTAATGAGAATACCAGTTTACCACTGGTTTTTTCATCAACGGGCAGATAATAATCCTCCTCAAAAATATACATGATATTTATACCAAATTGTTTTGTGATTAAAGCTTCCGCCGAAATGTAACCGGTGTCTAAATTTGATATATACCCATAACGCAGGCTATAATCGTCGCTTATTCCAAAACCCGTGCCTATACTCGCTCTGGAGTACAGGGTTGGAAATGCTGAGGGATACAAAAATCCGTAATTATAATCCAGATCAACATACTTTCTGGGGCCTACACGGGCATAAAACTCAGGCAAAAAGACATAGGTTTTTTGAGCGTCTTTAATATTGCTCTCATCAATCACTTCATCTTTATTCATGCGCAGATTCCCTAGCTGAAACCCTACGCCTCCACCCAGCCACTTGCTGTCGACTTTAAAATAAGGATTCACTGCAAAAACAAAATCCGACTCATCCACATGTAACGTCAGGTTGCTGCTTTTTATGCTTCCTGCCGAAACATTGGCTCCGTAAGTGAGTTTGCTTTTCTCTTTTTCGGTAATAAACGAATACCCGCCCCCTACAATACTATACGTTTGTTTAAAATACTCCGTATCATAGGTGGTGCCGCACTCTCCGGACTGCGGATTATATCGTACTTCATTACTGAAATCGCCAAACGAACCGCCAACATCGATACGATGGTATTGCTTAACGACCGGTTTTTCATTTGGAATGGTTTGTGCCAGCACATAAAACGGCGTGAGTAAAACCATAGTGGTTAGCCATCGATAAGGTTTTAAGCGTTTATCGGAATACAGGTAATAAGCCGACAACCCGATGGCCGGGAAAAACTTAATCCATACGACCATACTTTCGTAGGTAGAAAACACGTTTCTGAAGGTATACAAACAAAGCGATATGAGCAGAATGTATAAAAAATCGGCGTGAAGAAATGGTGAGTTCTGACGCCCTTTTACGAGTTCTATTTTCAAATATCTGTCGTAAATCACTAAAGCTATCGCTGCCAAAACCCCGTAACACAACATGCTCCACTGATAGCCTCGCAATCCCATGATATATACCGTGTTAAACTGAGAGCCTTCGGCATCTCTTAAAAACTCGATACCAAAACGCATTACGAAAAACAGCACCAACGCCGAAAGAATGGCGCTAAAATTTTTATGCCAGTGTTTATGGGTTTTATAAACGAGGTATCCTATCAGGAACAAAGCCAGAGTTTCATATAACTGAACTGGATGCACTGGTAAAGACATCGCCATATCGGACTGTACAACACTCGCTGACCACTGATTAAAATGCGCATGGGTTCCTACCGGATACCGAACGCCCCAAACGGCCTGCGTAGGCACCCCGTAACAGCATCCATTAAACAAACAGCCCAATTTTATAATACCCAGAGCTATTGGCCCTATCCAGGCGTATAAATCAAGCATAGGACGGTTAAACCCGAAAACACGTTGTGATATAACCAAACCCAGCAAGCCAAACAACAGTCCGCCAACGGAGGAACGATTATTAAATACCGTAGCTTCAGACTGTATCACCGTAAGCCAGTCTTCAACCGGAATGGTAAACAATCGCGAGCCTAAAACGGTAAATAAGGAAATGGTGGTTAGCATAAGTAATACCGATCGCAGGTGGTAACCACGCTTCAGGCTTTTGTAAATCACCATGATATAGATGAACAGAAAAGCCAACAGGTAAAACAATTTGAAATAAAACCGAGGATGTTCAATAGATAGGTCCATATTTAATAAAATAATTAAATAGGCCATTTCAATACTGCAAACGATTAAAATGAAAAGCGAATAGGTAGTTGGTTAAAACCGGCTATTAAATGTAGTAAATTAAAATGATATAACCTGCTGAAATTATGAAAAATAACAGCTGTTATCAGAAGTATAAATCAAAAAAAACAGGCCGCCTGAGGTTGCCTGTTTGTCGTTCGATTAACAACGTAAAAATTACTGATCTAAAATATCAACACCTCTTTTAAGTGTAATATCTTTATTTGCTACCAGCATGCCGTCTTTCATTTCTAAACGTAACATACTTTTAACCGCTTCTGCTCTGCAGGACAAGGTTAACTCTGGAATTAAAGGATCGTCGTTAAAGAAAAACGACGATAACCCCTGTTCCGGTTTACCAGGCACTTTAACAATTCTGTGGATTTGTTTTAGCTCCTTTTCCCCTAGATATTTACCCGGCATGAAGGTGTAAAAGGTATATTTCCCATCGGCATCGGTTTTAATCCAGGCTCGATGGTGCACATAACGTTTGCGGTTACTGTCGCGTTTCATCTCGTAGTTACCGTCTTCATCGGGTTGAAAAATAAATAGAACCACATCTTTAGCAGGTGTTTTACCATCACTTTCGTAAATGGTCCCGGAGATTTTAAGCTTGTTTGGTTTGTCAGCAAAATCCGGAATGGTATCGGTGTTATTCAGTTGGTAATCCGATAATAAATATATAGGGCTACTTTTTTTGTAATTAGGAGGCATATCGTCTAAAATACTGGCAGACTCCTGAGCCTGGCTCATATTGCCAACAACCAGTAAACAAGCAATGCTTAATGAAGATAAAAGGGCTTTCATAGTACGGCTTAAATTTTAATGAGATTAAAACTAAAGATTTAAACCTATTTACAATAAAATAATATATGAATGCTGTATTTAAACGATAAACGGTTGAAAATCCTCTGAAATCAAAGTAAAAAAAAAGACTCCAAAAGGAGTCTCTGTATTTTAATCTTCGTCTTTTTTAGCTTTTACGTTTCCGGTGTACATAATGGTTGTTCGGGTGTTTCCGTTTAAAGTCATAGAACTTTTCATGTTGGGATATAAATCGATGCTAACATCGAAATTTTCATTATTACTTGTAGCATCAAATCTAATCGTATACCCACTGTGCTTGTTAGCTTTAACCTCATAGTCTTTAACCAGGCCTTTAAACTCTATGCCATTATCGGTGCCACCATAAGCAGCCCCCATACGGCGTTCGCCATAATACGGCAAATAGGAAGTGATGCTATCGCCTTCCAGTTTTAAGAAATTAGGGTTTCCTATTAAATTTATGCTTCCGCCTCCATTTCCGGTGCCTCGCATTAAAGGCGAATTTAACACCTGAGACATAGCGGCTGACACCTGAGGATAGGCCCATTCAGACTCAATATAAAAGGATTTGCTGTCTACCAGCTTTTTTAAGGCCTCAATTTCGGCAGGGGTCGATGTTGTCTGGGTACTTCCACAGGACAAAACAGTAAGTGTAATCAGGCTAAGAACGATTGTAAGCGCTTTCATAAGGTATTCTTCATTTATTTGTAAACCCTAAATTACGAAAAAAAAAGAATTTTCGCTAATATGTTTTGCCTGTAGCAATTTTTGCTACTCATTATATTTGCAGTACATTAGCAATGCCATGCATTATAAAATCAAAACTTTACAACAGCAATATCAGGGCTATGCACAAACGCCGCTCTTGTGGACTAAACAAGATATATTCGGCTTAAAACAACTGGACATAAACCTGGATTGCCAATTACCCTTTACCGAAACCGTATCCGATGGACTACGATTAGGGAAACGTGTAGAGCGTTTTGTGAGTCATGAGCTGCGCCATACCCCACAACTTGAGCTTCTGGCTGAAAACATACAGATTCAGCAGGATAAATTAACGCTTGGCGAGTTGGATGTGTTACTCCTACATAATAATCGGCCCATACATCTGGAAATCGTTTATAAGTTTTACTTATACGACGCAAGTGTTGGGACACATGAACTGGAACACTGGATAGGCCCTAACCGTAGTGATACTCTGGTAAAAAAGCTGGATAAGCTTAAAAACAAACAACTGCCTCTTTTGTTTAATACTTACACACAGCCCATCCTAAAGGATTTACAGTTGTCTACCGAGCATATTCAGCAACGGGTATGGTTTAAAGCGCAGCTTTTCAAACCATTTCAAGTTGAAGACCTCTCCTTTCAATTGCTCAATAAAACCTGTTTAAAAGGGTTTTATATTCATTTTGAAGAACTTAAAGTATTAAGTGATTCAAAGTTTTTTATACCAAACAAAATCAACTGGTTACAAAATACTCAAACACATGTAGATTGGTTGAATTATGACGCGTTTCACCAAAAGGTTCAGGAATTAACAAACCATAAAACATCTCCTCTGTGCTGGATTAAATATCCTAATGGAAGGCTTCAAAAGTTTTTTGTGGTTTGGTGGTATTCGGGTTCGCGTAAAAACCCCTAAAATATTACCTTTGCGGCCATGTGGATGTATCTTGGGCTGCTGGCAGCTTTATTTTTAGGCTTACATAATTTATGTAAAAAACATGCCGTACAAGGCAATGAAGTATTTCCGGTACTTTTTGGTACCATACTTGCAGGGTTTTTATTGCTATTACCCTGCTATGTGCTCTCTAATATTCAACCGGATCTGGCAAAAGGAATCGGGTTGTATATTGCAGAAATTCCTTTAGCTAAACATGGCTTTATTTTTATTAAATCGGCTATCATGGCGGCATCATGGATTTTAGCGTATCAGGCATTAAAGCATTTACCCATTACCATAGTAACACCTATTCGATCAGCAGGGCCATTTTTCACTTTTATAGGCGCTATTTTAATCTATAGAGAACAACCTACTTTCCCGCAATGGATTGGGTTCTTTTTAATCATCCTTTCGGTAATGCTATATTCTAAAATCGGCAAAAAAGAAGGCATTCATTTTAAAAGCAACAAATGGATTTTTGCCATCATAGGTGCGACTTTTTTAGGCTCGTCTGCCGGACTATACGATAAGTTCTTAATTCAGAATCTCAGTTTAGAACCACAAACCTTACAGTTCTGGTTTTGCCTGTACACCGCGTTAATCTTACTGGTAGTGCTGTGCTTTACCTTTTTCCCGAATACTGAAAAGCGCCAGGCTTTTAAATTCAGATGGACCATACCCGCTGTGGGCATACTGCTGCAGCTGGCCGATTATTTTTCTTTTAAAGCACTACAAGACCCGGATGCGTTAATCATGCTGTTATCAGCCATAAAACGCAGTCAGATTTTAATCGCCGTGGTGATTGGCGGATTCCTTTTTAAAGAGCAAAACAAACGCAAAAAGCTTGTTCCGTTACTGGGTATTATGCTTGGGGTAGCCTTAATCCTCTATACGAAATAAGCGATTTTAAATTCGTTAGTACATGAATTAATGACTGATGCTGTTTTTTCTGCTTTTTTGTCCGAAATGATAGCCTATACCGATACCTAATCCGAAGGTAACAACCAGTATAGTTGATGAGGTGATAACTAAAGATACCATAATTCAAAAAATTAAAAGTTAGTAGGTTAAGTCTTTTGTTCAATAGCAAAAACAAAAGGGTGTAGATATTAGCAATTTACTCTGCAATAGTATTATGTTTTTGGTAATTAATATAGAAAAACCTTACTAAAATCAGATTCTCTTGATATATATCAAGATTCTATTGCATTAGCTAAATCCAGTTCATGTGCCTTTAAAAACCGGCTAAAAGTTTCCGGCCTCATACTTAACATATTAGCTAAAAACTTATGAGGCGCGCGGTTTAGCAGAAAAATATTTCCATTAGACACAAAATAATCGAAACGTCCTTTAGCTGAAGGAATACGGGAAATTAAGGTTCGGTTTTCCGCTTGAATATAGTACTCAACCAGCAATACGTTAAACAATTGTACCATTTCTGGAAACAAAGCCAAAGCTTTTTGAAAATCTTCAAAGCCAATATATTCCACATAGGTATCCTCTACCGCCTGAATATTTTCGGCAGCCGGAACATGTTTAAAAAATCCGGTAATGGAAGTCACCAGTTCGTTATCGATACTTAGCCAGGTGGTAATTTCGTTGTTTTCAATACTGTGATACCCCCTAATCATGCCTTTTTTAATAAAATACAGCTTATCGCATATGTCGCCACTGGTATTTAAAAGAGCGCCTTTTTTATAATAGGCATGTTTTACACAATTCTGGTAAAAGCTTTTAAACTCATTAGATAACGGGCATATTTTTTCAAGAAAATATAGAGAGAAAGATATTTTTTTGCCATTCATAGTTCAAGGATATACTTCAAGCTTAAAAGTATACAAAAGACCAATAAAAGCAATAACAATTTTAAAATCTATAGTGATTTTAAATTAGCTAAATATGTGACTTATTTTAGAAAATCTGAAAAGCTTAGACTAAGAACAACTACCTATATAACGCCTGAGGCATGAATCAAGCGATATAACTTGTTAAGGCTAAACTTATTTCAAAATATTATGAATGCTTTGCATCCAGTCATCTATTTGAGTGTGATTGGTGTTAATCGCTATATTACTATTACCATAGGGACCGTACTTTTCCTCGTCAGTCACAGAGAAAAACCCAACCGTTGGCGTCATGGAAGCCGCAGCCAAGTGCATTACCCCGTTATCGGCCGCAATAAATATAGCTGTATTATGAAGTACCCCGCCCATTTCTCGAATATCTTTGCTGTAAAAATTAGGAGCTTTAAAGTTTACACGCGAAATATTTTCAATAGGCAGCATTTCGATAATATTATACTCCGGGAATTCTTGTAATAGACGCTCGTAAAAAGCACCCCACCATTCGTAAGAGTAACATTTAGCCCCTGTAGCATTAGTATAGATGCATATGGTTGGCTTATCGTTTTTAATAATACCATCTAAAATGGCTTTACC
The DNA here is from genome assembly GCF_014596935.1 of Aestuariibaculum suncheonense. Taxonomy (GTDB): domain Bacteria; phylum Bacteroidota; class Bacteroidia; order Flavobacteriales; family Flavobacteriaceae; genus Aestuariibaculum; species Aestuariibaculum suncheonense. The sequence continues at coordinate 18,564 of NZ_JACVXC010000003.1, read as the reverse complement.
TTGGGCTATTTCAGCATCACTTAGTTTAATATTTAGAGTTGGCAAAGGGCGTTCTGGAGTCTCTACCCCTAGAGTTTTTAAAAAGTAACGCAGGTTGTAAATGGTGTATTTTGAAATGTGTCGATGATCGGGATGCGCCTTTTTAATGGCTTCGTTAACATCACCAAACACTTTAAACTTCGCACGAGATAATTGAGTAAGCAAACGCCCTGAAGAAGAATCTTTATCACCATTAATCACTAAATCGTACGACTTGTTTTTAATTGATGCCCAGCTTTTGGCGTACTTAAATAAGTTATTAAAAGGCTTTCTTGGTAGTTGAATGATTTTATTAACCTCTGTATAATTTTCAAATACCGGAAATGCCACACCGCCCTTTACAAACAGGTCAATTTTACAGTTAGGAAAGGTTTCAATAACCTCCTGAACAATTGAGGTTAACAAGATTTGATTTCCTAATCTGTGATTAGGTCTAATGATTAAAACCCGCTTAATATCTTCCGGCTTTAGCGAACCATATTCCGGTTCTTTATAAGAACTTCCTACATTTTTAGTAATGCTGTGCATTACACTTCTTCTAACGTTATTTACAGCGATTTTAAAAGACATGCGTTACCCGGTTTTATTAAAAGGCGAACAAAAGTACCAATTTGAAAGCTATCGAACAAGTATAAATCACCCAATACATGCCTAGTTATTGTATTTAGACTTATACCAGACATTTAACACCAGACCGCCAATAATTAAAGCAATTCCCAAAAGGTTCCATACGGTATAAACTTCCTGAAACAACATAACTCCTAAAGTTGCCGTAAACACCACTTCAATATATTTTAAAGGCGCCACAATGTTGGTTGAAGCAGCCTGAAAGGCTTTAGTCATGTAAATCTGCCCGATATAGCCAAAAATCCCTAAGGATAATAAAAAAGGCCATTCGGCAGGTTTAGGGGTTACCCAGCTATTGATGGACAATACCCCACCTAAAATCATAGCCGTGACCATAAAATAATTTACAATCACTGCCGGATGTTCGCGTTTTCCTATTTTGCTTATAATAACATACACCAAACCACTTAACACGGCTGCGATAATCACTAAAAGCAATCCGTAACTATTCATATGCTTATCGAACCCCTTTAAAACAATAACCCCAAAAAACGACACTAAAAAGAATAGCCATTGTAAAGGCTTTACTTTCTCGCGAAGTATAAATACAGCTAAGATAGCGGCAAAAATCGGGGCTGTATAACGTAAAGATACAGCTGAACCTATAGACAGGTATTTAACAGACATAAAAAACAACAGCATGGATGACGCTCCTGCCAGAGAGCGCAGAATAAGGAGACCATTATGCTTACCTATAATAGGAATTTTATTTTTCAACAGAAACCCAAAGGTAAAAAACAAAGATCCTAAGGATCTGAAGAATACTATTTGATAACTACTAACCTCTTCAAGGTACTTTACCGTGGCATTCATACAAGCAAACCCCAGGGTGCTCAATACCATATATTTTAAGGCCTTTTTAACGTCCAAACGGTCTGAGTTTTATTTTTCGCTTTGTTGTAATGAAATATACGCCTGTAAGCAAGATGGCGGCGGCTATAATAGTTTGAGCACTTATTGCTTCGTCTAATACAAGCCATCCCAGAAATATAGCGATGATAGGATTCACATATGCCGAAGTCGACACCTTTTCAGGCGACACCTCTTTTAATAAATAATTAAACGCTGTAAAGGCTACAACACTGCCAAATACCGCCAGTAAGAGCATAGACCACATGACCGCTGTACTCCATTCAACGGGCGATACCCAGGTTTCCCCTAAAATTAAACTGGTAATAGCCAGCATCACCCCGGAAGCTATCATCTGATAGGCTGTACTTACAAAATAATTACTTGGTAAATCGGCTTTTGAAACAAATATACTTCCATATGACCAGCTTAACACACAGGTTAAAATCATAAACATACCCAGTAATGTACCTTCCTGAGTAACTAGTTCGTTCTGGCTTACCAGAATGTACATACCAATTACTCCTAATACAACACCAATAATAGAATTCGTCTGCATTTTCTTGCCATCTATAAGCTTCAACAGAAACAAAATAAACAAGGGCTGTGTGGAAGCTTCTAAAGCACCAAAGCCACTATCGACATACTTTAACGCCCAGACAAACACCCCGTTTCCGTATACCAGAAACAGGAATCCGGAAATGATGCAATTAACCAACTGCCTTCTGCTGATGGCGAGCGATAATTTCATGAATTTTGAAATGGCAAAAATGATGATTCCTGCCAGAGTAAATCGAAAAGAGGCCAGAAAAAACGGTGATAATTCGGTAACAGCTATCTTATTTAACAAGTATGTAGATCCCCAGATAACATAAATAGCAAAAAATGCTAGAATAATTAAAATGGTTTTACGAGGTATACTCATAAATAAATAATTAGCGCTTATAGCAAATTATAGTTTTTTAACTCGTACAGCGTTCATGCCTTTGGGTCCGCGTTCCAGCTCGTAAGTCACCTTGTCATTTTCGGCAATAGGCTCTAACAAACCACTAACGTGAACGAAATATTTTTCCTGATTAATACTATCTAAAATAAATCCGAAACCTTTAGAGGTATCGAAAAAAGACACTTTACCTTCTTTCGCAGCTGGCTCCTCCTCTTCGCGTTCTTCCTTTTTAGGAATACCCACTTCAATGCTTTCCAGGTCTACCTGCTCTTTTAACTGCGGATCCGGCGGTGTATCGGTTAAGTTACCGTTATGGTCTACATAAGCAAACTGAATTCCTTTTGGATTCTCTTTTGCTTCAGCCTTACGGGCTTCTTTCTTTTTTTGCTTTTCCTCGCGTTTCTTTAAACGCTTCTTTTCTTTTTCAATTTTATTATAAGTTACCTGAGATTTTGCCATAAATAATTCTTTTTGAGTTAATACTGAATGCTACAGTGAATTTTTATGAAAAACCTAAACCAAGACTACTGAAAAAGATGGAAAATTTAAATAAAAATTGCCTAACACGCTTATACTGCGTAAAGGTACATTTATTTTTTTATCGGTTTAAAATTTATTGACAGATTATTTTAATCTTCCGGTGGATATCCATGAATATCTTCAAACACAGTATCGAAATTATTACGTAAATACGAGTTTAATTTCTTGCGGTAATCATCCTTTAGCCACTCTACGAAGTTATAGGTACTCTTACTGATACACTTGGTGTAACGCTGAATTCTGAAATCGATATCATCACCCAGCATTTTAGCTAATCCTAAAGCATCGTAAACATCTTCACTGTTTTCAACACAAATGCGCGCATGTTGCTCGATAGAACGCTCCAAGACCACTTTTGATGACTCCCCGCTTCTAATCGAGTCCACATAGGTTTTTTGAATATCAAAATACACTTCCTGTGACTTTCCAAACTCTTTACGTAAATCGTCCGGCATTTCGTAGCGGAAATTGCTTTCTAATTCTTCATCACTAATGATAGAATCTAAGTAATAGTTTGGCGATTTAAAGATGCGTTGCCAATCTAAATTATCACCCCAAGGTCCGAAACGGTAGAAGTTGTTCCCTAAGTCGATAACGGTAAATTTATTTTTATTTTTGAAAATACGAGATCCACGACCAATCATCTGATAATATAAGGTTAACGATTTAGTGGCGCGGTTAAGAATGATACTCTCTACCGACGGCTCATCGAAACCAGTGGTTAAAATACTCACCGATGTTAAAATGGCATCTGGTGTATTTTTAAACCACTTCAGGATTTGCGCACGCTCTTTCTTGGTATTGGTATTATCTAGGTGTGCAATCGGGTATCCTGCTCTTTTAAAGGTATCGTAAACGTGTAATGATGTGTTAATACCGTTGTTGAAAATTAAGGTCTTCTTACCCTTTGAACGCTCTTCGTAAGCCTGAAGCAACTTCGACAACATATCGTCTGCCGTATATAAATCTTCAGACGATTTTACGGTATAATCTCCATTTGCTCCTACCACTAACGAGGTTAAACCAACATTATAGGTGTACATATCGGCACGCGCCAAAAATCCGTTCTCTATTAACGACTCTATACTTTCACCAACAATTAACTCATCGTAATTATCGGTCATAGGCAATTCAATACTCGAACTTAACGGTGTCGCTGTTACTCCTAATATAAATGCCTGACTAAAGAATTTGAATAACTTGGTGAATGAGTTGTAATGCGCCTCATCAATAATAACTAAACCAATATCGGAAATATCCAGTTTGTTATCATTTAAACGGTTGTTTAAGGTCTCAACCATCGCTACAAAGCAGCTGTAATTGGCCTGATCGCTTAAATCGGCTTTACTGTCTACCACTTTATTCTCTACAGCAAACTCGGTAAGCATTCTGGACGTTTGTCTGCAAAGCTCGATACGGTGCGTCATAATCAGCACCTTTTTGTTGTGATTTTTTAAATACTGTCTTACAATTTCAGAGAAAATAACAGTCTTACCTCCCCCTGTAGGTAGTTGGTATAACAGGTGATAATCGTCACGTGACTCATCAAAAGCCTTAAAAATTTTATTAATGGCTCCCTTCTGATAACTATATAAATCTTTCCCTGCTTTACGCTCTTCTTGTTCTAGTTCTGCTTTCGATGTAATAGACATGTATTTAACTTTTAGGCGTGCAAAAATAACATCTTTGCAGGGTTTATGACGAATAAATGGTGTAAAAATTTTGAAGTTTTTATTCATTCTAATCTTCAATAAGATAGGTTAAATATTCTCCTATTAAAAAAAAGAGATTTATATTTACCGCCAGACTAAACCCTATTTATTCATGCAGATTAACGACAAAAGCCAGACTAAAGCCTATTCCGCGAACGAACAGCGTTACGACACTATGACCTACAATCGTAGCGGACGTAGCGGGGTGTTATTACCAGCATTATCTTTAGGATTGTGGCATAATTTCGGATTTGTTGATAATATTCAAAACGGACGAGAGATATTACGAACAGCCTTCGATTTAGGAATTACACATTTCGATTTAGCGAATAATTACGGACCGCCTTACGGATCGGCGGAAGAAAACTTCGGAACGATCTTTAAAAAAGACTTTAAACCTTACAGAGATGAGTTATTTATCGCCTCGAAAGCGGGTTACGATATGTGGCCCGGACCTTACGGTAACTGGGGTTCAAGAAAATATTTAATTTCAAGTTTAGATCAAAGTCTGAAACGCATGAATCTGGACTATGTGGATATTTTTTATCACCACAGACCAGACCCGAAAACCCCTTTAGAGGAAACCATGGGGGCTTTAGCTGATATTGTTCGTCTTGGTAAAGCGTTATACGTAGGGATTTCTAATTACAAACCTAAAGAAACAGCGGAAGCGGCTAAGCTTCTAAAAGATTTAAATGTACCGTTTGTTTTACATCAGGCACGCTATTCGATGTTTGATCGTTGGGTGGAAGATGGCTTGTTAGAGACTTTAGAAACTAACGGTGTGGGGTGTATCGCTTTTTCTCCTTTGGCACAAGGCATGCTTACTGATAAATATTTAAAGGGCATCCCTGAAGGATCGAGAGCTTCAAAAAACTTAACGTATTTAGATACCGATGCCGTAAATAATAATATTAAAAAGGTTCAGGCTTTAAATGCCATAGCTGAATCTCGTAACCAGAAGCTATCGCAAATGGCCTTGGCATGGATTTTACGTCAGCCACAGGTCGCTTCGGTATTAATTGGTGCCAGCTCGGCAAATCAGTTAAAGGAAAATGTAAAAGCTTTGGACTATTTAGAATTTAGTAAAGAAGAACTTGAAGCGATTGAACAAATCATTAAATAACCTTATTCCTTTACGATAATAATGCTGGCTTTAACGCCTGTTGCCAGATTCCATCGGTTACCGGAAATTAAGTTGTCTTGGTCGTCCACCACTCTAAATTCGGCTGTGTTGGGGCCGGATTCCCCTTGGTTTAAAGCTACGAAGTCTATTTTATTTAATCCAGGTCTTAAATCGATTTTAACACCTTGGTACCCGCCATTTAAGTACACCCGAGCTTTAATAACATCATCGTTAACGCGCACCTGAATGATATCCCCATCCACTGCACCGTGATCGCGATACACAACATTCACAAACTTGGCGTTGCTTTTAAAATCACCGAAATACTGATCGGTTTTACTCCCATTTAACTGTTCCACTTCTTGTGGTGTTAATTTTAAATCGGCTATATTTTTATCGATTTGCTTTTGGTATAACTCTCCGGGATTTCCGAATTCTTCTTCAAATAATGAAAACGACTTTTTAGGCGTATTTAAGCCCGTAGCAGAGATATCAGGAACATTTAATTTCCCGAAAACCACCGGATCATCCTTCTTTTCTGCTGGTAATATAGTTTTAGATTCTGTTTCTTTTTTGGTTTCAACGGCTGGAATGGCCACAGAAGTCTTTTTATTATCCAGTTGAGCATGAACAGATAACGATAGAGAAAACATGATAATGTATAACGAAATAAACTTCATTGTAAATTAAAAAATTTGGGTTTGCCTAAACGTATCAGCTTAATAATATTTCAAATATATTTCTTTAAAATTTAAACTAAAGGATTAAGCACATTATTTTGCATTGATTTAACAAAAACCGTTCCTAAAACTCCGACAACCTACTGAAAATTTAGCTAAAACACATTTCTAATCGCTAAATAACTCACTATCCAAAACTTATGGTATTGTTTTTGTGAGGGAATTACCATATAACCTCTAAACATATTCCTATGAGACTTTCAAAACAACACCCAGAAGTGAATGCCGGCTCTATGGCAGATATCGCTTTTTTACTACTGATTTTCTTTTTAGTTACTGCAACCATCTCTTCTGATGAAGGCATTAACCGAAAACTACCTGCCAAATGTCCGCCCGGTGTGGATTGCGAGAGTGTGATACCTGAACGCAATCTATTTCGTATCGCTATCAACAACAAAGATGAAATTATGGTTGAAGATAAGATTATACCTCTAGATGCCTTAAAAGACTTAACCAAAGCCTTTATTGATAATAATGGTAGTAGCAACTGCGCTTATTGCCGGGGAAGCAAAGATGAGTCCGGTTCTGACCATCCTTCAAAAGCCATCATATCCTTACAGACTCATCCTCAAGCTACTTACAATCGCTTTATTCAGGTTCAGGATCGCCTGACGGCTGCTTATTACGAATTAAGAAATGATTATTGTGTTAATGTTTTAAAGAAAGCGCCTAACGATTTAACTCCTGAAGAACTCAAACAGGCTAAAGAAGCTTATCCGTTTATTATTTCGGAAGCCGAAACCAAATAAAAATTATTCATCCTTTTTAAGCTCGCCATAAGCTATGGTTACGGTTCGCCTGCCCCAGGCTTTGGCAGCTTTTACATCAACACCCATATATATATCAATTTTATTCTTCCATCGCGAAGGCATTCTGTCCTTTACATAGTACACGCCTTCCAGTCCTTTTATTTTTACCGGCGTGTTATATTTGAGTCCTTTAGCATAAAGATCACCAGAAACCGCAATTACTTTCAGTCCCGGCTTTAAACTATCACCAAAAGCCGTAATTCGGGGCTTAGAATTGGTTTGGGATGCTACAGAATTATAGGCTGTAGCGGTTACGTTCAGGTCATGCCACACATAATCCTCCTGCACATCGTAAGACACCAAAGTGAAACTAAATAATAGGGCGATACATAAAGAAATGGTTCTCAAAATTTCAACATTTTACTAAATATACGAAAAACAATGGCTTATGGATGCTTAAAAAAAAGAGAGCTTTGTAGCTCTCTTTTTTGTTTAGGAAATATCTATTTTCTTGACGGGCTTAATTTTAGCTTCCTCTTTTTTAGGCAGATGAATTTTTAATATACCATCATTATATTCAGCTTTTATATCTTCCGTATTCACAGAGTCTGGAATTGTAAAGGTTCTTTTAAAAGAAGAATAACCAAATTCTCTGCGTGTATAACGTTCGGTTTCGTTTTTATTTTCAACCTTAGACGCTACACCAATAGATAAAACATTATTATCTATGTTAATGTCGAAATCTGATTTTTTAAGTCCTGGCACAGCCATTTCTATAGTAAAATGGTCATCAGAATTCTTAACATTTACAGCAGGCAAAGACATGCCTGTGTTAAAATTAGGCATAAATTCAGTCCCAAATCGGTTGCCTAAAATATCATCAAACCAAGATGTTAAATTCGGTAATAAATTAAAGTTAGAGTCTGAAATTTTATTACCATTTTTAGTTGTTGGAATTAAAGTACTCATAACTATTCTGTTTTTTTATTGTTAAACATATCATTTCAATACATGGTTAAACAAAAAAAATACCAAGCTGTTTTACCTGAAAAAATTTCATAAAAACTGACAAATTTTCATTTTAACACTCTAAAAAGCAGTTGTTTACTAATAATCAATCAATTCTAAAAGCGCCGTTTCAAAACGAGATTTAGCCAGATACTGTGCTTCTAGAGCTTTATTAAAAGGAATAGGCGTATCTAAACTTGCAACGCGTTTCACGGGAGCATCTAAGGATTCAAAACAATGTTCTGCTATTAAAGCGGAAATATCACTGGCTATACCACCAAATAAGGAATCTTCCTGTAAAATAATGACACGACCTGTTTTTTTAACTGAATTGTAAATTGCTTCAGTATCTAAGGGACATAATGTTCTTAAATCAATTAGATCAGCTTCTATTTCAGGGTGCTTATCCAGAATCTCTAAAGCCCAGTGTATCGCTGCGCCATAGCTAATTATACTAACATGCATACCTGTTTTAATAGCTGAAGCCTTTCCAAATGGAATCGTATAATAGTCGGCAGGCACATCTTGCCTTATGGTGCGATACAAGCCCTTATGTTCAAAAAACAATACCGGATTCGGATCATTTATTGCATTATTCAGTAAGCCTTTGGCATCATAGGGAAAGGCGGGATACACCACTTTCAACCCAGGAGTCTTGGTAAACCAGGCTTCATTGGTTTGCGAATGAAACGGCCCGGCGCCAACACCGGCCCCGCAGGGCATGCGTAAAACCACATCGGCCACCTGCCCCCAGCGGTAATGACTTTTGGCCAGATAATTCACTACCGGATTGAACCCCGACGATACAAAGTCTGCGAATTGTAATTCCACAACACTCTTCATACCTGCTATTGAAAGTCCCATCGCTGTCTCTATAATCGCCGATTCGCAAATAGGCGTATTGCGAACCCGATCTTTACCGAAGGCCTCTACAAAACCTTCCGTAATTTTAAAGACCCCCCCATATTCCGCAATATCCTGTCCCATAATAATCAGATTATCATGTTGTTGCATGCTTTGTTTTAAACCTTCGGAAACTGCATCAATAAACCGAATTTCCTTAATTATAGATTTAGCATTAAACTCTTGGTAATCAAAATTTTGAAATACATCATTTAATTCATTAGTTAAACCAGAAACAATCTCATCTTCTTCAAAAGCTACTTGTAAATTATGTGTAATTTCGTCGGAGAACTCAGCTTTTATAGAGACTATTAATTCCTCATTTAAAATACCAGTGTCTTTTAGAAAGCGTTCATAATTTTCAACAGGATCTTTCATAGCCCATTCGTCCATAAGAGCTTGCGGAACATATTTTGTGCCACTCGCCTCTTCATGTCCACGCATTCTAAAGGTTTTAAATTCAATCAATACAGGTCGCGGCAGCTCCCGAACACTTTTTGCTATATCGGATACCTTTGTATAAACTTCAATAATATTATTTCCATCAATGATATGAGATTCCATACCGTATCCTTTGCCACGATCTGCAATATGCTCGCAATTGTACTGTTCGTTTGTTGGTGTAGATAATCCGTAACCATTATTCTCAACACAAAACAGCACGGGTAGTTGCCACACCGAAGCAATATTCAAAGCTTCGTGAAAATCACCTTCACTGGTTCCGCCTTCTCCTGTAAACACTGCTGTAACTTCTTTTTTGTGATTTAATCTGGAAGCTAAGGCAATTCCATCGGCTACCCCTAATTGCGGACCTAAATGTGAAATCATTCCAATAATTTTATACTCCTGTGTTCCGAAATGAAAAGACCTATCTCTGCCTTTGGTAAATCCGGAGGCTTTGCCCTGCCATTGCGCAAACAAGCGATATAACGGAATCTCCCGTGTGGTGAAAACCCCTAAATTTCTATGCATAGGCAAGATATACTCCTTTGCGTTTAAAGCCATGGTTACACCAACAGCAATAGCTTCCTGACCTATGCCCGAAAACCATTTACTTATTTTGCCCTGACGAAGCAAAAGCAGCATTTTTTCTTCAATAAGCCTGGGTTTTAAAAGTGCTTTGTATAGTTGTAACTGTAAATCCTTGTCTAGAAAGTTGACGTTAAATTCCATAAAATGAGGTATAAAATGGCGAAGTTTAGTTGATTGATTATAATCAAATATAGCATAAAATATGTGGATGATAAACAAAAGTTGATAGCCAAAACATTACAATGTTTTTGTACATTTGTATGAAGTCATATATAAACATTATCCCACATGAATATTATCCCAAGTGTAGATTTAGCCGATTTTACCTCTGGTGATCCTTCCAAAAAACAACAATTTGTAGATGCCATAGGTAAAGCCTACGAAGAGATTGGTTTCGTTGCTTTAAAAGGTCATTTTCTTGATGATAGGTTGGTTGAAAATTTATATCAGGAAGTTAAAAACTTTTTTAATTTACCTCTCGAAACCAAACAGAAATACGAAATTCCGGGCATTGGTGGTCAGCGAGGCTACGTCTCTTTTGGAAAAGAAAGCGCTAAAGGAAAAAAAGAAGGTGATTTAAAGGAATTCTGGCATTTTGGACAATATGTGGAAGATGATGACCAATTAAAAGCTGAATATCCAGACAACGTGATTGTTGAGGAATTACCGGATTTTAATAAAGTTGGTAAAGAAGCCTACCAAATGCTTGAAAAAACAGCCAAGTATGTATTGCGAGCGTTGGCATTACACCTAGGATTGGAAGAGACTTACTTTGATGCCTATATTCATAACGGGAACTCTATTTTACGTCCGATTCATTATCCACCAATTACAGAAGAGCCTAAAGAAGCTGTTCGTGCTGCGGCACATGGGGACATCAATTTAATCACCTTGTTAATGGGGGCTCAGGGCCGTGGATTACAAGTACAAAACCATAAGGGCGAATGGATTGACGCTATTGCCGAACCTGATGAATTGATGATTAATGTTGGAGACATGCTCTCTAGACACACGAATAACAAACTTAAATCAACCATACACCGCGTTGTAAATCCACCAAAAGAACTTTGGGGAACTTCGCGTTACTCCATACCATTTTTTATGCATCCTATCAGTAGTATGAAACTGGATGTTTTAGAAAGCTGCGTCGATGACAACAACCCCAAAGCCTTTGAAGATATTACTGCAGGCGAATTTTTAACAGAACGTTTAATAGAATTAGGACTTATTAAAAAATAATATTGAATGGATTTACAAGACCAGTTGAAAAATCTGTTTCCAGATCACGTTTCAGAAGAACCTACGCAAGAAACCAGTGAAGGCACAGCTATATGGATGCAAGACGATCCTTTAATTTGTAAATACGAAAAACGCAAAGGTAAACCTATAACCATTATTGAAGGGTATACCGGGGCTACAAGTGATTTCAAAATATTGGCTAAAGACATAAAAACGGCCTTGAGTGTTGGAGGTAGTTTTAAAGATGATAGAATCATTATTCAGGGAGACTATCGCGATAAAATCATGCAAATTCTAAAAGACAAAGGCTTTCTTGTGAAACGCGTTGGCGGGTAAAGCATGAGTGCGACTTCGCTACATATTACCAACGGAACCGTTTTAACCAATCGTTTAAATGAGCTAAATATAGAAGGCCAGAAACTGACCTGGCAGGAAATGTTATGCGAAGGGCCAACCATTGAACAAGTCTATTCTGAAGCGTTTTACGAGCTTAGAAAAGAGTTTTTTGATGAATTTTATCATATTGACTTAGAAACAGACAAAATAAAATCGGCTTTAGATATTTTGAACCATACTAAGGATTTTACAGAAATTATCCTTTGGTTTGAATACGATTTGTTTTGTCACATCAATATGGTGGCTGTCATCAGTTTAATTCAGCAAAAAAAAATAAAACTTCCTCTATATCTGGTTTGTAGCGGTCGTGTAAGACGCAGCAAAAACATGAAAGGTTTGAGCGAGTTAACCACAGGCCAACTGCTAAAACACTACAACGACAAGATTAAGCTTAACCATGATGATATCGACCTAGCCCGAAACATCTGGAGTATTTATTGTGGTAAAGACCACAACTTGTTAAAGCCTTATATTTTAAAAAATTCATCCTTCGAATATTTGAGCAGCTGTTTAAAAGCGCATTTAGAACGTTTTCCGGCAACCAAAGACGGCTTAAATAATCTGGAGCGTAATATTCTACAGATTGTAAGAGATGTAAATGTGAATTCCATAAATCACCTTTTAGGCTACGCTTTACATTTTCAAGGCTTTTATGGGTACAGCGATTTACAACTCATGAGAATTATTCAAAATCTGAAAGTTTATATTGATGAATCTGAAGATGGTTTAATTCTGAATCGTAAAGGTCACGAAGTCCTTCTGGGCACACACCGCTATTTATCAGAATTAGACAATAGAATGGTATTTGGCGGCGTAAAAAAATGTGATTTCCAATTTAACAGCACTATAAACCGACTTATAAAAAACGTTTAGTATGCGTATCAAAGCTTCAGAACTGATATTAAATCCTGATGGCAGCATCTACCACTTGAACCTAAAACCTGAACATGTGGCTAAAACCATTATTTTAGTTGGTGATCAGGATCGGGTAGAAAAAGTTTCGAAACACTTTGATTCGATTGAATTCACATCGCAAAAGCGCGAATTCAAAACCCATACCGGAAGCTTGAAAGGCAAACGAATTTCTGTCATTTCTACAGGTATTGGTCCTGATAATATTGATATTGTTCTAAATGAGTTAGATGCCTTGTTCAACATCGATTTGAACACACGTTTGCCTAAAAAGGAATTAACGGCGCTGCACATCATCCGAATCGGAACGTCTGGTGCTTTACAGGCATCTATTCCTGTGGATAGTTTTGTGCTGAGTTCTGCCGGACTTGATATTAACGGAATGCTTCATGCTTACCAAACAGAACATATTAGCCATCCGGATTACGAAAATGCTTTTATAAAACATACTCAATGGAACATTTATAGAGCGCGACCTATTCTTGTAAAAAACAGTCAAGAATTAGAAGATCTTCTGATGGAAGATCATATTTACAAAGGCATCACTTTAACTGCCGGCGGATTCTACGGACCACAAGGACGCGTTTTACGACTTCCGCTACAAGATCCCGATTTGAATCGTAAAATTGATAGTTTTAGTTTCGGAGGTTTAAAAGTGACCAATCTTGAAATGGAAACTTCTGCTATTTATGGCTTATCTAAACTTTTAGGGCATCATGCTGTGTCCTTAAATGCTATTATAGCGAATCGAGCAACCGGAGATTTTAGTAAAAACCCTTCCATAACTATTGAAAATCTTATAACTTATACACTTAATAAAATTTCAGCTTAAACACAAAGAACTCATGAAGCAAGTAACCATTGGCGGTGTGCCTGAACATTTTAATTTAGCCTGGTATTTAACCCTGAAACATGGTGAATACAAAGATCAGGGCATTAATCTGCGTTGGCACGATTATCCCGGAGGTACGGGTGCCATGTGTAAAGCTTTAAGAGCTAAAGACATCGATATTGCCATTATTCTAACTGAGGGCATTATTAAAGATATTATTGAAGGCAATCCGAGTAAAATTGTACAAACCTTTGTACAAACCCCTCTAAACTGGGGTATTCATGTGGCTCAGCACTCCCCTTACCAAACCATCGAAGATTTAAAAGGCACCAAAGCCGCTATTAGTCGCTATGGATCCGGATCGCATTTAATGGCTTATATTAACGCTGAAAATAATAACTGGGATTTAGAAAACGATTTAAACTTTGAAGAGATAAAAGATTTAGATGGAGCCATTCAAGGCCTTACCAATGGCACTGCGGATTATTTTATGTGGGAGAAATTCACAACAAAACCTATTGTGGACCGAGGTGTTTTTAGAAATATTGGCAACTGCCCGACACCCTGGCCTTGTTTTGTTATTGCCGTTCGTGAAGATTTTATAGCATCGCATAAGGAAGATTTAAAAATCATCTTAGATATTATAAACGCTACAACTGCTGAGTTTAAAAACATTCCTAATATTGATAAAACCATTGCCAATCGTTACGAACAGGAATTAAGCGATGTACAAGAGTGGCTGAGCATTACCGAATGGTCACAAAGTTTAATTGACAAGGATACAATAATGAATACTCAAAAGGAACTTCATGCCTTGAATATTATTCCTGAAATTGCAGATTATGAAAAGTTAACGTTTAAATTATAAAATTTCAATTCCTCACTACTAAAACACAAGCGTTTCTATTTTACTACACAAAACCTAACGCACACAAAAACAAGATGTTGTTTACATAAAACCGAGTTATTACAACTAAAATTCGTAACTTTAGGATACCAAGTAAACTCTCGTTGTAATGAATGCTATTATCCTCTCTAATTTTCATCCAATTTTGGTTGGGAAATTAATCAATCAAAATTTTATAAATCAGTATACAAAGTTTTTATATCACTTTTTTCAAAATACAAAAGCAAATAAAACAATAACTTTTAAAGACGTCTCTGATCATGTCGACAGATACGCTGTTTCTTCTGCCAATATAGAAAAGCGTCAGGTATTACTTTTTGACGAAATAGAGCATTTTATAGTGAACGAAATGGCAGACACAGACCCCTCCAAATACATTTTCCCAGTAGGTTTTGAGTTTTTATCAGATAGCCATTATGGCCCAAAAATTGAGATGCGTATGGATTGGTTCAAAAAAAAACTTGGCTACGTTTTTGATAAATTCTATGAGTACACATCCAGTAAGCCTGAAAACATTATTCATGTAACATGTTCAGGATATTCATCTCCCAGCTTAGCTCAAGAAGCTGTAATAAACCGAAATTGGAGCGATGTAAAGGTCACCCACTCTTATCACATGGGATGTTACGGAGCTTTTCCTGCAATAAGAACAGGTTCAGGATTATTGTCTTTGAGTGAAACTAAAGGCAGAGTAGATATTATTCATACAGAATTATTATCGGTTCATTTAAATTTAACAGAATTTTCAGCAGCGAATACTATGATTTGCTCTTTATTTTCTGATGGCTTTATTGGCTACTCTTTATACGACGAAAATAAATTTTATATGGAAGGCTTAAAAAGCAATAAAGCAGGATTGAAAATTCTAGCTTCTCATGAAGTAATTATACCAGACACTTTAGAGGATATGACCTGGGATTTAGGAGAATATAGTTTTTTAATGACCTTATCTAAACGAGTACCGGTTTTCATAAGAAAAAATATTAAAAATTTCATCGTAAACATGTGTGATAAAATAGGATTTGATTTTGAATTGGAAAAGGACTCCATTTATTATGCCATCCATCCTGGAGGCCCCAAAATTATTGATTATGTAGTGAATGAATTGAATATTGATAGTAGTAGAGCCTATTGGTCTTATGATGTATTAAAACATAAAGGAAACATGTCTTCTGCTACGGTACCTCATATATTTCAAAAAATTATAAACGATCCAGAAATTAAAGTTCACACAAAAGTTATTGCAATCGCATTTGGCCCAGGACTAACCGCAACAGGTTTATTACTTGAAAAGATTGCTTAACAAAAGTACTTTATAAATATATCCTTAGTAAAAAACTAAATCTCGATAAACCACACTTTTAATATTAGCGCTACTGCAAAATTAGATAACCAATAATAATCTCAACAATATTTATCTTCTGATAATCTATAAATTAAACAGTTAGACTAATATTAATAAATAACTCACTTTTTTTTTCATAAATTTAATAAAGCCAAAATTTCTTTATTTATGAAAAAAACTACTTTCTTCTTATGTTCATTTTTATTGCTAATAAGTTATAATTTATTGGCCCAAAATACTGCTGATGCTCCATGTGGAGTCAATGATTTCTTAACTGTAAACGAAATTACTTGTGTTGATCAAGTGTTTGCTTTCGACGACACCGAAACTGATGAAAATATATTTACCGACCCAAGTTGCAATTTTAGAAATAATCTAGAAGATAGATGGTTTAAATTCCAAATGCCTGTGGATGGTGCCGTAAGAATTAAAACATCTTTTGTTTCCGGGTCAAATGTAATTGATACAGCTATAGAAGTTTTTAAAGTGGCAGACACAAATGACCCCTGCAATAACTTAGAATCAATAGGTTGTGATAACGATGGTAATCCTGCTACAGACACCAATAACGAAAGTCATTCGCAAATAGATGTTGTCCAACCGGCCGGAAGCACCATTTATTTTAGAGTTTGGGAAAATGATACAGACGAAATTGGAAATTTTAATATTTGCCTATATAAAATTGATGCACCACTAGTAGCTGAGAATGATGAATGTGCAGACGTAATTGAAGCATTACCTCTAAACACAAACTGTAGTCAAACGTTAGGCACTAATTTCCAAGCTAGTATATCCTCAGAAGCGATTGGTGATGCTGGATGCGCCTCAATTGAAGGAAACGATGTGTGGTACAAAATAGACATACCATCTGATAAATTTTATAATGTTATTATAGAAACTTCTGAAGATTCGGGATCTCTTTTTACTGACACAGCTCTAGCTGTATATTCCGGAACTTGTAATGCCCTTACGAATATTGCATGTGATGATGATGGAGGAAATAGTTTATACTCAAAAATCACCCTAGATAACAGAAAAGATGAAACCCTTTATATTCGGGTTTATCCTCCTGTAGATCCTCTTGTTGGAACTTTCAATATTTGTGCTATAGTAACGGAAGCCTTAGGTGTTGAGGATTATATTCAGGAAAACAACTTTACCCTATACCCTAACCCTACTAAGGATATCGTTTATTTGAAATTTAATCAGCCTTCAATTAAGTCTGTCGGTACTCATATTTATGATATACAAGGCAAATTAATTCTTCAATCCACTAAAATCATCGAAAACAACCGTACACAACTCGATGTTTCTGCATTAAAAGCAGGAATGTATTACCTTAAAGTAAATCATGGGTCATACGAATCAATAAAAAAAATAGTAATTAAATAACTATGGATCTAATAAAGCAAAAAGACCTTTAAAAAGAATTGTTTTTACTTTTAAAGGTCTTTTTTGTATCTAAAATTTAACTACTCTCTTAATTATATATGCTTCGGTGTCTTTATCTGAAATTTTAATCATATAAATACCTTGCTGAAATCTTTCTAAATGTTTAATTTTTATAATTCCCGTTATGTTCTGGTTCTCTAAACTTAAAACACGTTTCCCTAATAAATCGTAGAGAGTTACTTTATATACCTTATTTATTAGTTGTTCTGAAAAATAAATATTTAACTCATTATAAAACGGATTAGGTAAAATTGAAATCTTTAACATAAAAGAATTATCAATAATCCCTAAAGTACCATCATCTGTTAAAGGATTACAGTCATCATCGACACCATTATTCAACTGCTCTTCGGATCCTGGGTTTACACTAAATTTAGCATCGTCGCAGTCGGTATTGTCACTAACATAACCGCTGGGGGCTGAGCAAGCCATAATACTATTTCCGGCATCACCATAACCATCACCATCATTATCTGCATAATACGTAATCATCACACCTTCATCCACTAATCCATCAGAATCATTATCAATACCATCGCAAATTTCGATAGCATCAGGGTTAACATCTCCATTGTTATCATTTAAATCTAAATTATTCGTTACAGTTCCTTGTGGCTGAAGACCTAAACACACTAGTATTGGGGTGGCACCACTATCCCCGTAACCATCTCCATCTAAATCCGGATAAAAACTAATAAGTAGTAACCCTTCATCGATTTCTCCGTCGCAATCATTATCTAAACCATCGCAAAGTTCCTCTGCTCCAGGGTGGATTTCTATATTGGTATCATCACAATCTCCATCATTCTCCGAATATCCATCGCCGTCATCATCCGTAGTTGCTGAACTATCCAGTGTACCAGGATTACAATCATCATCAATACCATTATCCATTTGTTCCATTGCTCCTGGATGGACATTAATATTCGTGTCATCGCAATCGGTGTTGTTATCGGAATAGCCAACAGGTGCTGAGGACTCACAAAGCATTGCTTCGGTTGTTGATCCATAGCCATCACCATCACTGTCGACATAGTATAATTTCGGTGTATGTACCAAAACATTATCATCATCACAATCGGTGTTGTCTGATACGTAGCCTTCAGGTGCCGAACAGGCCAGCATACCTGATTCTGCATCACCATAACCATCACCATCATTATCGGCATAATAGGTGTTCTTAACACCTTCATCAATCTCTCCGTCACAG
>NZ_JACVXC010000039.1 GCF_014596935.1 Aestuariibaculum suncheonense | reverse complement strand
ATCCCAAAAGAATATGGCGGTAAAGGGTTGAATCTACTTGAGTTCTTAACCATTCAAGAGCATTTAGCCGAGGGAGATGCTCCTACTGCTCTTTCTCTTGGCTGGCATCTGGGGACTCTTTTAGAAGCGGCGGAAAACCGTCATTGGAATGGAGATGCGTTCGCTGGTCTTAGTCGGAAGGTTGTTGAACAAAAAGCACTCATCAACTTGGCACAAACAGAGCGTGCAACGGGAAGTCCTTCTCGGGGCGGTATTCCTA
>NZ_JACVXC010000038.1 GCF_014596935.1 Aestuariibaculum suncheonense | reverse complement strand
AGTGAGATCAATGTTGCCAAAACTACCGCAGCAGAATTAAATGTAGAAAATATACACTACGTCATTCAACCGGAGGAATTTCTTCAGGAACTTCCAAAGATTATATGGCATTTGGATGAACCTGTCGCTGATCCTGCAGCTGTTCCTCTCTATTTTTTGGCAAGAGAAGCAAGAAAGCATGTGACTGTTGTTCTATCGGGGGAAGGAGCGGACGAGCTGTTTGGTGGCTATACAATCTATAATGAACCTCGCTCATTAAG
>NZ_JACVXC010000037.1 GCF_014596935.1 Aestuariibaculum suncheonense | reverse complement strand
CCTGAACAGGGAAGGTATTTAAAAGCAGCTGTTGGGCAGCAAAATAGAGAAACAGCGCACTATGCAGCCACAGCATTAAACTTATTGAATAAACGCTATGAAGCAACCATTCATAACATGAAGTTATCACTGAGCCATAAGAGCAGTTTACAAGGGTACAAGAATATTCTTTATACATATAAAGAGTATCTTGCGAGCGATGTTGTTTCTGATACGATTCTGAAGGAAAAGAAAGAAGCGTATGAAACACTTTTGAGAAGT
>NZ_JACVXC010000036.1 GCF_014596935.1 Aestuariibaculum suncheonense | reverse complement strand
ACCGACTGCCGGCACCTCGTATGAACTGGATGCAATCGCAGCAGTTGTTCTAGGTGGAACAAGCTTATCTGGCGGACACGGACTAATCGTCGGAACATTGATCGGTGCATTGATCATCGGAACGTTAAATAACGGTTTGAACTTGTTAGGTGTATCATCATTCTTCCAAATGGTCGTAAAAGGAATCGTTATTCTGATTGCGGTATTGATCGACCGTAAAAAAGCAGCTTAGGAGGGTTTCTGAATGAAAAAAGCTTTAAT
>NZ_JACVXC010000035.1 GCF_014596935.1 Aestuariibaculum suncheonense | reverse complement strand
GTATACATTTTGAATAAAAAAATAGGTTTTTTTTTTTAATAATTTGCTAGAAATTGGCCTAAAACCGCTTATTTTTGAACTTGAAATCCTTATTATATATTTTTTGAAGGATCATAAGTTAAATTTGGTAATAAAATTAAAATATACTAACAATTTTTTAAATTATAGTTATAATTTGAAATATATATGTTACGCCCGAAACGACAGTTCCGCGAAATCGGACAGTAAACCGGCCGGTTCCGTGGTACGGGGCATCAAATTA
>NZ_JACVXC010000034.1 GCF_014596935.1 Aestuariibaculum suncheonense | reverse complement strand
CGTTTGAGCTTGAAGAAGGTGTAAAATTCCATGATGGCGAGAAGTTCAACGCTGATGCGGTTATCAAGAACTTTGAGCGTTGGGCTAAGAGTAAAGACGAAGAGAAGTTCTATTACTACAAATCTATGTTTGGTGGCTTTGAAGGTGACGAAGGTCACGTAATTGAAAGCATAAAAGCTGATGGCGAATATAAAGTAGTGTTTAAGCTTAAGCGCCCTCAAGCACCGTTCTTAAAGAACATTGCAATGAGCCCGTTTGCTATC
>NZ_JACVXC010000033.1 GCF_014596935.1 Aestuariibaculum suncheonense | reverse complement strand
GCATTAAACAAACGTTTAACTCTATTCCAGAGAACGAACACGACAAAACCGTTGTAATCTTCTCCGCACACAGTCTGCCAGAAAAGATTCTACAAATGGGAGATCCTTATCCGACGCAGCTTCAGGAAACAGCTGATTTGATCGCAAAAGAGGCAAATGTCCCTCATTACACGATTGGATGGCAGAGCGCTGGTAATACACCTGAACCGTGGATCGGACCAGACGTTCAAGATTTAACTAGAGATCTTTATAACGAGCATGGTT
>NZ_JACVXC010000032.1 GCF_014596935.1 Aestuariibaculum suncheonense | reverse complement strand
ATCGAAAGTACCTGGTGTTATGCATGCGTGCGGGCATGACGGTCACACAGCATCGCTACTCGTACTCGCAAAAGTTCTAACAGAGCTGAAGGAAGAAGTGGAAGGGACGATCGTATTTATCCATCAGCATGCCGAAGAACTTGCCCCTGGTGGAGCTATTGCAATGATCGAAGATGGGTGCCTTGATGGAGTGGACGTTATCTACGGAACACACCTTTGTGCAACGATGCCAACTGGGACAATCGGTTATCGAACAGGTCCTGTT
>NZ_JACVXC010000031.1 GCF_014596935.1 Aestuariibaculum suncheonense | reverse complement strand
ATGTCACCTAGTCAGATCAAGGTTGTACAAAAAGGATTTTATGAAGTTATGCACGGCAACCAGGGTACAGCTGCTTGGATGTTTAAGAATAAAGATTATAATCCGGCAGGAAAAACAGGTACAGCCGAAATTGATAAAGCTACAGGAATTGTTAACAAAACATTGATCGGATATGCCCCTTACGAAAATCCAGAAGTAGCATTCGCTGTTGTAGTCCCTGATATTAAAGAAGGAAATACGAATAGTGAAATTGCTGAAGGTGCGTT
>NZ_JACVXC010000030.1 GCF_014596935.1 Aestuariibaculum suncheonense | reverse complement strand
ATTTCGATGATCTTCGTACATATCATATCTAGAAATACACGGTCATGAGAGACAAGCAATAGAGCTCCTTTAAAATGTTGAAGCACACCTGCGAGCTGATCCATTCCTTCGACATCAAGATGAGACGTAGGTTCATCTAAGATAAGGATATCTGGGTCTTTTTCTAGAGCAGAGGCGATTTGAGTACGTGTTTTTTCACCACCGCTCATCGTGTCATACTTTTTGCCTTGCAGGTTCCAAGCGGCTTCACTTTTTGAAGTAATACTT